>CAJTCV010000008.1 GCA_910574805.1 Lachnospiraceae bacterium | reverse complement strand
CACTCAGTCACAAAAGACTTCATCCGAAGAATCGTTCTTAAGTGCTTCGTTCGACTTGCATGTGTTAAGCACGCCGCCAGCGTTCATCCTGAGCCAGGATCAAACTCTCGATAAAATGGTTTGAAAAGCACGTAGTGATTTTTAACCAACGACAGAAAACAACGTTTTCCGGAGTCGTCACTACACTTTTCACGAAAGTTCAGTCCCTTCCAGAACAACACTTGGCTGTTCTATCCGTTACTGTTTTAGGTCGCTTTTTTTCAAAAGCTGTTCTCAAAAATTGTTTTTATAAAAGAATTTTCGAAGACTTTATAAAAGCACTATTTAATTATCAAGGTTCACGTTCTCGCCGCCGCTCTCGCGACGACCAGTTGATAATATCACATCTCTTCAAGACTGTCAATAGCTTTTTTCTAAATTTTTCTAATCAATTTCTAAAAAGCGATTTCATTCTCTAAAATGCGACGTTTTTCCCGACCGCCTCCGCAATCGGCTTGATTATATTACCAAAGATTTCTTCTTGTGTCAATCCCTTTTTTTAATTTTTTCAGAAAATCCGGACAGCAGTCTGGAACCCGCAAAGAAAGCCTTCCGGCCCAGACCGCAATCCGGATGCGTCATCCTCATATGGGCAGAATCCGAAAGCGGCAGACATGCTCTTCTTCCGCGCTGATCCGGTATGCCGGTTCCACGTCCGAACCCCAGCTGTCAATCCCGCCCACTCCGCGTACCGCGCTGTAGATGCACAGCACCGTCCTTCTGGCAGGGGACAGTTCTTCCTGATGGAGCGCGTTCTCCAGTTCTGCCGCCGTATAGGGCAGACAGGAAAACGCGAAGGGGGCTCCGTCCTCCAACTGGAACCGCAGCGCCTGTGCGCAGGCCCCCTGTCTGCGGTTGTCAAGCACCCGGCTCCTTCGCACCTTTACCCACCGGGTATCCATATGCATCCCACAGTCCTGGGGAACCAGATAAGGGGTAACCGGCAGCCCCTTTACTTCATAAGTTCTGCTCATACTCATACCGCAGATTCCCGTCATAGGTATCCGTGCCTGCCGCATAGGAGAGGATCTCATTGTTGTTCGTGTAGATCAGATGGGACAGACGCATGGACATCACGTCAATATCGGATCGAAGCTCTGCGATCACCGTCTCCTGCGCCTGCCTGATATTCTCCAGCGCCTGCTGGCGGAACTGCCGATTCAGCACGATCAGCGCCACATTGAGCACCGTCAGGATCGGAATGACAATCAAAAAGAAAAACGACAGGTAATATACGGTTTTTAACGGAAGTTTTCTGATCTTCTGTAACTGGCGCATGGCGGCATCACGCTCCCTCTTTGGATTCAATATTTCTTCATTCTACTGAAAGATTTTTGTATTGTCAAACAAATCTTTCACTACAAGTGAAAGATTTGTCCTTTTTTGCAAAAATATTTCATTATTTTATATGTCCTCACTCCCCGCAGTACCGCATACAGAGCATGGTGATGTCGTCAAACTGCGCCGCGTCTCCCACGAACCGGTCGATGTCACCTTTCACCTGTCCAAGGAGCTCCTCAGGCGATGCGTCCGGAGCCTGATTCAAGGAGGCGAGCAGGCGCTCCCGCTCGAACTGCTCTTCTTTAAGGTTGACCGCGTCCGGCGCGCCGTCGGAGTAGACGTAGATGCTGTCTCCTTTTTGCATCTTCAGTTCATATTCCTGATACTGCATTCCCGGCATGACGCCCATGACAAATCCGTGAGGATCATCAAGGAGCTCATAGGCGCCGCCGGCCTTTCTCATGATTGGATACTCATGGCCTGCGTTCACCGCGGTCAGCACGCCGGTGGAGATCTCAAGGATGCCAAGCCATACGGTCACGAACATCTCCGCTTCGTTATTTTCACAGAGCTGGTCGTTGACCGCCCGGAGAATCTCTTTCGGGGAATCTCCCATCTGGGCCTGGTTCTTGATCAGGGTCTTGGAAATCACCATGAAGAGCGCCGCCGGAATCCCCTTGCCGGACACGTCCGCCACTACCAGCGCCAGATGGTCGGAATCCGTCAGGAAGAAATCATAGAAGTCTCCGCCCACTTCTTTCGCAGGATTCATGGTGGCAAAAATGTCGAATTCCTGCCTGCCCGGGAAGGCAGGAAAGATCCTCGGCAGCATATCCGCCTGAATCTGGGTGGCCACGTTAAGTTCTGCGCTGATCCGCTCTTTCTCCGCCGTCACCCTGGTGAGATTGTCAATATAGTGGTTGATATCCATCTCCATCTTCAGAAGGGTCTCACTCAGGGTCTGGATCTCGTCTCCGGTGCGGATCTTCGGAAGTTCCGTGGACACCTGATTCTCTTCTTTTACAAAACTGCTGGCTTCCGCCGCGATCAGATTGATGGGGGCGATGATGGAGCGGTACAGGATATGTACATAGACGGCCAGACAGAGGATCGTCACCACCAGCATGCTTAGGACGGCGTGGGCCACATAGTCGCCGAGCGCCTTCTGCAGCGTGGCCATGGGAATCTCCACGCCGATGACCGCCGCCGTACTGCCCTCCAGCACGATGGGCAGGATGGCCGACGTATTATAACCGTAGGCGCTCTTGGAGATAAAATAGCTGCCCGAGCGCTCTCCGCTTCTTGCCAGCGCCACGGCTTCCTTAATATACGCAGGGTTCAGCCCGCCCATATCGCCGAACCGATAGGGTTCCACATAGCTGTCCATGATATAGGTCATGGGATTCCAGTCTTTGACGGCCCCGGATGTATCCGCGGACGCTCCGCCGTCCATCTGCTCCAGATAAAAATCATACAGCTCCTGGACGTCCAGCTGAGCCAGATAGATATCGTTGGCTCCCATATGCTCCCGCAGACGGTCCATCTGTACCTGCAGCAGCTGATATCTCCTGGTGTACATCTCCTGCTCCAGCGTCTCTCTGGGAAGCTCCCCCTTTTTATACCGGGCCGCCATGGCAATATAACGCTCCAGCTCCCCTTCCTCAAAATATCCCCGAAACGTCTCCGCGATCTGATAGGCGGTATCGTTATACTGCTTCTGGATATAAGCCCGGTACTGAATATACCCGATCCCGGTGCAGGCCGCGCAGATCAGCACCGCCAGAACCGCGAATCCCGTCAGAATTTTTAATACTAATACCGAATGTTTTTTCATATGCTCACTCCTGTTTCCATTCCTTCAGATCACGACGATCAATGTATTCAATCCTAATGTATTTTGATACTCCGTCTTTTTTGCCATCTTCATAATCATCTTCACGCCCAGGTACTCCATGCCCGCCTCGGCGTATTCCAGAGAATTATAACGCTTTCCCTCCGAGCGGATGCGTAAGATCCCGCCTTCCTTTGTGCGCAGAATCCTCACATCCATAAATCCCTGATGGTGCATGGACTTTTCCGCGGTGATGACCATCAGTTCCTCCAGAGCCAGGCTGATGGTCATGGTCTGATCTTCCGTAAAGCCGTTGCGCTGACAGAAATCCTGGATCTTCTCGCTGGCCTCGCAGATGGCCACGGTGTCGCAGGCCACGGTAAAATTGATGCATTTTCCTTCCCGAAACGCCGTCTCATCCAACATATACAGACTGAAACGCCCGGTCGTCTTTCGGTCAGACAAAAACCCTGCGCCGATCCAGATCATACCTGTCAAAAGCTCCGCCAGCCAGTAGAAGTGAAAGATCCCCTCTCCCAGAGGCGTCAGGAACCATGCCAGCACCACCGTCACCGCCAGAACCCGAAGTACCGTGATCAGGTTGGCCATGCCGGGCTTCATAATGGCGTAATAATAGTAGGTCATGATGCTGTTCAGCGTGCCGAAGATCACGCCGATCCCGAGACAGCCCGCGGCAAACCGAAGATCCATGGAACTGCCGAAGAGAGCTCCCACCTGACTCCCGGTCAGGAACAAAACCGCCGCAAAAGCCCAGGCGAGCCAGAATCCGCAGGCCATCTGAATTTTCAGAAGTTTTTTCACAGACAGCGGGTCCTGCTCCCCCTGATAGATCCCGAGCATGGCGGAACCGGCCTGGGGGACTCCGTTCTGGATGCAGATGGAGAACTCATTCAGATTATTGGTCACAGCAAAAGCCGCCACCATGGAGCTGCCGCCTGCCAGATTCATGATTCCGTTCAGCAGTACGATCCGAAGGGCCGAGCACAGATTGTTGGACGCCATGGGACTTCCGGCCTTCACAATCCTGCGGAGCTCTTCCATGCGGGGGCACACCGGCCGAAATCGGAAGCCGTCTTTTAACCGGAGCAGGAACCAGAAACTCATCCCGCAGGCCACCGCCGTGGCCAGCACGCTCGCCCACGCCGCTCCCCCGATCCCAAAATCAAAGACAAACAAAAAGAGATAGTCCAGAACGATATTCAGCGCCGTCATGGTCATCATCGCCCATGCGGACTGAGCCGTCTTCCCGGCCAGCCGAAGATAAAAAAAGGGCACATAGAGAAGCACTTTGAAGACGCCGCCCAGGAACGTGATCCGGATATAGGTCTCCACCAGCTCCCGGGAATCCACGGAACCAAGGCTTCTCGCGATGGGTTCCGACAAAAGGAATCCGGCCCCGCAGAGCAAAAACCCAACGGCAGCCGCCAGCTCCAGGGCAAGCCCGTAATACCGCTGCCCTTCCTCCGGACGGTTCCGCCCCAGCGCCGCCGCCGACTCCGCGAACGCCCCCGAAGCAATCAGCGATCCCACGGTGCACAGCAGCAGATAGACCGCCAGACTTTGATTCACACTGGCGATCCCCAGTTCGCCCATCCTTCGGCCCACCAGAATCCCGTCAAAGAGGACGTTGACCGTCCCTCCGAGAATCGAAAGCATATTGGGAAACAGCGCCCGGTAATAGACCCTGGTCAGCATTTTCTGGTCGGAATACATGGTTGATCTGTCCTTTCTAACTTCACGCGGAATGATCCGCAGCTCTTTCTCTCATAAACTCCACAAGTCTCTGATCCGTCAGATACTGCAGGGGCTTTAGGTTGGACTGCCCCGCCAGAAACCGCCTTCGGCACTCGGGATGCGTTCCTTTCTGTACCCGGTAAACCGACGCCTCCCCGATCAGTCCCAGTCCTCTTAAGTCCTTGTAGTCCTCGTTCTGCTCCATCAGAATCCGGTCCAGAATCCGTCCTGCGTCCGGCCGACGAAAGTCTTCGTCCGTCTCCACAAAACACTGGTATCTTCCGGGAAGCAGACGTTTCTCATCGTAAACGCTGTACTCCAGGATACGGACGCCGCACTCCCTGGCCAGAAGCTCCACCGCCAGGGAGATCGTCTGAAGATCCATCTTCTCCCCGGCGATATTGATGGCCTGATTTTTCCGGAAGCAGATCCTAAGCACCGGCGCCTGACCGCAGAAGCCCGTCACCTGCACCACGTCATTGAGCCGATATCGGTACAAACCGGAGAAATTCGTCACCAGCAGCTCGTAGTACGCCCCGACTTCCAACTCCTCCATGGTTCTGGGCCTTTGGTCCCCTTCGTTATTATATGGAAGAAACTCATAATATCCGCTTCGGGGAATCAGCACATTGTCCGTGCTCTCCATCCGCGTCGTGATGCCCATCATGCACTCGCTGGCCGCATAAGTAAAGTAATGAACCGGCACCTCCCCCAGATACTCCCGCAGCATGGGCTCCTGGGCCGTAAACGTACTTCCGCCGACTCCGCTGACGAATTTCATCTCTTTAAAGAGCCGCCCGACAATCCCCATGAAGCCGCTCCTGCATTCGCTCTCCACTCTCTCGATCCACGCTTTTTCCGGCGCCGGAAGCTTCAAAAGCTCCCTTCTGACCGAATCCGACAAGGGCCGTTCCTTTGGAATCCGCCGGCAGGCAATGTCTCCCAGCACCTGCTGCCAGTTTTCCTCAAAATACCGAAGGAACAGCAGAATATCATATAAAAAGAATGCCTGTATCCCCGTCATCTCCGGCGAGGACAGGGCAATCCAGAGCTTTACATAGGGCACCTCCCCCACTCCTTTGGAGAAGAGAAGTCCGGTTCCGCCAAGATAACGCTCTTCCAGATGGAAGGTTCCCCGGTCATAGAGTTCCCGGAAATACGCTGCGGAGAGAATGGTCTCCTTCTCCAAAGCCGGCGGTTCCATCCGAAAGACGCTTAAGTGCAGGCAGCTCCCGCTCTCGATCCCCGGCACACAGGCATACGCCGCATAGTAGATAGGAAAAATGCAGCGGTCAAGGGCTTCTCTGGTGAGCGGAATCCTTTTCTGCCTGCCGGTGCTTCCGGAAGTCATGATATAGTGTTTGACTTCGTAGGAAGTCAGAATCTCTTCCTCTCCCCGCTCCATGCGGGCAATGGCTTCCTCATAATCCGGGTAATCCGATATGGGCACCTGTCTCTGATAATCCTCTGTGCTCCTGATCCCGGCAAATCCATATCTTCTGCCATATTCTGTGTCCTTGTTGTCCTCCATCAGACGGCACAGATTCTCACGACTGATTTCCACCGCCTGTTCGCAGTCCTCCAGAAAACGCTCCCACGCTCTCTGCCATTCGTTCCTGTCTGATTCTATCCTTTTCAAGTTCCGCAACTCTCCTCCCAGATCTTTTACAAGAGTCCCCGATTCCTGGCCTCATTGATTGCCGCCGCCTTGCTGGTCACCCCCAGCTTCTTATAGGTCTCTTTGTTGTGATATTTTATCGTATTTTTCGTGATCCCCAGCTGAACGGCAATCTGCTCCGCCGAGCATCCGTTCGCTTGGAGTCTGAGAATTTTCAAAGCATTGGGCGCAAGGGTAACCTCTCCCTCCGCATGCTTTTTCAGGTAAGAAGGATAGAAGTCCGCCATCCGCTGGCACTCCTCCAACACCTGTTTTTTGTATTCGCGATCCGTCCAGATGAATTCCTCCGCCCGCAGAAGCTTCAGCGCCGCACCGCCCTCCCTTGAGATCACACGGACAAAATGATAGCTCTGCGCCTCTGTGATGCACTCCTGCATGCTTTGCTTCCAGTCTCCCCAGCCCATATGATAAAGGGCCTCCGCCAACAGAAGCTTTGCCTCGATGCGGATATAAGTTCGATGCATCCTATCCGCATAGTACAGAAGCTGCTTAAGAAGTCCCACAGCCTGTTCGTATCTGCCGTTCAGAAGATAGATCCTCGCTTTCACCAGATAGCGCAGGCGTTCCATGGACCAGAAGTCCTGATGCTCGTCCGGCGCATCCTTTGACCACTCCATGACCTCTTTAATCCGCCCCTGGTACATGAAAAGCCAGCATTTTAAGGCCCTGATATTCGGAAGCAGCCTCGGCGCCTCCTGGGCGGCCGTCTTCTCGAAGCTCAAAAGCCGCTCCAGCGCGTCTTCCGCGTGCCCGCTCAGAAGAGAAAGCTGACCTAAAAGCCATACGACCACAAAGCACTGCTCGGTCTTTCCCACGCTCTCCGCCTGCATCCGGCCTTTTTCCGCCAGGGAGACGATCTCATAGCTGTCCATCCCCTTTTCCAGGAAGCTCTCTGCCAGGGCCAGACTCACCAGGCCCTTGCCGTATTTTCCCAGCACCACCGAGACGATCTTTCCGATGCTGGCCGCCAGTTCTTTATCCCTTTTACTCCATTCGCAGAAGTCCTTCCCTCCATTCATCTGGGATGGAAGGTTGCTGGTGACAGAAAACTCCGGGAGCAGTACCCTGCGCTCCCGAATCAGCGGATACGCATGTTTAAAAATATCCACCATCTGAACATTTTCCCGATGGGGCAGCGCAATATCCAGATACAAGAGTCTGCTCTTCGCTTCTTTTCTGGCGCTCCCCGTATGATTCTCAGCATACACTTCCAGTTCTCCATACCACCGCTCGCTCTCCTCCACATTCATCCGGATCGACTGCAGCATACTCATGCAGGAGATCAGCACCGCGCTCTCCTTCACCGTATCCTCGGACAGCGACAGATAATAGTGACGGAGTTCAAAGTAATGACCATTGGCCGGGTTCTCTCTTGCATTGGTGATCAGCAGCCTGGAAATCTCCTCCTCATCCCCGCAGGACGCATACGCTTGAAGCGCCAGAGCGATTTCGCCCCGCATTTCATAACAGTAGCCGGCGTTGCAGTAAAGCCGGTGAACCCGGTCCGCTTTCGTACTTCTCCTCAGACGCCGGCGCATGGACTCCCGGAACGCCTTCTTATATTGGTAGACTGTACCTTTCTTTACGATAAAATCCCCAATCTCCATGGCCTGGTCCAGAAGCTGCTCCACATTCTTCTTCCCGGTGACCATCTGCGCCATCTGAATATCGAAACTCTCCACCACGGACAGTTCCATCAGAAATTCCTGCAGCTCCAGATCCCACTGGTCATACACGTGAGTTTCCAGATAGCCGCACATCTGATCCTTGGCCTGATTGTAGATCATTTCCTGACTGCCCACATCCGACTCTCTGCTTCCCAGACCGCTCCGCAGAAGCTCCAGCGCCAGGACCCTAAGAGGCAGGGGATGGCCGTTTGCCTCCCTCCAGATCCGTTCGGAAAGCCGCTCTCCCGGATAGACGTCCCAGGACTCGAAAAAGGCGTCCTGCTCCTCTCTTTCCAGCAAAAGATCCTTTTCACCGATCACACAGAACAGATAATTGACGTAGAGAGACATCAGCCAGCGGGGAACGGCGCCTCGCGAGATCAGAATCAGCCATACTTCCTTACGCTCCATCAAAAGTTCGAGAACCGGATAAAGCTCTTCCCGAAGCTCCGGCGAGTTGAACAGATACAAGTCGTCGATAACGATGATCTGCTCTTCCCCTTCCGCCGGCATCCGGAGATTCCAGTTGACATAATCTTCCGCGGAATAATACAGGTATTTCCTGCGGCCCAGATAATCCTTTACAAACGCCGTTTTGCCAAGTCCCGTCACGCCGTACACATATACCGTCTGGCTAAGACTCTGGGCCAGTTTCATCTTTTTTACCGCTTTCTTGGGCCGAAAATATCTTGTATCAGGCATGGCTTTCTCCTCTTCACAGTGTTGCTTCATATCTTCATGTACAGTGCGGCGTACAGTTCCTGATCGACGCCGGTCCGTCCGGTCCGGCGGTACTCGAAATCTACCGCCTCGATCAGATCCTGATTGCAGATCTTCCGGCGCTTTGCCGCCGCCCGGTATGCAGCCGCAAGGGCGGCGGACTTGATCCCGCTTCCGGTCAGCTCCGCCACCCGCGCGTAGACGGCGAAATCAATCTCCGCTTCCAGCGGCGCCTCCTTTGGAAAGACCTTGTTCCACAGAGCCAGACGCTCTTCCTCGCCCGGCTGTTCGATGGGGATCAGGAAAGTCATCCGGCGCTTGAAGGCATTGTCGAAATTCTGCATCACGTTGGTGGCCAGTATCGACACGCCGGAATACTCCTCGATCTTCTGCAGTAAATAGGCAGTCTCCGCGTTGGCATGACGGTCGTTGGAGTTCGACACCTCCGTCCGCTTCGTGAACAGGGCGTCCGCCTCATCGAAGAAAAGGATCGCGTTGGAGAACCGGGCCGCGTCAAATACCGCTCCCAGATTCTTCTCGGTCTCCCCGATGTATTTGCTGCCGATCTGGGACAGGTCGATGCGGTAGATGGAGAGTCCCAGCTCCTTTGCCAGCACCTGGGCCGCCATGGTCTTGCCGGTGCCGGGCGGTCCGTAGAGTACGATGGAAAGCCCCCTTCCATACGGTAGTTTTCGGCCGAATCCCCATGCGTCATTGACTACGCTCCGGTAGCGGACCCGGTCGCAGGCTCTCTCAAGCAGCTTTCGGCTTTCCTCAGAAAGCGTAAGGTCCTCCCACACAAAGGGACTGTGAAGCCGGACGGCGTACTGGTCCAGACTTCCGCTGCACTGATGCCGGATCTCCTCCTCCAGTTCCTTCCTGGACGCGAGAAAACCGTCTTTTCCCATGGGAGATGTGCACATCACGCAGGACAGCGTCCGCCGAATCCTCTCCGGCGTCAGGTCATACAACGAAACAAGCTGATCCAAATCGACGTCCTCCGTGAACCGGATCCGGTACTCCTCTGCAAAATGTTTCCAGAACGCTTTCTGCTCCCCCGCTCCCGGCAGATCCACCGGAATCCGATATGTATTCCCCATGATCTCCGGCTCTTCCATCCAGGAGGCGTCGGCTCCGATCAAAAATCTTCCGGTATAATCCCTTAAATACGTGAGCATCTGCATCACCAGCCCTGTCTCCTCCCGGCTAATATCGTTCATGTTCAGATAGAGGATATGATGGGCGAGCACTGTCTTTAAGACCGCCTGTGCAAGCGTCTCGTTCACTGCCTCCGGACTTTGAGTCAGCAGTTTTTTCACATGAAGGCACAGAACGTCCATCCCCAGCGAATCCCCCATGGCCTGAGCCAGATATTTCTTGCCGGTTCCGCTCGCTCCCTGAAGCCAGATCAGCCCCTCCTCCTGCAGCACGGTCATCCTTACATAGACCTGCCTGAGTCGGTTCAGCGCTTCCTGGTGACTGATCACAGCATCCGTATCGCCCCCGCTGAGCACTTCCCCACAGCAGGCCATACTTCCGAGCATCTCCGTGTTGCCGTGCAGAAGTAAGAGTACCGGCTTTCTGAGGGTCACGGGACGGGACAGACGGGACAGCCTTGGGTTGTCTCTCTCCGGCTGCAGCAGAAAACGATTGAGGAAACGGTCTTCATCCAGAAGAATTTCCGGTAAATTCTCCGACTCCTCCAGAAACAGCGCGCACAGGTCGTGTACCAGTCCCGCCGTGGGCTTGGCCGTCCCGCTCTTCTCCTCCTGCAGGATTCCGAAGATCCGCTCGTACTTCCGACTGCGGTCCGCGCAGGCGGCCAGGAGAAAGGCCATCGTCTCTACGGGCTTCAGATCCAGCGACAGGAACCGGGTAAGAGGTGTCTCCTCCTCTCCTCTTCGGATCAGTTCTTCGTAGATCGGCCGCACCCGCGCCCGACAGGGGAATGCGGCTTTCTCCCTTGGCTCCAGGGTCTTGACCAGCGCTTCGTCCTCCAGAAGACATCCGATCCTCCCCAGGCTCTCCGGAAGCTTCTGCTCCTTCATCACCAGACTGATCATGCACAGCAGATCGATGAAACGCTCCCAAGCGCTCCACTGCTCTGCTTCCGAGACAAAAGGTTCCTCCTTCTGTCCCGGAAAATATAATTCGATAAAACCATAAGTATCCTGCCCAGTCTTCGACATCGGTATCCCCTTTCTTAAAGCCTTTTCCCACTGTGGAGTCAGATTGGATGCTGCCCGGAGCATCCCCCCGCACAGATGGAATCCTTCTTAAGCGGTATGTCCGGCTCCTTCCCACAGTTCCTTCAGCCGTATCAGTTCCTGCAGCCCTTTCCTGTCCTTTGCTTCCGACCTCTTCCGCCGCTCCTCGCCGGGACCACTGATCTCCTGAAGATCCACGACCTGCACTTTCTGCCAGAAGCCGTCCTCGCCATACTCCAGTTCGTCCATAACAGACTCCAGCTTTTCTTCCGACAGCTTCGCTTCCTCAAACACTTCCCCGGTTATCTTATTATAGTAAGCAGGCTGGGGCGCGCCCAGAACCTGGAACTTCGATCCTTTGGGGACCAGCACCTCCATCTCCTCCTCGCCGTACATAGACACGCCGGTAATGTTAATCGCGCCCTTTCCCTCCAGCCGAAAGCGGAAGATCGCTTTGTCTTCCTCCTTTTCCTTGCACAGATCATAGAAATGCATGGCCACCGACGGCAGAAGCGAGGTGCTGTAAAAGCTGTTTGTGACAAAGCCTCCGCCGCTCCTCATGGCGGAGCCCATCTTGCCTCCCCGGTAGGTAATGCCGCGGAACGCATGGGACAGGTCCATCCATTGATCCTTATACCCCTCTTCCTGATAGGCCCGCCGCGGGCTGTATGACTCCAGCTCCTCCTGTCCCTCCTGCACCGGGGGCGCATAGCTTCCCCATGCCTCCAGCCCCTCCGACAGCATCCGCTGGGTCACCTTCGCCATGTCAAATGCCGTTTTCTGCACTCCTTTCGTCTCCCTGCGGTATTCTTCGGAGACATCCTTGGGCAGAGTCTTATCCATCAGCCACACTCTGATATGTCCGGCCAGCTCTCCGTATTTGGAGGACGTATTCATAATCTTATACAAAGAGGAGCTATAGACCCCTGCGGCATATCCGTAAGCAGGCACTCCCCCAAAGACGTCTTCTTCATTCTCGGGGTCCGTGATCCCCTCTCCGCCCATATCTTTCGCCTGCTGATCGACCATCTTGAGATAGATCGTCTCATGGGGGAACCGACGGTTCGGAGCAAATTCCTCACGGATCAGATCCTCAAACAGCGGATCTATGGTCCGGTACATATTGGCGGCCTCGGACAGATCCTCCCGGCCCTTGACTCCGGCATTGTGGGAGCCTTTCAGGATCTCGTAGATGGAATGGTCTCTGCTGCTGACCATCCAGGCGATCAGCGCCAGCCGGAAGTTCAAAAGGTCGGTTTTGCCGGCTCCCAGCAGACGGTAGGCCCCCAGCATCCGCAGGGTCGTCCCGGAGGGCCCCGCGGTCTGCAGCATTCCTTCCGCCGTCACCGGCGTATCCATCCGGAAGTAAGACTGTCCTTCCTTCCATTTCAGGTTCCCGTTTTCATCCAGCCCGTTGGCCATCTCCCGCTCGGACAGGCCGATCCCCAGCCGCTCATAGTGCTCCCGTCCCAGCCCGGCCTGCTCTGCCTTCTTTTTCGTGCTTCTGGTAAATTTACTGGAAAAGGCCGCGGAGAAGGCCCGTCTGATCCCGGACGCCCACCTGCTAAACCAGTTCCCTTTACCCTTGATCTTATCTTTTCCGCGCTTCAAGTCTCTGGCCATGGAGTAGGTGTCAAACAGATCTTCTTTCTTTTCATAATGCCCCATTTCCTGCAGAAGGTCAAACCGAATATGAGAGTCCGCCCCCATCTCGTTCATTTTCCCCTGATCCTCTTCAGTAATATTCAGGAGAAGGTTCTTCAAAGACCGGCTCTCTTCGATCTGCTCTCTTGTCTTGCCGCCGTTGATGAACATCCCGTTATAGAGCATGGTCATCTGTTCCCGCAGATTGCCGTTGTCAAAGACGTTCTGGATATTCTGCCGATTCAGGAAATCCGCGTCCTGCTCAAACAGCACGTAATCTCCTTCCATACCCAGCCTTGCCGCCTCTTTCCCCTCTACGTAATCCCCCAGCTGCCAGCGGCCGATCTGCCCGGCTCCGCTTCCGCTGTCTCTCTGCAGCAGGGCGCCTTCCAGCACCTTCCAGTCGTCAGGCGTGCGTCCGCTGATCTGTTCCGCCACCTGCCCTACCGCCGCCAGATCTTCCGACTGCTCCTGGTTCAGGTTCTTCACCCGGTAATAGGAAGTCAGCGTCCCGCTCAATTTGGTCAGGGCCTGTGCGGCCGCCTGCCGCACAGGCGCAGAGTTGTACAGATTGGCGGCGAACCTGTCTTCATATTCCTGCGCCGTCGACTGCCAGTCCGGATGCTGATAGATGATTTTGTAGGCTTCCTTCGTATATGCGTCTCCCATATCTTCACTCCTTTATTCCCGCGGCATGGTCAATACCCTCTGTTCTCCCGCAGCCAGTCTGCAATGTCCGTGCACATCTGGTCGTACAGAGCCCTGGCGCCACCT
Source organism: Lachnospiraceae bacterium (assembly GCA_910574805.1). Classification (GTDB taxonomy): domain Bacteria; phylum Bacillota; class Clostridia; order Lachnospirales; family Lachnospiraceae; genus Hominiventricola. The sequence goes on along the minus strand of CAJTCV010000008.1, from coordinate 203,639 downwards.
GCGCTTTCCGTCCGGCGCTGATCAAGCTTTTCCAGCATCCTGCCGGCCGTCTGCACACGGCCCTGCAGATCACTGTCAAACTCCTGCTTCTCCTGCGCGATGACATATTCCTTCTCAATAAAGTGACGGATTGCCTCGCTCCTAGGCATCCGCCGGGTCTCCTCCGTCAGCTGGTTCCAGGTATAATGCCTTAAGTCCTCTTCCTGTAAGCGGTCTGCGGGTATGCGTCCGGCGCACTTAAGCACTTCATCAAACAGTACGTCATTCTCATCGAAAAACGTACCCCAGCGCACATCCAGATGCAGCTCACCCGAACTTTTGATGACATCCATTCTGGTTTCCTCCCCGTTCATCGTAGTGAACATGGCGCCCAGCTTATACGACGAAAAAGATTTATGGGTCCCTTTGCTGTAATCGGTTCTGGCATAACCGTCCGAAACGAGGATCGCCTGATAATATGTGATCCACTGTTCCAGATCCCGGTCCGCAGAATCATCCGGGTCAAACATTCCCGGCAGCTTCTTTAAATATTTCACAAAAAAGGACATCCCCTGCATATTGGTAAAATCATGTTCAAAGTCATCGGCATACTGCGTAAATTCATCAGGGGGAAGCAAAAGAAAACCATTTCCATATTTTCTCTTCAAATAGTTTATCTGCTTTTTCAAAAGATCCTTATACATCCGCACCCCATTCAGATTTGCCTGCCGGCAGGCTTCCACCTCCTCCGGATCAGACATGTGGACAGGCAGTCTTACCAGATCGTCCATCATCTGCTGGAACGATTCCTTATCCATATGCTGGATCGCTTCCAGCCGGGGCAGATTGGCGATATGCCGGCATAAGCCCTCATGCATGGCATGCGGCTCTCCCACCACATAATAATCATCGGTTCTGATCCGCCGGTATACGGGATCCTCTTTGTCGCTGTGCTGCCGGAAATACTCCGCATGACGGGAATCCGGGATCGCGCCGCCGCTTTTTCCGAATTCGATCGTCTTGGGCGCCTTTTGTATCCACGCCTTTGCAGCCGCTTCGGCTTTCGCTTCCTGCTTACTGACTTCTTCGTTATAACCGAGCAGCCAGTCTCTCCCGGCTCTGTCGTCTTGAAACGCTTCCCGGTTTCTCACAAATTCCGCCTGCCACAGAAGAAGCGCAAGATTCCTCTGTTCCAGGGTATCCCCTAAATGACACTTGTACGTGATCTCCGAATTATAATGGGTTCTGTACCAGCTGTTCGTCATCACCTTTTTCTGAATCGCGTAATATTCCGCAATCTGATTTCCCATATCCAGCTTTACCAGCAGGTTCTGCTTCTCTTCCTCGGTCATTTGGGCGGTCATCTCCGGATGGCCGTCGAGCAGATGCCGCAGTCCTTCCGTCTTCCCGGCCAGTTCCTCCAGGCGGACGCTCTCTTCTGCGATCGTTTCATCCGTACGCAGGTCCACTCCCATGTCAAGCGCCATGTACTGGCTGATACAGGAAGCGATCTGTTCCCGGGTCAGATTCCCCTCCTGCATCTGCCCGGGAATCAGGGTCCTGTTATGGTCCCTGTCTTCTGTCAGGAATTGGGAAAGCGCCCGGAAATCCCCCGGCAGACAGCCCTCCGGTTTCTCCAGATCCCTCGTCCTGCCCACAAGCGTCTGCTCCCAGACACCACTGGCCTCCTCCACCGTACTGGCGTTCACTCTCTTTCTGTAGAGCCTGGACTTCTGGTTATTGGAGCGGGACTTTCTCTTTCTTGCTCCTATATTCTCTTTAAAGGAAGTTCCATAGGATTCGCCCTGCAGGGAAACCGTCGGAAGCTGAATGCTGCTGTTTTTTCTGATCTGACTGACTTTTTCCAGCCGCTCTCTCCTCTCCCTCTTGGCCCCCGTCTCGGCACGATCGCCCATGGCTTTGTTCGCTTTGTATAATTTACTGGCATGGGCCGCCAGATAGTCGTCCTCCTGCTTTGTAAACATGATCTGGACGCTGTCCAGTACCTTCCTCTCTTCCTTTGTCAACGGCATCTTCTCACCTCCTGTTTATCGTCGTTGCGCGACGGCACATTAATAGTAATAGTATCTGGTCACCGCCTGCCCCCGAAGGACCGCCTTCTGATCGGTCAAATTTTTCACCATCTTCTCCGTCGTCTCCGTCAGCGCATTGATGTAGATCCAGGAAGAATCGCCGCAGCGGGTTTTCAGATTCTGGTAGCTGGCCTGGAACAGCTGCATCATATCCACGGGGGAGGCGTCCTTCAGCACGCAGAAGTAGGACAGCAGAAAATCATTTTCCAGTTGTTCAAACAGGATGCACCCTACCGGTTCTCCCTTTTTCACCAACAGAAAACTGGCTTCCTGATCATACACGTATTTAACCTCCAGTTCTGTCAGAGCCGTCTCATCCTCCGGCAGCTTCTCCAGCTTTTCCGCAAAACGGTTCCACATTCTGGCCGTCACCTCCGACAGCGGCACAACATTTTTTTTCCAGTCGTTCCCTTCCGTTTTTTTCCCGAAATACCGGGGAGACAGATCCCCGAAAGCCGTCCGGTACACCGGAGTCCGGACCTCGTCCAGTTCAAAAAGGTTCCTGGCAAGACAAAGATCCAGATCCTTTTGTTCCTCGTTCAGCGCATACTGGCAGACCGTCAGGTCGATCCCGGAATATTTCCCGATCTCATGCAGCCCCTCCAGAAGAGCGGTGGCGATCCCCTTTCTCCGATAGCCTTCCGCCACAAACAGATACTGCAAATTCAATATATGCTCCGTCTCCTCGCTGGCCGCCAAAATCCCGCAGGCTGCTCCTTCTTCGATAGCTCCCAGAATCAAATGCGCTTTTCCCCATATTTCCTGCGGCATCAACGGTTCAAAATAAGTCTGATTTTCTTCCCTTACAATTGTAATCTCCATCTTTCTCTCCTCTTTCTCTTTTATGCCAGCATACCTTTGATCCGCTCCAGACAGGCGTTCATACGCGAGCGGTATAATTCGCTGCGCATGCCCAGATCATAGAGCATATACTTTCGTTCTCCACTTCTTAACTCTTCGCGCAGTATCCTCCCCGGAGAATTTTCCGGCAGCTCGCCGTCCGTCCCCAGATCCTTCGAAGCCTGCCTGTAAACCACGTCCCGGCTGTAAAGATCGCAATACTCCTCTGTTTCTCTCTGAAATTCTTCCCGCTTCCCCGCGTCAGACAAGGTTTTTCCCTGAAGCGTTTTAAAAAGAGGACTGTCAGCAGGCAGCGTACGACCGGACAGGCTGATTTTCCCTTCCGGATCTGCCGATATGTTCATACCCCGCCGCTGCCTCCTGATCTCCGGTTCCAGAACCTCGTCCGACAGCCTCTTGTTATCCGGTCCGTTCCACATGCCCGTTCTCTCCTGTAATTCCCGGAATTCTTTAAACAGGGGAAAAAGCGACCTGTGCATAATCTCGTCGACTTTGCCTCTGTACGTCTCTTCCTGATTCTCCAGCTCTCTAATCAGTTTATTGTACATACGTTCCTGCAGCCTGCGGTCGCCGCTCGCCTCGTCCCGCCTCCAGGCATTTTCGCTCCCCTGATACCGGTACGCCTCATCCTTCAGCTCGCAGGCCTTTTCATCATAGCATTCTGCTATATGCAGCTCTTCGGCAATGGGTTCCGATCTTTCCAGAATCCTGCCGTATTCGGCCAGATCCTCCGGCCTTGTCAGTCCGTATTGCCGCTGCAGCTCCTCACTGCCCAGGATCTCCCGGTAAAGCCGGTTCAGCTCCTGAAAATCCTCGGTTCCTATCCCCGGCAGGCTGCCAATGCTCCCAATGGCAAACACCATACCACGCCACTGCCGCCTGTTTTCATCCACCTGTTCCCGGGCTTCCTTTTCCACAAAGTGCCGGACCGCCTGAGCGGACGTCATATTCCCGCTTTCCAAAAACAGCATCTGCCATTCAAAATTATCTTTGGAAAGCCCTTTTCGGCTCTCTTCTGCCTTCTTCCACAGATCATTCTGGTTAAAAGACCAGAAGATCTCGCGAAACTTCACGTCCGAGTTGTCGAAAAAGCTCCCCCATTCTACATCCAGCCTCTTTGTATCGCTGTATGCGGCCGCCTCGCCTACCTTCTCGCCCCTGGAAAGCCAGTTAAAATCCACGGCCGTATGCGCCTCATTAATCATGACCCTTCTCTTATAGTCCGAGTATGTCATACCGCTTTCGCTCTCCAGTTTCTCCCTTGCCCTGCGCTCCGCATTCAGCCACTGGCTGTAATAATGGTATGCCTTTCGGGCATTATGGTACTTTGACATACCCATGCCGAACTGCCTGCTCTTCCCCCAGATCTCCAGAAGTTCCCCGTACGGTTCCATATCCGCAAAATCCTCCTGAATCTCTTTTTCGTGCTCCAGAAGTTCCCGAAGCGGCAGAAGCGCAAGGCCGTTTCCATATTTATCCTCCAGATAACGCATATGCTTTGAAAACCGGTCTGTCAGCTCTCCCAGCAGTTCCTGACCGCCTGCTCCCTGCCCTTTTAACCGCTGGACGCCTTCCCGGATATATCGGCTTCTCTGGGGCGCCCGCGCGGTGTTTCTCCGGACGTCCGAAGTCTTACTCACGCGCAGCGCCTCCAGCGCGTTCCTTTTATCCCTCACTTCTTCGTCGGAAACATTCCTGTTTTCCCGGAATTCTATCAGGGTCTTGCTGTATTCTCTCTCCTCCGCACGTTCCAGGAGCAGCGCATTGTCTTTGATGGATTCCATCTGCCATAAAAGGATGGTCAGATTCTTCTGTTCCTTCGTGTCGCTTTCATGATACCGGTAAGAAATCTCCGAATTATAATGACTGCGGTAATAGGAATTGGTTATGACCTTTTTTCGTATCTGATAATAATTGGTGAAGGCTTTTACCTGGCTCATCTTCTCGCGCAGCAGCTGGCCCTGCTCGGTCGTGAGCATATCGTCCTCTATTTCCGGACTACACCGGAACAGGTCAAAAAACGCCTCGGACTTTTGCAGTATCTCTTCCATTGCCATACTCTGATTTACAAAATCCTCATCCCTCAGAAGATTCTGCGGAAGCTCAAGCTCCATGAACTGCCGGATGCATTCCAGCTTCATATTTACTTTTTCCCCTGTAAGCTCGCCGTTCTGGTAATCGTTGGTCGCCTCGAACATGGCGATGGCACGAACCTCTTCTGCAGAATAATCCCGCTGATATAAATGCATCCACTTCTGTTCTTTCTGGCCTGCGCTTTCTCTCATCAGCCGCTCCCGCTCTTCCAGCCTTTTTGCCAGTTGTTCCCGTTTATACAGTTCGGAATAGCTGATGTTCCGGTACACTTTCCTTTTTATGGAGCAGATGTTTTCTTTGGACTTTCTCGGAGCTGCCTGCCCGTTCCAAAGAACGTCTTTCTCCTCCGTGATCTGTATGGACGGCAATTGGAAGGGAAGCGTCCTTGTACGTCTCGTCCAGAGATCCCGCCTTGTTTCTTCCACCCTTTCCCTGGCAGCCTGGAGCTCCCGCTCCCTGTAATCTTTTTCCAGATCCTCCCGCTTCACTTCCGTCTTTTGGACGGATTCTGTCTTTGTTTTATCTACATAGCACATATAGCTCTCCTATTTAAAGTTCCGCATCTGCTGCTCTCTCCGCCCCAGCGTCTGGAAGAATTTTCTGCCGCTTCCGAGGCTCCGGTCGGGCTGATGCTGTTTTTTGTTTTCCTGTTTCTATATTTACAGCCCCACCAGCGAAGCATAAGGCTCAAAATCCGACCTCGTGAACACTTTCCCGGTCTTGACAAATTCATAGCGGATGGCCTGCAGATAATGCTTCATACAAACCTCCTGCCCGTCCCCGTCGGCGGCGGCCAGAAAAGCGGCGTTCAGGATACAGTTCTTGATATTGCCTCCCACGAACTCGAACTTCTCCGCCAGAAAGCGGATGTCCACATCCTCCCCTAAGGGCGTCCCCCTGGGAATCGTGGTCTTCCAGAGCATCTCTCTCGTATCCGCGTCCGGGAACTGGAATTCTACGATATATTTCATCCGGCGGAAAAAGGCCGGGTCGATATTGTGCTTGTAGTTGGTGGCCAGCACCGACACCCCGTCGTAGGCCTCCACCTCCTGCAAAAGCAAAGCCGTCTTGTTGTTGTTGGAGGCCTGGTTGCTGCCCCCGTCGTCGGACCGTTTGGCGAAAAGGGTGTCGCACTCGTCGAAGAACAGCACCACGTTGCACTTTTTGGCCTCCCGAAAGATCATGGAGATGGATTTCTCCGTCTCGCCCACGTATTTGTCGATGACCTTGGACAGATCCACCCGGTAAAGTTCCAGATTCAGTTCATGAGCGATCACCTGGGCGCACATGGATTTGCCGGTGCCGGGGGCTCCGAACAGGAGGATCGAAAGTCCTCTGCCGTAGGGGTATTTCTTCGTGTAATCCCAGTTGTCATAGACCTTCTTCCGGAAATTCATCTGGTCGATGGCGTGCTCCAGCGTCTCCCTCTGGTCCCGGTTCATAACGATATCTTCAAATCCAAAGTTCGCCTTTACCTTCGTGGCCTTCTGAGTCAGTTCCGAACTCATCTGCTCGTTGCAGCCCCGGAAAAGGGTGGCTCTTGGGATCTTCAGGTTCTGCTCCATGGCGGCAAAGCTTCTGGCCTGGTGGAGGGCCGACTTGATCTTCCCCGGCGTGAACAGGAACTTGGTCGCTATCTCCGAAAGGTCCACGTCGTCCTCCAGCGCATAGCTTCCGGAAAAATGCTTCCAGCAGTTTTCCCGCTCCTGGTTGGACGGAGTCGGAAGTTCCAGTTCGGTGAATTCTTCCCTGGTCATCTCCCGCATGGACAGCTTCTCTTTGCTCGCCGCAAATACCAGAATTCCCCGTTCCGTCAACTTGGAAAAGGCCAGATCCATATATCCGAAAAATTTATCTTTTTCCTCCTCCCGGTAGACCAGGTCATCCAGACAGCAGCAGGCTCCCGTGAGAATGCACTCTCTTGTCACCGCCCAGAGCGCCTGATCCACAAAGGAGAAATCATACGCAAACAGTTTTTTACAGTTGATGGAGACGGCCCGAAGCCCGTGTTTTTTACAGAACTGCCGGATAAAAAACTTCCGGCCGCTCCCCTCGTCTCCATAATAGGAGAAAATCCGTACTCCATCCTCATAGGAAATCTCCATGGCGTCAAGCACGCCCTGATTGGCCAGAATCGGGTCAAGCTCTTCCTCATCCTGCGTCAGCATCTTCATAAACCGCACATAATTCTCATCCAGGCGCAGAGGATGTCTGCCGAAGAGGTAATCAATCATCCGCTTATCGGGAGAGATCACCGTGGCAAAAGGCATGCTGTCTCTGACCTGCAGATTGAGGATCGGCAGAAGCTGCTCCAAGCACACGGACATGTCCCCGTAAGCCCCCGTGATGGAAAAACGGTCTCCATAATACAGCTTCGCCGCGGACTCGATGGTGGGCAGCGGCAGCCCTCCGTTCTCGTTGATGACCTGGAACACGCCCGCGTAATCGGTCTGGGTGGACGAGAGAATCCCGCAGGCCAGACAGAAGACCGTGAAGTGTTCGTATTCCAGTTTCCTGCAGATCTCGTAGAAAGGCAGCGTGATCCCGCTCTCTGCGGCCGCCGCCGCCCGGGACCGGACGTAGTCCATCATCGCTTCCATCGTCCAGCCTTCCTCCGGTTCCGCTTCCGCCGTTTCCTCCTGCCGCCGGCCCTGTTCTTCCAGAAAATCGCCGAACAGTTCCAAAAGCTCCTGGTCAACGGCTTCCGGTTCCGCTTCTGTTTCTTTTTGCTCTTCCTGATGTATCCGGAACTGATTCAGCTTCTCCCTGCAGGTGTCGTGGGCAATCTCCAGATCCGGATAGAGAACGTTCTTGTAGTCTCCCTGCCCTGTGGCATAGATCTCCTTCAAATGCTCCAGACAGCGGCTGATCCCCTCGTTCACGCACGCAAACAAATACTCCATGTAGCTTTCATAGCTCTCAAACGCGTCGTTTTTCTGCTCTCTGTCAAACAATGTTCCTCTCCCCTTCTGTCAATCCTGGTCCTCCCCGCCTCTTTCCGGTCATACCTGACTTAAGTCTGTATACGTGATCCTTTCAAATTTCTGCACAAAATCCTCAAATTTCATATAAAACTGTCCGTAAGTTTCATCGGAGGAAGTGTCAAACATCCTGCCGGTGCGGGTGACATTGCCCTCTTCCTCCTGAAGGGACATGGTGCTGTAGGGATTGCGGAGCTTTACATAGCGCTCTCCGGCGATCCGCTCCGCACCCATCACCGTGTATGCGTGGCCGGCGTTTAAACCGTCGCTTTCACCCACGTTGTTCTTACTCCCGGCATTGTAGACAAAATTATGCTCCCTGGCATGGCACATGTTCTCAAACAGCTCGTCATTCCTGTCCTCCTCCGCCACGTTCACCGGGGATACGCCCAGCAGCCTTTCCAGAAATTCGCCGCCCTCCCCGTACCACAGAGAGCGATAGCCGGTGGCTCCGTCGCGCCCCAGAAAGGCGCAGGCCTTCTCGATCATCTGCATCCACAAAGCGCCGGAGGACAGGGCGTCCGCGCTGCCGATGCGGGGGATCTCTTTGGATACGGTCACATAGACGGGCTCCAGCACATGCTCGACCTCGAACGCATCGTCCACCTCAAATCCTTCCAGCTCCTCTTCCTCCGCAGGGAGGATCGGGTCCTCCTGCGGACGGTTCCTCGCCACACGATGATAAAGGCGGACCGTCACGGTACCGTCCCCGTTGTCCTTAAGGCAGGATTTCAGCAGATAAGGATTCAGGTCCACCAGCCCTGCCGTAGCCGCCACCATATAGCAGTTGGAGACAAAACGCTGCTTTAAGTCGTTGACCGTGGGCTCGTGGGAAAAAAGCGGCGTATCTTCCTGGGAACTCCAGTGCGTAAAGGCTCTCAGCACTTCGGTTCGATGCGCGCCGCCGCGGACGCGTCCGGCCTCCTTTGGCTTTTCCCCGGCAAAGTTCAGGCGCTGAGCGTCCTCGGGAATGGTCAGATTGCCGTTGGTCATCCGCTCGAAATAAGCCTTTGTATGTCTGAGGGCCACATTGTCCCTTGTCCTAAGCGCTTCGTCCACCGCATTTATGGCTTTTTTCAGCCGTTCGCGCTCCTCCGTATAGCCTACGGCATAGCGCGTCCCCTCCACATACGCATCCACCGCGTCCGCCGGTCCGTTAAGAAGATATCTCCGCATCCACTGACTCAGGGACTCAAGCTGCCTTCTGGAACGCCTGCTGCGTTCATCCGAGTAGGAAGAAATGGCGTCCTCTCTTGTGAGCCGCGCCGCACGCCGCTGCTGCAGCTGCTGCTGCGTCTCTGCCTGTGCCTGCACCCGCGGATTCATCTGCTCCAGCCGTTCCTGATACGTCTGCTGCGCCTGCATCAGATCCTCGTCCATAGCCTCAAGGAACTCTATCAGTTCCGCATCCTGCTCTCTCAGTTCTGCGGGCAGGCCGATGATCCGGTTCCGAAGCTCCTCCGCCATATTCACGCGGACGGCCGCTTCGTATTTTCTGAGGGCGTCCTGCTCCCGCCTCTCGTTGCCGGCCAGAGCGACCACGGGATCAGGCCGTCCCGGATGGTCCGTCCTCCACTTTTCCAGCGCTCTTTTCCTTCTGAGCGGGGCGCTTTTTAAGTACTGCCAGGCTTCCGCAAATTCCTGTTCGCTCCAGCCGTCGCTTAGACACGCCTTTCTGGACAATTCCTCCCTGCTCATGCTGTCGAGCTTTTCCTTCGCCGCTTTTTCCACAAAGTATGTGGCGGCCTCCTGACGGGTCATCTGACGGGTCTCCGGGAACAGACGGCTCCACATCCTCGCTCCCTGATCCTCCGCCGACATCTGCCCGATCTTCTCTGCCATATTCTCCTGCTTAATCGCTGCCGGAATCTCTTCCGCCCTCAGATCGCTCTCATCAAATACCGTATCCCACCGAATGTCAAGGTGCATGGTACCGCTTAACCGGGCCGCCGCTTCCGCACTCCGTCTATCGCCCACGTTCCCCACCGCCACTCTTCTCTTGTAGTCGGAATAAGTGGCGCTGCCTGTACTTTCGGCCAGAAAGCCTCTCCGCTCTCCGGCTTCTACCATCACGCAGCGGTCGTAGTAGTTCAGCAGCCATTCCATCTGAAGATCGCTCTCATCCTCTGGATTGAACATACCCGGAAGCTTTTTCAGATAATCGACAAACGCGCCCAGTCCCTGCATGTTGGTGAAATCGTTGACAAACTCGTGGCTGTGCTGCGCAAGCTCCTCCGGAGAGATCAGGGGCAGGCCGTTCCCGTATTTTCTCGCCAGATAATTCATCTGCTTTTTCAAAAGAGCCTTGAACTGTCTCATCCCTTCTAGGTTCGCGTCCCGGCATCTTTCCAGTTCTTCCTGATCCTCCATATTTTGGGGTTTCATCGCCAGATTCTCCACCATACTCCGGACCGTCTCCGGACCGGTATGCTGCACTGCCTTCCACCGGGGCAGAACGGCCAGATTCCTCACAAAAGATTCCGACATCGCGCCGTCCAGCCAGGTCACCTGATAGCGGCCCTCATGGACCAGACGCTGTATGATCGGATGGTTCTCCTCCTGGGCAAGCTCCCGAAAATAATTCGCATGCCTGGAATCTTCGATCCGGGCATCGTTTTTGCTGAGTTCGGCGTCCTCCGCCCGCAGCCTCGCCCTGGCGGCGCGGGTTTCCTCCGCTTCGTTTTGATCCTGGGTCGTCTCCCGATACGCTTGGAAACGCTCTGCAAATTCCGCGGAAGGAGAGAGACCCCGGCTGATTTTTAACTGCTCCGCCTGCCACAGAAGCATGGTGAGGTTTTTGGCCTCCAGGGTGTCGCTCTCATGATAGCGGTAGGAGATCTCCGAATTATAATGGCTGCGGTAGCGGGCGTTGGTAACGATTTTTTTGCGTATCTCATAATAGTTGGACAGATCCTCCGCCACCTCAAGCTTCGTATCCAGATCCACCTTCCGATCCTCGGTCAGATTCTCCCGCAGCCGCGGGAATCTCTCCAGCAGGCGCTTCATCTCCCGGGTCTTCCGGGCGACCCCTTCCAGTTCCGAAGAGGCTTCCCCGAAAGACCGGTCGGACCGCAGGTCAAAATTCAGTTTTATTTCCATAAAGCGGTCCACACAGATCCGCGCCGCAGCCTCCTGCCTCTGTGCGAATACCTGCTGCATCAGTTCCTCGTCCTTCTCCTGCTCCCCGGTCAGAAAGAGCGCGGTTCTCTGCGCCTCCTCTTCCGAATATCCCGACGCCAGCAGCGGATGAGCCCTGAGCAGCTCCGCTTGGCCCGCCTCAAAGGCTTCCACGCCGTTTTCCACCAGTCTGGCGTTGGCCTCCTTCTGATACAGAGCGGACCGCTTCCAGCCCCGGCGCATCTTTCTCTTCCCCGCGCCGATGCTCTCATTGGACCTTTCGGCATAGGCTTCTCCCTGGACGCTCACGCTCCGCCGGGTAAAGGCCACCTCCGGCATGATGATCCGGCAGTTCTCACGGACGGCCCGGATACGGTTCTCCCGGTGTTCCCTGGCCTGAAGCCTGGCCTCTGCCTGAAGCCGGGCAGTCCTCTCCTCCTCCGTCTCCGCCCTGGGAAGCGGAGCCGGATTCGCATTCTGATTCAAGTCCTGATTCCGATTGATATTCATCGGATGCTTAAGCTCTGCGGACTGTTTGTGCAATGTCTTTTTTTCCCGTGGCATATTCATTCCTCCCATTTAAAATCGCCAGACCATGGCGCGAATTCCCGAAGCCTTATCTCATCTTTCGTCCGGTGCCCGTCTCAAAGACTGCCGTATCGTCAAACACACTTTTCCGGGTATTGATCCCCTCTCCCATCGCCGAGCCGAACGCTCCCGGCTCCTGATTCACCGCCCTCTGACGCGTTCTTGGAAAATAAGTGAGGGTCTCCTCCTCCTCATCCCCCTGTATTTTTTTCCTTTTTTCTCTTTTCTTCGCATCCTGAATCAATTTGTCCGTTACCCGCATTCCCTCTCCTTTTTTCGTTGTCTTTCTTCTGAAATCGTGCTATGATAAATACAGTCATTCATAATCCTATCGTGACTGAACCTGACAAAACGAGGAGACACCTACCATGAGAAAATATGAAAAAGAAAAAAGATTCCCCGGCTATGTCATCGCAGGTTTCTATATTCTGGCCGGCTGCCTGATCTGTTCTGCTTTGTTATTGTACGGCTCTTCCCTGGCGAAGAACCCTCTGGCCTCCGGGTCTGTCTTCCCGGTATCTGCTTCCGCCAAAGAAGCGGAAGACTCTGCTGACGCTTCGGAAGATTCCGTGATACCGGACGCTCCCTCAGAGGAGGAAACAACGGAACCTGCCGCCGACCCGGCGCCGGTATCTTATACCTTTGTGACCCTGAATACCAAAAGCGCGCTCCACGTCCGCGTGCAGCCCGGCATGGACGCCGAGATCATCTTCCGTCTGTCTCCCGGCGCTACCGGCGACGTCCTGGAACGGGGAGACGCCTGGAGTCTGATCAGAACCTCCGAAATCACGGGCTATGTGTCGAATCAGTATCTTCAGTTTCAGGAGATTCCTCCGGAAGGGGAAGATGCTTCTCGATAACCAGGATGTTGTATCCGTCTTCGTATCGGTATTCTATTTTGTCCATACACTGTTTGACCATATAGATTCCCAGTCCCCCGATCTCCCGCTCTTCCGCCGAAAGCGAGACGTCGGGGTCTTCTTTTTCCAGCGGGTTGTAGGGAACGCCCCGGTCCCTGAACACGACCCGGCAGATCCGCGGATTCTGCGTGACCTCCATCTGCACGGTGGCCTCTCCCGCCTTCCCCCCGTAGGCATAATGAGCAATATTCACATAGATCTCCTCCACCGAGATCAGTACCTCCGTCTTGACGGAATCGGGGCATCCGTTTTTACAAAGATGCGCCTCAATGGCGTCCAGCACGGTATATAATGTATCATCACTGGCCTGCAGTGTGATATCCTGCATCTTGTTCATATCCTTCTCCTATATAGTAGTCTCGCATCTCCTTTTTTCAGCATCCAGATGCATTTGCACTCACCCCACTCCTGTTTATCCATCCGGGCACTGTCCGTTCTGATGCTGACTTATCGCCATTTTTCTATCGCTATTCTGTCTCAGCCCGGATGGGCGTCCATGTGGGTGTTCTCCCCCAGTGCAATCTCCCGATACGCAAGTCCCTGGGCATTTTCTTTGTCGTGGGTCGCCACGATCACCGTGATCCCCTGCCGGTGCACCATCTCAAAAAGCTTCAGAAGCTCCCGGGACTCCCCCGGAGACAGATTGCCCGTGGGTTCGTCCGCCAGAAGAATGGACGGATAATTCACCAGCGCCCTGGCCAGACAGACCTTCTGCCGCTCCCCTCCTGAAAGTTCCCTGGGATACCGATTGTGAAGATGAGTGATCCCAAGCAAAACAAACAAAGAAGTGATGACCGTCCGGTTTTCCTTTTTCGTTCCTCCCACGATCAGCCTGGCAAGCTCCACATTCTGGTAAACCGTCTGTTCCGGGACCAGATAAGTATCCTGAAATACCACTCCCAACTTCCTTCGATAGAATGGAAGCTGCTTATCCGAGAGCACGCCAAGCTCCTGATCCAGCACAAAGATCTCTCCGGAGGTAACCGGAATCTCCCGAAGCAGCAGCCGGATACAGGTACTTTTCCCGATCCCGCTCTCCCCGGTCAGAAGCACAAATTCCCCGTCCTCAATCACAGCGCAAAAATCCCGAAGAACCGGTTCCGGTTCGCCTTCGTATTGCTTCGTCACATGCACAAACTGAATCATGCCGTCATTCGATGGTCAGCATCTGGGAAAATCCGGTCATATCGAACACCTTCCTCACCGAATCCCGCACATGCATCAGCTTCATGGAGCCCCCCTTGGAGCTGGCCGTCTTCTGCCCGATCAACAAGGCCCTAAGCCCCGAACTGCTGATATAATCCACCGCCTCCAGATTCAAAATCACCGTACTCCCCTTCTGAAACGCCTGCAGAATCCTCTTCTGAAGCTCCGGGCTCGTATTCGTATCCACCCTTCCCTCCACATCAAGCTGCACCATACCCTCTCTTCTCGTCTCCGCAATCGTCATAATCCTCTCTCCTTATCATTAAAATATCACCGCAGGCAAACCGCCCCGTCCATCTCCATCTCCCGGTCCAGACGCCCCTCTCCCTGCCAGGGAATCCCTGCATTCCAGTCCAGGTAGCAATAGGAATCCAGCACGCAGGTCTTCTTAAGACAGACCACATGGATCCTAGAACGGATGGGCCGAAACTGGTCCAGAAGAAACAAAAGCTGCGATTTTTTCACCTCGGTGAGCGCCTGGTCCACCAGGATCGTCACGTCATGAACCGTGCCGCCGTACAGGCGGTTCACCTGCTTAAGCTGCTCCTTCCGGATGTGAGCGCTCATCACATTCCGCTCCAGCACTACCACCTCTTCTCCCAGCACGATTCGGGCAATCCTCAAAAGAGCCGCCTTCGTGCCCTTGATCCGGTTCAGGGAAAAGGCCTCTTTCACCAAAGCCCGAAGAACCGGCTCCTCCAGAAAATTCTCCCCCACCCGAAGGCCCAGCCAGGAAGCGTAGACCGGCAGCAGGAAGGCCGGACAGGTATCAAGGTCCAGGAGTTTTGGCAGATCATCGATCTCCTCCTGAAAATCCTCGTAGATACTGGAAAATACCGACAGATAGCGGTGAAAAAAGCTGCCCCTCTCCCGGTAAATCTCCGGAAAAGTATTCATAAAAGGATCTCCCTGCTGATCCACCCGCATCTGCCCCATGGAAAAGTCTCCCGTTCCCTGGACTTCCAGCACCAGATAAAGGTTTCTTCCCTGGAGCTCATACAAGAGCACATCCTTCTGATTGGTGAATTTTAAAAAACCCGCTTCCTTCATAAACTGCCGCTTAATCTCGTGGGACTCCCGGCGGTCGCACAGAAAATCCTCGATCCGCACCGGCTGCTCTCTCCGATAGAAGGAATCCTGGTCAAAAGCCGCCGCGTAGAGATAATAGACCGTATCCTCCGGGCAGGAGACCCGGAAGCGAAGCCTTCCCCAGGAAGCGCCCTCCTCTCCGCCGTCGACGGCCCGAAGATACAGCATATGGACGCCTTCCCCGGGATCAAGCCGCAGGGTTCCGTCCCCGTCAAGCACAAACCCCGGATGCCATCCTCTCTCAATCCGGTTCTTTTTTATGGAATAGGATGCGCCTGCCATGGCGGTCCACCCCCCTTTCTTTGATCAGCCTGTCTGCAGTCGGATATTTCCCGCATAGCACAGACAGTTTTCCCCCGGCACAATATCTGCCTCCACAAGCCTCGCCAGACCAGGATTCTGCGGATACAGAGACAATTCATAGATAAATTCCACACAGTCCAGAGATTCAATCTCATGAAAGACCTCGTCAAACTTTAACACCTCTCCGAAATTCCGGCCCGAAGAAAGATAGTCCACTTTCCTGCGGATGGTCTCTTCAATCAATACCAGACTGTTCTCATACTGGCGCTTCACATAGATGGTACCCTGCACATCCACCGGCGTGTATACCGGCGGCAGAATCTCGATCCGGGTGGTCAGAAGTCTTCTCTCTTCCAGTTGTCTTAAGATCTCCCGGCGGTAGACCTCCGACAAATCAGGAAACGCCTCATCCGTCCCCGGCATCACCGCGATCCGGACCAGATTCTGGCTTCCGCTTACGTACGCCCGGACTTTTCGGATACAAAGCTTCGGTGTTTCCATCACCAGACGCTCATAATCTTCCGCCGTCACCGCCGCAAAAGGCTTTTTCAGATCCATAAGGAACCGTTTCTTCACTTCCTCCAAGCTCTCCCGATGGCAGCCGCCCGCTCCCGGTCTGGGATTGTAAAAATATAAGGAGCCAGGAAGTCCCGCGGCCGTCAGCGTATTGCCCTCCCGAATATTGCCTTCCGCTCCTCTGGTGACAGCAAAGGCTCCCATATACAGGCTGGCGCCGATATAGTCGCCCGCATCTTCTATAATCAGATATCCGTCGTTCTCATACAGCTCATAAGTCAGATCCTTCTCCCCATAACGCCCCGGCCGGACGAAATCATAGATCGCCTCTCCGCGGTCATCCTTTCTCCCGGCAATAATGCAGAAAGATTCCGCCGCCAGGTGTCCGGCGGGAAGAGGGATCTTCTGATGGTCGCATCCCAGAACCGTGCCCAGCGTATACCGGCGCATCACGGCTTCCTGATATACGACGATCTTGATGGCATTCTTCACTCTGGCCGGCCCGTAACCGAACTTCCGCCGGTCGAACAGCCAGGTTACCTGCCCTCCTTCGTCTTCCCGGACTTCAAAAAATCTTCCTTTTTCCCCGGGGATACGGCAGGGCTCATATTTTTTATAGGAAGAACCTTTTTCTTCTTTACAGAACACTGTGACATATCCCTCTCCCAGAAGGTGTCCGGGCAGGCTGGCCGACGACACCTTATTGAAGGTATAGCAGGCAGATAACGTTTCTTTCTGCCATACCTCGAAGAGAAACCCGTCGATCTGCACCAGCTTTGGCCGCACGTCATAGTCCGCCTTCTCCAGAACGGCCCGGATGGCATACGCTCCGCCCGGCGCATCCTCACAGGGCAGAGCCTCCGCGTCCGGCAGACGCATCCTGAGTTCTCCGCTGACCAGCAGCCCTCCCGTGTCGTCTCTGACATGCATCTTTACAAATCCCTGGGCGGTATAACATTCCCAGCGAATCCGGGCAAAAGTGCTGTCTGCCTTTTCCCCGAAAGGATTCCGGTTGTGCCGGTCCGCCACGGTGATATAGAAGATCAGCTCCTCCCCCGGAGCGGGGAGCGCGTCCATGGTAAACAAGAGCACTGCGCCTTCTTCCGGCTGTTTGCCAAAGACACAGGCCGGCACCCGTACTTCCCGATCCAGAAGATAGGAGACGTTGTGCATATGATTCTTTTGTCCCTGGTAGACGCCGGTCAGCCGGCAGGCCGGAAGCCGAATGTTCCGGTTGGTCTCATAACATAGATCCCCCAGCCAAAACTGCTGGTTGGCCGGCAGCAGAAGCGGCGTCTTTTGCTCCCCGCTTCCGGGCGCCAGAAGCAGTCTGGCGCACCGCCCTTTCCTGGCCTCAAAGCCTGCCAGTTTCAGGAGTCTCCTGACCACAGCCGGCGTAATCTCCCAAATCCGTCTCTGCTGCAGCGCTTCAAACGCAGTCAGATTCTCAAGGATGGTAATTCCCGGGTCCGAAGGATTCCGGTTTGTCCATTCCTCCGAATAGAACGGAATCTTCATCAGCGCTTCCGACAGCAGCTCTTCGTAAGTTTTCTCCTCCCCGAATCGGTCATTCAGCATACCGCACCTCCCTGGCGATGTTCACACGATGATTTCCGCTGCAGCAGACGAGACAGGGATTTTCCGCCATATCGTGAAGGTCCATTTCATGAGTACCCGTCCGGTCCGTATAGCGGACGGTCACCACCAGCTTGCGGATTACTGCCTTGCTCTTCAGAACATTCAGCCTCATCAGGATCTGGGAGCGCCTCGGCAGAACTCCGATCTCCCACCCCTGACCGTGACGGCCTCCCAGGGGATTCAGATAATCCGTCAGCGTCTCCCTTAAAAGATTCTGTACCTCAAATCCATCGTCCATATGCATCACTTCCGCCCAGATATCCACACAGACCCGGGCAAATACCGGCTCCACCACCGAAAGATCTTCCGGCACAATGGTCAGCTCACAGCTTTCCAGCAGATGTTTTTTCAGCATCCCCGCTACGCTGTGGAAGGAGTAAGACCCCGCCTCAAAGTCTTTTAAAAGCAGGCATACGGTCAGGGCATTGTCATGAACGCTCCCGTCGATCTTCCTGCCGGCCACTAAACGAACCTTGTCGATGACGTCGGAAAAGTTCAGAATCTCCTGCACATAGTCGTCAGCCGAGATCAGCCGCTTTCTGGATTTCAGAATATTGGCCCCCCGGGTAAGAGCTTTCTCCATGCTCTCGATGCTGCTTCCTCCGTATGCCTTCACCGGATTGGTGATCCGGTCCACAAACATCAGATTGCCCAGGGTCTCCCGGATCCGCCCGGGACCTACATTTCCTCTCTCTCCGTTGCAGCAGCGAATCCGCACCTTGAACGCCACATCATCCTGCACCGCGGGGAGACCGGTGCGCACGCCGTCCCCGAAGATCAGAAGACTGTTCATGCGGTCCAGCATATAACAGCGCTTTGACGGCGCTTCCGTCAGCTGGTCGGTCTCCTGCCATTTAACATAGAAGGATGAGAGATTCCCCAGGATATCATATTCCGCCCGGATATCGTCCGGATACGCTTTTAACAGCTCCTGCATCTGCGCTTTGGTATGCTGGCCCCTCTCGTTGACCCAGAGTTCCACATCCAGGATATCCGGTACCCCGAGAAGCACTGTAAGATCCGGCCTGATCTCTTCCAGATAATAGTCTTCTTCCTCCCGGGTCTCCACATTGGCCGCCTGAACCGCATTCAGGCAGATGTCCTGGATCACCGGCAGGGTATCCTCTCTTCTTTCGTCCTCCCGGGCAATCCGGGTGATGCGGACCCAGTAAGCCGTCTTTCCCTCCAGGGTCACGGCCTGCATGTCTGCCTGGGGCATAAAAAGTACGGTGCCGGACCGGGACAGATCTCCGGTGTGATCCAGTACTTTCATCTGACAGAAACCCTTTTTCGTGCTGTACTCGAACCGGCACCGGATCCCTTCGTAGCGGATTCCCTCTTTGATTCGGAACAGGAGACTGACCGGACCTTCTTCCAGCTTCTTCTGAAAGCCCAGATAGAGGGCGTCTTCCTCGTACTCCCCTCTGGAAAATGCCGTGAACGCGCGGCCTTCCTTCACCTTTCGGGTCAGGTCTATCCGCTTTGTCCCCGCGATGGAGTAAAGATACGCCGGCTCCATATAGCGGCCTTCATAGGAAAAGGAGACGCTCAGACGCTCCACATGCGGATAGTGGTGGATACACGGGCGCATATAACAGTTGTCTGATTTTAACAGCCGAATCCGGATGCATCTTCCCTGATAGGCTCCTGCTTCCGTCCCCTGCCAGTCCTCCGGGCAGACGAAAGAGATCTCACGAACGCCCCCCTGGTCTCCCCGGAAAAGGCCGGACACTTCCTGCATAAAGGTAAGCTTCTTCCAGCCGATCCCGTTAAAATATTCGAAAGAAACTTCCTCCGCTCTGGCGTCCGCCGCCGAATCCACCCAGATCACTTTCGGTTTTCGTTTGATGATCTTTAAGCTCTCGTCCTCTCCCTGTACCCGATTCAGAATCCGGTGTTCTTTAAAGGACATTTCAAAGCAAATCCGCACCACGGCCCCGGCTTTCCCGAAGTAATCGTGATGCCCCACATAGCATTCCTGGAACAAAGACAGGGTGTCTCCGAAAGGATCAAAGGCGTCCACGTCAAAGTCCGTACTGCCGTTGCTGACAAATTGTGCGGGAAGTGGCTGCCCCTCAGAGGATACCTGTATCCCGGTCACTCTCTCGTGGCCTGTCACCGGATCTGACGCCTCGATCACCAGCAGGCTCAGCGGATTTCCTTCTATCTGAAGCTCTGCATTTTTCTTCTCTTTTTTCAGAACCACAGTTTCAAGCTCTGGCTGTACTTTTACCTCTTCCACCGGAAGAAGTCCCTCTTCCGTGCAGTACAAAAAGCGGTATGCCCCGTCCCGGATCTTCTCAAGCAGCGGCACATTTCCGGTGATCTTCAGACGGATGGGATTGTTCTCCACATTCAGAGCCACCGGATGCCAGAATAAAAGGGCATTTTTCTGGATCGGAGTGAGATTTGGGCTGTGTCCGAACAGACGGAAAGGGCGAAACTGCCCTTCATCGCTCCCGGATGGAGGCGTCTCTTCCTCTTCCATGATCTTCGGCTCCTCGAACCTGCCTTTCACGGGCAGGATGCTCCCATCTTCACGAAGGGTCAAAAAAGCATAATCCAGAGAGGCGCTGGTCACATACAGACTGTGGGTCGTCTCAAAGACGATCTGCTCTTCTCCGTCCTCCGTATCCGCCAGGAACCGGGTTCCCTTTGGCACCTCGGCCCCCGGTATGGTATCCTGCACCAGTCCCAGAAGCACTGTGGTCCTGGCAGGCTTTGCCGGCAGGAGCGAGAGACCTAAGAAATTCACGAACTCCCTGTGATACCGGTCAAGCACCTGATTGCAGTGCCCGATATTCTCTTCCATCTGCCCGGCGAACAGCTTCGCGATCACGGAGCCGATATCCGGATCTTCCCTGTCAAAATGCCACTCCGGCGCATAGGACGCCGCCAGCTCCCCGATCCGCTCCTCAATCCCGGCGGCGGTCCGGTCTAAGATCTTCCATTCATTCCCACTGGTCTGTTTCATACTGTTCTGGCTCATACGCTTCTTCCTCAGGTGATGCATGCAGATAAAGGGGCACGTCCAGATGATCGCTCACCTGGCTGCTTCTGATGACGTAGTCAATGTTCACCAGAAGACATCCCTTCCGGACCTGTTCGTCCGTGGTGATGGACACGCTCTGTATCCTTGGTTCATTGGACAGAATCTGCTCGGTCAAAGAGCGGATCATCATATTGACGGAAGTGATATTGATATCCATAAAAGTATAGGACATCAGATCGCTCCCGAATTCCGGTCTTAAAAACCGCTCCGTCTTCTGGGTCATCAGGATCAGATAGACGGACTCTTTCACACTCTCTTCCTCCGACGAGACGGCAAAGCGTCCCGTGGCCGGGTTGATCTGCGGCGGGAATTTCATCCCTGTTCCTAAAAAATGGTCTCCTGGCATCTTGTTTGCTCCTGCTTATCCTAATTTGATCGGCGTTCCCGAAAGACCGGCAAGGCCGCTGCTGCTTAACTTCAGCGACGCATTGGCCTCCACGGACACATTACCCGCCTGCATCTTCATGGCGCTGTTTGCTTTGGCCTCGATATTGCCGTTGGCCTCGATGTTGATCTTGGACGCTTTCAGGGAGACGGCGCCGTTGCTCCCGTTGAGGATCAGCTCGATATTGTCCCCTACTTTGATGGTCAGCTTCTTTTCCGCCGTGATCTCCATCTGACCGTCCCCGGTCTTCATCCGGATCAGATTCGTCCCTTCTTCATCCGACAGAAGGATCATCTTGTTCTCGTTGTCCAGCTCAATCCGGTGACCGCCTCCCGCCGTGGTGATGCGGATCTTGTCTTTGTCCCCGCTGCCCTCTTTGTTGTCCTCAAAATAGATGGTATTGCCGTTCCTGGTCACGATCTTCTTGTACTGATTGTCTTCATCCACCGACTTTTTCAGGATCTGATCGCTGTCTTTGGGGATACAGCCGATGACGTAGGGCTTCTCGATATTTCCCTGTTCAAACGCCAGAAGCACCTGATCCCCGGCCTCCGGCAAAAAGTAATGTCCCCAGCCGGACCCTCCGGAGGGCATGGCGACTCTGGCCCACTTTAGCTCATTGGCATCCTGATCCCGCACCGGCACGCAGACGCACACCCGTCCGGGCATATCCTTGTCATAATTTTTGGCGATCCGGCCGACGACGACCCCGAAGATCCGGTTGTCGCCGGTGTCGGTCTTCATCACCTGCTTTTCCGCAATATCGTCAATGACATCAAAGAGTCCCATATCATCCGAT
The DNA here is from genome assembly GCA_910574805.1 of Lachnospiraceae bacterium. Classification (GTDB taxonomy): domain Bacteria; phylum Bacillota; class Clostridia; order Lachnospirales; family Lachnospiraceae; genus Hominiventricola. The sequence continues at coordinate 182,018 of CAJTCV010000008.1, read as the reverse complement.
TCCTTCCGTCTCCATGCCGGCCGCCTTCCCGGTGACCTTCGTGATATAGCCCCGCTCATCCATGATATGGCGCACGGTGACCAGATAAAAAGTATTCGACACAGCCTTTCCCAGTCCCTTGATCTTCAAAAACCGGCCCGGCGTCAGCTCCGGAAGCCCGATAAATTCCGCCTCCAGCGTCCCCAGCCGGTAGGAAATATCTTCCGCCAGATAATCCGCCCGATAGTCCGCCTCCTCTTTGGATGTGACGGTCGGGTCAATATACACCTTTTGTGAATTTTTTATCAAAGGCTTTGCCTTGTTTCCCTGAGAGAGCTTATTCTTCATCTTTTTGGAAGCTTTGATCACCTTGGATTTCCCCGCGTCCATCCCCCGGACCTCTACTTTTTCCACAATTCCGGTGAAATCATACCCGATCTCGTAGCTTCGTAGGCCGTTCCCCGGCGCCGCCTCCATCAAAAGCTCCTGATTGCTCTTGGCCTTCCGAAAATACACGGTTCCGCCCACGGAGAAAAATTCATAATTGTATTTTTTCGCCGCTTTTACCACGAATTCGTAATCACTCTCACAGACCATCTCGATGGTCCGGTCGCTGGCTTTCTCCTCTCCCCGGAGCTCTGGCCGCTGTTTGTCCGGCGTGTCCTGGATCTCCCGTCCCGTAATGATCTCATTGGACTGAAGCCGGGAATAGGCGGTACTGCTCAAAATCTCTTTTACCGCGTCGGAAAAGCTGACGGCTTTTAACTGCCTGGAATAATTCCCCGCCATCATGATGCCCTTCACATCCATGGCCGTGATCTCCACTCCGGGCATCTCCTCCTGACGGAACACAAAGTTGACTCTGGAGATAAATCCCCGGAAGATTTCCCGTACACGCACGCCGTAACCCATGCTTATGATCACAGAGGAACCCATGCAGATGTATTTCTTGAGATCGTCGAAGGCAAACGCACAGGTAACCTGGTTATAACAGTTGTAGATCCAGAAGGTGGCCATGGCCGCCTCGAACCCGCTGGTCATCTCCACTTCCACATCGGAGAGCCGAAGTCCGGCTTTGTTTTCCTGAAAATCTTTCCCCCCAATCTGTACATGAATGACAGGATAGGCAAAATCCTCGTATTTTTTCTTCAGTCCCTCATAGTCATATGCCGCCATAATGCCCCCTAGAGATTGATATTCAGCAGATTTCCCGCTTTCTGAGCCGCCTTCACATAGCTCTTGCTCCCGCCCTGAAACGCCTCTTCATAATGCTTCTGCCAGATGCCCATACTGTTGGGAGAAATCTCCGCATCCGCACACACCAGGGACAGGGAGACCGCCGCCCGGACGGGCTGTCCTCTGACGTTGAACATGGTATACTGAGCCGAAACCCGGTTCAGGACTCCCGCATAGTTCATCGTCCCCCAGTGGAAGGTGATGCGTCTGGTATATTTGGAGCGGAGGGCGGCGATGAAGCCCTCCACCTCCGTCTGCACGGAATCATCCTTCTTTCCGGCCGCCTTTTTTACACTCCTCACCGCCCCCTGGGCCATCCCCGTCATCGACGTGCCAAGCTTCTCCGCCATAAACGCATCCTGGGGGTCCACTTTGTCGAAGATCAGCTTCACATTTAAAGTGATCCGCACCGCCGCCGACTCGAAACGGATATCCCCTTTGCCGTCCTTGTCGGAAAAATCCGTCTTGGCCACACGGCCGCCTCCGTATCCGGTAAGAGACAGCTCGCTGGGATTGAACTGTACATAAAAGCACTTTCTTGTAGCTCCCGTGAGACTGGGCAAAAGGCCGCTGGGAGCAGATTCCAGCACGGAAGCCGCCGCATCGGTCAGCGCCTCCATCCCGCCGAAAGTAGACAGCGCCGACAGGCCCGGTACCTTTGAGCCTCCCATGGACACCGGCGGCTCCACGACCAGTTCCCTGCCCCTTAGATCGATGATCTCTATGATCGCTTTCTCAATATGCCCGCCGGCGCTTTCCGCGGCATTTTTCAGCATGGATGTCACAGCCATAGATCAAGACGCCTCCTACAAATGAATGTTTAACAGATGATTCTGCATGGCTTTCGCCGCCTTTCCCACCTTCCCGGTCACCTTGTCTTCCAGGGAATCTCCAAACGCTCTGGTAAAAGCTTCCTCCCAGTAGGTTTCCTCGTAGCCGAATTCTTCTCCTCCCTGACAGATGGCCAGGTCCGCCACACCGCGGATGGGATTGCCGTCCTTGTTAAACATGGTATAGCGGCTGTTCACGCTGACCAGCTCCCCCCGGAAACACATCTTTGCCCAGTAGAAGACTACCTGCCTGGTGACGTTCAGCGTCAGAAGGGACATCAGTCCGTCCATCTGGGCCTGGACGGAATAAGCGCCTTTTACTTTTCTCGCAGCGTCCGCCGCCCCGGAGATCAGATTCCCCGCCGTCGGCGCCGTGTTCTCCAGCAAAAAGGCGTCCTGGGGATTCATGTCGTCAAAGACCAGCTGAAAACCCATGGTAGTGGACACGGGCTGAATGATCTGGGTAATCTGGTTGGCGCTGCCGTTGCCCAGATCTCCGCCGGAATACTGAACCTGCTTGCCCGCCTGGGTGTCCATATGGATGGACGACGGATTATACTGGACTTCCAGGGCCAGATAGCCGCTTCCCGCCATCGTTCCCGCCTTGCCCGTCAGAGAGCGAAACGACTGGCTTCCCATGCGGGGATTCTCCATCAGGCCGTTCAGAGCGTCCTCGGTACTGCGCAGAAGGCTCTTCTGCAGATCAGCCGCTTTTTTCCCTGTTTCTTTGAGATCCCCGTCTTTTTCTGTGACCTGCGACAAATCCCGGACGCAGAGGATCGCTTTGGGAAGATTACCGGTTAAACTGCTCGCTATATCCTGTATCAATGCATTCATTTTAATTTAAAAACCTCGTATTCCAGTTCCGCATCTTCCTCCCAGTACCTGGGTGCCCAGAGCTGTTTTCTCCGCTTCGCTCCTTAAACAGCTCTGCGTACTGTCCGGAAGATGCTGTTAAAAACCTTCATTCCAGTTCCGCATCTTCCTCCCAGTACCTGGGTGCCCAGAGCTGTTTTCTCCGCTTCGCTTCTTAAACAGCTCTGCGTACTGTCCGGAAGATGCTGTTAAAAACCTCTACGCTTCTTCTCGTTTTGCAGGCGTTTTTCCAGCCTGCTGTAGATCTGTTCCGAGAGGGCGCCCATCTGCTGCCGGATGCCCTTCTCCACCAGTTCGGTCAGATCCTCGGTCTCTTTTTTGACCACCTGCCGGGTCTCCTGATGCATGGTCCTGCTGACGATGTTGTGGTCCCGGGTCTCTTCATGGGTGACCTGGGTTTTGCCCCGGGTAATCCGGTTCTGCTCCATCAGGGATTCCAGCATCTCCTGGTTGATCTGATGCTCTGAAGCCTTGTGGACCAGCGAGACCTCGCTCCCCCGCCGCTCCTGACGGAACGTGCGGGAAGGCTCTGTCCCGGAAATCTTTGGTTCTTTCCATTTTTCCAGAATCGTCTCCGAAGTCTCCTGTATCCGGCGCAGCTCTTCCCCGGGCACCTGCTCCGTCACTCTGTGGACGGTCTCGGCCTCATGGATGTCCCGAAGCAGCATCCCCATACTGCCGGCCTCCCTCGCCTCCTGGGCCGCTCCTTCTTTTTGAGCGGACAGATACTGCCAGAGCTTCTCATAGGCCCTCCGGGTCTGCTGCGGCAGAAGCTCCATCAGCTTCTCTGTGCGCTTCTCTTCTTCCTGCGCTTCTCTTTGCCGTTCTTCCTCGTATTCCCGGAACAGGCCCTCCGGGTCCTTAAGGGCCTTCAGGCTGTCCCTTCGCATATCTCTTTTTGCGGCCGGTATTTTCCCGGAGACGGCCCCTGGACCTTTCTTTATCTCCTGGTGGATTTTCAGTCTCTCGAGATTCTGCTGGTTGATCTGGCGGATCTGACTCAGCAGCTCCCCGGAAGATTCCTTTTCGGATGTCCCGGGCGGCAGAGGACTTTCCTCCGGCAGATCAAAAGGAGCTCCCTGCTCTCCGGTCTGGTATATCATCTCCAGGGACGGCTCCTCTCCGGACTCCCGGGGCAGGGACGCGCGGAATGCCTCCCTCAAAATTTCCTTCCGGACCGTTTCCTCCGGCTTCTTCGCTGCCTGACCCCCAACCTCAGCTTCTCCGGCTTTTTGCACTTCCCCGGAGCCTGCCGCCGCATCTGGTTCCCGGTCCGCAGTCTGCCATTTCAAAAGCACCGTCTCGGCCGCTTCCATCCGGCCGCCCCCCAAAGACTCCCCCTCTTTCAGCAGTCCGGTATCTGTCCGCTTTTCTGCGGAGCGTTCCGCTTCTCTGGCCGCCTCGACGATCCGGAAAATCTGGCTGCTTTCCCGGTATTCCTGACTGGACGCTTTCAAATACTGTTCCGCCGTCCGGTAAAACCGTTCCCGCCCTTCCTGTACCCAGCGGACCAGTTCCTTTACGGAAGCTTCCGGCGCGATCTCCTCTGAACCGGCGGAGGTGCCGGACAGAAAGTGAATCTCCGCTTCTGCTCCCGCTTTCGACGCGCTTTTTCCCTGCCTGAGACCCGGCTCTCCGGCTTTTTCGACCGCTTTTAGAAGCTGTTCTTCTTGTTCTTTTGCAGTCTCCCTGCTTCTTACCGGTTCCTGTTCTGTTTCCGGTTCGGATGATTTCATTCCGGAAATGTTCCCGCTGCTTCCTCTCTCTTCGCCGTTCTTGCGGGAAGATGCCGCGTCAGTCGATTCCCGGCTCCTTTTTTTCTCCTCCAAAGCAGCCGCCGGAAGCTCCTCCTTTGAGGCTTTTGCCCCTTCCGGATGCGAGAGCTCTGCGCTCTGATACCCTTCGCTCAGGATCTGCCAGGTATTCTCCCCGTACTGATTCCAGAGGAAGAAAAACCGTTCCTCCGCCTCCCGCCCCGCGGTAAGAAGCTCTTGGGCCAGATGGATCTCCTGTTCGGTAAGCTTCTGCTGGCGGACGGTCCAGAGGTTCTCTTCGCTCTGCACCTGCCACTGGTTATGGAATCCGGTTTTGAGCCGGTAGAGGGTATTCTCCGCCGACTGATACAGCGCGTGCTCCATGGACAGCCAAGTATCGGCCCGGTTTTGCTGCCGGTGGGAGAGGCTCAGATACAGATTGTCGACGAGGCTAAGGAGCACCGAAGAGGTGATCTGACTGCCGACCCAGGTTTCTATGGAGTCCTCATCCTCCGGCTCCGGCTGCCGGTATCCGTCGTCATGGCGGTACACCAGGGGAAGCGACTCTTTTCTCACCTCCTGGCGGAGTTTCTGTAAGAGAACCTGCACCGCCACCCGCTTCTGTTCGCTGATCTTTAACTCCTGGCGGGTGATATATTGACTGTTCCAGCTCTGGCTCTGCTGAAAATTATTCAGGATCTGATAGATGGCTCCGGTTTTCAGACGGTTCATAATCTCCTGATGAAGCGTCCCTCCCGGCGGTCCGGCCGCCGCTCGTTCCTCCGCCGTCTTTTGTTCTTTTTCGTGACTGTGCCAGGCTTCCACCCGCTCTCTTAACTCCCCCAGATGATTCCAGTAGAGACTGATCAGCCGCTCTGTGGTCCGGGTCTCCTGCTTTAAGCGGAATACCTGCTTCATGAACTGATTCACCTCCCGGACGCCCAGCTTCTTAAGCACATCCGTGATGAATACCCGGTCCTGATAGGTGAGGTTTGCTTCCTCCATCACCGCGATCCGGTTCAGCACATTGTTGATGACCGCAAGCTTCGTCTCCTGGTGATTCTCGATATGGGTATTCTCCGCGATCCGGACGCCCCCGCCCTCCTCCAGATAGAGTTCCAGCGGGGCGGTCACCACATGGAGCAGATCCTCCTTGTCGATTCCGGCGGACAAAAGTCCGTAATTTCCTGTGATTCTATGATAAAATGCTTCCTGGGAGGAGATCATGGCCGGATTGCAACGAAGCTCCAGCGGCGCTTTCAAAGTCAGCATATTTGACCGATCCTCCCTTCTTTCATGTAAATTCGTAACTGTTCCGTACCTTCACAGTTATGTAGATTCTATAAGTCTTCCGTATGGTTCCCGCGGCCGGCGAGGAAATTTGCCGTATCCACCGCGCTTCGTTTGGGCAGCCACCTCTGGGCACGCTGCTCCATGGCGCCTTTGCGCATCTCATTCTGGGCGTAGGTACTTCCCGTGGTGCTCCCGTTGCTTCCGAGGAATCCGGCAGCTGCACCATCCCCGTCGCCTTCTCCGCTGTCAAAGCTCCATTTTACCGCTTTTTCTTCCATCACGCCTTTGCGCACTTCATTCTTCGCGTAGCTGCTTCCTGTGGTGCTTCCATTGCTTCCGAGGAAATCCGGCTGAGAACCATTCTCATCTCCCTCTCCTCCGCCCAACGTCCACTTCACCGCTTTTTCTTCCATCGTGCCTTTGCGCACTTCATTCTGCGCGTAACTGCTTCCTGTGGTGCTTCCGTTGGAACCGCGGAATCCGGGGGTTGAACCATCCTCGTTTTCTTCCCCTCCAAAGGTCCATTTTTTTGCCTTTTCTTCCATGACATTTTTTCGGACCTCATTCTGTGTATAAGTACTTCTGGTCGTGCTTCCGCCGGATCCTAAAAATTCCGGCAGCGCTCCTTCCTGGCCCGCCTCTTCCTTTTTCTGGTGAAAACTCCATCTGCTGGCCTTCTGTTCCATCTGCGCTTTCCGAAGTTCTTTCTGTGCGTAAACGCTGTCGGTGGTACTGCCGCCTACTCCGCGGAAATCCGGCCGGACATTCGGTTCTTCGGGCGAATCTCCGCCGCCCACTCTCTGATATTTTAAGTCGCTGTCGCCCCCCGAGAAGATCCACTTCTTCGCCCGCGCTTCCATCTGCGCGGCGGACTCCTCCTCCCGGGAACGGTTCGCGGACTGATTCCCGTTCCCGCTCTTGCTGATGCCTTCAAATTTCCAGGGCTCTTCCATCAGAAAGCTCCCCGCCACATCGTCCACACATACCAGCTCCCGGTAGGCGATGGTCGTCGTCTCCACCAGAAGGCCGCCCTTCTCGGCGTTCAGCTCCCCATACTCTTTTGACATCACCGTACATCCGGTAAAGACATACATGCGGATCGGGAGAAAATCCCCGTAGATCCGGTAACGATTCACCATCAGAATCACCGGCAGCGTTAAATCCGTTCCGTTGGCCAGCGGATCCAAAATATCCGTCCCCACATACCGTTCCACCTGAAAGGTAAAGGGCTTGGAGATCGGCTTCCGGCGCATATGGACATAATCGTTCAGTCCGCCCTCCTGGATCAGCTCGTACTCGTTTTCCTTCTGAAATACATGTACGGACCTGCAGGGCAGATCAAAGACTCCCTCCACCCGGAGCATAAAGTTAAAATTTACCGCCGGATTGTTCCCGTAGTTCCGGACCAGAATATTGCCGGAATTCGCCTGCACGACTGCCATATCCTATAACCTCTCCTGTCTAACGCGTTGCTTTCATGTCGAGAATGCTTTTCTCTCTGGACTTCTTTTCGGGGGACAGACTCTGATTAATCTTCGAGATCTCACTGCACCATCTCCTTCGGACCTTGTGGTCCAGCCTTTGGACCTCCTCGCTGCTCCAGTGAAAATAATACGAGATAAACGCCATCTCCCGGTAAAGCTCTTCCTCCGGATACAGCTTTATCCCCCTGTTGTAAAATTTAGCGGCACCTTGTACACCTTCCCGCAGTCGGGACAGACGGTCTCCATCATCGGCGGCTCGATGTCATTGATCCGCTGATACATATCCTGCAGAAACGCCAGATCCGCCGTGAACAGCTTCTCGATCAGATTCGCCGTCACCATCTCCACGCCCTCCAGCTCCGTGACTACCTTCCCAAGCACCACAATCGTCAGATAAGAAGGATTACTGAGCACCCGCGGGTCCCTGGTAGCGCTGATCTCATCCCCCGCCGTCGCCAGCCGCATCTTCCCCCTCCTGTGAACCTCTCCCGCACTGTCCAGATACCCCCTGGGCAGCGTAAAATCATATACTGTCTCCATCATTACCCTCTGTATTCCTTATGGCCCGAACGCCTGAAAAAAGCGTCCGGGCCCGCTAACTCTAGTTCGGAATCACCAACTCCTCATACGCGATCTCCACACTCTCAATCGCCACGTCACTGGTCTTCGCATCCAGATCCGGCGCATTGTACTTGGTCACCCACGCATTGGTCAGCACCCAGACTCTGGTGCCCGTGATCGCCGTCGCCAGCGCCTGAGGCGCTCCCCCGTTGATATCGATCATCTCAATCTGCACATTGTTGCGGGGAATTTCCCCTCTGACCTCGCTGACGCACTCCTGCACCCAGGTCTTAAACGCGCTGTCCAGCGTATATCCCATCTTCAGCGTCACATTCCCATGCTTCACCAACCCCGGAATCTTCACCGGAGCCAGACTGTTGGCGTTGCCCTGGCGGAACTCAATCACATCCACCGTCGCCTCCACGCCCGTCACCTCACTGAACGCCGCCGTCCCCGACACCCCGTCCACCGTCACCAGGAAATTCATCTTCGTCAAAGGATAGGCAAGCCCCTTACTGTTCTCATACGTCGCCATTCTCTCATCTCTCCTTATCTATCATCATTCAATCTTTTAATATCTATCTCCGCTGTTACTTTTCCACCGTCTGCCAACTCTCAGCCTGAATCATGCAGATGTTCCTGCAAGACCCATTAAAGGGTGCCGGTCATCAGGCACTTACGTGCCCAATGACCCCTTCGGAGATTCAAATACCCCTCCGGGGTATGGCATACCGCTGCGTTCTTTCACTAAGTACTCCTTCGGGGCATAAACTCCCGCGGGGTCCGGAAGGAATATCTGCATGAGTCGGGCGTCCGGGTACCCATAACATTCGGGGATCCAGGTCCCCTCAGAAAAGTAACCCTACTCCGTCTCTTCTCCCCCGCCGGCTTCCGCCGTATGCTGCGTCACTCGGAAGATCACAAACTCCGCCGGTCTCGACGGTGCGATACCGATATTGCAGATCAGTCTGCCGTTCATAATGTCGTCTCTGGTCATTGTAGACGGCCCGATCTCCACAAAATAACCCTCTCCCGGCGTGGAACCTGCCAGCATACCGGTTCTCCACATGCTGTCCAAGAAGGAAGAGATGGTCAGGCTGACTCTCTGCCAGAGTGCCGTATCGTTGGGCTCGAATACCACCCAGTTGGTGTTTGCCTTGATGCTCTCCTCCACATAGATAAAGAGCCTTCTGACATTGACATACTTGAACGCGCTGTTGCTGCTGGCCGTCCTCGCGCCCCACACGCGGATTCCCTGTCCCGGAATCGCCCGAATCAGATTCACGCCCTCCGGATTCAGGACATCCTGCTCCGCCTTGGTATAATTCACCTTCAGGCCGGTACAGAACACGATCTCATTGGCGGGCGCCTTGTGCACGCCCCGGTTGATATCCGTCCTGGAATACACTCCAAGCACCGCTCCCGAAGGCGGTATGTAATCGCTCTTGTTGGAGGACCGGTCAAAGACCTGAATCCAGGGATGATACATGGCGCCATAGCTGGAATCAATGATATTGCGGTATTCGATCAGGTCCTTCGTCTTGTACAGATCTCCCGGCATGTCGAAAACCGCGATCCGGCTCTTGAGACTCTCACAGTGCGCCACCAGAGATACGATCACTTCCGGATCGGTGATGCCCGGAATCGCCATCATGCTGACTGTGCTGTTCTCCAGGAAAGACTGAATTCCCGTGCGTTTGCCGGGACCTTCGTCCGTACCGATAAAAGTCGCAGGCGTCACCTTGTTCATGGTTCCGTCAAAGCCGCCTTCCAGATTCAGGATGCCGCCCGGATTCCCCTTTCCGAACACTTCCTCCACCGGATTTCCGATCTGTTCAGTCTGACCAACGGTCACCTTTACCAGTTCGCTGCCCGACAGCCGGGAGCCGATATAATTCGGAGAGGACTGATTGAAGCTTAACTCCGTGTAATTTTCCACCTCATCGTTATAGCGGATGCTCACGTCCACCGTCACCAGATAGAGCACTGTCTTCGGGATGATGCCGGTGTCCACGACCTCTTTCTCAAATGGATTTTCAAAGGTAACGCTGTTGTCGTAGATCGTGGCAATACGGTTGTACTCGCCGCCGACCACCACCAGATCCCCCTCACGGAAACCTTCCACCGTTTTGGCGATGTAGCCGCTGCCCGACTGAGCAATGAGCTGCATCTTTCGTTTGGTCACCGTATCCATGGAGATCTGAATCCGGTTGCCCCATTTTCCTTCGCTGGCCGCCTCGATGGAGAGGATTCCCAGCTCTTTTTTCGCCGCCTTTGCATCCGGCGCGATCACGCGGGACACGTAACATCTGGTTCCGCCGTTGATGAAAAACTGCTCCACGCTGTTGGCCAGATACCGGTATTCTCCGTAGGTAAACTGACTCAAAAATCCGCCGAACTGTCTGGTAAAGCTCTTGAAGCTGGTCACCAGAGACGGTGCTCCCACAGCCGGTCCTTTCTCCGCAAAACCGATAAAACCGGCGGTGCTGGTACCGACGCCTTCGATGCTCCGGGGAGAATGATCATATTCTTCCACATATACCCCGGGGGTAAAATATTCTGCCATATTTACTCTCCTTAATTAAAGTTCCGCATCTTCCCGATGCTGTTTTCAGGGTAACTGTTCAGTACCTTCACAGTTACGATGCAAAATCCATTTAAGATCGCCTTCGGCAATAGAATTTTGCACTCTTGAATCGCATTCTTACGGTCTCAGCAGCAAGTGCTTCGACCTGTGCTGAATAGTTACTTTTCAGGTTTCTTATTATGATATCACGGCCTTCATCTGGCCTGGAACGGTGATGCTGATCATCCCTCCTCCGTTGCTGCACATAAGGGTGCTGTCCCGGGTGAGACACGGCTGACCGCCGAGGAGTACTCCCGGCTTCATGGGCGTCCAGGTACCCGCGGGCACCAGCATGCAGGGCTGAGGGGTGAGTACGCCCATAGCCGCCGCTGTGGCTGCCGCCACCTGGGGATTCAGAAGCGAAGTACACATCCCAAAGGGCGTGATATTGGCCGGCTGGGCATCCTGAATCGTCGCCGCCGGTTTGCCCTCCACCAGGCAGGCCGCCTGGGAAGTCGCGTTTATGGTCCCCGGCGCGGTTCCAAAAGAACACACCGCCGACGCCCCGGTCGCTATCATCTCTGCCATCGTCTCTCACCTCACAAAAGTCCGGATTCCGGACGACGAAAATCCACCATCCGAAATCTCGCCTCGTCCTCTACCACATACCGGACCAGATGAACGAGACGCTCCCTGTCATCCCGGACCCGGATACAATAATCTCCCTCTGCCGTCACATTTCCAAAAATAATCCTGGAAATGGGCGCGTTCACAGAGAAAGGTTCCTTCAGCGGATGGTCGATCTTCACCGAGTCTTTCCCGACCGCCTTCTGGATCGCAAAGGGCTCGTAATCCTGCCTGTCCGGATGAATCAGACCGTAATAGATGCCATCCATGCCCGTCCGATGCACGCCGAACAACTTCATGATCCGCCTTCGCTCGTCAAATCCGCTGATACAGCAGCAGGTCGCATTTACATTTACCGCCTGTATGGACTGAATACCCGGTAGGCGGCCGGAAAGGCCAAGCACCGGATACCCTCCTGACCCGTTCTCTGACGGAATCAGAAACGCTTCGATGACGGGCATCGCATCCTCCAGCGTCTCATACCGTACGGACATCCGGAAGGGATCGTATCCATACACCCGGATTTCCAGCTCGAAGTCCTCCCGTCCGCAGTTCAAAAACACATAGTTGCCGCCTCCCCTCGTGGCGGGGCGGACCACTTTCCCATCTCTGAAAAAACGGACGTTCCTCTCTTCCACGGACCCGCCGGTGGTCGTGTCGATCAGCCGGACCAGCAGATCCAGCCGGAAACGAATCACAGATGCATTCATCTGCTACCCATCCCCTCCTTCCTCTCCTGTAAGATGCAGTCCAAAACTGGCATCCACCACGCGGGGCGTGTTGATCACCACTTCGCTGGACAAAAATACAGGCGCCGCCTTATAAAACAGACTGATCTGATACGGCTTGTTGATCGCCTGCCACACCCGAACCTTCTCCTCCAAACTTATCTTCGCCTGAGACAGTACAATGGGAGGTTCCTGGGTGTCCAGCCAGGACTGCAGCTGATTGGGCAGAACGGAACTGTTGTCGTTGACAATCTGTGCCACTCTTCCGATGATCTTCTGTATATCCGGCGCCTTTAACCCCATCTGGGAGGAGCCGTTGATAAATACCATATAGTACAGACCATATGGTCTTGGCGGTCTTTGCAGCTGTACCCGGCCCTTCTGGATAAAGGGCTGCTGGGTCACATCGCTCTCTTCCCGGATATCGTACAGATACAGGCCCAGGATATAATCCACATCCTGATCCGCCGGGGAAGAGATCTCTATATTATTCGGAGACGGGATGGGCTCCGGACACATCTTCTGACGAAGCGTCCGGACGATGTAGGAACTGACATCTGCAATAATCGGATAATCTGCCATATCAATTCCTCCCTTCCCTGATCGTCTCTTCGATGGATGTTACAAGGCGGCTCTCCTTCGGTCCCAGACAGATCCCGTACTCCGTCCCATCGATGTACTCGGCTTCACAGTCAAAATACTGCCGGGCATCTTCCTCTGACAGATAGGGACAGTCGCCCTGGGCCTTCACAGCCCCGGAAAGCTTCTCGGTCACGCCGTCCAAAAGCTGCACCTCATCCCGATACACCTGGAAACGGCAGACCGAAAGCTTCTTCGACAGCGTCACCTCCGTCCTGGAGTCACTGTACACATAGCGGTGTCCGGTGCAGGAAGCAATCAGCGGCAGCGGAAGGTATTCTTCCGCCTCCCTTTTCAGCTTTTGGAACACATACCGGTTTCCCTCCCGGACGCACATATTCAGCCAGGTGTCCGCCGTCTGCGCCGCTCGCTGATTCCCGGACTGTCCCATACGGTGAAGGACCGTCACTGCCGCCGCCTGTTGGCGGTCATTCAGTTCGTCAAAAGGCGCTCCCAGGGCATCCTCGACCAAAGCCGCCGGGTCTTCTTCGCCGGCGCTGCCGCCGTCTGCCGCTGTTCCGGCTCCGCCACCTGTGCCTGCCGCTGTCCCGGCTCCGCTGCCGTCCGTGCCTGCACCGGTCCCTGCTCCGCCGCTACCTGTGCCCGTCGACGTTCCGGCTCCGCCGGAAGCGTTTCCTCCCGGGCTTCCCCCGGGTGAGGTATCCGTGCCTGCGCCGGTCTCTCCTCCGGCCTGCGCCCCGCCGCTTCCACCGCCTCCGGTACCGCCCGCGCCGCCGTACCGGTCATGAAAACTGCTTTCCCGGCTGTCCAGGATGGCCTGCTCCGCCTGCTTCTCCGCCTCCTGAAAGTCGTTGCCGGAGGCGCGCATCTTGTCCCAGATCTCCGCGATGGCGCTCTCCGCTCCCAGGGCAGACAAGGCGTTAAGTTTTTTCATGATGCTTTCCTGATTCTCTGTATTTCCCTCAGCAATCTCCAGAAGCACCGCGTCTTTGATCTGGTTAATATTGTTCAACACAGAACTTTCGCCCGTCTGGTTCGCCGCCCTCGCTTTTTCCGCCGCAGAACTGGAGGCGCTTGTGAGAATCGCCTGAAGCCTCTGCTCCTCGGCCTCGATCTCCCGGTCCACCTGCTCAATCAGGACATCATATTTTTTCACCGTACTCAGATCATTCTGGTCCATGGCTTTGGTCTGTTCCTCTAAAAGCCCGGTCTTCTTCTTCTCCAGCCTCTGCAGGTTAGATTCCAAAGTCTCGTCTTCCTCCTCAACAGAGCGGGCCAGTTCTTTCAGCCAGAGAATATGCGCGTCGATGCTTTCTCTTGCCTTCGACTGATAGTCATCCTCCTTAATCTGCCCATAGAGTGCTTCCGCGTGCTCGATCCTCTGATAGAGAAAGGCCGCTGCTTCCCCGGAAGGCTGCCGCTTGGATTTCGACTGCAAAAGATATTGAAGCTCCAGCCTCGCCGCGTCGGTCTTCGCCTTCTGATCTTCCAGCACCTGATTTTTCACCGATTGGCTGGAACCGTTCGCCGCCGCTGTCTGATAAGCGCTTCCGGCTCCTTCGGTCAGCAGCTGCGCGTATTTCAGGTCCGCCTGACTTAGCAGCTCGTTGTCCAGCAGTGAAAGCTCCGCGTCGGCATCCGCCACCACGTCCTCCTCCAGGTGATACAGATGGGTAAGTTCCACAAGCAGCGCTTCCATCCCGCTTCCATAGCCTCCCTGCGCCATCTCCACCGCCGCCATGCTTTTCTCATACTCTGCGTTCTTAAGAACCGTGTCGCCTTCTGTGAGCACATTTCCGGCATGCTTGATATAGCTCTCCTGGCAATTCTGGATCGCCGTGCCGATGGCGTCTATAACTGCGGAATTCTCCACAAACTGCTTTCCGTCATAGTCGTCGTCATCTTCCTCTTCCTCTTCTTCCTGGTCTTCCCCATCCTCGTTTTCCTCGTCCTCCTCACTGTCTTTCTTTTTATAAAACTGTGATCCGGAACAGATATCCTGCAGGACGCTCAGTTCGTTGCCGTCCACCTGGGACAGTCTGGAGAAGATCTCCGCCCTTCTCCTGGAATCTATCCTGCTCATCAGCTTGCTGACAATCTCTGCCAGCTCATTTTTCCCGGAAGCGCGAAGGCTCTCATAACAGCCCTTAAGCCCCAGAAGCTGAAGATCACATTCCTGCGTGATCTCGTTCTGCAGATCCAGACTGAAAAAATCCCGAAGCTTCTTATAATAATAACGGTCCACCCCCTCACTTTCCGGGGAAAACACATTACTGTACTGAATCTTGATGGGCTCCAGCTCCGCCAGGCTGTAAAGGTCATAGGGAGACGGCTCGCTGAAAATATCAATCACATGATCGTCTCTGGCATCTCTGGTGATGCCGTCGGAACCGGTATAGCAGGTCACCCACAGCGGAAAGATCTCGCTTTCCTCCACCACCGTTCCCTGTCCCGCGAGATCTGAGAGTCCGCCTGCGTCGGTGATGTCCATCCAGGCGCCGGATGCCAGCTCCGATTTGTAATAAATATTCATCTGACTGGAATCCGAAGCGCTCTCCTTGGCTTTTTCGTACAATTCATCGGTCAGAGCCTGCACATGAATCAGATAGGTGCCGATGAACAATGTGGCGTCTTCCACCGTATGGGATGCCCGAAAAGTCTCGTAAGGAACCGCCACGGACTCGTCAAAGATCTTTCCTGCAACTGCCTGCTGACACAAAAACCACATCAAAATGCAGCCTGCCAGAATCTTCTTACTCTTCTTCATGTTTCCTCCTGAATCATGTTCTTACGGCCTCAGCAACAAGTGCTTCGTCCTGTGCTGAACAGTTACTCCAGTTCCTCTTTTATCAGTGTCTGACTGCCGGTCTCAAAATACCCGGTGTATAAAAGCCCGGAATCTGTACCGAAAAATTCGATAGTCAGCTCCTCCATCCCCTCTTGCACCAGCGAAAGGTGGCGAAACTCTGTCTCTATGGGCAGCAGTGCGTCTCCCAACAGACAGCTTCCCTCCTGATTCCGAATCCGGTAATAGCCGATCCCTTCCGACGGGTCCGGCAAGAGAATGATCCCCGTCATCCCCGTCGCCGGATAGCTCTCCACCGTATAGGTTCCGATCCGCGTCCCTTCCTGCTCCAAAATCCGATAGTCTTTTACAAGCGTTATGGGACCGCTGTAAACCTCGGGATCGATCACGCAGTCGTCTACGAACTCGCCGCCGTTGTAGAACCGAAGCTTTACTTCAGACACTTGATCCACGGACAGACCCAGATGCCGGATGGTGCTGCCAATCTCCGTGCGGGCCCCGATCTGGATCTGATCGCACCAGAGTTCAAAATGAGTGACCTCCAGCTGGAAATCTGACGGAATGCTCACGCCAACCCGGAATTCCTGCTGGTCGATGATCGGTTCTATATAGTAATACGCGCCGCCTGCGTACTCCTCGTCCACATAGCTCTCTCCGCCGCTTCCCGCGTTCAGATCCGCCCCCGTCCCTTGAAGAAGAGCGGTCACGCCCCCGCAGGTGAGCCGGTCAAAGGAATACAGCGCCTGGGAGTAGGCGCCCAGCGCTTCATACATCTCATTCTGCGTCTCCTCATAGGAAGCCAGGGAAGTGCTGTATTCTTCGTAGGTCAGTTCCCCCAGCCGGTTCAGCGCCGCCTCGGCGCGAAGGCTTTTCTCCGCCTCCTTCACCTGCTCCGCCAGGGTGTCATAGGCATTCCGCATGCTGACCAGATTGTTGAAGCTCTCTTCCACCTGCTGCCTTAAGGACCGCTCCTCGTTCTGCTTTTCCAGAAGCGCGTCCTGATACTCCAACGCCGCCTCATATAAGGCGTACGGCTCATCCTCCACATAGCGGATGCCGGAGATCTGACCTTTGAACCATTCCTTTGGAATCCGGATAAACAGAATCCGGACATTTCCCTGCCATGGTTCATCAATGGCTTTTAAGAATTCTTCATACTGATTTTTAAACGCCTTCTGGCTGATCTTCTGGCCCGCAATCGCCTGATTCACAAAATCGGAGATATACGACATTTTGCCGCCGTACTGCCCCTCCATCAACCGGTAATTCGTTCGAAGCGAAATCAGGCTTGTGGCCGCGTTCAGGGAGACCTCATAATAATTCTCATCATGATCCAGCGTATACTGGATCAGGTCGTTCAAGCTACTCCGATCGATCCGTGAAGATACGAAAGGATTCTCGAATCGATATCCGGTGGTCACGTCCATCCCGATCATCTCCGACAGCTTTTTCTTGTCTGCATTCAGATTTCTCTGGTCTGACGCGATCTGATCATTCAGCGCCTTTAAGGATCGCTCCATGGCCTCCACATCCTTCTCTGCCGTCTGCCCGGTCACCAGTCCGGCGCGGTTTTTCAGAAATGTAAAGTTCATGACCTCCAGGCGTTCCTCCTCAAAAGCGATCTTGTCCTGCAGAATCACGATGTCCACATACAGGTTGGAGACCGCCTCATACACTTCCAGTATCTGATCCGTCATCTTATGATTGACTGTATCGATCTGGGCCTGGATCTGAATGGGTTTAAACTCGAACTCGAACGCCTCCGACAGGTCCGGTTTCTCCGGAAATTTAAAAGACAGAAGGGGAGACCAGCGAAAGGTGGACATATTCTTTTTTTTAACTTTGATGGACTTGACCGCCTGTCTAAGAGACACTTCTTTTACATTTCGTTCACTCTCCAGCTTTTCCAGCTTAGGACTGTTGGCCACGCCGTTCTTTTTCGCCGCATCCAGGGTCAGCAGCAGACCTTCTTCTGCCTGTACGTTCATGCCGGAGACCATTCCTCCCAGAATTGACAGCAGTAGGAGAAGAATCAGCCCTCTGCCGCGTCCATTCCTCTTTCTCATGACGCCGCCTCCTCGATTTGAGTCCCGCATCTGCCCTCACTTCGCCCCAGTGTCTGGAAGAATTTTTCCTCACTTCGTTCCGTAAAATCCTTCCGGGGCTGCTTTCGGTCAGATGCTGTTTTTCTTATTTGAGTCCCGCATCTGCCCTCACTTCGCCCCAGTATCTGGAAGAATTTTCCCTCACTTTGTTCCGTAAAATCCTTCCGGGGCTGCTTTCGGTCAGATGCTGTTTTTTATAGGTTATTTGACACTACATCGGCTCGATGGTATAGAAGGAGAATCCTTCTTCTTTGTTCTGGCAGACAAAGTTATAGATCAGCCCGTCTTTGTGGAAGGAGTACAGATAGACCGTATAGTTCTCGTCGTAGCCCTCCACCTGATAATAATCTTCATATTCCGAGGTGACCTCCATCTCCACTTCCCGCCGAAATCCGATGCCCGTTCCTCTGGAAACCGCCCGGCCCACGGCTACGGCCTCCAGAAGGGTGACGGAGGCGTTGCCCGCGTAATCTTCCGTTCCAAAGTATTCTCTCAATTCAGGGATATCGGTGCAGACGACCCCTCCCCCCTGGAAGGAATCCTGTAAGACCAGCACCTGCTCCACCGTCCGCTCGCCGTTCAGGGTATCGGTCTCCGCCGCTCCCAGATACATGGCTCCGATGTCTTCCAGAACCACCACGAAGTCCTGACCGCCTTCGTAAAGGGTCCGCGTTCCCTTATAGGCTTCGGAGACCTCCGACACTTTTTTTCCAAGCAGCGCGCTGTATAAAAGCGCGTCGTGGGCAAAGCTGCCGGTGTAGATCAAATTTCCTCCGGAATCGTACAGTCTGCCCTCCCCTTCTCTCTTCCCAAGGGAAAACTCTCCGTCATAGGCAAGACTTCCGCTTTCCCGATATAATTTTCCGCTTCCATGAAATAAATTCTGTTCGAATTCTCCCACATACATGGTGATTCCGCTGTCGTAATAACGGGTGCCGCTGCCCTGATACTGGTTTTTATCGAAATTGCCCTGATACACCACGACTCCCTGGGGATTATACAAGGTTCCGTACCCGGTAACGCTTCCGTTTTCCACCTGCCCCTCGTAGGCCAGATAGCCGGATTTCCCTAGGATGCGGACCTTCTCTTTCGCAAATCGGAGCAGGATGGAATCATAATCGTAGGTCTTTACCCCTTCCGTCTTCGCGGAGGGAAGGATCGAATGGACGCTGAACAGATAATAGAGACTGAATACGCCCACCGCCACCATCAGGGCGATGGCCAGCCGCCGGCTGACCAGCCAGCCGAACATCTCGTAATAATCCTTTTTGTGCCGGGGCCTGACGTTGAAAAGAGAGGTGAAGAAATCCCGGATTCTGGTGATCAGCCGGGTGCGGATAAAGTTCCAGCTGGTCCAGAGCTTGATCTTCGTCACAAGCGGCGTCACCTTCGCCTTGGCCGATGTGATCAGAACTTTGAACAGATTATCGCCCATCCTCATCCCCCTTTCTTATTATAGTTCCACATCCGACACTCCCTACGCCCCCCTATCTGGAAGCATTTTCTGCCGCCTTCGGCTTCATAAAATCCTTCCGGGGCTTCGGTCGGTCAGATGCTGTTTTTTGATTATAATTCTGCATCGTCCGGGCAGAGCCTGCAGATGTCGCCCTGAATATTTGCTTCATTCAGGTATTTTTCACAGGTGAACAGATACCAGGTGGCCATGGAATCCTCCGGATTCTCCCGGAGCACCTCGTTAAATGCGCTTCTTGCCAGATAAAAATCATGCTGATAAAACAGGTGGATTCCCTTCTGGAACCGGGCATCCGTCTGGGCTTTGCTCCTGCCTTCCCGAAGAGGACAGGCGTCCAGCACCTCGTACAGACGAATCCGCTCCTTCGTGCCTGTGATGAGCAGATAACCAAGATAGCGCAGCGGACTGTCCAGATGTTCTCTGCTCTTGACGCTCTCCGTGATCACCAGATGAAGATTTAAAGTCTGAAACCATCTGGCATACCGCTCCAGTTCCTCCAGTTCTCTGGACAACAGGTAGGGAATGCTGTGCTTCCTGGTGCCCGCCACCCCGTACATGTACTGGGAATAGTGCAGCAGAATTCCCGCTCTCCGGTTCTGCAAAACCTTCTGATCCTGTTCCAGAAATCCCTGAATCAGAGAGACGCCGAACTCTATGGTGTCTCTGGAAGCTTCCAGAAACAGCACCTTCATCGTATCCAGACTGCAATCTCCGGACACAAAGAAGCCGCCGCTTCGCTCCTGGTGCTGTTCGATCAGGGATACAAAGCTGCTGATTTGCTCTGCGACTGCCTGACCGCTGCCCTCCGCCCGGTCGGAGGAGATGACCGCCACGGTCCCATGCAGCAGCACCATGTCTCCGCTGCCTACTTCCGTGATGGAATCCTTACCCAGTATCTTTTCGATATTCTTGGGCGCAAAGCGGTAGCACGACTCAAAGATCTGATACTTTGTATAGTTGATTCGGCTGATGGTCTTCCTTGTCTCCATCAGGCTGTTCCACATAAAGTCCACATCTTTTCCGTGGACGGCTTCTTTTTTAATCTCGGTCTCGCCACTTGCCAGCATCTGCATGGCTGCCGCCAAGTGTTTTAGCTCCCTGCCCTGTAAAAGCAGCAGCCAGATACTGACCGCGCTGCCGACCAGGAACACAAGCCCCGCGTAAAGAAACGGCGATACCAGACTCCGGAAGGGGGAGCGGAATCCATCCTCCTGCCGGGTGATTCCCAGCATCAGATATTCCGGAGACAATCCCTCTGAGGCCGCCACTCCGATCACCTGGTGGGTTCTCCCCTGGATGCCGATGAACATACTGCCCTCCCGGCCGTCGTTCGTCAGCTTATCCAGCAGTTTCCGCGTTCCCACTCCGTAGATTTCCTCAAACATCTGTCCGTTGCGGCCGCTGACGCTGACCAAAACCCGGTGGTCTTTTCCGCTCACCAGACAGATATCCGCGAAAATCTCTGAGATGTCATCCTGACGGACGAACCGGGACAGCTGCGCCCGCAGGGTCTCATACTCTTCTCCCTCGTAAAAATTTGCTTCCTTCGGATGATACCTCTCCGGGTTTCCCATCTCTTCGGTCAGAGCCCTGACGTAATAGCGACCGAACCGCCTGGCCTCCTCTTCTCTGGCTTTCTCCTGTATCCGCGGCACCTGCACCGCACCCGCAAGAGTGATCACCAACAGGGCCAGCTCCACCACCGCGATCGTATAGACGGTGTGACTGCGGTTCCGAAGGACAGTCAGGAACAAAAGCAGCACCGCGTAGCCAAAGAGCAGAAGGCCCCCATAGAGAAACATCCTATCCTGACGGACCTTCATAAGCTGTCCGACGGACAGACTTCGGTACCAGAAGGCCGCCTGAAGCTTCTCCTCCACCTGAAAGTCCCCGAGTCCGCTTCCGTCATCCAGACGGTAAAGAAATTCCCCCTTCTCATACCGGGCCTCGACCAGCATACGCCCGGAGGGCGCGCCGCCCATCTGCGACAGTTTCTTTGCGGCAGGCTCCTCTTCTTCGCTTCCCAGTTCCTTTTTGTCCACATAATAAGCCCCGACGGACACCCCGTCTTCCAGCACCGCCGTCAGATAAAATCCTTTGGGTTCCGCGGTAAATCCGGTCACGATCCCCGGCTGCTGCAGGGTGAATTCCGGCGTCTTCTCCGTCATCCGTCCCTGGTCGTCATACTGCACGATCCGATATCGCCAGGACGCCGCTTCTTCGGTCTCCCTCTTTACCAGAAGTCCGTAGAGGCTGTCTTCATAGTCAATCTTTACAAAGAAACTGCCCTTTTCCACCTCGGAAGCCAGAGAGACTTCTTCCACCACACCGTCGGAATCCATCACATAGAGGACTCCGTCTCTCTCCATGTTTTCCACCAGATAGATCCGGTCTCCCTGCATACACCCGTCCAGATACGCGGACCTCATTCTCTCCCTGCTCCAGGTCAGACCGTCCAGGAACGCAAGAACGGCCACCGCGATCATAAAGGCAAGCGCAACGATATATGGAATCTGTTTTTTCATAAAGCTTTATCCTTTCGCCGATTATCTGACCAGTGTCTCGGTCCCGATGATCTTAAATCCATTAAAAAGAAGGCGAAGCCATGGTATATCTCCCAGAAACAGCTGAGACAGCAAGGAGAGAAGCACCAGCGCCGCAAGCACTGCGCACAGATACAGAAGAACCCGGAACAGTCCGTCCTGATTGCGCCGAAACCATCCCGCCGCTCTTTTTCTGAACCCCATCTTCTGTCCGGGCGCCGCCGTAATCCGGATATCCTTGTACAGTTCCATGAGCTGCCCGTAACTTTTCCGTGCGATCTTTTTCTCCAGAAGACGGTAGCTAAACGCCTTCTGAGAAGCCTTGGGCTTTAAGAGATCCCGCAGAATCGACGCGCACTGCACCGCACAGTCCCGCTCGGTTTTCCCCGGGTCCAGCTCCTCCAGATCAATCTGATAGCCCAGACAGACCGTATGATCTTTCGACAGATGAAGCTGTCCCTGCTCCAGAATCAGATACAGAAGCGGATAGGGCAGATTGGAAGTAATACAGGCCATAATGATGCCAAAGCACACATTCTCACATTCCGTCAGCGTGTAGGACTCTCCCATGTAAAATTCCTTCAGCGGCCGTTCCTGCTGGTAGGCAAACACCATACAGAAGGCGCCCTGATCGGAAAAGCAGTCAATATAGGAGTCCTGGGCCGCAAGTCCTGCCTGTTCAAATACTTCCAGATAGGTCTTGACCATCTCATGCTCCCTGATCACCAGCAGCGTGTACAGATTCCGGGCAGAGGTATGCAGATCCTCACATATGACGATGTCGTTCGTCCTGCCTTTTTTCACAATGCGGACACATCGAAGCTTCATCTTCTGTGACTGATAGAACATCTCTAAGCCTCTTTCTTCTTCACGATAGCATAAGCATAGGTGCAGATCACCGGCATATCGATGCAATAGATCCGGATCTCATAGACGCCTTCCTTCGCAGGCGCGGTATAGACGCCGTCCGACGTGATCTCACCGCTCCCCGGCTCTGCCAGTTCATATGCCACACTGCAGCTGTCCATATTGTGGTACTTCACATGGAAATAATGACTCTCTCTGGTGCCCATCACCACCGTAGGCGTATCAACGGAGATACTCTTCCCGCTGTGATTCTCCATCAGTCCCAGGTCATTGCCTGCCGGGAAACGGATCGCCACCCAGCGGTAGGTCAGCACCAGATAGTCTACATTCTGGAGAAGCCGTACAGCCACCACAAAGCTTCCCTTGTCATTCATTACTTTGACCGCCGTCTCCGCGTCCGCTGCCATGGAATTCTCGCTCTGAAAGAGCTCCGTGCTCCCGTAGATGGTGTTTCTTGCGCTGGTCTTAAGGGCCGGGTCATCTGTGATATACTCATAGCCGATATCCACGTAGACGTTTCCGCTGCCCAGGCCGTGCATGATCTCGCCGGAATACCGGATATCGCCTCTCTTTGCCGACTCCCCCAGGGGAATCTCCAGAATACCCGTGGCGACCTCCGGCGTCCTGCCCCCGGGCAGCGCCGGGTTCTGGCTGGGCAGACGCTCCGGAAAAACGTCGTCGTCTTTTAAAAGCACCGGTTCTTTCATAAAATACTCCAGGTATTCGTTCCGCAGCATCTCCTGGGCCGGGGCCGTGATGTAGGTCTTCACCCCTTTTTCGATCACTTCCTCAATGATGTAGGCATTCTCGGTCCGCACCAGCTTTAGATCCGCCAGACGGATGTAATCCCGCACATCTCCCATACTCTTCATCTCCAGGCTCATGCGGCCGATCTCCCGGCTTACCAGCTCTCTGGGACGGCAGTCCGCGATCATCACCCGGACCGAACACCCGGAGGGCGCTTCCTGGAGGATTCCATTGATATGTACCCGGGCCGTTCCGCTCTTTAAAAGAACCGTCGTATCCAGCATCGTTACATCCTGAGTGGTCAGCCAGTATTCTTTTTTCAGGGAATCCCCTTCCGCCAGGGACACGTCGGAAAGCTCGATTTCCACCTCATGCTCTCCCTCCGGCGTCAGAAACACCGGAATCTGCAGAATTCCGTGGTAGCTGAGAGTCTTGTGAGCAGGCGATCGCTTTTCCGCCTGCACTTCCAGCTTGACGTTCCTTCCTTTGCAGACCGTGGCCGGCATCACCAGCCGGACCGCAAAATCTTCATCCTCATACAGGACTCCTTCCGTCAGAAACTCACTTTCCATCCGGTAGGCAGCCGACGCTTCTTCCTGTTCCATCAAAAACAACTGATAGTTCTCGCTGATCCGGTTATATTCGTATTCATGACCTTCTTCCCCGGTTCCCGCATTCATCGTGTACACGGTATGGACCGGATCCTCCTTATAACGCAGGCAGAGACTCGCCATATTCGTATGTAATGTCTCAAATCCTTCCACCGCCGACAGTTTTTTCACCACGGAGGATTCCATGATAATCTCCCGTCCCACGCCGTCGATGGCCACTCCGCTCTCAATCAGGACGGACAGATCATCCAGGCTGAAAACGCCAAAGCCGCAGACCACCCCGCTGCCGTACATCAGGCTGTTGATGAATCTGCGCTTGTTGTTAAAATACGTCTGCTCCGCCTGAAAATCGGAGGACGTCAGCATCTTTCCGGAATAATAGCGGTTCCGCTCGAATGGATATAATTTCGTATTATTCATAACTCTTACCTTCCTGATGGATGATGGATGTACTCTTTGAACAAAATTTTATCAAACCCCTTTTGAAAAAGCCACTACCCAAAAAGGTAGTCATCCCCTGGTACATACCATTTGCAGTGCTTTCAAAGACACAAAAAAAGGATATTGCAGCACATATCTGCAACATCCTCTTCTGGTCACGAACCAGCCTGATCATCCAGATCAAACCAGAACTCCACGCCATTTTCATAATTGACCGCGCCATAGCCCCGGTGCATGGATTCCAGGATCGCTTTGACGATGGAAAGCCCCACGCCGCTGCCCCCGTATTCCCGGGTCCGCGCCTTGTCGACTTTATAAAATTTCTCCCAGATCCGGTCAAGATCTTCCTCGGGAATCGGCCGCCCCGTATTAAACACGCCTACCCGCACGGTGTTCTCCTGCCTCTTGACCGTGACTTTGATGACCCGCTCCCCGTCCACATGGTTCAGCGCATTACTGATGTAATTGTTCATGACCTCCTGAAGCTTATATTCATTAGCCCATACATAGACCGGCTTTTGTTGTTCGTAGATCAGCTTTACCTGCTTTTGCTCGAATAAAATCCCGGCGGACTGGAGCATATTGTGAATCATCAGCGCCAGATCAAACCGCTCCATCTTCACCACCTCGCCACCGAACTCCAGTTCGTTCAGTGTCAGCAGGTTCTTCACCATCTGATTCATTTTGGACGCCTCGTCCATAATAACTTCACAATAGAAATTTCGACTGTCCGGATCGTCGTTGATACACTCCTTTAATCCTTCGGCATACCCCTGGATCAGGGCGATGGGAGTCTTCAACTCATGGGATACATTGGAGAGAAACTCCTTACGGATCTCATCAGTTTTTGTCTTCTGTTCAATATCCTTCTGCAGTTCGTTGTTTGCCGTCTTCAACTCGGATATCGTCCGTTCCAGCGTCTCTGAAAGTCGGTTCATATGATTGCCCAGGAAAGTAATCTCATCCTCTTTGTCGCCGGAAAACTTTACGTCAAAGTCCAGATCGCTCATCCGTTCTGACAGCTTCGCCAGCTCCAAGAGCGGCTCTGCGATCCTCTTCGCCAGCAATTGGATGATCAGAGCGCCGGCCACCAGAACGGTAAGCCCAACGTACAGAAGAAACCGATTGGCCAGCTGCACGCTCTCCCGGATAGGCTCCAGGGCCGTCCGCATGAGAAAAAGTTCCCCGCTCTTCAGCGAACCGGTCATCTCCAGATACTCGATCCCAGAATAAATATCCGTATTCATCCAGATCTCATAAGTGCCCGATTCCTCCAGAATACCGTCCTTTCCACCCGGTGAGAACTGCCCGAACAGATACATATAGAGTCTGTTCCTCATCAGTTCATAGTTTTTCATGGTGTAAATCTTCACCTGACCGTTATAGCCCATGACCAAAAGACTGATATCATTGGTCTCACAGATCACTCCCAGCTCTTCGATAAATCCAGCCTCTTCCAGCGTCTCCGTTCCCGAAGCTTCGTCAAGCTTCCCATATGCTTCTTTTAAGATTTCTTCCTTGTTGCCCACATAATACTGCTCCAGAAAAAAATTGTTGGCAAGCCAACAGGCGGTCAGTGCGGCCAAAAGCACTACAGAAAACAGTATGGTCATCTTTTTACGGATCGAGTGTTTGATCTGCAATGGTTTTTTCTCTGTCCAGGACATTTTATTGCTGGTCTTTTCCCCTTGCTATTTTGGTATTCTGTCTTTCTTTATCTGCCATTTACGTATTCCTCCTTTTCCTGCCAAATAGTCTGCTAAATACGATCAAATTCTCTTGTCTTCTCCGGTAACCATATTGTATCACTTTTATTAGCTGCCATCAATCCTTTCCAATGACTTGCGCTTCCGACAGAAAGAGCCCGCATAAATCAAACCTATATTCACATCTCAACTGGGACACGGCATCGCCTGCCGCAAAACACCTTATAGTACAGATGGCAGAATAAGAACAGAGCTCTGAGAAAAGGCGGAGCTACATATGCTCCGCCTTCTTTCTTGTATCATTTATTACCTTCTCATAAAACAAGCTTTAATGAGAGCAGAACTCTTCATTGTGAAGCAGCTTGTGCTCCTTGCCTTTCAGGAAACCTTCATACAGCGCAATAACCGTCGGGTTCTCATCACATTTCTTGATGACAGAGATATTATCTGCATTGTAGATACCCGTCGTTCTTGCGTTCTTCGCCTTCAGGCCCTTCAGACGCGGCTGGCCTCCGCCCATAACGCATCCGCGGCGGCATGCCATCACCTCGATAAGATGATACTCTTTCTCACCGCTTTTCACCTGCTCCATGACAGTTCTCGCATTGGCAAGTCCGCTGACGACACAGATCTTCACATCCATTCCATTATATGGAATCGTGAACTCACGGATGAAATCATCCTCACCGCTCTGACGAACGCCGCACTCTGCGATACGGTCCAGGGTTGCCTTATCATGACCTTCGGTCAGTCTTCTGATAACTGCCTCAGTTACACCGCCGGTCACGCCGAAGATCACACCGCCGCCGGAACCAAGGCCGAACGGAATATCGGAAGCTTCGGATTCCAGATCTGCAAAATCAATACCGGTAGTCTTGATCATCTGGACCAGCTCAGTGGTTGTAATCACAAAATCCGTATCCTGTTCACCTTCCGTACAACTGTTGGGACGTTTTGCTTCCATCTTCTTGGCTGTACACGGCATAAAGGATACCATCACGGTCTTCTTGCCCTGACCGTTTGCCGGGTCACGGAAATACTCCTTCGCCACTGCAGAAAGCATACCCTGCGGAGAGCGGCAGGTGGATACATTGTCCTTGAACTCTTCAAACTGATCGCCTACGAACTTCACCCATGCCGGACAGCAGGAAGTGAGAAGCGGCAGCTTGCCGCCGTTCTTCACGCGGTCCAGGAACTCTGCGGATTCTTCCATGATCGTAAGGTCCGCACTGAAGTTCGTATCATAAACTTCGTCAAAGCCCATTCTGTGAAGCACACTGACAATCTTGCCCATGGTGCTCTTGCCCTTGGGAAGTCCAAAAGCATCACCCACTGCCACACGGACGGACGGAGCGATCTGAGCCACCACACGCACGTTCGGATCTGCCAGAGCATCCCATACCGCTTCCTTGTCGTCCTTGATGCTGATCGCACCGGTAGGACAGAAGACACGGCACTGCCCGCAGTTCACACACTCTGTGGTAGCGATCTCCCGGTCAAATGCCGGCATAACCATGGCGTCGGAACCGCGGTGAGCGAATCCAAGTGCACCCACGCCCTGCAGCTCGCTACAGACACGCACACAATTGCCGCAGAGGATACATTTATTCGGATCGCGGACGATGGAAGGCGAACTGAAGTCCAGCGGCTTCTCTTCCCGATAATTTTTGAAGCGGACTTCCGTCACGCCAAAGCGAAGCGCCAGCGCCTGCAGGTCGCAGTCACCGCTCTTGACGCAGGTCGTACAGTCTCTGCAGTGAGCCGCCAGAAGCAGTTCGATGATCATCTTACGATACTTCTTCAGTTTTCCTGTGTTGGTAAAGATCTCCATACCGTCACGGGGTTCCTCGGAGCAGGATGCGAACATCCTTCCTCTGCTGTCCTCCACCGTACACAGACGGCAGGCGCCGAAGGTGGAGAGCTCGGAGTGATAACAAAGAGTCGGAATGTCGATGCCGGCTTTACGGATAATAGACAGGACATTCTTCTCGTCGGTAAATTCTACCTTTCTACCATCTATTGTAATTGTTCCCATATCTGTCCTCCCTATTCCTCAATATAGATCGCGTCAAATGCGCAGTTGTCCTTACATGCGCCGCACTTGATACAAAGTTTCGGGTTGATATGATAGCATTCCTTGCGGACGCCGGTGATCGCACCCACCGGACAGTTCTTCGCACACTTGCCGCAGCCTTTGCAGTACTCCGGATTGATGGCGAAACGGCGCATAGCCTGACAGACTTTCGCCGGACATTTCTTGTCCACGATATGCTGTACATATTCATCCCTGAAGGTTTTCAGCGTACTGATGACCGGAAGCGGCGCACTCTTGCCAAGGCCGCACAGAGCCATGCTGCGGATCATGTTCGCCAGCTCTTCCAGACGGTCCAGGTCTTCCATCTCGCCTTCGCCGGCTACGATCTTCTCCAGGATCTCCAGCATTCTCTTGGTCCCTTCACGGCACGGTACACATTTTCCGCAGGACTCTCTCTGGGTAAAGCTCATGAAGAAACGGGCAACTTCCACCATACAGGTATTGGTGTCCATAACGACCATACCGCCGGAACCGACGATGGCGTTGAACTTCTTCACGGAGTCAAAATCAAGAGGCTCATCCAGATGCTTCTCCGTCAGACATCCGCCGGACGGTCCGCCGATCTGCACCGCCTTGAACTCGGCGCCGTTCTTCAGACCGCCGCCGATATCGAAGATGATCTCCCGAAGGGTGCTTCCCATGGGCACCTCGATCAGACCTGTGTTCTCAATGGAACCGGTCAGGGAGAAGGTCTTCGTTCCCGGAGATCCTTCCGTACCGATGGTGCGGTACCAGTCTGCTCCCTGAAGGATGATCTTCGGAACGTTCGCATAAGTCTCCACGTTGTTCAGAACCGTCGGCTTCTCCCACAGGCCCTTCTCCACGGTACGCGGCGGTTTCACACGCGGCATGCCTCTGTTACCCTCGATGGAAGCAGTCAGAGCAGAACCCTCGCCGCAGACGAACGCGCCCGCGCCTCTGTTAATATGTAAATGGAAGGAAAAATCAGTACCGAGAATGTTGTCGCCCAGCAGCCCTCTTTCCTCCAGCTGCGCAATGGCATGGCGGAGCCTCTTCACGGACATGGGATACTCTGCACGCACATAGATATAACCGTCGGTAGACTCCACTGCGTAAGCCGCGATCATCATACCTTCGATCAGTTTGAACGGATCGCCTTCCATAACGGAACCGTCCATGAATGCTCCCGGATCGCCCTCGTCACCGTTACATACCACATAGCGGACTTTCTCTTTCTGTCTCGCCACCTGCTTCCATTTTCTGCCGCAGGGGAACCCGCCGCCTCCGCGTCCGCGCAGTCCGGAACGGTCTACTTCGTCGATGATCTCGTCCCTGCTCATGTCAAACATGGCCTTGGTCAGAGCCTCAAATCCGCCTGCCGCGATATACTCGTCCAGAGACTCCGCATCCACGCGTCCGCAGTTCTCCAGCACGATTCTGGTCTGTTTCGCCATAAACGGAATATCTTCCGGATGTTTGTAATGAACGTCTTTTTTCGTATAAAGAAGGCGTTCTACCACTTCACTGCCGAGAACAGTCTGCTCAAAGATTTCCTTGCAGTCTTCAATCTGGACCTTCACATACTGAATGACCTCGTCTCCCTTCTGGATCCGGACCAGCGGTCCCAGCTCGCAGAAGCCCTGACATCCGGTCTTCTTCACGCCCACATGCTCATGCTCTCCTTCGTCATGGGGAGCAAAATCAAGCACAATACCCGGAGCATCCTTGGTCAGAGAGAGGAATTCCTCATAAATCTTTGTCGATCCTGTTGCAATACAGCCCGTACCGGAACAGACAAGGATCCTGCAGTCATATGCTGCCACCTGTTCTCTGGCTGATTCACGCACCTGTAACAATTCTTCTTTGTTTTTAATCATCAGCCCTTACCTCTCAATTCTTCAATTACTGCAAGTGCCTTTTCCGGTGTCATGGAAGGATATACATCTTCGTTCACCATCATCGTCGGAGCAAGACCGCATGCGCCCAGGCATGATACTGTTTCTACCGTGAACATCATATCGTCTGTCGTATGTTTTTTCTTGCTGAGCCCCAGTTCCTTCCAGAGTGCTTCCAGCACCGGTGTGGATTTCCGGACATGACAGGCCGTGCCGTCACATACTTTGATCACATATTTTCCCTTTGCTTCAAAAGAGAAGTTCTCATAGAAGGTAGCCACACTGTAGGCCTTTGCCTCCTTGATTCCGATTTCCTTTGCCACATAGGTCAGCAGTTCTCCCGGCAGATAACGATATTCTGCCTGAATATCCTGCATGATTGGGATCAGTGAGCCTGCCTTACGGCCGTAATGCTCAATGATCTCATCTGTCTTACGATAATAAGACTGATCCAGCATTCGTTTTTCCTCCTTGTTTGTTGATTGTACAAACCGCACATGTATACGCATATAACTTTATCATGCAATCTGCTTTTGCACAATGTACAAATCGCACAGAATTATTCAAGTCTGTTTGTATATTTTGTCCACATTGTCTGTTTCATTCATTCGACTGTATCATAAATAGTTGTCATTTTCAGAAAGATATGTTAGAATTCATATCAGTATTTCACAACTTTTCACAACAGCACTGTTTTTTGGAGAAAATGTATGGAAACGAGGATCGCGCTCATTGGGATCATTGTTGAAAATATGGATGCCGTGGAGCATTTGAACAGACTTCTGCACGAATATGGAGAGTATATTATCGGCAGGATGGGGATCCCCTGCCGGGAGCGGAATGTCAGCATCATCAGCGTAGCTCTGGATGCGCCTCAGGATGTGGTGAACGCACTCTCGGGGAAAATCGGACGGCTTCAGGGCGTCTCGGCAAAGACCGTGTATTCCAATGTGAAAGGCGGTGTTTCGCTGGCTGCTGACGGCAGACCCCAAAGCAGACAGCATCACATATAAACTATTTACTGATCGGGAAGCCGGGAGATCTGTATGCGGTTCTGCCGCCTGACCGAAAAGAAAGGAGCGTACATAGAATATGTACAATGTAAAATCTTTAAAAGCAGAAGAATTTATCTCGGACGAAGAGATCCGGGAGACACTGGCGTATGCCGATGCCAACAGGGAAAATCCGGAAGTAATCGACCAGATTCTTGCAAAGGCGAGAGAACGCAAAGGACTGACGCACCGGGAGGCATCCGTGCTTCTGGCCTGCGAGATCCCGGAAAAGGTAAATGAGCTCTTTGCACTGGCAGAACAGCTGAAAAAGGATTACTATGGGAACCGCATCGTTCTGTTCGCACCTTTGTATCTGTCCAACTACTGTGTCAACGGCTGCGTCTACTGTCCGTATCATGCCAAAAACAAACATATCGCCCGGAAGAAGCTGACGCAGGAAGAGATCATAAAAGAAGTGACTGCCCTGCAGGATATGGGGCACAAGCGGCTGGCGATCGAAGCCGGTGAGGATCCGGTAAACAACCCCATCGAATACATCCTGGAATGTATCCATACGATTTACAGCATCAAACATAAAAACGGCGCCATCCGGAGGGTCAATGTCAATATCGCGGCAACGACTGTAGAGAATTACCGGAAACTGAAGGAAGCGGAGATCGGTACCTATATCCTGTTCCAGGAGACTTATCATAAGGAAAGTTATGAAAAGCTGCATCCCACAGGACCGAAACATGATTATGCATGGCATACAGAGGCCATGGACCGGGCCATGGAGGGCGGCATCGACGATGTAGGGCTTGGAGTTTTATTCGGGCTGGAGCTTTACCGCTATGAATTTGCCGGCCTTCTGATGCACGCGGAGCATCTGGAGGCGGTCCACGGGGTAGGCCCTCACACCATCAGTGTTCCCAGGATCAAACATGCGGACGACATCGACCCGTCGGCATTTGACAACAGTATCAGCGATGATATTTTTGCAAAGATCTGTGCCCTGATCCGGATCTCTGTTCCTTATACTGGTATGATCATCTCCACAAGAGAGAGCCAGGAAGTAAGAGAGCGCGTGCTTCCTCTTGGAGTATCCCAGATCAGCGGTGCTTCCAGGACCAGCGTAGGGGGATATGCCGAGCCGGAGGTTCCGGAGGAGGTGACCAGCGCCCAGTTTGATGTGAGCGATCAGAGAACACTGGACGAGGTGGTAAACTGGCTGATGAAACTGGGCTATATTCCCAGCTTCTGCACTGCCTGCTACCGGGAAGGACGGACCGGCGACCGCTTCATGTCCCTCTGCAAAAACATGCAGATCCTGAACTGCTGCCATCCCAATGCACTGATGACTCTGAAGGAATACCTGGAAGACTATGCCGGCGAAGACACCAGAAAGATCGGCATGGAGCTGATCGAGCGGGAGCTTGAGAACATCCCGAACCCAAAGGTCAAAAGGATCGCTGCGGAACATATCCATGACATTGCAGAAGGAAAGCGGGATTTCCGGTTCTAACGGCACAGGCGGGGTAATATTTACCCCGCCGCCTTCATTCATTACCCAGCAGTTTTCCAATCCGTTCCATGGCGGATTCTTCTTCCTCTCCATCCACGATCAGTTCCACCCAGTCCAGCTGATGAACGCCCAGCGCCAGTACTTTCGGAATCTCTCTGCCGCTGACCATTCTCCTGCCGGATTTCAGAAACACATGTGTATCCGACTCTCTGATGATCTGTCCCAGAGACACTGCAACAGCCATATGAATGCCTCCGGGAACCGTCACCTGAATCTTTTTCCTGCGCATGGACTCTGAATCATGCCAGGATACGGATAACGCTTCCGATCTGAAGCACCGGAACCTCCGCCTCTTCCACGACCATGCTCCCCGGCAGACCGTCTTCAGCACCATTGAACTGGATGGAAATATGCCCAAGGGCCTCCAGGTTCTTCTGCATCACATGCCCGGTCAGCAGGATCTTATACTGTTTTCCATCGATCTCCAGCACCTGACCCGGCGCGATCACCTCATCTGCCTTTTTTACATCAATGCTGTAACAATAGTCCTTCAGCGTATCCGGAGCACTGTCGCCAAATAAAATAATTGTCTTTTCCTCTGCAAATGCAGATGCCAGATCACCTACGCCTTTTACTGTATTTTCATAAATTGTTTTCATGATTACCTCCTGTTTACAGTTCCGCATCCGCTCTCCGTTCGGGCGGACGCTGTTCTGCGGTTCTGCATCCAACTTGTCTAAACATCTTCAAATAATTCATTATTCCGGATCATGTACAGGACAAATTCGCTGCCTGACCGCAGTTTTGAAATTTCCTCTGCCAGAGTCCCCCCAGAAGAGATCACCAGCAGTTCATTATAAATATGAATCAGTATATCATCATTGAGTTCCGAATCCTTCGGCAGCGCCAGCAGCAGGATGAAGCAGACTCCCGGCCCGGTGCGCCTGATCACTCCCACAGCCAGCACAATCCGGTCACCCGGATACTGCAGGTGCGGAAAGCCCACCTTTTCGTCAAACAGCATGGTGCTTTTCTTTTCCCGCCTCAGAAATGCTTCTTTGAAATCCGGATCCAGCGTCCCTTCTTCTGCCAGCCGGTCGATCATATACAACACCGCTTCCAGCCAGGACGGTTCCTGCTCCAGTACATAAAAATGATCCGGTTCCAGGATCGTGGCGATCAGGGAATTGATGCCCGTCTTCATGGTCACATCCAGATGGCCCAGATATTTCAGCCGCTCGATCTGTCTCAGCACTTCCACTTCATCAAAAAATTCCCCCAGACAGATCACCGGTATTTCTTCGGATTCATAGGTTCTGGATGTAGAGATCATCAAATCAAAGTCTCCCCGGTCCCCTGCCTCTTTCTCCGAAAGCAGTTCAAACTCCGTCTGGTCCGACATCATTTTCTCCAGACGCACCTGGATCAGTTTACCGAAGATAGTGCCCTGGGCGCAGACAATGCCTACCCGGAAGGCTCTCTGTTTCCGGTAATGCTGTTCTTCCAGAAACAGGCTGAAATAAGAAGCCAGAAAGCCAAGTTCATCATCCACCACCTGGAGGCTGGTCTGTTCCTCGATGACCTTTTTGGCCAGCTCTGCCATCCGGTATGCCAGCGGATACCGCTCCCGAATCTCCGCCAGCGCATAATTTCTGATATAGAACCGGTATTTCAGCCGATTCAGCATAAAATTCATATGATATACAAAATCATCCAGAAGATCCGTGGGCGAGATATGAAAATTCATGTCATAGGCGATCCGGTTCAGGATCTTCACCACCAGCTCCGCCACCTCTTCGCTGATCTCCAGCGCTTCTTTGTCCTCCCGGTTCATGGGGGTGCGCATGCCTGCAATGGGCAGGGACAGGAACAGGATCTCTTCCATGGGAATCTCCACCTGAAACATGTCAATGGTCTTCTCTATGACTTTTTCCGCAAAGCGACAGGCTGTGGTCTGCTCCAGCTCATGGTATTTTTCCTGAAGAGAGCTCAAAGGATGATCGTTCAGCACCCGGTCGATCATTAATGTATAGGACCGCATAAAATACTGTGTTGTAATATGGTCAAGACCATATTCCTGACAGTAACCATTTACCATGCTTTCCAGATCGTCGTCCAGGAGAAAGGAGTCAAATACATAATCGTACATATGTTCGAGAAGAAACAGACGGAGACTGAATTCCTCTCCTTCCAGATGGATCCCGGTATTGGTCCTGCCGACAATCCGGATCTGATAGCTCTCCAGCATCTCCCGGAGCTTCTTCAGATCTCCGTTGATCGTCGTCCGGCCCACACAGATCTCATCTGCCAGATCGTCAATAAGCACCGCTTCCTCCTCGTGCATCAGCCGGTTCAGGATATAGCCGTACCGTTTGGCCGGAGAGTTCATATAGTCATTCTGGCTGTATACGGCCTGCTTTTTTTCCTGAAATGCCTTTTCGTCCAGCACAAAGAACGCGTATCTTCCCGAGACAGATTCCACCAGCGCGCTGCCTTCCAGAAGCCGGTTCAGCTCCCGGATATCATTTCTGATGGTCTTCGTCCCCACCTTCAGCTTATCCGCCAGGCTCTCCAGCCTGGCGGTCCTGCGAAGCTCCATAATCTCCAGAATCTGTGCGATTCTGCTGTCCGGTGTTCCTGCTGTCATGTTCGTATCTCCCCCGTCCTGCTTTGTTTCTCTACGCACATTATATTAGAAAACACACTCTGGGAAAAGTACCATTTCGCACGAACGGGCCGGCACTGTACCCCATCAGCCTCTCGTCTTTCCTCCGGCCACATTGAAGGTCACACCATGGACGTAGGATGCTTTCTTGCTTCCAAGATAACAGACCATGTCTGCCACCTCCGACAGCTTCCCGGAACGTCCCAGAGGGGTTGTGGACGTCTTACTGTAGCCTGCTCTCAGTTCTTCAACGGTAATGCCTCTGGTATAGGCCAGCGCTGTTTCGTATCCGATGGTGCGCAGTCCGGTCGCTTCCATGATACCGGGAGCCACGCCCACCACTCTGACGCCCTTGCGGCCCAGTTCCTTTGCCCAGGATCTGGTAAAGGAATTTACCGCATTCTTGGTAGCTGCGTAGATGCTCTGTCCTTCTGAGCCTTCCAGTCCGCTCTCGGAAGACATATTGATGATGACACCGTCCTTTTTCTCCACCATCACGCGCCCTGCGGCCTGTGCACACAGATAGACCCCTTTCAGATTTACATTGATCACCTTGTCAAATACCGTGTCATCCAGCTCGAACTCTCCGTGGGGCTTTGCATCGTCCACCAGAAGTCTGGGGATATTAATACCGGCGTTATTGACCAGAACATCCACAGTACCGAAGGTTTTCACCGTCTCATCCACCATATGCTCCACGCTCGCCCGGTCGGTCACATTGGTTATCACATAATGGCATTTCTGCGAATCAGAATCCATCTTCGGCGGCTCCGGACTCATATCCGCAATCACCACATTCGCGCCCTGCTCCAGAAATTCCTCTGCCACTGCCTTGCCGATTCCGGATGCTCCCCCTGTTACAATTACTGTCTTCCCTTCCAGATTTAACCATGTATTCATTTTGTTTTTCTCCTTTTCCATAAATATGCTTTTCCTGTCTCAGTAAAGTCCGATACTTGCCACCCATGCCACCAGCACTCTGGGCACGCCCACAAGGAATCTGGAGTACAGGACCGACGGCACACCGACCTCCACAGTCTCCGGCTCTGCCTCTGCAAGCCCCAGTCCCACCGGGATAAAGTCGCACGCACACTGCGTATTAATGGCAAATAATGCCGGAAGCGCCAGGCTCGGAGCAATATTGCCTTTTCCGATCTCCACGCCGATCATGGTACCGATCACCTGTGCGATGACTGCACCCGGGCCCAGAAGTGCGGAGAGCACCGGAATGGAACAGATGAAGCCAAGCACGATGAGTCCCACACCGTTTCCTGCCAGCGGCACCAGAAGTTTTGCGAACCAGTCTCCGAACCCGGAGCCCTGGATAATTCCGATCAGCATGGCAACAAATGCCATAAAGGGAAGGATCGTCGTGATCATGGACTGTACTGCGTCCCTTGCCGCCTGATAGAGGGTATTCACTACCTTGCCCGCGCCCATGCCGATCTTCTGGATGATGCTGGATTTACTGGTCTCTCCCAGGGTCTCGGATACCTTTTTATCTGTACTGTATTTGAACCTGCGCTCCGGCTCTGCTTTAGTCTCCTCTGCTTTCTCTGCAGACGCGCTCTCTGCCGGGACCGCCGCCCCGTCCGCAGGATGGATCTGATCCGGACCGACTGCGGAGACATAGATATCTTCAGTGATAAATTTTGCCAGCGGACCGCTTTTTCCCACCGGCATAATATTGACGGTTGGAATCCGTTTCTGCGGATAGATCCCGCAGCGGAGAGTCCCTCCGCAGTCGATGACCACCAGGAAGATCTCTTCATCCGGCACCGAGGTCTTGAAGTCGTTCACCGCCGTACAGCCGGTCAGCTTCACGATCTTCTCAATAATGTCCGGTTCCGCGCCTCCTCCGGTGATAAAGACCACCTTGTCTTTTCCTTCTTTCGGCATGACGGTCAAAGGCCCGCCAAATCCGCCGCTTCCTCTCTCAATTCTGATTGCTTTGAATTCTGCCATTTTTTATTTCTCCTGATTATAAGTTCCGCAGCTGCCCTTCCTTTCGCCGTCTGAAAATCCTTCCGGGCTCTTCTCGGGCTGCTGCATATGTATGCATTTTACAGTGTGTTTTTGAGTTCGATGTTCTGCTGCTTCATCACGAAAGTCGTGGTGAAATCCGTGATCCATCCTGCGAAAAAATTCATGATCAGGCCTACCAGCAGGTAACGGATCGCCAGCGGCGTAGTACTGAGCCCGAGCGTGGTGATGCCGTCCGCGATGCCAAGGTAGATAAAGATCTCACCCACGTTGATATGCGGAAACATTCCGCTGTTGGTGTGACAGTGATAGGTGGATGCCGCATAATAGCTGGGCTTCATTCTCTCCGGAAGGAATTTTCCCATGGACAGGGCCATGGGGTTGCCCAGCATGAATGCGGAGAGGAACGGAAGCACCCCGTAAGCCATGATCACGTTGCCGGAACAGAGCTTTGCAAATTTATTGATCCGATCCTGGCCGATCAGCGCAATCAGCGCATTCATAAACACCAGTAACAGCAATACCTTTGGTACAATGGTGGAGACCCAGCTGACAAAGGTGAGCGCACCTGCGTCAAACAGTCCCATAAAGCCTTCTGCTGCATTTACAATAACATTCATAAGAACCTCCTGATTTTCAGTTCTGCATCCGCCGGAGCGGGACTCCGGAACCTGGACGGCCGTTCACCGCAGCCGCTGTCCAGGAGCCCTTCGGCCGAAGCTTTTTCACGTCTCCCCGCGGGATATGGCCAGCCGCTTCAGCGCATTGGCCGCCTTTGTGAGCGGGGCAGGTTCTTCTGTGAGTTCGCCTCCCGACATCAGGATCCGGTAGTTGGACGACGCTTCCAGAACGGCCTTTGTAATGGGTGTTGGAAGATGCATCCTCTGGCAGTCTCCTTTCTGTATCGCTCCCACATCCATTCCCTCGAAGCCTCTCAGGGCCCGGACTCTGGCAAATACCGTCACACCCTGCAGGTAACTCCCCTCCAGGATACTGCCGCTGCCGTCTATGGCAAACATGGCAATAGCCCCGGCGCGGAAGGCGCCCCTGGCTTTTCCGATCGCCACACGCCCTTTCTTCCTCAGTTTTCTGTAAGAGCTCATAAGGCTCCTCATCTGCAGAAAGGTCAGAAGATACTGCAGAGCAAATGCGATACAGAACAGAAGGATCAGCGGAATGATGTTCATGGTTTCCCTCCTTTTCAGAACCTGTGAATAAGTGTCAGACTTTTACCTCAAGTCACCTGGCCATGTGTACTTTGCTTTGTCTGCCTGTATATTACCCGATTTTTTAGTCAACATTAATACATTCTTTTTCCAGGCATTGGAAATTTATTGTAGATATGTTATATTGGAATTGTTAAAAAGATATCAGATCAGGAGAAACGCTGTATGACTGCAATGACCGAACCTGTTATTACATTTTTTACAGATCTTTTTTACTGCGGGGGAGAATTTCTGGTCTCCTGGTGCATGGATCTCATCCCGACCATCTTCATGGTCCTCATTCTCACCAATACACTGATCCGGATGATCCCCTCCCGCTTTATGGAAAAAGCAGCAGAGCTGGCTTCCCGGCATCTGCTGCTCAAATATATGCTGATCCCCTTTTTCGGCGCCCTGCTTCTGGGCAATCCCTCTGCGCTGACGCTGGGGCGCTTTATGCCCGAGAAGGACAAGCCGTCTTATTATGCCTGTGCATCCTTCTTCTGTCACACCAGCAGCGGCATCTTTCCCCACATCAATGCCGCCGAGCTTTTTATCTGGCTTGGGATCGCCCGGGGGATCGAGATGCTGGGATATCCGCTCTATCCACTGGCCGTCCGCTATCTGGCGGCGGGACTCCTGGCCAATTTTCTGTGCGGGATCGTCACAGACCGCACCACCGCCTTTTACAGCCGCAGGATGAAGCTTCCGCTGGCGGATACACCGGATATTCCGGAAGCCTCCCATGCACACAGTCCCGAGACGGAAGATGTATCCAAATGGCATGAAATCCGCATTACGGCCGGAAGAAGCGGTTACGGAGGTCCGCTGACGGTAAAACCTGACAGCAGGCGCAGTAAACTGATCTATGTGACCGGAGGAGGGATCCGGCCGGCCGTCGTGGACCGGATCGAACAGCTCACCGGATGCACCTGCGTCAATGGTTTCTCATCTTCCGTACCGGATGACGAGATCTTCCTGGCGGTCATCGACTGCGGAGGGACGCTTCGCTGCGGAATCTATCCCAAAAAAGGCATCCCCACCGTCAATCTGCTCCCAACAGGAAAAAGCGGACCGCTGGCCCGCTATATCACAGAAGATCTCTATGTATCAGATGTATCGGCTGACTGTATCCAGCCCGCCGGGAACCGGACGGAGGCGCAAAAAAAGCAGGATAACGGCCTTCCGGCACGCCTCTCCCGCCTGTGGGCCGGTCTTCTCGCCGCGCCCGGAAAAGGATGCTGCCTCCTTTACAAAGCTTCTCAGGACAGCCTGCACACGGTCCTCCACACCCTGCTCCCGCTCATGGGCTTCGTCTCCCTTCTGACTGCTGCCGTGGAGTGCTCGGGGCTCAACGCATGGATCGCCGACCGCCTCGCCTGTCTCTCCCCCAGCATCCTGGGGCTTCTGTTTCTGGGCGTCATCATCTCCTTTCCGCTGCTCTCTCCGGTCCTTGCCCCAGGAGCCATCATCGCCCAGGTCACAGGGACTCTCATCGGCGCCCAGATCGGCGGCGGCGCGATCCCGGCGGCACTGGCACTGCCGGCTCTTTTTGCAGTCAATACCCAGGCCGCCTGCGACTTTGTACCCGTAGGGCTGGGACTGGCTCAGGCAAAGGAGGATACGATCAAGGTCGGCGTCCCTTCCGTGCTCACCTCCCGTTTTCTCACCAGCGCCCTCCGCGTGCTGATCGCCTGGCTGTTCAGCTTTCAGATGTACCCGTAAAAGGATGCCGCGCAGTACGGCCTCCTCTATCCCTCCAGCTTGTACCCGAGCCCCCAGACCGTCCGGATCAGGTTTCCTTTCTCACCCAGCTTGTTCCGCAGCTTTTTCACATGAGTATCAATGGTTCTGGCATCTCCGAAATAATCATAATTCCATACATTGTTGAGAATCTTCTCCCTGGACAGCGCCAGTCCCTGATTTTCCATAAAATACGCCAGAAGCTCGAACTCTTTATAGCTCAGCTCCACTGCCTCCCCGTCGATCTTCACCAGATGAGCCGCTTTGTCCAGCTCGATTCCACCCGCCTTCAGCACCTCCTCGCTTGCCAGAAGATTCGTCCGGCGCAGGATCGCCTCCACCCTCGCCACCAGAATCCTGGGGCTGAAAGGTTTTGTGATATATTCGTCCACGCCCAGCTCAAATCCCTGCAGCTCATCCTGTTCATCCCCTTTTGCCGTCAGCATGATGATCGGCACTTTGGAATAGCGGCGGATCTCCCGGCATACCTGCCAGCCGTCCATCTTCGGCATCATCACATCCAGAATCACCAGTGCCGTATCCTTCTGCTCAAAAAAAACATCCAGTGCTTCCTCTCCGTCGCCGGCCTCCAGCACCTCATACTCCTGCTTCACGAGAAAATCCCGCACCAGCTTGCGCATGCGGCTCTCATCGTCCACCACCAGTATCTTCAGCTTTTCCATCCTCACATTCCTGCCTCTCTGTCAGACTGCCGCCATTATATCAGTAAATTATGTTCGTTCTGTGAACAACAGAAGCCCTCCGGTATTATCTTTCTGAAAAATCCGGCGATATATTTCTATATACATTTTTTGCCATAAGACCGCATAAGACCAAAGGGGGTGTTCCTGATGAATGTGGCCATGATCAGTTCACTGAATACTTATACAAAGACGATGAAAATGCAGATGAAATGGCAGCAGCGGCAGTCTTCCGGAGATTATACGTCCAAAACCACTTCCGGAAATACTTCGGACGGTACTTCTGCCGTAGACCGGATCCTGAGAGAACAGCAGGAAAAAGCTGCCGAACGTATGAAGCAGAGTGCTTCCTCTGTCTCCCGGGAGCAGATCGATACCAAACTGCGGTCCGGGAAAAAGCTGAGCGCCGCAGAGATGGAATATCTGAAGGAGCACGATCCCCAGACCTACGAGAAGGCCAGAAAGATCCAGATGGAGCGGGAAGCCTTTGAACGGGAACTGAAGAAATGCAGAACAAAGGAAGAGGTACAGCGGGTCAAACTAAGCCACGCCGCTGCTTCCATGGCCGCCGTCAAGGAAGCGGATACCAATCCCAATATTCCCAAAGGGCAGAAGCTGGCGCTGATCATGCAGGAGCTGGCGAAAAACAACGCCCTGTGCGATGCGGAGAGAGCATTCATCCAGAGCGGCGATTACGGAAGGCTGCCCACCGAAAACGAACGCCTGAAAGCCGAGGAAGATCTGAAGAAGGCCGAAGAAGCCGAGAAGGATATGGAGAACAGGACAGATGATACTCCGGAGGAAGTAAACGATTCTCTCAATGAGACGGCTGCAGGAAAAGCAGTGGAAGAAAAAGCCCGGGCCGAAGAGAAGACCCCCTCTGAGAGCCGGATCAAGGCGGCAAAGGAGATCATCGCCGGCAAAAAGCCAACCCGCATGCAGGCGGAGGTCACCCCGGAAGCCAGGAAAGTCCGCCGGGCCAAAGCACAGGCGGCTTATGCCATGAGTTCCTTCACCGGAACCCCTTCCGGTTCCATAGACATCAAAGTAACCTGAAATACAGGAGGTGCCGTCCCCGTAAAGGGGCAGCACCTCCTGCTTATTTTTCAGACTTCTTTTGTTCCTGTTCTATGAATTTTTCCAGAAGCCGCATGACTTCCTGCACATCGATGGGCTTCGCCACATGCGCATTCATGCCGCAGTCCAGACATCTTTTCACATCTTCGGAAAATGCATCCGCTGTCATGGCGATGATCGGAACGTGCGAATCGGCCCGTTCCAGCTTCCGGATCGCCCATGCCGCTTCATAACCGGTCATCACCGGCATCCGGATATCCATGAGAATCGCATCATAGTAACCGATCATGGATTTCTGGAACATCTCCACACAGATCTGACCATTTTCGGCCCGTTCCATCTCCAGTCCCTCTTCACTGAACAGCTCCTCTGCAATCTCCCAGTTCAGATCATTGTCCTCCGCAAGAAGAACCCGCTTACCCTTGAGCTCCTGCTTCTCTTCCACAGATTCCTGAAGCTGTTCCTCACTCTGACCTGCAAACTGGCGAAGACCATAGAAGAGCGTGGATTTGAACAGCGGCTTGCAGATAAATCCATTGACCCCTGCTTCCCTCGCTTCCTTTTCAATCTCACTCCAGTCGTAGGCGGAGATCAGAAGGATCGGTATCTCCTCTCCCAGGCATCTGCGGATCTCCACAGCCGTACGGATTCCGTCCATCCCCGGCAGCTTCCAGTCCAGAAGGATCACCTGATAATCCTTGTGCTCTGCATGGCGTTTCTTCACCATCTCCACGGCACTCTCTCCGTCCAGCGTCCATTCTGCCCTGACGCCGATGGATTCCAGTGCATCCACCGCACCGTGGCAGAGCTGCTCGTCATCGTCCACCACCAGCATGTTCCACTCCGGAAGGACCATGTCCATCTCCTGGATATCCGACTGCTCAAGATCCAGCGTCACATGGAACTCGGAACCCTTCCCCTGTTCGCTGTTGACCTCAATAGTACCGCCCATGGCATCCACAATATATTTCGTGATCGCCATACCAAGCCCCGTTCCCTGCGTCTTGCGCACACGGGCGCTGTCCTCACGGGTAAAGGATTCAAAAATCTTCTGACGGAATTCCTCCGACATACCGATCCCGTTATCTTTCACCATCAGGTGAATACGGACATAGTCGCTTCCCTT
Source organism: Lachnospiraceae bacterium (assembly GCA_910574805.1). Lineage (GTDB taxonomy): Bacteria > Bacillota > Clostridia > Lachnospirales > Lachnospiraceae > Hominiventricola. The sequence goes on along the minus strand of CAJTCV010000008.1, from coordinate 139,219 downwards.
CAGGGACTGCTCTTCCCACAGCGCCACCTGGATCGTCCCGTTCTCCGGCGTAAACTTGATGGCGTTGGACAGGAAGTTCAAAAGCACCTGATTCAGCCGCACGCTGTCACAGTACACATTTTCCGCAAAGATATCATGAATAAACACATCAAACCGCTGGTTCTTCGCCTTGATCTGAGGCTGGACGATGCTCACAATGCTCTCCATAACCTCCCGCAAAGATACCTGGTCCATGTTCAGCGTCATCTTTCCGCTCTCGATCTTGGACATATCCAGTACATCGTTGATCAGCCCCAGCAGGTGCTTGCTGGACAGGGTGATCTTGCGGAGACAGTTCTGAAGCTGCTGACGGTCCTCCAGATTCGCCGTTGCGATGGCCGTCATACCCACAATGGCGTTCATGGGCGTACGGATATCATGGCTCATATTGGAGAGAAATTCACTCTTTGCCTTATTTGCATAGACCGCTTCTCTTCTGGCCTCTTCCACCTCCTGCAGCTGCTTTCTGGTAAGTCCGATATATTTGAAAAAGACAAGAATCAGTGCCATGAGAACGATGGAGCAGCCTGCCACGGTAAGCGTTCCCCAGCTTCCCACCATGGACCGGATGGACCGGTCCAGGATCCCGTACGGCATGACCGTAACCAGATACCATTCCGAATACGGAAGAAGCGTACAGTACAGATGCCGCCTCTCACTGCCTATATCCAGAACATTGGAATAGTCCTCTCCGGTACTCATCGCCGTTTTCAGCTCTTCCACATACCGCTCTGCGTCCTCTCCGCCCACTTCGTCAAAAATGGACCGGATCCGTTCAAAATAGTTATCCCGGAAAGCGTCTCCGCTGCGGATCACAAAGCTCCCGTCCCGGCGGATGATATGCGAATACACCAGAGATTCCTCTTCGTCCAGGAAGAGCACCTCCTGTATGTAATCCACCGGAAGTCCTGCCACCAGCGCCGTGCACTCTCCATCCTCCATAAAATATTCCGCAGACACGCCCAGCAGCACGATCTTATTCCCGGATGCATCATTTCCCACTGCGATCTTGTCCTCTCCGGCATTCAGAGACCGCAGAAAAGGCGTCTGATCCAGCACCTCCACCGGTTCCCCATAGAGCATATCAAACCTTCCGTCTCTGCTGTACAGAGCCAGATAATCGAAGCCCCTTACTTCTGCATTATAGGCAAGGACATCCCGCAGCGCCTGCTGATCTCCCTCCCTGACCGGATTGTCCTCCTTCATGGCACGCACCTGAGACAGCCGAAGCTCGATCGTTGTCTGAAAATGCATGGAAATCCGCTCATTCATTCCCGACATATAGAGCGTTCCGATCTCGTTGATCGTCGAGGAGCTCTTCTGACTCATATAAAACGCCAGGAAACTGAAGATAACAACACAGAGGACAGACACACAGGCAAGACTGACCTTCAGAAATCGTATGGGCCCTTTATTCACCACATATCACCTCCATAGACTCCTGGATATCTTCGAACAGCCTTACCCTTCACTTTCTGCTTCCAGAATCCGCAGGGCATCCGCAGTCTTCGCATAATCCGCCTTCACCTGCTGAACCAGAGGCCCTGCCTCTTCGCTCCAGCCGTTCCGGAGCGCGTCCGTCAGCCGGCTGCTGGAGTCTCCCAGAACCGTAAAACCAAGATTCTGACAGACACCCTTGATGGTGTGGGCCGCACGGAACGCTTCCTCATAATTCTCTTCCTCAAGAGAACGGGTAAGCAGCTCATAGCTGGTATCCTTTAAAAATTTCAGCGCAAATTTCCGGACCATCTTCTCACTGCGCAGGCGGGAAAGCACGCCCTCATAATCTCCGTCAAAAGCCGCATAGCATTCTTTTAAGTCCATATCATGTTCTCCTTTTTTCCTGTGAGTCCGGACAGATAAAACACACTGCCTCTGTCAGGACTGCTTTTCATCATACTCTCATTATAAAAAAGTAAAAAGCTGATGTCAATTCATATGGCAGAATATTTCTGACAAAAAAGATGCCATGTGCCTCTCTGTCCGGTACATGGCATCCTCAGTGGACCTGAGGGGAATCGAACCCCTGTCCGAAAGCCCTTCCATTGCGGTGTCTCCCATCACAGCCGTTTCTTTGACATTCCCTCCGCTGCACGCCAGACGGCAGGCTTACAGCTTCAGTAGCTTCATGATACGCCCGCATGCGCAAAGCTTGACATGCGTCGTTTCCTGCATGAATGATGCCTGGGTCACAGAGTGCAGGTGCTCTGTGTCAGACAGCTGCCTTTAGGCAGCGAGTGCTAAATTATCTTCAGCGTTTATATTTATTGTTGCACCTTGCGCGGTGCCTTCGGATGGCTGCCTCAACTTCAAAACCCCCGTCGAAACCTTTACAAGCCCGAGACATGTAAAAGTAAACACCAGATGAAATCTCTGCGCATCTCTATCTTATATGGAGCCGTGGAAATTGTCAAGCACAGATTTCTACTGTTTCTTTCCTTTTTCTGCCTGCTTCTTTCCCGCCCGGAATCAGTACAGATTTTTTACTTTGAAGTCCTTCTCCGCTTCCCTGCGCATGTCCTTTTTCGCAATATCCGCCCGCTTGTCATAGAGCTTCTTTCCTTTTGCCAGTCCGATCTCCACCTTCACCAGGCTTCCTTTCAGATAGACTTTCAGGGGCACCAGCGTGTAGCCCTTTTCCGCAATCTTCCCCATGAGCCTGTTGATCTCTGCCCGGTGCATCAGAAGCTTTTTCACCCGCAGGGGATCCCGATTGAAAATATTTCCTTTTTCGTAAGGGCTGATGTGCATGCCATATACGAAGACTTCTCCCTTTTCGATCCGGATAAACGCCTCCTTCACGCTGCATTTTCCCATACGCAGGGACTTCACCTCCGTCCCGTGCAGGCAGATCCCCGTTTCATACGTATCTTCAATAAAATAATCATGGTATGCCTTTTTATTATTTGCGATGAGTTTGATGTTTTCCTTTGCCATATGCCTCTCACTCTCCCTGTGGTTCCACCAGTTCAAAATCTACCGTGCGTGCCATAAGGTCCGTCCCCGTTACACGGATCCGGACGGTCTGCCCCAGCCTCCAGGTCTTCCCGGTATGAGCCCCGACCATCTCATATGCACTTTCATGATACTCAAAATAATCTCCCTGTAAAGAAGCTGCATGCACCAGACCTTCCACCGTACTGGGCAGCTCCACATAAAGTCCCCAGGGAGTCACGCCGGAAATCACACCTTCAAATTCCTCTCCCAGATGCGCGCTCATATATTCTGCCTTCTTCAGCCGGATCGTCTCCCGCTCCGCCTCCGCCGCCTTCCGTTCCCGCTCGCTGGACTGCTCCGCCACCTCCGGCAGGATGCTCTGATAGTGCAGGATCTTCTTCTCCTGCAGCCGTCCCCGAAGGGCGTCCTTGATGATCCTGTGAATCTGCAGGTCCGGATACCGCCGGATCGGTGAGGTAAAATGACAGTAATATTTCGCAGCCAGTCCAAAATGCCCGCTGCATTCCGTGGTATATTTTGCCTGCTTCATGGAGCGCAGGCTCAGCCGGCCAAGAAGCATCTCCTCCGGCGTTCCTTCCAGTTTTGTCAGAAGCTTCTGCAGCTCTTTGGGATGCACCTCATCTCCCTTCAGGCGGATACTGTAACCGAAATTATTGATAAAGGCGGACAGCTTTTTCATCCGGTCCGGATCCGGCTTATCGTGTGTCCGGTATACGAAGGGCATTTCCTGCCAGCAGCAGTCCTCCGCCACCGTCTCGTTGGCAATCAGCATGAAATCCTCGATGATCCTGGTGGCTTCATTCCGTTCATACGGTCTGATCTCCGCCGGGTGTCCCTCTTCGTCCAGTACAACCTTTGTCTCCGGAAGATCAAAGTCCACGGAACCCCGCCTCCTCCGCTTTTCCCGCAGCAGGACAGCCAGCTTCTGCATCCGGAGCAGCATGGGCGCCAGCTCTTTATACCTGCCGGTCTCCTCTTCATCCTGATCCAGAATCTTCTGCACACCGGTATAAGTCATTCTCCGGTCCACGCGGATAACCGATTCCGCGATCACATGATCGACCACATTTCCTCTGGAATCAATGGTCATGATACAGCTCAGCGCCAGACGGTCCTCTCCCGCGTTCAGGGAGCAGATGCCGTTGGAAAGTCTCCTGGGCAGCATGGGGATCACCCGGTCCACCAGATAGACGCTGGTCCCCCGCTTCAGTGCTTCCCGGTCCATGGCGCTCCTTTCCTGCACATAATTTGCCACATCCGCAATATGCACACCCAGCACGTAAGCATCATCTTCCATATGCAGGGAGACCGCGTCGTCCAGATCCTTCGCATCCTCCCCGTCAATGGTCACCATCTGCACCGGCCTCAAGTCCATGCGCCCCTGCATGTCCGCCTCACTGATCTGGTCCGGCACACGACCTGCCTGATTCATGACCTTCTCCGGAAATTCCACCGGCAGATCGTATCCTTTGACGATGGACAGTACATCCGTACCCGGATCGCTCACATGTCCCAGGATCTCCACGATCTTCCCTTCCGGATTCTTCTGATCCGTTCCGTAGTCCGTCAGGAGCACCACCACCTTATGCCCGTTCACAGCTCCCGCAGAATGTTCTTTCGGCACGAAAATATCTCTTGTATACCTTCCGTTGTCCGGGACCACGAACCCGTAATTTTTACTCTCCTCATAGATTCCCACAAGCCTGAGCATCCCCCGGCTCAGGATCTTTATAATGGTCCCTTCTCTTCTTTTTCCGTCCCTTAACGGCTTCAGACGCACCTGCACCGTATCCTGGTGCAGGGCCCCGTGCACATCCTCTTCTCCAATATAGATGTCCTCCTCCATCCCCTCCATGGTCACAAAACCGAACCCTTTTGCATGACCGGTAAACACGCCTGTAACCGGTTCCTCTGTCCCTTTTTTCGGCATTTCTTTCACCCCTTCTTTGTTTTGGCGGGACGCACTTTCCTGTAGAACAAAAAAGCACCCTTCAAAAAGAGTGCCCTTTTCTTCTCTGATCAGAAATTCAGATTCAGAATGATCGCAAGTACAAAAAACAGAACTGCCAGACCAATGGTCCCTTTCACCAGATTCCCTTCCATGGAACGTCCCTTGTTCTTGCCCCAGTATGTCTCCGCTCCGCCTGCGATGGCACCGAGCCCCGCGGACCTGCCCTCCTGAAGTAATACTAATATAACCGCTGCTATGCAGACTAATACAAAGATCACCGTAAGGATTGTCCTTAAGATCGCCATCTCTACACCTCCTATGCGTTAAACAGATACATTCTAGCATAAAATATGGAAAGTTTCAACTGCTAAATTTGATTCCCGGCGCCCTGAGGCACCGGAAAAGCAGCATCTTTTTACAGCACTTTTCCCAGGAAACTCTTCAGCCGCTCATTCTGCGGATGTTCAAAGAAGTTCACCGGATCGTTCTGTTCCATGAGGATTCCTTCCTCCAGAAATACCACCCGGTCCGCCACCTCTCTGGCAAAGCCCATCTCGTGGGTCACGATCACCATGGTCATACGCTCCTTCGCCAGATCTCTCATAACCTGCAGCACTTCGCCCACCATCTCCGGGTCCAGCGCGGAAGTCGGCTCATCAAAGAGCATCACCTCCGGCTGCATGCACAGGGCGCGCACGATGGCGATCCTCTGCTTCTGTCCGCCGGACAGCTGACTGGGATAGGCATGAGCGCGGTCAGCAAGCCCCACCCGCTCCAGAAGCGCCATGGCGTATTTCTCCGCTTCTTCTTCGGATTTCTTCAGAAGCTTCACCGGACCGATGGTCATGTTCCGCAGGATATCCATATGGGGAAACAGGTTAAAATGCTGGAACACCATCCCCATCTTCTGACGATGAAGGTCAATGTTCACCTTCTTATCCGTAATATCCACATCTTTGAAGAAAATATGTCCGCCGGTGGGAACCTCCAGAAGATTCAGACAGCGGAGAAAGGTACTCTTTCCCGAACCGGAGGGACCGATGATCACGACCACCTCGCCTCTGTGGATCTCCAGATCGATTCCCTTTAATACATCCTTGCCGGAAAAGCTTTTGCGGACGTTCTCGGCACGAATCAACACATTATCGCTCACTCTGATTCAGCCTCCTTTCCAGCATGGACACCAGCTTGGTAAAACCAAGGACCATGGCCAGATAAATAAGCGCCACGCCGATCAGGGGCATAAAGGCATCATAGGTCCGGCTCCGGATCACATCCCCGCCTTTGGTCAGATCATGAAGGGCAATATAGCCGGATACCGACGTCTCCTTCAAAAGCACAATAAACTCATTCCCCAGCGCCGGAAGGACATTCTTGAACGCCTGGGGAAGGATGATATACCACATGGTCTTCGCATAGCTGAAACCGATGCTCCTGCCGGCCTCCAGCTGCCCGATATCGATGGACATGATTCCCGCCCGGCAGATCTCCGCCACATAAGCGCCGGAATTGATGCCGAAGGCCAGTACCGCCACCAGCACCTTGCTCACCTTCATGGAACCAAAAATCAGGAAATAGGTGATCAGAAGCTGGACCACCACCGGAGTCCCGCGGATTACAGTCAGATAGATCTGACAGACCCCATTGGGAAGCTTCATCTTCCCTGTGCGGTCATGGGTGGAACGGATGATGGCTACGAGAAATCCCAGAAGGATCCCTATAAGCGTCGCAAACAGCGTCACTTCCAGCGTCACCAGCAGTCCGTTCCAAATATACGTCCAGCGGTCATCCTTGATAAAGTTCAGATAAAAACGCGCCTGAAAATCTCCCATGTCCAGTCCTTTACTCTGCAGTAATATATTTGTCTATGATTCCTTTTACCGTACCGTCCGCAATGATCGCATCCAGCGCCTTATTCAGATCATCCAGAAGCTCTTCATTTCCTTTTGCCACTGCGATGGCATATTCTTCCACTGCAAACTCTTCCTCCAGGATCACCAGTCCGTCGGTCTTGGCAATAAACTGCTTCGCCGGCTCGCTGTCGATCACCACTGCATCCACTTTTCCGTCTTTCAAAGCGAGCACCGCATCCATTCCCTTGGAATAACGGTCCATGGTCACATCCTTCACATCAGAAGCGAACAGATCGCCGGTGGTGCCGGTCTGTACTCCGATGGTCTTTCCCTCCAGGCCGTCCGCTCCTGTGATGGGACTTCCATCCTGAACGATGATTACCTGACGGGACGTCGTATAGGGATCGGTAAAATCCACGTTGACCAGACGGTCTTCCGTAATCGTCATGCCGGCAATGCCCATATGTGCCTTTCCGGAATTTACTGCCGGGATGATGGAATCAAACTCCATATCCTCCACTTCCAGGGTCAGACCCAGCCTGTCTGCCAGCGCCTGTGCAATCTCCACGTCAATGCCGACCACCTGATCTCCTTCATAATACTCATAGGGCTCAAACGCCGCATTGGTCGCCATGATCAGCGCCTCTCCCTTGTCCGGATTGTTGAATTTCCCGCTGCCGCAGCCTGCCGCAGCGAGAGCGACACATGCACATAACATCAGACTGACTACTTTCTTTTTCATAAACTTATCCTCTTTCCTCCATAAAATAAAATCATCGGCCCCGTTTTTTCAGGCCTATGGACAATTATAATGCAATCCGTCACGATTGCAAGCTTTTTTCTGTATTTTCTGCATATTTTGTGCATTTTTCATGAATAAATTTACATTATATACTCTCTGTATGCCTCCCCGTCCAGATCCTTCCACAGAAATACGCCATTTTCAAAGATCATGCAGCTGTGGGCGCTCCCCTCCTTGGGTATGGATACAGAGCCCGGATTCATATATACATAGGACTCATGCTCCCGGCATACCGGCACATGGGTATGTCCGTGCAGCAGGATATCCCCCTTCTTCAACATGGGCAGATGCTCCTCGTTAAATTTATGACCATGGGTCAAAAATATCATACGTCCCTGCTCGTACAAAAAGCCATAGTCTGCAAGAATCGGAAATTCCAGTACCATCTGATCCACCTCCGTATCGCAGTTGCCCCGGACGCACAGGATCTCTTCCTTACGCGCATTCAGAAGCCCCAGCACCTCCTTTGGCGCGTACTCCTTCGGCAGGTCATTGCGGGGGCCGTGATACAGGATATCGCCCAGCAGGACCAGCCGGTCCGCCCCTTCTCTGTCATATGCTTCCAAAAGCTTCCTGCAGTAATATGCAGAACCGTGAATATCACCTGCGATCAGCAGCTTCATATAATCCCTCCATCTCTTCCATCTGTTTTCTAAGCCTTGCTTCCTGTCCTCTCTGGTCCAGAAGCGCCTCCAGCTCCGGACGCTGCCAGGACAAACGTCTGTAATCTCCGTGGCTTCTGATCCCGTACAGCCAGTCGGTCAGCTCCAGGTCCTCCCCGAAGGTCTCCAGGATAAAATCCGTCATCCGGTCCAGATACCCGCACATATCCGCTTTCTTCTCCTGAAGCTCCTTTTCTTCCTCCCGGATACCGGCAGCAGACAGGAGCGCTTCCTCCGAAAGGTCTCCTGCCCTCAGTTCTTCCAGAAGCTTCACCCCGGAGGCAGAGAAAAATATCTGCTTCAGCCATTCATCCACGGAATTTTCCATCTGCTCCTCCCAGGGCTTCAGAAGATCATTTTCCCTGCGCACCTTCCGTGCATGGGACCGGCGCCCAAGGAAATCCTCCGGGCCTTTATTTCCCGGTTCCTTCATACAGGAGAAGAACTGACGCAGCACTTCCTTCTCCCGCTCAAAACGCCGGGCGCAGGCGCCCCAGGCGGTCATCCGTTCCGATGCAGCTGACAGCATATGCCGTATAAACATACATCTCACATCCCCTGTGAGCTTCTGAAGCGCTGTCTTCAGCTCTTCTCTTTCCCCGGGGGCAAGACGCTCCTCCATCAGTTCCCGGATGCGGTATGCCCCCAGATGCGCCCTGGAAAGCTCATAGAAGGAGGCAAAATCCCCCGCGATCTTCGGCACACGCAGAAACTCCTCCACAAAGCTTCGGTCCGCCCGGAAGCCCTGCCGTTCATATTCCTTCAGCACCGCAGACAGATCCTCCCAGCCTCTGGCCGTGACAAATTCGCTCCTGTCCCTGGTCAGCGTCACCTGATAAAAGTGCTCCGGGTGCAGTTCCAGATAGGAGAGCACCGACGGATGGATTCCCCGCTGCATGGCATAATCCTTCCAGACCTGCAGATCCGCTTCCACATTCAGTGTCCGCACCCGGTCCGACGCCGCCATATCCAGCTCCCGGACCGAGCGGTTGTACGCTTTGGGATTTCCCGCCGCCACGATGATCCATCCCTCCGGGACCCGGTGATTTCCGAACATCTTGTACTGGAGAAACTGCAGCATGGTGGGAGCCAGCGTCTCCGACACACAGTTGATCTCATCAATAAAAAGGATCCCCTCCCGATATCCCGTGCGCTCTTCATATTCATAGATGGAGCCTACGATCTCGCTCATGGTGTATTCCGTCATGGTATATTCCGTATCCCGGAATCTCTTTGTCACCAGCTGCGGCAGCCCCACCGCGCTCTGTCTCGTATGGTGGGTGATGGTATATGCCACCAGCCCGGTCCCGCACTCCTGCGCTGCCTGCTCCATGATCGCCGTCTTGCCGATCCCCGGCGGCCCCATCAGAAGCACCGGTCTCTGACGCACCGGAGGGATCCGCCAGCATCCTCTGTCATCCTTCGCCGTATACGCGCGTATGGTGCGTACGATCTCTTCCTTTGCCTCCCTTATGTTCATCTTCCCGTCTCCACTTCCATATCAAGGGTCAGAGTCTGCGCCCAGACAGGCCCTCTGCCCCTTTGCAGTTCCTCGTTCAAAAACACAAACGCTGTATCATAGTCCGGACGACGATCCGGACAGATCCCGTCCCCGTCTGTAAAATAAAGAAGTCCCTTGAGGTTCTGAAGCTCCCCATCCCGGATCAGCCGGTCCACCAGCTGAAATACCGGTGTAAAGTCCGTATCCCCATGTCCTTTCACCGTCATATGCTCCAGATACCCTTCCCACTCTTCCTCGCAGGTCACGCACACATGCTCCTGCACCGCACAGTCGCACTGGATCAGATGGATCCGCATATCCCGGAAGAAATTGTCCTTCTCCTGAAAGATCTCCCATGTCTCCGTGAGAAATCTGCGCACAATCTCCCCGGAACAGGACCCGGACGTATCGATGGCGATGACAAATTCCTGAAGCCTGCACATATCCCTGTACTCCAGCGGCTCCAGAAATACCAGCCGCTCATACATCCTTCTGCTGTAATCATAGGGAATGGGATCAAAACTGTCCATATCCAGCGACAGCTCCTCCTGCTCCACCGCAAACTGTTTTAAAAACTGCCGGTAATCGTATCCCCGTTCCTTCTGCAGCACGATCTGCTCCGCACGGGCTCCCGCACTGCCTCCGGCCTGTCTCCTGTGCTCTGCCTCCCGAAGCTGCGCCTGCTCAAAGACCGTCCGCCACCGGTGTACGGCCTCCGCCGTCTTTCTCATCTTCTCTGCCCGTTCCTGCCGCTCTGTGCGTCCCTCTTCCCCAACCGCATCCTCTTCCCGCCAGTAGACATGGTCATCCCTTCGGAATACGTCCTCCAGCTCCTGCAGCCTTTCTTCCCTCCATCCGCCCAGCCACTCTGCCAGCTTTCTCTCCTGAAGCACTGCCCCCTCTTCCTGAAGCCTTCGATACCACCGGCTCCGTTCTCCCGGTATGGGCCAGGCAAACCCCGGCACATGCATCCGGTCAATCCGGTACTCTGTCATCAGGTCGCACGCCAGCCACCATACACGCTCCGGAAGTTCCCGTCCCCGAAGCCCGTGGAGATACATGCCATGCAGCAGAAGATGCAGATACCTTCTCTCCACCTGCTCCAGTCCCTCCCGGAACAGACGGAATACCTCTTCCCTGTTCCAGTAGAGCTTCTGTACGTCCGTCCCGGATCCCCGGGCCGTCCACTCTCCCTCCATCACCCCCAGCGCCGCCCCAAACGCCGGAAGCTTCCTCTGGATGCTTCCCTCCGCCAGTCTGAGTACATCCCGCGCCAGCGCTTCCTTTTTCTCTCTCACGATCATCTCGATTCTCTCCCCCGGCCGCATCCGGTTTGTCTCTTCCCATTGAAATCCCCCCTGCCCTGTGGTATTCTTAAGGAAACAAGGAGGATGTTTATCACTATGAAAATGCAGGAATCACCCGAAGACTATCTGGAAGCCATCCTGGTCCTGTCCAGAAAACTGGGCAACGTCCGTTCCATCGACGTGGCCAGTCATCTGGGCTACAGCAAGCCCAGCATCAGCGTCGCCATGAAACGCCTGCGGGAAAACGGCTACCTTACCCTGGATGACAACGGACATCTGATCCTCACCGGATCCGGCCTTGCCATCGCCATGGACATCTATGAAAAGCACCAGGTCCTCACCCGTTTTCTGATCTCCATCGGCGTGAGTGAAGAAACGGCCAGAAAGGACGCCTGCCGCATGGAGCACGTCATCAGTCAGGAAAGCTTTGAAAAGATCAAACAGCTCCCGTATCTCGTTCCTGCCCCTCTTCCTCCTGCTGCGCCTTCAGAAGACGGACCAGCGCCTGCCGGTTGTACGTCAGATGCATGACCATGGCGCAGCGGGCGCCCACCGGATCCTGGTCCAGAATCGCGTCCACCACCGCCCGGTGCGTCTCGATCGTCTCCGTCATCAGCATCCGGTTGGTCAGGTTGGCAAAGGTCATAACCGCCGTATTGATAATGGGGACCAGCATCTCCACCACCCGGTTCCTGCTGCACCTGGCAATGCAGGTATGAAATTCTATATCCTTTGGAATATGGTCCTCCCCGGACCGGTATACGGCCTCCACCTCATCCCGGAGCCTCTCGAGCTCCAGAAGCTCTTCCCTGCCGGCATGCTCCGCCGCCTGTGCCGCGATCTCCGGCTCCAGCATCAGACGCACCTCAAAAAGCTCCAGCGCCAGCTTGTATTTGTCCTGAAGCCGGGACAGCCCCAGCGGATCATTTTCCGGTGGACAGGTACTGATCACATAAGTTCCCGACCCTCTGCGCACCTCCAGGATCCCTCTGGACACCAGACTCCTGACCGCCTCCCGGATCGTGCTGCGTCCCACTCCGAACCGCCTTGCCAGATCAAACTCATTGGGGATCTTCTGCCCCACCTCCACAGGCTCTTCCAGAATGTAGCGCATCAGCTCATCCTCGATACGCTCCCCCAGCAGTTTCCTGTCCATCTTCTCAAACTCATACATTGCTGTCAACCTTTCAGTATTTATCGCCGGAGGATTCCCACAATCCTGCCTCCTGATCTTCGTATATTTCCGGTAATATCTTATCACAGATCAGCCATTTGTTCAACTTTTACCGTCTCCCTGACAGCACACTGACGAAAATCAGCGATTCCTTGACAAAACCTTTTTTCAAGCCTATAATAGACAGGAATTTACTAATCTGACCTTACAAAGGCAACATATGTTGATGTGTTTTATCGAGGAGGAAATCAGGAAATGCCAAGAAAAAAGAAAACGGAAGACGCAGCTGCAGTAACAGCTGCACCTGCAAAAGAGAAGACGACCAAAGCAAAGACGACTGCTGCCAGAACAGCGGATGCACAGCCGGCTGAGAAAAAGGCAACAGTCAAAAAAGCAGCCTGCAAGACTTCTGTCTGTGTGGAGATGAGCGGTCTGAGCGTATCAGTCAATGATATCCAGAATGCCGTTAAGAAAGCAGTAAAGGAAAAAGGTCTGGAAGCTTCTGAGCTGAACATCTATATCAATGCTGCTGAGCAGGCTGCCTACTACACCATCAATGGAGAAGGCGGCGAAGACTACAAGGTGGAACTGAACAGCCTGTAGATCATTCTGCTGCAAGAGGCTGCCGTACGGAGACGGCAGCCTTTTCTGTATGCCTGTTATCTGCGGCTTCTCCGGTATTCCAGCGGCGTACATCCCATCTTTCTCTTAAAAATCCTGGAAAAATATCCCGGACTGGCGAACCCCACCCGTCCGGCCACCTGGGTGATGTCAAGCCCTGGCTTCTGCAGAAGCTCCAGGCTCCGCTCCACCCGGTAGTCCAGAAGATAATCAAACATGGATACGTTCATGTACCGCCGGAACAGCCGGCAGCTCTCACTTCTGCACAGATGAATCTGTCCGGAAAGATCTTCCAGCGTGATCTTCTCCCCGTAATGCTTCTGAATATATTCCATGATCCGACGGATCCGCTCCGTGTCTCTTGCATTCTCCCCATACCCGGTCTCATTGACTTCCACATGCTCGAAGATTTCCTGCCAGATCTGAAACAGCGCAATCTGGATCTGCAGCTCTTCTGACACCGGATGTTCCTGATCCAGCAGCCGGATCCGCCCGATCTGTTCCAGTACCCTTCCATGCCACGCTTCCTCCGGAACAAAATGGATGGAGGCAAGAGACGCACTTTTCAGAATATGATCCATATATTTGTCCTGCATCACACTGGACCGGTAACCGTACAGAAGCCGCGGATGAAAAGTCACAGACAGATAACTGCAGTCCTCTGTCTGCTCCCTGTGTCCGGAGTGGAGCACATTTGTATTGCAGAACAGCCCCTCTCCCGCCTTCAGATGATACAGGCTGTCATTCACCTGATAGGCGATCTCCCCCTCTTCCACAAGGGTCAGCTCAATCTCCGGATGCCAGTGCCAGGGAAATTCCCCCGTATCAAAATACGACAGGCGTTCATGGCTGATAAGCACCGGAAATCCATAGCTCCCGTGGCTTTTGATCTCTTTTTTCTCTCCATCAATCTGCAGGCGCATAATATCTCAATATCCTTCCATTATATAAGAATATATTTGTTGAAATTCCTTCTTAATCTCATTATAGTGTAATCATAAGAGATGTCAACCGTGAGTATGCAAAACCGTATCTGTCCGAAGAATGATATCAGGCATTGCAGGAGGCAGATGCGGAATGGAAAAAGGAGGAATCATCATGGCAGTAAATGTATCAGAACTGAAAGAACGGTTTTCTGCACTGTTCGGCAGCGGCGGCGAAGCAAAAGCTTACTTCGCACCGGGACGCGTCAACCTTATCGGAGAACACACCGACTACAACGGCGGTCACGTATTCCCGTGCGCACTGACCATCGGTACCTACGGGATCATCCGTCCGAGAGAGGACAGAAAGCTTCGTCTCTACTCCATGAATTTTGACAGCATGGGCATTGTGGAGACCTCCCTTGGCGACCTGACCCCTTCGGACGCGGCAGGCTGGACCAACTATCCCAAGGGAATCATGTGGACATTTGAAAAGAGAGGTTATCATCTGGACCGGGGCGCCGACATCCTGTTCTATGGAGATATCCCCGCAGGCAGCGGACTTTCCTCTTCTGCCTCCCTGGAGGTGCTCACCGGGCTGATGCTTTCCGACACCTTCGGATTCGGAATCTCCATGGTGGACCTGGCGCTGATCGGCCAGTATTCCGAGAACAATTTCAACGGCATGAACTGCGGAATCATGGATCAGTTCGCCTCCGCCATGGGCAAAAAGGACTGTGCGATCTTCCTGGACACCAACACCCTGCATTACGAATATGCGCCGGTGAAGCTTCCGGATGCCAGAATCATCATCACCAACAGCAATGTCAAACACAGTCTCGTATCCTCTGCCTACAACGACCGGAGGAATGAGAGCGAGACCGCACTGAAGGAGCTCCAGTCAGTAGTTGACATAAAGACACTGGGCGATCTGTCAGAGGAACAGTTTGAGCAATATAAAGATGCGGTCAAAGACCCGGTGTGCCGGAAGCGTGCAAAGCACGCCGTCTACGAAAACCAGCGTACGATCCACGCGGTGGAGGCTCTGAAAGCAAATGATATCGTGACCTTCGGAAAGCTCATCAATGCTTCCCATGTATCTCTCCGGGACGACTATGAGACCTCCTGCGAAGAGACGGATATCCTGGCTGCACTGGCATGGGATGTTCCCGGCGTCCTCGGTTCCCGGATCACCGGCGGCGGCTTCGGGGGATGCACGGTCAGCATCGTAAAAAATGAATCTGTGGACCTGTTCATCCGGACACTGGACAAAGCCTATACAGAAAAGACCGGCATCAAGGCGGAATTTTATGTGGTAGACATCGGCGACGGCGCCCATGCACTGGACTAGGAACATATAAGGAGGGATATAAAAATGCTGTCAGAACAGATCGCAGCACTGGTACAGTACGGGATCGACACCGGACTGACACCGGAATGTGAGAAAATTTATACCACCAACCTGCTTCTGGATCTCTTTCAGGAGCATGACTATGAGGAACCGGTTTCTGTCCCGAAAGCTCCGCTGGAGGATATCCTGAAGGAGCTTCTGGACGAAGCCTGCAGACGGGAGCTGATCCCGGACAGCATCGCCTACCGGGACCTGTTTGACACCCGGATCATGAACTGTCTGGTCCCGCGGCCTGCCCAGATCCGACAGACCTTCTGGGAAAAATACAGGACCTCTCCGGAAGAGGCAACGGATTATTTTTATAAATTAAGTCAGGACAGCGACTACATACGCCGCTACCGGGTATGCAAAGACCAGAAATGGAAGGTCTCCTGTGAATACGGCGACATCGACATCACCATTAACCTGTCCAAGCCGGAGAAGGATCCCAGGGCCATCGCTGCCGCCAGGAATGCCAAAGCAAGCTCCTATCCCAAATGTCTGCTCTGCATGGAAAATGAGGGCTATGCCGGAAGCGTCAACCATCCGGCGCGGGAGAACCACCGGATCATCCCGGTCACCATCAACGACAGCGGCTGGGGCTTTCAGTATTCCCCTTATGTGTATTACAATGAACACTGCATCGTATTCAACGGCGAGCATACGCCCATGAAGATCGACCGCGCCGCCTTTATCAAACTGTTTGATTTTGTAAAACAGTTCCCCCACTATTTCCTGGGCTCCAACGCGGACCTGCCCATCGTGGGCGGTTCCATCTTAAGCCACGACCATTTCCAGGGCGGCAACTATACGTTTGCCATGGCAAAGGCGCAGATCGAACATCCGTTCACCTTCCCCGGCTATGAGGATGTGGAGTCCGGCATTGTAAAATGGCCCCTGTCCGTCCTGCGCATCCGGCACAGGGATGAAAAACGGCTCATCGATCTGGCAGACCACGTGCTGGCCGTATGGAGAGACTACACGGATGAGGACGCCTTTATCTTCGCCCACACCGACGGGGAACCTCATAATACGATCACTCCCATCGCCCGGAAGGTGGGCGGCACCTACGAACTGGACCTGACGCTCCGGAATAATATCACCACCGAGGAGCACCCCCTGGGGGTCTATCATCCCCATGCAAAGCTGCACCATATCAAGAAGGAGAACATCGGACTCATCGAAGTCATGGGCCTTGCGGTCCTTCCGTCCCGGCTGAAGGACGAGATGGCACTCCTGAAGGAAGCGATCCTTGCCGGCCGGGACATCGCATCGGACGAAACGCTGGAAAAGCACGCCGACTGGGTTGCTGCCTTCCTTCCCCGTTACGACCATGTCACCGAAGAAAATATCGAAGAGATCCTGCAGCAGGAGATCGGAAAGGTATTTGTCCAGGTACTGGAAGATGCCGGTGTATATAAACATACCGAAGAAGGACGGAATGCTTTCCTCCGCTTCCTGAAGACGCTGTAGCCAGAATCTGCAGGGGCAGCCGGATCTTATGGCTGCCCCTCTTCTGATCTCTTTTATCCCAGATCCGCGTCGAAGACGATCCCGGCAGACTGCCTGGCACGGGTCTGAATCTCCATGGTCAGCCGGCTGACCTCCAGCATCCTCTCTGCACAGGCACGGTCCTTCTCATGGACGATCCGGATAAATTCCCGGAACTCATGGTACATCCGATGCTTTCCTTCATTATAGTCATAGAATCTGCCGCCCTTCTGTCCGGACAGCTTGTCCCTGCTGTCTTCATTTTTATACAGCTCGAAGCCGGACAGCATATGGACAGGCGTGGAGATGCAGATACAGCCTCTGTCCCCCTGGATACAGGTGCTCACCGGCGCCTTGCAGTCCTTCGCTCCGATGCACACGCACTGAAAATTCCCATAGTCCATGGTCAGTATGCCGGAGGTATCGATCCCCCGCACCATGTTCGCCGCATAATGTACTTCCTTCGGCATGCCGAAAAGATCTGCCATCAAACTGATGTTGTAGATGTTCAGATCCATCAACGCGCCTCCGGATTTGTGAGGATCGAAGACCGGCAGGATCTCTCCCTTTTTAAATGCATCATACCGGGACGAATACTGTGAATAATTGGCTGTGACAATACGGATCTCTCCAAGTTCCGGAAGCAGCTCTTTGATCTTCTTCAGATTGGGCAGATACCTTGTAGACACTGCTTCCAGAAGCATTACCTCACGGGTGCAGGCCAGCCGGCCAAGCTCTTCCAGCTCCCGGCTGTTGGAAGTAAAAGGCTTTTCACAGATCACATGCTTCCCCGCCAGAACTGCTTTTTTACAGAACTCAAAATGCAGATGGTTGGGAACCGCCACATAGACCACCTCCACGCCCGGATCGGTCACCATGGCATCATAGTCCGTATACCACTTTCTGATCCCGTAGCTTCGGCACAGCTCCTGCAGATATGCCTCCCGCCTGGGCGTCCCGCAGATGGCTGCAAGCTCCAGCCCCTCCATCCCCTGCAGATTTTCCAGAAATTCTTTTACGATCATCCCGCTCCCGACAATTCCCGTCTTCATCTTTCTCATATGCTCCTTTCTCATCCTGTCGATTTTCTTTTTGTATTTCACGATCTATTATAATAGTCCCCGGCGCCAAAAACAAGCGGCCCTTTCCAGACAAATCTTGATTTCCCACTTGAAAAAATCCGGCATTTCCTATATGATAATGTCATGTCTGCAAAGCGCTTCACGGGCGAACAAATGTTCTTCCTTTGTGCTTTGCGCATGGATAACAGAGCTTCTGCGCAACTGGCGGAACGCGGGCACGGCTGTCCGCAGCAGGATCTACCTGCAGGGAACGCAGAAATATATAGAGCAAGCCGACCGCCTGGGCGTATACAGTATCTCTGTGCGCCCAGGCGCTTTTTATGTCACCATCCATTCCATATCTGTGTCAGAACACAAGAAAGAGAGGCAATTATGAAACCATTATCCCTGGAACAGGAACTTTCCGGCAACGCTTATCCCGGCCGCGGCATCATCATCGGACGCACGCCTGACGGGACCCGCGCAGTCACCGCTTATTTTATCATGGGCAGGAGCCAGAACAGCCGCAACCGGATCTTCGTGGAAGATGGCGACGGCATCCGCACCCAGGCATATGATCCTTCCAGACTGGAGGACCCCAGCCTGATCATCTATGCTCCGGTCCGCGTTCTGGGCAACAAAACCATCGTCACCAACGGCGATCAGACGGACACCATCTATGAGGGCATGGACCGTCAGATGACCTTTGAACAGTCCCTGCGCTCCCGCACCTTTGAACCGGATGCTCCCAACTATACCCCCCGGATCTCCGGTATCCTGCATCTGGGATCCGGAAGCTTCAACTATGCCATGTCCATTTTAAAGAGCAGCTGCGGCGATCCGGCATCCTGCCAGCGCCACACCTTTACCTATGAATGTCCGAAGGCAGGCGAGGGACATTTCATCCATACCTATATGCACGACGGCAGCCCGCTGCCCGCCTTTGAAGGTGAACCGAAGCTGATCTCCATCCCGGATGACATGGATGCCTTCACTGATCTGATCTGGAACAGTCTGAATGAAGATAACAAGGTCTCTCTTTTTGTCCGTTTTATTGATCTTGCATCAGGAACCTGGCAGACCAGAATTGTTAACAAAAACCGGTAATCCATACAGAAAAATTCACAGGAGGCCATTATACCATGAACGAACTTCAGTTAAAATACGGATGCAACCCCAACCAGAAACCGTCCCGCATCTATATGGAAGACGGAACCGACCTTCCGGTCCAGGTACTTTCCGGAAAGCCCGGCTATATCAATTTTCTCGATGCCTTCAACGGCTGGCAGCTGGTGCGGGAATTGAAAAAAGCCACCGGGCTCCCCGCCGCTGCATCCTTCAAACATGTATCCCCCGCAGGCGCTGCCGTAGGGCTTCCGCTCTCCGATACCCTGGCAAAGATCTACTGGGTGGACGATCTGGGAGAGCTGTCTCCTCTTGCATGCGCTTATGCAAGGGCACGGGGCGCTGACCGTATGTCTTCCTTCGGCGATTTCATCTCCCTCTCCGATGTCTGTGACGCAGATACCGCCAGACTGATCAAAAGAGAAGTGTCCGACGGCGTCATCGCTCCCGGCTATACGGAGGAAGCGCTGGATCTGCTGCGGCAGAAGAAAAAAGGGAACTACAATGTGATCCAGATTGACCCGGACTATATACCGGATCCGCTGGAGAGAAAACAGGTGTTCGGCATCACCTTCGAGCAGGGGCGCAATGAGCTGGAGGTCAACGAAGAACTGCTCTCCCATGTGGTGACGGATCAGAGAGAGATTCCCAAAGAAGCGCTTATGGACATGAAGATCGCCCTGATCACTCTGAAATACACCCAGTCCAATTCCGTCTGCTTCGTAAAAGACGGGCAGGCCATCGGCATCGGCGCCGGACAGCAGTCCCGGGTTCACTGCACCCGTCTGGCGGGCAGTAAAGCCGACAACTGGTTCCTGCGCCAGTCTCCTCAGGTGCTGGGACTTCAGTTCCTGGACACTCTGGGACGGGCGGAACGCGACAATGCCATCGATGTCTATACAGGTGATGAGTACATGGATGTCCTGGCAGACGGCGCGTGGGAGAAGATCTTCAGAGTAAAGCCGGCCGTCTTCACAGAAGAAGAAAAACGGGCATGGCTGGACCGGATGACCGGCGTCACCCTTGGCTCCGACGCCTTCTTCCCCTTTGCCGACAATATCGAACGGGCACACAAGAGCGGCGTCTGCTACATCGCCCAGCCCGGCGGATCGGTCCGGGATGACCTGGTTATCGATTGCTGCAACAAATATGGCATGGCCATGGCATTTACCGGCATACGGCTGTTCCATCACTGATCTGATTGGACATTTTATCCAAAACATGGTAGAGTAATGGTATCATAAAAGAAGAATGCGCCTCCGGCGCTTTAAGGTGACATATATGGACAGGAATGAATATGATAAGATCTTACATGCAATACCGACGACCGGCGTTTTTATCATCCGTGAAGATGGTCACAGGATTCTGTATTACAACCGGCGGGTTCAGGAGATCTCTCCCCATGTCCACACAGGTATGCCCTGCCATGAGATGGGGAACCACGCCTGCGTGAACTGCCCCCTCCTGACCATGGGAGACCGGCAGGAAAACCGGACTCTCTGCTATAATTCTCCATTTGGCGATATGGTGGATATCACGGCGGTCAGGACCCTGTGGGAACATAAAATCCCGGCTTTTATCATTACGGTAGCGCCTCATATGCAGATGATCAGCCATGCCTATCATAAGATTCTGCGGGTCAATCTCACCCAGGACCAGTATGAGATTGTGAAGATCCGCCCCCGGGACAGAGCCATCGGTTATGGTACGGATACCTTTTCCAGCTGGCTGGGACAATTCATTTACAATGGAGACATCCATCCGGACGATATGAACAATTTTATCTCCTTCACCCGCCCGGACCATCTGAAGGAAGCGCTCGGCACAGGACTGGAGATTCTGACCTGCTGCTACCGCCGGCGCTCGGAGGAGGATTTCCGGTGGAACCTGATGGAGGTCGTACCGGATCTGGGCTCCTCTGACGGCGACCAGTGTATTTTCCTCTATATCAAGGACATCCATGATATCCTGCAGGAAAGCCTGGAGCTGGATGAGGCGAGCATCCGCGTACAGGAGGTCATCCGTACCCTGGGCACCCAGAACTTCGGGATCTACGGCATCGACCTGGACACCGGCGAGACCAATCTGGTACGTGAGAACGGACACACGCATACTGGATGGAAATCCTGGGCTCTCCCGTGGGATGAGCTTATGAGCACCCGTCTCATCCGTCAGATCCATCCCACGGACCGGGATCGTTTCTGCCGGACCTTCTCCCTGGAAGGCCTGCGCCAGATCAGGGATACCTCCGTACATAAGACCGACATGCTCTGTCAGTGGCGGGGTGAGGAAGACCACGAATACCGCTATATGGCGATCATCGCCTATTTCGGACAGAATCACGGCGCCAGAAATTATACGATCCTGGCGCTGCAGAACGTGGACCGGCGCGTGCGTCAGGAGCATGCTCTTTCCCTTCGGGATATGCAGCTTGCTGCAATCCTCAAGTCCAGATACAGCGTCATGACCACCATTTATCTGGAAAACGGCCAGTGCGAGCGGATCCTGATCAACGAAAACAACACCATGCAGAATGCACTCACGGGAAGTTATCATCAGTATTTCCACAGGACTCTGGAATCCACCGTCCATCCGGAGGATGCAGAGGCATTTAAGAAAATCATGAGCCCGGAGCATCTGTATCAGAAAGCTGCCCATACCCGGGATTATTCCGAGGAGATCTGCCAGTACCGCATCGCCGGGGCGCCCCTTCGCTGGATGGAGGACCATGTGATCTATGCAAAGCAGGGGAACAGGATCTCGGTCAACATTCTGGGAAGGGACATCACCCGGGAAAAGCTCGAGGAAGAGCTCCGGAGAAAAGGCGAACAGGAGCAGGAGGACATCATCCGCACCCTGGGCGGCATGTTCTTCGCCACTTATTATGCGGATCTGGAACAGGATACTTTCCGCAGTGTGACACAGCTCCAGGAGGTGGAAAAAGCGCTGGAGGGCAAAGTGGATTATGCCACCGGCCTCAAAACCTATGCAGAGCACTTCATCCATCCCGACGACCGTGCGGAATATCTGGAAACCCTGAGCATCCAGAACCTGCGGCGGACACTGAGTTATAAGCAGCCCTATGTCACGCTGGCGTACCGGAAGCTCCCGAAGAGTCCGGATACCAGACCGGAAGAATACGGCTGGATCCGCAGCACCGCCATCATGTCCCAGGCAGATGAAGAGGGCAGGGCCCGCTCCGTCGTCTACGCCGCTCAGGATGTAACCGAGAGCAAACGCAAGGAGATGCGGGAGCAGCAGGCGCTCCAGGCCGCCTGCGAAGCTGCTGACCATGCCAATGCATCCAAGCAGGAATTTCTCTCCTGCATGAGCCACAATATACGTACGCCCATGAACGGCATCATTGGAATGATTAAGATCGCCGCCCATCATGTGGATGACCCCGATCGGGTAAAGGACTGTCTGGAAAAGGCTTCCATATCCAGCCTGCAGCTTCTTTCCACCCTCAATGAGATCCTGGACATCAGCCAGATGAAATCCGGCGGGCTCCATTTAAGCTCCGACATTCTCAACCTCTCGGAGCTGATGAATGAGATCGTCTCCGTGATCTATCCAAAAGCTCAGGAAAAGGGTCTGCATCTGAAGCTGCATCCCCTGCTGGTGGAACATGAAAATATTCTGGGAGACCAGCAGAGGCTCCAGCAGATGTTCCTGAATATTCTCGGGAATTCCATAAGATATACGCCCCCGGGAGGCACGCTGGAGATCCAGGTCAGCGAACATGAATCCAGGGAACATGGCTGCAATTCCTATGATTTTGTCTTCCGCGACAGCGGAATCGGCATGGATGAACAGTTTATCCAGCATATCTTTGAACCCTTCAGCCGTGCAGATGATCCGAACGTCGCCAACACCGACGGGATCGGTCTGGGGCTTTCCATTGCCCAGAACATCGCCCGTATGATGGGCGGAACCATTCACGTGAAGAGTTCACCGGGACAGGGCTCGGAATTTACCGTGACGATCCTTCTGCGCCTGCAGAACTCTGCAGAGTCCCCGGACTACAGCGCGGAACTCTGTCGTGAGGAGCCTTCTGAGGTCTCCTTCCAGAACTGCCGAATCCTTCTGGTGGAGGATAACGAACTGAATCAGGAGATCGCCATGGAGCTGATCGGAGAAATCGGGGCCATGGTGGAATGTGCATCCGACGGGCGCAGAGGACTCCGGCGCTTTGCCGAGATGCCCGTGGGTTACTACGATCTGATCCTTATGGATATCCAGATGCCTGTCATGAACGGCTTTGAAGCCACGCGTGCCATCCGGAAGCTCCCCCGGGCCGACGCAGCGACGATCCCGATCCTCGCACTGTCAGCCAACGCTTCTCCGGAGGATATCGCCACCAGCCGGGAATCCGGTATGAACGGACATATTGCCAAGCCGCTGGATATTCCGCGGCTGATCGAACGTATGGAATACTGGCTGAACGGCCGCTGAGATCACTCAGCGGCCGCTCCTTTTTTAAAAATTTGTCTTTTTTTCTTCAAAATATCCCTGGGGGTACGAGCACACCGGACAGATCTGCGGAGCAGTCCTGCCCACATGGACATGGCCGCAGTTCATGCAGATCCAGACGGCATCTCCGTCCTTTGAGAATACGACTCCATTTTCCACGTTCTCAAGGAGCTTCAGATACCGCTCTTCATGCTCCTTCTCGATCTTCGCCACCAGTTCAAACAATGTGGATATCTTTGTAAATCCTTCTTCTTTCGCTTCTTTGGCAAAGGTTGCGTACATCTCGCTCCACTCAAAGTGTTCGCCTGCCGCCGCATCCTTCAGATTCTCTTCGGTGGTATGGATCCCGCGAAGCTGCTCAAACCACAGCTTTGCATGGGCTTTCTCATTGTCTGCAGTCTCCTGGAACAGGTTCGCGATCTGTTCGTAACCGTCCTCCCGGGCTTTCGCGGCATAGTACGTATACTTGTTCCTTGCTTCGGATTCTCCCGCAAACGCGGCGATCAGATTCTGCTCTGTTCTGCTCCCTTTCAATTCCATCTCGTTGTCTCCTTCGCTGTTTTCTTACCTGAAATACGGCCTCCAGATCATATCTGTGGAGATCTCATCCAGTGCAGATGCACCGCACATGGCCATGGTATCAGCAAGCTCAGCTCCCAGCTTTTCCACATAACACTGCACGCCTTCCGCGCCGCCGCCGTAGACCGCTGTCACAAAGGGCCGGGCGATCAGAACGCCGTCCGCACCCAGGGCAAGCGCCTTGAATATATCCACACCGCTTCGGATTCCGCCGTCCACCAGGATCTTCATCCGGTCGCCCACCGCTTCTGCGATCTCCGGAAGCACCTCCGCTGTGGCCGGACACTGGTCCAGCACCCTGCCGCCGTGATTGGATACGATGATGGCCGCCGCACCCGCTTCCGCCGCCTTCAGCGCCGCCTTCCGGGTCATCACGCCCTTGACGACAAAGGGAACCTCCGCCATCTCCGCGATCCGGCGAAGCTCGTCCACAGTCTTGCTTCCTGCGGGCGGCTGCATGTTCTTCAAGAAGGGAAGTCCCGCCGCATCCACATCCATGGCAATGGCAAACACGCCCGCCTGCTTCACCAGAGCAAGCTTCTCCCGGATGGTCTCCAGATTCCACGGTTTGATCGTGGGCACGCCCATACCGCCCGCCGCCCGGATCGCTGCCGCCGCGCCTTCCACAACTTCTGCATTCATGCCGTCTCCCGTGAATGCCACGATACCAGCCTTTACACAGGCATCTACTAATACGTTATTATACGCAGGATCGTCATATTTATCACTGTAGTGCATATTTACCGCGCCCACCGGCCCTGCAAAGAAGGGATAGCGGAATCTCTTCCCGAACAACTCCAGAGAAGTGTCCACCGGCACATTTTCATGGAGCGTATCCATATTGATGCGGACCTCCTGCCATTTGTCATAATTGCGGATGGCGGTATCGCCCACACCTTTTGCTCCCGGTCCCGGGATCCGGTTCCTGCAGCCCCGTCCGTTGCAGACAGGACATACTTTGCAGGAGTCGCCGATACAGTTCCGTGCTTCCTTTAAGACTTCCTCATAGTTCATGATGTATTACTCCTTTTCTTTATTCCTGCGGGCAACAGGTCAGGTGGCTGCCTGCAGGCATCTGGCGACTGCCGTAAGGTCAGATTCCCCGCTGCTCTGCAGTGTTGCAGGCCTGATACCACGTTACTTACAGCGGGGTATTTGATTTGCACACATCGATCCAGGCCTCGCATCCGGAAGCACGCTCCAGCTCCGGGAGGGTCAGTTCCACGGCACTGTTGCTGCTGCCGCAGGCCGGATATACTTTCTCAAACCGTCTAAGAGACGCATCCAGATAGACTTTTACTCCCTCTCTCACACCAAAGGGGCATACGCCACCCACCGCATGGCCGGTCAGCGCCTCCACCTCATCAAATGAGAGCATCTTCGCCTTGGTGTGAAACTGCGCCTTGTATTTCTTATTGTCCACTCTTGCATCACCGGCCGCCACCACAAGGATGCAGCCGCCCTCCACCTGAAAGGACAGAGTCTTGGCGATTCTGGCCGGTTCGCAGCCCACCGCCTCCGCTGCCAGCTCCACTGTGGCGCTGGATGTATCAAATACCAGAATCCGGTCCTCCAGACCGAATTTTCTCAGATGTTCTTTTGCTTTCTCAAATGCCATTTTTTACCTCTATTATAGTTCCGCATCTGTTCAGAACGATGCTGTTTTATAGTTTCGCATCTGCGGACCGATGCTGTTTTTCGTTTTTTTCACTGCCGTAGATCAGAGCGCTCCATGCTTCTGCCAGGCGGTCCAGGGTAAAGATCGCATTGGCGGGGCTGGAGGACGGCAGCTTCACCGCCTTGATCCCCGTCTGTTGTTCACAGTATTTTTTGTACAGTCTGTATGCTTTCTCTCCATTGGCGAAGATCCTGGTGATCCGGCTGTCCTTCACAATCCGGGGAATGTCCGCCGGCACCACATTTTTGATGCTGCTGTCGCTGGAGCCAATGATATCGCAGCTTTTAATCACATCCCACACGGCGATATGGTGCTTTAAGAGCATCGCCTTCTTCTCTTCCACGGTCCCCGGCAGTTCTTCGCCCGTCAGACGCGCCAGGACCTTCCAGAAACGATTCTGCGGATGG
The DNA here is from genome assembly GCA_910574805.1 of Lachnospiraceae bacterium. Taxonomy (GTDB): domain Bacteria; phylum Bacillota; class Clostridia; order Lachnospirales; family Lachnospiraceae; genus Hominiventricola. Next base: position 113,224 of record CAJTCV010000008.1, on the reverse strand, counting down.
CCGTAATAAAAGTTCTGTTCTCTGGATTTCACGGACGGAAACGTGCCCAGGATCAGATATTCCGACCGGCTGTCACAGACCGGATCAAACGTATGCTCCACATGCTGCCGGCGGGATCTCTCGTCCTCCGGTATGACATCCTCCGAGGGAAGCTTCTGTTTCCGGGGATTCATCCTCCCCGCTCCCCCGTCTCTGGCAATCGCCACAATATAGGAATTGATCTTCAGCTTATGCTCCTCATACAGCCCCATACTCTGATACAGCGCCTTATACCGCTCCAGCAGCTCAAATTTCACCCGGACCGCGTCCGCGGACACAGCTTCCGTGGCCACCAGGCTCCCCTTTCGTTTCTGATAATAATACACCGGCTTTTGCAGCGCCAGAAAGCGGTCCGCATACCGGATGTACTCCAGATTGAAGAGAAAGTCTTCGCACCAGTTCATGGAAGTATCGCAGAAAAGCCCCTGCTGCCTGACAATCTCCCGGCGGTACAGCTTGTTCCACATGACTCCGTAGTAGAAATCCGCGGGCTTTTTCGCCATTTCCATGGCAAATTCCTCCCGGCTCATGACATCCTTCCTCCGGATATGCTTCTTTTCCACATAACGGTCCCTGTTCACCCGGTAAAAGTCTGCGATCACCAGGTCGCACTGTTCCCGCTCTGCCGCCAGCACCATGCACTCCACCGCGTCCTCTGTCAGCCAGTCGTCACTGTCCACAAACTGAAGATAGGTTCCCTTTGCCAGACGGATCCCCAGGTTCCTGGTATCCGATACGCCGGTATTTTCCTTGTGGATCACATGAAAGCGCAGATCCTTCTCCTCATATTCCCGGCAGATCTTAAGACTCCCGTCCCCGCTGCCGTCGTCCAGAAGCAGCACCTCCATATCCAGAAAATCCTGTGCGGCCACGCTGTCCAGGCAGCGGCGCAGATATTTCTCCGCATTATATACCGGGATGACCAACGTAACAAGCGGCATATGTCCTTTCTTCCCCCTTTCTGCTCTCACATCTGTTTCCGGACGATCTGGTACTCGTCTTCTCCCCGAAAATACGGACAGCTGTCCACAGAGCTGCTCAGAAACCGGTACATCTCATCCTCATCCAGATCCATCTCGCACACATAATAATCATAATCCTCATCGTATACATAATTGCTGCACATCTCACAGCCTGTCTTCACGCTCACGTTCTGCCGCCTCCTGCCTGCTCTTCCTCACAGAGTCTTATTATAACGTCAGATGTAAAGTAAGTCAAATATGGATCCGGAAACCAATTCTTCTCGATTCTTCTATGGTATTTCCCGCATAAAACTGATATAATGGATCCAAACGAGAATTATGGGGGAATCTATCATGAATATTACGATCAAAAATGAACACGCTGCCGTCACCTGCCAGACTCTGGGCGCGGAGCTTCTGTCCTATCAGACTGCCTCCGGCAAAGAATATCTGTGGCAGAAGGATCCTGCGTACTGGGCCAAGACCTCTCCGGTCCTCTTTCCGTATATCGGCGCGGTCCCGCAGCCGGTGCTCATTCACGGGAAGAGCTATGACATGCCCCGGCACGGCTTTGTGAAGGACGCCGATTTTCAGGTGGCGGAGCAGGGAGACGACCATGTGGTCCTGACCACCGGCACGACCGCCTTCACTTCGTCTGTCTATCCCTACGACTTTACCTTCACTGTCACCTTCCGGCTGGAAGGCCCCAGGCTGTGCGTCACCTACGGTGTGGCAAACAGAGGCAAAGAAGAGATGCCCTTCCTGGTGGGCGGCCATCCGGCCTTCTTCTGCCCCATGGAGGAAGGCGAAGCATTTACCGAATATCTGCTCCGTTTTGAAGATGAAGAGGTGGAGGATCTGCACCTTCAGTATCCCATGTTCGACCACGACGCCATCCTCTATGAACATCTCACCCACCACACGGTGAAGCTGATCCATCAGTGCACGGAAAAGGGAATCCGGTTCGACTTTCCGGACTATCCCACCGTTGCCTTCTGGACCCCGATCAAAAAAGATGCGCCCTTCCTGTGCATCGAACCCTGGTGCGGCGGAACGATGGACCAGGTGCCCAATACCAGTCTTCTGGAGAAAAAATACGTACAGTATCTGCCTGCGGGAGAAGCGCGGGATTACCGCTTTTCCTTTCAGCCCTGCTGAATAAGGAGTCTTACATATGATGGAAGAACAAAATATCTTTGACGAGCTCTGCGGCTGCGAGCTCTGCCATCAGGCACCTCCTGACCGCACAGAAAATCCCCGCTCCCGGCTCTGCAAAAGATGCCGGGAGCAGGCGATCCGCTACCCGGTTCCCTGGCTGTTCCTTCCCGTGGCTCTGGTCATTCTCATCCTCACCGTCCTGGCCTATATCCGGATGCCGCAGAGCCTGTCCGACTATCGGATCTATGCCACGGCGGAAGACCGGATCCGGCAGGGCATGCTCTATGACACCCTCTCGGAGCTGGAAGAGACTGCCCGGAGACATCCGGATTCCACGGATCTGGCAGTCCGTCTGGTAACGCTTTCCATGGATTATGGCTGCTATGATTTCGCCGCCTACTGCATGAATACCCACCTGGCAGGCAAATCCCTGTCAGATGTAACCTACGGGGAAATGATCCACTTTCAGAATATCCTGAACAGCTTCTATGATACACAGGAAGAGCTGGAAGCTGCAGCGGAGCTTCTGACAGAAGACACGGATCCGGAGCTGGCCGTCACCATCCTGAAGGAAAAGCTGCAGGATATGGCAGAGGATCCGAAGATGAATCAGGCACTGGTCTGGTATTATCTGGCGCAGTTTGCCGACAGTCCGGAGGAATCCAGGGACTGCCTTCTCCGATGCCTGGAGGAAGAACCCATGCATTTTACAGCCATGACTGATCTGGGCACAAGGCTTCGGCGGAGCGGAGATCTGGAGGGCGCGCAGGGCTATTATGAAAAGGTCCTTCACTATGAGAAGAAGGAGCCTCTTGCCTGCCGCGGAATGGCGATCCTGAAGCTCCTGGAGGGGGATAAAGAGGAAGCCCTCACCTGGGCCCGGACCGCCTATGAGAACGGACCGGACGCCCTCTATGTCCGCGACACCTATCTGGTCACCCTGTGGGAAAACGGCATGACAGAGGAAGCCGGGCGGATCCGGGAGGAAATGGACGAGGCAGGCACCCCTGCGGAGGAAGACACCGAAGCGCTCCTGCGCGGCGAGATCACCCTGAGAGAATACTATATGGAGGAAGATGCCTTATGATCATACCAGGACTTGGACTTGTCATCTCCATCGTCACCTTCCCGGGCATCGTGGTCCATGAGTTTGCGCACCAGATTTTCTGCAGACTCCTGCGCATCCCCGTGTTCCGCGTCGTCTATTTCCGCGTGGGCAATCCCTGCGGCTATGTGGAGCATGAAGCCTCCCAGGACCCTCTGAAGGTGTTTCTGACATCCACAGGGCCATTTTTCATCAATACCCTGCTGGGAATCCTGATCCTCACACCTGTGGCCGTACCGGTCCTGAAATTCCGGGAATATGCAGATCCTCTGAACCTGCCTCTGGTATGGCTTGGTTTCTCCATCCTGATGCACGCCTTTCCCAGTACAGGCGATGCCGGAAATATGGTAGAACAGATCCTGAAAAATAAAAACGTGGGAATCCTTCCACGCATCCTGTCTGCTCCGGTGATCGTCCTGATCTACCTGGGCGCTTTCGGATCCATCTTCTGGCTGGATCTGGTCTATGCAGCCGCTGTCGCCATGCTGATCCCGAATCTGCTGACGATGCTGTAGCTTTTTATCTGCTGCCATGCACCGCTTTCTTTTCCCGCAAAAGGGCTGCCGTAAAACGCGTTCCTGTCCGTGTGCTCTCCTCCTCACAGGAGTCCGGCACACCGGCAGGGATTATGTTACGGCAACCCCTTTTTTTCTTTCCTTTTCAATCTCTTTATTTCCTTAAAAAATCTGCGCACAGCACATCCTGAAGCATCGCTCAGATCTCATGTATAAACAGACCGCTCAGAAGCTTCGGCTCGAACCAGGTGGATTTGGGGGGCATCAGAAGCCCTGCATCCGCCACAGAAAACAGCTCCTGAACCGACGGGGGATACATGGCAAACGCCACTTCCATATCTGTGTCTGCCCGGTGTTTCAGTTCCTCGATCCCGCGGATCCCTCCTACAAAATCGATCCGCTCATCCGTCCGCGGATCTTTGATGCCCAGCACCGGTTCCAGAAGCTCCCGCTGCAGATAAGCCACATCCAGCCCTTCCACCGGCTCATTTTTTATGTACTCCATGCGCGTCAGCAGGCGGAACCAGTAGCCGTGCAGATACATGATGATCTGCCCCTTCTTCACCGGCTTCAAAGGTCCCTCCACCAGAAACACCTCAAAACGCTCCGATACCTTCTCCAGAAACTGCTCCATGGACAGCCCGTTCAGATCCTTCACGACCCGGTTGTAGTCCATGATCATCAGTTCGTCATCCGGAAACAGCACGGACAGAAAATAATTGTAGCTCTCCGTTCCATTGTGGCCGGCACACTGGCTCCTGCGCTTCTGTCCTACCTTCACCGCAGATGCCGTCCGATGATGTCCGTCGGCGATATAGACATTCTCAACCCGGGAAAATGCCCGCTCCAGTTCCCTCTGGATCTCCTCACCGGCAACCTTCCATCCCGCATGACGGACCCCGTCCTCTGTCTCAAAGGCAAAATCCGGATCGGCCGCTTTGATCCCCTCCACCATATCCCGGATCTCTTTCCGGGACCGGTAAGCGAGGAAAATCGGTCCGGTCTGGGCGCCGCAGATATCCACATGGCGGATCCGGTCCTGTTCCTTTTCCGCACGGGTCTCCTCATGCCTGCGGATCACCTGCCGCTCATAGTCGTCGATGGAAGCACATCCCACGATACCGGTCTGAGATCTCCCGTTCATTGTCAGTTCATAGATATAGTAGACCGGCGATTCCTCTTTTACGAAAGAGCCGTCTGCCCGCATCTTCTGCAGACGGTCTCTGGCCGCCTCATAGACCTCCTGCGCATACATATCCTGTTCCGGTCCAAACAGGGTCTCCGGACGGTCAATGTTCAAAAATGACAGAGGTTTTCCCTCCACCGCACGTCTTGCCTCTTCTCTGTTGTATACATCATAGGGAAGAGCCGCGATCTCTGGCTCCAGCCCTCTGGCCGGATGAACACAACAGAATGGCTTTACAACTGCCATCTATCTCATCACCCTTACTTTCAGAACGCCTTTGATCTTCCGTATGGTATTTACCGAATCTTCATCTGCTTCATTTGCCAGATCCATGATCACATAACCATACTCGCCTTTTGTCTCATTGCTCATCCTCTCGATATTGATGCCCAGATCCCCGAAGGTCGCCGTAAATTTCGTCAGCATGTTCGGTATATTCCGATGGATGATCGTCACACGCATGGCATATTTGCAGACACCCATGTCGCAGTTGGGATAGTTCACGGAATTGTGAATATTTCCGTTCTCCAGATAGTCCCGGATCTCCTGCACCGCCATGATCGCACAGTTTTCTTCTGATTCCTCCGTCGATGCCCCCAGATGAGGGATCACGATGGCATTTTTCATGGATGCGATATCCGATGTGGGGAAATCGGTCACATATTTGCGGATCCGGTTGGTCCGCAGGGCTTCCACGATGGCCTTTGTGTCCACCAGAGGACCCCTGGCAAAATTCAGGATCACCACACTGTTCTTCATCTGCGCGATGGCAGAAGAGCCGATCATCCCTTTTGTACTCTCCATCAGGGGCACATGGATCGTAATGTAATCACACTCCCGGTAAATGTCATTCACATCTGTAATATGCTTCACATCCCGGGAGAGGTTCCATGCAGCATTGACCGAGATATACGGATCATATCCGTACACTTCCATCCCCAGCGCCGCCGCCGCATTCGCCACCAGAATCCCGATCGCCCCAAGTCCGATGACTCCCAGTCTCTTACCCATGATCTCATTGCCCGCAAATGCCTTTTTCTGCTTCTCCGCAAGCTGTGCAAGCTCCTCATTCTGACGTTCGGAGCGCACCCAGTACAGTCCTCCGATAATATCTCTGGATGCCAGAAGCATCCCCGCCAGCACCAGCTCCTTGACTCCGTTGGCATTGGCGCCCGGGGTGTTGAAGACGGCAATCCCCTGCTCGGAACATTTTCCAAGAGGAATATTGTTGACTCCTGCCCCGGCTCTTCCGATGACGCACACATTTTCCGGTATCTCCATGTCATGCATCGCTGCACTCCGCACCAGCACCGCGTCCGCATTCGCGATATTATCTGTCTTAGCATAATTGCCGTCAAATCTCTTCAGTCCAACCTCCGCGATGGGATTCAGACAATGATACTGATACATAGTCCTACCTGTTCTCCTCTTCAAATTTTTTCATAAATGTAACCAGCGCCTCCACGCCTTCCTTCGGCATGGCGTTATAAATGCTGGCGCGCATGCCGCCCACACTCCTGTGTCCCTTCAGGTTCACAAGACCGGATGCCTCTGCTTCCCTGACAAACTTCGCATCCAGCCCGGCATCCCCGGTCACAAACGGAACATTCATGAGGGACCGGTCTTCCTTCCTCACCGTACCCTGAAAGAGCCGGCTGCTGTCCAGATACTCGTAGAGAATCGCTGCCTTTTCTTCATTCCTCTGCTTCATCACCTCCAGTCCGCCCATGTCCTTCAGCCACCGGAATACCTTTCCGCAGGCATAGATGCAGAAACAGTTGGGCGTGTTGTACAAAGACCCCGCGTCTGCCTGAGTCTTATATTTCATGATCGTCGGTGTCCCGGGAAGCACATCATCGGTGATCAGGTCGTCGCGCACCAGTGCGATCACCATGCCTGCAGGTCCGATATTTTTCTGAACACCGCCGTACATCACTGCATATTTTGACACATCCACCGGCTCCGACAGAAAGCAGGAGGACACATCCGCCACCAGATCCTTCCCCTTTGTATCGGGAAGGGTATGAAACTTTGTCCCATAGATGGTATTGTTTTCGCAGATATAGACATAATCTGCATCCGCGCTCACAGGAAGATCCGAGCAGTCCGGAATATAAGAATACGTCTTATCCTCGCTGGACGCGATTTTGTTGGCCTTCCCGTACTGCTTCGCCTCTTCCCAGGCACGCTTTGCCCATTGTCCGGTCACGATATAATCCGCCACCCGGTTCTTCATCAGATTCATGGGCACCGCTGCAAACTGCAGATGGGCTCCTCCCTGAAGAAACAGCACCTTATAATTGTCCGGAACCTTCATAAGATCCCGAAGATCCTGTTCCGCGTCCTGTATGATTTCATCAAAAGCCTTTGACCGGTGGCTCATCTCCATAACGGACATGCCCGTGCCCCGGTAATCCATCATCTCCTCTGCGATCTCCCTCAGTACCGCCTCCGGCAGCACCGCAGGCCCTGCCGAAAAATTATAGACTCTTTTCATAAGCTCCATATCCTCTTTTCCATAACATATCAGGGAGGTCAGTTCTGTCCCTGCTGCAGATCATCCTGATCGAATGCATTCTCGATGGGCGCCCCCGCGGGCACCATGGGAAATACTTTATCGTCACTGTCCACCTGACAGTCCAGGAGCACCGGTCCTCCGCATGCGAACGCCTCCTGGAGCGCCGGAGCAAACTCTTCTTTTTTCGTTACCCGGATACCTTTGCAGCCCAGCGCTTCTGCGACCTTTACAAAATCCACCCTGTCGTCCAGAATGGTAGCGGAATAACGCCCCTCATAGAACAGGTTCTGCCACTGGCGTACCATACCCAGTACATGGTTGTTCACAACGACCTCAATAACCGGAATATTATAGCGGGATGCAGTGGCCAGTTCATTCATATTCATGCGGAAACAGCCGTCCCCGGCAATATTGATGACTCTCTTCTCCGGCATGGCAACCTTGGCTCCCAGCGCAGCTCCAAGGCCGTATCCCATGGTCCCCAGGCCGCCGGAGCTTAAGAAAGTCCTGGGTCTGCTGTACCTGTAATACTGTGCCGCCCACATCTGATGCTGTCCTACTTCTGTACAGATGACTGCATCCCCTCTGGTCGCTTTATAGATCTCTTCCACAATATAGGGTCCGGTCAGGCCTTCTTCCCTGTATTTCAGCGGGAAACGCACCTTCAGATCATTGATGAACGCAACCCATTCCCGGTGCTCTTTCTGTTCCACCAGAGGATTCAGCTGTTTCAGCACCTCTTTTACATCCCCGATGATGCTGGAAGAAACCAGAATATTTTTATTGATTTCCGCCGGATCCACATCGATCTGGAGAATCTTCGCATGTGTGGCAAAACGGGACGCGTCACCGAATACGCGGTCGCTGAAACGGGCGCCTACCGTCACCAGAAGATCACATTTGGACACTCCGAAATTCGCATATTTGGTCCCATGCATGCCCAGCATTCCTGCGTACAGCGGATGCTCTCCGCTGAATGCACCCTTTCCCATAAGGGTATCACACACCGGCGCGTCCAGCCGTTCTGCAAATTCCAGAAGCTCTCCGGAAGCGTTGGAAGCGATGGCGCCGCCTCCTACGAAGATCATGGGCTTCTCTGCCTGATCGATCAGGCGGACTGCCTCCTCCAGGTCCTTTTCCCTGATGGTGGTCGTATCCGGAAGGATCACTTCCGGCGTCTCTTCTGTATACTCCGTCTCATTGGCTGTCACATCCTTGGTCACATCGATGAGCACCGGACCCGGACGCCCGGATCTGGCGATCTTAAATGCCCGGCGGATGACGCCGGCCAGCTCTTTTACATCCTTTACAATAAAATTATGTTTCGTCACCGGGATCGTGATCCCCGCGATGTCCACCTCCTGGAAGCTGTCTTTTCCCAGAAGAGAGGTGCCCACGTTGCAGGTGATCGCCACGATGGGAATGGAGTCCATGTAAGCTGTGGCGATACCCGTCACCAGATTCGTGGCGCCCGGCCCCGAGGTGGCAAAGCAGACTCCCACCCTGCCGGTGGCTCTGGCATATCCGTCCGCCGCATGGGAGGCCCCCTGCTCATGGGAGGTCAGTATATGTGTGATCTCTCTGTGCTTATACAATGCATCATAAATATTCAGGATCGCCCCGCCCGGATAGCCGAACACAGTATCCACGCCCTGTTCCTTCAGGCAGGCGATCACAATCTCCGCTCCTGATAAAACCATAGTCATCTTCTCCCCTCAAAATTCGTATATTGACAGATCCTGCACGCCTGTATCCGCCCCTGTACAGCGTCACCGGCCGTGTCTGATCATTTTGTCTGTCCCGGGATCTCCAGAATCGCCCCCCGGTTGCCGGAAGTTACCATGGACGCATACCGCGCCAGATATCCGGTCGTCACCTTCGGCTCTCTCGGCTTCCATGCAGCGCGTCTCTTCTCCATCTCTTCTTCTGAGACATCCACATCCAGTCTGTTCTCCGGGATGTTAATCCGAATCAGATCTCCTTCCTCCACCAGCGCAATGGGACCGCCCACCGCCGCTTCCGGAGATACATGCCCGATGGAGGCGCCCCGGCTGGCTCCGCTGAACCGGCCGTCCGTGATCAGCGCCACAGAAGAGCCAAGGCCCATGCCTGCAATGGCGGATGTGGGGTTCAGCATCTCTCTCATGCCGGGACCTCCTTTGGGTCCCTCATAGCGGATCACCACCACGTCTCCCGCCACGATCCTGCCGCCTTTGATGGCATCGATGGCATCCTCCTCACAGTCAAAGACCCGCGCCGGTCCTTCGTGCACCAGCATCTCGGGAGCCACTGCCGAACGCTTCACCACGCCGCTGTCCGGAGCCAGATTGCCCTTCAGGATCGCAATGCCGCCGGTGACACTGTAGGGATCCTCCACCGGACGGATGACCTTCGGATCCCGGTTCACGCAGCCGGCGATATTTTCTCCCACGGTTCTGCCGGTCACGGTTATGCAGTCCAGATTCAGAAGATTCTTTTTAGACAGCTCATTCATCACTGCATAGACGCCGCCCGCCTCGTTCAGATCCTCCATATAGGTCGGGCCTGCCGGCGCCAGATGGCAGAGGTTCGGAGTCCTTGCACTCACTTCGTTGGCGATATCCACATTCAGCTCCACGCCCGCCTCATGCGCGATGGCGGGAAGATGCAGCATACTGTTGGTGGAGCAGCCCAGCGCCATATCCACTGTCAGCGCGTTCATAAATGCCTGCTCTGTCATAATGTCCCGGGGACGGATATCCTTCTTCAACATCTCCATGACCTGCATGCCGGCCTTTTTCGCCAGCCTGATCCGTTCGGAATAGACGGCGGGGATCGTACCATTGCCCTGAAGCCCCATGCCCAGCACTTCCGTCAGACAGTTCATGCTGTTGGCCGTATACATGCCCGAGCAGGAACCGCAGGTGGGGCATACTTTATTTTCAAATTCTTTTACATCTTCTTCTGTCATGGTTCCGGCCGCGTAGGAGCCCACCGCCTCGAACATACTGGAGAGGCTTCTCTTTTCTCCCTTCACCCTGCCCGCCAGCATGGGACCGCCGCTGACAAATACCGTGGGGATGTTCACTCTTGCAGCCGCCATCAGAAGTCCAGGCACATTTTTGTCGCAGTTGGGTACCATGACCAGCGCATCGAACTGGTGTGCCATGGCCATGGACTCTGTGGAATCCGCGATCAGATCTCTGGTGACCAGAGAATATTTCATACCTGTATGCCCCATGGCGATCCCGTCACACACGGCCACAGCCGGAAAGACGATGGGAGTGCCTCCTGCCATGGAGACTCCCAGTTTGACTGCTTCCACGATCTTATCCAGGTTCATATGCCCCGGTACGATCTCATTGTAAGAGCTGACGATACCCACCAGCGGCCGGTTCATCTCTTCTTCTGTCAGCCCCAGTGCATGAAACAGAGAACGATGGGGTGCCTGCTGCATCCCTTTTGTGACTGCATCACTTCTCATAAAACAATTCCTCCTGTTGTTTTAACTTATGTGTCTGCCGGCTCAGTGGTCAGATCCTGTCTGCGATCAGGCTGCCCATCTCTGCCGTACCCACGCAGGTACAGCCTTCCGACCGGATATCTCCCGTGCGGAAGCCCTCCTTCAGGACCTGACGGACCGCTGCCTCCACCGCATCCGCCTCCTTGTCCAGATCAAAGGTATATCGTAACATCATTGCCGCCGAGAGAATCGTGGCAATGGGATTGGCTCTGTCCTGTCCCGCGATATCCGGAGCGGAGCCATGGCTTGGCTCATAGAGCCCGAACCGGGTGTCATTCAGGCTGGCGCTGGAAAGCATGCCGATGGATCCGGTCACCATGGACGCCTCATCGGACAGAATATCCCCGAACATGTTTTCGGTCAGGATCACATCAAACTGCGCCGGATTCATCACCAGCTGCATGGCGCAGTTATCCACATACATATGGGACAGCTCCACCTGGGGGTAGTCTGCCGCCACTTCCTCCACGACCTTTCTCCACAGTCTGGAGGAATCCAGCACATTTGCCTTATCCACGCTGCATACCTTCCTGCGCCGTTTCATGGCGATCTCAAACGCCCGCTTTGCGATCCGGCGGATCTCCTGCTCATTATAGGAAAGAGTATCCACGGCCGTGCGCACGCCGTCGACCACTTCCGTCTTTCTTGCTCCGAAATACAGCCCCCCTGTGAGCTCTCTCATAATCAGCATGTCAAAACCTGCCGCACTGATGTCCTCCCTGAGCGGACATGCGCCCCGAAGCTCCTCATACAGATATGCGGGCCTTAAATTGGCAAAAAGGTTCAGCGCCTTCCGAATGCCCAGAAGCCCCGCCTCCGGCCTTCTGGACGGCTCCAGCTGATACCAGGGGGAAGTCTTCGCGTCCCCGCCGATGGAGCCCATCAGCACCGCATCACAGGCCTTTGCCGCCTGAATCGTCTCTTCTGTCAGGGGCACTCCGTGCACATCAATGGAAGCTCCGCCCAGCAGAAGCTCTGTATAGTCAAATTCGTGACCGTACTTCACGGCCACCTGATCCAGCACCTTCACCGCCTCACGGACAATCTCCGGACCGATCCCGTCGCCGGCGATCACACCAATCCTGCATCTCATCTTTCTCTCTCCTTTATCTTGACCTGCAGCGTACCGCTGCTGTTTTTACCACAAAAAGGCGGAAGTCCCCTTCCGCCCGACAGCACCCCTGCCTAGTTCTGTTTTTCTACCTCCTGGATGGCTGCTTTCTTCATGGGAATACGGCAGTTGCGGTTGCTTCCGAACTCTACGATTACGTCCTCATCTGTGATATCAATAAGGACGCCATAAAATCCACTGGTCGTTACCACTACATCCCCCACTTCCAGGGAAGCGAGCATGGCAGAGACTCTTTTCTGTTCTTTTTTCTGCGGCCTCAGCATGATAAAATACATGACTGCAAGAAAAATTCCCCATACGATAACAATCTGCAGCATTCCGCCACCTGCTGCGCCTGCACCGGTCAATAACATATTTATTTCCTCCTGAAAAATGACTTAATGTATATTGTACACAATAACGCCATTTCGGGCAAGCTTTTTTTCCGGTTCTGAAAGGATTTTTTCCAAAAAGATTTTTATTTCTGCTGCTCCTGGAAGCCGTCCAGCTTTGTTCTTTTGTATTCCTGATACCGCCCCTGTTCGATGGCTTTCCGTATCTCTCCCATCATATGATTGTAGAAATACAGATTGTGGAGCACACACAGCCGCATGCCCAGCATCTCTTTTGCCTTCAGAAGATGCCGGATATACGCCCTGCTGTACCTTCTGCATGCCGGACATCCGCAGCCTTCCTGAATCGGCCGTTCGTCCAGCTCATACCGGGCGTTGAACAGATTCAGTTTCCCGTGATCGGTATACACGTGCCCGTGCCTTCCGTTGCGGCTGGGATATACACAGTCAAAGAAATCCACCCCCCGTTCCACCGCTTCCAGAATGTTCGCCGGAGTCCCCACGCCCATCAGATAGGTGGGTTTTTCCGCCGGCAGATATGGGACTACCGCCTCGATGATCCGGTACATCTCTTCATGAGTCTCGCCCACCGCCAGCCCTCCGATGGCGTATCCCGGAAGCTCCAGCTCCGCGATGGCCTTCGCATGGTCGATCCGGATATCCTCATAGACCGCACCCTGACTGATCCCGAAGAGCATCTGTTCCCGGTTGATCGTATCGGGAAGGCCGTTCAGCCGGTCCAGCTCCGCCCTGCAGCGCAAAAGCCACCTGGTCGTCCGCTCCACGGAAGCCTGTACATAGCCCCGTTCCGCCCTGCTGGGCGCACATTCGTCAAATGCCATGGCAATCGTGGACGCCAGATTGGACTGGATCTGCATGCTCTCCTCCGGCCCCATGAAGATCTTCCTGCCGTCCACATGGGACTGGAAATACACGCCTTCCTCCTTGATCCTGCGGAGTCCGGCCAGTGAAAACACCTGAAATCCGCCGGAATCCGTCAGGATCGGCCGGTCCCAGGACATGAACCGGTGCAGCCCTCCCATCTTCTTCACCACCTGATCTCCGGGGCGCACGTGGAGGTGATACGTATTGGAGAGCTCCACCTGCGTACCAATCGCTTCCAGATCCTCCGTGGATACTGCTCCCTTGATCGCAGCCGCGGTCCCCACATTCATAAATACGGGCGTCTGGATCACTCCGTGCACCGTGTGAAACTCTCCCCGTTTTGCATTTCCATCTCTTTTTAATAATCTGTACATTTCCAACCTCATACTTTACATCCCATTTACAAATGAAAGTATATTATATATACTGATGGTTAGTCAATCAATTTTACAGGACAGGAGCAGATCAATCTATGGCAGGTTCAACACTCGGCACTTTACTATCCGTCACCACCTGGGGAGAATCCCATGGCAGAGGCATCGGCGTCGTCATCGACGGCTGCCCGGCCGGGCTCTCCCTTGCAGAGCAGGATATCCAGATCTATCTGAATCGCAGAAAACCGGGGCAGTCCCGGTTCACGACACCGCGAAAGGAGGACGACACCGTGGAGATCCTCTCGGGCGTCTTCGAGGGAATGACCACCGGCACTCCCATCTCCCTGATGGTCCGCAATACTTCTCAGCGCTCCCGGGATTACCGGGAGATCGCTTCTTATTACCGCCCCGGACACGCAGACTACACCTACGACCGCAAATACGGCTTCCGCGACTATACAGGCGGCGGACGTTCCTCCGGCAGAGAGACCATCGGACGGGTGGCGGCCGGCGCAGTGGCGGCAAAGCTTCTGCAGGAGCTTGGCATCACCGTAAACGCCTATACCCGGTCCATCGGTCCCGTAACCATCCATCCGGACCGTTTTGACCTGTCTCAGATGGAGAAAAATGCAGTCAACATGCCGGATGCCGAAGCCGCCGCCCTTGCGGAAGCTTATCTGGACCAGTGCAGAGAACGGCAGGATTCCTGCGGCGGCGTGGTGGAATGCGTGATCAGCGGACTGCCCGCAGGCGTGGGAGAACCCTGCTTTGACAAGCTGAGCGCCTGTCTCGCCAAAGGGATCTGTTCCATCGGAGCTGTGAAGGGTTTCGAGATTGGCGACGGATTCCGGTCTGCGGAAGCTTTCGGAAGCGACAATAATGACGCTTTTTATCGAAAAGAGGACGGATCCATCGGCAAGCGGACCAATCATTCCGGCGGCGTTCTGGGGGGAATAAGCGACGGCAGCGACCTGATCTTCCGGGCCGCTTTCAAGCCCACTCCGTCCATCCTGACAGAACAGCAGACGGTAAACAGGGAAGGAGAAGAGATCACGGTATCCATAAAAGGACGGCATGATCCGATCATCGTCCCGCGGGCGGTGGTCGTTGTGGAATGCATGGCGGCTCTGACCGTACTGGATCTGCTCATGGTCAGCATGACTTCCAGGCTGGACCGGATCAAAGACTTTTTTGGAGTATGATTATGAAAGAGATAAAAGGCACTTACACTTCTGCGAAGATCTTCGCAGATTCCATAGACCACTATGCGCTGGCGCAGGTGCAGATGCTCTGCGACCATCCGTGCGCCGAGGGCAGCCGCATCTGCGTCATGCCGGATGTGCATCCGGGGAAGACCGGTCCCATCGGACTGACCATGACCTTCCGGGACCGGCTGCTTCCTGCTCTCGTGGGTATCGACATCGGATGCGGCATGACCTGCGCTGTCCTGGGCGCAAAAAAGATCGAATATACGCGGCTGGATACGGTCATCCGGGAACAGATTCCCGGCGGCATGTCCATCCGCCGCACTCCTCACCCCCAGGGGACGGATTTTCCATATGAAACGCTGGAATGCGCCGAACATATTCATCTGGAAAAAACCGTTCTCAGCATGGGGACCCTGGGCGGCGGCAACCATTTCATCGAGATCGACCGGGACCCGGAGGGTGTCCAGTACCTGACGATCCACACCGGCAGCCGGAGGCTGGGGAAGGAGATGGCGGAATATTATCTTCATCTGGGACAAAAGGAACTGAAGGCCCGGGGAATCTCTGCTCCCTGGCCCATGATCTGGCTGGACGGGGCACTTCTCGCCTGCTACCTCCATGATCTCCATATCGTACAGGACTATGCCGCGCAGAACCGGCTGGCCATTCTGGAGACCTTGTGCAAAGCCATGAAATGGAAACCGGCAGACGTCTTTTCCTGCCCCCACAACTATGTGGCGCAGACAGAAGACGGATATATGCTGAGAAAGGGAGCGGTCTCCGCCGGAAAGGGCGAGCGCCTCCTGATTCCCGCCAATATGCGGGACGGAATCCTTCTGGCGGAAGGAAGAGGAAACCCGGAGTGGAACTGCTCTGCGCCCCACGGGTCCGGGAGGCTGCTGAAGCGGGAAGACGTGGCAAAGAGATATACCCTCTCCCGGTTCAAGTCCGAGATGAAGGGGATTCACTGTACCTGCATCAGCAGGGATACACTGGATGAGGCGCCTTTTGCCTACCGGGACATCCAGTCCATCGCCGCTCTCATCAGGGATACCGCAGACATTCAGAAAATATTAACTCCCGTATATAATTACAAGGCCGGAAGTCGTTCCTGAGCGTTCATTTTTACAGATGCCCGCCGCAGAGCACTTCCGTACGCCTGATCTTATTTTTTATGTATTTTATATATCCGGCATTTAAAAACTGTCGGAAAAGTATGATAAACGGCACGGATAACCAGGAACTGTGAATGCAGAAATTTTAATGCTGTTTATACATAGAAAGGACTGTCAGAACCATGGCAAAATACAGAGAAACACCCTGTAAATATTATATAGCGCTGGGCCAGTGCAGCAAAGGCCGCGACGCCTGCCACAGAACCTACTGTCAGCACTGCGCCAAATATGAACCCCGCGCCAGAGTGCGCCATGTTAATAAAAAGAAGCTTTATAACCAGAAGGAAAGGGGACGGCACTGATGAATCTCACATACAGCATAACAGGAGGACGCCAGGTATGCGTCCTCCCGCTGAAACATCTTATTTACACTCACATTTGAATGTTGCGCATTCCGTCTGATCACAGTGGCACGCATTGGAGCCCGACACCTGGATCTGGTCCGCATGGCATTTGCAGGACTGATTGTAGGTGCAGGTCGTCGCGTCGCAGCCAACCTCCGTCGGCTTGCTGGGAATGTCGTCCGCATTGCGGGTCCCGTCATATTTCCGCTCACGGAAGCTTTCGCAGCAGGTCTGATCTGTCACCTTCGCGTTATGTCCGCCCACATGGATGTTATCCTTGCAGCAGCTGTTGTCCTTATTATAGGTACAGTTTACAACAGAACAGTCTAATCTCGTCATGTTCATGTCCTCCTTCAGATTGTGATATGGATAGTATCCTGAATCTGAAGAAAATTATGCGGAATATTTTCAGAAACAGCTGGTTTCCTCACAGAGGCTTTCTGTTTTTTATGCAAATTGTTTGAAATGAGAGTGCCCTGCTGCAAAAGAACTTGATGAAAGAATCGTTTCCATCCCCAATCAGGAGATCCGCCGGATTTTTACGGAGCAGATTTTTACATGGTTTCAGGATGAAGTCAGAAAAGACACGCCAAAACTGGACGCCTTCTGCAACGCCTTCAGAGAGGGAGACGCCGCCGCTATCGAACATCAGTTCAATTCCTGGTTAAAGCAGACGATCATCATCCGGGACACCAGCGTTCGAAAAGATAAAAAGGAACATTTTTATCATGGAATCCTGTTGGGGCTCTTAAGCCACCGGGAAGACTGGGACATGGATTCCAATGCCGAATCCGGCGAAGGATTCAGCGATATCCTCATGGAAATTCCGGAGGACGAGATCGGCATTGTGATCGAAATCAAATATGCGGAAGACGGCAGTCTGGAAAACGGGAAATAAATACCATATTTCCCGTTTTCTGCGAATTCATCTTCAAGCCCCGTTCACAGGCCGCTTTTTTCTCCCAGCTGCACAAAATGTTCCACGACCAGCCTCTGTACCTGCTCCGAATACATGGGAAGCTGATATTCCATTCCGCTTTGGCTGACCTTATCCACCATTCGAATCCCCAGCTGTCGTCCTTTCTCCGTGGGAACCTTGCAGAACCGCCCTTCCCGCTGCTCTTCCACCGTCAGTCCGATTTCCATCAGATAAGCCCAGATCACCGATATTGTTACTTTTTTAACAAATTCTGCACTGCAGATCTCGTTCAGGCGGTCTTTCATTTCGCTGATATAGCACAATTCCCTGTACGGGAATTTTTCCGCATCTTCCGGATTCAGATAAAAGGCTTCTTTCCGTTTCCTTTTTGGAGTCCATCCTGCGCCGGTCCCCACCGTCACCACACTGAGTATCGTCCCCGGATGTTCTGCGAGAAACTCTGCGATCTCATCCAGAAATCTCCGGCCGTATTTCTGAGCCTTATGCTCTCCGATGCCGGATACCTCAAGCAGCTCCTGCTGATCCCTGGGCAACCTGACGCACAGGTCCGTCAGCGTCCGGTCAGCGAAAATGATATACGGCGGCACATGCTCCTCTGACGCGATCTCAAACCGCAGCTGCCGGAGCCTCTCAAACAGCTGCCTGCCCTCGTCGGTAAGGGAAGCTCCGGCGCTGCTCTTTTTCTCCTTTTTCTTTTGAGCAGCCTCTCTTTCTTTCACTTTCTTGATGCATACGCGGGTGTTCTCGTCCCGCAGCCCACTGATGTCTCCCATCCGGACGACTTTGTAATCCCCCTCCGTCTCGTATACATAACCTTCCGACAGCATCTGTTCGATCAGCAGGCGCAGATCCTCTTCGCTTCTGTGTTCCAGCACGCCGTAGGACCGGTACGCATCCGCCCCGATCTCCAGCAGCCGGGCGCTCTTTGACCCGCGGAGCGCTCCGATCACCGTCTTTCTTCCATATCGCCCTTTCGTCTCCGCGATACAGTTGATGACCCATCTGGCGTCCGCCGTCAGATCGACTGTCTCATACTCCTGATGGCAGTTTCCGCAGTTTTCGCATGGGCTGTCCGCTTTTTCCCCAAAATACGAAAGGATATAATTTCTGAGACAGGACGTAATCCTGCAGTATTCCTCCATGGTTCGAAGCCTGCGGGCGTCTCTCTGCCGCATCCGGCGGATTTCCTCTTCGTCCATCCCCTCAAAAATCTTCTGTTCCAGAAGGAAGCGGTTGATGATAATATCCTGAACCGCAAAGAGGAGAATGCACTGGGCGTCTCCGCCGTCCCGTCCCGCGCGCCCCGCCTCCTGATAATAATTTTCCATGCTCTGGGGCATATTGTAATGGATCACGTATCTCACATTGGACTTGTCGATCCCCATGCCGAACGCATTGGTGGCCACGATCACCTGCATCCGGTCATAGATAAAATCATCCTGATTTTCCTTCCGTGTCCGGTTATCCATGCCGGCGTGATAGCCTGCTGCCGGGATATGCAGGCTCTGCAGCTTCCTGCACAGCTCATCCACGTTTTTTCTCGTGGCGCAGTATATGATCCCGCTCTCGCCGGAATGTTCGGAAATATAATCCATGACAAATTTATCTTTCTGCTTTCCGGATGCATACTCCACGCGGTAATACAGATTTTCCCGGTCAAATCCCGTCACGACCGTCTTCGGATCCTTCAGCCTTAAGACGGCTTCAATATCTCTTTTGACCTCCTCCGTGGCGGTCGCCGTAAATGCGCTCACCACCGGACGCTCCGGCAGACGGCCGATAAAGTCCACGATCTTCAGATAGCCGGGCCGGAAATCCTGTCCCCACTGGGAGATACAGTGCGCCTCGTCCACCGTGACCATGGAAATATCCGCGCGTACCGCAAATTCCACAAAGCCCGCGCTCTCCAGCCGTTCCGGAGCCACATAGATGATCTTGTAGGCGCCTCCGGCCGCCAGAGCAAGCGCCTTCGCGATCTGCGTCTCCGTCAGGGAGGAATTGATAAAGGCGGCGTGGATTCCGGCTTCGTTCAACGATTTCACCTGATCCTGCATCAGGGAGATCAGCGGAGAGATTACAAGCGTAATACCCGGAAGCAGAAGCGCCGGCACCTGATAGCATATGGATTTTCCCGCCCCGGTGGGCATGATCGCCAGGGCGTCCCGCCCTGACAGAAGGGCGTCGATCACATCCTTCTGCCCCTTCCGAAAGGAATCGTATCCAAAGTATTTTTTCAGTATTTCCGCAGCGTTCATCATCTGTCTGCTCCCTTCTTCGTGCTGATTCTATTTTACTATGCACGCCCTTTCTCTGGCAAGCATTCCTTTGGACCTCTGCGCATATGAAAATTTCCAAAAAAACATATGACAATCGAACAGATATTCTGTTATAATAAAGACAGCCCTTTCTTCTTTGATAAATAAGGCAAAAAGACTGCAGAAACCGGATTTTGGCGGAAAGGAGGAGATCCCATGACGGAAACACAGCATACTTACATTGCCATCGACCTGAAATCCTTTTATGCTTCCGTGGAGTGTATCGAACGGGAACTGAACCCCCTCACCACCCATCTGGTGGTGGCGGATACCCGAAGGACAGAGAAAACCATCTGCCTTGCCGTATCCCCGTCCCTGAAAGCCTACGGCATCTCCGGCAGAGCCAGACTGTTTGAGGTGGTGCAGAAGGTAAAAGAAGTGAATGCCAGGAGAAGGGACAGCGCGCCGGGACGGCAGTTTACCGGCGTTTCCTGCCATGCGCCGGAGCTGGCCGAGCATCCGGAACTGGAGCTCTCTTATATTGCCGCCCCGCCCCGGATGGCTTTCTACATCGAATACAGCACCAGAATCTACAATATCTATCTGAAATACATCGCACCGGAAGATATCCATGTGTACTCCATCGACGAAGTGTTCATGGATGTGACCCATTATCTGGATACGTACCGGATGACTCCGAAAGAACTGGCTGCAAAGATCATGCAGGACGTTCTTGACAGCACCGGAATCACTGCTACGGCCGGGATCGGCACCAATCTGTATCTGTGCAAGGTGGCCATGGACATCGTGGCCAAGCACGTGGAGCCTGACCGGAACGGCGTGCGCATCGCGGAACTGGACGAAATGACGTACCGAAGGCTTCTGTGGAATCACCGGCCCCTTACCGATTTCTGGAGAGTCGGGCGGGGCTATCAGAAAAAGCTGGAGTCTGTGGGCCTTTTTACCATGGGAGACATTGCCCGCTGCTCCCTGGGCCGGGAACAGGACTACCACAACGAGGAACTTCTGTATCAGCTGTTCGGCGTCAATGCGGAGCTTTTGATCGACCATGCCTGGGGCTGGGAGCCAGCTACCATCGACCTGGTCAAGGCTTACCGGCCGGAAAACAACAGCATCTGTTCCGGACAGGTGCTCCAGTGCCCTTATGACTTTGACAAGGGAAAGCTGATCGTCCGTGAGATGGCGGATCTCCTCGCCCTGGAGCTGGTGGACAAGCGTCTGGTCACCGACCAGCTGACTCTCACCATCGGCTATGACCGGGACAATCTGACAGACCCCGGCATCAGCAGAAGCTACAAAGGGGAAGTCACCACGGACCGCTATGGCCGAAAAGTTCCAAAGCACGCCCACGGAACTGCCAATCTGGACTGCCAGACCTCCTCCACGCAGCTGATTACGGACGCCGTCCTTACGCTGTATGACCGCATCGTCAACCCCAGGCTGTTCCTGCGCCGGGTGACCATTACCGCCAACCATCTGATCGATGAATCAGAAGCCGTCGTCACCGTCCCCTGTGAACAGCTGGACCTTTTTACCGATTACGCCGCGCTGGAAAAGAAAAAAGAAGAGGAAGAGGCCAGGCGTTCCAAAGAACGCAGGCTTCAGGAAGCCATGCTGTCCGTCAAAAAGAAATACGGAAAAAACGCCATTTTAAAGGGAATGAATCTACAGGAAGGCGCCACGACGCTGGAACGAAACCGTCAGATCGGAGGACACAAGGCATGAATGAACACGATACGCGCCCCGCAGGTTTTCAATAGCTTCCCGTGTCATAAATGCCCTTCTGTCTGCTGCAAAAATGAGTTGTACTGCGAATGTACAGCCTCTTTTGCAGCAGACAAAAAAGTTCAGATATTAAACAATTCATCAAAGTCAATCTTGATATGCGGAAAATGAATGATCTCCAGTTCCTGTTTATTCTCTTTTGTCACTGTTTTAAAGAGATGATACTGCGGCTCCTGATGCTCGTCATAGTCAAGATTATAGATCTCGACCTGTCTTTTTTCCCAGTCAACGATCCAGTATTCATCAATCTCCATTTTCCGGTAGATCTCCATCTTTTCTCCCCTGTCATATTTTTTCGTGGAGTCCGACAACACCTCCATAACAAAACGGGGAATATCATAAAAGGAGTTCCCTTTTTTCGCATGCACTCTGCAATTGATCGTCGCATCCGGTATCACTGTCTTTTCTGCTCCGTCAACCATCCATTTATACTGTACATTATCCGGATATACTCTACACATACTGTTCTTTAGCTGGCTGTATACAATGGATGTAAATGCCGTGATAACATCTGAATGTTCGATATAGGCTCCTGCCATGTCCGTTAAGATTGTATGCATCTAAACCCTCCTGTCATCCATCCTGATGTATTTATTGTACAGGAATCCACTGTAATGTTCAATCTGATTTTTTGTACCTGGAATATAACCAAACGGAATAAAATATGCCAGGTTTCGCAAAAATATATAACTGCCGAACAAATATTCTGTTATAATATTTATAATATCTTAATTTCAGTAAAGACCGCATCTGAATCTATATATCTTGTGATTACGTATTGCCAGAAAAATATGATAAACGGCACATGGGGCAAGACTCTATGAGGGCAAGAATTCAGTGCCGTTTATCTATCATACTTCGTCAGATCGGAGGACACAAAGCATGAACGAAAAAGACACTCACAAATACGATGATATCATCCATCTGCCCCACCATGTATCTGCCCGGCATCCGCAGATGTCTCTTATGAACCGGGCCGCACAATTTTCCCCCTTTGCAGCGCTCACCGGACATGGGGCCGCCATCCAGGAGACTGCAAGGCTTACGGATTCTTTTGTCGAACTGGAGGAAGATCAGAAGGAACAGCTGGATGAACAGCTTTTGAAGCTTCGGGAAGAACCTGCCCGGAATCCGGAAGTGGAGGCCGTCTATTTTCAGCCGGATGCGAGAAAAGACGGCGGCGCCTATGTGACGATCCGTGGAACTGTAAAAAAGATCGACGGATACCGCCGCAGGATCCTCTTCACAGACGGAACGACTGTACCGATGGATATGCTCTTTTCCATCGAAATTATAGATGAGAGGTCGTAGACAGAACGGTTTTTCAAAACTCCTGCATAGTCTGATGACCTCATAGAAAGGAGTATTTCCTCTCTACAAGGTCATTTGAACTTACTCTATTCTCTTTTTGGAGCTGCCCCAGATTGCCCTCACAGGATCATCGGGGTTGCCTCTGGATACTTTCCGGATCTTATCTGAAATATTCCACGCCGGATTCAAAGAGCTTCATATCCTGCTCTCCGTAAATATTGATGGCTACTGCCTCGCCCCGGCGCTCGGAGTGTCCCATCTTGCCCAGGATCCGGCCGTCCGGACTGGTGATACCCTCGATGGATGCATACGAGCCGTTAACGTTCCACTCCTCATCCATAGTGGGATTCCCTTCCAGATCCACATACTGGGTCGCCACCTGCCCGTTTTCAAACAGCCGGTCGATCCACTCCTTCGGCGCCACAAAACGTCCCTCGCCGTGGGAGGCCGGAATCACATAGGTCCCGCCCGGCTTTGCTCCGGAGAGCCACGGGGACTTGTCCGTCACCACCTTTGTATAGACCATCCGGGAGATATGCCGGTTGATGGTATTGAAGGTCAGCGTCGGGGAATCCGCCGTCTGGCCCACGATCTCGCCGTGGGGCAGAAGTCCCAGCTTCACCAGCGCCTGAAAGCCGTTGCAGATTCCAAGGGCAAGCCCGTCCCTTTCGTTCAGAAGCTTCATAACCGCTTCTTTGATCTTCTCGTTCTGGAAGGCCGTTGCGAAGAATTTGGCAGAGCCGTCCGGTTCGTCTCCTGCGGAAAAACCGCCCGGGAACATGATGATCTGCGCCTGACTGATGGCCTTCTCAAAGGCATCCACAGACTCCCGGATATCGCTGCCGCTTAAGTTCCGGAAGATCTTCGTCACCACATCCGCACCGGCGCGTTCAAACGCCCTGGTACTGTCATATTCGCAGTTGGTCCCCGGAAATACCGGGATGAAGACCGTTGGCTTCGCCACTTTATGTCTGCATACATAGATACTGTCTGTATGATAAACCGGTGTATCCAGCCGCTCTTTGTTTTTCACCGCCACGGTCGGGAATACCTTCTCCAGCGTTCCGGTCCATGCCTCCAGCGCCTCTTCCATGGAGATGGACACATTGCCATAAGAGAAACCACTCTCTGTCACTTCTCCGATCAGCGTATAGGTAATGGACAGTTCTCCCACTTTTCCGTCCGGAACCTCTGCCACGATCCAGCCGAAGCCCGGTGCAAAGGCATCTCTCGGATCCAGATTGTGTTCCAGTTTTACACCCAGCCTGTTGCCGAAAGCCATCTTACTCACCGCCGCAATGATCCCATGCGCGTCCAGCGCATAGGCCGAAATAATTCTGCCTGCCTTCACATCCTGGAAAAATTTTCCATACAGGTCCATGGCCTGGACAAAATCCGGAAGGTCATATGCATCCCGGTCGATCTTCAGAAGAACCAGCTTACTGCCCGCTTTCTTAAGCTCCGGCGTGATGATATGCTTATGGCTGGCAATATCCACCGCGAAAGACACCAGCGTGGGCGGTACATCGATCTCATTAAACGTCCCGGACATACTGTCCTTGCCGCCGATGGAAGGCAGTCCGAACCCAAGCTGTGCGCTGTAGGCGCCCAGAAGCGCCGCAAAAGGCTGACTCCAGCGATGTGGATCCTCTGTCATCCTGCGGAAATATTCCTGGAACGTAAAGCGGATCCTGCTGTAATCCCCGCCGGATGCCACGATCTTCGCCACCGATTCCAGAACGGCATAGACCGCTCCGTGATAGGGCGACCAGCTGGACAGGTATGGATCAAACCCATAACTCATCATGGTGACCGTATCGGTCGTTCCCTTCAGCACCGGCAGTTTTGCCACCATGGTCTGAGTCTCCGTCAGCTGATATCTGCCGCCGTAGGGCATGAACACGCTTCCGGCTCCGATGGAACCGTCAAACATCTCCACCAGTCCCTTCTGCGAACATACGTTCAGATCTCTCAGCACGGCAAGCCATGCCTCCCTGACATCGCCCACTTCTTTTCTCTCAAAATACTTCTGTTCCTCCGAAGGCATATCCACGGCCACCGTGGTCTCCTGATGAGCACCGTTGGTGTCCAGAAACGCGCGGGAGAGATCCACGATCTTCTTCCCTCTCCAAGTCAGAACCAGCCGCGGAGACTCTGTCACCTCTGCCACACAGACCGCCTCCAGATTCTCCTGGGACGCATATTTCATAAATTCATCCACATGCTTCGGATCTACCACCACTGCCATGCGCTCCTGAGATTCAGAGATGGCGATCTCCGTCCCGTCCAGACCCGCATATTTTTTTGGCACCTTGTCCAGATCCACCAGAAGCCCGTCCGCCAGCTCACCGATGGCTACCGATACGCCTCCTGCACCGAAGTCATTACACTTTTTAATCAGACGGGTCACCTCCGGACGGCGGAACAGTCTCTGAATCTTCCGCTCTGTAGGCGCATTTCCCTTCTGGACCTCCGCGCCGCAGGTCTCAATGGAAGCCTCTGTATGCACCTTGGAGGAACCGGTGGCTCCGCCGCAGCCGTCCCGTCCGGTACGTCCGCCCAGCAGAATGATGATATCCCCCGGATCGGAAGTCTCCCGGATCACATCCTTCCTGGGCGCCGCTCCCATGACCGCACCGATCTCCATACGCTTTGCCACATAGTCCGGATGATAGATCTCCTTCACATATCCGGTGGCAAGTCCGATCTGATTTCCATAGGAGCTGTACCCGCTGGCTGCGCCCCGCACCAGCTTCTTCTGGGGAAGCTTGCCTTTCAGCGTCTCTGACACGGAAACGGTCGGATCAGCCGCTCCCGTCACGCGCATGGCCTGGTACACATACGTACGTCCGGACAGGGGATCGCGGATCGCCCCGCCCAGACAGGTGGCCGCCCCGCCGAAGGGCTCGATCTCCGTGGGATGGTTGTGCGTCTCATTTTTAAAATTCACCAGCCACTCTTCGGTCCGGCCGTCGTTCTCCACCGGAACCACGATGGAGCAGGCGTTGATCTCATCCGACTCCTCCTGATCCTGAAGTTTCCCTTCCTTCTTCAGCTTCCGCATGGCCATCAACGCCAGATCCATCAGGCAGACGAACTTGTCCTCCCTTCCCTGAAAGATCTCTTTATGATCCGAAAGATACTGCCGGTAGGTATCTTCGATGGGCTTTCTGTAATATCCGTCTGCAAAAGACACGTCCGTTAACTCTGTGGAAAAAGTCGTATGGCGGCAGTGATCGGACCAGTACGTATCCAGCACCCGGATCTCCGTCATGGACGGATCCCTCTTTTCTTCTTTTATAAAATAATTCTGAATATGCAGAAAATCTTTAAACGTCATGGCAAGATTCAGAGAACCGTACAGTTCCCTCAATGCGTCCTCCTGCATCTCTCTGAAACCGTCGAAGATCTTCACGTCCTCCGGCTCCTGAAATACCGTCACCAGCGTCTGCGGCTTCACCATATCCGTCTCCCTGGAATCCACCGGATTGATGCAGAAGGCCTTGATGGAAGCAAGCTCTTCCTCTGTCACGCTGCCTTCGATCACATAGACCGTCGCCGTACGGATCACCGGCTCCTCCGAGGCATCCAGAAACTGCACGCACTGCACCGCAGAATCCGCTCTCTGATCAAATTGTCCCGGCAGATATTCCACGCCGAAGACTGCCGCATGCTCCGAAGTCTCGAAGCTCTCCTGATACAAAAGATCCACCGGAGGCTCGCTAAACACGGTGCTGCACGCCTTCTCAAAGGTCGATTCCGAGATATTCTCCACATCATAACGAATCAGCACCCGAACTCCCGTCACCGTCTGGATCCCCAGATAGCTTCTGATCTCGTCTTCCAGTTCCTTCGCCTTGACCGCATATGCTTCTTTCTTTTCCACAAAGACGCGTCTTACCATGCTTTTTTCCTCCATCTTCTCCTGATGCACTGTTTTCCTGCGCTGTACGGCACATATAAGTTTACTGACATCATAGCACACTTTATATGATTAGTAAATTTAATATATTATAAATATTTGATTACGCCTGCTTATAAATAATCCCCCGGGCCCCGGCTCTTCCCTCCGGTACGCAGACAGAGAGCCTCCCTGCCTCCCCTGCAGCTTCTCTGCTGTCAGGGAGGTCTGGATGCTCTCTGTCCTCTATCTCACATTCTTCTTTTTCCTCCGAAAGACCACGATCCCAAGAATCAGCAGCAGGATCACACAGCCTGCTCCCAGCCCTGCGTACAGGAGGATCGGGCTCTCATCTCCGGTCTGTGCTCCCAGAAGTCTCCGGACCGCCGTCCCCACCGGAGAGGTGGAAGTACCGGCCACGGATCCGCCTGCTCCTTCGGTCCATGAGACTGCAATGGGAGACAGACCGGTCACCCGGAACTGGATGCCGTTGTCCGTCTTCGTCACGGCAGGTACCTCCACCGTGCCGGAGGTATGGCCGAACAGACTTTCGCCAAACATATGCGCCACTGCAAAATTATGCGTATGCCGTCCGGTACCGCCCGGATAGGGCAGCGTCACTACCACGCCCTCCTGCGGGAAATTCCCGGCGTTGGCTGCCGCCCATGTCTTACCTTCATCTGTACTCACCTGAAGCATCACATCATAGACTGCCGTATTTGCTTCTGTATAAACTCCGGAGCTGGTCAGAATCCGTTTCAGCTCGCTCTCGATCTTGCCCGGCGTATTGAAGCTGGTCCGTTTCAGTCCGTCCGGTACGGTGGACAGCCCTTCCTCCATCACCAGCTTGTAGGTATTTCCGTCCTTTGCCTCCGGCGGATCGGAAAGCTCTTTCAGCGCATTGACCGTCGCCTTGATCTCCGGATCTCCCTCCGGAAGCTCATAGTTCTTTGGCTCTTTGGGATCAAATGTCCACTCTCCGTCCTCCACGGTCACTGTGACCTTGTAGGTTCCCGCATCCGCAGATTTGAAACCGCTGGTAATCATGGATTCCGGCTGCTCAAACTTGATCTCGCCATCCAGGATTCCATCCACCTCCAGCGTCCCGTATACCTTCACTTCCCCTGCGGTGCCCGCAGTCTTGGAAGCCTTCAGCCCGGACACATCCCAGGTGAGCTTCTTCTTCTCCACCTTCGTGGTCACCTCAGCTTTGGAACCTTCGGCGGCATCCGGGGTAAATACCGCAACGATCCTGTGGTCCCCCGCAGACAGGTCGGATCTTCCCAGTTTAATGCTGACTGTATCCCCGGATACCCGGACGCTCTGGGCCGTGCCCACACGGTTGGAGCTCTCTTCCCCATCCATATAGAACTGCACGCCGCCGCTTAATGCGTCCCCATCCCTGCCGCCGTCTCTGGTGACAGTGGCCGTATAGGTCACTTCATCGCCGTAGGTCACCGTTTCCTCGCCTGCCTTTAAGGTCACCACCGATTTAATGACCTCTACCGGTTTTTCCGCTACCTTTGTAGTAATCTCCGCCTGAGAAGGTTCTGCAGAATCCGAGGTGAATTTCGCAGTGATTGTATGTTCCCCCACGGTCAGGACCGATTCGTCCATCGTGACGGACACCGTATCGCCCGAAGAAGTGATCCTCTGTGCGCCTCCCACCTGATTAGAGACCCCTTCGCCGTCTATGTAAAACTGTACGCCGCCGCTCAGCGTATTGTCCGTACTGCTGCCTGTTCTGGTGACCGTCGCCGTGTAGGTCACAGTTTCACCATGGGTGATTTCGGACTTGCTGGCGGTGAGGGTCAGGGATGTGTTAACTGCTTCTCTAATAATGGTCAGTCGACTGTTGCTGACTTTTCCTCCTTCAACAGCATAATTATCATTTTCAACCATGGAAGCTTCAAATGTCTTATCGCCCTTAATTGAGGTCTTATAGTCTGCCGTATACACTCCATTCTGCCCACTGTCTGCTCTTAAAGCAAGCGAATGCTTTTCTTCCAGATCATTTCTTCCTGAAACATTCAGGATAAACATATTCGCATCTGGTCCATGATCTCCCAGAACACTTCCGTCTTTATATCTGGCTGTAAGTGTGATCCTTACAGGCTCATCCACATTCTGTTTTTCTGGCGAAACAACTATATCCAGCTTTAAAACAGCCTTTTCAATGACTCCGTTTGCCTCACATGTTTCAGCTTTTAATTCATAATTCTTTGCTCTGTCGCCTTCCAGTCTGATATTGCCCGCAATGATCTTTCTGGAACCGGCATTTTTATCATTATAAGCAAAAGAATCATATGTAATATCTACTTTTCCCTTATCCCGATCAAGAATGCCTTCCCCGTTTCCATCCGGGTCATTCGCCAAAACAATCCTGGCTCCTTTTATATCTGTCGTTCCATCATAGATCTTCTGGGTAGTCCCGCCAATGGCAGGATAAACCTCTTTTGGCAAAATTTCTACTGGAACATAACCAACTATTTTATAATTAGGCTCGTCGCCGACGGTTATCTTCCACCTGTATTTACCCGCATCTATATTTTCTACAAATGCAGCTCCACCGGTTGCAGCCGCAACCTCTTCATCTGATTCATTCAGAAGCTCTCTGCTCCAGGAAAGCTGATCCTCTGCCACACCAAATGATACTGCCGGCAGATCATAATCTGTCAATTTCTTTTCAGGAATTTTAATCTGCTGTCCATAGATATACGATGCCGGAAAATCCAGGTCCGTTTTCAGCGTCATCTCTCCATCCGGCAATGCTTTAACCGTTACTTCCATGCCTTCGGATGTTTCTGTATAAACAGTGCCGTCTGCACCATCGGTATAAGTAACTTCGACAGAATAAGTATAGATTCCCGCATCCTGCCCGTTTTTCACGATATATGCCTGCTGAGCCGTATCCCCGGACAGGCTTCTGTTCTCTTCTCTCCCATCGGCATCTGCTTTATATGTTACACTCCACGCATATGTCAGGCTGGGATTACTGACAGGCTGCCCATCTTTTGTAACATCCACGTTTGCAGTCAAAGTACATATTTCTTCATTTTCATCATAGCTGAACACGGCATCTGTGGAACTACTGGGTGTTATTTCCACTTTTACAGGAGATCGAGCCGTCTGAACATTATTGATCGTCTCACCGTTCTGCCCTTCTCCCGGACGTACATCCGGAACACTCCCATCATCCGCATCTTCATATTTTGATTCACCGTCCAGAGTATCGCCAATGGCAAGTGCCTCTTTCCCCTTTGTTACGATCCTGGAAATCTTACAGTCACCGCCAATGGAAACATTCTGGCTTCCATTGGTATTATTCAATGTCAGAGCACCCACCTGCACCTCTCCGCCGGTCATGCTGAACGTTCCGTTGTTCATGGTGATCGCGCTCTCGGAGGCTCCTGCCGCTCTGAAGATACCACCCTTTACATTCAGCGTCGCACCGTCCACGTAGATGGGCGCGGATACGTTGGAGGAATAGGTTCCCCCTTCAATGTTCAAAGTCGTATTGCCTGTAGCATAGAGACATGCACCCTTGTAGCTGCTGCTTCCCGCATATACCATCCCGCTGCCGTCCGAGCCCTTCACCGTCAGAGTGGCGTCTCCTTTCAGCTCGATGAGATCAAAAGTGGCAGGAGCAGTCTCTCCCTCGGACACATACTGGTATGTCCACCGGTACCCGCCCAGATCCAGTGTGACATTTCCGCCGGTCAGTTCAAACGCGGTACTCATGTCTGCTGTCGTGGTCACATGATCCAGAAGCGTGATCTCTGCAGTCCTTCCATTGACTGCCGCCCACGCCTCTTTGATATCCATATATTCTGTATCTGTGCCATCCATATGTACCCTGGCGACCGCCTTCGGTGCCGGAGTCTCTGCGGGTGTTTCTATCCCGGCTGCCGGAGTCTCTGCGGGCACCTCCTGCGTCCCACCCGCCGGGTCTGTCACGCTCCCGGTCTCTGTGCCGGTTACAGAGCCGTCATCTTCCGGCACGGTCTGACCGGTCCGGTAGATCTGCTGTCCTGTTCTGATTCCTGCTGCCTCCAGTGCAGGCGGAGCTGCCGCATTCCCAACCAGCACAGCCGCTGCTGCCGCTGCCAGCAGAAACTTCTTCCACTTTTTCCCATGCATCATCGTATCTCACACTTCCTTCATATTTTCAGCCATGCGGTCCGGAAGCTGTCTTCACACCTGACGGGAAGCTCCCTTTCTTCATGACCTTGCAGTAATTCAATAACTATCTCTATGTAGTTCCTTTGATAATTATTAATAATATACCACATAATCACTATTTTGCCTACCGTCGAAGTGCCAAAACTGTCATTTTTCCACTATATTCCAGAAAACAGAATGTTCCGGATGTTCCATATAACCTGACCATTGCTGCGGAAGCTCATCCGCAAAAAGAGAAACCATCCCTCCTACGATGGCACATATAGTATCCCGGTCTCCCAGAGCCGAAACCGCTGTCCACAATGCCTCTTCTACGGAAGTATAAAAATATGCCGCGCACCAGAGGCAAAACGGAACCGTATCCTGCGCCGTCAGCCTGATTCCATTTCCAAGCATGGAAACCGCAAAATCAATGCTGCTCTCCTTTTTCACAGAAACTGCAGACAATATTTTGTATCTGGTATCGCTCTCCGGCAATTTATCTGCAACATCCCGCAGAAAATCCTCTCCCTCTCCCCCATAGCGCCCCAGCTTTTTATTCAGAAGCAGGGCTGACGCTGCGGCAACCGCCATCGCACCCGCGATCCCTTCTATATGTGCATGTGTAATCTCCGCAGACGCTCTGGCATGGTATAAAACCTTGTCCATATCATCTGCAAAATATGCGCCCACAGGCGCGACACGCATGGCTCCGCCATTTCCCATGGACCCCATTCCGTCAAATGCTCCCGATGCAGCCTCCCGCCAGTTTTGTCCTTCACCGATGCTGCGCAGGATGGAATGAGCCGTTCCTCCGTATCCCCGGTGCCAGTCCAGAGCATAATTCTCAGCAAACACCCTGGCCAGCGCGCCCTGGTTGATTTCCCCGTACTTTTCCAGAATTTGAAAGATTCCGATTGCCATTACCGTATCATCCGTAAAATACCACGGCTCATTCAGAATCTCTCTGTTTTTTATTCTTTGACGGGCCGTTTCATCAGGCATGAAAAAGCTCTGCCCGAAACAGTCGCCTAATGCAATGCCGTCCAGGGCACGTTTTGCGTATTTTATTCTGTCTTCTGATTTCATTTACCAGTCCCTCCGGACAAATCTTCCTGATTAGTCCCATGTTCTTCCCCGGCATGTCTGATCCGGATGCTCCCTCCCGGGACAGCAAAAGGGCCGCCGCAAAAGATGCATTCTGCGGCAGCCCATGCCCTTCGTCTTCTTCTACAGTCTCTCTGCATGGGAATCCATATTGATGTAGGATGCCACGGAGCAGTCGAACCCTTTAATATGTTTATAGAGCCAGTCGATTACATTCCTGTTGACCGCCTCTACAAAAGCATCCGTCGGGCCTTCCTCCTCTTCCAGCATCTCATGCAGCTCTCCCACTGCCTTGACAAATGCCGCATGCTGCTTCCTGTGCTCTTCCAGCCCCGGATAGGAGACTTCCTCCTGAAGCTTCTCCTCTGCTCCAAAGTGGAATTCTGTGTAATCTGACAGATAATCCAGCATCTTGATGGCCTCCAGCTTGCCGCCGCCCTGCTCGCAGCAGTCCACAAGCTTGTTGATCTTTCCGATCAGCTCCTTGTGCTGTCCGTCGATCATCTCATTACCGGTTACCAGACTCTCATCAAATTCTGCATACATTGGTTTGTCCTCCTATTTTAAGTTCCGCATCTGCCGACCCATTCCCCGGCGTCTGGAAGCATCTCCTGACGCAGCCGCATCCGGCAGACGCTGTTTTTTATGTTCCGCTGTCCTATGCGTACTGATATTCTCCCATATCGTCCAGATGATAGAAATCTCCATAAGAAATATCAAATACGTCTTTCACCTTCAGCAGTTCACTTATATTTATACCATTTTTGATCAGATATTGCCAGTGCCCTGTATGAGAAATATCGCCCTGGATCAGAATCGATTTCAGGACGCCGTCCTTTACCACCGCTTTCTTATAACAGTTCCTGCTTTCCTTCACATAGATATCAGCGCCCTCCACCTGTGCATTGATATCTCCGATGGTCAGCATCTGGAGCCCGAAGAAATTCGATGTATTTTTCATACAGTACCGGTCTGTATATTCCGTGGGCACTCCGCACATGTTGGAAGCCGCCACGCGGCCCATGTCCATGGCATTCGGCCATACGCCGGCAAGTCCGGTCACATCCCCTGCCGCATAGACATCCGGTACGGAAGTGCGCATGTTTGCATCCACCGTGATCCCCCGCTCCATGGCAAGTCCGCTTCCTTCCAGCCATGCGATGTTCGGACGGACACCTGCCGCACAGATAACAAAATCGCACTCCACAGTCTCTCCGGTGGAAAGAACCACGGCTGTGATCTCGTTCTGCTCATTGATGACGCTGTCGCTGGCTCCGATGCCCAGAAGGAATCTCGCCCCATGTGCTTCGAAGCGCTCCTGATAGGCCTTTGCCGCCGTATCATCCGTCTGCAGCGGCATGACTCTGGGCGCCATCTCTGCGATGGTCACCTTCACCCCCCGCTCCATCAGACCGGTAGCCACATCCAGACCAACCAGACCGGAGCCCACAATGAACACGTGTTTTGCATCCTTCGCCCGTACTGCCGCATCGATCTTCCGGGCATCGCTCAGATCCCGGAAGCCGTACACATTGGACGCCGTCCGGAAATGATTGATGGGCGGAATACCGAACACAGATCCCGTGGCGATCAGCAGCCTGTCGTAGGGCTGGTATCCATTTTCCATCCGGATCTGTTTC
Source organism: Lachnospiraceae bacterium (assembly GCA_910574805.1). GTDB lineage: Bacteria > Bacillota > Clostridia > Lachnospirales > Lachnospiraceae > Hominiventricola. The sequence goes on along the minus strand of CAJTCV010000008.1, from coordinate 79,668 downwards.
TTTGCCGTATCCAGTCCCAGCGCCTTCTGCCCTCTGCCCCAGTAAATCTCATTTTTTTCAAAGAAATCCGGCTCCACAAAGGACAGCTCTTCCTCCGTCCGCTCGCCGCCCAGGAACTTGTGCAACATGCAGCGGGAGTGAGAATGCTCATCAACGGACATCATAATGACAGTAGCATCCTTTTTATAGAGGCGGATGCGTTCCGCGGCTGCCATACCTGCCGCTCCAGTGCCCACGATCACATAAATCTCTGCCATCTACTGCACCTCCTCTACCCAGATCGCCTGTTTCGGACAGGCCGCCACACATGCCGGTCCTTCCGGACGTTCATTGCAGAAATCGCATTTCAGGATCTTCGTCCCGCTCTTATCCGGCTTCGGGATTCCGTACGGACAGTTCATCACACACATAAAACATGCGCCGCAGCGTTTCTCATCGTAGGTCACATGTCCCGTCTCCATATCCTTCTTCAATGCACCGCTCATACAGCTGTTGGCACAGCCCGGCACACTGCAGTGACGGCAGAACATGGGCAGATACCCGCCCTTTCCGTCATTCTGGATCTCATTGCGCGCCTCCGTCTCCGGAAGGTTGAAGTTCAATGTAATAACTCCCTCTCCGCCGTCCGTACGATGGCTGTCCATGCATGCCAGCGCGCAGTTCTTACACCCATCACATTTGGACGGGTCTATCGCAATTCGTTTCATACTCTCTCTCCTGACTAAAGTCCTACGTGCAGTCTGTTCTCAGATATTCAGCCCTTTCCGTCTCTCCAGAATAATTGCTTCCATCTGATCCGCCGCCTTGACCGGATCGATCTCCACCAGCACCTGCCCTCCGGTAATGTCCTTCAGACCTTCTGTCAGTACATTGACCACCAGCTCACTGCCCGCGATGAACGGCTGCTGTCCCAGATGAAGCGGAAGGCCCAGAGCCAGACCAAAGCATCCGTCTGCCAGCGCCTGCTCCTCCAGCCACTGAGGTGCGGAGAGCACCAGCGGAAGCTGCGGGATATCGATGCCGATCTCTGCTGCCAGAGCAGTCGCCACCATCTCCAGACGTCCGATGGCAAGACAGGGACCGAAGTTCAGAACCGGTGCGATACCCAGGCTCTTACATACTTCTTTCAGGCTGTCTCCAGCCAGATCTGCCGCTTCCGGCGTCATCAGTCCGCAGTTCTCCAGGCCGCCTGAAGAACATCCTGCAGAGAGTACGATAATATCGCGTTTAATCAGCTCCTTTGTCAGCTCCACCGTCAGTACATCATGGCCGCCGGCCGTCAGGTTGGAGCATCCCACGACTCCTGCCACACCTTTGATCTTTCCGGATACAAGCAGATCGATAAGAGGCTTCCACTGTCCGCCCAGAAATTCTTTCAGAGAGCCTTCGGAGATACCGGTCAGAGTATTCTTATTGCCGTGCTCCGGCTGCAGATTCATGGGCACCACACCCCGGCGCTCCTTGTAAGCCTCGATGATCTTGTCGATGATAATCTCTGTCTGTGCTTCTCTCTTCTCATAGGCATATTCCACAGACTCTGCATTGGCCTTCTTCGCCACCAGATCCAGACAGATCTGTTTGATCTTCAGTTCATCGCAGATGGGCTCGATCCCGGGAAGCGTACAGTTGAACTCGGACAGCACTGCATCGATGGCTCCGGTGGCCAGCACTGCCTCGCTGGTATAGTTGTTGCCCGCATGCCCGTCAAAGATATCCGTATAATGCGCCCCGCGAAGCTGCAGGTCCTGTCCCACACAGGTACAGCCCACCAGCTTGAAGCCCTTTGCTCCCGCTGCCTTCGCCTTCTCCACCACATCCGCATCCGTCAGACGGTTCTGAATATGGGTAAACAGAGAATGCTGATGTCCGGTAATCATGATATTGATATAATCCGGATCGATCACATTCAGGCCGACCGGCGCCAGGCGGATCTTCGGCTCTCCCAGCATCACGTCATTTAACAGGTTCGTAAGCGTCAGCCCGTATAATCCCGTGGAGATTCCCAGACGCAGACAGGTCATGAGCATTTCCACCGGGTCGGAGCTTAAGTTGGTGGAACACTTCACCACGCCGTCGAAAACCTCGGATTTGGAGCCGCCCGGCACGATGCCCAGCTCTTTCCATCTCTTATAGCGGGGCGCATATGCCATCTTCTCCACCAGCTCCATCTCTTCCCAGATGGGTTTGTAGAGGTCGTTCAGTACCTTGTCCGCCACTGCCAGAGCCTGTGCATGCTCATCCAGGGACGCATCAATCCCGAACTCCTCCACCAGCGTCGCCAGTGCATGATGTCCCTTGATCTCCCCGTGATTGATTGCCGTGTTCTTCAGGTTCCATGCGGTCTTCTCCACAATATGGATATAGCATCCGCTTCCGCATGCCACTGCACGCAGGAAATTCCGGGTCACGATCACATCTGCCGTGGCGCCGCAGATTCCTCTCGGTGCATTGGGCGTGATCCGGCACGGTCCGTTGGAGCACAGACGGCAGCAGACGCCTTTCAGTCCAAAGCCGCATTTCACGCTCTGCCCCTTCACCCGATGGTGGGACGTCTCCATGGGAAGCCCTGCGATAAAGCTTTCCAGCGGCTTGTCCGCGCTCTTACAGGTTTCACAGTCATAACATTGGTTCATATGTATCTTACCTCCTGATCTATATGTGTTCATAAAATAAACTCTGCATTACCAGAATAACGGAAAATCAAAAAATATACAAGTACGAAAGACGCCTTATTCCTTTTGCGGACCTGTTTTTATCTTTCATATCCGTTCCTCTTCCTGTACTCACAAGGCCTGCTGCAGGATATCATAGATCAGGTCCACATTGGGTGCCGCTGCAGTCCGCCGGCATGTCCTCCATGGGCGTAACACAGCTTTCATAGCAGTCATTTTTACCGATAACAATCCATTTCTATCATACCTCATCCAGTCTCATTTTTCAAATAATTCTTTGATTACGCTTTTATCCGTTTTTCATTCATTTATCTGCCGGTATATTTTTATAAAAAAACAGAAATGCCCCACTTCAGCATTTCTGTTCTGTGTAAAAGCACGAGACGGGATTCGAACCCGCGACCCTCGCCTTGGCAAGGCGATACTCCACCACTGAGCCACTCGTGCATCTTTTATAACTGCCGCACCGTACCGGCGACAATAGTTATAATACACCAAAACCTTTTTTCTGTCAACCGTTTTTCAAAAATTTCCGTCAAAAATTCTGCAGTTTCTCCGCTGCTGTCCCCGGCATCCATACGGTCCACCAGATACACACCGGTGGACGTAAGATACGGCTGGCCGCCTCACGCTTTCCCAACCGTGCCGGTGAACACCAGGCTGCCTGCATAGAGATGGTTCTGGATCGCCTTCTCCATGATGCTGTCCAGCTTCTGGTATTCCAGGTCGATCCAGTGCTCTTCCGCGGCGATCAGCATATGGGACAGGACGATGCCCGCATTGAACATGTTCTTGTTCAGCTGCCGATCATAACCCACGATGCCCGGACGCCGGACAAAGAGGTGGATTCTGTTTTCCGTGACCACAAACCTCCAGGGCTGCTGATTCAGGGCAGAGGGCGCAAGCCGGGCAGGTTCCAGAAGCTTTCTCTGGGCCCTCCCAAGCGGCCCGTTTACCTTCACCAGTTTTTTGAGCTCTGCCCGCTTAAAATCCGCCCGTCTGCGTTCCAGGGGCTCTGCAGGCCAGCCAAAGGCAAGGATCATCATCAGCTCCATGCCCTCTTCCCTGCTGTCCTTCAGCCTGGCGCCGCCCTGATAGCAGCTTCCGATGCCCAGCGTATGCAGATGCAGCACGAGCTGTTGCATCAGGCAGCCCGCATGAATATAACAGTCCTCACAGATTTCCGAATAAAGGGCTGCGTAATAAGGCGCCTTCACCTGAAAAAGTCCCCGGACACTGCGATCCGATGCCCGGTAAATCTTCCATCTTACAGCGATGTCCGGGCGGTCCCCCAGGGCGTCCTTTCCAAATCCCCGGATCTCCTCCAGAATCTTCTCATCCACCTCGGCCTCCCGATATCTCCGGATGGATTTTCTTCTGAAAATTGCTTCATATTTCGTCATTCCCTGCCAGTCTCTCCATTTCATCCAGATATTGTGTAAATACCTTCAGTGCGTCTTCCACCGGTTCTCTCTGTTCCATATCCACTCCTGCCATGCGCAGCAGATCCAGCGGATATGCAGAGCTTCCTCCTTTTAAGAAATTCTTATACTGCTCTACCGCCGTCTCTCCCTCTTCCAGAATCCTCTTTGACAGAGCAATAGCCGCTGAAAAGCCGGTGGCATACTGATAGACATAAAACGGCGTGTAAAAATGCGGGATCCTTGCCCACTCCAGCCCGATTTCCCTGTCGACACAGATATTTTCTCCAAAATATTCCCGGTTCAAACCATGATAGATCCCGCACAGCCGGTCCGCGGTCAATGCCTCCCCCTGTTCCTGCATTCCATGGGTGATTTTCTCAAATTCCGCAAACATGGTCTGCCGGAACAGCGTGGTCCGGAACTGCTCCAGAAAATAATTGATCAGATATGCCTTCTGCTTCGGCCCCTCTGCCGTCCGGATCAGATGATGGATCAGAAGCGCTTCATTGCAGGTGGAAGCCACCTCCGCCACGAAGATTTTGTATCCCGCATAGATATACGGCTGATTCGCGTCTGAATACCAGGAATGCAGCGCATGCCCCATCTCGTGAGCCAGTGTAAATACACTGCCCAGATTTTCCTCATAGTTCAGAAGCACATAGGGATGCGTCCCATAGGCTCCCCAGGAATAGGCCCCGCTTTTCTTTCCCTGATTCTCATACACGTCGATCCAGCGGGAGGAAAACCCTTCTCTCAAAAGCCCCAGATATTCTTCTCCCATGGGCGCCAGTCCCTGAAGCACCATCTCCTTCGCCTGTGCAAAGGGGATCCTCTGTCCGTCGTCCGGCACCATGGGCACATACAGGTCATACATATGGAGCTCATCCACTCCCAGAAGCTTTCTTCTGAGCTCCACGTACCGGTACATCTGCGGCAGATACTCATGTACTGCCTGGATCAGACTGTCATAGACAGATACCGGAATATGACTTCCGTCAAGAGCCGCCTCCAGATCGGACCCGTATTTTCTCGCCCTGCCATAAAATACTGCCTGCTTTACGTTGGCTCCGTATGCCGCCGCCAGGGTATTGCGGTATTTCCCGTACATCCCGTAGAGCGCTTCAAATGCCTCCCGTCTCACCCGCCGGTCCCTGCTCTTCATGAGCGTCATATACCTCCCGTGAGTCACCTCCACAGGCTCGCCGTCTTCTCCGGTGATCTCCGGAAAACGAAGATCCGCATTGTTGAACATGATAAAAATATCCTTTGGTCCTTCCGCCAGCTCTCCCACCGCCGCCAGCATCTCCTCCCGTTCCCGGTCGAGGACATGTTCCCTCTGTCTCATCATATTTTCAAAATACTGACGATATACCACCAGCTCCTTATTTTCCTCAAGAAACTGCTCCACAGTTCCCTCCGGAAGCCCCAGAAGCTCCGGTTCCATATACGCCCCGGCCTCCGAAAGCTTCACCAGAAGCCCCTGTGCACGGTTGGCAAGTTCCTGATATCTTCCATTTTCTGTATCTTCATGAAGCTTCTGGGCAGCATACACATATATCTTTTCCGCCAGCATATTCAGCTCGTCGCTCTTCCTCTGCATCCTGAGAAGGACGGAGGCACTCTCTCCCAGCCGGCCCTCATACGTGCGCAGCACCGGGATCTCCTCCGCCAGACGCTTAAAATCTGCTTCCCATGCTTCATCATTTTTATACAGGTCCTCCATTGCCCAGGTATCCCCGGTCCTGACCTCCGACCTCTTTAAAAGCCTTTTCTCTGCCATATTGATCTGTCATCCTTTCCATAAAAAATACATTCACTGCCCTGTGCCCGGCATTTTGCCAGAATCCCGTGGCGCATCCTGCTGTTTTCTGTTATACTGTCCATAACGCATCCGCAGTATTTCCCTGCGGATTCCAATAGAAGGAGGAATACCATGTCATTTGTAAAACAGTCAAATCGAAATGCCGCAGACACGATCATCCGGAAGCTCGCAAAGCGGAACATCGACGGTTTCTTCTGTGAAACCTGTGCGGACGCCGTCCACAAAGCTCTGGAACTCATGCCGCAGGGCTCTGTCCTCTCCTGGGGCGGCTCCATGAGCATCAACGAATGCGGCCTGATGGATGCCGTCCAGAAACGCAGCTACACGCTGATCGACCGCAACGCCGCTTCCACTCCGCAGGAGAAACGGGAGCTTTTTTCCAGAACGGTCATGGCTGACTACTATCTCATGAGCACCAACGCCATCACCATGGAAGGTGAACTGGTGAATATCGACGGCTTCGGCAACCGGGTCTCCTGTCTGTGCGCCGGTCCGGAACACGTGCTCGTCATCGCCGGCATGAACAAGGTCGTCGGTAATGTCCAGGCCGGCATCGACCGCATCCGCACCAAAGCGGCGCCCCCCAACACCACACGCCTGAACAAGGACACCCCCTGTGCCAAGACCGGCGTCTGCGGCAACTGCTTCTCCCCCGACTGCATCTGCAGCCAGATCGTCGTCACCAGACGAAGCGGCATCCCGGGACGCATCAAAGTGATCCTGGTCAATGAAGACCTGGGATTCTGATAAACACGGCATCCGGTTCCCGGCAGCCCTTTTAGGGAATGCCAGGAACCGGATGCCGTCTGTTCTGTGGTCATTCCGTTCTTTTTCTGTCTTCCTTCATGGATCATCACTCGTTGCGGATCGCTGCCAGCGGGCTCAGCTTCATGGCTCTGAGCGCCGGGAAGAATCCGGCCACCATACCCACCAGCACCGCAAATACCAGCGATACCAGAATCAGCCAGAGGGGGATATACGAAAGCTGCTCGTAATACCCGCCCGAAGCCTTGCCGACGACGGAGTTGATGACGGCAGATATGATCTCACTCAGGATCAGTCCCGCCATTCCTCCGAAGAAACCGATAAATCCTGCTTCCAGAAGAAACATGGATCTGATATTTCCAAGATCGCAGCCCAGCACCTTGATGATCCCGATTTCTTTCGTTCGTTCATAAATGGACATCATCATCGTATTGGCGATGCCGATGGCCGCGACGAAGAGAGATACGGCGCCGATGCCTCCCAGCACCATCTGGATCATGCCCATCTGACTCTGGGTCTGTTCCATCCACTCCGCGTTGCTGTTGGCATTAAAACCCATATCCTGAATCGCCTGCTGGACCTCCTTCACATGATCCATACTGTCCACGCGGATATACACTTCTTCATAATAAAGTTCTTTATACGGCTTTCCGCTCTTGGTGGCAGGCTGTCCGGGAATCACTTTGTTCTTAAATACCTTCTTCAGCATGGCTTTCAGAGCGTCAATGTCCGCAAATACAGAGTTACAGTTCTCCTTATAAGTCTCCAGATCTCCTGCCATCATCCCGCAGGTGGGAATGATGTATTTTTTCGGCGGAAGGATCGTCTGGCCGTTGCCGTCCGTACTCCCTGCCTGATAATAGGCATCTGTGTCAAAGATCAGAAAAACAGGCTCATTCATCAGGTCCACATCCGGCACTTCCATGGTCTCCCAGTAGTACTCGTTGGTCCGTGCATTGTAGAAATTGGTAATGACCTGATTTCCGTAGAAGAGCTGCAGATTGCCGTCCGCCGGCGGAAGCTCCCCCTCTGCGATATCAATATCCATCTTCTGCAGCGCCTCCTGGTTCATCCCCTGGATCCGAAACCATCCTTCATAGGCGCCCTGCTTCGCAATGACGCTCACATCCAGAAGCGGCGACGCCACCTCCACATGGGGGATCTGCGCCATCTCCGCCACCACCGCGTCATCGATCCGCTTCGGCTCTTCGTCACCGGTGCTGTCCGAATTGTACCAGCTGTAGTTATTTACATTGATGGTCGTAAGTCCGCCGTATTCTTCAATCTGAGCCAGAGAGCTCTTCCGAAGCCCCAGGCCCAGAGACACCATGACGACGATGGAAGCAGTACCGATGATCACGCCCAGTACAGTAAGGGCGGTTCGAAGCTTCCTGCGCAGCAGGTTCGACGCACTCATTCTGAGCAAATCAAAATATTTCATTCCCTGCTCCTTTTATCACAGCTTTGTATTATCGTCATCCAGATCCAGAATATCTTCTTCCAGGCTCTGCTGCTCTTTTTTCTTCTTCCGCTTCATATAGATGACAGCGCCGATGATACCGGCGATCACGATCACGCCCACGACCACAGCCGCATAGGTTCCGGTGCTGCCCGTGCCGGCCTCATCCAGCATGGAGTCGTCTCCCATCATCATATCATCTCCTGTAAAATCCTCCATCATGGATTCATTTACAAAGAGCGACACTTCTTTTTCGATCACAGTAGAAGCACCGGTCTCATCCTCATAGGAGATCTGAAGCCTGATCAGTCCCTCATCCATGGTCGCTGACTGTCCGATCACATAGATGTCCACCGATCCGGTGGCGCCGGAGTCCAGATTGCCGATGAAGGCGTCTCCCCCGCTGACGGTATCGCTCTCCGTCTTCACCTGCACATTGTAGAGCTTGGTCTTGCCCATATTGTAAATATTAAACATGATGTTGGACTCGCTGCCCACCTCGATACTCGACGGCATGACCTCCGGTTCGCTGATATCCACCCGGGCTTCCTGCTTCACAGGGATGGACACACTGGTCTTGTTGGTATACGCATTAACATGCTCATCCTCGTAGCTCATATTTACATCCACCGCATAGGGCTTCTGAGTCAGATCTGCTTTCGCCTCCATCTCGATCTGGATATCTCTGGTTCCGTTCTTACCAATGGAATCCACGAAAATCGTACTGGATCCGGCCGTGGGAAGAAATGCGGCGTATGTAGTGTCCTCATCCTTTCCCTCCACTGCAGCCACGATCTCAAAGATCATATTGTTGACGCTGGTCGCTGTGGAAGTATTCTTCAGATGCAGCGTCAGCATAAAGCTCTCCCCTGCATGTACGTCTTTGGGCTCTGTCTCAAAGCCGGTGACGACAACTCTCGGAACAGAAGCTTTTCCGTCTGCCCCCACACCGGCAGTCCCGCTGAGCTGTACATAGGTATCCAGCGTCGTCTCCTGACTGTTGCCCTCAGAATCCCGATAGACGATTTTAAAGGAGATCTTCTGATAACCGTTGCCCACGTCGCTTCTGGTCTTCAGATCCCAGGTCACCTCCCGGCGGCGGTCCATATCGGACATGCCGGTGTCGGTCCCTGGCAGATCCTTGATGGTCTGGGAATAGTTGGAGCTGGTGATCTCAAAGGGCCAGGAAGTGGTGTCCGTACTCAGGACGGGCGTCACGACCGCGTCAGTCACCATGGTCTTGCCCATGTTCACCACGGGAAGGACAATGCTGACCGCCTGTCCTGCATTGGCCACGGGTGTGACCCAGTTGCCGCCAACCATCAGGAGGTGGTCAGCGCTGACGGGGGCGGGGTCGTCTTCGTCTTCGTCATCATCGTTGGGGGGATTCATTACATCATCCATTTCCTTTTCTGTTCTCGTAATATATCTTTCAACCCCTTCAGCAGTAGACATATTTTTAATTTGCTCCACGGCTTTTGAAATGATATCATCAAGCCGTGCAGTCTCTTTTTTATCCGGATCAATATATAACTGGTAATCCTTCAGTTGATTTTCGGCAGCATCTTTTGCTTTTTGCAGAAGTTCTTCTGGATTTCCTGTTACTGATGAGTTGTTATTTTCACCCGGATTATTCGTATTTTCTCCTCCGGTCCCTGTATTTGTCGCCTCCGCCACCATCTCCAGCCCCGGCAGCACCGCCGCAGAACCCACAGGCGCCAGCATCACTGCACACAGCACTGCTGTCAGTCCTTTTACCATCCGCATCCTCATTCCTCTTCCTCCTTATACTCGCTGCGGTTCTCCACCTTCACGATCTTCCCGTCTATAATATGAAAGATCCGGTCTGCAAAACCCGCCAGATGATTATCATGTGTGACCATGACCATGGTCTGATTCTGTTCCTGCACCACTTTCCGCATAAGCTTCAGCACCTCTGCGGAAGTATTGGAGTCCAGGTTTCCCGTGGGCTCATCCGCAAAGATGATCTCCGGATCCAGCACCAGCGCCCTGGCCACGCCGACCCTCTGCTGCTGCCCGCCCGACATCTCATTGGGCCGGTGCTTCATATGCTTCGGGAGTCCCACCAGCTTCAGCATCTTCACTGCCTTCTCCTCCCGTACCTTCTTATTTACCCCCCGGAAAGTCAGCGGCAGCGCCACATTCTCGATGGCGTTCATCGTTCCCAGAAGATTGAAGGACTGAAAGATAAAGCCCACCTTCTCCCTCCGGAACTTCACCAGCTGGTTCTCGCTCATCTTCTCCAGATGCTGTCCTGCGATGATAACCTCGCCTTTCGTCGGTTTTTCCAGTCCCGCCAGCATGTTCAGCATCGTGGATTTACCGGAGCCGGAGGTTCCAACAATTGCGCAGAACTCCCCTTTATATATAGTCATATCCACGCCGTTTAAGGCGCGGACCCTTTCATTTCCAACCCGAAAAACCTTATAGAGATTTTTCACCTGTATCACAGGTTCCCGCATCTCACCCACAACCATCCTCCCTTAACTTATCTTTTGCGTATCCCGGGCATATTATCCCGGTATATCGTTTCCAGTATAACATAAAATCCAGGATACAATTCTTAATAAATCTTAAAATTTACAGCAATATGCCCTGTATTTTTTCCAGAAGCAGATAAACAGTTGTGGCAAAATACTTTGGACAAAGATCCTTTCTGTCTTTATGCAGCTCCTGCGCTCTTTTTACAGCCTTCATTACTTTTTCTGCATCATAATCCGAAAACGTGAGATGTTTTTTATCCTTACCTTTTCCTTTCAAAGGAACATCCAGTTTCTTGAGTCTTTTTCTAAAATGATCTGTTTTTTCATATGCATGCTCATCTGTCACTGCAAAAGTCTTATCCTCTATAGTTGCTTCGTCATGGTGCAGTAACAGCCAGATCTCAAAAAACGGGTTACTGATCGCATATCCATAGCCTTTTTCCTCACATATGTCCACCGCTTCTTTCCACTCATCTGCCAGTGTCTTTCCTGGGCTTATTTCTGTATCCGACCAGTTATCATCCACATCTGTCACAATCCAGAATTCGTCCGAATACTTTGAAAACTGATATTCCTCTTCCATCTCCACTTTAAACTGCTCGATTTTATCTACCAATTGCAATGGACGATTTTTACCAAGCATTCTGGCCTGCTCCAAGGTCCTTCGTTTGGGTGGTGTACCTATGATCTCTTCCATAACAGAAATAAACTGGATTTTCGTCCTGACGCCATTATAAATCTCTGTAATTATAGAAAAATACTCTTCTTCTGTTACACTTCCTTCCAGCGAAAGAAAGATAATTTTATTGTCAGCTGCTCTTTTTGTCCGGAATGGCCTTTGTGAAAATGGAACTCGATTACTGATCACCGGCATCCATGTCCCCCCTTTATCACAGGAACTGCCCCAAATCTTCCATTAAGATAGGCTTTTAATGCATTCTGTCCATCTTTTACTTCAAAATCAGAAAATGGCCTCAGGACAGACTCTCCTAAATGATTCTTCTCCATAAACCATATTTCATCCTGTCGAAAATGACGGAAATCAATCAAATTGACATCATGGGATGTAAATATAATCTGATTCCATCCATCCTCTGCTTCAGCAATAAATCGATCCAGTAAAAACTGAGACAGTTTTGTATGAAGGCTCCGGTCAATCTCATCTACAAAATAAATAAACGGTGTCCGCCCGGTCATAAAAAGCATTGGAAGCAAATCCAGCAGTCTCTGCGTTCCGTCTGATTCCTCTTCGATATTAAACTGAACAGTTTTTCCATTCAGTCTGTGTGCAAATTTCAACTGAACTAATATCGTCCGTTTCTTTTTATCCTCTGCAAAAATAAAATATCTTCCAGATATACTTACAATCCCGTTTTTGATCTCTTCAATATCCTCTACAATTTCCCGGGGAAGGTCCAGCTTTTCTGCAAATTCATGAAAATCTATCTCATTACTGGCTACTGATATTTCAAAGACTCCCGTATCCATCTCATTCAGCGCTCTGCCTATATATGTTCTTAATTCTTCATTTTCCCTCATACGGATCGGCAGTGCCCGGGCCTCTGTTCCCGGAAAAATAACCTGCAGTTCTCTGAACCACTGGACTATCTTTTCCGCTTTTTTTATTCCATTATCATATAATTTATACAGAAAAAGCTGGTTTTTCTGCTTCTCCTGTATGCTGTCTTTCAGCACTTCCGCCAGTATCCGGTCCTTTGAGTCCGACTTTCCAAACCGGGATTCTATATCGATCACAGTTCTTCCTCTGGTATCCGTAACTCTTGTAAATAATGGTTTAAGATCTTTTTTGGTCAACCGCATCAGCCATTCCTCATGTATCTGTCGCCGATCCATCGTAAAACCGTATTCATAAATTTCACCCTTTAGATAAAACATAAACTGAAACAGAGAAATTCCGTTCAGATCATCAAAATCACCTCTGAACTGGTTGATACCTGTTCCCTTTCCGCTTTTCTGTCCATCCACAATAAAATCGCGTGCAAAACTGACTGACTCAATAAAAGAAGTCTTCCCGGATGCGTTGGGACCAAAAAAACAGCCCCGGCGCAGTATCTTCCATTCTCCGGCCCTTGTTTTAATCGTTTTCAGATAACTCTCATCCACATTTTCTTCCGTCGGAAACATACTGAATTCTACCGGATGCCCAATGGACTTAAAATTACTTACAATATATCGCAGCAGCATTCTCATCCCTCCTTTTCATACAGTCTTTTCTTTCATTTTTATTCTTCCCGGAAACCGCTTTCCTATCATCTGTATATTCGCTCACTTATATTATGTTTATCAATCTGCATTCATTATATTGCAGAGAACTGCACTTTACAACCTCTTTTCTGTTCCCGTCAGAGCAGGCTTCACTGTATCCTCAGATTCGGCCACACCTGCTCGATCATCTCATCAGGATACTGCCTGTCTACGAACGCTTCTATCCGGCTGCCGGCCCCGATGCCTGCTGCCCGTTCCACATACCGGACCATGGCCATCATGGAGATCAGAATGTCGCATGCCATGAGCGCCACGCACACCCAGGTCAGTATCTTGCCGGTCACAGGCGGTATGCGCTCAATCTGCCTGCTGATGGGCGGATAGCAGATCTTCACCCACACCAGCGCCAGGATCCCCCAGAAGACACAGAACAGAAGATTTGTCCGTCCGCCGATATTGAACGGCATGTCGCTGTAATCCCAGAATGTCGTTCCGAAGAACACCTCTGTGAAGACGCTGCACAGATACTCATAGGTTCCTCCCAGGAAGAAACCGCCGAGAAAGATATAGCGGTCTTCCTTCCGGGAAAATCTCTGAAGCAGGATCGTCAGAAGCGCCGCGCCCACACCCCACACAATGCTGAAAGGGCCGTAGAGCACGCTGGACCGGCTCATCCAGATATCCGCGGTCAGCTTCACATAGACCGTCTCAATCAGATCTCCCAGAAGGGCGCTGAGGAAAAACACCCAGATGATCTTGTCCAGGCAGAGTCCCCCGGCAAACACATATCCGCTGTCCTCCTCCGGCTCTGCCGGCCTCAGATTCGGGTAGGCCTTCGTCAGACGCTGCCAGATATGTCCCGAGAGCCAGCTGCCGAAATTGCGTTTCTGTTCTTTTAATTCCTCCGACACCGCCTGCATCCCCGGAAGCAGCGGGCGTTTCCGGACTGTATAAGTCACCACGGTCCCGTCCACTGCCAGCAGAACGAGCAGCGTCAGAACCAGAATCCGCAGGATCAGATTCGGAAGCATCTGGCACGCCACATACAGGACCGGATGAATCAGAAGGAGCACCAGAAATGCCGCCGTGCTGAGCGCCAGTGTGTAGACGATCCCCAGCTTCTGTCCGGAGTAGATAGAATGGGCTTCATTTTCCCAGAGCCGCTTTCCGGTCACCCGCACCGACATCTCGTCCGCCAGCTGTGCACCTGCAGAGACGATGACCATAAAGGCGATGAACTGGATCACGTATGCCCCTTCCAGAGTGGGAATCACCAAGAGCAGCAGATCCATGGTGAAACCGTAAGACAGACACAGAGGCAGATTGAAAAATCCGCGGTTCAAAAATTTTCCCGTGCGCACCGCCATATATCCTGTTTCCATGCACCATCCCAGAAAGGAATAGCAGAACAGGAAGAACAACAGTTCGTATACGCTGTATTCCATTATATAAACCGTCCTTTCAGATATTCTTTGACTTCCGCATCCGGGATCCGGGATTCCCGGATCTTCTGCACCGCCTTTTTTCTGGTAAATGCATCCAGATGCAGTTCTTTTAAGCCCCGCAGGGTACGCACCGGACAGGTGACGAACAGCTCTGCCAGAAGCCACGCCGCTGCCATCTGTGCATAATATCCTTCTGTAAATTCCCGGTCCAGCACCTGAAGGATCCGTTCCAAATAAGGACCTGTCTCTTCCCTGTCCTGGAGATCTGCCATGGTGATCTTACGTCTTCTTCGGATCTTCTTTCCGCCGTCTCCCAGCTTTACAAAATGGTCAAGAAGCATGATCAGTCCCACCCGGACCGGAAATTCTTCTCCGGACTTCAGATATGGCATCAGGAACTCCCAGATCTTCTCCGGATACTGCTCTGCCAGCTTCAGACTGCTGCACACGCTGTCGCATACGGACCAGTTATTCACACGCGGGATAAAATCTGCCAGATACGCCAGCAGTTCGTCAATGTCTGTGCACGCATATCCGAGCATCATCCCTCTCAGCATGATCTCTTCAAAATAAATATCTTCTCCATGGGAAAGCTCTTCCCTCCAGTCCCCCCGGCACAGCTCCCTGGCATATGTCCTGAGTGCCGGAAGGCGCACTCCCAGCATCGTTCCGCGCCCGGAAGCCGGAATGAGCGATGCAGAAAAATCCCGGTATCCTGCATCGCTCATTTCATTCAGTCTGATCCTTATCTCTTCTCTCATCTTTATGTTCCTTATTATAGTTCCGCATCCGCTTTCAAAATGCCCGGCCCCCGGAACTCCTTCCGGCCATTTTTCCTGCGGATGCTGTTTTACAGTTCCGCATCCGCTCTCAAAATGACCGGCGTCCGGAAGCAGTTTTTGTTTTGAAAAGATTGTAACATAAAACAGGCGAAAATGAAATCACTTTCGCCTGAAACATACAATAATACAAAAAGAAACATCACTCAAGATTCAGCTTTGTGGACAGGATCCGCTCTGTGATCACGTGATATACCATGGTCTCCAGCAGTGCGAATACCAGCATATACAGAAGGTATGCTGCGCTCAGCATGCCAAACATTCCCTCCCGATAGGTGAACCCCCAGTAGTACGTCCAGTCATCCGGCAGAGCCAGGGACACCACGGTACCGATGATATTGGTGATAATGGATACTACCATGGAGATCCCGATATAGGAGACGCAGGAGCCCACGACCTTATGGGTCTGGAACAGATGTCCCAGAGACATGGCTGCGTATACATGATAGATGCTCTTCACAGTGCCCGCCACCAGCACCAGTATAAACAGTACCAGATCAATCCAGAAAATCGGATCCACATGAATCAAATAACTCAGGAAATATTTCCATGCCATGGCAAGGGTGCGCACCACTTCTTCTGTGGAGCAGACTGCCAGAATAATTGCGGAAAAGACACCCACCACAGCACTGATACTGCTGATCAGCGTGGCCGTCACCGCCTTGGATACGATCAGCTCCCAGGTCTTCACCGGAAGCGTAAACATGAGATAGCCCTCCTCCTTCAGCAGTCCGTTCCAGAACCGCTGAATTACAAACACCACCGTCATAATCAGAAGCCCCATACCGGCGCCTATGAACAGAATGACCATAACTGCCGTGAGGATCCCGTTGCCCAGGGTAAGCATCTGTCTGCCGGGGATGGAGCTGTTGGCCCATGCGATGGTTCCCCGGATGGAAAAGCTCAAAAGGAGCGAGACGACCGGGGCCAGGATCCACATGGGGATAAAGGCTCTGGACATGGATTTCAGATCATATTTTATCAGTTTTTTCAACATCACCACTCACCTCCGCCGAACGGCACTGTCCGGAATACTTCCCGGAACAGCTCGTCTACTGATTTTCCTTCTCTCTCTCGGATGTCATCCACCAGTGCCTGCCGGATCACCTGACCATACTGAATAAAGAGCACCTCATCCAGCACCCGCTCCACATCCGAGATCAAATGGGTGGAGATCAGTACCGTCCCTTCCGGATTATAATTATTCAGGATCGTGGTCAGGATATAATCCCGCGCTGCCGGATCCACGCCGGCAATGGGCTCATCCAGCAGATACAGCTTCGCTCTCCGGCTCATGACAAGGATGAGCTGCACTTTTTCCTTGGTGCCCTTGGAAAGCGCCTTCATGCGCTGCCCCTCATCGATCTGCAGCGCCCTGCACATGTGGTCCGCCTTCTCCCGGTCAAAGTCCTCATAAAAATCCTCGAAAAGATCAAAAAGATCAGTGACCTTCATCCATCCTGCGAAATACGGCTTATCCGGCAGATAGCTGATGATCGACTTGGTGTACACCCCCGGCTCCTGACCATCCACCAGCACCAGTCCTCTGTCCGGTGTGAGAAGACCGTTCAGTATCTTGATCAGCGTCGTCTTCCCGGAGCCGTTGGGCCCCAGAAGCCCTACGATCTTACCGCTTTCCAGCTGCAGAGAAAGCCCCTGCAGCGCCCGCTGGCTGCCGTAATTCTTCCATACATCCTGGCATTGTATCAATATTCCGCCCATCTATCCATCTCTCCTTTTCAACAATTCCAGAGCCTGCTCCTTTGTGTATCCAAGCTCCGCCGCAGATTCATAAAACTGCCGGATGATCTCCTTGGCAAGCGTCACTCTCATTCCTTCCAGCACCATCTGGTCCTCCGTCACAGTCCGGCCCATGGTCCGGTTCGTCACGGTCAGTCCTTCCATATCCAGTCCCGCCAGCGCCCTCTGCATGGTATTGGGATTCACGCCTGCCTCTGATGCCAGATCCCGCACGCTGGGAAGTCTTTCCCCAGGGCGGTACCATCCGGACAGGATCTTTCTCGTCAGCTGTTCCTGTAACTGTATCCATATGGGACGATTATCATCCAGTTTCCATTCCATCTGCTCACTCCTTTCATCTGTATCGCTGTATTACTGATTTAATACAATAATATGTCACTTTGCCTCTTTTGTCAACCCCTTTTTCGTATTCTTTCACAAACAAAAAAACTGCCGCAATATACAGCAGTTCCTTTTCTACGAATCATCAGAGCTCATCCTGCAACCGGTCGAACTCCGCCATACATTCATCCACCGATGCTCCGTTCAGCAGCTCCCTTACGATCAGGCATGTGTTCCCCCACTGCTCCAGCTCCATACCGGCATTGGCGCCGAGCACACAGACGCCTTCATTGATCCGGTCGTTCAGAGGTTTCAGAGCATCGATACAGTCCACCTGTACATTGACCGACGGAGAGATCACATGGTTGATATCCGAATACAGCTTCAACGCCTCATCGGACGTGATGACATCCAGTACCTTTCTGGCGTTCTCCGGATGCTCTGCCCCGGCACTGATCCCGTAACCGGTTATAGACACCACCGGCATGGGACCGTAATCGCTGGGAAATCCGATAACCTGCATGTTAAAGTCCGGATTTCCATAAGCGGTATCCGAATTGGCGGCACCCCAGTACGCCATGACGATGGGAGTCTTCTGCGCCAGAAAATCCGGTCCTTCTCCTTCTATGGCTTCATAGGTGTAGGCGGCACGGGCATCAATATATCCCTTATCGATCATTTCCTTCAGATACTCAAAACCCGGACGCATATAGTCGCTGTATCTTGTTTCCTTGTCATTGAGCGCCTGAATCTTCGCCTCTGTATCACCGCCGTTATAGAGGTCCGCGTAGGCCTGCGCCAGGACAATCGTCTCCAGCCACCAGCGGTTGGCGCCTATGGGCGTCTCGATCCCGTTCTCCTTGAACACTCTGCAGCATTCCATCAGGTCTTCCGGCTTCTCAGGAAGGGAAAGCCCGTACTGATCAAACATGTTTTTATTGACAAACAGTCCGTAGACTACCACTTCCTGAGGAATCGCCACCAGCTTCCCGTTGATCGTATTGGCTGTCTTTACCACCTCCCGCAGGTTCTGAGCAGATTCAAGATCTGACAGGTCTGCCAGCTTTCCCTCTTCTCCCAGAATCCTGATCGAATCAGGGTTCATCAGATACAGATCATCCATATAATGTCTTGCACGGTCCAGAAGCACCTCATCATAAGTCTTTTCCTGATAATCCTCTGCCGTATAGATTCTGTATTCCACAGTCAGATTCAGCTCATCCTCCGCCCGCATGAACGTGATATCAGCGGCGCTTCGCGCTGTATTCTTCGCATCCGGCCTGGACTTTTCCATGGGGCCGAACATATAGACAGCCTCTCGCTCTTCCTCTCTGCCGCTGACCAGATTCCTGTTGCCGGTCTCCTTCTGTCCGCAGGCAGCCAGTGCAAAAAGCGTAACTCCCATAAGAACCGGCACAACCGCTCTCTTTCTCATCTTTCTCATTCCCCCTGCACCTTTTCTTTTAAAACAGTTGCTTCAGCGTTCTCTTCAATGCCTCCATATCAACTGGCTTTGCCACATGTGCATCCATCCCCGCATCCATAGCCTCTTTTACGTCCTCTGCAAAGGCATTGGCAGTCATGGCCACAATGGGTATGGTCTTCGCCTCTTCGTGGCAGGAATCCCGGATCACTTTCGTGGCTTCATAACCGTTCATCACCGGCATCTGCACATCCATCAGCACCGCATCATAGCTGCCGGGCGCCGAAGCGATGAAGTGTTCCGATGCCAGCTTTCCGTTACGCAGGATCTCACAGGTCGCCCCTTCAATGTCCAGAAGCTCCACCAGTATCTCTCCGTTGATCTCATTATCCTCTGCCACGAGGAAATGCCGTCCCTCCAGACCTCTCTGCTCTTTGACGACCGTCTCCCCTTTGGAGAGTCCCCTTTCCGTATATATTTCTGCAAATTTTCCTCTCAGGGCGGACACGAAGAATGGCTTTGTCAGGACCCCGTCGATTTCCGGCGGAAGATCTGCATCCTCTGTCCCATCCCCGTCGTGGGAGATCAGAAGGCACAAAAGCCCCCCGTACGCCAGCATTTCCCGTACCATTTTTGCCGTCTCTGTAATATCCATATGGGACGCCGGAAGCTCCAGAAGAGCTGCGTCATACGATGCGCTCTCCTGTTCCCGGAGCCTGCGAAGATCCTCTCCTCTGAACGCCGTATCCGTACGGACCCCCGCGTCCTCCATCAGCACCCGGATATTTTCACAGATATTTTTTCTGTTCCCCACCACCAGAAATCTTCGGATGCCGTGTATTTCAAAGAAGCCTGCCTCATCCGCATGTTCTGTGATGCCAAGCTCCAGATCCACGGTGAAAAGACTTCCCCGGCCCACCTCACTGGACACCGCGATCGTCCCTCCCATCAGCTCCACAATATTCTTCGTGATGGCCATGCCAAGCCCGGTTCCCTGTACTTTGTTGGTGGTACTGTTCTCTGCTCTGGTAAATGCGTCAAAAATGACTTCCAGATATTCCGGCGTCATACCATATCCGTTGTCCTCCACCTGGATCCTCATACGCTCGTGGGACTCCCTGAGCTGCCCGGAGCCGGTGATGCGAAGCCGGATATCTCCGCCCTCCTGTGTATATTTAACCGCATTGGACAGCAGATTGATGAGAATCTGATTGATCCTGGTCTCATCCCCCATCAGATGTTCATACCGGATCCCGGTCACCGTCACATCAAAATGCTGCCCTCTGGCCCGCGCTGCCGGACGGATGATTGCATCCACAGAAGCTATCATATCACTCAGAGTGAACTCATTCACAGAGAGAACCACTTTCCCGCTCTCGATCTTGGAAACATCCAGGATATCATTGATCAGGCCCAGAAGGTGCTGGCCTGATACCATAATCTTTTTCGTATATTCTCTGACCTTTCCCGGCTGATCCGCGTTTCCTTCCAGCAGTCTGGCAAAGCCCAGAATCGCATTCATGGGCGTGCGGATGTCATGAGACATATTGGACAGGAAGGTAGTCTTGGAGCTGTTGGCAATCTGCGCTTCCTGAAGCGCTTTGGCAAGCTCCTGATTGTGCAGCTCCCGTTCCCTTGCCCGCTCTTTCTGGAGTCTCTTTTTCTGCCTCTCATTAAAGGAAAACAAAAGACAGCAGAAAAAGAACGTCACCAGCATGACCGCCACCACAATGAAGATGTTCTGATTCACTGCGCTGCCTTCCCGCTGTATCGCCTCCACCGGTACATAACCGATCAGATACATGCTCCCGTCTCCCACCGACCACATGTAGATCAGAGACTCCTTGCCCAGCACATCATGATAGAACATAACATCCTCTTCCGCTTCCAGGCTGTCCGTGATCAGTTCTTTTATATCTCCCTCCACAATCTGGTTGGCACGGCAGAAATCCTCCAGATTCAGATGTCCGGCGTCCCGCTCTCCCATCCCCTTGGGCTTTAAGACAAAACGCTGGCTGTCAACATCCATAATGTAAAGTGTGGCATTGGTGTTGTAAAAGTTATCCGGCAGAGCCTCATCAAAGGAATCATAGACATATTCCACATAGAGAACTGCCGTCTCCTTTCCATCCTTTATGACCGGACATTCCATAGTATAGGCCCAGGTCCCCATATTGTTCAGATATGCCTTGGAAATCCGGAGGTCATCCACCGACTTTCCCGCAGAAAAATCCAGTCCTTCCACCGTAAACGGCTCTCCATTGCCGGAGATCCCCTCTGACGCCCCCGCCTCTGTCATGGACACCTTCACCATCGTCCTGTTTCCGTCATAAAAGCGGATAAATGCTTCCGGTTCCTCTGTTTCCGCCAGTTCCTTCGCCATCAGCTTCTGATACTCTGCCTCCATCTCCAGCATCGTTCCGATGGTTCCCTCGATCAGATCCAGGCTTTCACTCAGATTGCTGATGGCTGACATGGCCATCTCATCTGTAATCCTTCTGGACACTGAAAACACAACCGCTCCCAGTACTGCAAAAAACAACACCACTGTAACAATCAGTGCCCTTCCTCTGTCAAAACCCCTTCTCTTCGTTTCCTTTTCCATATCGTTTCTCATCCATATACCTTACAACACAGTTCCTGATACTTATATTATAATCCGGAATGCATGTATCAGCAATCTGTTTTTTCTGAAAAACACCATCAGACCGCAGCAAGAAACCGGTTCTGCTTTTTGACAGTCCGGTCTTTTCTCATATTTTTCCAAAATAATCTGTCACTTCTGCCTGCATCCTCTGCAGTCTCCGCCGCAGCCGCAGCAGGCATGTCCGTCTCTCAGATCCCGGTATTTTTTCCTCAGGACCCATACGCAGTATGCGCCGATGATCCCGCCGATGACAAATGCCGCCATTTTCTTTCCTCCTCTACAGGAACCATGAACCCGCCTGATACACCGCAAATGCCGTCACCCATGCGACCGTCAGCTGAAACGCAGCCATGGCGCCTGTCCATCTCCAGCTCCCGGTCTCCCGCCGAATCGTCGCCACTGCAGCCATGCACGGCACGTAGAGCAGACAGAAGACCATGAGTGCACAGGCATTCAGTGGTCCGAAACCCATACTGCCAAGAAGTCCGAACAGATTCGCCATACCTGCCTCCGTCGTCACATTTCCGATGCCAAAGAGCACGGAACAGCTGGACACCACCACTTCCTTCGCGGCGATCCCCGAGATCAGCGCCAGCACAATCTGCCAGTACCCGAGACCAATGGGGGCAAAGACCGGAACCAGCACCCTGCCCAGCGCCGCGCCAAAGCTCTGATCCATATCGGATGTATAACCGTGAAAACCAAAGTTCATCACCAGCCACATGACGATGGAGGCGACAAAGATGGTCGTCCCTGCCTTGGACAGGTAATCCTTGACTTTCTCCGACACATATACATAGATCGTATGGGCATTGGGCGTCTTATATTCCGGAAGCTCAATGAGCAGCATGTCACTCTCCCTGCCCCGGTCCAGAAACTTCATCACGAAAGCGGACAGGATCGCCATAAAGAGTCCCAGCACATACATGGAAAATGCCACAATCATCGCCCGTTCCCCGAAGAACAGCTCCGAGAACATTACATAGATCGGAAGCCTTGCACTGCAGGACATGAACGGAGTGATCAGGATCGTCTTCATCCGGTCTCTGCGGTCCTCCAGCACCCTGGAAGCCATGACTGCCGGCACTGTGCATCCAAAGCCCAGGAGCATGGGCAGAAAGGCTCTCCCGGACAGGCCGATCCTGCCCATGATGCCGTCCATCACATAGGCGACCCTGGCCATATAGCCGCTGTCCTCCAGAAAAGCCAGCGCGAGGAACAGAATGAAGATATTAGGCAGGAAGGTAAGGATCCCGCCCACACCGGCGATGATTCCGTTGGTGATCAGGGAGATCAGCATCTCCCCTGCTCCCACAGCTGTCAGGCCCCCCACTGCAGCCTCTGTCAGCCAGTCCAGGGCGATTTCAAAATATCCCTTCAGCCAGTCTCCCACCGTGAAGGTCAGGAAAAATACCAGTCCCATGATCAGAAGAAACACCGGAAGACCCAGCACCGGATGAGTCAGGAGCCGGTCCGTCCGGTCCGTGGACTCCGCCTTTCTCGTCCGGTTCGCCACGCATTCTCCGATGACTTCCTCGATAAAGCCAAATTTCTGATTGATGATCTCCTTTTCATAATCCTGATCCAGAAGATCCGTAAGATCCAGCGGATGCCGTTCCTTCACCTCCTGGTCATTTTCCAGAATCTTGATGGCATGCCACCGGAGATTCTCCATATCCGGATATGCTTCCTTCAGACGTTCCCCGATCTCATCAATTTTGTCCTCGATCTCATCCGAATACACCATGGCATAATATTTGTGATGCTCTTCTGCATCCTTATGCCTGCTTTCCTCCGGATCGTGATGGTGGATAATCTTCTCACCCAGGGCCTTGTCCTGATGATGCGCCACTGTATGGATCAGGATCTCCAGACCGGTCCTGCGTCTCGCCGACACCGGCACGCAGGGAATTCCCAGCATCTCCGGAAGGCGGTGAAAGTCGATCTCCATCCCCCGTTCCTGAACGATGTCCATCATGTTCAGGGCCAGCACCACCGGTTTCCCCAGCTCCATCAGCTGCAGCGTCAAATAAAGATTGCGTTCCAGCGCCGATGCATCCACCACATCCACGATCACATCCACATCATCGCTCAGAATATACTGCCTTGTAACCGTCTCTTCCATTGTATAGGAGGTCAGGCTGTAAGTCCCCGGCAGATCCACCAGCCGGTATGTCTCGTCGTGCAGGCGCATGGCGCCTTCTTTTTTCTCCACAGTTACACCGGGCCAGTTCGCCACCTTCAGGTTCGCCCCTGTATAAGCATTAAAAAGCGTCGTCTTCCCGCAGTTGGGATTTCCCACAAATCCAATCGTCAGTTCTTTCGTACTCATACCTCTTTAACCTCGATACATTCTGTAATACTCTGTCCCATTGCAAAACGGGTCCCCCGTATCTTGATGATCATGGCACCCTTCTTCTTCCGGTTCACCACCGTGATCCTCGTCCCTTCCAGCATGCCCAGCACTTCAAGCCTTCGTTCCGTCTGCACCGGAAGTTCCATATGTATGACCTGAAGGGTACTTCCCTTTTGTCCTTCGTACAACTTCATCACAAGCCTCCAGCTTCCTCATACAGCTGCACAACGCAAAAATATAATGCAACTGATAATAATTATCAATTGCATTATATAAGATACCGGCTGTTTTTACAAGCCCAAATTGATCATTCCATACATTGCCTGTCAGGAAGAACGGCCGGCTATTCCCCTGTCTTCACCGGCGTGATCGTTATGTTCGCTGCCTCGATCCCGGTCTTGCGCTTGACGATATCTTCGATCTGCGCCCGCTGGGAATCGCTGACCTGAGTACTGCTGACGACCACATCCGCACAGGAGTCATTGATGCTGACTACAACCTCCTCAAAGCCCTGGGCCACCAGAAGCGTCTCTGCCGCCAGCTCCTTCTCGGCGATGTCTGTCATCTGTACCATCTCGTTGATGGCATTCTGCTTCTGTTCGTCCGTCACATTCGTACTGTTGATCAGTTCCATCAGCATCTCTTTATTTCTCGAGCGGGTCTGCTCTCTTGTCACCTTCGCCTCCGAGACCAGGCCGACGCCCACCGTACTGTTGGCCAGAACCGTCTGCCCCACATTCTCTTCTGCCAGGTCCACGTCTTCATCCAGACTCTCGATATCCGCACTCTCTCCTTCCCGGTCCTCCGCATAGAGATCTTCTGCGGAGATATCCTGAGCAAGGCTTCCATCCTCCACGTCCTCCACCGCCGAGCTGTTGGCGCTCAGCAGAGATTCATCCAGCCTGGTCCCCGAATAATTCAGGTACCCGGCCACTGCGATCATGGCTGCCAGCGCAGTGATGATCATCTGGTTTTTCTTGAATACGGGTTTTTTCAACTGCTTTAACTGCTTCACTTGGTTTCCTCCATTTTCATTATTTTAATTTTATGTGCTTCGATCCCAAATAATGCCTGTGCCGCCTCCAGAATCTCCTGCCGGATCCGGCTGTTTCCTCCGCCCTCCGCGATGATCAGCACCCCTGCCGCCTTCGGGTTTCTCTCCGAGGTCACATAGGGGATGCGTTCACTGCTTCCCTGTTCCTGATAGACCGTCTCCTCCCGGCTCTCCTGTCCGGTGGAAGAGACATCCTTCTCCACCTTTTTCTCTCCGCTGCCCTCAAAGGTCAGCATGACCTGTACCTTCCCCACGCCCTCCACCTGTGACAGAAGCTCCTCCAGCTTCTCTTCCATCCGGCTCTCATAGTCCGTCGCCGTCTCTCCTGCCGTTCCCTGCGCCGGGTTATTTTCCGACATATCCGTCGCTTTTTTTTCGTCCTCCGCCGGAACCGCGATCACCGCCAGAAGCAGTCCCAGAAGAACCAGGATCAGAAGCTGGTCCTTTCCGGGGGGCCAGTATTTTTTCTTTAATTCTTTCCACTGTCCGCTCATCGAAGACGGTCCACCTCCTGTTCCAGCTCATAGATCAGCGCTTCGGCATCCATCTGCTCCGTCAGCCGGAGAATGCCGAACACCGGCCGCAGGAGAAGGAGCACCAGCAGAAGTCCCAGATAAAAACGGACATACCGTTCGTACGTTCTGCCCGGAAGAAGATTCAGCACCATCTGCTCCAGCAGATAAAAGACCGCCACATATCTGGCCATATTTAATATTTCCTGCATATGCTACCCCTCCCATGGCTCTTTTTCCCCCTCCTACCGGCCCGTCAGCGCCGTTGTCAGGGCGATGGTCAGAAGAAACAGCACCAGCATGGTAAATACGGCCTGAAACAGAAGCTTTACCGCATTTCCCATACCGCTTAGGCATTCTGTGATCCGTTCATCCGACACCGGCTGGAGGACGGCGGCCAGCACATAATACGCCGCCATGATCACCGCCAGCTTTGCCAGAGGGACCAGGCAGATGAGAATCAGGGCGATCAGGGACGCCGCGCCCATACCGTTTTTGATCAGCATGGCGGAGCCGAATACCATATCCGCCACCGAGCCACTGATGTCCCCCACGCCGGGCACCATCTCGATCCCCTGACTCACCGCCGTATTACGGAACGCATCCGCCGCCGGCGAGACGACTCCCTGAATCAGATGAAATCCCATAACCGCCGCCAGCGCCGCCTTCAGGCTCCACTGGACGACCATCTCCGCCAGCTCCGTGAACCGGGTCAGCCGCTCTTCTTTTGACAGATGATCGGCCAGGAGCAGGAGTACATAGATCTCGATGCAGGGCATGATAAATGCCTCCATGAACCAGCGCACCCCGGAGATCAGGAGCAGGATAAATTCATAATACACCCCTGCGGAGGTGATATAGGAGGTCAGGGTCATGGCCAGAAAATAAGACGGCGCCAGCACAGTCATAAAATCCCGCATATGTCCGAACACCTCACCGGCAATCTCCATACTGCTCCGAAAAGAGGTGAGCAGAAGGAGGAACAGAAGCATATAGATCATGCAGAAGCTGATGTGAGAGACATTTTTATTGTGAAATACATCTGCAAAATGCAGAAGCACCGCCGCTGCAACAGCCAGGATCAGGATATGGATCCACAGCTGCTTCTGCGCCAGCAGTTCCTCCAGGAAGATCCGCTGCAGCAGCCCTCCCAGATTCTTCACGGACAACAGGTTCTCTCCCTGCATCCCCTGGCTCACCATCTGCCGAAAGTCCATCCCGCTTCCCAGGATCTCGTCCAGCACCTGCTGAATCTCTCCAAAATCGATTTCTTCCATCGGTCAGCCCCCCAGAAATGTCTGAATGGTATCAAGAAGCGCGGTCAGCACCGGAATGCTCACTGCCAGCACCGACAGCTTCCCGAAGAGCTGGATCTGACCGGCAATGGTCTGATAGCCGGCATCCTTGCAGAGATCCGATGCAAATTCTGCAATATAGGTGATCCCTATGATCTTCATCAGGATCCGCAGGTAGCCGGCATTTAAGGGCAGGCAGTCCTGCACCGCCTGAAGCCCGTTCAGAATGACCTCAAGCTTCTCCGCCGCAAAAGAGAAGAGAAGGAGGCTTGCCCCCAGGCATAGACAGACGGAATAATCCGGCTTCAAAGATTTAAGCTGCAGCGCCATCAGGACTCCGGCGATGCCAAACAGTGCAACTCGTAACATATCCTTTACCTACTTTATAGTTCCGCAGCCTCCCTGCGGATACCCTTCTGCCCAGAGCAGTCCTCCTCCGCCTTCGGCTTCTGCTGACTGCTCTGCGTATCCTTCTGCCTCCCCCATTTCTGCTTTACAGCAGAAACAGTCTCTGCATGGTCTCGAACAGTTCCTGTACATAGGGAAGGATCCAGAACAGGACCAGTAAAAGCCCTGCGAGGCTCGTGAGAAATGCCTGCTCTTCTCTGCCGCTGTGCTTCAGCACCTGCGAGAGCACAGAGACCAGGATTCCCACCGCTGCGATCTTAAAAATCAATGTTTCATTCATATCTGCTCCTGCTTTCCACATTTCTTCAGAAAATAAGGATCACCAGAGCCGCACCCCCCAGCGCCCCCAGATACTGATACATCCGCCTGCGGCTCTTCGCCGTCTCCATGGCCTGAGCAGACGAGAGCTTCAGCTGCTCCAGATAATGATCCAGCGTATCCACCTGCATCTCCACATCCAGATACCCCAGCATGCTCCCCAGCTTTCGGAATTCCTCCAGCTCCCGGCTGCTCATATGCAGATCCCCCAGGCAGTCCTTCAGGTTCCGGTTCCAGATCTCCTCCGCCGTACTCCCCTGCCGCTGTTTCAGCTCTTCTGCCGTGCGCAGGAAAAATGCTCCGAAGGGCGCAGGCGCATACTCCGCCAGACCGGAAAAGGCTTCCGGAAGCGGCTGGTGCATGTAACGGATCCCTCCCCGCAGGGACAGCATCAAATGCTGCAGATTCAGAAGCTCTTCGATCCTCAGATCCAGCTCCTTTGCCATCCGGATGCCGAACCCCGTACTCCCGGCCAGGATACATATCATACCGGCAAGCTTCAGCATCCTGTCCCTCCTGTTCCAGCCGGCTCTCCGGTACGTCCCAGGACCCGCCGGATCCGCCCTGTCCCTTCCAGAAATACATATCGCTCAAACAGCCCCGACGCGATCAGATCCCCCAGCACCTGCCTGCCCTTCAGTTCCTCCATGCTGCTCCCATGGACTGTCGCCAGCAGCACGCAGCCGCAGTTCATCGCCATTGCCAGCGCCGCCATGTCTTCCCGGCTCCCGATCTCGTCCACAGCCACCACCCGGGGAGCCATGGAGCGGATCAGCATCATCATACCTTCCGCCTTGGGACACCCATCCAGAACATCTGTTCGCATTCCCACATCATTCCCCGGCACACCCCGGAAGCTCCCGGCAATCTCCGAGCGTTCGTCCACTACCCCCACAGTCATCCCCGGATATCCGCCGTATCCGTCGGAAATCTGCCGGATGCAGTCCCGTAAAAGCGTCGTCTTCCCGTGCCCCGGAGCCGATGCAATTAATGTATGCAGAAGCTCCCCGTCTCTACGAAGATGTGGAAGCACCTTGTCTGCGCATCCTCTTATCTCATGGGCAAACCGGATATTCAGAGACGACAGATCCGTTATGGTCCGGATCTTCCCATCTTCCAGCACCGTCCTGCCGGCGATGCCCACCCGATGTCCCCCGGGCAGGGACAGGAAGCCGCAGCGGACCTCATCCTCATGAGCATACAGAGAATACCCGGAGAGATAGGCGAGGATCTCCTGGATCTGTTCTCTGCTCACAGCCGTCCGAGACCGGTATTCCCGGTTCCTGCACATGGCCAGGACCGGTCTGCCCGCGCGGATCCTCACCTCCTGCAGATTCTCCGCATCCACATCTAATTCTTCCAGTATCTCCTGCAGAAGCTTCGGAAATATGGAAGCCAGTTCATCATATCTCATGTTGTCCAACTCCTTATCTCAATATATGAACAGGGACAGGTTTTATGACCATGAATTTTATCCGGCCGGCATCCCCTGCCGGTCCTTTGCGCCTAACCGGAAAAGCCTGTTTCCGCACGCAAAAAGACCGCTGCCGGCTGCATCTTTTCTGCAGCTGACAGCGGTCCTGTTTTTATATTTTATTTCTCCTTGCAGTCCTTGATGGAGAAGCTGATTCTTCCCATCTTGTCCTTCCCAAGGCATACAACCTTGACCATATCGCCAAGGGTGAGTACATCCTCCACCCGGTTGATCCGCTCTTTGGCAATCTTGGAGATATGCACCATACCCTCCTTGCCCGGAGCGAACTCCAGGAATGCACCAAATTCCTTGATGCTGACGACCTTTCCGACGAACACCTGTCCTTCCTCAAAGTCTGTGGTGATAATGCGCACCAGTTCCTTCGCCTTGTCCATCATGGCCTTGTCCGTACCGCAGATGGACACGGCGCCGTCATCGTTGATGTCAATCTTCACGCCGGTCTGCTCGATGATGGCATTGATGGTCTTCCCTCTCTGGCCCACCACATCGCCGATCTTCTGAGGATCGATCATCATCTGGATGATCTTCGGCGCGTATTTTCCAACCTCTGGACGAGGCTCGGAGATGGCCGGCTTCATGCAGGTATCCATGATAAACATTCTCGCTTCCCGGCACCTTGTAATAGCGCCTTCCACGATTGCTCTGGTCAGACCATGAATCTTGATATCCATCTGGATCGCTGTGATACCCCGGTCCGTACCGGTAACCTTGAAATCCATATCACCGAAGAAGTCCTCCAGTCCCTGGATGTCCGTCAGCAGCACGAAATCCTCATCACTGTCTCCGGTCACCAGACCGCAGGAGATACCTGCCACCATTTTCTTAATGGGCACGCCTGCAGCCATCAGGGACATACAGGATGCACAGGTGGACGCCATGGAAGTGGAGCCATTGGATTCAAAAGTCTCGGACACCGTACGGATCGCATACGGGAATTCCTCCTCGCCGGGCAGTACCGGGATCAGTGCACGCTCTGCCAGAGCGCCGTGACCGATCTCCCGGCGTCCCGGACCTCTGGACGGCTTCGTCTCACCCACGGAATAGCTGGGGAAATTATAATGATGCATGTAACGCTTGCTGACTTCGTTTTCATCCAGTCCGTCAATTCTCTGCTGTTCGGACAGAGGCGCCAGCGTACACACATTGCAGATCTGAGTCTGCCCGCGGGTGAACATGGCGGAACCATGGACTCTCGGGATCAGGTCAATTTCCGCTGCCAGCGGGCGGATCTGGGTCAGCTCCCGTCCGTCGGGACGCCTGTGGTCCTTCAGAATCATCTTGCGGACCGTCTTCTTCTGATACTGGTAGACCGCCTCTCCCAGGACCTCCAGCCATTCTTCCTTCTCTGCAAAAGCTTCTGTAAGCTTCTCCGTCAGAACGCGGATATTTTCCTCCCGGGTCTGTTTGTCATCGGTGAACACCGCCTCTTCCATCTTCTCCGGCGGAACGATCTCCCGGATCGCTGCAAACAGCTCCTCCGGAACCGCACAGCTGGTGTACGCATGCTTCGGCCTGCCCACCTCAGCGACGATCTTCTCGATAAATGCGATCAGCTCCTGGTTCACACCGTGCGCCAGATAGATGGCCTCGATCATCCGGTCCTCCGGAACCTCATTGGCTCCCGCCTCGATCATCATGACCTTCTCCTTCGTGGACGCCACGGTCAGGTTCAGATCGCCGTTCTTCCACTGCTCCTGAGACGGATTAATGACAAATGCTCCGTCCACCAGACCCACCTGAGTCATGGCGCAGGGACCGTCAAAGGGAATGTCGGATATGGAAGCGGCTATGGCAGAGCCCAGCATGGCTACCAGCTCCGGACGGCACTCCGGATCCACACTCATGACCATATTGTTCAGTGCCACATCATTTCTGTAATCCTTCGGGAACAGCGGACGCATGGGACGGTCAATGACGCGGGCGGTGAGGACCGCATTCTCCGATGCCTTTCCCTCTCTCTTGTTGAATCCTCCCGGGATCTTTCCCACAGAGTATAACTTTTCCTCAAATTCCACGCTCAGCGGAAAGAAATCGATCCCGTCACGGGGCTTGTCCGATGAGGTCGCGGTGGATAATACGACAGTATCGCCGTAATGCATGAACGCCGCGCCGTTCGCCTGAGCTGCCACACGGCCGATATCCACCTGTAAAGTTCTGCCTGCCAGCTCCATTGTATAACTTTTGTACATAAGACTGTATCTCCTTTCTATTCTTTTTGATTCAGCAGAAGATACCGAAACTACTGAAAAACACAAACAGCATTTGTACTTTTCAGTGGTCTCGGTGACGCTCTTCTGCCAAAACTGATGTGCGGGCAGCAGACATCTTCCGCTACTGTACGCTTCAGATGCTCTGCCCACGAAAATAAGGCGGAAAACTTCCGCCTTACGCCTCTTATTTTCTCAGACCTAATTTTGCGATCAGCGTACGATATCTCTCAATATCCGTCTTCTTGAGATATGCCAGCATCCCGCGTCTCTGTCCTACCATCTTCAGAAGGCCTCTTCTGGAATGATGGTCTTTTTTATTCACCTTCAGATGCTCAGTGAGTTCCTGGATCCTTGCGGTCAGGATCGCCACCTGTACCTCCGGTGAACCAGTATCACCTTCACTGCGGCCATATTCTGCTATGATTGACTGTTTCTTTTCTTTTGAGATCATCTCTCTTCCTCCTTGTTCTTAAACCACCGGTCATTAAGAGACGGTCGGAGTATCCGGACTCTGAATGACGGTTGAAATCATACTCACATACTTTAGCATAAAACATCTGCTTTGTAAAGGGATTTTTTTATTTCCAGCATACCGGCAGCACCGGCTCCTGCACCCGCACCGGCTCCGGATATTCCTGCCCGAACAGCTGAAGACTCACATGATCGATGATCTGCGGCTCCACCGGCCGGTTCACTTCCACACCCTCTATGGGAAAATCCGTGACGGGAATCGTCTCCACCTTTTCCAGGCGCCGGATCTCTTCCATTCCTTCCAGGATCCTTTTCTCATGTGTTCTCATACCGCCAGCACCGCACCTGCCGCGTATCCGATATCTGCTTCATGGGCGGAGCCTCCTTCCTGCACCGGTCCGATGCATACGGACAGCGGGGCGAAAAACTGCATCCCTCAATCCGTTCCGTAGGATTGGGTACCATTCCTTCTATGGTCTTCAGAGGATCCCGCTCTCTGGTGATCTTTGGAACCGCATCCAGAAGTCCCTGGGTATAGGGATGCTTCGGCTCTCCAAAAAGCTCCTCTGCAGGCGCCTGTTCCACGATATGGCCCGTATACATGACGATAACCGTATCGCACAGCTCGCTCACCACCCCCAGATCATGCGTGATGAAGATGACGGAAGTCCCTGTTTTCTCATTCATTTTCCGGATCAGATCCAGAATCTGCGCCTGAATCGTCACATCCAGCGCCGTCGTGGGCTCATCCGCAATCAGGATCCTGGGCTGGCAGGCCAGCGCCATGGCGATCATCACCCGCTGGCGCATCCCCCCGGACATCTGATGGGGATACTCCCGCGCCCGCACCTCGGAATCCGCGATTCCCACAGCCTGCATCATATGTATGGCCTCTTCCATGGCCTCCTTTTTCTTCATTCCCCAGTGAAGCATCAGGGATTCCGCGATCTGCTTTCCGCACTGGAGGATGGGGTTCAGGGACGTCATGGGCTCCTGGAAAATCATGGAAATCTCATTTCCCCGGATCTTCTGCATCTCGCGCTCGGACAGCTTTATCAGATCCCGGCCTTTATACAGGATCTCTCCGCCCGTGATCTTTCCCGGAGGATTGGGAATCAACTGCAGCATCCCAAGAGACGAGACGCTCTTTCCGCTCCCGCTCTCCCCTACGATCCCCAGCTTTTCCCCTTTATGTAAAGTATAATTCAGATGATCCACCGCACGTACAATGCCTTCGGCCGTCTGAAATTCCACACACAGATCTCTGATCTCCAATACTACTTCCGGCTGGCTCATATTCCCCTCCCGTACTTCTCTTCGTATCCTCTCCGGTATTCCCGCGCGTCACTTTTTAACTCTAATCTATTAAAGTGTCACCACAGCACCTTTGCAGTCTTCTCAAGTCCCTCTGACATGTCTTATAAGATATCACATTCTCAGGGAAAATTCAATATGAAAATCTCTCTTCGTGCCGGCTGTCCGCACTGCACGGACAGGCACAGATAACGGGCAGGGATCGTACGCACAAAACGGACTCCTGCATCCATTTTGCACCCGCGGTCCCTGCCCGCTGCTTCCTGTATTCCCGCGCTGCCGGCCTGTCCGTCTAATCCTGCAGAATCCTCCTGGCTCTCACCGGCGTGCGGTAATACATGCTGGAGACTGTGATGCCCACCCGGGGACTGCTGGCATGGACCACCTGTCCACCGCCGATATAGATCGCCACATGGTTGATACCGGAGCCGTTCCCGTAGAATACCAGATCTCCGGGCTTCAGCTCGGAGAAGCTCACCGCGCTCCCGCAGTTCGCCTGAACCCGGGAGGAATGTGCCAGGTTCACGCCGTACTTCTTGAAGACAGACAGCACGAATCCGGAGCAGTCTGCGCCGTTGGTCAGGCTTGTCCCACCCCATACATACGAGTTGCCCACAAACTGCTTCGCATACTCGCACAGAGCGATCCGCACATCAGACACACCGGCCCCGTAACGGACTTCCGAGATTGTCAGCGCCTCATCCAGCTTTGCTCCCACATCCACATATTCCTTAAAGAGATAGCCTTCCTCGCCGTCCAGACTGATCTTCACCCACTCGTCCAGCTCTTCCAGCACGTCGAAGCGCTGACCGGATCCCACAATGTCCAGAACCTCACATTCTGTATTGGGCTCCGTGCGTACCTTCAATCCCTCTGTATTTACATCTGCAATCGGTTTCAGAAGAGTCGCCGCCTGCTCCAGCGCACTGCTCCCGGTCAGAACATAGTCAGATTTGATATATCCCTCCACTTTACCGGACCTTACATGGAGCCATTCGCCTTCCTCGCCCAGAATATCACATCCGGCGTCTTTACCGATCTTGCCTACGATCTTACCGTCCATGGACGCAGACTCCCGGATATTTACCTTACCCTCCGAAACGTTCACGATTCCAAGCTCACTGTATCCGTCCAGATGAAACGCATCCAGCACCACATCATTCATGGCATCCTCCAGAACTCCTGTGCTCTCCGCCGCGTCCAGATCCGCCGAGATCCCAATCTCGGCGCTTGTCCCCAGGGATGCCGAAGCCCGGACCCCCATGGGCATGCCCCCAAGGATCACCGCCCCCATCACAAAAGCGCTGATATTTCTTATCATTATCCTGTCACTGTATCTGATCATGATCTGCCTCCTGTTCTGAACAAAAGTCAAACACCCCGCAGCAGGCTGACGAACCATTAAACCTGCAGCGCAGCAGAACTGCGGGGCGCCTGACGCTCGCGGCATTCGTCCAATGGATGCTTCGCATCCGCCTGACTTATTGTCCGCGAAAATAAACTCCTGTAAATATTACAGAATTGTTACATTTTCAATACAATTCTATAACATACAGGAGTTTTTGTCAACGGCGGATTTCAGCATCCTGCCGCTCTCATCTGGTCAGCTTATCCACGACGGTCATCAGTTCATCGATCTTCTCATCGCCGCTGCCCTCCAGAATGGCCGATTTGACACAGCCTTTCATGTGCGCCCGGATGATCTCATTGTTCACCTTACGGATGATGGCATCCGTTGCCATGACCTGGGCGGAAATATCCATGCAGTACCGGTCCTCTTCCACCATGCGCAGGATCCCGTCGATCTGGCCCCTGGCTGTCTTCAGCAGCCGTTCGATCTTCTTCTTATCTGCCTGCATCGCGTCTTCCTACACGATCTCCAGGACCTGGTAGCCCTCATCCTCAACGGTCTTTTTCAAAAGCTCATCACTGACCTCTCCTGTCAGTGTCACATAGGCCGCTTTGTCCTCCAGGCTCACGGTCGCCTCCACGCCCTCCAGGGCATTTAACGCCTTGTCGACCCTGCCGGTGCAGTGCCCGCACATCATTCCTTCGATTTTCATGGTTTTCTTCATTGTATTGTCCTCCTTTTTTAAATTCTGCAGCCTTTCCCCGGCCGCCTCTGCCGGAGCAGGAAGCTCTGCCCCGGCAGATCTCTTCTTATAAAATGTGGGCCGGAATCCCTTCAGCCGCAGGGCGTTGGACACCACGAACACAGAACTGAAGCTCATGGCCGCACTGCCGAACATGGGATTCAGCTGCCACCCAAGGAACGGATAGAAGAGGCCCGCCGCCAGCGGAATCCCCAGAGCATTGTAGAAAAATGCCCAGAACAGGTTCTCCTTGATGTTGCGGATCACCGCGCGGCTCAGCTGGACCGCCGCCGCTGCATCCAGAAGATCGCTCTTCATGAGAACGATATCCGCAGATTCAATCGCCACATCCGTCCCTGCTCCGATGGCGATCCCCACATCAGCTCTGGCAAGAGCCGGTGCATCGTTGATGCCGTCTCCCACCATGGCGACTTTATGCCCTTCCTCCTGGAGCCGTCTTACCTCCCGCTCCTTATCCTGTGGCAGCACCTCCGCCACCACCCGGGTGATATGAAGCTGCTTCTGAATGGCTCTGGCTGTCTTCTCATGATCGCCTGTGAGCATGACCACGGAAAGCCCCATCTTCTCCAGCTCCTGAATGGCTTCCCGGCTGGTCTTCTTCACCGGATCCGCCACCGCCACAAGGCCCAGAAGCTTCCCTTCCGCCGCAATATACAGAGAAGTCTTCCCTTCCTCTGCAAATGCCTCTGCACGCGTCTCCAGACCCTCTGTGCGGATCTGACGGGCATCCATCATCCTTTTGTTTCCTGCAAGAACCGTCTGTCCGCGGACCTTTCCAAGGACTCCCTGACCGGCAACGGCTTCAAAATCCACGGCTTTATCCAGCGTTACAGAACGGCCCTTTGCGCATTCCACAATTGCTTCCGCCAGAGGATGCTCTGACGCCTGCTCCAGAGAGGCTGCCATCATCAGAAGCTCCTTCTCCCCGGTTCCCGGGACGGTCAGAAGATCCGTGACGGCCGGATGCCCCTCTGTGATCGTCCCGGTCTTGTCAAGGACAATCGTATCGATCAGATGCGCCGTCTCCAGGCTCTCTCCGGACTTGATCAGGATCCCCTGCTCCGCACCTCTTCCGGTCCCCACCATGATGGCTGTGGGCGTGGCAAGCCCCAGTGCGCAGGGACAGGAGATCACCAGTACTGCAATGCCGGATGCCAGCGCAAAGCTGAAGCTCTGCCCCAGCAGCAGCCATACGGCAATGGTAAGCACCGCAATGGTGAGCACCACCGGCACAAAGATCCCGCTGACTTTGTCCGCCAGCTTCGCAATGGGCGCTTTGGAGCCTCCCGCTTCCTCCACCAGACGGATGATCTGAGACAGCGTCGTGTCCTCTCCGATCCGGTCGGCCTTCATCTGAAAATATCCCGCCCGGTTCACAGTCGCCCCCGTCAGACGGTCGCCTGCCTTCTTCTCCACCGGGATGCTCTCGCCGGTGATGGCTGATTCGTCTACCGTGCCGGTCCCTTCCAGCAGGATACCGTCCACCGGGATGCTCTGCCCCGGCTTTACAATGACGATCTCGCCCACGCGGACCTCCTCCGACGGGATCTCCAGCTCCCGTCCGTCCCGGAGCACCAGCGCCGTTTTGGGCGCCAGATCCATCAGTTTGGTAATGGCGTCCGACGTCCGGCTCTTCGACCGGGTCTCCATATATTTTCCGATGGTCACCAGCGCCAGGATCATGGCCGCCGCTTCAAAATACAGGTTCATGGCGCAGTCATGGGCGCGCATGAGATCTCCCCGCCCCATGGCATACCCCATGACAAACAGCTGGCTGACACTGTACGCCGCCGCCGCTGTGGATCCCATGGCTACCAGCGTATCCATATTGGGCGCCCCGTGCAGCAGCGTCTTAAATCCGTTTTCAAAATATTTCCGGTTCAGATACATAACCGGAAGCGTCAGGATAAACTGGGTCAGCGCGAAGATCATCACATTCTCATGGCCCGTCAGAATCCCGGGCAGCGGAAAGCCCAGCATATGCCCCATGGACACATACATCAGCACCACAAGAAACACAATGGACCACAAAAGCCGGTGCTTCATGGCCCGCGTATCGTCCGATGCCTTCTTCTGCACCTCATTGGCCGCTTTTTTGACCTCCTGCCCCTTCACGGAAGCACCGTACCCGGCTTCCGTCACCGCATCTATAATAGTCTTCTCGTCCACTGCTCCGTCCGCATATTCCACCGTCATGGAATTCTGCAGAAGGTTCACCTGAACCGTATCGATTCCCGGCACCCTGCTGACCGCCTTCTCCACATGGGCACTGCAGGCGCTGCAGCTCATACCGGTCACATCAAATCTCTGCTTCATCCTACACAGACTCCTTTCCATCCCGTTAACACCCCACCGGGGTGTCCTGTCTTTTCTGTTATAACATATGGATGACGGATTGTCAAGGGGATTGCTGTTATTATGAAAAAAGACCAGGCCCCGGGACACTGATCCATGTCCCGGGGCCCGCAGTTCCCTGTCTGTATTTACATTATCTCTTTGATCCAGCCTTCCGGCGCCTGAATACGGCCCATCTGGATACCCGTCAGAGTATCGTAGAGCTTCTTCGTCACCGGACCCATATCCTCCATACCGCTGGGCAGGCAGATCTCTTCTCCATGATCCACAATCCTGCCAACCGGAGAGATGACTGCTGCCGTTCCGCACAGACCGCACTCGGCAAAATCCTTCAGCTCGTCCTTTCTCACCGGACGCTCTTCCACTTCCATGCCCAGGTAATCCTTTGCCACCACCATCAGCGAACGGCGGGTGACCGAAGGAAGGATACTGTTCGACTTGGGCGTCACGAATTTCCCGTCTTTCGTAATAAACATGAAATTGGCTCCGCCGGTCTCTTCCACATAGGTCCTGGTTCCCGGATCCAGATACAGATTCTCATCAAATCCCTGGTTATGGGCGTCTACAATATTGTAAAGGCTCATGGCATAATTAAGCCCGGCCTTGATATCTCCGGTCCCATGAGGCGCCGCACGGTCCACATCCGACACCCGGATCGTGATCGGCTTCGCACCGCCTTTAAAATACGGTCCTACCGGCGTGGTAAACACCCGAAACTGATACTCCGTCGCCGGCTTTACTCCGATGATGGAATCAATGCCGAACATAAACGGACGAATATACAGAGTTGCTCCGCTTCCATAAGGGGGCACATATGCAGCGTTGGCCTTCACGGTCTCCACCACAGCCTCGATAAAACGCTCCTCCGGAAATACCGGCATCTGAAGCCTTCTGGCAGAATCCGCCATACGCTTTGCATTCAGGTCCGGGCGGAAGGTCACGATCCTCCCGTCTTCCGTAGTATAAGCCTTGATCCCCTCAAAGCAGGTCTGCGCATACTGCAGCACGCAGGCGCACTCGCTCATGGTAATCATGGGATCGTCGCTCAGAGTCCCCTCATCCCATGCCCCGTTCTTATAATTCGCCACATACCGTTTGTCCGTAGGCATATAGCTGAATCCCAGATTGCCCCAGTCAATATTCTTCTTCTCCATCATGCTTGCTTCCTTTCCTGTGTATTGTATCTGATGTCTGCGATGACTCACGACTTTTGTCTTTTCCAATCATACGCCTTTCAGAAATACATGTCAAGAAATACCAGAAGTCAGAGCGGAAGAATTACGCACAGGCGTCAGATAACTGGCGCAGAAGGGCCGGACTGTCCCCCGGTCGTAGACATGGAGGCTGCACCGCATGAGCCGCTCCACATTCAGATTCATGGCGTCCTGAAAAGCCATGGCGGACAGAGTCAAACTGCCGTGGCGCAGACGGTAGAGGAACGTGTCAAAATCCATCTCGTCGGAAAAACTGCCCGCGGGTTCTGGTTCCGCCTCCGGACGCTTCCAGTGACGGGCCACGTATTCCCGGTTGTCTTTTGCCGAGCCCCGTTCTCTGGCCGAGCGGGTGATGGAAGTCAGGGGCTTCAGGCCCCCCTCCGGAGTCAGCAGGAAATTTGCGTGAAAACCGCACAGGGGATGATCGCAGCGGGAGGGCATAAAGCTCTCCACCGGGATACCGGCCTGCCTGTTCAGATCATCCATGAGCTGATCCAGCGTATAGCGGCCGTCGTCCCCGGGCATGCCCGTATACCGGCCAAAGTAAGACACCGGCTGGAAATGGATGCCCCGCACCCCCGGGACCCGCTCTTCTGCAAACCGGACCAGGGAGCCCAGATCCTGGTCGTTGACGCCGGGCACCACGGTGGGGACCAGCGTCACGCCGATCCGCAGATCAGAGCAGACCTCTATGGCCTGGGTCTTGCACTTAAGAAGCGGTTTTCCTCTCAGGTATTCGTAGATCGGATCCTTCGTGCCGTCAAACTGGAGAAATACAATATCAAGCCCCGCCTCCGCCAGACTCCTGACATAGGAAGGATCTTCCGCCAGCCGGATGCCGTTGGTATTGAGCTGCACATAACTGCAGCCGGATTCTTTGGCAAAGTGAATCAGCTCCGGCAGGTCATCCCACAGGGTCGGCTCGCCGCCGGAGAGCTGCAAAAGGGGCTGACCACACTGACGGACCAGATCCTGGACGGCTTCCTTCAGCTCCTCCATGGAAGGATCCGCTTCCGCCGTACCGCCGTTGGCAAAGCAGAACCGGCAGCGCAGATTGCACCTCCTGGTCACTTCCAGAAGGACGCAGCAGGTGCCGGCCTGATGGCTGCCGCAGATACCGCAGTGACCGGGGCAGGAAAGCCCCTCCCCTTCCGCCAGCGGCCCGGCGTGCTGCACCCACTGCCGAAAATCCACCCTGCCCCGCCAGACCGGTACGGAAAAGTCCCCGTGGTCTGGACATGTTTTTTCCAGAAAGATCTGCCCATCCTCCCGCTCTGTCATCTGCGCCGGCAGATTTTTCAGGCAGACCGGACAGAGGGAGCGGGTGGTCCGAATCTTTTTTTTCATCAATTAAATCACTTCTTTCCGATAGATCACAAGATCCAGCTGGTACTGCCTGCTCACCTGCTCTACAGCAGCGGTAATGGCAGCGTCCAGCTCTGTGCCGACGCCAAAGGCGCTGGCGTTCAGCGCCGCAGCCAGCTCTGTACAGGGATGGCCGAAAGTCTGGCTGACCTCGATGGGACGGTCCACGTCCAGCAGGTCCACCTTGCCGTACTCCCCTTCCGGTTCCCACGCCAGAAGCTTCATATGGGGAATCCGGGCCTTAAGCTCTCCCACGCGCTTTTGCACCTCCCGGGCCAGATCCAGCAGATAGGCGTTGCCGTCAAAATCGTTGCAGCAGACCGTGGCGTAATACTGGATGTTGTACTCGCAGACCCGGCCCATGACTTCCGTGAAGGCCTCCCCGCCGTAACCGATATCCGGGCGGTGCATGGAGGCCTGTCCCTCCGTCAACGCCTTATAAAGGGCGTCCAGCCCCTCACCGGTGACGGCGCTTAAGGTCACCACTTCCGCCTGAGGATACGTTTTCTTAAGATACTGAACAGCCGCCTCTCTCCCGGACGCATCCAGCAAGTCACATTTGTTCAGCACGATCAGATCGGCCTCCACCAGCTGAGTATGGAGAATATAGGCCAGATCGCCGCCCCCCTCCCGCAGCAGATCCACCGTGCGGGGCTCTGTAAGCACCGTAAAGGGCGCCAGCTCATACTGACCGGGATATTTATCCCCCAGGGTGTGATACACATGGTCCAGCGCCCCCACGCCGAAGCCCGGGATGTCGGAGACCACCAGATCGCACCCCTCTTCCTCAAAAAGCCGGTTCAGATTTTCCACCAGTTTTTCCGTCTGATAGCAGATACAGTCCCCGGTGATCTCCGCCGCGTTGCACTCCCGAAGCGTGGCCAGCTTGTGATCCGCCAGCCCTTTATTCCCCAGGTCATTGGTGATCATGGCCGTCTTCGTCCCCTTTTTCGCCAGCGCCATCATTGTCGTCGTCTTTCCGGAACCTAAAAAACCGCTGAATACTGCGAATTTCCTCATGTTTTGCCCCCCAATACCCTTTCTTGATTTTTCTTTTATCTTACCATGCGTTTTAAGGGTTTACAAGGAAAAACAGCGTTCTGTCCGGTGATCTGCCTCCGGAAATTTCCCATCTGCGTTGCTTATACAACAACTATTTTTCATGCCTGATATCGTTTGAGTCTGATATTCGTTTTTCAAAATCATCTGCCAGTTTCTGCAGTGCATCTCCCATTTCGTCATCTGCCATCCCCCGGAACAACGTTTCCGGAAGTATCCGGGCTATCCATGAAATACCTGCTTTCTGCACTGCCTCCGGCGTAAATCGCTGCTGAATCCGAATCGTCCCAAATACCGTCAAATCAATATCGTCCGTACCGAACCCCAACTGCTTCATGGTCAGTGTTACTGCTCCGATCATACTGGTGATATTCCACTCCATGTTTCCCTCCTGCTATGTGTATAATTGCGTGTAAAACTATGTATATTATATCATGTTTTTCCACGTTATAATGCACATGGAGGGGAAAGACATGTTAAAAATTGAGAAAAAGGAATACCAGAACCGTACATTCAGGCTTCCTGTGTCTTTGATCGAAAAACTTGGCAGAATCGCGCAGGATAAAAACATATCTGTTAATCAGCTGGTTGTGATCCTTTGTGAATACGGCCTGGAAAACCTGGAGGACGGCACCCCGCCGGAACACCAAAAGGATTGTTAATATTTTCACGCATCGTACCTGTTAATATGGTTTCACAGCAAAACAGGAATATTCATAATTTGCGAAAAAAATCCCACCCCGGCTCCATGCCTTCAGTGGGATTTCATAATTATTTTTCATTATAAGGTGACTTTTCAAAAGGCGTTTGACCATCCTGCGCATCCCTGCTCTTGCAGACTCTTTTTTCTCCCAGTCCACTGTCCTGGATTTTATGGCATACTCCATATTTACACCTTCCTAATTAGAGTTTCTATTTTGTGGAAGCCTTATTACATCATTTCCCGACATACTCGCGCCTCCCGTCCGGATATGCCGGTTGCAGTAGCTGAAAGAATAAGAGTATCTTCATAAATCTGGTATATAAGTAACCAGTCAGGCTCTATATGACATTCTCTGAAATCATGCAGATTTCCGGTAAGAGCATGATCTTTATACTGAACAGGTAAAGGATTGCCGTGGGCCAGCAATGAGAGTACATTGACAAGTTTGTTCATATCCTTGCCTCGCTTTTGCATTCGTTTGGCATCTTTTTTCATACGATTCGTATAGACGATTTTGTACATAGGTTAATCCTCAAGCATGGAGGCGACTGCCTCTTCCGCATTATCAAAAGGACCATTAAGATTTCTTCGAAATCTGCTGTCATAAACAGCCTCCTGAAGCTGACAGGGAATTGCCTTATGCTGCACAGAAAAAGGAATACCTGCGTTTTCGATAGCAGCATTTAAAAAAATACGAATCGCTGTTGATGTATCCAGTCCCAGACTGGAGAACAGCATATCTGCCTGCTTTTTAATTGTATCATCAATACGTATTTGTAATGTAGCCATATTGCACCTCCAATGAATTTGTAGTACAATTGTATCATATGAGCACTATAGAAGCAATGAGAATTTACCGCCGCATCACAGTCTGAAAATTGGCAATTCTCCGGATAGCGGCGGTAACGAGGAAACGGCAAGGCCGTTTTCGAGTTTATGAACAGTTTAGATGTCAAGTTCACCAGACATTAATTTTGGTAATATAGAGTCACGCAATGTTACAAGATGCTGACTTTCGCAAATATTACTATCTATCATGAATATTTGCATTTTAAAACCGGTTTTTGAAACCGGAATCAAGAATATCGGCATTCAAACTGCGCTTTATCTTATTCTGACAACTTTTGATACACTTACATCATCCGAAAGTAACAGTCCGGACTGTCGGTCAGTCCGCCATCTTATCTTGCAGCAGTCCAGAACGGATCAAACCGATAACCGAACGCTGCAAAATGAATGCAGCCAATAAAGCAACACACTCACCCCCATACGCTATAAGCTCCTGTAAACCGCAAAAAATTCCCGAAGCCCTGTCCCGTCATAATAGACATCTTCCTCCGCCGAATGCCCCCTGTGGAAACGGATCATGTCGTCCTTCATGCTGAACCAGAGCGTATATGCGTGCCCTTCATGTTCTGGATAACTGATATGGATATCCGCCTCCCACTCATCATCCATCTGTATCCTCAGTTCTGCCTGCTCTTCTTTTGACAGCGCCTGAAGGTCCAGACACAGCGCAAGAAGTTTTTCCTGAGCTTCCGGACTCAGCCCGACCTCATAAGGCTCTCGTTCCACAGGGGTTCCCCCGCTCCACAATGTCATGCTGACCCTGGGAACCAGATCCGTATCCCGGGGAGTATTCACGATCCTTCGGCATTCCATCTGATAGGAAAGAAGGAGAACGATCAGTGCCGCTCCCGTTCCGGCCCACAGAAAAACAGGCAGCTTCCATGCATTTTTCCCCTCCGCTCTCTGCTGCCATACCCACAGAAGGCTGAAAAGAAATGCGGCCAGCAGAAAGGTCAGGCCATACACCCCCTGATGCTCCGGCTGATTGAATACACTCATCTTCTCCGGAGAAAATTCCATGAGCAGCTCATTGACTGGCTGCCGGTATACAGATACAGCCAGATAAGACAGAAGCAGCAGAAAGAATGCTGCGATCACCCAGTCTCTGTTGCTTCTGATACGCCACTTTTTCATAACCATTCCTCCAGACATTCTCTGTATAAATCCATAAATGCATCTGTCATCTGATATACCTTCCCCTGATCTGTCACCAGATATCCCTTCTCCGGATGGATCCATGCAAGCATAGCCCCCTCCCCATGAGCACCAAAGATCAGATCCAGCTCCCGCTCCTGTTCCGGTTCCCGGACCTCTGCACCGACCTCTTCCGGTCCGTTTCCTTCATAGAATGTCTCCTGGAGCCGGTTGTTTTCTGTTTCCCAGTAATCCGCGTAAAAACCCCGCCCTCCGGAATCTCCGATCACAAACATCCCTCTTAGATCCGTCAAATGGTTATTCCTGCTCACCTGCAGGGCATTCATACCGAACAGCGCTGACGTACAGACACCGATCACCGCCGCCCACACACATCCGAACCGCACATAACCGGACAGCGTAAAGATCCGTTTGTCACCGGTAAAATAGGCAAGACTCCCATAGACTGCCCCTCCAAATAATGCTGATATCCCATATTCTGCAAGGACAGACAGATACGGCGCCTGGGGAAAGAAAGCGTCCCTTCCAAACATTCCCAATCCCGTGAGCCCGTACAGCTCTTCCCCGTGCAGTGCCTGATGCAGACACTCGCTCAGCTTGTATGGAACCGCCAGTATCACTTTCAGCGGGAAAAAATCCGCTCCATAGTAACAATAGCTGAACCATCCCAGCAAAAGTCCCAGAACAGTGAAAAGCACGATCCTTCTGGTTCCTTTTTCATAATGGACCACCTGTTCCTTTAATTCCTCATCTTTTCCTTCATAGACCACTCTGGGAATCTCCACCTGGCCCTCTCTCATTTCTTCATGCTCCGCCATCTTCATTCCTCCATCCGTCCGCTTTCTCTCAGATACAGTTTCCGGTACTTCTTCCTTGCACGGTGCAGACGCACTTTTACGTTCGCCTCTGTGATCCCGAGCATCCGGGAAAGCTCTTCGTAGGCAATCTCTTCGCAGTCCCGCAGAAGCAGAATCGTCCGCTCCTCCTCCTTCATCATAC
This sequence comes from Lachnospiraceae bacterium, assembly GCA_910574805.1. Classification (GTDB taxonomy): domain Bacteria; phylum Bacillota; class Clostridia; order Lachnospirales; family Lachnospiraceae; genus Hominiventricola. The sequence continues at coordinate 35,114 of CAJTCV010000008.1, read as the reverse complement.
AAAGGATCTTTCGGACAAGCGCTCCCTCTTCCCTTCGGATCATCTGCTCTTCCAGAGGGCTGTCCAGACTTTTGTCATTTCCGTCCGGCATCTCTTCTCCAAGCAGCAGCGGCTGCTTTTTTCTTGCATGGGACAGGAACGTATTTCTCGCAATCATGAGACACCAGGTCTTCTCGCTGCAGTCCCCCCGGAATCTGCGCATTCCCTGAAAGATTTTCAGAAAAGTCTCCTGCGCCAGGTCCTTCGCCAGCTCCTCTTCTCTGCACATATAATACAGGTAGTTGTACACCGCATCCCTGTATGTCCGGTAAAGCTTCTCAAACCGTGCTTTCATCTGCGGTTTCCTCTTTTCTTCTTTCCTGATGGCCATCTGTAATTATAGACGCAGGTATCGCTCATAAGTTACAGTTTTTGAGAAATTTTTATAAACAACGCTGGGTCTCTGCCGTTCTCTGCGATCTTCTTCTGCAAAAATGCGGTCACGCCGACAATATTCTCCATCAGCCCTTCGGGGTCCTTAAACACCTCATGGTTCATCCTCTGAAGAATATATCTCACCTGTTCCCCGGATGCTCCCCGGCAGGTCAGGAGGAACGTATCATTGATATGTCTGTTTCCGTGGGGAACAATGCACTCAAGCTCCCCCTCCGTCTCAAATCTCCCCGAGATCTGTAATAATTCCGATTTTTCTCTGCTCATACAGGCCTCCTAACCTTTCACACCGCCGCCGGTAACGCCGGCGATAATCTTCTCTGACAGGAACATATACAGGAGAAAGGTGGCAGAAATACGATGACCACTGCCGCGAACATTCCCGCATAGTCTCCGGTATAGCGCATGGAATTGATCATCCCGTACAGTCCGATGGCCACGGATTTAACCTTGTCGGAGTTTGCAAAGATCAGGAACATGAAGTATCATTCCATACATTGATTCCTACATACAAAAAAATCAGCACCGCACGATTGGCCAGCGATACATTCAGAATATTCCAGCCTGCCACCAGTCCGAAACAGTATGCAATCAGAAGGGCGATGAACAGATGAGACGGATCCAGCCACTGGAATTTGGCCAGCCACTTCCAGTGCAGCAGTTCTCCGATGGATTTGAAAAGACCGAACTTGGGACTGAATACATACTGCAGCCACATGGATATGCGGAACAGCTCTGTGTTGAACAGTTTTATGTAATTGGCAAGTCCTGAAAACTGCCACTTGGATACCGCATCCGTCACTCCTTCAATTTTAAAGAAGCTCATGGCAACGGTACGGAAGATCGGATACAGGAAAATGATACAGAACATGATGACCGCAGGTGCAGGGAACACCACGATCATGGTCTTATTTTTTCAATCCGGCAACCCCCTCTTTTCATAACAGATCTTATGTTTCCACTTCTAAAAATACAGCAGCACTGTCAAACACGATGCCGCCATAATCATCTCATGTCTATCCATGCAGATCTCTATGCACTTTCTATTGTGTTGTAACTTAGTTGCCTGCTGCTTTCAGCGCATCTACGAATCCCTGTGCATCCAGAGAACCGCCACAGAGCTTCGTGAAGTTCTCGATGATGATCGGGGGCATATCTGCGTTTGCCTCAGCGCCTGCTGCCCACGGATAACGGGTCTGCATGCTCTCCATCACCGGTTTTACATTGGTCAGAAGCGCCGGACACTCTGTATTGCCGGTGTCTGCCGGGATACCTACGGACATCTCAGAGATGAGCGTATCCGCTTCGCCCTTGATCAGATAGGTGATGAGCTGGAATGCCTGCTCTGCCTTGGTGGATTTTGCGTTGATTGCAAATACCTGCGCACCATAGTTGGAAGCCTCGGTTCCGTCCGTTCCGCCTTCCACTGCCGGATAGCTGAAGCAGCCTCACTTAAAGCTTCGCCTGCGATATCTTTCACTTCGTTGGGCAGCCAGGAACCGTTCAGGTACATTGCCGCGGTACCCATTGCCAGCTCGGTGTTCTGTCCTGCCGGCCACTGATTACTCTCGATGCGCTCGGAGAAATATCCTTTGCTTGCCGGCTCGCCGATCGGACAGCTCATATGATATCCAAACAGGCTGGCAATGTAAGCGTTGTCATTGGTGATCGGTGTATAGCCTGCATCCTTGATCTTCTGGCAGGTATCCAGGAATTCGTCCCAGGTCTCCGGAACTTTCGTCAGACCTGCTTCCTCAAAGATGTCCATGTTGTAGAAATAAGCGAATACGTTGGGCTGATAAGGGATGGACTTCAAAGTGCCTCCGCCTACCTCACGGCATGCCGCCATCAGACCTGCATTGGCAGTCGCCTCGTAGTCGTTGGCCTTCGCCAGCTCTTCCAGGTCCAGAAGACAGCTGCCCCAGGTCGTATTCATTTACCTTTTTGCATTATCAGCCCGTTTTTTGTGTATTTTTTGAATTTTCTTTCTGTTTTTTCATTTTTACAGGTAATTATTACTTATATATCTCCACTGAAAGATGTAATATTATCAGAAAAAATATCAGTTCTTCTTTTTTTGTCTGCATTTTTAACAATGAAAGAAACAATGTTTTCCTGTTTCCTCTTTTCTTTTTTGCACTTTTGTATTATAATGGTTTCAAATAGGATAAATATTTTGCACAATCAGCCTGTTTTCACAGAAAGGAACCGTCGGATCATGAGTTACAAAAGCGTTCATCTGCAGGATATCCTGACTATCCACGAGGTCTATTCCATTCATTATTTTGAATATATGTGTAATTTTTCTTTTCCGGGAGAATCCCATGATTTCTGGGAATTTTTATGCGTCGACAAAGGAGAGGTGAACGTTCTGGCCGGAGAAAAATTCCATGTACTGAAAAAGGGAGACATCATCTTCCACAAGCCCAACGAGTTCCATGATGTAAAATCCAACGGGCTGATCGCCCCCAATCTGGTAGTCATGTCCTTTTCCTGCACTTCGCCGGTAATGACTTTTTTTGAAGAAAAGGTGTTGAAGATCAGCGAACCGGAGCGGATCCTCCTGGCGCAGATCATTCAGGAAGCCAGACATGTATTTGAAGGACGGATGGATGATCCCTACCAGGAAGAACTGATCCGTACGGAAAGTCCCCGTTTTGCCGGGGAACAGCTGATCCGACTGTATCTGGAGCAGCTCCTGATCCAGCTTATCCGCCGGTACATGGTCCGCACCGCACCGGTCAATCCTGCCATCGTCAAATCCATCAAGCAGAAGGCGGACGGAGAGCTCTTCTCGCAGATTCTGGAATATATGGAGACTCATATCAACGAGAATCTGACCATCGAGCAGCTCTGCAGAAGCAATTCCATAGGCCGCTCCCAGCTTCAGAAGCTGTTCCGGACCAGGAGCGGCTACGGCGCCATCGAATATTTCTCAAGGATGAAAGTGGATCTGGCCAGGCAGATGATCCGGGAACACCATTACAACTTTACGCAGATCGCAGATGCCCTTGGATTTTCCTCCATCCATTATTTTTCCAGACAGTTTAAGCGGATCACCGGCATGACTCCCTCCGAGTACGCCTCGTCCATCAAGGCGCTGTCGGATCAGCCGGGCTGATCCGGCTTTCGTGTCAGGCGGCAGAACCGGAGGACCGCATACCGGCTTTCATGCCAGGCGGCGGGACCGGAGAACCGCATACCGGCTTTATTCCCACAGCTTCTGCGGATACAGGCCCTGATCCTTCAGCGACTGGATGGCTTTTACCACCACCGGCTTATCCTCCCGATAGGTCACCCCGTACCAGCGGTCTCTGGATTTTAAGACGGTCACCTCCGCCTTTTTCTCCTGGATCAGTTCATCCACCACAAAGGGCAGAAAATATTCGCATTTCAGCGGATTTTTCGGTAAATTCTCTGTCAGGAATGCAGCGAACCGGTCCCGGATCTCTCCCATCATGCTCTTTGTAAAGCCCCACATGTTCATGGATACTACTGCATCCTCCGCAAGGGGGGTCCAGGCCGCTCCGTCGTCTTCCGTATACGCCGGACCGTCCTCTCTTTTCTCAATGCGGACCCGCTCCACGATCTCGGTCAGTTTCCCGTTCTCATCCGTTCCGCAGACGCCTCTGGCCACATGACCGTTTTCCGTAAGGGTATTTTTCAGAAGATACCCCACCATGGTATACTGATATTTGTCCGTGTCCTCATGAGACGACAGGAAATCATAGATCATCTGAAACGCCTGCTGTCCGTAATAATCATCCGCATTGATGACGGCAAAGGGTCCGTCCACCGAAGACAGACAGGATAAAACCGCATGAGCCGTTCCCCATGGTTTCACCCGACCTTCTGGCGCCTGGAAGCCCTCCGGCAGATTCCCGATATCCTGAAACGCATATTCCACCTTAATCCTCTGCTCCATGCGGTTTCCAATGGTCTCTTTAAAATCCTTTTCATTCTCCTTCTTAATGATAAAGATGACCTTCTCAAACCCTGCCTTCACTGCATCATAGATGGAAAAGTCCATGATGATGTGTCCGTCCGCATCCATCGGATCAATCTGCTTCAGACCGCCGTAGCGGCTTCCCATGCCTGCTGCCATAATGACGAGTACTGGTTTCTTCATTTTTCTTTCCTCCTTAAAATTCCGCAGTTCCCCTTCCGGGGCCTGTGCGGTCCATTGCTGTTTTTACAGGTCACTTGACACTGCCCATATGTTCTGCATGACGAATGCTGCATCCGTCTATATGGTTTTCCACCGGATGGCTCCCGCCTCCAACGTGATCTGCTCCGTCCTGCCCAGGCCGTCGTACACGGTCGTGGACCGCTCTTCGCCGCTGTTGTTCAGTACCGCATAGATACCGGCCTTTGGATACGCGTGAACCTCGCACTGAGGATCATCCGCATACCAGCGGTACAGCTTCTCCTCCTGACGGGCCGCGCAGTACAGGGACCGGAGCAGAAGACGGGTGTTCTCACAGCTGTACGGCAGTCCGGCCATATACACGCTTTTTCCCTTTCCGTAAGGATGGACCGCCAGATGGACCTCATAATCGGAATATTCCACAATCTCTGTGTCTTCCCCCAGCGCATAGATGTTTTTCATGCCCTCTCCAAAGTCAAAGGGGACGGTCCGGTCCTGCGTGAGGTAATGCTGCTCCAGGGGCTTTGTGAAATATTTGTCAGTCGACAGGGTAAAGCCCAGTTCCTTCTCCACGCCGAATACATCCGCCAGCTGGAAAAACCTTCCGTTTTTATGTACCGCCGCCGGCTCGCCGATCCCCACCAGTCCGCCGCCCTCATGACCCCAGCGCCTGACCAGGCTGACAAGCTTTTCATCCTCCCAGCAGGATCCGCCGGAATATGCGGTGCCTGCATCCCCTGCATTGATAATCACATCCACATCCTTCGGGATTCCGGACGAAAGGATCTCATCAAAGCTCAGGAAACACACGTCCACGCTCATGCCGCTTAAGGCTTCCAGCATCCAGAAATACGAATAAGTCTGCTTATACCAGAGGGCGTGGGCCACCATGTACGCCTGCCAGGAGCGGAGCCTGCCCCAGCAGTTCAAGACCGCCACCTTCAGGCCGCAGTACGGCTTTCTGCCGTGAATTTTATCGTAAATGTCACGGAATTCATCGGTAAGCTTCTCGATATAGTCCGTAAACTCCGGAAACTGATATGCCAGGCTCAGATACCCGCCGTAGCCGATGCGGTCCAGCGGCTTTCTCATAAGCGCTCTTCTGGCAGACAGCCAGTTCTCCCTGGCTTCGATGCACGGATCGTTTCCCTCGTAGAAAGTATCCGGGAAGAAACAGGGCAGGAACCGGCCTTCCGTGTACCGGACTCCGGGAATATCTGAGATCAGCCGCAGCGTCGCGCCCCCTCCCACGCTTCCCACCACCGCGTCCAGTCCGATGCTTTCAAAATACGGGCCGTAGGGCTCCGTGCCGATCCAGTTGTCCCCCAGGAACATCATGGCCTCTTTCCCGGCCTCATGGACCAGCGCCACCAGCTCCGCCGCCTTTTCCGCCACAAACCACTGGATAAAATCCATGTAAGCCCGATACGCCTTTGTGGGCACCCGGAAGGGCGTATTCCACCAGATCCTCCGGCCGCAGCCGGCAGCCGTACTTAGCCTCGAATTCCTGCAGCGCTTTTACGGATACGGTGCCTCCGTAGCCGAACCCGTCCACAAATTTTTCCTTCGCCTCCTGGTTAAATACCAAGGTGAAATGGTAGAAAAATGTGGTGGAGCGGACCACATCCGTGTCCGGATTCTCTTTCAGCCACCGGATCAGGTATTCCTTCGCAAACTGTCCGGAAACCGCCTGGCGCACGTCAAAAGGAATCTCGTGGGGCCTGTCCCCCACAGCTGTTGGTGATGTGGTTGTACATCTGAGTCAGGTCCCAAATGACATAGACGAGAAAGCTCACCGTATATTCATGAAAAGGCTGCGCCTTCCGCACACAGACCTGATGACGCTCCGGGCCCAGTTCCCAGCCCCCGACAGGCACCGGCTGCCCGGCAGTCCGGTCCATAACCTCCCACCATTCCTTCGGATCATGCAGATAATCCGGAACCACCTGCTCCCCGTTTCCTCCTGTATAACATCGTTCCTGCAAACAACAGTTTCTTCTGTCCTTAAGTATATACAGTTTTCTGTCCTCCGGCAATAGGAGAATCGGCGCTTTTTTTTATCAAAAAAGACAGCACGCCCGTTATGACATGCCGTCTTTTTTCTGATCAGACAGTATTTTTTTCTTCTGCTCCCGGTTGAATTTCAAAAGCGTAGTTCATCCTGATGGAGCACATGTTCCAGTTCGGATGCGGTATAGGGCAGACAGGAGAACGCAAACGGCCTGCCTTTTTCAGACTGAAACCGGAGGGCGGCGCTTCCGGAAACGCTTTTCCTGTTATCCAGCCTCCGGCTCCTCTGTATTTCCACCCAGGAAGTGTCCATATGCATTCCGCAGTCCTGAGGGACCAGGCAGGGCGTAACCGGAAGTCCTTTTACCTTATAGATTCCCGGAATCCCTCCCGCCTTTCTGTCCGGATATGTTTCCCCGGACAATCCCTCATAAGTAAATCCGTCCGCACAGGTGGGCATGACGAAACGCATGCCGAAAAGCGGAAGTTCCGGAAGCCCCTGCATTCCATGATAATGGGCCCGGATCTGTATCACGCCTCTGCCGTCGATCTCATAAAATACTTCGGTCTGCGCAGGAGGAACCGTAACTGTTTCATACGTACAGGCAATCCGTACCCTTGAAGCCGTTTCCCCGGTCGTTATCTGTGAAGGCCCGCCAGAAGCAGGGACGCGGCGGCCGGTACGGCCACTCCATACCGCCGGATACCAGAGATTCCATACCGCCGGCCGTATAGGAGAACAGATAATGAAACTCCGCTCCGTCCCGGCTCCCATGAATCCCCAGCGTCACATCGCCATAGACAAGATGCAGCAGTTCCCGGCCTTCCGGCTTTTTATCTGTATTTTCCATAAAAATACCTCACTTCCTGCATGGCCGGTTTCTCCGTCCGGTCCGCAAAAATAATGCCGTTCCCTGAAAATGCGTAGTCGGACGGCCGATCATCAAAGTCTCCGCCATAACGCAGCGCCGGACGTCCGGTCACATCATCTTCCACATAGAGCGCCTGATCAATAAAATCCCAGATAAATCCGCCCTGATACATTTCATACTGATCCAGCAGCTCCATGTAGGAAGCCATGCCTCCCAGAGAATTTCCCATATCATGCATATATTCACACATCAGAAAAGGCTTCTTTAGATCCTTTTCCAGCCAGGCACGCACCTCATCCGGCGGCGCGTACATATGGCTCTCCACATCGGAAATTCTATCCTCATACTCCCGGTTCCGGCAGACTCCCTCATAGTGCACCAGACGGCTGTCATCCCTTTCCTTCAGCCAGGCATTGGCCGCCAGCAGCACATCTCCCGCATAGGACTCATTTCCCAGAGACCAGAACAGGACGGAAGGGTGATTTGTCGTTTCATTCTGGATTGCCGTGAAATCATCTCCGCCTCCGTCATACATGACAAGTACTTTGTCCGGGCAGAGGTATCCGCTTCCGCCAGGACCGGATCCTTTTCTTTCGGGAAGTTGGTCATGGAAGACGCAGAGGAAACAAAGTTGATGTAATCCGGATACCATGCGTCAGAATAGAACCATTCCACAAAAGCAACGGCTGCTTCCTGATTTTTGGAGTGCGTTGTCACTCCCATAAACGAGTCTCCCTGTACAATCACATTGTACGGATCGGACGCGCTGTCTCTTGCGGGCAGATAGAAAGTTCCAGGCTCCGAGATATCCTCAGTGCCGTTCTGAATATTCTGAAATCCCCAGTCACCCAGCGCGATGATCGCCGCATTTTTTCCGCAAACAGAGAGGTTACCTGATCTCCTCTTTTTCTGTCAATATGCCCCGGCCGGAAATTTCCGGACCGGCCAGTCTCTTTATTGCTGCTGATAACAGTATAGCAGAAAAAACGGCTCTTGTATTCTTTTCTGCATTTTGTTAGAATCAGTTTATACCTGCCGTCAAAGCGGCACAGCCATATCCGCAGGCGCAAAGTACGAAAAGGAGTGCCCCATATGACATATGATGTATTGACTTTAACAACCCCCGAAACCCTTTCCCGCTGCCCCGTCTTCTCCGTGGACCAGTTCAACTGGGGCGGCGATTACCGGCCGGTCACTTCCGGCCGTCTTGGATTCCTGCCGGGGCAGGGGTTCCTTCTGGAAATGGTATGTCAGGAGGAAGATCCCTGCCGCAGCTATACCCGGGACGGGGATCCGGTCTATCTGGATTCCGCCATGGAAGCTTTTTTCTGCTTTTCACCGGAGGAAGAGAACCCCTGTTACCTGAATTTTGAGATGAACGCCAACGGCGCCATGCTCGCCTGCCACGGACGGAACCGCAGAGAGCGCACGCCTTTTGCCGGGGCGCTTAAGGAAGGGCTTTCCTGCAGGGCGCAGGTCCGGGAGCATGCCTGGAGCATCCGCCTGATGATCCCTCTGTCCCTGATCACCGGCGTTTATCCGGGACTGTCCTTACATACCGGCAGTATGTTTACCTGTAATTTCTACAAAATAAAAGAGAGCGAAGGCCGGACGCATTTCGCCAGCTTCGCTCCCATCCAGGCACCGGAACCCAATTTCCACCTGCCGGAATATTTCGCACAGGCACGGATCCTTTCCTGAAAGCAGCCCTCCTCTTTCGGGGCCGTTCGCAAAACATGCCGTACGCTTCCCGTCCGGTCCCGGAAACTCCCTGTTTTCTACTCATAATCGGAATCTCCGTCATGGTTCGAGTCCTCCCCATAGTGCGATCCGCTGTCGTAGTCCGAGCCTTCCCCATAATTCGAACCGTTCTCATAGTCCAGACCTTCTCCATAATTCGAACCGTTCTCATAATCCGGACCCGCTTCGTATCCGGAATCTCCGTCATGATCTGAGCCGCTTTCCGGCGCAGAAGCATTTTCTTCCGCAGGAATATCCTTATGTCCAGACGTCTCCCCCTGTGTAGTATCCTGCCGGGGCTGTTCGCATCTGCTCTTCGTCTCCGGGGCCGTCTCTTCCTGCTTCGGTTCAGCAGTCTCCGGCGCGGTTTCTGCCGGATCCGGTTCTTCCGGAGGCAGTTCCTGAAGTTCCTTTCTCTCGATCTCAATCTCCACAGGCGAAGGCGTCTGTCCCTCTTCCGGTTTCTGCAGCGGCTCTGAAGTCTCCTCCGCACCGTTCTCATGCCGGATGATCTCGATCTCCACCTCCAGAGTATCCTCCAGATATTCTGACAGGCCTGTACGCAGTTCCACGCCGTATTTCTGAAAAACCGCCTCCTCTGGCGCATCGATATCCAGCACGATCCTGCTGCCCGCGGACAGATAGCCCATCTCCATGGCACGCCCGATAAGTTCTTTCGTCACAGTCAGCCGGTCCCTGCTGCCCTGACGGTATCCCTCCAGCAGCTTCCTGCCGTCCTCATTTACTCCGGAAACACGCATCACCTGACCCTTCCGGTTCAGCTCCAGACGCACGGACGGGTTGATGGTCAGACAGATGGACGCATCCCTTACCATATAGTCCCGGTAATAACCGGTAAATGCCAGCAGAAAACAGGCGGCTGCCGCTGCAATCCCCATGACAGCCCGCAGCTTTACCCTTTTCCCCAGACCGGCTTCCTTCATCAGAACCGGATCCTCCACGGTCTGCCCGATCTGATACTGGCGGTTGGCTGCTTTTAAAAAGCGGCCCTTTTCATCCAGCAGCACCGCATAGCTGGCATGACATTCCATTATGATATACTTCACCGGTCTGCCCCTCCTTTCAGCACGCACTTCAGATGCCCCCGGATCATCTCATATCCATTGGTGCAGATCAGAAGCAATGCCACCAGATATTTCCGGTGCCGCTCCAGTGTCTTTTTTTCCACATGGCATTCTCTGGAAAGCCGTACAGCGGGAAGTCTTTTCGTGCGCAGAAATTCTTCCAGAAGCCCGGAATCTCCTTTTGCATATTCCATGACTTTCTGACAGGCATGGAGCGTACGCTTCTGGCGGGGGCAGTTCTCTGCCACATCGGTAAAGCTGACTCCAAAGCTCTCCAGCTGACGGGCCAGCTCCTCGATCTCCGCTCTTGTGGCATCCCGGCTTATGTATGCTTCCTGCCCGTTTTCTTCCGTCGTAAGCCGCATCCCCAGCGTGTCTCCACTGCTCTCTTCCCCCATGGGCATATCCAGGGACAGATGCCCTCTGTGCCTTCTCTCCCGCCTTACATGATCCGTCAGACGGCTCCTGATCAACATGGAAGCAAAAGGCAGAAAAGCCCCTCTGCCTTTTGTATATCCCCTGACCGCCTCATGAAACGCAATCATGGCAATGCTCAGTTCATCATCATTTTCCTCGATCACTGGTCTTTTCAGATATTTTGCCGTCTCTGATTTGATAAAAGGAAGATAACTGCTGATCAGCCGGTCTGCTGCCGCCATATCCTCCTTCGCCGCATAAACCTGGCTGACAAGGACATGTTCTTCATTCATACTGCACTTCCCCTGATTTCTTTTTTCCTGTATTCTATATATCCGGTGTTTAAAAACTGCAAACTGCATCTGTCCAGACAGACAGGGCCATCACCGTCTCTTCTCCGCTGGCTGCTTCAGATCCGCGATCTCCCCCATATCCGGAATCCAGACGGAGGATGCATCCACGAAACTGCTTTGATCCACAGACTGCCCGCGGATCGTGGAAGGGATCTCACCATTCAGCTGCCCCCGTACGCTCTCTGCCCGAAGCAGACAGAAATTCCGAATCGTCTCCACCCCTGTCTCATAGTCCTCAAACGAACAGAACGCTGTAGGATCCTTCGCCACATACGGACTGATCAGTTCCGTGATCTCATCCACTTTCTGTTCAAAGACCCCATTTTCAAAATAGGTCTTCAAAAAACAGTCAAACTGCCTGTGGTATTCTCTGAAATACTCTTCCTGCAGCATCAGCTGATGAAACAGCGGACGCTTTTTCATGACTTCTCCCTCAGCGGGCGTATCGATGGGATAATTCACATATTTTTCCGCATCATTCTCCGGATCCGGCATCCCCAGCGTATAGGTCCCGTAGGCGAGATTGTAATCCCACGGCAGCATCTGGATCCTTCCTCCCTCTTCATAGAGAAAATAATTGTGTCCGGTACGTCCCAGATAACTGTCCAGATTGACAACAAACACCTGTACGGTGAAATACCGCAGGACTTCCTCCACATCTACTGCCTCTTCCAGCGCTTCTCCTTCGGAAAGGCATTTCAAAGACCGGATCAATGCCAGCTTTTCAGCCTCAGACACATCAAACCTGGCTTTCCGGAAGATATTCTCGTAGCTGTCCGGATCGTCGTCCACATAGCGCAGGGCAACATCTGCATTTTCATCTTCCAGACTTTTATAATCCGGCTTGTAGAGCTGTCCGTGATCGTCTCCGTAGTTCCTGCATGCAAACGCATCCTCCGGTTCCTCCACTGCCAGATACAGTCCCCATGGACTGCCGTTCACCGTCACCCACACATAGCTGGTAAGAGGCGACGGCACTCCCATATGGGCCATCATATCATAGGTCAGGCAGCTTTTCAGATAGCTGTTGTCCTGAAAAGAGGTATCCAGCGCCAGCTTATCCAGGCCGTGATAGCTCTGTCCCGGGATATAATGATCAAACTCCACCTTCAGGCTGTAACGGTCCCATCCGTATTTTTCAATGAGCTTTCTGGAATTGTGTCCTTTGACACGGATCCCCGCCTGCTCACAGATCTCACCGTCTATGACGATGGTACAGGAGCTGTATTCCTTCCGGGAAGCCTGCTCCAGAAAACCTTCCCAGTCCTCCATCTGAATGTCAATCGTATGCACTCTGCTGTCATCAAACAGGAGCGATGCATATTCCGGATGGGCCGGATCCGCCTGTGCCGCCCGTTTCATGCAGAAGACCAGAAGGAGGACAGCCAGGCTGACACTCAGAATACTCATTCGGCGCATGACTCCGGATCTGCACATGGACTGTCCCTCCTTTTCCTCCGTGCTTCTTATTCAGCAGTTTTCAAACGCCGGATATGCAGATAATTACTGCACGGCGTCAGTCATAATGGCTGTAGCCGGAATCACCGTAATGACTTTCATGATGGTAATCGGTATAGGGGGACACTTCCTCATACGGAGTTGCATAATCCGTATGGGGCGACGCTTCCTCGTATGGAGTCGCATAATTCGTATAGGGTGACGCTTCCTCATATGGGGTCGCATAATCCGTATAGGGCGATTCCTGTGCCGTCGGAGCTGAAGCAGGGGGATTCCCTGTACCGCTGCCTTGTGCTGCATTTCCCGCATCCGGAGCCGCTGTGCCTGCACCGTTTCCTGCTGGCGCCGCTGTGTCTGTACCATTCCCCTCTGCCGGTGCTGCTGTGTCTGTGTTGCCCCCCTCTGCAGGTACGGCTGTATCTGCACTTCCGCCCGCATCTGGATCTTCCGCAGACCCATCCGTTGTCTGGGCTTTGGCGGGGACCACCACCTCGTATGCTTCATTCCCATAATCATGTTCATAGATGTCCAGGTCCGTCCTCCCGTTTCCGCCCTGATCTCCTGTGACCACCGGGCTGTCAAGCTGCATATTCTTCACATAAGTCTGCACGCCTGCTACGATCTCATCCACGAAGTCCTGCTCCGGAAGAATGGAGCCCGTCTCGATCTCTATGGTAATCTTCCTGCTTTCGCCCTCTACTTCCTCCACAAAATAACCGGCCTCATGGATCAGGCCTACCAGGTCCTCCACCACCTCATGGCATTCCTTCCCGATATAATCCTGACAGCTTTCCACGATCTGCTTTCCGTCTTCGTTCCGTCCGGTCACAGCGGTCACTTTTCCGTTCTCGTCATACTCCACTGCGATCTCCGGATTTACCTTCAGGACCAGCGTTCCGCCGCTCTCCTGCACTGTCACCTCACTGTCCGAAAGGACTGCTGTCTCCTCCTGCTTTTCTGCACATCCGGCCATCAGGCCCACGCATAAGATCAGGATCCCCGTCCATAATGCTCTTCTGTTTCTTCTTTTCATACCGACCTCTCCTTTTCTTTTTTCTTTTATACTACAGTATACGGATCCCCCGAGGCAAAAACGGGGTGTTTTTAAATATTTTTATATTATTTACAGTTTATAACAGAACCTCCTTTATTTCAACCGGTTTGCGCAGACATCCTTACCTGTTTCCCAGCCTGGCAATCATCTCCAGGGAGAACAGATCCCGGCCGTAGACGGCGACCGCCGGCGCGATCTCCGCCCCCTGGAAGCCGTTTCCTCCGTCCAGACGGATTCCCAGCCCCCCGGTTCGCCGCCAGTACCCTTTTGAATTTTTTGATCTCTCTCATGTTTCATCCCCCTTTTGAATGAACTTTGTTTTATCAGTATAAATTATCTGATAATTTATCGTAGCATTGAGGGGACTGCGCTGTCAACAAAAACAGACCACGTGTGCCGAAAATCAAACATATAATTTTATATTTGGGGAATACACTATTAGAGATGACTTTATGAAAAAAGAGTAAGGAGAATGTTCATGTGCACCAGCATTGCTATGAAGACCAACGACTTTTATTTCGGACGCACCATGGATCTGGACTATGAATTTCATACATCCGTGGTCATCACCCCCAGAAACTATCCCATCGCCTTCCGGCGTTCCAGTGTGCTGAGACGGCATAATGCCATCATCGGCATGGCTACAGTCGTGGACGGATATCCGCTCTATGCAGAAGCAGGCAACGAAAAGGGGCTCTGTATGGCCGCCCTGAATTTTCCGGACAACGCCTGGTATCCGAAGGATGAGGATCCCCGCAGGACCAATATCTCCCCTTTTGAGCTGATCCACTGGATCCTCGGACAGTGCGGCTCCGTGGAGGACGCGCGCCGGCTCATCGACTCCACCCATCTGGTAAATATCCCGTTCAGCAGCCAGCTGCCCCTGACGCCACTCCACTGGCATATTGCGGACAAAGAGGCCTCCCTCACGCTGGAAAATACCAGAGACGGGCTGCAGCTTCATGATAATTCCGCCGGTGTCCTGACCAACAATCCCACCTTTGGCTTCCAGATGACCAATCTCTGCCAGTATATGAATCTGATCTCCGGATATCCCAAAAACTGCTTCAGTGATCTTCAAGGCGTCACTCCCTTTGGACAGGGTCTCGGGAGCTTTGGTCTGCCTGGGGACTATTCTCCTTCTTCCCGCTTTGTGAAGGCCGCCTGGCTGCTCCTGAATTCCGTCTGTGGCAAAGACGATCCCGGAAGTCTGGCGCAGTTCTTCCACCTGCTGGACTCCGTGTCGATCATAAAAGGCAGCGTACTGTCGTCCAGAGATGCCTGTGATATGACTACCTACGCCTGCTGCATCAATGCCACCAGAGGTATCTATTACTACAAGACCTATACCAACAACCAGCTGACCGCGGTCAATCTCCGGCACGAAAACCTGGACGCCGGCACTCTGCGGATCTTTCCCCTGGTCGTATCCCAGCAGGTCGCGTGGGCCAACTGAGCAGCCGGAGAGGGTCAGGAAGCGCAGGGAGCGCCCTCGCCCGGCCGGAAAGCATGCAGTCCGGTCAGCAGAATTCCATCCTGCCAAGGATATCCTCCCACGCTTCCTCATCGATCTCTTCCTCTTTAAAGAGCTTTCTTCTGTCATCTTCCGTAATCTGGCGAAGGACACGGCAGGGATTCCCTGCTGCCACGGTCCAGTCCGGAATATCCTTTGTAACCACGCTTCCCGCGCCGATCACCACATTGTCGCCGATATGGACTCCCGGGCAGATAACCGTATTTCCTCCGATCCAGACGTTATCGCCGATGGTCACTTCCTTTCCATATTCATACATGGAATTCCGGCTCACCGGGTGGATCGGATGCCCGGCGGTGTAGATCGCCACATTGGGCGCCATCTGACAGTTATCTCCGATCCGGACTCTGGCCACATCTATGATCATGCAGTTGTAATTTGCAAAGAAATTCTTCCCTACCTGGATATTCGTCCCATAATCACAGTAAAACGGCGGATTGACAAATGCCCTGTCCGATTTTCCAAAAAGCTCCTTCACAACCTCTGCGATCCCGTCAAAGTCCGAACGATCCATAAAATTCAGCTTCTGCAGCTTTTTCCTGCAGATCTTCTGCTCTTCCATAATGCTTTCATCAGAAATATAAGCCATCTGTGCATCTCTTCGTTCCTTATTTGTCATCTCGTTTATCTCCCTGATCTTAAAATTTTTCATGAAATCCCATAGTTCTCAGTAAATTTTTTGTTTCTTTATATAGAAGTATTCACTTCGATGCCTTTTCCGTCCCGGATCGCCCTTTTCAGGATCTCTTCCACAACGGGCCGGACTTTCTCAAAGGGATATACGCCGTTCTCATCATACCGCACAATCAGATCCATATGGCCCAGCACACTGTAGGCCTGATAATGCTCCACCAGACCGAGCAGTTCTTCATAATAGCGCTCATTGTATTCCTGCTGCGTACGCCCCTTCTGAAAATCCCCGGTCCAGAACTCCTGATCCTCCACCTGATGGACAGACAGGATAATAAAATCAAAAGGATACCGGTCATACAACGCCTGAAACTGCGGGAGCGTATGTATCTGCATGCCCAACTCCATCCCCATCCGCATGGCATTCTTTACCACGTCTTCCATGGGACAGACCGAATCGTCACTGAAAAATCTGTATGTACATGATAATCTGCGAACATTTTACTCCTCCTCTGTCAGATTTTTAACCCATTTATATTTTTTATAGTGCAAGTATACCACAGGCAGCTTTACAATTTCATCCAGATTTAATAAAAAATAGACCGCCATCACCGGTGCCCGGAATACAAACGCCGCCAGAAGCCCCATGGGAACCGTGACGCACCACAGCGTGACGGCATCACAGAGCAGACCGAACCTGGAATCCCCGCCGGCGCAGAAGATGCCTCCGATGGTCATGCTGTTCATGGATTTGCCCACAAGATAGTAGGCGCAGATGAACAACATATATATTAAATACTCCTGCGCCTGTATACTGAGAACGGCAGCGTGAAGAATCGCCGGTGAAATCATCAGAAGGAATGCACCCGTCGCAATCCCACTGATCAGGGACATTCTGCAAAGATATGCCCCCTCTTTTTTCGCCTGCTCCAGCTCTCCCGCGCCGAGCGCATTCCCTACCATGATGCTTCCCGCACTGCCCATTCCCATACAGAAGCAGACCACCAGATT
The DNA here is from genome assembly GCA_910574805.1 of Lachnospiraceae bacterium. Classification (GTDB taxonomy): domain Bacteria; phylum Bacillota; class Clostridia; order Lachnospirales; family Lachnospiraceae; genus Hominiventricola. Next base: position 18,371 of record CAJTCV010000008.1, on the reverse strand, counting down.
CTTCGTAATATTGGCAATCGAACTGGCGGCTACCGCATCGGTTCCCATGTGCCCCATAATCACAGAGTACATGGTAAATCCTCCTCCCCAGACGATCTCATTGGCCATGACAGGAGCCACATACCTCCAGAACCGCTTCTCCAGATTCGAGATATGCGCTCCCATATAACCTTTGGCAGGACGCAGGCCATCTTTTCGAAACGACTCCATAACCACCCAGACAAGCCCTGCTCCATTCGCCAATACGGTCGCCAGAGCCGCACCGGCAGCACCCATGGCAGGTACCGTACCAGGGCCGAAGATCAGAACCGCATTCAATACGATATTCAGGATCACAGTTACCGAACTGATCTGCATGCTTTTCCCTGCATGGCCGCTGTTTTTCAAAATGCACAGATAAATCTGGGTGATCCCTGAAAAGACATAGGAAATGCCGACCACCCTCAGATAATCGCTTCCCGGACGAATCAGCGCGCTCTCATCGGTAAAAATCTTCATGAACATTTCAGGAGCGAAAACCGCCCCCAGGCAGAAGGCCAACGCGATCAGGACGGCTGTCCGAAGGGCAAAAGCCATAACTGTCCGAATACTTTCTTTGTCCCGCTTTCCCCAGTACTGCGCTGTAAACATGTTGACCCCGATCACCAGCGCCGCCATAAACAGATTGAAGACAAAGGCAACCTGAGAAGCAAGGGACACCGCAGATAAAACGTCCTGGCTCAGTCTCCCCAGCATCAATGCATCCGACGCTCCGACCAGTGCAAGCATAAACTGCTGGAATGTGACAGGAAGGACCAGCTTCCAAAGGTTCTTCTTCATGTTCGCACCCCAATCGTCCACAGGATGCCGGCAGGCACGCCTCATTGCAAAAACGTCACTCCCATTTAAGGTTAGGCCGTCCTTTCGCACCCGTTTTCTGATTCTGTCCATGATATTCTCCTTTCTCCTCTTCGGCATTGCTTTTGTCTCTCCATCTGTGTTATCATTATAATGTCATACATTCGAAGTTTCTAACAAAATAGTTGCAATTTATTGTCACTATCGTATCAAATGATGACTGTACAAACCCAAACCGAACACGAAGTAACCAGTTGTGTGAAAAGGAGCTGTAAATATGCTGAAAATCGAACTGATGCCGGATCTCTCCGAAGTCATACCGTATGAGCAGGCTCGGATTCCCCTCTACATCCGCACCGCAGACCTGTCCGTCTATCCGGACATGAGCGCTCCCTGCCACTGGCATGAGGACCTGGAATGGATCCATATACTGGAAGGAACGATGTGCTATGACATCAACGGCCGGAGGCTGGTTCTTGAAAAACAGGATTCCCTGATGGTCAACGCCCGCCAGATGCACTACGGGTATTCGCTTCACCGGCAGGACTGCCGGTTCCTGTGCGTCCTGTTCCATCCCTCCCTGTTCTGCAGCAACCAGAGTCTGATGCAGCGGTATGTGGAACCTGTGCTGAAAAACTGCTGTCTGGAATACCTGCACCTTCCGTCCGGCCATGTACACGGACCGGAAACCGCAGATTTTCTCCTGCGAATCGCCGCTTTAAAGGAAAGCGCCGAAGAAGGCTATGAACTGGAAGCCATTTCGCTCATGCAGATTCTGTGGAGCAGGTTATGGAAATACAGGGAACTGGGACCCGGACCGGACGGCCGGGAAATGGATGAGAATCTGAAGATTCAAAAAGATATGGTATCATTCCTCTATCAACACTATGGCGAAAAGATTACGCTGGATGAAATCGCGGCCTCCGGACATGTCAGCCGAAGCAAATGCTGCAGGCTCTTCAAACATTATCTGCAGCAGTCGCCTGTGGATTTTCTGAATGCCTACCGCTTAAGAGTAAGCCTGCACCTTCTGGACACCACAGGCCAGAGCGTCACGGATATCGCCCTGGCCTGCGGATTTCGCCATCTGAGTTATTTTTCCAGATATTTTTACAATCATTACGGATGTACTCCCCGGGAATATCGGGAACGGCGAAACTACCGGGACAGATGATCTGTCTGAATCAAAGCTACAGCGCCTTGTAACAGGCTGTGCAGACCATGCCCGCCGGGAAAAACAGCTCTTTTCATTGCTCCATCTGGAACACGCGCTCGTCATCTGCAGGAATAAATCTGAAAAAAGACATCGGCTTTACTCGTCGATGTCCTTTTTCATATGAAATATTTGGCGTCAGCTCGGACCTGTCAGACAATCATATAATGTTCTTTTAAATCATTTAACATATTGTATCCAATGCACCCTTCATTCTGCAGTCTTCCGACCACAATACCTGGAGCAATTTTGAGTCTCTTTGCAAAATCCCGGACACATGCCGGAGAATAATTTTCTCTCTTTTTAAACATCTCAAAAGCTTCCGAAGGAATGAGCATCTCTCCTGCCCAGCTGTCCGCATCCTTCTCGTCCTGTTCCGATGTTCCGTCCGGCTGACCAATATGTCCCAGCACAATATGCGCCAGTTCATGAAACAAACTGAACCAGAATTTATCTGCATCTCTGCCTCTTGCAGTCAGGCCTACAACAATTTTATTACCATCCATAAAAGAAGCCCCCTGCAAAAAGGACCCTTTTAAATGAGGCAAAAAGACAAGCGCAATACCGTGCTCTGCCAATCTCGCCTTAAGTTCTGTACAAAACTCTTTTGGTTCCAGCGTGGTCATCTGTCTGAATTCCGGAATCATTTTTATCAGACCCTTTATATCAATCGGCGCTGTCATCACATGACGTGCCTCCAGCTTTACCTCCTGCACCCAGGCAAGTAATGTAAAATCACTTTTTTCTGTCATTGCCAGTCTTCTGCAGGCAATTCGCGTGATCTGGCTGTTTTCCAACAGAGAAAGTTCAACAACTTCAAAATATTTCCTTAGATGAATCACCTTTTCCTTTGCAACTCTTGTCTCAGGAACCCAGCCAAACTTTGCCATCTCGCTGTAGGGAAGCTGTTTTGCCAGGGCTTCATCTGCATCCATGGCATTTTCAGCTTCCGCTTTGATCAGTTTCTCTCTGTAGATTGCTTCCAGATTATTCCAGAATCTTGCAGGGATCCCAAGTACCATTTCCAGTCTGACAGCCACCTCCGGAGTCAATTGAACCTCACCATGAATCAGCCTGCTGATATGCTTCTCTGACATATCCATCCTTACCGCAAATTCTTTCTGACTCATTCCTCTGTCGTCAAGCTGTTCCCTGATCGTCGCTCCAGGTGGCGTTGCAATATAACTTCGGCTTCTCACCATAGTGCTACCTCCTGTTTATTTATTTCTATCATTCAATGATAATCAACAATCTCCATAATATGCGCAATCTGAATATCATTGCCATGTTTTTCAAAAACCAGTCTGTATGGATGAACCAGATCCACCACATATTGTCCCTTCCTGTTGTGAACCAGAGGATGGCATCTGCCGATATGAAACTGAATCATTTCTTCCACCGTATCTGCTGCCTTTATTTCGTCAATGCGCATTTGTTTATTTTTCTGCCATTTCATTTCCATATGTTCGATCAGCAGTCCTGGCATCCGTACAAACCTTTTGCAGCCTGTTGCTTTTGTACGTTATGTCCAATCCATCACCTCTTTTCGAGTTTACCTTTGAGGTAAATTCATTATAATACAGATCTGCTATATCGTCAACTGAGAGAGTTTCTTTAAACAATGTACGTTTGCGTGAAAAGAGGCTCTTTTACCTCTCTCGTATAATCTCCCTCCTGAAGGAGCTGCTCACAGGAGCCCTTTCTAATCCCCGCACTGGTCAGCAGATATACTCCTGCTGCCTCCACAAGAAGCAGCAGAGCAAAACCGATCCCGGAAGCCAAATCCTCCTGGGACCACCCGTTCTTCTTCCGAAGCTCCATGATCTTTTCTCCTAATTTTCATCCCATCAGGACTTCCGCCGCTTCACGAAGCGTATCCACATCTCCCACATTTCCCCGGAATATGACATAAGGGATAAAGGGAATCTGCTCTCCTCCCCTGTCTGCCAGACGGGAATCCCCGGACGAATCTGTCCCATAACGGTTGCCCGTTTCACACGGAGCGCCTTTGTTCCCACATCGCCGGATGTGATCCCTCCTTTTGTGATGACAAAGCCCGGCTCGATTTTCAGATTTCCTGCCAGAGACTGCACCGCATCTGATATTTTCACAGAACGTATCAATGCGCTTTCTTTTGTATCATTTTCAATTACCAGAAGCCTTCTTTTGTTCCTTTGTCAACAGCGGCTTTGTCGTAATACCGCCCATTTCTTTTACAAATACCGCAGCTGTACGAAACATGAAATTTTTACCCTTTTCCATGGCCCCTGCAAAAGACGAAGCCGTAGCTCCTGCCATAATGATACCGGAAACGGGCGCCAGAAGAGAAGCAGGCATATTCATCGCGGTCAAAACCGCCGTCATATCGTTCTGAAGTTCTGACGTCTTGACGATCCCGGCAATCGTGCCTGCCCCTCATCAGGAAGCCGGCTGTAAGAAAAGGCTGTACGTTCATAAAATTCTGGTAAGACGCCCTGCCAGATTCTGCTTGAAGCCGGAAGTATCTCCATGTATAATGAAAAAGATACATCACCATTTATTCCATGATCAGCAGCAGAAAGACCAGAAGGAGTGAAAGGCATTTGAAATCATCTGTAAAACTGCCCATCGGTATCGAAGGTTTCCAGGAAATCCGGACAGAGGGATTCTATTATGTAGACAAGACCCGGATGATCTCGGAGCTGTTAAATAACCGGGGCAAAGTGAATCTTTTTATACGTCCCAGAAGATTCGGCAAATCTCTGAACATGAATATGCTCAAATATTTCTTTTCCTACGGATGCGACGCGGCGCTGTTCGACGGACTCGCCATATCAGGAGAAAAAGAATTATGTGAAAAATATAGTGGGAAACTTCCCGGTGATCTTTCTCACGCTGAAGGGCGCGGAAGCCCTGACGTACAACGACGCCCAGGCCGCCCTGTCCTCCATCATCGGCTGCGAAGCCATGCGTTTTCAGTTTCTTCTGGAAAGCGAACAGCTCTCCTCCAAAGAAAAGGAACAGTACGCACAGCTTATCAGGATCGATACCAGCGAACAGCACATGTTCGATATGCCAAAAGACGTCCTGACCGGCAGCCTTAAGACCCTGTCCGCCCTTCTTCACAAACACTATGATCAGAAGGAGATCCTTCTGATTGACGAGTACAACGTTCCTCTGGATAAGGCACAGCAGCATGGATACTATAACGAGATGATGGACCTGATCCGCAGCCTGTTCGGGCATACCCTGAAAACCAACGAGCATCTTTTCTTTGCTGTGCTGACCGGATGTCTGCGGGTGGCAAAAGAAAGTATTTTTACCGGGCTGAATAATTTTAAAAGCAAAAAAGAAAACTTTTACCACGGCATCCCGCTCGGCCTTTTAAGCCATCGGGAGGACTGGCTCCTTTTCTCCAGCGCGGCATCCGGACAGGATTACAGCGATATCCTCATAGAGCTTCCGGAAGAGGATCTCGGCATTGCCTGCCGCAGGAATATCTGTATGGTCCGGATGAGCAACTGCGAAAACAATATTTCACTTTAAGGAAGATGCAGGAATGAAAACAAGCATACGTGATATCAGCAGAATCACCGGTTTTTCCCCCGCTACCGTCTCCAATGCTCTGAATTACAAGAAGGGCGTAAACCAGCAGACCGCTGAAGAAATCTTTCGGGTAGCACGCGAAACCGGATATATCAGTGAAAACGCAATACGAAAAATAAAACTGATCATATTCCGGAAAAACGGACTGATCATTGACGATACTCCTTTTTTCTCGGCGCTGATCAATGGATTCGAGACAGAATGCCGAAAATATGGATATGAGATGGTTCTCTGCAATGTGGATCAAAGAAAGGAAGACTACAAAAAACAGCTGCATGCCATGCTTAACGAAACCGGCAGCGCCGTCGTCGTCCTTGCCACAGAAATGCTGGATGAGGATCTGGATCCTTTTCGGATTGCATCATGCCCGGTTCTGATTATGGACGGCTGGACGGACCAGATGGACTTTAATGCCGTTCTGATCAATAATGAGGATTCTGCAAGAATGGCAACCGAATATCTGTATCAAAAGGGGCACCGGAAGATTGGATACATCCGCAGTTCTTTTCGAATTCGGGGCTTTCGGTCCAGATTTTACGGATATCAGTCGGCTCTGCGGAAATTCCGCCTGGATTTTGATGAAAAAAACGTATTTACCGTCACCCCGAACCTGAATGGCGCCTACCATGACATGCTCCGGTATCTGGAAAAACGAAGCAGCCTTCCCACCGCCTTTTTCGCGGACAATGATCTGATGGCGCTCGGCTCCATGAAAGCATTTCAGGAAAAAGGTTACCGGATACCGGAAGATATTTCCATCATCGGCTTTGACGATCTTCCTTTTTCAGAAATCTCCAACCCCGCGCTGACGACGCTCCGGGTACCGAATACCGAGATGGGGCAGCTGGCCGTCCGCAGAATCGTAGACATCATCAAGAAAAAGGATCTGATCAATGTCAAAATTCAGGTTTGTACCAAATTTATCATTCGGGATACCGTGCGGGATTTGAACAAATAGCTGAACAATCAATTGCAATGCACAAGGAAAACCGTTTCAAAATGCATTCCTGCTCTGTGAGCGTCAAAACTGCACTTTGAAACGGTCCTTCTATTTTCTTTATTCTATTTACTTTTTAGTGCAGGCATGCTCCGTTGCTCGCAATGACATCCTTGTACCAGTAAAAGGATTTTTTCTTATATCGGTTCAAGGTACCGGTTCCATTGTCGTAGCGATCCACGTAAATGTAGCCATAACGTTTTTTCAACTCTGCCGTGGATGCGCTGACCACATCGATACATCCCCAGGAAGTATAACCCATCACTTCCACACCGTCCTGAAGCGCCTCTCCTACCTGAACCAGATGATCATGCAGATACTGAATCCGATAGTCATCGTCTACCGTAAAGTTCCCATTGCTGTCCTGTACCAGCTTATCGTCAGCACCCAATCCATTTTCCACAATGAAAAGCGGTTTCTGCCAGCGGTCCCAGAACATATTCAGCACATAGCGCAGTCCCTTGGGGTCAATCTGCCAGCCCCAGTCGCTGGCTTTCAGTGTGGGATTGGGTATACCTCCCAGTAGATTTCCGTTCCCTTTTTCCGCTGCCCCAGCATCCGCAGATGCACAGCAGCTCATATAGTAGCTGAACGACACAAAATCTACTGTGTGCTTCAATATTTCTTCGTCCTCCGGAGCCATGGCAATTTCAATCCCATGCTCCCGAAAATAACGCTTCATATAACCAGGATACTGCCCTCTTGCATGAACGTCGCCGAAGAAATAATTTTTATGTTCCTCTTCCATTACCCGGATGACATCATCCGGCGAAGGAGACAGCGGGTAAGTGGGCATGCTTAAAATCATGCATCCAATTTTCGCTTCCGGTATCATCTCATGGCCGATTTTCACTGCCAGAGCACTGGCCACCAGCTCATGATGCGCCGCCTGATACAACGCCTGCTCGGTCAGTTTTTCCCTGGAAGCCCCAATTCCACCGCTCATAAAAGGAGCATGAAGAAGCGAATTGATCTCATTAAACGTCAGCCAGTATTTTACCTTTCCCTTATAACGCTCAAAAAGTACACGTACATAACGCTCATAAAAACCGATCAGTTTCCGGTTCGTCCACCCGTTATAATGCTCGGCCAGATAAAGGGGCGTCTCATAGTGGGAAATCGTCACCAGAGGTTCTATACCGTATTTGCGGCATTCGTCAAACAGCCGGTCATAAAAAGCAAGTCCCAGCTCATTGGGTTCTTCTTCATCTCCTTTTGGAAAAATCCTGCTCCAGGCAATGGAAGTCCTGAACACCTTGAAGCCCATCTCCGCAAACAGACGGATGTCTTCTTCATAACGATGATAAAAATCAATCCCCACAAGCTTCATATTGTCTTCTGTAGGCTCTTTCGTGCGCTCCCCGCGTATTCCTTGAGGCAGGACGTCCTGGACGCTCAATCCCTTCCCATCCTCCAGATATGCTCCTTCGCACTGGTTGGCCGCTACCGCTCCGCCCCACAAAAAATTTTCCGGAAATATACTCATATCATTCTCTCCTGTTCTGCAAATATTCTTGGAATCATTCAGGCTCCACCATCAACAGTACATCGCCGCCGAACGGGTGCATTTCAATCACAGTCTGGCCTTCCCCTGTATGATGTTCTATCCAGGCGCACCGTTTTGTCTCCAGATCAATGGCCTGCACCTGACAGCCGGATAAGTCTTTACCTATGACCACTCTGGTGCTGCAGGGCACATAGAGCAGACAACGATCGTCAGGCGTAACCGCCATCCGGATGTCTTCCGTATCATTCAAAATCAGTTCGCTGGCCGGAAGCAGTTCGACGATCTTTCTCACTTCCAGAAAATGACGAATCCAGCCATAGTCCCAGGCCCCCGGAAACTGAATGGCTTCCTCCCAGGGGAAAGAGGTATCAAAGCCTTCTCCTAAAACGGAATTCTTCTTTTTATTGATTTTCTGCCAGTTCCATATTCCGTGTGCTCCGTAAGTCACTCCCGCGCAGGCTCCGGAAAGCAGGCTGTGCCATGCCGCCTTTCTAATGGATTCTGTCCGAAATCTTCCATACAGTTTTCTGCTGTATCCCATCTGCTCATAACATGGTTCTGCATTGATGATCGGTTTCTTCGGATACTTCTCTCCTATTTTTGCCGGCAGCAGGTACGCCATATCCTGTCCGTCACGGTTATGGCCTGACTGAAACATATAAAAGTCCATGTCCGGCAGAAATTCTTCCGGTATCGTGTCATATCCCCGGCGGATATGCATGGTCTTCAGAGAATCTGGACTTTTCTCACAAACTGTCCGTAAAGCAATCCGATAATGCTCCACTGCCTCCGGCGTATCAAAATCCGTATCCCCGCTGATTACATAAATCGGCTGGAACTGGTCAAAGATTTCCACAATCTTCTCCGCATACTCCCGGACAAATCCCTTCGGCATTACATTCCGATCCACAATCTTACTTCCCCATGTTCCCGGCACATAATTCAGCCAAAGCACCACCAATGCCAACTGAAACCCTTCCTCCACTGCCATTCGGCACATGGATGCCGCATTTTCATAATAGCGGTCATTCCATCTGGTATAGTCAAACGTTTGTCCATCATCCTCCGTAGCGAAAGGATACAGGCCGGTATCAGACATACAGCGGTCCCACTGGGGCATCGTATTGATCTGCAGCACGGTAAAGCCCTGTTCTTTCCTCCTCTTCAAATAATATTCCCATTCCTCCATGGTCACATTGGTAAATGCGCTCCAGACGGTATCTCCCAGATAAAAAAACGGTTTATCATTCAGCAAAAAACCATTTTTACTCCTGTTCACTTCTAATCTGCCCATACAGTTTACCTCCTGCTTTTTCTGTCAGGCACTCTGTAAGACTCTGCCGCACACAACGCTCACAGCCAGGTTTTTCAGAGTGCCCCTCCTCTATTCTGTCTCCGGTTTATCCGGTCATTTCCCGATGCAGGTCAAAAGCTTGTCCCCCTGACGCACCGCACCTGTTTTTTCCTGTTTCACTTCCAGATACTCATCGGTATTGGTTACGATCACCGGCGTCGTAATGTCAAATCCTGCTTTTTGGATTTTCTCCAGATCCGCCCGGACCAAAAGTTCTCCTGCTTTAATGCTCTGCCCTTCTTTCACCCTGACCTCAAAACCTTCTCCGTTTAAAGACACCGTATCCATTCCAATATGGATCAATATCTCAGCTCCTGCCCGGGAGCGGATTCCAATCGCATGACCGGTTGGATACATCACACTTATTACACCGTCGCAGGGTGCACAGATCTCTCCGTTATCCGGTACAATCGCTGCTCCCTGACCCAGTACGCCTCCTGCAAACGCCTCATCCTTTACCTCTGATAACCGAATGGCTTTGCCGTTCACCGGAGCCTGCAGCGTCTCATCCTTCACAGTTGTCACATCCTGTGCTGCAGCAGGCGTCTCCGTCTTTTTCTCAGGAAGCATGTCGTCACTGTATCCAAACAGATACGTTACGATGGCTGAACCAAAATAAGCGATGGCACATGCAATCAGGAAGCCTACAAAACCGGTTCCGATATAACCCGGAAGCGATAAAAGGCTGGTGCCCAGCAATGCGGGAGCTCCGGTTCCTGCCGCCGCTACGATTGCACCGGCAATGCCTGAGAAAACAGCGCCGATAAAGAACGGTTTTTTGAATCTTAAGGTAACACCATAGATAGCCGGCTCCGTGATTCCCGCCAGAACCGCGGACAGTGCGGAAGGTCCGGCAAGTTCTTTTATTTCTTTATTCTTCGTCTTCAAAAATACGCCCAGCGTCGCGCCTGCCTGCGCCATATTGTTCGGTCCGGTAATGACAAACAGCGTATCTCTGCCATAAGTCGCAATGTTGTTCATGACGATCGGTACAAATCCCCAGTGCACGCCGAACATAACGGCCGCCGGCCAGATCAGGCCCAAAAGTCCTCCTGCGATCACCGGGTTTAACCCTACCAGCCCTGTATAACCGGAAGCCAGCAGTTTTCCTGCGGTATCTGCAATCGGTCCGACCACCAGATACGTCAGCGGAACTATCACCATCAGGCTTACCAACGGAACCAAAAATCCTTTTACCATCTCCGGCATCACTTTATTAAGCGCTTTTTCCAGCTTTGACAGCAGATATACCGAGATAATGATCGGAATTACGGAAGCAGTGTAGCTTACAAGCACCACCGGAATCTTTAGAAACGTAAGCGCCTCCCCTGCGGAAAATGCCGCTGTCAGATCTGGATAAACCAAGGCTGCCGCAATTCCCATCGCCACATATGTGTTTGCCTTGAACTTCTTTGATGCGGTAACGGCCAGAATAATGGGCAGAAAGGTAAATACCCCGTCGCCGGCCGCCTGCAGAATCCGATAGGTTCCCATCTCGGGCGTCAGGACGTTCAAAGTCGTCAGCAGAATCAGAAGCGCCTTCAGCATACCGGCTCCGCTCATTGCTCCCAGCATGGGAGCGAAAATGCCGGAAATGGTATCCATAAACGTATTCAGAAGATTTTGTTTTTCTCCTCCTTCTTCCGCTCCTGCTTCCCGTTTTAATCCGGTATTTTGAAAGACCGCCTCGCACACATCCGCCACATGGTTTCCTATGACGACCTGAATCTGACCGCCGCTGTCCAGTACTTTAATTACCCCTGAAAGCTGAGAAAGGTTTTCCTTATCCACAGCCCCGGTATCTTTCACTTTAAAACGCAGACGCGTTGCACAATGGAACAGGGAAATAACATTTTCCGTTCCGCCTATGTATTTTACAATATCTTTTGACAACTGATCATAATTTTTTGCCATAATGATTCCTCCATTCCAATCATGTTTATAATTTATCAAATGAAAGCGCTTTTGTCACTGCCTTCCGCCATCCTCTGTACTTTTGCTCTCTGTCCTCCCTGAGCATGGACGGAACGAATTTCGTCCTTTCCTGCCCGTCAAACAGAGTTTCCATCTGATAGATCCCGGCTGCCAGCCCCGCCGCATATGCCGCACCGATTCCGGACAGTTCCTCCGAAGACGGAACCTGAACCGGAATCTGCGCCATATCGCTCTGAAACTGCATTAGATAACCGTTTCTGGTTGGGCCGCCGTCCACCCGCAGTTCTTCGATGGCGATCCCGGATGCCTGCTCCATGGCGGTGAGCACGTCCGTAATCTGGTACACAATACTCTCCAGGCCGGCCTTTACAATCTCCGGCCGTCTCGTCGTCCTTGTCATACCATACAGAACCGCTCTGGCTTCGCTGTCCCAGTAAGGAGCGCCCAGTCCGGAAAATGCCGGAACCAGATAGGCGGTGTCACAGGGATTGGCTTCCTTTGCCAGCTCTTCTGTCTCGGAAGGAGATGTGATCAGTTTCAGATCATCTTTCAGCCAGGTGATGACTGCTCCGGTGTAATTGATATTGCCTTCCAGCACATAATCTACCCTTCCGTCCATCCCCCAGGCCAGGGACGTGACGATCCGATCGCTGAAGACCGGCTGCTCCCCGATATTCATCATGATCGAAGAGCCGGTACCGTACGTCGCCTTTACCATGCCCCTCTTCCGACATCCCTGCCCAAAGAGCGCTCCATGCGAATCTCCCAGCACTCCCCGGATCGGAATGGGATAATCCAGAAATCCTTCAAAATCCGTCTCTCCATAACAACCATCCGAATCTGTCACCTGCGCCAGACAGCAGGTCGGGATCCCGAACAGCCGGCATACTTCCGGATCCCAGTTCAGGGTCCGGATATTAAACAACTGGGTCCGGGACGCGTTGGAATAGTCGGTCCGGAATTCTTTCCCGCCGGTCAGCCGGTAAACCAGCCAACTGTCCACGGTTCCGCAGCAGAGTTCCCCTCTGTCCGCCCGCTCCCGGGCTCCTTCCACATGGCGCAGAACCCATGCGATCTTCGCCGCCGAGAAGTAGGGCGACAATTGCAGTCCCGTATGAGAACGTATGTTCTCCGCTCCTTTCTGCTGTTTGATCTCCTCACAGATGGCGGCTCCTCTGGCACACTGCCATACGATGGCGTTGTACACCGGCCGCCCGGTCGCCCGGTCCCAGACAAGGGCCGTCTCTCTCTGATTGCTGATCCCCAGAACCCGGATTTCCCGTCTGTCAATCCCGGACTGTTCCACCAGAAGCTTCACCACGCCGACGGTATTCTGATAAATCTCTTCCGGATCATGCTCCACCCAGCCTTTTTCGTTGACAATCTGGCGGTGGGGAAGATCCGCCCGGCAAAGAAGCTTCCCCGCTTCGTCGAACAGAAGCGCTTTGGTTCCCTGCGTACTCTGATCAATCCCCAGCACATATCCCGCCATGTTACAGATTCTCCTTTATGGTCTTTGCAATTCCCTCCGCATTTAATCCATAATGGTCAAACACTTCTCTGGAATTACCGGTGATGACCGGCGCATCCGGAAGAGCCAGATTTACTACCTTTTTCGGACACTCCTGCGCCACCACCTGGCTGACCATGGAGCCAAGACCGCCGAAGGGCGCGTGCTCTTCCGCCGTAACCACCAGCTTTGCATGCTCCGCTGCCTGGATGATCGTCTTTTTGTCCAGCGGTTTTACGCAGTACATATCCACTACGCTCACGCTGATCCCTTCCTTTTCCAGAAGCTTCGCCGCATCCACCGCGGGCTTTACCATCTCTCCGCAGGCAATGATCGCCGCATCGTTGCCCTCGCATACCACAGTCGCCCGATCCATCTCAAAAGGACAGTTGTCCTCTGTGTAGATATCTTCCACCGCATTCCGCCCCACACGGATATAAGATGGTTTTTCATCCTGCAGAAGCGCTTCGATCAGCTTTGCCGTCTGGAAGCGGTCACTGGGAAGATACACTCTCATATTGGGAATCGCAGACATGGCCGCAATATCCTGCGCGGAATGATGGCTCATGCCCAGCGCGCCGTAGCTGATTCCGCCGCTGATTCCGATCAGCGTCACATTGGTATTGGAATACGCGCAGTCCACCTTTGCCTGCTCATAACTTCTGGTGGATAAGAAGCAGGCCGGCGACGCCGCAAAAGGTTTCTTTTTGCATTTTGCAAGTCCTGCGGAGATACTGACCAGGTTCTGCTCCGCAATTCCCACTTCCACAAACTGTTCCGGAAAACGCTCCGCAAAAGGAGTCATGGACGCACTTCCTCTGGAATCGCTGCACAGTACTACAATATCTTTGTCCTCTTTTGCCCTCTCCATCAGCACTTCGCAGATGGCCTGACGATTTGGAATCTTATTCATGAAGCGCCGCCTCCTTTCCTGTTTCAAGGTCTTTCATGATCTGTGTGTATTCTTCTGCATTGGGAACCTTGTGGTGCCAGTTTGCCTTATTTTCCATAAGGGGCGAGCCAAAACCTTTTACTGTATTGGCGATAATCACGGTGGGAGAGCCTTTCACGGTCTTTGCCTCCTCAAACGCCGCCTTCAGTTCCTGATAATTGTTGCCGTCTATCGATATTACATGCCATCCAAAGGAGCTCCATCTCTCTTCCTGGCTGTCGTGAGACATCACATCTTCCGTATTGCCGGAAATCTGAAGACGGTTTCGGTCCACGACCGCGCACAGATTGTCCAGCTTATACTGATGAGCCGCCATCACGCCTTCCCATACGGAACCTTCCGCCAGCTCTCCGTCTCCCATGACCGTATAGACCCGGTAAGCTTTTTTATCCATCTTGCCCGCCAGCGCCATTCCGACGCACACCGGAAGTCCATGACCCAGAGAACCGGAGTTCATCTCGATTCCCGGGAGCTTGTTATTGGGATGACCGATAAATTTTGACCCGAATTTCGAAAATTCTCTGATGACCTGCTCAATGGGAAAGAATCCCTTTGCCGCCAGGACTGCGTAAAGCGCTTCCACCGAGTGTCCTTTGCTCATGACAAAACGGTCACGGTCCGGATCCTCCATTTGTTCCGGGCTGATATTCATCTGTTCAAAATACAGCTCCACCAGAATGTCCATAACGCTCATATCGCCGCCGATATGTCCGCCTTTTCCTTCCATGATCATGTCTACGACATTTTTTCTCAGATCATAGGACAATGCTTTCAGATTTTCCATCTTTCCTTCCTTTCCTCCCGCAGTCATTCGCCGCGCAGATAAGCTTTGATATCTTCCTCAATCGGATCGTACAGATCCGGTTTGATTCCCATGTATTTACATGCCTCGTACAGCACCGGGACCACATCTTTATGAATTCCCACACAATGATGGATATACGGGCCTTCCACGATCTTTGCTTCCAGTCTTTTGATATTATCCACTTCTACCCACAGATAAGTCCCCATCCCCCTGGGACCGTCAATCCCTCTGGCATTTCCAAGAAGCAGCGAATATTCTCCGTTGTCGCCGTCGAATCTCGCCAGCGTCACATCTCCGTGCTTTGCCTCTGCCGTGATGCTGCCCGGATGGTCGAATGCAAGCGGACAGGTAATCTTCGGCGTTTCTTTTGCCACGGAGATGGGCCATGGGCCGCAGTGCTGCAGAAGCTCCCCGTTTTCCACATCCGGATGGCGGATCGTCCAGTCTGCAAAGAAACTTCTGGTCTCACCCATTCCTGCCGCTTCCACCAGAAGCGCTGTGACTGCGCCGTGGATATCCGTCTCGCAGACCACCGGGATCCCTTCTTCGTTCATCAGCGCATTGGCCGCACAGGGCATGATCCCGATCTCCGACTGGAGCTGGTTCCAACACTGGATTCCCACTGCCTGACAACCGTATTTTTCAACCAGACGCTTCATGGCAACTTTCAGCGCCGCCACATTCTGAAGTTCCTCATCCTTAATCTGAATCTCCATTTTCTCCCGGCAGTACCGGACCACTTCGGCGACTTCCGTTCCTTCTGCTTTCGCTTTCTTCAGCTCATCCGTCAATTCCGGCATGGGAATCGGCGCCAGCTGAATATTGAATCGCTCCAGAAGTTCTCCCTCATTGCACATGGTCGTCCAGAAATCAAAAGGTCTGGTGGAGATCTGAAGAATCCGCATGTTCCGGAACGTCTTCACCACGTTGCAGACCGCCAGGAAATCCCGGATCCCTCTCTCAAAGACCGGATCATTCAGTCTGCAGTTGGTCATATAGGTAAACGGAATCCGGAATCTCCGGAGCACCTTTCCGGTAGCGAACAGGCCGCACTGCGTGTCCCGAAGCCTCGTTCCGTCCGGTTCCGGCCGCTCGTCCAGCGGTCCCCAGAGCAGAACCGGCACATTCAGTTCCTTCGCAAGCCTGGCGCACTCATATTCCGTACCAAAATTGCAATGGGGAAGAAACAGGCCGTCCACTTTTTCTTTCTTAAATTTCTCCGCAATCCGATACATGTCCTCATCGTTATAGAGAAGACCTTCTTCATTGATATCTGTCATATCTACGAAATCAATTCCCAGCTCTTCCAGCCGTTTCGCCGTCAGCCCTCTGTATTTGACGGCATCCGGTGCGCTGAAGATACTTCTTCTTGTAGGCGCAAAACCCAATCTGATGTTTGCCATTTGAATTCCTCCTCATTTCTACCTGCATGTTGCTTAGATTTGTTTGTTATTGTTTTGTATAAACATTATTATAAATATTTTATATAAATTTTCAATATTTTTCATATATAAATTTTTATATTGTTTATATTTTCTATATTTTGTTACTTAAATTTGGTGATTGCAACCATATTTTCATTTCATTTGTTCCACTTTTGATATAAACATTTATATAAATGTTTATATCCTGTTCTTCCAGATACAAGAAAAGGCCATACCGTTCTCCTTCTACCGACGCATCCGTCGTGAAAAGAATGGTATAGCCTGCTCCATCAGCAATTATGTTATTAATATCCTTACGCCCAGTTCATCCTTCCGTACCGTTTCGTCACCGTCAGAATCTCTTCCTTCAGCTCTTCCGACAGATCGCCTTTTACCAGACGCCACTTCCAGTTTTTGCCCAGGGTGGACGGCTGGTTCATACGGCACCGGTTATCCAGTCCCATATAGTCCTGCATGGGAATAATACATGCCCGGGAGCTGCTGCGCATGACCAGCGCGATGAACGATTGATACAGTTCCTTCGCCGGCGTGTGCTGGTCGCACAGATAGTCTCTGGCCATCTGCCGCTCTTCCTTTGTGATGCTCTTAAACCAGCCGGTGATCGTCTCGTTGTCATGAGTCCCCGTATAAGCCACGCTGTTTTCTATGTAATTGTGCGGAAGATAGTCGTTGGCCGAACCGGAGTCCCGGGAGTCAAAGGCAAATTCCAGCACTTTCATACCCGGGAAGCCGCTCTCTCTCACCAGTTTCCGGACAGAGTCCGTCACGTATCCCAGATCCTCCGCGATCACCTGATGCCGGCCCAGACGCTGTTCCATGCAGCGGAACAGGTCGATGCCGGGTCCCTTTTCCCAGTGTCCGTCCTTCGCGTTTTCCGCCCCGAACGGGATGGAATAATACTCGTCAAACCCGCGGAAATGATCGATCCGCACCACGTCATACAACTGGAAGCAGTACCACATCCGGGACATCCACCAGCCGTAACCGGTGTTTTTGTGGTAATCCCACCGATAGAGTGGATTGCCCCACAGCTGTCCGTCTGCGGAAAATCCGTCCGGCGGGCATCCGGCCACGGCTGTGGGCACATTGTTTTCATCCAGCTGGAACAGCTCCGGATGCGCCCAGGTGTCGGCGCTGTCCATCGCCACATAGATGGGGATATCCCCGATGATCCGGATGCCTTTTTCATTGGCATACGCCTTCAGCCGCCTCCACTGGCCGAAAAATTTATACTGGAGATACTGCTGGAACTCGATGTCATAATACAGCTCTCTGCGGTAGTAATCCATGGCGTTGGACCACCGCAGACGGATATCCTCGGCCCACTCGGTCCAGGGCGCCCCCTCAAAGCGATCCTTCACCGCCATAAACAGCGCATAATCCGAAAGCCACCAGCGGTTTTCCTCCACAAATCGCACATAGTCCGGATTCTCGCTGACCCGGCTGCGCTCATAGGCTTTCCGAAGCAGCGGATAACGCTTTTTATAGATTTTCTCGTAGTCAATGTCGTCCGCCTTTTTACCAAAATCCGCGTTTTTACATTCCTTTTCCGTCAGGACGCCCTCTTCGATCAGCTCATCCAGACTGATAAAATACGGATTTCCCGCAAAGGTGGAAAAGGACTGGTACGGCGAATCCCCGTAGCTGGTGGGCCCCAGCGGCAGAATCTGCCAATAGGTCTGCCCCGCCCCCTTCAGCCAGTCCACAAAATCATAGGCGCTTTTGGAAAAACATCCGATCCCGAAACGCCCTGGCAGGCTGGAAACCGAAAGTAAGATGCCTGCTGCTCTGTTCATATTACATATCTCCTTTCATTCATGATCTTTGATCTAGGCGTTTGCGAAACGCCAAAAGCCGCATAAATACAGCATTTTTTGTTGCCAAAATGAAATATCTCCTCAAGGTTTATGGTAAAATAGAATTGTCCAGAAACTAATCAACCATCCACCTTAAAGGAGATATACTCATATGATAACACATAAGCAGCTCACTTTGGCAGAAGTTTTTGAAGATTGTCAAAATAAATTTGAAAATGACAAATATCAGTTTCTAGTGTACTGACCTGTTGATATTTAGCAATACTACCACCTCGTTAAGAGGCAGTAGTAAATGTGGGATACAACGAGCTAAGCTTCGTTCTGGCATCGCTGGTTCTAAAATGCCAGTTGACCTTCGCTGCCAGTGTATTCCGTTCCGTTTCCCATGCGGATAGTTCCCTGCGTAATAGCCCT
>CAJTCV010000007.1 GCA_910574805.1 Lachnospiraceae bacterium | reverse complement strand
GATGGCAAATGAACATGATCCCAACAGAATTGAGAGACTTCTGTTTAAAAGTGTAACACAAAAGGAAGCATGATTTTGAGGGTACGACTTTGCGATTGCCCTATCTACTGATCTTTCATCGGCTGTGCCCCTTTCCATTTGAAAACTCCTGTGGTAGAATAGACTTTAATGAATATTCTGCCAAAGGGGTTTTTTTGTATGAAAACTTACGAAGCCTGCCGGAAGGCACACCCTGTCTTCCTCTACAAAAACTATACCGTCCTGGAGACCGGAACACAGCTTCAGGTCACCTATCATTTTGAAATACCGGGCCTGTCCGCCTTCGATCCCGTATGGTGTTTCCCGAAAAAGGATCCGGCTCCTGTCTGCACGGGCGGGAACCGCACCCTGCATGCCATGCTGTTCGGGCTGGGCATGGTGGAGCTGATCAGCTACTGGAAGATCGCCTGCCCACCCGTCGTCCTGGTATCCGCCGGTGCCCTGAACGAAGAACAGGTCCGCTGGTGGAAGGACCTCTATTATCTGGGACTGGGCGAATTTTTCTACACCAACCGGATCCGGACTGACGCTGAGAGCTTCATGACGCTCTCTTCCGATGCCTCTGACCCGGAGGGAGAGGCCCGCCCCTCCCAGGCGCCGGACGGCTGCCTGATCCCCATCGGCGGCGGCAAAGATTCCGCCTGCACCATCGAGCTGCTGAAAAAAAGCCGCCATCCTCTGAAGACATGCATCATCAATCCAAGAGGCGCTACCCTGAAGACGGTGGAAGCCGCCGGCCTGTCCATGGACGACAGCATCCATCTGAGCCGTACTCTGGACCCCCGCATGCTCTCCCTTAACAGAGAAGGCTATCTGAACGGTCATACGCCGTTCTCGGCGCTGGTGGCCTTTTCCACCCTGATCACCGCATATCTTCACGGCCTGCGCTATGTGGCTCTGTCCAATGAGTCCAGCGCCAATGAAAGCACCGTATCAGGCAGCATGGTTAACCATCAGTATTCCAAAAGCTTTAAATTTGAATCCGACTTTCATCAATACGAGAAAACTTTCATTGGCAGCGGCATCCATTATTTCAGCATGCTGCGCCCTCTCTCGGAATTTCAGATTGCCGGCTATTTCTCCGGCAAACCGGCTTATCATGAGGTCTTCCGAAGCTGCAACGCCGGAAGCAGACAGGATCTGTGGTGCGGGCACTGCCCCAAATGCCTGTTTGTCTTCCTGATCCTCTCTCCCTTCTTAAGCCACAGCCGACTGGTAGAGATCTTCGGCGCAGATCTGACCGACGACCCCGGTATGCAGGCGGATTTTGAGAAGCTCACCGGAATCCAGGAAGAAAAGCCTTTTGAATGTGTGGGCAGCCGGGATGAAGTCAATGCCGCTGTCTGCCTTGCCATCGAACGCATGGAAGCAGAAGGGGAGCCTCTTCCGGCGCTGTTCTCCTGGTATCAAAAACAGCCGCTCTACGCTTCCTGTTTTCCGGGACGCCATGCCTACGAACGCTATTATGACCCGGCACATCTTCTGCCGGAAGAATTTCTGCACATTCTGGCAGATGAATGCTATGGAGGGAAACTGCCTTGTTAGATATCCTGAAAAAAATGACCGCCGGTAAACACATCCTGATTCTGGGCTTCGGCCGGGAGGGAAAATCCACACTCCGGCGCCTTCTGCAGGCCGGTACCTGCGCCTCTGTCACCATCGCGGACCAGGCAGGGGCAGACCCGGGGGACGACTCCATAAAGGTCCTGTCCGGTCCTTCCTATATGGACACTCTGGATGACTATGACCTGGTCTTTAAGAGTCCGGGCATCGTCCTTCCCCGGGACCCTCTCACCTGTGACTGCCAGACCACCTCCCAGATGGAAGTCTTCTTCACCGCCTACCGCAGGCAGATCATCGGCATCACAGGCACCAAGGGAAAGAGTACGGTCACCACCCTGCTCCACCATATCCTGAAAGAGAACCACAGAGACGCAGTCCTGGCAGGCAATATCGGCATTCCCGCCTTCGACATTCTGGAAGAGATCCATGAAAAGACCTGGATCATCTGTGAACTCTCCTGCCATCAACTGGAATATATCCATGTCTCTCCCCATGTGGCGGTGCTTCTGAATATCCACGAAGAGCATCTGGACCACTATGGAACCATGAAAAACTATATCCATGCCAAACAGCAGATCTATCTGCACCAGGAGCCTGAGGACCTGCTCTTATGCGAGCTGTCCTCCCTTCCATCCAGCAATTACTGCCGCGCCCGGATCTACACCGTATCCGACCGTTTTTCCACAGCGGATGTTCTGCTGAGCGGCACCCGGATCCGGTTCGAATCCGGAGAATTCCGGATTCCCGCCAGAGAGATCCGGCTTATCGGCCACCACAACCACATGGATATCGCCTTTGACTATGCCATCTGTCATATGCTGGGGCTGTCGGACGAAGAATTTGAAGCGGCGCTCAAGACCTACGAACCCCTTCCCCATCGGCTGTCCTTCATCGGCGAGCGGGATCAGGTCCGTTATTATGACGACTCCATCTCCACCATCGGCGACGCCACCATTCAGGCGCTGAAAAGTGTGCCGAACACCGGTTCGATTCTGATCGGCGGTATGGACCGGGGCATCGAATATGACGACCTGATCCTGTGGCTGTCGGAAGACCCGGTTCCCCACATTATCCTCATGGAGGCCACCGGCAGACGGATCTTCCGGGAGATTCAGGAAAAATATCCGGATTTCCGCGCTCCGGAACGACTGGTCCTGGTGGATACCCTCAAAGAGGCTGTAGCCTCCGCCCGGGCGCTTACCGCCCCCGGCGCCGCCTGCATCCTGTCCCCCGCCGCTGCCAGCTACGGCATCTTCCGGAATTTTGAAGAACGCGGCGACGTCTTCCGGGACCTGGTCTTCAGCGGCTGAACCGCAGATCCTGGATTTTCCAGTATACTTTCTTAAAAAAACTGAAATATCCATTTGCTTTTATCTGCATTTCCTTCTATAATAGAGGCAGTGACAAAATTTATATATTGAGGAGATTCACAACATGGAAGAAAAGATGGAAGAAATGATCGAAGAAAAGATCGAGGAAACGGTCGAAGAAACGACGGATGAGAACAAAGAGACACCGGAAGCAGCTACCATGGACGATCTGTCCGAGGAGCTGGAGGCTTCGTATAAAGCTGCGGAGGAAGAAGGGGCAGAGGACTCTGAGGACATGGATCCTGTATGGGCGACGCTGACCGGATATCTGAAGGATAAAACGGTTCTGAACGTCAAGATCGGCGGCATCGTCAATGCCGGAGTGATCGCATATGTGGAAAATGTCCGCGGCTTCATCCCTGCATCCCGCCTGTCCCTGGAGCATGTGGAGGATCTGAATGAGTGGCTCCACAAAAAGATCCGGGTACGCGTCATCACTGCTGATCCGAAGAAAAAGCGTCTTGTCCTCTCTGCAAGAGAGATCTTACGGGACGAAGCACGTGCGAAAGCTGCCGACGAGCGTAAGGCTGCCATGGAGCAGACCAGCGTGGGCGACGTCATGGAAGGAACCGTGGAGACCCTGAAGGACTACGGCGCATTTATCCGCCTGGAGAACGGGCTGTCCGGTCTCGTACACGTATCACAAATATCCGACAGGCGTGTCACTTCTCCTGACAAAGTACTGAAGGAAGGAGAGACTGTGAAGGTCAAAGTCATCGCCATCAAAGACGGCAAGCTTTCTCTGAGCATGAAAGCGCTCCTGGAGAAGACCTCTGATGAAGGTGACCACAACCGCGACTACAAGCTTCCCAAGAGCGAGAGCATCTCCACCAACCTGGGCTCTCTTCTCGCCAATCTGAAACTGTAATGCACACAGGATAAAGCTTCTGACAGGGATGTTTGCGGACATCCCTGTTTCCGTGGCTTATCCTTCTGTGCCGTTTATGACACCATCATAAACAGGAGGTTTTCGTTATGAACAATCAAAGGCATAAACGTAAGGAATCCCTGTCTGTCCTGCTGATTTCCAACACCGGCAGGGACAACCGGCAGTTCAATATTCCCGTGCCCCTGCTCCGTCTCCTGCCGGCCGTACTGGTCCTGATCCTCGTTGTCATGGGATGGCTCGTCTATGAGTTCTCTGTCAACCAGAAGGTACAGACAGCTCTGCATACGCAGCTTTCCGCACAGGAAGAACTGGTACAGCAGCTTACCAATGAAAAAGAGCAGTTGAATAATGAAAAACAGGTCCTGACAGATGAAAATACAGCCCTCCGTCAGCAGATGGAGGAAGCAGAAGCAGCGGCAGCGGAAGCTGCAGCAGCAGAACAGGAGGAAGCAGCGGATCCGGCGGCAGATCCCACCTATCCGGGCAGATATCCCTATTCCGGTGCCAGCGTCCTGCTCTCTTCCTACACAGAGGAACAGCCCTATCTGGCCATCAGCGCCTATGCAGGCGGCACCGTCACGGCCGCAGGCGACGGTACTGTGGTCGCCGCAGGTTCGGATGAGATCTATCAGCATATCATCGAGGTGGCTCACGAGAGCGGCTACAAGACCCGCTACCTGTGCCATCAGAGTGCGGAGATCTCCGTAGAAGAAGGCTCCGCGGTACAGGCGGGAGATATCCTGCTCACAATCACAACAGATGAAACGCAGCTGGACTATCAGGTCATCTACGAGGACGCTCCCATCGATCCCCTCTCCGTCATCGACGCAAGAGGATAACATACAAAAGCAGGACCGAAAACTGCATCCATTTTCAAACAGGAGGATAATGTTATGTTAGGAAAAGCAAGAAAAGACACCCCGGCCATAACTGAGACATCCGGGAAGATCAGCACCATCATCGGTCCCGGAGCTGTCTTTGACGGCAATCTGTCCGCACCTGAGACCATCCGGATCGACGGCACCATAAACGGAAACTGTGTCTGCAAGCAGACTTTGATCCTTGGTTCCGAGGGCCGGATCAAGGGTAATATCACTGCACAGAACGTCATGATCTCCGGGCGGGTGGACGGCGACCTTATCGTCCATGAGAAGCTGGAAGTTCTCTCCACCGGCAAGGTCATCGGCAATGTGACCACCCGGTCGCTCATCGTGGATGACGGCGGCTGCTTTGACGGAAGATGTACCATGACGGATCCTGCTTCCAGCTCTGCTCCCATGATCGGCAGTGCATCGGCAGAACCGGCAGAAAAAAAGCTTTCCGTTGACGAAAATACTGCATCAGAAGACACTTCATCAGACAAAAAAGCGTAAAAAAAAATTGGAAACAGGAACAAAGGGCTGTTCAGACAGCCCTTTTCTTCTGTCTCCGTCATTTCTTCTTTTCAAAAAAACGGTCAACTCTCTTTCTGATCTCGGCAGGTTTCAGGTATTTCAGCAGATAACCATCCGGCTTCAGAGCCAGGACCTTTTTCACACTCTCCGGATCATCTCTGCTGGTCAGGAAAATAACCGGCACATCGGCAAATTCTGTCTCGGAGCGAAGCATTTCCAGCACATGCATGCCGTCGCACACCGGCATCTCATAGTCCAGAAGCACCAGATCCGGTCTGTCCAGAGCAATGGCACGGATGGCTGTTATGCCCGACTGGGCCGCAGATACCTCATACACTTCACCCAGCAGCCGTTTGATTCCTTCCCGGATGGTTATGGAATCATCCACCACAAGTATTTTTTTCTTTGTACACGCTCCCCGTTTCACCAGATATTTCTCGATCTCGTTCACTTCGTTACTCACACCCAGAGGCGTCCCGATCTCGTGCTCCAGCAGATGCGGCGCGATAACACAGTAGGAGAAATATCCTTCCTCCGTATGAAACAGCAGACTGATCTGCGGTTTTTTCTTTTCAAATATCTCCTGAAACTGCTCATAGGTCAGAAGATTTTCCTCCTGCATCCCATAGGACCGCAGAGAAGGAAACTGCTCCATCACATGACATACAAACTGACTGGCTGTATATCTGGCCGCATTGATCAGCATGACATCCAGACTGTCGGACCGGACTCCCATCAGTCTTCCCACTGTATTCACCAGGATCTTTTCCTCAAAAACAAGAATAATTTCCCATTTTTTCCCATCCTGTTTCCTGCCGTAGACCAGCCGGTAATAAATCCCGTTTCCGAACCGCTCTCCGCCGTAAGCCTCACTGATCACCCGGGCATTCAGCCGGAACATCTGATGCAGAAGCTCCATGATCACTTTTTTCATGGCTTCCAGTTCTTCCTCCGGCAGAAGATCTTCCCACTGTCCGATCTTCCCACCGATAATGGCATGGTCCTCTGTCAGTGTATGGCCAATCAGCCACCCGGAGCAGACCGCCAGAAAGTGGTCCACCGCCTGAGATGAATAATCTGCCTTCCTCAGTTCTTCTTCCAGAGCAGGGAGTATCCCCTCCTGGAAATCCCTGTGTATCCTTTTGTGCACCTCCAGCCGTTCATAGTGGATCGACTCCATATACTTTTCTTCATCTGCGAAATGTCTGATGGCATGTTCATAAAAAAACCGGATGCCTTCCTCGCACACCCGTCTACTCTTTCGCTCTTCCTCACTCAGTGCAGAAAGTCTGTTAATGATCGAAAAGAGTCTCTGATGCTCCTTGTCTATGATCTCCACACCAATGTTGAACTCTTCCTTCCATACCAGTTGATCTTCCATATCCTGTCCTCCTTCATCCACAGTCAGAATCCTACCTGCTGCGAATCATAATCCAGCCTTTTCATCGTTATACCATATGGTTATGAAATTTTAAGGCATAATTGACAGATTATGGCCGTCCGGTGAAATATTTTCCATACAACATACAGTCAAGGCATAAAAAGACCGAACCATGTCAAACATGGTCCGGCCCTCTGCTGCCCGCTTCCTGCTCAGTCACTGGCAAGCGTAAATTTACCCACAAGCTGCTTCAGGGCAGCTGCTTCTGCAGACAGCTCCTCGCTGGCTGCCGCACTCTCCTGTGCCGTGGCACTGTTTGTCTGAACCACACTGGAGATCTGACTGATCCCCTGGGTCACCTGCTGCACCGCATTGGACTGCTCATTGGATACCGATGCGATCCGGTCGATGGAACCGACCACAGACTGCATACGCTCCACAACTCCCAGCAGTGTGTCCGCCGTGTGCCGGGCGATCTCCGTCCCTGTATGTACCGCACTGGTGGAGTGCTCAATAAGCACCGCCGTACTCTTGGATGCTTCGGCGGACTTGCTGGCCAGATTGCGTACCTCATCCGCAACCACCGCAAAGCCTTTTCCCGCGCTGCCTGCCCTTGCCGCCTCCACAGCCGCATTCAGCGCCAGGATGTTAGTCTGGAATGCAATATCCTCAATGGTCTTGATAATTTTCCCGATCTCGTCGGAGCTGTTCTGGATCTTGCCCATGGCGTCCATGAGCTCCTGCATCTGCTGATTACATGCAGACGCTTCCTGTCCTACCTGATGGCTCTGGCTGCGCACCTCCAGGGCTCCGTCTGCCGTATCCTTCACCTGATCGGAGATCTCACTGATTCTTGCAGCCAGCTCTTCCACGGAGCTTGCCTGCTCCACAGAGCCCTGACTCAGATTCTGGGCACTGTTGGATACCTGACTGCTCACATCTGACACCTGATCCGAAGACCGGTTGATCTGACGCAGGATATCGCTCAGCTCCACCTTCAGATTGCGCATGGAGATCAGGATATTCTGGAAGGTCCCCACATAGGCCTCCCGGTGGCTGGACTGAATATCCAGGTTCTGATTCGCCATCTCATTCAGCAGATAACCGATATCCCGGATAATCGTACTCAGGCCCTTTACCAGCTCTGCCGTGGATGTGGCCAGCATGCCTGTTTCATCCATACTCTTCACTTCCGGGACCGGAGATTCCAGATCTCCCTCCACCAGAAGCCTCATGCGCTCCGCGCACGCCTTCATGGGCGCACCAATATTGTTCGCAAGCTTCAGCGCCACCACAATCGAAACAATGATGGAGGCGATGATCACTGCCACATTGATGGCGATACCCGCATAGGTGGTGGCCAGATAATCCGACTGAGGCGCCGCGACTGCGATGCTCCAGCCGTCCGTACCGCCCACCGGAGCATAGGCCTGGAACATGGAGGCTTCCGCTCCTCTGTAGCTTCCAAAGCCGTTTCTTCCCTCCCGCATGGCACTATGGATCTCCGCCAGATCTTTCAAAGATCCGTCGCTCTGGGCCTCCGCCTCGATATTCTGAACCGTAATGGTATCCAGTGTGATGTCTGCAATGGTGTCTCCGGATTTGTTAATCATATATGCCCTGCTGTTTTCACTTACGCTGATAGACGATACAATATCATTCAAAAAGGTTTCCTGAGGCACAAAATAGACTACCCCTGCGATCCCGGCACCCTGGATCCCATCCTCATAAAGAGGCGCCGCCACCATAATCGACAGTTCCCCGGTAACCTTGCTGATCAGAGGCTCTGACACATAGATATTGCCCTGCATGGCCTGCTTTACATACTCCCGGTCTGAATAGTCATTTCCGTCAAAAATACTGATCCCGTCCGCACCTACGATATTGCCCCGTTTAAAGCCGTGCATTGCCACCCGCTCATCGATAACAGAACGCTTCTCATCCGTCGAAACGCTTTCGTCCGTCAACTGCGGGATGCAGCCGGTATCCATGGCCACATTCTTGTATGCGGTCAGTTCCTGTTCCACCCGCTCTGCTGCCAGCGTTGCGCTCTCACTCATCATCTTATCCACCGTCGCGATGGTGTTGCTGTAGTTGAGCGAGATACTGACTGCTCCCACAAGAAGCAGCGCTGTAAGAACCGTCAGCATCAGGCACAGGGTGATCTTTGTTCGAATACTTTTCATCTCTTTGTTCCCTCCGTCCGGCAGCCAGACCGTTCTTCTGAAAGTTCTTTCAGGATCCGGTCCGGCTGTTGATTCTGTAACTATTATAGGAAACAGAATAAGAGGTTGTCAAGAACGAAAAAACCGTTTCCTGCCCGAAAAACAGGCAGGAAACGGCTTTTTTACCGATGGCATCCATGATGTCTGCCGTATCCCCGGCGGGACACGGTCACACAGGTGCCGTCGCAGTAGTCGCCCTCGTGATCATAGCCGCAGTATTCACATCCATCATGAGTATGCCGCCCTGTTTCCGTACATCCTTCCACGGTACAGACCGGACAGCTGGTGTCAGCTACGGACTGTCTGTGGTGTCCGTGATGCCCATGAGCTGAGACCGGCATAACCAGAAGGACCGCCAGCAGCGATGCAGCCATGGCCGCAGCAAACCGTCTGCGAAAATACATGCTCATCCCCTCCTTTCCCTTCTCCGGACCGTTCTTCCTTTCCCTGACGGGGTCGGAATATATTCATCCGGAGTCATGCTGTAATAACAATATAACACGGATAAAAGCAGGGAGCAAGAGGGGACATGAGCCCTTATGGAAAACATTCCACTACGAAAACATATTTTCCACATACTCCCGCATTCCTTCACGGGAAGTAACATTTTTCGCACCATTTATAATGGCGTTCTGCTCTGCCGCAGAGAGATGGCTGAAACGGATGAGGATATCTGCATGCTGTGCAAGCTCCATGGTAAAGCCAATGGGAAGATCTCTTTTTTTCAACATCTTATCACCTCAATGAAAGGATGTGCAGAGCCGGAAGAAATTATGCAAACCATTGTTTTTCCCGGTTTTATATGCTATAATATGTTTAAAATATATTATAAAATACGCAAGGAAAAGAAACATGAAATCACTGAATCAGACGATCGGAAAGAAGCTGAAGCAGATACGTACCATCCGGGGAATGTCTCTGGAAGAAGCCGCAGATCTTACCGGTGTAAGTAAACCCATGCTGGGGCAGATCGAACGCGGGCAGTCTGTTCCCACTGTGACAACCCTCTGGAAGATTGCCACAGGGCTGAAGACTCCGCTGTCCTCCTTTCTGGAAGGATCCCGGGCAGAATATACGGTTGCCGCACCGGATGCGGCAGGGGTGATCCTGGGCAACGGCGGAAAAATGCGGGCATATCCGCTGTTCACATACGACCCCCTTCGGAGCGTAGAGACTTTTTACATTGAGTTTGATCCGGACTGCCGCCACCTTTCAGACAGACACGAGGACGGCGTGGAAGAGCATCTCTTTGTTCTGTGCGGGACGCTCCGTCTCGTCCTTGGAGAACAGTCCGTGGAAGTCCGTGCGGGACAGGCCATCCGCTTCCGGGCAGACATCCCCCACGCTTACCACAATCTGTCCGGAGACCGATGCACCGTTTACAACACGATTTTCTATCCACACCATTAAGGAGGACAAACAACCATGTATGAACTGATCCAGATCTCAGAACGAAGCTATTACATCCAGAGCCCGGCAAAGATCGGACTGGTACGGCTGAGCGGCAGGGACGTCTGCCTGATCGACAGCGGAAACGACAAGGACGCCGGCCGGAAGGTCCGGCAGCTTCTGGACAAAAACGGCTGGAACCTCACTGCCATCTACAACACCCACTCCAACGCCGACCACATCGGCGGCAACCGGTATCTGCAGGCCCAGACCGGTTGCCGGATCTATGCGCCGGGGATTGACTGCGCCTTTACCCGCCATCCGGTGCTGGAACCGTCCTTCTTGTACGGCGGCTTCCCCTGCAAAGATCTGCGTCACAAATTCCTCCTGGCCCAGGAAAGCGACGCCGAAGAGCTGACGAAAGACTGTCTGCCGGAAGACTTTGAGATTATCCCCCTGCCGGGGCATTTCTTTGACATGGTTGGCTACCGGACCAAAGACGATGTGGTCTATCTGGCGGACTGTCTGTCCAGCAAAGAAACCCTGGATAAATATCAGATCACCTTTCTCTATGATGTCTCCGCCTGTCTGGATACTCTGCAGATGGTGAAAACTCTGCCAGGAAAAATATTTGTCCCGGCCCACGCAGAAGCAGCGGAAGACATAGCCGAACTTGCCCAGTACAACATGGACAAGGTTCATGAGATTGCCGACCGGATCACAGATCTCTGCCGGGAACCCTTATGCTTTGAGACGATCCTGCAGAAACTGTTTACCGATTATGGGCTGACCATGAACTTTGAGCAGTATGTCCTGGTGGGCAGTACGGTCCGCTCCTATCTTTCCTGGCTAAAGGATACAGGTCGGCTGTGTGTATCATTTGAAGACAACCTGCTTCGCTGGCAGCGGGTATAAGATACCAGATCCTTGTCTCGCTTTGAAAAAGGCGGGGAATTTGCCGCAGCAAGTCCCCCGCCTTCTGATGGGTGATTCTTTCTGCAGATACTCACTCATCTGCGTAATCATTAAACGTATCTGTGTCAATCACCTTGATCGCAAATGTTTTCATAAGCTTCTGTTTACTGATCCAGCTTCCTGCGTATCTCCTCCACCGTTTCCAGCGGACATCCGATACGCTCTGCGATCTGCTCATTGGTGATCAGAGAATTTTTCCTCAATTCACCGAGAATCTTTCCGGACAGGAGGATTCCTTCGTCCCAGCCTTCCTGTCTGGCCTCCTGCTGCTTTATCTGGATATCTTTTTCATAGCTGTATTCTGCAATCAACATATTTCTTACCTCGCTTCCTTTTCGCTTCAGATATTCGGTAAGGATCCCCTTTTCCATACATTCCTGAATGGCTTTTTTGATGGCTCCTTCCTCGGAATCTGCGTATTTGCGTATCGTTTCAATAAATATGCTGTACTCTCTCAGAATCTCACATTTTGCCAGCAGTTTGTGCGCTTTGTCAGAATTAATGTTGATAACCTTCACCTTTAATTCCAGAGAATTATCTTCCGGAGGACAAAGGTATGCATCTGACAAAACAAGTTCTTTTTCTACCGGAAAATCTTCTTTCCCATTGTAAAACACATAAAATTCAGGAGTAGGAATCATTACCTGTTTTGTCCGGTATCTGGCATCTTCCTCCACCAGTTCCTCATACACTCTTCCCGCATACAGAAGACACCGAAGAGGCATATTGGGGTTCACGGTGGACTGGTGTTCTCCAAATACGATCACATTTCCGTTTACCTCAAAAGAAACGTCATTTTTGAAGTTCTTGTACAGTATATCTTCAATCTTTATCTTTCGTATAAGTCCGTCATCTTTCAGATCCGTATCATGCAATGCATTGTAGAGACTGAGCAGATTCTGCTTCGCGGTCTCGTCCTTGTAGAACAGATCTACAAAGAGACTGTCTTTGTGCTCTCTGTTTTCTTTCTCCATTACAGGATCCCGCCTTTCGTACTTATATTTATATTTTATATCATACCATGCGGCTTCTCTTTTTTCCATGATAACCGAAAATTTATGCATCTTTTTATCATGTCTTTTTGTCAGCTCTTATATACCGCTCTCCCACCGGCACCGGCCATGCCGAACCTTTCACACAGTGTAAGTGTTTTCTCTCTCCATTCTGTGCTATGATACAGGCAAGCCAAAACAGCGCAGCTTCCAACTGGAGAGAGCGGAGCGGAACTATAAACAGCGCAGCTCTCGACAGAACCCAGATGGATTTCCGGGCGCGGCACGCGGGCGGAAATTCATCTCCCACCCGGGGACTGGAGAGAGCGGCGCGGAACTATAAATACGAGGTGATCTAATGAAACCAGTTCTTAAAATCGAATCTTTAAAGAAATACTACGGCAAATCCAAAACCCGTACAAGGGCACTGAACGGCATGACTTTTCAGGTCATGCCCGGAGAATTCCTGGGCATTATGGGCAGCAGCGGCTCCGGCAAATCCACCCTGTTAAACTGCATCGCCACCGTAACCCGGCCCGACGGCGGCACAATCACCATGAACGACCGGCCGATTCACACGTTAAAAGGAAAAGCCCTTTCCGATTACCGGGGAAAGGAGATCGGATATCTGTTCCAGAATTTTGAACTTTTGGATCATCTGACCGGCCGGGAAAATATCCTGCTTCCCCTGTCTCTTCACGGCGTTCCGGAAAAGGAGAGTCGGGAGCGCTTAGAAGAGCTCTCTTCCTATCTGGAAGTTAAGGATGTCCTGCATAAATTTCCCTCCCAGATGTCCGGAGGGCAGAAACAGCGGATCGCCGCAGCCCGGGCCCTGATCCTGAAGCCGGGGCTCATCCTGGCGGACGAACCAACCGGCGCCCTGGATTCCAAAAATGCAAAGACGCTGATGGAGAAGCTTTCCGGACTGAATCAGAAAGAACACGCCACAATCCTCATGGTCACCCATGATTCCAATGCGGCCAGCTACTGTAAGCGTATCCTTTTCATACAGGATGGCGTCATTTTCCATGAGCTCCGCCGGGATCTCCCAACTGAGACCTGGCAGGAATTTTACACGCGGATTTTAAAAGTCATGGCGCAGTTAGGAGGTGGCAGTGCAAATGTTCTCTAAACTGATTCTCAATAACAGCCGGCAAAGCCGCCGGGAAAACGGTCTGTTCTTCAGTTCCATGCTGGCCTCTGTCATCGCCTTTTACATGATCCTGTCCCTCTCCCGCCAGGACGTCATGATCTTTCTGACGCAGATGGAAAGCGACGCCGTGGAAAAGCTGCTGTCCATGATCCCGGTATTTTACAGTATGACCCTGTTCCTTTTATTTTTCCTGATTTTCTATGCCAGCAAGTATCAGCTGGAACGGCGCCGGCACGAATTCGGCGTCTGTCTGATACTTGGCATGAGCCGGATCCGTTTGTTTTCCATGCTGCTGGCCGAGGATCTCAGTAGCAGTATCTTCTCCCTGTCCATCGGACTTCCCGCCGGATTACTTCTATCGGAACTGGTGAGTCTTGTTACGGCACGACTGGTGGGAATCGGCATCGTGGGACATCAGTTCTCCCTCTCCTGGCAGGCAGTGCTGTGGACGGCAGCAGGATTTCTGCTGACTAAATCCATGGCATTTTTGATCCTAAGCGGCAGAATCAGCCGGCAGGAGATCGACGCCCTGCTGTCAGATACCCCGGAGGGAGCGAAAAAGCAGATGCCGTCTTTCCTCTATGGAGTCTCCCTTCTGACCGGCATCCTCTGTCTGACGTCCGCGTATGGGACGGCGATCTGCGGGACGGCCTGGACGGGTCTTCATTCTATGGGACGGACTCTGCTCCTGGGGACTCTGGGGACATTCCTGCTCTTTTACGGCCTCCGCTTCCCCCTTGGATTTCTGATCAAAGCGGTAAAGAATGACCGGCAGCTGCACATCTTCAACATCCGCCAGATTCAGGAAGCCGTGATCCGCCGGTCCGGTACCCTGGCCCTCTGCTCTCTGCTGATCCTGGCCGCTTTGTGCTGTTTCGGAGCCGGCGTGGGGATCTTCCGCTCCTATGAAGAATCCGAGCTTCATGTTCTGGATTACACCTTTCCAAACAGCGAAAACGAAAAGGATGCGGAGACAATCCGGCAGATACTGACTGCCCATGAGCTGGACACCCGTTTTTCGGATCTGTTCGAGATCGAGGTGGGACATATCCGCACAGCCGGACATGCCGAACATCCTTTCGAGACAGAACCGATCCTCGCCGCCCTTGGGGACCTGCCTCCTTCCAATGCCAGAGACATCCTTCTGAATAACCTGGGATACGCAGACTACCCTTATCTCATCTCCCTGGACAGCTACAACCGGCTTCTGGATGCAGCCGGCCTGCCGGAACTTACGGCGGATACCGGGGAAGCTTTCGTCTATATGGACCGGGAATTTGTCGATTCGGAGCGAACAGAACTTATGAACCAGATTCTGGAAACTTTTCCGGAAACGCGGCTGGACGATACGTCCATCCGTCTGGCCGGTCCCCTGCAGACGACGGATCTGGTCACAGACCGCTCCCTCACCCTGTCCTTTGCACTGATCCTTCCGGAGGAGGCATTTTCCCATTATACCCAGGGGAATTATGAGGTTTATGTAAACGGCATCCTCGAAAAAGACCTTGTGGAAGACGCCGGTCTGATGTCCGCCATCTCGGATACGAACCAGATCCTTGCAGATACCGGACTCTCCTTTGAGAGCTACCTGCAGAATATGGGCCGCCAGCTCTTCTATATGGTAGCCGCCAGCTATCTGACCGTCTACCTGGCCATCATCTTCCTGATCATCGCCAATACGGTCATCGGCGTCCAGTTTCTCATGAGTCAGCAAAAAGCCGCCCGCCGCTACCGGACCCTGATCCGTCTGGGCGCCTCCTGCCCGGTGCTGTGTCGGTCGGCCCGGAAACAGATCAACTGGTACTTCGGCCTTCCCCTCGCCGTCGCTGCCTGCGGCAGTCTCTTCGGCGTCCGGGCACTTTTTACCGGCCTTCTGTCCTCCGGGGCCCGGAATGGCATGTCCGAGATGATAATCGTATCCACCTCTATGATTCTGGCATTATGTGTGGTAGAATATATGTACATCGCAGCCGTCCGCCGCTCCAGCGACCGGTATCTGCTGGGGCTGATGGTTCCGGAACGGGAAGAGTAAATATCCGTCCGGCCCACAGGCGCAGCGCCTGAGGAAAACGGGAGGAAATCATCCATGAAACAGATCGCCGTCATAGAAGATGAACTTTTTATGAGAGAAGAATTAACGGATATCCTGCAAAAAGCCGGTTATGCAGTCCTGGAAATCACGGACTTTGCATGCGCAGCGGAAAAACTTCTGAACCTTTCCCCGGATCTGGTCCTTCTGGATCTGAATCTGCCAGGCATCAGCGGATTCCAGATCTGCCGGGAACTCAAGCAGAAAAGCACGGTCCCTGTTCTGGTCCTCACCTCCCGGGATCAAATGCGGGATGAACTGCACGCACTGAAGCTGGGCGCTGATGAATATCTGACAAAGCCCTGCCGGAAGGAACGGCTGCTGGCCCGGATCGCCAACGTGTTGAAGCGCTATGAAGGACGGTCAAACCTGCTGGAAGGTTCCGGCCTCCTTCTGGACCGGCAGACCTACACTCTGTATATCCATAACCGCTCCATCATCCTCTCCAAAAACCAAGGAAAGCTTCTGGAAACCTTTTTAAATCACGGAACGGAAGTCGTCCCAAAAGAAACTCTCTGCCTGGCTGTCTGGGGAACCGCCGAATTTATTGATGAAAACGCGCTTCAGGTCAACCTGACCCGCCTGAAAAAGACCCTGGCAGAGCTCCAGATCCCCCTGCAGCTCCAGCCGGTCCGCGGGGTCGGTTACCGGCTGACAGAGGAAGGAGGATCCCCATGAAACAGAATCTCAACCGAATCCAGTCTTATTTTCCATGGCTGATTCTGCTGCTTGGAGTCAATGCATTTGCAGCACTGCTTTTGTGGATCGCCGACGCCCGGGCCTTTTCCTCCATGGCCGCCGTACTGCTGCTTTTCACTCTTCTCTTCTTCTCCTCCCTTTGCACCATACTTGTCCGGCTGGAACGAAGAATAGAACAAATGTTCTTATCCCTTCTCCAGAATCCGGATGCTTATCATGAAGAGCTGCTGCAAAAGGCCGCCGCACCGTCCCGGCGCGCATCCGTCCACCGTCTGGCCGAAAACCTGCGTGACCGTCAGGACGCCTGTACAAAGCTTCAGATGCAGTTACATGACTACGAGGAATATGTGGAATCCTGGGCTCATGAGACGAAAATCCCTCTGTCCCTTTTGACGCTGTTTCTGGACAACCGCCGGGAAGAACTGCCCGCCGCTGCAGTGCAAAGACTTGATTATATCCGGAACCGGATGCAGGAATCCATTGATCAGATGCTGTTCTATGCCAGACTGAAAAGTACGAGAAAGGACTATCTCCTGGAGCATCTCTCCATCCGCTCCTGTGTGGAAGAGGTACTGGAAGACTATCGGCCGCTTCTGGAAGAAAAGGGCTTCCGGATCCACTCCGACCTTCCGGAGACCGCCGTCTGTTCCGATCGGAGAGGACTGCACTTTCTCCTTTCCCAGATCATCAGCAATGCAATCAAATACAGCGGAACAGACCCCCGGCTGAGTCTTGCATTCTCTGCCGGAAATAACTGCTGTATACTGAGTATACGGGACAACGGCACAGGTGTCCGTCCCTGTGATCTGCCCTATATTTTTGAAAAAGGATTTACCGGAGATCCCGGTAGAGACAGGAAGCAGGCCACCGGCATGGGCCTGTACCTCGCCCATGCCATGGCAGAAGATCTGAATCTTACCCTTCAGGCCCGTTCCCGATGGAAATGCGGATTTGAAATGCAAATTCTTTTTCCTGTAGTAAAAGAAACATCACCCCGCCGAATCAGCTCTTTGCAGCCTGACGGGAAAACTTGAACTTCAGAGCAAATCTGGCAGGCTGATATCCCTCCTCTGCAGCCTCCCGGATCAGGCGAAGTCCTTTCTCCCGATCCTCTTCCACGCCTTCTCCTGCAGTATAGAGCCTGCCGCATATGTATTTTGCCTCTGCATGCTCCGGACAGTCTGATGCCTGCGCTGCCTTCTCACACCAGAACAGCGCTTTGGCATAATCCTTATCCGTCCCCGCTCCCTTATAATACATCCTGCCGCAGATCAGCCAGGCCTCTGTGCAGCCTCCTCCTCCGGCTCTCTCAAACCACCGCAGCGCTTTCTGACGGTCCTTTTTCGTTCCCTCGCCCCGGTAGTACATCCAGCCGCACTGGAGCTGTGCTCCCGATTCTCCTTTATCTCCTGCTTCTTTATAGATGCTCAGAGCTCTTTTTCTGTCCTTCTTGACTCCCTTTCCATGATAATACATGCCTCCAAGCTGGTATAAAGCACCCACATGTCCGCTGTTCATCGCTTCCTCATAGCAGCTCAGTGCTTTTTTCAGGTTTTTTCTGGTCCCTTCTCCATGCTGATACATCCAGCCGCACTGATACTGCGCATCCACATGATTCCAGTCCGCAGCTTTTTTCAGACAGTCAAATGCTCTGTTGAGGTCTCTTCCGGCTCCTTCTCCCCGGTAATACATCATTCCCCGGGCAAACTGTGTACTCGCATTGCCCCATGGAGAAGCCTTCTCATACCAGTACAGCGCCCTGGCATAATTTACCTCCGTGCCCCGGCCCTGGCAGTTCATGTCACCGCACAGATGCTGGATCTCCGGATTGCCCTCTTCTGCCACCTGTTCCAGCCAGTACAGCGCTTTTTCCTGATCTTTATCCTCTTTCGACTGGGCAAACATCCGGCCGCACCGAAGCTTTGCCTTCTTATGTCCCTGGCGGGCAGCCTTCTCAAACCAGTGCAGCGCCTCTTTCTCATTGCCGGCGTCGAAATATGCTTCGCCGCAGTAATACTGAGTCGCCACCAGCTGCTCTCTGTCGATATCCCTGTACATCAGAAGCATCTCATACCAGTACGCTTCCATCTGATAATCTTTTTCTTCTCTGCAGTGCTTTGCCAGAGCGTAGACCTCATCTACCGACATCTGCGGCTGCGCCCGGTCCTGCACAGCTTCACTCTGTGAACCCTCCGCCTGGTCTTCTTTCACAAAACCGCTCTCCATCTATGATCTCCCCGCCTGCTCTGCCTTTTTCTTTCTGAAGAAATTATCCACCCGGCTCCGAATCTCCGTCGGCTTCAGATATTTCATCATATATCCCTCCGGCTTCAGACTCAGCACCTTCTTCACGCTCTCCGGATCGTCCCGGCTGGTGAGAAAGATAACCGGAACATCCGCGAATTCCTTCTCTGACCGGAGCATCTCCAGCACATGTCTTCCATCGCAGACCGGCATATCATAGTCCAGAAGCACCAGATCCGGTTTATCCAGTGTAATTGCACGGATGGCGGACACGCCTGACTGAACTGCCGAGACCTCATAGTCTCCCACCAGCAGCCTCCGGATCCCTTCCCGTATGGTCATGGAATCGTCCACCAGGAGAATCTTCGGCTTCGTGCTCTTTTTCCTCATCTTAAAATATTTCTCAGTCTCGGCCACCTCATTCTGAACAGCCAGCGGCGTGCCGATCCCCGTCTCCAGCAGGTGCGGCGCGATGACGCAATACGAGAAATACCCCTCATCTGTACTGAACAGCAGGCTGACCTGCGGCTTCTGCTCTTCAAAAACCTGACGGAATTCCTCGTATGTCAGAAGACTCTCTTCCTGCATCTCATAGTTCTCCACGGCCGGAAAATGCGACATCACATGCCATACGAACTGGCTGGCGCTGTACCTGACTGCATTGATCAGCATCACATCCAGCTTCTCTGAACGGACTCCCATCAGCTTCCCGATCGTATTCACAAGAATCCTTTCCTCAAAGACCATGATGATCTCCCACTTCTTCCGGTCCTGCTCTCTTCCGTAGACCAGACGATAATAGATGCCGTTCCCGAACCTCTCGCCGTCGTAAGTCTCGCTGAGTACCCGGGCCTTCAGATTGAACATCTGCTGCAGACAGTCTATAATCACCTGCTTCATAGATTCCAGTTCCTGCACCGGCAGAAGCTCTTCCCACCGGCTCACGTCCTCTCCGACGATCGCCCGATCCTCTGTCGTCGTATGCCCGATCAGCCATCCG
Organism: Lachnospiraceae bacterium; assembly: GCA_910574805.1. Taxonomy (GTDB): domain Bacteria; phylum Bacillota; class Clostridia; order Lachnospirales; family Lachnospiraceae; genus Hominiventricola. The sequence goes on along the minus strand of CAJTCV010000007.1, from coordinate 206,891 downwards.
GCACAGACCGCCAGAAAATGATCCACTGCCTCCGACGAATAATTGGAGCGTTTCAGTTCCCCCTCCAGGATCGGGAGCGTTCTCTCCCGAAAATCCTTATGAATCCGCTTATGCATCTTCAGATTCTTATATCCGATCAGCTCCATATAATTCTCTTCATCTGTAAAATGCCGGATCGCATGCTCATAAAAATATCGGATTCCCTCTTCACAGGCCTTACCGTTTTTTTGTTCCTCGTTTCTGAGGATGAACAGTCTGTTAATGATCGAAAACAGTCTTCGATGCTCTTTGTCAATGGCATCAACTCCAATATCGAACTCGTCTTTCCACTCCAGCTGTTTATCCATCTCCAGTCCTCCTTTGGTCTACAGTCAAGTTCACAGAAAAATCTCTTGGGAAATCTGTACTCGTTATCTGTTACTATACCATAAAATCTGGAATTTTTAAACATGATTTTCGGCAGAAAGTGAATATTTTTCAGAGATTTCAAAAAAGCATTGCCACCACCCGCTCACCTGCTTCCCATCAGATCCACCATATCCTTCATATCCCGCAGGTAACAGTATCTGCTGTCTGTATCAAGAATCACGAAACCGTTTTCCAGTACAGACACCTCATCCACATCCTCTTTTACAAGCGTCTTCTTTTCTTCATCCGCATAGTACAGTTCCCTGCCCTCCTGAAACAGAATCCCGTCCATGTAACGCCCCTGCAGGCTGCCTGGTTCACCGGGCAGACCGACGCACTCCTTCCTTCCTCTGAAATAAAGCTCCCGGTCCGGTGTGGTAAACCACACCCTGCGCAGGTCACGGTCAGCCAGAAATCCGCTGACCGGATAAGAATCACTCAGGCATGTTTTCTCCTGGCTGTACCGGACGTCCTCGATCCGGTACAGCCTCTGATCAGACAGATAGATGAGAGAATGCCCATTCCCTGCGATCTGAAACTGGTCTGTATGGCCGGATAAGGCTTTTGCCCCGTTTCCTTCTCCGTCCAGATGATAGATATGATACATATGATCTCTTCTGTCCCGGGTGGCAAAAAGCATGTTCTTCAGCGTCTTCTTTCCCAGAATCAGTCCCTGCCTCTGCTGATATGCCGTGTCCTCCAGATAGCAGGAAGTCACCGCGGCTCCTTTCACTCCGGTCAGCCGCACCGGTTCCTCCTGACCGGCAGAATAGTACCAGGCGCCCTCTTCATCCGTATACAGGATCTCTGTCTGGGCTTCGTTCAGTACATAATTCACACTGCCCCTCACCGATGCCAGGCACTTCTCTTCCTTTCCATGGGAGAGATACAGCCGGTCGCTGTCTTTTCTGTACATGACACAGGTCCCCTGATCCGATACAGAAAGGATCTCCGATACATTTCCCGTGATCTCTGTCTCATCCTCTCCTGTGCGCCAGACAGACAGGATACCGCCGCCCTCTGTCTCCACACAGGCGACCGTCCTCCCGTCCGGAGACAGACAGAACTCCCGGCAGCCCCTTACCGGAATCCGCTCTGAAGTACGATCCTCGACCGTATAGACACACAACTCCTGTCCGCCTCCGTCTGTCTCCCTCAGGTACGCCAGCGTCTCCCCGTAAAAGGACAGAGCTGCAGCACCCGCCCTGTCATCGACAAAGACCGGCGTCATGCCATCCATATAATACAGCTCCTGGTCCCGATCCACATAGGCGATCTGACTGTGATCTGCACTGTAGAGGATCTGACGGGGAAGTTCTGCAGTGCAGATCTCGCCTTTTTCATTGCAAATGACCATCTCTCTCTGGTTCTGTGTCACAAAACGGGAGGCATCCATACGCCGGGACACATAATCCGCCGCCGGCGCCTCTCCGTCCGCCGCGAACAGAATCAAAAGCGCAGTCACTGTGACAAGAAAATTCCCCAGCCTCCTGCCGCGCCTGTGTGCCAGCTTCCTCTTTTCCGAATCAAACCGGCTCTCCCCGGAAAGCTTTTCTGCAGGCACGATCCCCATCTCCTGCCTCGCTCCGCAGACCGGACAATATCTGGCATCTCCCGGAACCTCTTTTCCGCACTGGCTGCAATACATCGCCCTACTCCCCCCTGCTGTCCGGTTCCGCCATCCGGTTTCCGCAGTTGACACAGAAGTTTGCTCCGGGGTCCAGAGCCGCCCCGCAGTTCGGACAGACATGTCTTTTCACCAGTTCTGCTCCGCAGACCGGGCAGAAGGCCCCAAAGCAGGTAAGCTTCGCCCCGCAGCCGGGACAGATCATAACCTTCCGCAGCTTCTGAACGTCCCGCCGCAGCCGCTCCAGTTCCTGATCGACGGCCTCCAGCTCCTGATACAGGACCGAACAGTCCGGCGTGAGACCCTGCTTCAGGGCGTCATAATATGTTTCTCCCAGGGCAGTAAAACATTCTTTTCTGTGATTTTCCCTCAGTGCGATCTCTCCGTTCAGCCGGCTCAGTTCCCCCAGATCCTTTGCTTTGGTGATTCCTTTTTCAATCGTTTCAAAAAACGGCATGCTGATTCCCCCATTCATAAATCATACCTATGAAGGAATCTACGGAAAAAGAACCTCCGTCAGTCAAAGCACAGATAAGTCCCATCCACTACGGCATAATACAGCTCCCTGTCTTCTGTGATGACCGCCTGCCCGCTGGTGGCTTCCGTCACTGCTTTCGTGATTTCCTGCACCCGGGATACCGGAACCAGCACCGCAAAGCGCACTCTGTCCGTGTATTCAGTATCCATCATGGGGATCTGTCTCTGTCCGAACAGATACTGGAGCCTGCCGATCCCGTTATAATCGGTCCCGATGCTCAGACGCACGCCCCGGCATTTGGTAATAATGCGGCTGTTTTTCAGGCCTTCCTGAACGGCAGCTGAATAGGCCCGCACCAGTCCGCCGGTCCCCAGAAGGGTTCCGCCAAAATACCGGGTCACCACCGCTGCCGTGTTGGTGAGACCTGCCCCGGTGAGCACATCCATCATAGGCCTGCCCGCCGTCTGCGGCGGCTCCCCGTCGTCACTGCAGCGCAGGAGCTCCTGCCGCTCCCCCAGCACATAGGCCCAGCAGTTGTGTCTGGCGTCCCAGTACTTTTTCTTCATTTCCTCAATAAATGCAAGTGCTTCCTCTTCTGTCTCCACCGGACGGACTGTTGCAATAAACCGGGATTTTTTCTCCACAATCTCCCCGGTGCCGCCCTCATAGACGGTTTGATACTGTTCTGTCATGATCCTCTTCTCCTGTTCATTCTGATCCGTTCCATCTCTTTTTCCAGGGGGTTGACTCTTCTGCCGGACCCGGACCGTCCGGATCGGCTGTCCGGACCGGAGCTCCTGTCAGATGCCGGGCCCGGACTTCGCACCGGCTTCCTCTCTCCCACGCCCGGCGGCGCCGCGCGCAGTTCCTGAAGGAACCGGGAGGGCGCCAGCTCATGACTGCCCTGTTTTTTCGCAAGACAGATGGTCAGCTCCTTCTTTGCCCGGGTCATGGCCACATAAAACATTCGTCTTTCTTCCTCCAGATCCGCGTCCAGCACTGCCTTTTTGTATGGGGTAATCCCTTCTGCCGCATCCAGTATAAACACCTGTTCATATTCCAGCCCCTTGCTGCTGTGCATGGTAGTCAGCTGCACCCCGTCCTTTACCTCCTGCTGGCGGCGGCGCATCTGCTCCATCTCTTCTTTGTACCGGTCCACATACGCAAACCATTCCTCATAAGTCCTGCAGGACCTGGCGCTCTCCTCCAGCTCTCCCAGGACCTCAAACAGCTCCTCGTCCTTCATACGCCGAAACTGCGCATATTCCCGCAGATAATCGTCATATCCGATCACATGACGGATATAACTGACAGCCGCAAAAGGACCCATCCGCTCCAGCATCTTCAGGTCATACTGAAGCTTCTCGATCCGGTCGCATACATAGCCCTTGTCCTGATAATAAGTCAGCATATGCTCCCAGGAAATGATCTCATCATCCAGACACTCCCGGTTCATATAACGTTTGGGACGGTTCAGGATGGGCAGCAGGTCCTTCCTCTGCCTGGAACCCATGGCCAGCCGGATATAGCAGAAGAGATTCCCGGCGATCCAGTGCTCGAAGAGATTGGGCATCTGATCCCGCACCCGGAACGGAATATTGAATTCCATCAGTTTCTGCAGCAAAACTCTCGGCTGTGTGTTGGTCCGGTAGATCACTGCCGTGTCGGACCAGACTCTTCCCTGCTCCCGATACCGCTGCAGCTCCCTCAGAATATAGATACACTCCTGCTGCTGGTCCGGAAATTCCAGCACCCGCACCGGACTTCCCTCGCCGCCCCGGGCCTGGATATCCTTGGAAAACCGCATCTGATTGCAGCAGATGACTCTGCCCGCCGCTTCCACGATCTGCCTGGTGGAACGGAAATTGTCATTTAAAATGACCTGTCCCGCGGACGGATAATCCTTCTGAAAATTCAGCATGATCTCCGGCTTCGCTCCCCGGAACCGGTAGATGCTCTGGTCGTCGTCCCCCACAATAAAAAGATTGTCCTCCGGCGCCGCCAGAAGCTTTAAAATATCATATTGAAGCTGGTTGATATCCTGAAATTCATCCACCAGAATATAGCGGAATTTCTTCTGCCAGGCGGACAGGATATCCGGCCGTTTCGTCAGGAGCTCCCAGGTGTACAACAGCATGTCATCAAAATCGATGAGCCTCGCCCGCCTCTTTTTCTCTTCATATTCGGTATAGATCGTCCGAAAGATCTCTTCGGAACAGTTTTTGGAAAAATAATGCTCCAGCGAAATGCGTTCATTCTTCAGAAGGCTGATTTCCGCCGAGATTCCCGACAGAAATTCGCTCTCGTCGTCCACCTCCAGCCGCAGGCGGTCCACCGTCTCCTTCAGATACTGATACCGGACCTCTTCCCGCAGAATATTCCCTGCCGTAAAGCCGTAGGCGAGCTTCAGGATACTGAAAAAGACCGCGTGAAAGGTCCCAAAGGAAACATTCGTATGCGGTTCCTTCATCAGACGCAGAAAACGTTCCTTCATCTCCGTGGCCGCCGCCTTTGTAAACGTGATGACCAGTATGGAAGCGGCCGGGATGCCGTATTCCTGCACCATATACTGTACTCTTTTTGTGACAACGGTAGTCTTGCCCGAACCCGGGCCTGCGAGGACCATCAGCGGTCCGTCCTGATGACGGACCGCCATGCTCTGTGATTTAGTAAAAGAACTCATAATATAAGATCAGCTTAATTTTTCAATTGCTTTCCGGATGCGGGAGATGGATTCTTCCTTACCCAGAATCTCCAGAATCTCCGTCGCGCCGCAGGGTGTCATCTGTTTGCCGGATGCTGCCGTGCGGATGGGCCACATGACGTATCCGTTCTTGTATCCCTTTTCCGCCACATAAGCACTGAGCATCGCATACAGGGCGTCATTACTGTAATCTTCCTGCGCCTCCAGAAGCGGCAGCACCTCTTTCAGAACCGCAAGACTCGTCTCCCCATTCGTTTTCATCTTCTTGTGAGTGTACATGGATACATCATATTCCGGCACTGCCTCAAAGAAATCAATGTGATCCCTGATATCCGGGAACACCTCGATCCGGGTCTTCACCATCTGCGCGATCTTCCGAAAATCACAGTCCCTGGTGATGACCTCCTTCATTATGGGAAGGGCTTTCTCATAGAACGCCTCAAAATCCATGGCCTTGATATATTCGCCGTTCATCCATTTTAATTTGCCATAGTCAAAGACGGCCGGAGACTTGCTCATATGACGATAGTCAAATTTTTCCACCAGCTCCGAAAGAGACGCAATCTCCTGATTGTCCTCCGGCGACCAGCCAAGGAGCGCCACAAAATTCACTACAGCTTCCGTGAGAAATCCCTGCTCGATCAGATCCTCGTAGGAAGAATGTCCGCACCGCTTGCTCAGCTTTTTATGCGTCTCATCGGTGATCAGCGGACAGTGTACATACACCGGTACCTCCCAGTCGAAGGCTTCGTAGAGGCGATTATATTTGGGGGAGGAAGACAGATATTCATTTCCCCGCACCACATGAGTGATGCCCATGAGATGGTCGTCCACCACGTTGGCAAAATTATAGGTGGGATACCCGTCGGATTTGATCAGGATCATATCGTCAAGCTCTGCATTATCCACCGTAATGTCTCCATAAATCTCATCATGAAAGGTGGTCGTACCAGTCTGGGGATTGTTCTGACGGATCACATAGGGCACGCCTTCCGAAAGCTTCTCCTCCACTTCCTCTCTGGAAAGCTGCAGACAGTGCTTGTCGTAGATGCTGATCTCCTTGCCTGCCACCTCCTGCTTCAGACTCTCCAGCCGCTCCCTGTCGCAGAAGCAGTAATAGGCCTCTCCCTTCTCAATAAGCTTCTTCGCATACTCCAGATAAATGCCGGACGCCTGACGCTCGCTCTGTACATAGGGCCCCACACCCCCGTCCTTGTCCGGCCCCTCGTCATGGACAAGCCCGGTCTTCGCAAGGGTGCGGTAAATAATGTCCACCGCGCCTTCCACCAGACGCTCCTGGTCCGTATCCTCGATGCGCAACAGAAAATCTCCGCCCTCATGCTTTGCAATCAGATATGCATACAGCGCCGTTCTCAGATTTCCCACATGCATCCGCCCGGTGGGACTCGGCGCAAATCTTGTACGTACTTTTCCCATAATTCATAATCTCCTCAATTGCTTTTCCTGTAATACTCCGATTATATACGATTGTACCTCCTTTTACAAGAAGCGCGGGAAAATTTTCTCTGTTCTGTGCTTTCTGAAAAGTTTTATAATATACCTGAGACCATTTCCGGTTCCCATACATCTAATCAGTGTAAGTACAAAAAACCGGCCGGCAGAAAGGACATTATGAAAAAAGAACAGTTGGGGCAACTGATTATTGCATCTGAGAATACCCTGTACCATGTGGCAAAGTCACTGCTCGTCAGTGACGCCGACTGTGCGGATGCGATACAGGAAGCCATCGTAAAGGCATTTACAAACCTGCATACTCTGCGGCAGGATTCCTTCGCAAAGACCTGGCTCGTAAGGATCCTGATCAACGAATGCTATACTCTCATGCGCAGAGAAAAAAGGCTCATATCACTGGAAGAATATCAGGATCCGGAGACCTGTCAGGAGACAGAGGACTACAGCGATCTGTATGAGGCTGTCCGGCGGCTCCCGCCGGATATCCGGATCTGCATCATCCTCTACTATCTGGAGGGATACAGTGTAAAAGAGACCGCCGCGATCCTGAAGGTCACGGAAAGCACCGTCAAAAACCGCCTCTCCCGGGCAAGGACCAGAATGCGCAGAGAGCTGGAACAGGCAGCAACTTAAGACAGGCCGTTAAAAATGGAGGACCGATTATGGGATATGAAAACTTGAAACATGATTTTCCGGAGATGCCCGGGGAGATAAGAGCGATGATCCGAAACGAAGTCGATAAACAGATAAAAGCAGAGACACACGGACGCAGAGGCAAAAGAACTGTGCGCAGAACACTGGCCGCATCCCTTGCCGCCGCCATGCTGTGCGGAGCCACCGTATTTGCCGGTGTAAGCCTCTACCGGATGCAGCTTCAGAAGACCGGCGAACACGGGGTCAGCATTGATCTCACAGAACAGGAACATACCGGCAGTACCGCTCCGGATCCTGCCGACATCCCCAGCGTCCGGCTGGAAGTAGGCTATCTGCCCCAGGGCATGGTCCAGACCGACCTTGGAAAATACAGCTTTGAAGACACCCTGCACCAGGGCGGCGTGTCCATGGCATTTTTCCGGATGGATACCGGAGACGACGCATTTGAAGTCCAGCATGGAGACGTACTTTCCAGCGAAGAGTTCACCGCCGGCGGATATCCGGGCGTCTACCTGGAATATCCGGATCTGTATGAAGATGACATCACCTTCCACCAGCGGATCTATGTGGCGTACACAGATGTCCATTATGTGATGGAAATGTACGCGGCGTCTGACGTCAGCAAAGAAGAAGCTTTAAAAATCGCAGAAAGCGTAAAACTGATTCCCACAGACGAGACGGCGGGCGATGACATTATCGTTGCCCAGAACTGGAGCAGCTGGCAGGAAAACGACGGACAGCTTACAGAAGGAGACGGTATCGAAGTCATAACTTCCATCTCCGGAGATAAGCTGTGGGAGCATCTGCACATGACCGGCGATTCATTTCCCATGGATGATCAGGGCCTTGAAGCAAAGGTTGCAGATGTGAAAATCGCAGACGATATCAGCCTGCTGCCCCCCTCTATGGTGGATCAGGATCTGAGGGACGAAACAGGGGCCGACGGAAAGCTGCTCCCGGCAACGATTCAGTATATCAAAGAAGGGGATAAGGATTCTCTCAGTGAGGAAGTGAGCTCCAGACAGGTGCCGCAGAAGCTGGTCTATGCCACCGTGGAATACACCAACACCGGCAGCGCGGAGCTGACTGATGTCCTGTTCTTCGGCTCTCTGGTACAGATCAGGGAAGCGGACGGGCAGATGCAGATCGTGTCAGAAGAGACGCCTTCCGGCAACGGGGAATGGGACCGGGCCGTCAACCACGGATTATCCGCTTTCCGGGAAATGCTCTACTATGATGTCCATGAAGGAGCAGACAACAAAAACTATATCGCCTCTCTCAAACCCGGCGAGACCGCGACGGTACACATGGCATGGATCGCGACAGAAGAAACGCTCCCGGAGCTGTATCTTTGCCTTGACACCTGCGGCGGCAGCTGTTATGAATTCAGCGATTCTTCCCTGAAGGCAGGATACGTGAAGATCCGGCAGTAAATCTGCTGGCCGGAAGCCTTCCAAAGATGAGGCTCAAAGGGCCGGTGAATCTTATGGTTCGCCGGCCCCGCAGGTCCCGTCATATAAACAGATATTTATATTTTCTCATCTCCGCAAGTGGCTCATCCGGGCGGCAGTCAATGAATCCCATTCCCTGTGGCGCTCTTTCTGGAGGCAGAACGTATCACCCTCTGCTTTTCACCCTGGACAATCAGTCTCCGAAGACTTTCCGGAATGCCCCGATGCACGCTCCTCCGGCCGACCGGTCCAGAACCGCAAAGACCACCGTCCGAAATATCCCTGCAAAATCTCCCTCCAGAAGCTCTTTCCACCACCCGGCGATCTGCCCGGGATCATTCCGGAATACGCCGCATCCATAAGCACCCAGAATCAGATGTTCACATCCCTGCTCCGCAAAGATGGCAAGAGACAGGCCCATGCGCCGCCTCATGACCTTTTCCGCTTCTGCCACGTCTTCTCCCTTCAGCATCACCTGTCCCATATTGACTGCCGGAAGAGTCAGCACAGACGCACGCACCGGCTTCTCCATCAGGCGGAAGCTTCCGTCACGGAAAAACACCACATCCGGAGACCAGATGGCATGATCCGTGTACATCATGGACCGGAACGCCCGGTTCTTCACATAATATTCTTCATGAGCCAGCTGCGTCTGATACAGACAGCTCGAGGCTGCCAGACTCTCCTCCTGTGCCATGGCCCCGTTGATGAATCCGCCTCCGGGATTTTTGGCGCTGGCAAAATTCAGAACCGACGCAGGCTTTCCTTCCGAAGCAAACTGCAGGATTGCATCCACTGTAGAACCGTTCTCTGTTGTAAAAACGGTCTTTCGGTTCTGTGCTTTTGCACCTTTCTCATATGCTTTCAGCATTTGTTCTCCCTGTTCCGGCGTCAGCAGGAAACTCCTTTTTACAGAATCTGCCTGCCACTCCCTGATATCCACATGGATTCCATTTATTTCATAAGAACCTCTGTCCATAATGGCCAGCGTCTCTCTGGCCGTTGCCTTTCTGTCCATAAACCTTTTCCTCTTTCTTTCTGCTACTCCTTTGTATGTGTATCAATAAACTGCAGGTTCGTCTTGGAATACAGAATCTTCTGACTGTGGTATAATCCATAATATCCTGACTCCAGATAAGCGATCCCCACAGACAGCAGGAAAAATGACATATCTCCGAATCCGAACAGTTCAAAGCTCAGAAGCAGCGATGAGATCGGGCAGTTGGTCACCCCGCAGAAAACCGACGCCATACCGCATGCCGCCGCCAGCGACGGAGGCATCCCCGTCACCTGTCCGAACAGGCATCCGAATGTGGCGCCTACAAAAAGAGATGGAACAATCTCGCCTCCCCGGAAACCGCTCCCAAGAGACACCCCGGTAAACACAATTTTTAAAAGAAATGCTGCTGCAACGACCTTTCCTTCCATGGCAAGCTCGATCACCGGCATTCCTGCCCCCAGATAGTCTGTTGTTCCCAGAAGTTTCGCCATAAGAATTACCAGACATCCGCCGGCTGCTACTCTAAGCCATTCGTTTGGAATCCATTTTTTATAAATATGTTCCATATAATGCAGAACCGTACAGAACAGGATACTGACTCCCGCACAGCAAAGTGCCAGTATAATAACCAGGATCACATTTTTCCAGTCAAATGCTGCTACTGATGGAAGTGTAAAGTGCTCTCCATGAGCCCCCACCAGTTCTGCCACCTCCTTCGCTACCAGAGACGCCACACAGCAGGGAACCAGCGCCGCATACTGCATAATGCCCACATTGGTCACCTCCATGGCGAAAACCGTCGCCGTCAGAGGTGTCCCGAACAGTGCGGAGAATCCGGCGCTCATTCCGGACATGATCATGATCCGATGGTCGTATTCACCCAGCTTCAGCCATTTTCCAATCGTCCCGGAGATACTGCCGCCCAGCTGGAGCGCCGCACCTTCCCGGCCTGCCGAGCCGCCGAACGCATGGGTCAGAACCGTGGAACCCACGATCAGAGGCGCCATGCGCAGCGGAATATAGGCTCCGGTCTGTATGCCCTCCAGCACCCGGTTCGTCCCTGTCTTATATGGATCCATTTTATACATGCCCACAATCACAAGTCCGGCCACAGGAAGCAGATACAGCATCCACGGATGACTTCCCCGATAATCAGTCACCGCCGTGATGCTCCTTCCAAACAGCCCTCCCAGAACGCCAACAACCAGACCGGTCATTCCGGCCAGGAACAGCCATCTGGTCAGAAGCCATACCCTTCCCATGCATAACTCTGCATATTTTTTCAAAGCCGATCACTCCCTTATCTTTTCACCTTCCTTCTCATTATCCTCGTCTGCATCCTTCATGTCAAGAGTTCCTTAACGGTTTCTTAGCGCAGAACAAAAAAAGAGCTGCCGCAGACGCAGCAGCCTCTTTCTTCTTATGCTTCTGCAGCTCTCGCCGCCACTTCTTTTTCCTGTACATCTGACGGTGCCTGTTCGTAGCGGGCAAACTCATAGGAGTACACGCCGCTTCCACCGGTCATGGAACGAAGATCCGTGTTGTATCCGAAGATCTCCATCATCGGTACATCAGCGACCACCTCAGTCTTGCCTGCTCCTGCCGGATTCATTCCCAGCACGCGGCCCCTTCTCTTGTTCAGGTCACCCATGACGTCGCCGGTATATTTATCCGGAACCAGAACAGTCATGGTCACAATCGGCTCCAGCAGAACCGGAGATGCTTCCATGAAGCCCTTCTTGAACGCCTGCACTGCAGCGGTCTTGAACGCCATCTCGGAGGAATCCACCGGATGATAGGATCCGTCATAGAGAACGGCCTTTACGCCCACTACCGGATAACCTGCCAGAGGTCCTCTGGTGACAGAATCCTGGATACCCTTTTCCACTGCCGGGAAATAGTTCTTCGGTACGGCTCCGCCCACCACCATCTGGTCAAATACATATGGATTTTCCAGATCGCCGGAAGGCTCGAACGTCATCTTCACATGTCCGTACTGTCCGTGTCCGCCGGACTGCTTCTTATATTTGTATTCCACATCGGATTTCTTCCGGAGCGTCTCGCGAAATGCCACCTTCGGTCTGTCCAGTTCCACTTCTACTTTATATTTCTCAGCAAGGGTACTGACGATCACGGACAGGTGCTGATCACCCATACCATAGAGCAGAGTCTGACGGTTCTCTGCATCGTTGACTGCCTTGATGGTCAGGTCTTCATCCATCATCTTCGCCAGCGCCTGGGAAATCTTGTCTTCATCGCCTTTTTTCTTTGCCTTATATGCCATATAAGTATACGGCCTGGAGATCTCGGTCTTGCCAAACACCACCGGTACTGCCTTCGTAGACAGGGTATCGCCGGTCTTGCAGCCGGCTTTTCCGATGGCTCCGATATCTCCTGCATGAAGCTCGTTCACTTCAATGGGCTTATTGCCTCTCATGACATAAAGCTTGTTCAGCTTCTCTTCTGTTTCTGCCGAAGAGTTGAACAGTACATCGTCAGATTTAATCACACCGGAGCAAACCTTGATCAGCGAATATTTTCCAATGAACGGGTCCGCAATGGTCTTGAACACATAGGCAGATTTTGCTTTGGAGAAATTGTAATCTGCCTGGAAGATCTCGTTGGTCTTGGAGTTGATGCCGGCACACTCCTTCTTGTCCGGAGACGGCAGAAGCTCCACGATGTCATTCAGCATATTATGGATGTTCCGAAGCTCGACGCTGGAGCCCATGGATACCGGAATGATACTTCCGTCATCCACATTCATCTTCATGGCAGCACGGATCTCACCCACAGAGAACTCTTCGCCTGCAAAATAACGCTCCATGAATTCCTCGCTGGTCTCTGCCACCGCATCCATCATGGCTTCCCGGTAGATGTCAAGGTTCGGCTTACAGTAATCCGGAATCTCACAGTCCTCTCTGGTGCCGATGCCGGTGAAACGGCGTCCTGCCATCTTCATGACATTTATGTAACCTACAAACTTCTCATTCTCACGGATAGGCTGATAGAACGGCGCAATCTTCTTGCCGTACAGATCCGTCAGCGTCTCCACTACTTCACGGAAAGAAGCATTGTCCACATCCATATCCGATACAAAGAACATGCGCGGCAGCTTGTATTTCTCACAGAGCTCCCATGCCTTCTCCGTCCCGACTTCCACGCCTGCCTTACCGGATACGACGATGACCGCCGCATCCGCCGCTGCCACTGCCTCTTCCACCTCGCCTACGAAATCAAAAAATCCGGGCGTATCTAAAATGTTGATCTTTGTATCTTTCCAGATGATCGGTACGACAGAAGTATTGATAGAGAACTTGCGCTTGATCTCTTCCTTATCATAATCACTGATGGTCGTTCCATCGGTGACCTTCCCGATACGGCTGGTCAGTCCGGATACGTATGCCATCGCCTCGACCAGGCTGGTCTTACCGCTCCCGCCATGTCCTAAAAAGACGACGTTGCGGATACTGTCTGTTGTGTAAACGTTCATTAGCAATCTCCTCCAATACATTTTGTCATCCTGCGGCCAAAAGACCGCAGCACGTTTACAAAGGGAAAAAACCAGGTTCCAACCCCTCATGTTAGAATTATACTAAAATATAGAGGAAATAGCAAGGATTTTAGAAAATATGAACAGCCCTTATACGGATCCTTTGTTTTCCAGCGCCTCAATCCTGCACAGTTCTTTTTTCAGCAGAAAATACACCGGCAGCAGAATCATGCAGATCAGCAGCGCATAGAACAGAGAGATCGAAGCCACGCTCAGATCCAGAAAGAGCCAGCCGATATTATTAAGCTCCGACCAGTCCAGAGAACGGATGCTGTTGGATATCCCGATCAGAAAACAGATTCCTCCGGATACGGACGCCGCTCCCATTACCATATTCACAGACAGCAGACTTTCCCGGTACTGAGACGTCTCATATTCCCTTTTTCCAAAGGCAACTAAAAACGCTCTGCCGAAAGCCCGGAAGGATCCCGTGACAAACAGGATCAGAATACAGGGAAACACAAGAAATTCCAGCGTAATCGGGTCCCAGAAATTAAGTATCCGATCCCAGCGGATTCCATAAATCAAATACACCACCATACTTGCCAGATAAACAATATAAAACATAACGTTTCTTTCTCCTTTCTTATTGCGTCTAAATCTTTCCGCTCCATACCAGCACCGCATCCTCTTTCAGCGCCTCAAACTCCTCGTTGGAGAGCAGGCTCAGCCGGTTCATATTTCCCATGGGCAGGTAATAGATCTCCCGCATTCGGGGCTCGTAATTTTCCACGGGGTCCCTGAAAAACTCCGCCTCATAAATGGCACCTGTGCTGACAGAAGAATTCACAAATCCATTTTCCCCCGGGTAAAACAGGCTGTTCCACAGACTTCTGGTATAGCAGTAATAGACCACGCGTACTTTCTCGCCGTCCCGCTCGATCGTTCTGCCCCGGGATGTAAGGCCGTCGCTTCTGACACATTCTTTCAGGACCAGCCGGATCTCCTCCACCACATCGGATTCTTCTCCGACCACTGCTTCTGCGCTGGCAGAGCAGGACGTCTCTGCACCGGAACGCTGCGTTGGATGATACTCACTGGTCTGAAATACCTCCACCGTCATCTTCTCCGGATTATAAGCAACCGGAATGGCAAAGTCTTTCAGAAAACTGGTGACACCGATCAGAAACGCACCGATCAGAAACGCATAACAGACATGTTTTTGCCGTATCCTTACTTTCAGCTTCAGCAGAAAATCCGCTTCTTTTTTCTCCGGCAGCGTTTCCTTGGGAAGTTCTGCCGACATCTGCGCACAGATTTTCCGGCAGTCCGCACAGTCTTCCAGATGCTTTTTTACTTCGGCATCGGTCTCCTCGCTGTTCAGACCGTCCACATAGCCCGGCAGCAGGTCTCTTACAATGCAGCACTTCATTTTGATCCCTCCATTTCTTCCATGATTTTCTGTTTGGCACGGTAAAAGGTGGTCCGCGCCCAGTTTTCACTCTTCCCCATGATCCTGCCGATCTCCGCAAAGGTGAATTCCCCGGTCAGCCGCAGATGGACCAGCTCCCGCATGGGCTCCGGCAGCCCGTGGATCGCCCGGTAAAGCTCCGTCTTCTCCATATAGAAAAGCGTGGCCTTCTCCGGAGAGTCACGGCACGGCACCTCTTCGGTCAGCTCCACCTGCTTCCAGCGGGCGCGCCGGTCCACCCACTGATACCAGAGATGCTTGGCGATCTGACAGAGCCATACGGACAGCTTGCAGCTGCCGTCGTAGCTTCCGATGCTTCCCATGGCGCGCAGGAAGGTCTCCTGGGTCAGTTCCTCCGCCAGATCCGCATCATGAGACAGACTGAGCAGATACCGGTATACATCCTTCGCATGCTGCGTATAGGCTTCCTCAATCTGATTCAGGGCGCTCACCTCCCTCCGGGGCAGTTTTCGTCTTCTCTTCCGGTACTTTCATCTATATATCCGAAAAATCAAAGTTTCGTTACAGGATTTTTTCAAATATTTTTGCAGTTCCTCTTTTTCCATTATACTATATATTTAGTTCGTGGAATTTTAAAAATAAAATGTGCTGATTTCCCCGGCTCATTCGTTTCTTATATGAGATCTCAAAAACACAAAGGAGGATACCACCCATGGAAGAACAACAGATTCTGGCTCTGTTTCATGAATATTCCAACATGGTCTACCGGCTGGCATACAGCTACCTTGGCTCGCCCCAGGACGCCGAAGATCTGGTTCAGACGGTGTTTTTAAAACTGATTGACGGGAAAGCGCTGCCAAAACCCGGCAGCGAACGGGCATTCCTGATCCGGATCACAGTCAACTGCTGCAAGGATCAGCTTCGATCGGTCTGGCGCAGACGGACCGTCCCCATCGATGATACGATCCCCTTCCGGCACCCGGAAGACCGGGAACTGTTCCAGGCCGTCATGGAGCTTCCGCAGAAATACCGGGTTGTCATCTATCTTCACTATTACGAAGGATACACCTTTCCCGAGATCGCCGGATTTCTGAAGATCAGTCCTTCCGGCGTCTCCATGCGGATACATCGGGCAAGAAAACTTTTGAAAAAACAATGGTAATGTCAAATAATCTCTGAAAAACAGCATCTGTCCGAACGGAATCCCGGAAGGATTTTGGGACGCGAAACGAGGCCAAAAATTCTTCCAGACCATGGGATGGAGAGAGCGGCAGATGCAGGACAATTAAGAAAGGAAGGCTTATGAGAAAACACTGGAAACGGACGTTTCGCTGTCTGGAGCTGCCGGATGAGAGCCGGGAGCGAATCTTATCTGTACTGACTGACCATATGAATAATCCCGAAAAAGTACCAGTCCCCGCCGGAAAAAGACTCCATCGGCTTCGGCTCCCGCTCGTGGCGGCGGCCATTGTGACCGCAGCGGCGCTGGCCGGCTTTGCCTATGGAGAGAAGATCTTCCCCATGCTGGGCGGCGGCAGGATCATGCAGTATATCAATGAACACGGGGAGGATGTCGTCTCTGTGGACACCGGATTCGCCGTGGACCCGGTGGTCATCACAGACGGCCGCGTCTATTTTACGCTGGACGGTTCCTATAGGGATATCACCGACCAGTGCTCGGCGACCACCTGCTACCGGTATGAAAGCACCGACCCGGACGGCACCCATCACACGATCCTGGTCGGCGGCTCCATTGATCACATCGGCTGGGCGGAAACGACCACGCTTCCCGACGGCAGCAGGTTCTCCAACGCCACTTATGACTCTGAAGAACTACCTCTGTGGCTGAATGACCGGCAGGAGTAGAAATGAAATGGCCGGACGAGGGACGGAAAGATCTGTACGCTCAGATCTTTCCGTCCCTCGTTTCTGCTCTCCGTGTTCGTTGTTTATTTGTTATGCGCCTTATTACCGTTTACCGTTTTCGTCTTCCCCTTTCCCTTTCTTCCTTGCCGCCGCAATGACACCTGCGCCGGCTGCTGCTGCCAGCAGAACAACCGCAAGAATCCACCATGGCGTCCCTGCCCGCTCAGCCTCAGGGCTTTCCGGCGCACCGCTGCTCTCTGCCCCTCCGTTCCCGGCCGCACTCCCGGTTTCTTCTGCCTGTGCAGGCTCCGCGGCATTGTTTCCTTCTTCCTGTTCTGCGTCTATTACAATCACATAATCTGACGTATGAGTGAAGGCAAAGGATACAGTACCATCCTCTGCAACTTTATCCGCACAGATAAATTCAAGCGCCTCTGTACTTTCGTTGTAATAATACAGGCTTGCCGTATATCCGGCATTTTCTTTTCCAAGACCTGTGGAAAGCACTGCCGTAAAGCCGAACTCTCCATCAAAGGCGAGACTGATCTGAATGCTGTAGCTCTCCCCGGTCACGTTATTTATGATGTCAACCGGCACGGTGTTTGCACCCGTTTTTACGGAAAAATCAATGTCGCCTGCTTTATCTGCTGTGATGCTCTTTCCGTTCACGCTCCAGAGAATGCCGTTGCCCATGTCAAAGTTGATGGTGATATCCCTGCCTTTGATACTGTCAAAAATATCTCCGGGAACCACAGCAGAATTCCAAGGCTTCTGCGCAGCCTTCCCTGCTTCCATTTCTTTCCCCGTACATTATTATGCCGAAACCATTTTCCCATGACCTTTCATCACTCCTTCTGTTTTCCTCTATCCCTGAAGAGGTATCCCCTCATAAAATCCCTAAATTTCTTGCCGCCAGCACTGCGTCCGCCTTGCCGGAGACGCCCAGCTTCCGGTAGTTCTCCTTCGCGTGGTATTTCACCGTGGCCTCCTTCATGGAAAGTTCCTGTGCGATCGTCCCCATGCTCTTTCCCTCCGCCTGCATCCGCAGTACGGATAACGCCGCCTCACAGAAATCCGGCGCTTTGACAAGCTGCCCTTTTAAGTACACCGGATAGCGCACCGCCACCTTCCCTGTCTCTTCCATGAGCCGGAACAGCCACGCTTTATCCGGTATCTCCTTTTCCAGAAAACGCTTTCCCGCCGCCGCAAACAGTTCCTGCGCCGCCGCCCCTTCCTCGCTGACAAGGCGAATAAAATGGCAGCTGCAGGCTTCCTGCAGCGCAGAAAGGAATTCCCCCTTCCATTCCCCGCCCGTCCGGTATTTCGCCATGGCGCTTAAAAGGCGTACTTCCATGCGGATATAAGTGCGTTTGCATTTTTCCGCGTAATAGCGCAGCTTTTCCAGCAGCGCCTGAGCTTTTAAATATTCCCCAAGGGAAAGGTAACAGCGCACCTTCGTCAGATAACGGTAACATTCCAAAATGCAGAACTCCCTGTCCTCATCCGGGGCCTGCCCCATCCACGCCCGCACCGCTTCCCTGTCCCCCTGGTAAAGTGCAAGACGGCACTGCAGTGCTGCTATGTTGGGCAGGAGCTGCACCGCCCCCTGCTCTCTGACGCTTTTTTCAAAAGAGGCAAGCACCTCTGTCGCCGTCTGGATCTGCCCCTGCAGGGTGTCAAGCCGCACCTGTAAGCCTACGGCGGCAAAAGCGATCTCCGTCATGCCTCCGCTCTCCGCCTCCATCTTCGCACGGGCAAGGAGCGTCAGGATTTCATAGGTATCTTCCCCCTTTTCATAAAGGCTCTCGCCAAGCGCCGCTTTCACAAGCCCTTTTCCATACCGGCCAAACACCCGCTCCGCCAGCTTCCCGACGGTGGCGGCCAGCTTCCGATCCTCCCTGCTCCAGTGGCAGAGATCCTTGCTCCCGTTCATGGTGCTGGGGTAATTGGCTGTCACGGAAATTTCCGGCAGGCTCATCCCCCGGTCAAAGATCAGGGTGGGCATTTTCTTCATAATCTCTACCATGTCCGCGCTCCCCCCGGTGGGGCAGAGCGATGTCAAGGCAGGCAAGGCGGCTTACGGCTTCCCGTTTCTGCCCGCCTTTTGCGATGGCTGCAAACTGTTCCAGCTTCCGATACCAGTATTCGCTCTCCTCCTGAAGCAGCAGGGAACAGAGCATACTCATCCCCACCATCAGCACAGGACAGTCTTCCAGTTCCTTTTCCTCCATCTGTAAATAGTAGCGGCGCAGCTCAAAGTAATGGCCGTTGCCGGTATTTAAACGGGCGTTCCGTATCAGGAGCTCCCTGATCCGCTCTTTCTTCCCGCACTGCTCAAACATGGCAAGAGCGAACATAATCTGTCCCTGCATCTCATAATACAGCCCTGCGTTGTAGGCATGGTCCGCCCTTTCCTGCGGGCCGTATTCCTTCGCCGCCCGCCTGCGCAGCGCCCGGATGAGCTGGGGCCGCAGACGGTAGATGCCGTCCCTGCAGGAAAGGAAGTTCCCGGTCTCCATTGCCCGCTCCAGGAGCTCCGGCGCATGGCGATTCCCCGTGACCATCTCCGCAAGAGGCAGGGTAAATTCATCGGTGACGCTGACCTGCATCAGAAATTCCAGAAGATCGCTGTCCCACTGCACCATCACATAGTTTTCCAGGTATGCGGCAAAAGCTTCCGTAATCTCCTGCGCCAGCTCCGGACCGGGGCGCCGCCCCTCCAGCATTTTCAGTGCCGTGTGCCGCACCGTGTAAGCGTTTCCCTGACTCCTTTCCGCTACGAATGCCAGTTCTTCCTCTGTGATATTTAATCCCTGTGATCCCATGTAAGCGGCAATCTCTTTTTCCTTCAGCCGCAGATCATCCTCCGTGATGACGAGGAATCCTTCGCTCACATAAGGCGGCATCAGCCATGTCGGGATGGGGCTGCGGCAGATTAAGATAAGCCATATGTCCCTGCTTTTCACAAGTGAGAAAACTGCCCTGCGCCCCTGGGTATTTTTCAGCAGGTGCATATCGTCCACCACAACGACCGTCCGGGCCTGCG
Source organism: Lachnospiraceae bacterium (assembly GCA_910574805.1). GTDB lineage: Bacteria > Bacillota > Clostridia > Lachnospirales > Lachnospiraceae > Hominiventricola. Next base: position 187,259 of record CAJTCV010000007.1, on the reverse strand, counting down.
CCTCTTTTTCCTTCCCGGCACTCTGTGCTGCTTCCGCCAGTTCCGGAAGTCCTGCGGCATCTTCTGCACAGGAAATGTAACGATACCTGCGTTTTGACAGATACTGCTTTACCAGCTCCGTCTTCCCATAGCCGGTCGCTCCGTAGATATAGACTGTCTGTCCCAGTCCCTTCGCTGTACGCAGTTTTTTTAACGCGGTCTCCGGCACTATATATCCTTTATCCAAATGCCTGTCTCCCTTTCTATTGTCTTCATAACCGCCATGCACGCTTCGGCTCCGACCCGCGCCCTGACTACAGGCGTAAACTATGGGGCATTGCGGGGTAAAAAACGCAATTATGCTTTATTTTACGCCGTTCTTACCGTTACGTCCACTCTCCAAACGGATAGTCCAGGGAACTTTTTTCGGTTTTTTCAAAATATGAAATCATTACGGCAGAGACCAGAAGCGAAGGGTTAAGCAAAATAAAACTTCAGCCAGGTCTCATACTGCTGGATGTAAATATGCCGGACATGGACGGGATAGAGGTATGCAGAAGGATACGGGATAAAGTAGACTGCCCTGTTTTATTTCTGACTGCGCGAGTGAATGAACAGGGCGTTGTGAATGGGCCTTCTCCAGGCGGCAACGATTAATATCGGACTGTCAAGGTTCCATCGCATAAATACGCCCTCCCTAAAAATAAGAGCGGTCTCGAAAATTCAAAGTTTCCGAGTCTCCGCTCTTTCGTTTTCACGGTTATCCGAACCGCACCGCCACACTTTTCCAGTTCTCCGCCGGTCTGTACATCAGACAGCCGTCTCTGATCTCGATCATTTCTCCCTGCTCTGCATGTTCTTGAGCGAATTTTCACTCTCCTCCCGGAAAAACGACATGCTAAGCCTCCCCGATCAGCACCGTCTTCCCCTCAAACGCAAATCCATACTTCCGAATCCGCTCTTCCGGTATCCCTCTTTCCCGCAGCCCTGACGCATAATCTCTGCTTTCAATCTGTGCAAGCGCATTCTGTGCCGTTTCTTCCAGGCTCTTCTCCTTCTTCGAATCTCTCACCTTGAACTCCAGGAGGATCGCGTCATCCGCCTCTTTTCTCGGCTCCAGCTGCACGTCATAACGCCCAAAGCCGCTCTCCCGGTTGGAAGTGAGCACATACCGGTCACCCAGCTCCACCAGAAGTCCCAGCACAAAACCATGATAGAACCGTTCCGGCTCTGCTTTCCCGGAAGGCCGTTTTCCAGTGTCAAAGGAGCTGAATACCGCCTCCGAGATCCGGTTCATATATGCATTCATCTCTTCCACATCCCCTCGAACCAGTGCTTTTGTAAAATCACTGTAATCGGACTCAACCGGGCCGAACCAGGAGCGGATCAGCTTCCGGAACATAATCCGCACTTCCAGATTTGTTAACGCCAGTTCATAATTCTCCGCCCATCCTTCGGCTTCCTCCAGGCTCTGTTCATAGCTTAGGACCTTCAGATAACCGCTGGCAAGGAAGAGGCTCCATACAGCGGTTTCATCTGTATCCAGCTGGTCATATATGATCTGCTCGTCGATCTGCGCATGGAAGCTCTCTCCTTTGATCAGCCTTTCCATGATTCCTTTTATTTTTTTACTTCCTTCCCGGACCAGTTTCCCGACCAGGCTGTTGCTGCTGGTATTGGCCCAGTAAGCGGACACCTTTCCGGTTTTCAGATAATTCAGGATCGACCAGGGATTATAGATCTCCCTCTGATGCCCGAATACAAAGCCGTCATACCACTGTCTGACCAGCGGCATCTGCTCCTTTTTGCCATACGCCTCCAAAGCGGCATATACTTCCGCCTCCGTGAATCCAAAGCTGTCCGCATACAGGTCCGAGGTTGTGGTCACAACTGTGAGATTGTTCAGATCTGAGAAGATGGACTCCTTGCTGACTCTGGTGATCCCGGTCATGACCGCCCGGTCCAGATATGGATTCGTCTTGAACGTGGAATTGAACAGTCCCCGGATAAAATCCGTCAGTTCCTGCCAGTAGCCATGCACATACGCCTCCTGCATGGGCGTGTCGTATTCGTCCAGGAGAATGATCACCTTCCTGCCATAATAAGCCGTCAGATATTTCGACAAAGCTTTCAGTGAGCCCTTCGCCAGATAATTCTCCATCTCTGCCGATATTTTCTGAAACTGCTCCTTTTCATTTTCATTCAACTGTTCACTGGCCAGTAAATAATCATGCCGGTCATACAAGTCTCTGATGATCTGGCAGATCTTCTTTCTCGCGCCCTCAAAAGAAGACTCTTTCACATCCGCAAAGCTTAAGGAAATCACCGGAAAAGTCCCCTGCAGATTCCGGTAATCTTCCTCCTCCCATATGGAAAGCCCTTCAAAAAGATCTCCCCTGTCTCTGTACTGCACCGACAGAAACTGTTCCAGCATGCTCATGTTCAGCGTCTTGCCAAAGCGTCTGGGGCGGGCAATCAGGGTGACATCATCTCCGTTATCCCACCACTCTTTGATTAAAGCTGTTTTATCTATATAAAAACAATGTCTCTCCCTGATTTTATCAAAAGTCTGAATTCCAAGTCCCATTGTTTTTCCCATATCCCACCGCTCCTTTTCTTTCCCATTCTTCCGTTATCCATAAACTACAGTCTTTTTTCATTATAATATGTCTTCCGGTTTTCTTCAATCCCTGAAAAAGACTGCAAAAACCGATACCCCGTTTCATCAGGATATCGGTTTTTCTGTTGAAAAAATCTCTGCTGTTTTATTTCACCACAAAATTGACCACCCGGCCCGGCACGTAGATCTCTTTAACAAAGGTCTTGCCCTCGGTCAGGGACGCGATCCTCGTATCCGCTTTCGCGATGGCAAACACTTCTTCCTTCTGTGCATCGGTGGGAATGATGACGGTTCCCCGGAGCTTGCCGTTGATCTGCACGCCGATCTCGGTCTGGGCGTCCACGGTCTTGCTCTCCTCATACTGCGGCCAGGGCTGCAGGGAGAGGAACCCTTCCCCGCCGGTCACCTCCCAGATCTCCTCGCACACATGGGGCGCGATGGGACACAGAAGCTTCGCAAAGGTCTGCACCTGTTCTCTGCTGACCTTTCCAAGGTTATAAATGTCATTGGTCAGCGTCATAAGCGCCGCGATGGCCGTATTGAATTTCATATCCTCCAGATCAGACGACACCTTCTTGATCGTCTTGTGGAACGGCGTCTCCAGCTTCTGAGTCTCCTTATCCTCGGAAATCAGATCCGTAAAACCGGAGACACGCTCCAGGAAACGCTTGCAGCCCTTCACCGCATTGTCATTCCAGGGCGTCGCCGCACTGTAATCACCCATGAACAGAACATATGTTCTGAGTGTATCCGCACCGTAATCCTTCACGATATCCAGCGGGTCCACCACATTTCCCTTGGACTTGCTCATCTTGTCCCCGTCCGGCCCCAGGATCAGACCCTGAATGGAACGCTTTGCGTAGGGCTCCGGCGTATTGACCACGCCGATATCATACAGGAAATGATGCCAGAACCGGGAGTAAATCACGTGTCTGGTCACATGCTCCATGCCGCCGTTGTACCAGTCCACCGGCATCCAGTATTTTAATTTCTCCGGATCCGCCAGCGCCTGGTCGTTGCGGGGATCAATGTATCTTAAGAAATACCAGGAAGAACCCGCCCACTGGGGCATGGTATCCGTCTCCCGTCTCGCCTTCTTTCCGCATTTGGGACAGGTGCAGTTGACAAAGGATTCGATCTTCGCCAGCGGGGATTCTCCCTCCGCACCCGGCTCAAAGTTCTCCACCTTCGGCAGGCGGAGCGGCAGTTCCTCATAGGGAACCGGAACAACGCCGCAACTGTCGCAGTGGATGATGGGAATCGGCTCGCCCCAGTACCGCTGCCGGTTGAACGCCCAGTCTTTCATCTTGAACTGAACGCCGGCATGTCCGATGCCGCGCTTCTCAATCTCTTCCAGCATCCGGGCGATGGATTCCTTCTTATTGGTATAGCCGTTCAGGAAATCCGAGTTCACCATTTCCCCGTCGCCTGCGTAGGCTTCCACAGAGATGTCGCCGCCCTTAATGACTTCGATGATCTCCGCGCCGAATTTCTTCGCAAACTCATAGTCGCGCTGGTCGTGAGCCGGCACGCCCATGATGGCGCCGGTACCGTAGCCCATCATGACATAGTCGGCGATGAAAACGGGAATCTTCTTGCCGGTGATGGGGTTGACCGCCTCGATGCCGTCGATCTTTACGCCGGTCTTGTCCTTGACCAGCTGGGTACGCTCAAACTCTGTCTTCTTCGCGCACTCGGTCCGGTAAGCTTCGATGGCATCCATATTTCCGATCCGGTCTTTGTTCTCATCAATGAGCGGATGCTCCGGAGCGATGACCATGAAGGTCACGCCGAACAGCGTGTCCGGTCTGGTCGTATAGACCTCCAGTTCTTCGTCTGCGCCTTCCAGTTTAAAGTTCACAAAGGCGCCGGTGGATTTGCCGATCCAGTTTACCTGCTGCTGCTTCACATTGGCCGGATAGTCCACATCGTCAAGACCCTGAAGCAGCTTGTCCGCATACTTCGTGATCTTCAGATACCACACATCCTTGGATTTCTGGATCACATCGCTGTGGCAGATGTCGCACTTTCCGCCCTGGCTGTCCTCGTTGGAGAGCACCACCTTGCAGGACGGACAGTAGTTGACCAGCGCCGTGCTGCGGAACACCAGCCCATGCTCGAAGAGCTTTAAGAAGATCCACTGAGTCCATTTATAATAATCCTCGTCCGTCGTGTCGATGACCCGGTCCCAGTCAAAGGAAAAACCCACCTTCTTCAGCTGGTCGGTAAATTTCGCGATATTGTCGTCCGTGATCTTCCGGGGATGGGTCCCGGTCTTGATGGCATAATTCTCCGTGGGCAGTCCGAAGGCGTCAAACCCGATGGGGAACAGCACGTTGTACCCCTCCATCCTGCGCTTTCTGGAGATCACCTCCAGGCTGGAATACGCCTTGATATGCCCCACGTGCATACCGGCGCCGCTGGGATAGGGAAATTCCACAAGGCCGTAAAACTTCGGCCTGTCGCTGCCGTCCACCGCCTTGAAGATCCCGGCCTCTTCCCATTTCTGCTGCCATTTTCCTTCTATCTTCCGGAAATTGTGTTTCATTTTATATGCCCTCCTGTCTATCTGAAGCGCCCGCATGGTAAATGCCGCTTTCTTTTCATAACGATATCAGTGTAATATAACCGTCAATGTTTGTCAAATTTTTTTACACAGCCTGCCTTTCTTCCCTTTCGCCCTTTCCCAACTGCGGTTTACGGCGGGACCAGAGGTCCCTTCTGTCTCCGTAATCTGCGGCGCTGCCCCATACACTCCATACAAACGCCGGACCACAGAAGCAGAAGAGGCCTCCGCATCCTACAGGCTCCTGGTCTTTCGTATGGAGTGCTCTGCCTTCTGTATGATCTGATACAGTCCGAACGCGATCACACACAGAATGATAAGCGCCGTGATCAGATAATTCAGCTTGAAGATCTGGCTGGCATAGATGATCAGATAGCCCAGCCCCTCTCTGGCCGCCAGAAATTCTCCGATGATCACGCCCACCAGACACAGTCCGATATTTACCTTCAGAATACTGATGAGCGACGGGATGCTGGACGGGATCACCACGCATCTGAGTACCTGCAGCCTGCTGCCGCCCAGCGTGTAGATCAGCTTGATCTTCTCCTCATCCGTCTCCCGGAATGCCGTATACATGCTGATAATGCTCCCGAATACCGCCACGGACATGCCCGCCACAATGATCGTTCTTGTATTGGCCCCCAGCCAGACGATCAGAAGCGGCGCCAGCGCCGATTTGGGCAGGCTGTTCAGGATCACCAGCCACGGCTCCAGGATCTCGGAGACCGTACCGGAGAACCACAGAACCGCTGCGGTGAGGAAGCTTACCAGAAAGACCAGCACAAAGCTCAGAAGAGTCTCATACAGCGTGATCCCCGTATGGCGGAAGATCGTATAATCCCGGCTCATATCGATGATGGTCTGAAGGATCCGGCTGGGGCTGCTGAAGATAAAAGCATCGATCCAGTGCAGATAAGTGCTCGCCTCCCAGAGAGCCAGAAAGAGAAAGAAGACCAGAAATCTCAAAAAAGCCACCAGATGGTGATGCCGCCTGTGCTCTCTGATATATGCCTCCTGACGGGAGGATACCTGTTCACGATCCATTTTCATTCAGCTCCTTCCAGATCTCATTAAAATAATCTTTGAATTCCGGCGCCTGCCTGCGCTCCATGGGCGTCATGCTCCCGTCTGCAAAATGGATCGGCAGGATCCGCCGGATCCTTGCAGGACGCTTTGAGAGGACCAGGATACGGTCCCCCATACTCACCGCTTCCGACAGGTCATGGGTGACCAGAATCGCCGTCTTCCGCTCCTTTTTGATAATCTCATAGACATCGTCGCAGACATTCAGCCTGGTCTGATAGTCCAGCGCGGAAAAGGGTTCATCCAGGAGCAGAAGACTGGGATCCAGCGCCAGCGTCCGGATCAGTGCGGCCCGCTGCCTCATTCCTCCGGACAGTTCCGACGGTCTGGAATCCCTGAATGCTGCAAGTCCGTAGTCTGAGAGCATCTGTTCCACATGGGCGAGATTCTCCGGCGTCTCCCGCTTCTGTATCTCCAGTCCAAGGACGACATTGCGGTAGACTGTCCGCCATTCAAACAGATGATCCTTCTGAAGCATATATCCGATCTTTGTCCGGGTTCCCGTAAGAGGCGACTGACCCAGCCGGATACTCCCTGCTTCCGCCGGGATCAGTCCGGAGAGCAGGGACAAAAGAGTGCTCTTGCCGCAGCCGCTGGGACCGACGATGACAAAGAATTCGCCTTCATCCACAGAGAATGTAAGATCTGTCAATGCCTGCGTCTCGCCCGAGAGCGTATGGTAGGCATAACAGACATGGCTGACTTCCAGCAGTGGAGTCATAAACATCCCTCCTTCATGATACGAAAAAAGGACTCCCGCCTGTCAGAAGCAGAAGTCCCGGGTTCTGATATTAAGATATGGATTCTGGCGAAATATGTGTCTGACCGACCGCCTTCCGGATCGCCTGGGCCATCACCTCCGCCGCCAGCGTCCCGGCCACATTGATGTCGGCCTCCACTTCCCCTGTGGACGCCCCGTAGACCGTATCCCCGTCCGCCATGGTCCCCACCGGACGGATACAGCGGGCATAGGCATTTCCGGCCATGGCCGCGATCTTGTTCATCTCTGCCTTGGAGAATCTTCCGTTGGTCACCACCGCTCCGATGGTCGTATTGCTGTTGAAAAGGTCCGTCCGGCTGCTGATCTGATACAGCTCCTGACAGGTGTCCGAAAAGCCCTGCCGGTCTGCCGTCAGAAGTCCCGCCAGTTTCTTCCCGCTGTCCGGGTCATAGATATCTCCCAGTGCGTTGACCACCACCACAGCCGCCATCTGCAGGCTGCCCAGGGACACCGCATGGAATCCCATTCCGGATTTCATGGACCGCTCCATCCCGCAGAGCTTTCCCACGGTCGCCCCCGTCCCGCCGCCGACGCTTCCATCCGCCGGATGATTCTTCTCCGCATCCACACACGCCGCATAACCCATGGCCGCATCCGGCCGGACATCCGCCCGTCCGCAGCCCAGATCATAGATACAGGACTGGCACACCAGCGGCACCTTTGCACAGCCGGTCTCGTATCCGATCCCCCGTTCCTCCAGGTAACGCATGACGCCGTCTCCCGCCGCCAGCCCGAAGGCCGAGCCGCCCGACAGTACAATGGCATTTACCGGATTATCCGCTGTGACCGGAGAGGCCAGCGGGGTCTCTCTGGAAGCCGGCCCGCCCCCGCTGATATCCACGCCCACTCTGGCCCCCTGATCGAACAGCAGGACGGTAACGCCGGTCATCGCCTCCTCATCCTGTGCATTTCCGATCCGCAGTCCCCGGATCTGTGTGATGCTGATCTCCTTTACCACTCCCATCTTACCTGTCCTCTCCCTTCTCTCTACCGGTTTTCAAAGCCCTTATGCAGTCTTCAGCGCTGCTCCCAGGGCCCGCGACACAGCGCTTGCGATCAGAAAGCATACGACTGCTTCGATCATCCCCTGGACGCCCACAAAAGCCACCACGAACATGAGCGGGTTGGTCACCCCAAGCGTCTGTACAAGTCCCTGAATATATTCTGTATGATAAAAAATCAGCACAATCGCGCTCATGAAGAACACGGTGTTCAGAAGCGGGCAGGCAAGACTTGCCGCAAAATATGCGCTGTTTTTTGACACCCTTTTGATCCACCGAAAGACCAGACCACAGAGCAGTCCTTCCAGTACCCGGGGCACGATACAGGTAAAAGCAGTCCCCAGAGGGTTGATGCTCAGCAGCATGGAGCCGAAGGATCCTCCCATAAAGCACTGGATCAGACTGGTAATCCCGAAAACCAGACCGCAGACTGCACCGCCTTCCGGTCCCAGGATGATCGCCCCCACTGCCACCGGTACGGTCAGAAATGTAATCGACAGACCCGGCGTGCGGAAATACCCCAGCGGCGTGAAGGCCATCAGAAAGATAATGGCAGACATAAGCGCCAGCTCTGTCATGTAACGTGTGCGGTTCTTTTTGTTGTTTTCCATCTTTTTCTCCTTTTTGTCTGATAAAACGGCGCACGGATGCGTCCCCTGTCTTTCAGCACTGTTTATTCTGGGGAAAGGAACGAAAACTTCGCGAATGCATCAGAAAAGGTCTGCAGACCGACAGACTCCGGTTACAGAGTGTGACAAAAGTTGCCGCCTTCCTGGTCAGCACTTTTCATAATCTGTTTCATACTAAAAAGGGCTCTGTGCCGCTGGCACTGACCGGCCCGGTCCGGACCGACCTGATGATGCGTCTTCTCACGGAATAACGTTCCCTTATAATATACCACAAAAACGCACGATGGCAAGAAGAAATTCCATTGACAGTCCCTCTTTTCTGTGCTATTCTTTATTTAGATATTTAGATAATCATCTAATCATTGAACACCGCAACAGATAACACCGTTTCAGAAAGGAGCATTCCCATGGGTTTTCAGGACAGCTTTAAAGCTTTGTCAGACCCCACCAGGAGAGAGATCCTGAACCTTCTGCGCGCCGGGCCTCTGGCAGCGGGAGAGCTTCTGGAGCATTTCTCCATCACAGGCGCCTCTCTCTCCCATCATCTGTCCATCTTAAGGCATGCCGGCCTGATTGATGATGAGAAAAAGGGGAAATATATCTATTATACTTTAAATACAACGGTACTGGATGATATCCTGAACTGGATACTGACTCTGAAAGAGATGGAAAAAGGAGGATCTGATCATGAAAAATCCTAAGCTTCGCATACTGACCTATCTGCTGGCTGCCGCAGGCCTTCTGCTGGCCGCCGTTATCTATCCACGCCTCCCGCAGGAGATCCCCACCCACTGGGACCTGGACGGAACCGTCACCTACAGCGGCAGGCATATGATCTTTCTCACCTCCGGCACGGGTCTTCCTCTGGCAGTGCTTTTTGACCTGCTCCCGAAGATCGATCCGCGCCGGCAGAACTATCAGAAATTCGGCAGATACTATGATCTCTTCTGTGTTTTCATGGAGGTCTTTCTGCTGGCCATAAACGGCATTACCCTGACAGAGACCTTCCGGCCGGGAACCATATCCGTCCCCATGGCCGTCATGCTGGGAATCGGCCTTCTGTTCCTGTTCCTTGGAAATATCATGCCGAAGATCAAAAGCAATTTTTATATGGGAATCAAGACTCCATGGACGATTTCCAGCGAAGAAGTCTGGCGCAGAACCCACCGTCTGGGCGGCAAATGCTTCTTTGCCGCAGGATTTTTGTCCATCATCTGTGCCTTTCTTCCCTTTGACGGCACCATCGTCTTCCCGGTCTATATGGTCGTCATCCTGGCTGCCTGCCTGATCCCGGGCATCATGTCCTACGTCTGGTGGCGGCAGGAGCAGCGGAAAAGTTAAGAAAACCGTTCCAGGATCCGGGAGATCATCTCCTTTGTGACGGGAATGGAGGAACCCATGGGGTTGATGATATACGCCTTCGCGTCCCTGACCCAGAACTTCTGTATCTCCGGAAACGGAACCTGAACGGGACGCAGGTTTTTCTTCCCCTGTGCGTATTTCTGCAGCTCCCAGATATCTGTAAAAACGGGAAAAAAGCAGTCCCCGTTCTGCTGCCTGAGATACGGAAGCTGACAGGTCTTCAGATCCACCGCCTGCTCCTTCTCCTGACCCTCCGGCGGCAGGACTGCCACGAACAGCCTGGAGCTGCACAGGTTATGGGTAAATTCCTCTTCCTGCTCCTGCAGCATTTTTCTGTCTATATATTCCTTCTTCCTGCGGGCTTCCTGCATGAGATACAGCCCCGTAAGCTGAAGGCATGGCTGATACAGGGGATTTTCTCCTGCTTTTTTCTCCAGCTCCTCCGGAAGTATCCTGGAAAGTTCTATGGTCCTGCCCGGTCTCCCCGCCGGCTTATAGCACACTGCATTGACACCAATAAAAGGCAGGGTGCTCATGTACTGACGGACCTGATTCAGATATATTTTCTTTTTCTCTCCCTCCGGATGATCCGCCTTCACCGGCACGGACATCTCCACCGTCCTGAATTCCCGGACCTGGGCCGGGATCCCTTCTGCCTCCAGCTCCTTTGCCTCTGCCTGCGCGTCCGCCTTTGCCGCATACAGACGCACCTGGTCATTGTAATCCACCTGTTCGCACTCCACATAGGACATATGCGTCAGAGGGGAATACAGCGCAAAGGCTTCTTTCAGATTCCGAAGCTCTGCTGCATACGCCTCCATTGATACATCCGGATCTTCTTTTTTACTCCCCTCCGGGTAAGCACCGGGCGCCTTTGTCTCCATGGGCATGTCCTCAACCTCCTTGCTCCATGCTCTGCTCACGCTTCTGCGGGCCGCTATTCATTATAGACCAGCGCCATCATCACCAGTTCCTCATCCGAATCATTGATAAAACCATGACTCTGCCCGCATTCGATCAGGCATACATCGTCCGGTCCCACCGGGATCCGGTTCTTCTCATGATCCACGAACGTACCGTGCCCCGACAGCACATAATAAGGTTCCGTCTCCCCCATGTGCTCATGATATCCAATACTGCTGTGAGGCTCCATCCTCACCAGCGCATACAGCCTTCCGTGCCCGTTGAGCTCCTCCGGCTTCAGGATATGATGCATTTCCAGTTTTCCGCTGCCTCCCCGGAGGCCCTCTACTGTGCTGATCTCTGCTTTCCGAACCATAACTGTCTCCTCTTTCCGGCTTATTCGCCTGTTCTCTTCAGAAAGAGTATAGCATATACGGCGTGTGAAGTCTATCCTGATCTTCGCCCCGGCTCCGGAACGGGCTTCTTTATCTGGCATGCTGCAGGATCCATGCCACCCAGTCTGCATAATATTTCCCGAGAACATGGGCATTGTCCATGGTATAGGTCTCCGACAGATTGCCGTTTTCATCGTCAAACAGCTCGTTCACATCCAGATAGAACCGGTTCCTGCCATCCGTCATCTGCTCCACTGCCTGATTGAACCGGTCGATATTTTCGTTGGTATAGACAGGCGACGTCTCTGACTTCTTCGCCGTGATATGGAGATTGGCCTGCAGGAAGAGCTTCGCCTCCGGCTGGGCTTCCTCCAGCTTCTCCACCAGCGCCTCATATCTGGCCACGGTCTGGTCCGGATCGTATCCCAGCTCATTGATGCCCAGCATCACATAGATCTTGCCGAACTGACGTTCTGATAGGATCGTCTCCAGAAGCTTCTTCTCACCGGACGCCGTATCGAACTCCTTGTCAAAGATCTTATACACATTCATGCCGGAATCCGCCAGCACCTCTGCATTTCCCAGATCTCCGTATTCGCTCAGCCCCACCGTCCGGGAATCGCCGATGAACAGCGCATCGTCAAAATAAGAAGTATCCGCCTCATACATCGCCGGCTCCGGGGCCTCTCCTGCCTCCGGAACGGGCTCCTGCGCCCCCTGTGCCCCTTCCGGAGCCGTCGTATCCCCGGCCTCCGGGCCAGACGGCCCTGCTGCTTCTGTCTCCTCCTGCGGGCCGCCGGCCTCCTCTGCACGCAGATCCGGCTCCTCTGCTTCTCCTGTGTGGTCGGATACCGCATATACTTCATCGATGGATTTTGGAAAATACAGGGCAATCCCCCGGTCTCCCTTCTGAAGGATCCCCGCACCCCAGGCAGCCGCCACAATCAGAAAGCTCGCCGCCAGTGATATGGTATAGGAATGTTTCTTTCTCTTTCTTCTCTCCATGCTTCATTTCCTCTTTAGAATTGATAATATAAAAACGGATCGTCCAGCCCCAGATACATGCAGTATACGCACGCCCAGAACAGAAGAACCAGTACAAAAGTCGCTGTCAGAGTGTATTTCTTCGTCTCATAAATCTTCCGCGGGATGCCGGTGCAGCACAGAAGGGCGGCGGCAAGGGGCCAGAAATATGCGCTTCCGTATTTTACAAAATCCCCCCGGAATACCGTGCTTCCCGTCTGTGCAAAGAACGGGAACAGGCGGCCCAGGTACACGGCAAACTGCTTAAGGTCCGTGACTGCGAACAGCAGCCAGGACAGGGGAATGATCAGCAGCATGTACAGATGTCCCAGCGCCGGCACCCTGTCCAGAAGCTTCTTCAGTCCGCACTTTTCCGCCGTGAGCAGAAGGAAGAGGAAGAAGCCCCACAGGACAAAATTCCAGTTGGCCCCATGCCACAGGCCGGTCAGCATCCACACAAGAAACAGATTTCGGTACAGATGGCACCGATTGCCTCCCAGAGGGATGTAGACATATTCCCGAAACCAGCTCCCCAGGGTCATATGCCAGCGCCTCCAGAACTCCGTCATGGAACGGGACAGATACGGATCCTGAAAATTATCCGGGAAATCAAAGCCCATCATCCGTCCCAGTCCCTTTGCCATGAGGGAATATCCGTAAAAGTCAAAATAAATCTGGAAGGTGTAGGCCGCAATCCCCAGCCACGCAAGGGGACAGGAGATGCTCTCATAGCCGATGGAATTTACCTGGGTCCACAGGTTGCCCACCCGGTTGGCAATCAGTACCTTCAGAATCAGCCCGATGGTGAATTCCCGCAGTCCGTTCTCCAGGTTCCGGAAGGAATGCTCCCGGCTGCGCATCTGGATGCGGACCTCGCTGTAGGTCACAATGGGGCCGGCGATCAGCTGAGGAAACATGCACAGATACGTCCCAAGTGTCAGAAGAGACCGCTCCGCAGGTACCTTTTCCCGGTAGACGTCCATCAGATAAGAACTGATCTGAAAGGTATAAAAGCTGATGCCGATGGGCAGAACCAGCCGGATACAGGGAATGCTCACCCCGATCCCTGTCCGCTCCAGCAGGAAATTCAGATTCCCGCTCAGGAAATCTGCATATTTAAATACGAACAGGCAGCCCATATTCCATGTCATCCCTGCTGCCAGACATATGGTCTTTCCTCTTCTCCGTCTGCACCGCATCATGTACCGGGCCGCCGTATAATTCACAGCCAGGGTCAGAAGCATCAGGAGTACATAATACGGATATTCTCTGACACCATAATAATAAAAGATCAGGCTGGCGGCGAATATCACTGTATTTTTCCAGGATACAGGAGCCAGAAAATAGACCAGCAGAAATGCAGGCAGAAAATAAAACAGAAACGTAAAGCTGCTGAAAACCATGTATGAATACCTTCTTCGTCTATCTCTTCATCATATTGTTATTATAAAATCCCTGTGCATCCAAAAAGCATCATATATATTAATAAAATATGACATTTTGTTACAAGTTGTTTATGAACATACGCCAAAGACCAGCCCCCTCAGGGCTGGTCTTTGTGTGTCTTTCTCTTCTTCTTTCTGTCAGGCTTCTCCTGCCTTCTCGCTTTCCCCTCCAGTGTTTTTTTCCTTCTGCCGTACTCCTGTACCATCAGAAAGACGACCACACCGGCCGCTGCAGCAGCGGCTGCCAGCACTCCCAGAAGGATTCCGTCTCCGACGGATGTATCCTTCCCGCTGTCATCCGCAGGCTCTTCCGGAAGTGTCCCGTCCTCCGGCGCCGGCTCCTCCCACGGATCCTCCGCAGCCGGGTCTTCCAAAAGCTCCTGATCCTTAAGCTCCTCCCCGGCTTCCTCCGGAGCGTCCTCTGATCCGGACGAACTGCTCACAGGACGGACTTTGACCGTTCTGCCCGGTTTGATCCGGTCCGGAGGAACGGCAGATCCGCTCCCCGCAGGGGTCGGGGACGCTCCGCCGGAAGAAGATCCGGACGAAGAGCCCGAGGAAGATCCCGAGGATGATCCCTGAGACGAATCCGGCACTTCCGACGGCTCTTCCTTTTCTCCCGGCTCAGGAGAAGGAGTCTCTGTACTGCTCTCTCCCACCGTCACCTTCTGAGTGGGTGATGCGTTGACCTCTGCAAACCGGTACAGGTCATACGCGTCATTGACGATCTGCAGGCTGCCCTGGCGGACATCCACTGTGGCGGAGGTGGATCCGGTCCCCGCATCCACCACGACTTTCCCGATACCAAGCTCCTGGTCTTTGGACAGCTTCTGGTCCTGACCGCCGGAGATATAGATATTCAGCGTCCCCGTATCCTGGTCATAACGATACTGCTTCACGCTTCCTGCGATGCCCGGAGCAAATTCAAAAGAGATCTTTGTATCTGCATTTCCTTCTATCACCTTCACATCCAGCGCAAGCTGCATGGAATACGCATCCTCATCCAGCGCGCCCACTGTGACTTCGACTTTATTTTCTTTTGCTGTCAGTATGACGTCCTGGGCGGATGCCTCCGCCCGGACACCCGGGAGAAGAAAGCAGCAGGCCAGAACACATGTTCTCTTCGTCCATCTGTTCATCATTCACTCTCCTCTGCCGGCGTTTTTTCAATGGTGATTCCCGGAAGCGTACCCGGAACCTCCACCAGCGGTGTATCGCTCACCAGCCTCTGGCCTTCGTTGGTCAGTGCATTGTCCACACGGTAGAGCTCCGCCCGCACCTGCTCTGGCAGTTTATTTTTCATGTTATCCTCCGGCTCAAACCAGTAGATCCAGATGCCCTCGGACACATTGCCCAGCACGGCGTCTTCATCGCCAAGCGGAGGCGCCAGTATGATCTGGTGAGCCGTCAGCTCTCCTTCGCTGTTCGTACCGCCCACGATATTTCCATCGGCGTCATAGAGCACCACCACATTGTAGGCCGGATTTCCTTTATAGGTTCCGGTAAATACGATGGAGCCTGCCGGGATCTTCTCACCCGGATTCCCGCTGTCGTAGACATAGTCCGTCTTCAGCTCTCCGATGCCCTGGGCCTCCAGCTTCACGCTGTCTCCTGAAGGACCGAAGAGGCTCAGCTCTGTGACAGAGATCTCCTCCCCTTTCTGTCCTGAAGCTGTCAGCTTCACAAATGCCGCATCATAGGTGCAGATCCGATGGTTCGTATCCGTGAAATGCACTCTGGCCATACCGTCCGCAAAGGTCCAGGTTCCGCCGGCCACTTCCTTATACGTCTCTCCGTCCCTGCTCACCTCAATCTTATAGTCGCTCATGGGCGTTCCCGCCGCATCGCAGACATAGCTGACAGATGAGATCTCTTCCTGACGGTTGAGCTGCAGGAGGATGTACGGATCCGCATCCGAAGCCGTCCCTGTATAGAGATCCGTCTGATCATTGTTGATCACCTTCGTGATGGAGGATTCCTTCACCGGTTCGCAGGGCAGTTCATCCGTGCCGTCCGGCGGCAGTACGTCTCCTCTGGACTCCATATTAGTCGTCACGGTCCAGCCGCTCTTATCAAGAATCCCGCTTCCGCTGACCTTCACCGGCGCCGCCGCCTTTTCAGCGGAGTAGTTCATCCATTTATCCACGGCTCTGACCTTGTAGGTAATGGTATGGTTTGCCGCGAAAGCCGCATGGTCTGTGAAGGTGGAACCCTGGGTAAAGCCTGCGACCTCTGTTCTTGGCTTCCCGCCTTCAATAAAGGTCCTGGTGACCTCATAGCCCTGTATGCTGCCTTCCGGTGCGGAAGAAGAGATGGTGATGGTCACATCTCCGGTGCCGTTATCCTTCGCTGTCACGGAGCTTACCGTTACACCCTCCGGCTTACTGTGCGTCTTCTCATAGACCCTTGCCGCATCGTCCACATAGTAAATTGCCCGCTCTTCCTTCGCAAACTGTCCCATATAGGCGCGGGTCCCGTCGTCCGGTACCATGCCCCATCTGGTGAAAAATTCCGTCAGATCACGCTCCGCCGCTGCACTGGCCAGACGCATGAGGTTCTGGTCCCTGCCCTCCGAGAGCTCCAGGCGGGTCCCGCCGGGAGCCGGGGCCGAAGCCGTATCTCTGGCGTACCGGTCCACTCTTGCGAAGAACAGGTTCTCCTGGATCTCCTGCCAGGTCCCGTAGGTCTTATAGTTATACCCTCTGTCATAGGCAAGATGCAGCTGCCAGTACATTCCCAACTGGGTAAATACATTGCCTGCATAGCCTGTGGTATTGGAGGTCACCTTTTTAAATACCTCCGGATACTGGAAGCGTACGCTGTCATTGGTATCTTTTGCCTGCGCCAGCACGGAGAAATAATTATTGGTCACCTCCGCATGCGCATAGGCGGACTGGTTGATCTGATGCCCGATCTCATGGGCGATACCCCAGCCAAAATACCTTCCGCTCACATATCTGCCTTCTGCATCCGCCTGAACTGGTACGCTGTTCATAAGTCCGGGCACAGACCCCCATCCGATACCGACGTGATCGCCCGCGGCGTACATAAAGGCTCCCGCAAACATCCTCATATACCGGATGTTCAGACACTGATACGGCAGATGGTTCTTCGCCACGATCTCCGGCGCTGTCCCCTCTGCAAAGGAGTCCGTCAGTCCTTTATGCTGGTAGAACAGCAGAAGCATCCGGTCCATGGCCTTCAGCGTCCCGTCCATACTGCTGTCTGCATCCGCCCCAAGACCCGCCAGCACCTGGCTCGCCGGGACAGAGAGCATCATATAGTCTGTCACAATATCCGTCGTATTCAGGATACAGGTGTTTTCACTGTATGCATAGCCCTCTACCTGCGCATGTCCGCCGGACTGGTGCTCTTCCATATGCATCGCCGACAGCTTCTCCACATACGCCCGGAGCGCCGCCGTATAGCTGCTGATCTTCTCCGCCCGCTCCCCTTCGGGTACCCGGTACAGGTTCAGCACCGGGAAGGAAGTCCCGCCGCTTATGCGGACCGCATACTGATCCTCCGGATTATTTCCGGTATACTGGACATAGAGGGCGCCGCCCTTTTCCACGTCCGTGCTGGACAGTTTCGGCACAGTGATCTCATTCCGTCCGATCTTCAGGGACACCTTATCCAGCAGTCCGCCGGATTCTGCATAGTGCTGGGTAAATACCAGCTGAAGCTTCGCGGCATCCCCGGATTTCATGCCTGGATTCCCCACATAGACGACAATATTTTCTTCTGCCGCCGCCGTGACGCCCAGAGGCTGACGTCCCATCAGTCCGCCCAGGGACAGCCCGCTGTCCTTCTGCGCCGTGATATCCGGGTTCACCTGGATCACCTGTCCAAGCCCCTCTGTGGCCAGCAGCGCCTTTGCCGCATCCAGCTCCTTCTGCAGCGCGTCCCGCTCCGGATGATATTCACCGCACACCGGATCCTTCGTATCCAGCCGCTCCTGGAGAGCATCGATAACCGCCTGATTTACACTGTCCTTCAGCGTGATGTACAGATCGTCCGCATACAGATCCAGAATATCCCGCTCCAGACTG
This sequence comes from Lachnospiraceae bacterium, assembly GCA_910574805.1. Classification (GTDB taxonomy): domain Bacteria; phylum Bacillota; class Clostridia; order Lachnospirales; family Lachnospiraceae; genus Hominiventricola. Next base: position 169,420 of record CAJTCV010000007.1, on the reverse strand, counting down.
TCATAGGTATGAAGCCGGATCTCGGAGATGGCCACCTTGTAGTAGCCGTACCGGTGCCCCACACCGATCTGCAGCCTTGAAGTCCTCACCGGATCCTTCAGCTTGATCAGATAATATTTCCGGTCTCCGCTTCGCTTCACGGAGATCGTCACATTTTTCGCCGTCTGCCACTTTCCGCTCTCGTCCTCGTACTGGATATTGGCATAGGCAAATTCTCCCAGATCCATGGGCTGCGCCAGCGTGATCATACCGATCTCATATACGGCATCCAGCTCCACCGTCACGCCCTTTCCTCTGCCCGGATAGGCGCCGCCGTAGTCCCAGTCCTGTCTGTCTATGTAGGAAGTATAGCTGTTGTCAAACGCACCCAGGGCGCTGCCCTCCTTCTGGTCCAGCGGACTGTCCACCATGGAAGCGCCGCTGATGGCGGCGGACACAATATGGGCGCTCAGCTTCCCTTCTCCGTTGGAAGTGTTGATCAGCCTGTATTCCGGCAGCTTTGCCGGGATCAGTCCGCTGATGGTCTTATCGGATGCCGTCAGGGAAGCCGGACCTTCTCCGATCTCGTTGACTCCTGTAAGATACACCTGATATCTGGTATTATCCTTCAGTCCCGTAACCTGACAGTAAGTGCCACTGATGCCTTCGATCTTCTCCCAGGACGCCGCACCGTCTTCTCTGTAGTAAAGGGTATAGCTGTCCGTATCCTCCATCTTCTTCCAGCGCACATCCAGGCTCCGATAACCTCCGGTCACCTTTACGCCGTCCGGAGCATCCGGCCTGCCGTTGGGCTTTGGAACCGCCTCGGCAGAGGCACAGAAGCCGCTCTTCCATTCTCCGTTCAGAGACTGCACACTGACTTCATAGACCATACCGTTGGTCAGCTTATCTCCCAGGAACTGCTGAATGTTGAGTTCCGTGGCCGTCGTCCTGCGATAGTCCGTCCTTCCCTCACTGACAATACGCACTTCATAGGCGGTTACATTGTTCTGTCTGTCCCAGCTCACGGTGAACGCCCTGCTGCTGGTCCTGACAGCCATATTTTTCGGGATGTCCATCTCCGGCTCCGGAATCCTGCTCTCCATATCGTTGACAAACTTCACGCTGGAGATCTCAGCCAGATTTCCGGCATTTGCCGTCTTCGTAATTTTAAATGTTACACGCTTCACTGCAATCTGGCCGCCAAGACTGATCCGGATGGAGCCGTCCCGTTCAGGCGTGATGGTAAAGCTCTCCTGCGCCGCCACAAAGGACATGGCTGCGCGCTCCGTCACAGAAGCCACCACAGAGCCGCCGTCCGCCTTCTCAATGACCACGATCCCCTCCGCGATCGCCCGCTCTTTATTCTCAGGAGCACCGATGAGGATCTCTTCCATCACCGGCGCTTCCCGGTATCTGCTGAAATCAAAATCCAGCTCCATGCCGCTGCCGGCATCAGACAGCGTAAGGCCGCCTTCTTTGCCGGAAAGCTGATCCACACTGCCTTCATGGATACCACCCACAGCCACCGTAATTTCAGCCGCATCCAGAGGGATGAACCGTTCCAGCGTCGCCTCTCTGCTCTGTCCCATGATCCTGGTCAGATAGTTCAGATCCAGAAGGTCCACCCTGCTGTCTCCGTACAGATCATATTCCGGCCTGTATTCTCCCGCATCAATGGCATTTACCAGAAGATCCGTATCCCCGCTGTCCAGCTTTCCGTCGCCGTTCAGATCACCCTTCGCCAGAAGCCCCGGATGCGCGCTGCCGGCAGTCTTCACACCTGCATCTCCGGCATAGAGCTGCACCCGGTATTCCAGGCCGTCCACCTGGATCTTCTGGGTATAGGTGACATACCCGCTTCCGGATACCCGCACCTCATAGCTGCCCGGCGCAAGTCCCGGAAACCGCACTGATGCCTGCGGCGGATCCAGCGCATCCTCCGTTGCAGGCTCCAGCACCGCCTCCTCTGAACCGGACGCCGCCCCGCTCAGCTCCACCTGAAATACCTGCGGCTCTCCTGCCGGGATTCCCGCCGTAAGCAGCACTTCAACGGCTCCTTCCATCTGATCCTGGCCTCCGGCCCTTTCAGAAGGTGTTCCGTCTCCGACAGGATCCGCCTGAGGCGCCTCCGGCGCGCTGTTTCCATCCAACGTGTCGTCTCCGGCTCCATCGCTTCCCTGCCCGTTGTCTCCGGCTTCGCTTCCATCCGAAGCATCGCTTCCCGATCCGTCGCTTCCCTGCCCGTCGGCTCCGGCTCCGCTTCCATCCGAAGCGTCGCTTCCCGATCCGTCGCTTCCCTGCCCGTCGTCTCCGGCTCCGCTCCCATCCGAAGCGTCATTTCCCGATCCGACGCTTCCCTGCACGTCATCTCCGGTTCTGCTTCCGGCCGGGGCATTGCTCTCCGGGCCGCTGCTGCCGGCATCGCCATTATCTTCCAAAATGTCCTTTTCCGGATCTTCCGCTTCCCGGGCCGACCACATCACGGCCCTGTCTGTTCCCCGTGCGGATACTGCTCCGCTCCCGGAACTGATCACAAGCGCTGCGGCGAGTATGCCCGCAAAAAATCTGGAAATCTTTCTTCTCATTCTTCTCTTCTCCCATGTCTGTTCTCCGCAGCCCCGCCCCGATCCGGGCACAGGCTGCAGGGCTTTTCTGGTCTCCTGCATCCTCCAGAGTACTGCTATTTTACGATAAATCTTCCTTTTCTGCAATCATTTTCCTTCATTTTTCCATAGAAGCCCACAGAAGCCCCGGCATTCCCCTGTCTTCCTCTCCATCCCCTGCTGACACAGCCTCCCCGGGTCTTATTCCCAGCCGTCTGCAGAGCAGGCGCACTCCGTTTTCCTTCGTCGCATGCTCCGCGGCGACCTGCAGGCAGTTCCTCTCTGAAAAGACGCGGACCTTTGTAATCCTTTGGGAAAGCAGACAGTCCGACACCTCTTTTATCTCCTGTCCATTCCATGATGCCGCCCCCGGCCGGAGCAGCGTAACCTTACACAACTCCTTCCCCCGTCTGTAAGCCAGAACCCGGCAGCGCATACGTGCCCTCAGTCCTTCCAGCACGGACAGACAGCCTTCTTCCAGTCCCTGTACCTGCTCCCATCCTCCGGCCTCCCCCTCCAGGACCACGTGCGCGCCTCCCAAGAAGACGCCTCCCGAAAAAAGATGCCGGATCTGTCTGCACCGCTCCATGGCCTTTTCATAAGGCAGCGTCGTGGCAAAGAACAGCAGGGCGCCTTCCCGTTTCAAGCCTGTAAGTCCTGCCCGGACTACAGCCGGGATCTGTCCGTCCACAGCGGACTCCTGGGGCAGCAGAGTACCCATAATATCCAGAAATACCGCCCGGGGCCGCCTGGTGATCCGGAATACCGGATGTTCGCCGAAGATGATCCGGTTCATAAGCTCCCGCCGCCCTCCATGGGCCAGATAACAGGAGCAGCGCTTCTGCCCGCAGGAAAGCGCCGACAGGTCCTCCGATCCCTCCGGATCCTTTGCAGTCCGTCTGCGCTCCCACAGTCCGTCCCAGGAGAAGGGCAGGCGGCGGCTGATATTGCAGATCCGAAGTCGCCCGTTTCCTTCCACGAACAGCCGTCCGCGGCAGTTCTCCGGATCTGCGGGCACCTCGCACAGCTCCCTCAGGAAATAGGGATCGATCTCCAGAAACCTTTTCGTCTCTTCCTCCGTATACGGTCTGCCCAGCCCGTCCATGGGGTTGATCCACAGGCAGATCTCCTCCGGCAGTCTCCGGCGAAGCTCCAGAAGCGCCTCCAGATTGCCCGGGACGCCCACTCCCCCGGCACACAGACAGACCCCTTCCGAAAGGAGCTGCCTGCACACCCCGGAAAACGTCTCTGCAGAGACCATCTCCGGATGAAAGGTAGCCCACAGACGCAGCTTTCCGCGATCCCCTCCCGCCCGGTCAAAGAGCTCCAGAGATTCCCGCACCTGGAAGCTCAGATTCGTCTGAGCGCCCGCCGCCTCGATCCCTGCAAGCGCACTTACGCGTCCCAGTCCCTCCCAGTACCAGGGATGGATCAGCGCCTCCCCGTAGGGCGTCACCAGAAGAGAGCGGATGTCCAGAACTTCCGCCCGCTCTTCCACCGTGCGGACAAAATACTCCCACCGCTCCTGATCTTTGGAAAGCTCCTGACCGGAGTGTCTGTGCCTGGAGAAGGGGCAGTAGGAGCATCCATAGTTACAGCTTTTCAGACTCCCCCGGTACAAAAGCTCAAGTCCATCCATGCGTTCGTTCCCATTCTTTCATTTTTCTTCGGACCTCTTCCGAGATCAGCTGCGGCCCCAGCCAGTCCGAGAGGGAAAGCCCTGCTTCCGTCAGCGTCAGATATCCGCTCTCTCTGCTGACATATCCCTGTTCCATCCATACATTCAGTATGGGGGAATCATCCGCAGGGCTGCTCTTGAACTGTTTCTCATATCCGGAAAGCCAGAGTCCCGGACGGATCAGCAGATGCCGGATCACATATCTTCTCTTCTGTTCTTCCTCTGTGAGCAGGATCCCGTGGGTGATCCCCGTATAGTCCTCCGTACGGATAAAACGCTCCAGCTGCTCCAGGCAGCCCTGTCTGGTAACCGTATAGGGACTGCAGAAATGAAGGGCTCCCACATAGCTTCTCCCCCCGCATCCAAGAGCCAGAGACGTACCCATGCTGCATTCTGAATAAGCCCTGGCTTCTTTTCCCCGCACAAACCTCCGCATGGAATCCTGCCGGTAGCCCTCCGATCTCAGATACGCCCCCGCCTCCCTGTACTGGATCAGGGCCTCTTCCGGGTGCAGGACCTGTCCGTCCTTCCATTCCCTCTGCAGAGAAGCCCCGTGCTTTACATACAGAGGATACAGAAAGATCTCCTCCGGCTCATGGGAAACCGCCTTTTTCAGAGTTTCGAGAAGACTGTCTGCCGTCTGTCCCGGGATCCCGTAGATAAAGTCCACGTTTACACAGGGAAAATCAAAGGATTTTATAAGCGCCAGCGCTTCTTCTGCCCTGACTGCCCCATGCTGCCTTCTCAGCGTCCCAAGCTCTTCTTCGGAAAAGCTCTGGATCCCCATGCTGACCCGGGTAACCCCCGCCTGCTTCAGGATCTTAAGCTTCTCCCGGCTGGTCTCCCCAGGCGACGTCTCTATGACCATCCCCCGGTCCTTCGTATATACAAAACCGTCCTCCAGTATCCGGAACATCCGCTCAAGCTGCCCTTCCGTGAGAAGAAGGGGTGTCCCCCCGCCGATCACCAGCTCCTGAAACACCGTTCCGTAAGGCGCCAGAAGCTCCTGATACTGCCTGCTCTGACGTCCGACTGCCTCCAGATAACGGTCCACCTGCTCTTCCTTCTGCCCTGTGACCGAGAACAGATTGCAGTACCCGCATTTGGTCCTGCAGAACGGAAGATGCAGATACAGCCCATTCTGACTGCCCTGCAGACAGGGCAGAAAATCATGCAGAGAAATTCCCTCCAGCGGGCCGTAGGCCGTCTTATGAGGGTAACTGTACATATACTGTATGTATGGATTCATAGCCTCTTCTCCGTATCCCATAAGCCCTTACAGGAAGAAATGCTTGTAGGGCACCGTATTGACGATGGGATGGTTGATGCCGTGAAACTGACAGCCATCCTCTCCGTAGCAGGTCCCGTGATCTGACAGACAGATCACAAAAGCACTGCCCCTTTTCTCCTTCCAGCCGTCAAAGAGACGGCCCAGCTCCTGATCCGCATACCGAAGCGCCGCCTTATGGCTCTCATAGCTGTCCTCTCCGGCTCCCTCCAGATAGAAGTAATTGGGATAGTGGATGGCATCCACATTCAGATAGAGAAAGATCCTTTTTCCCGAGTCGGCGCCGTCGATCTTTTTCAGCAGAAAATCCACCTGATTTTTCGTGCTGTCCTTCACCGGGCAGGCAAAGGAGGGATTCCAGTAGCTCTTCTGAAAACAGCCCGGAAATACTTTTCCGATATCCGACCGCCGGTCGAAAAAGGCCACTCCGCCCACGCACCAGGTCTCATAGCCGTCCTCTTCCAGCCCTTCCATGATGGTGCTCCCGGAAAATCCGTAGGCTCCCTCCGGCACCCGGCTGCCGAGCCCGATGGAAGCCGGAAAGAACAAAAGCTCCCGGTCCGCCACGTTTTTCGCATCATACCGGCAGGGCAGAAAGCCCGCGAACATGGCGTGATGAGAGGGATATGTAAAATTGCCGGGCGCCTGGCATTTTTCCCAGGAACCGTACCGGTTCAGCACCGGCGTCCCTCCCCGGGCTTCTTCTTCTGATGCCGCATCGTAGCGCAGAGTATCCAGACAGATAAACAGAATGTCCTGCGAACCCACCACGCGTTTCATATCCACCGACGGTCCCTTTTTCTCCTTCGACGGGGTAAAAAGCCGAAGGGGAACTTCTCTTTTGGCTGACTCTTCCATTGCTTTATTTCCTTTCTTTATGCTGCCGGTACTTTCCGCATCCCCGGATACGGCCGCACCGTACAATGGCTGCCTTATGCAGACAGCCATCTCTTCATCCGCTCCGCCTGCCGGCGGTAGATGATATTTTCCCCATAAATATCCTGATAAATCAGATCTCCCTGGGCGTTCATCTCTATGATCCTGGGGGTCAGACTTCCCTTTTCCAGCAGGAGATCAATACCGACGCTCCAAAGACCCGGGAAGCACCCGGCCGCCCTCTCGCACAGGTCTTCCACCATCTCTCTCTGTCCGGACGTAAGTCCTGCCTCCTCTGCCGGAAGCGGATGGTTATTCAGCTGCAGATTGGTGATGGGACCTCTGGACAGTCTGGCCAGAAGATGATCCACCCTTCCACCCTGAACCACCCCACGGAAATCACAGGAATACGCTCCATGCATGGCTCTGGCATACCACCGCTCCACCACGCAGTCCATGGCAAGAAGCTGGTCCAGTATATGCCGGATCTGCTCCCGCCCGCTGCAGGCACGGAGCCTCTTCGTGTTCCAGAGGCCGTCCGGCGCATCCGCAGCACAGGTATACAGCATCATCCGGCCCGTCCCCGGCTGTATGCGGAAAGCGCATACCCCCGCCCCGCCGGAGCCGCAGACCGGTTTTATAAATACCTGAAATGTCCTGTGCCGACTCATTTCCTCCAGAAGCTCTTCCATGTTGCGGATCCGGCCGCACGCGGAAGGCTTATGGGCGGCAGCCTCCGACAGATATCCATCCGGCCCCGCCGGGTCCTGTCCCAGCAGTTCCGTCACCGGAAGCCCCGCCTCCATCAGCCGTTCCTTGCACCGCCTTTTGTCCAGAAGCCAGGCAATGGCAGAGGGCGAATTCAGATATTCCGCCTGCCGCTCCCCTGTCAGGCGGTTGAGCGCATCCAGCTCCTTTTTATAGGCCTCTGTCAGCCGTTCCAGATCTCCAAGGGCGCTGCTGTCCCACCTGGGCGGATCGATCTTCAGAAACAGCTCTCCCTCCGGCAGATGTTCCCGCCAGCCTTCCCAGTCCAGAACAGCCAGGGGAACCCCCTCCTGCTCTGCTGCATGATTCAGATATACGGTACGCTTTGTCCCTGGAACCCCCAGGAGGACCGCGCGCCTCATTCGGTCAGCATGGCGGTGCGGTAGACCTCTCCGTCATAAGAAGAGACATACGGCTCATTTCTCCCGGAAGCGTCCACTGCAATATTCTGATGATTCAGTTCCTCCAGCTTCTGTACCATCTCGTCGCTCATATAATGATAGTGCACATCCAGCACCTCGATATTGGGATAAGACGGCAGCCTGTCAAGGAGCATCTGCCCACCCTGGTCCGTCAGAGAACCCATGGACAGGTCCAGTGTCCTGATCTGTCTCATATACCTGCTCTCCAGCACCGCTTCGACCACCTCATCCTGAATCTCGCTGTCCGTGATGCCCAGATAATTGAGGTTCGGGAAATCCGCCTCCTGAAGAAACGTGCGGATCCGGTCCGCATCTCCGTCAAAACCATAGGATTCGATCCCCAGATAGAGCAGCAGCTTCCGAAGCTTCGGCAGATGCGCCTCCTGAATGGACATCAGCACATTCTCCGGAAGACCGCCGCAAATGATCGTCAGCTCCTCCAGATTCTCATGGCTGATCTTTCCCAGCACCAGATCTGTGCTTCCCTTGACCGTCAGCGCCTTCAGCTGAGGCATGGCCGCCCACAGTCTGCTGTAGTCTCCCTGCATGATCCAGGACACCTCGCAGCATTCATAGTCCATATCCCCGACAAACAGACGTTCGATATGAGAGAATTGATCTGCATGCTCTATGATGCCGTCGATGATTTCCTGACAGGCATCCTCCCAGGCATTTCCCCAGTCTCCGATCACCAGCTCATTCAGCTCCGGAAACTCCGGATCCTTCAGAATATCTTCCAGCATGGTCCCGGGACCCTTAGCGCCGTCCTCGTAATCGTCGTACTCGTATTCATACGTCTTTGCTTTCGATTCCTTCATGAATTCAATCTCCATATCTGCCTCCTTATGTGATTTACTGCCGCAGCCGCTTCGTTGAAAACAGCGTTGTTTCTGGATCTTATTATACTATAACATGGCATTTTCAGGCAACTGAAAATACACCTGTGCAGCACAGAAACTCTTGTATTTTGCCGGAATTTTGTATATACTTATAGAGTAATATCAGATTCATAAAAAGCGAGGAGATCGAAATGAGACAGAACATCTTACTCATCGCCGCCATGACTGTGGCGTTCTCTCTGACCGGGTGTCAGTCCGGCAGTACAGAAGCCGAAAATGAAGCCCTGCGCCGGCAGGTGGAACAGCTGGAGCAGAAAATCAGCGATCTGGAACAGCAGATGACTGCCCGGACCGGTGCAGAGGCTGCCGGGACGTCACAGGCACCGGACCCGGCAGCTTCCGCTGCAGACAAGGACATGGAAGGAACCGATCCGGCTTCCGCTCTCACCACCACCCACAGTCTGGAAGAGCTGGCAGACGTCATCACCGCCTATGAGGAAAAGGTAAATGCCGCTGCACCCTCGGGCAATGCATCGGAAGACATGGAGCAGTTCATGGACCTGAAGCAGGAGGAAAAGACCATCGACCAGGATCTGGACCTTCACGAGGACGAGCTGGAATACCTGTATCGGAACGGTTCTCTCTCCCGGGAGGAATACAAAAGCCTGGAACGGGAGCTGGAACGGCTGGAGGACCGGCTGGACGCCGCAGAAGACCTGCTGGAATATACGTTCGGCATGGATGACTGAGAGAAGCCTCTCACTGCAAAAAGACAAGACACGGGAGCGGCATCTGTGCCTGTCCCCGTGTCTTTTCTCATTTGTCTGTCCTTTCTCACATGGATACTCTTTCCTGGATCTCCGCCATCTTCGCCGCATTCAGCCGCGTATCCCCCTTTACCCGGGAATAGGACAGATAACCGTTCATCCGGTCGATCTTCGTCAGATTCCGGCTGCCGCACTGAGGGCATACATCCATATCCAGCTCCTGATGCCCGCAGTCGTCGCAGTAGGCCAGAGACAGATTCACCCCTTCATAAAATCCTTTCTTCATGGCGCGCCTCACCAGTGTACGCACCGCTTCTTTATTATATCTCACCGGATAACGCACATACTGGATCTTTCCGCCGTTGCAGAGTTCCCAGAACCGGCCTTCGCAGTCCTGCTTCTCTATGGGCGTCATGTCCTCAGTCACATGGCAGTGAAAGCTGTTGCTTACATACGGCCGGTCGGAGACATTTTCCACGATCCCGTATTTCTTACGAAACTGTTCTATCTGCAGCCCGCACAGGCTCTCCGCCGGCGTGCCGTAGATGGCGTAGAGGTTACCGTCCTCTTCTTTGAACTGTGTGATCTTCCGGTTGATATACTGCATGACCTCCAGCGCAAACTGGCCGTCTTCCCGGATGGACTTCCCGTTGTACAGCTCCTGCAGCTCATTTAAGGCCGTGATCCCAAAGGAAGCGGTCATGGGCTTCAGGAGCGGCTTGATCTTGTCGTGAGGGTCCAGATGACCGCCGTAGAATCCTCCCTCGCAGTATGCCAGCGGATTGGTGGAGGCCCGCATCTCCCCCAGATAGTCGTAGGTGCGGATATGCAGGGCACGGATCATCTCCAGATACTCGTCCAGCACCTCATAAAAATCACGGTTCTCCGAACGGGATTTCGCCAGAATCATGGGCAGATGCAGGCTCACCGCCCCCACATTGAAGCGCCCCACAAAGACCGGCCTGTCCTCTTCATCCGCCGGTTTCATCCCGCCTCTCTCATACCAGGGGCTCAAGAATGCCCGGCATCCCATGGGACTGATGACTCTCTGATACTTCTGATACATTTCCGAAATATATCCTTCGCCGCTCAGAGACAGCCAGTCCGGATACATGGTTCTGGAGGAACATTCGATCCCTGCCTCGAAGACATCCTCACAGCATTTTCCCTCTCCATGAATCGCCTCGTCATACAGGAAGACAATCTTCGGGAAGAGCACCGGCTTTTTCGCCCCCGGCTTCCCCTGTCCTTCCTGATGCACCTGCAGAAGAGAGATGTTGCACATTTTCGCAAAGCGTTCCTGCCCAAGCCCCATGGTCACGGTCACAAAGGGATAGTCGCCTCTGGAGGAGCCCACCGTATTCAGCTTGTACTCGATCCCCTGCCAGCCCTGATCAAAATCTCTGCGGACCTTCTTCATGGCGTAGATCTCCGCCTTCTCCTCCACGCCCTTCCAGTCCGGATCCGCATAGGAGAGAAATTCCTTCTGATATTTGGCATAGCTCTTCTCGGCATAGGGAGCCAGTACCTTGTCCACCTCCGGCACCGTAAAGCCGCCATACTGCTGAGCCGCCGTACTCAGGATGATATCTCCCATGACGTCAAACGCCGTGTCCAGCGTCTTCGGCTCATTGTACCACACATTTCCCATCTCAAACCCGCCGCTTAAGACGCTGGCGATATCGAACAGGCAGCAGTTCATGGTGTCCAGTCTCGCAGACTGATCATGGATATAGATATAACCGTCCCTGCACGCCTGCAGCTCATTCCGGTTCATAAAAAACTTCCGGTACAGCTCCTTGTTCAGTTCATTGAAGATCAGGCTCCGCTTCGTCGCCACCAGCGCGCTGTCCGTGTTGGCATTGCTCTTGTCTCCGATGTAGCGAATAGACTGGCTCTTTGTATAGACGTCATCCATCATGTGGACAAAATCCTTTTTATAGTTCCGATAATCCCGATAACTCTTGGCCACCGCCGGATTGACCTTCTCCAGAGCCCGTTCCGCGATATTGTGCATATCCTGAATGTCGATTCCCTCTTTTCCCAGGGACCTTGCGCTCTCCTGGGCAAACCTGCAGATATACTCTGTCTCTTCATCAGTGAACTTGTAAAGGATCCTTGCAGCAGATTTATTGACCGCATTCACGACCTTTTCCACATTGAAATCCTCTCTGGTGCCGTCCTTCTTGATCACGTACAACTCGCATTCCTCCTACTATATGTTGTGTTCCTTTTTTCATCTGTTTCCAGATATAGATAAAAGTATATACCATATGCACGCGTTCTGCAATAGTCTGTGAGGAAAAACTGCTCTTTTATTTCATAAACCGGTCAATAGCCTCGGTCAGATCTGCCACCGCCTCCATATCTCCGCACTCCACGGCTTCCACCAGACAATGCTCAATATGGTCTTTCAAAATGACTTTCCCTGTATTGTTGATGGCTGATTTCACAGCCGAAAGCTGAATCAGCACTTCACTGCAGTCTCTTCCTTCCTCCACCATGCGCCTGATGGATTCCAGATGACCGATGGCCCGGGAAAGACGGTTCAATACCGCCTTCGTATTGGCATGGGTGTGCGTATGCCCGTGCCCGTGCGCATGGCCATGAGTTTCCTCCTGGCCATGCACATGTGTATGCTCATATACGGTTCCGTCGGGAGCCGTATGCGTATGCTTTTCTTCTGACACCTTCTCTCCTTTCCGGCGGTCTGCTGCCTGCCCCTTTTCTGCCGGCGCCCGGACCGGCACGGACATATTTTTTACAGATCGCAGTTCTTCACTGTCCTGGGGAAGGGAACCACATCCCGGATATTGCTCATACCGGTCAGATACATGACGCACCGCTCAAATCCCAGCCCGAAGCCCGCATGACGAACCGTTCCGTAGCGTCTCAGATCCAGATAGAATCCGTAATCCTCTTCCTTAAGGCCCAGCTCTTTCATACGCACAGTCAGCTTCCCAAGATCGTCCTCCCTCTGGCTGCCGCCGATGATCTCACCGATTCCCGGCACCAGACAGTCCATGGCTGCGACGGTCCGGTTATCCTCATTCATCTTCATATAGAACGCCTTGATCTCTTTGGGATAATCCGTCACGAATAACGGACGCTTGAATACCTGTTCGGTCAGATAACGTTCATGCTCTGTCTGCAGGTCACAGCCCCAGGACACTTTATAGTCGAATTTGTCGTTGTTTTTCTCCAGAATCTCCACTGCTTCTGTATAGGTCACATGTCCGAACCGGGAATCCAGCACATGGTTCAGCCGCTCCAGCAGTCCCTTGTCCACAAAGGAATTAAAGAACTGCATCTCCTCCGGCGCATGCTCCAGCACATAACGGATCACATATTTCAGCATGGCCTCCGCAATTTCCATATTGTCCTGCAGATCTGCAAATGCCATCTCCGGCTCAATCATCCAGAATTCCGCCGCATGACGGGTGGTATTGGAATTCTCCGCACGGAAGGTGGGGCCAAAGGTGTACACATCCCGGAATGCCATGGCGAAGGTCTCCGCGTTCAACTGTCCGCTCACAGTCAGATTGGTGGGTTTTCCGAAGAAATCCTGTGAAAAATCCACCGCTCCGCCGGGCGTCTTCGGCACCTTGCCAAGATCCAGCGTCGTCACCTGGAACATCTCGCCGGCTCCCTCACAGTCACTGCCGGTGATCAGCGGCGTATGCACATAGACAAAGCCCCGCTCCTGAAAGAACTGATGAATCGCATAGGCAGTCAGGGAACGGACCCGGAACACCGCCTGGAACGTATTCGTCCTGGGCCGCAGATGCGTCATGGTCCGCAGATATTCCAGCGTATGCCGCTTCTTCTGCAGCGGATACTCCGGTGCGGACGCGCCTTCCAGCGTCACCTCCGCCGCCTGGATTTCAAAGGGCTGCTTCGCCTGAGGCGTCGCCACCAGTGTTCCTTTTACGATGACTGCCGCACCCACGTTCAGTCTGCTGACCTGCGCAAAATTCTCCATGGTATCATGATAGACGATCTGCAGGGTCTCAAAAAAAGAGCCGTCATGCAGCACCAGAAATCCAAAGCTTTTGGAGTCCCGCACGCTGCGCACCCAGCCTCCCACTGTAATCTCTTTATCCAGATACGCTTCCGTGTCTCTGTATAATTCCCGTATGGTTGTCAGTTTCATATTCTATTCCCTTCGTTCTGTATTATTCCCGCGGACAACGGGCCAGGTGGCTGCCGCGGGGGTCAAATCTTCCTGAAAAATCCGGGGCCGGCCCCGGCAGCCGTGTCCTCCGGCACCGCACTTACAGGTCATCCGGCCTCTTAAGCCCGGACTGGGAAAATCTCTGTTTTACAAACAGAAATTCCTCCAGATCCATCAGCACATGGTAGAGAATCGCCCGGTTCTCGAATTCCTCCCTGGTCACAGGAAGCGGTTCTCTTTTCATCTGTTCAAATACCTGACCAAGCTTCTCCAGCTGCTCTCCTGGCACTGTCTCTTCATGGACATAATCCGCCACATAATCCAGATACCGGCTGACCGGCTCCGCCTGCCTCGGCATCTCACGGATCTTCCATACGCGCTCCCGAAGTGTCTGAAGCATCACGCACTGCTGCAGGCGCATCTCCATATACCCCACATAATAAAGATCTTCCTCCGCCATGGTATTATGCGCCTGCTCATGGGCCCGCTTAAGCCCCTTATGGATATCCGTCTCCAGCATATCCAGATCCAGCCATACAAGCTCGCCGCTCTGACTGTCGGCCAGATAGCCGGATATCTCCCTTAAAACCTGCTGCATGGCATCCTCGATCCGTTTCATGTCCTGCCGGATCACCTTCAGACTGCTGGGCATCTTCCAGTTCAGCGCCATGGCAACGCCGGTCCCGATCAGGACCAGAAAAAGTTCGCTCAGAGCGAACCCCAGACTGTAATCAGGCGACATGAGATAGTGCGTCCCCATGACCGCATTGACGGAGACGGCATTCTGCCATTCGAAATAATAGCAGCCGATGACCATCAGAAAGATATAGCTCCCGTAATTGATCCATCCCAGTCTGCTGGTGGCATGGAAACACAGAAAGATCAGCACGATGGACATCAGAAAGGACATGATCCGGTCCAGCGCCAGCTGTATCGTCCCTTTCCTTGTATCCTGCACGGTAAGAAGAGTGATGATTCCGGCGGAAGCTGCGTACTGCAGCGCAAAAAATTCTGCGATCACGATGGCCAGACAACTGCCCACCGCGATCTTCAGAACCTTCAGTATGATATGTCTGTGTCTGTAAGTGTCCATATCATCCCCCGCCGCAAATATTGTTTACCTGCCGCTGTACACGATCCCCTGTTCCGCGTCAATGGTCACGAATGTGCCTGATTTCAGGATACTGGTCGCGTTTCTCGCAGCCGCAATCACAGGGATGTCAAGAGCCATACCTACGATCGCCGCATGACTGTAACGGTCTCCGGTCTCGGTAATGATGCCTGCGGCATCCTTTAATTTACTCATCATGTCATTATTGGTCTGTTCCACCACCAGGATATCTCCCGGCCGGAAATTCTTCTCCAGTTCTTCCATGTCCATGCAGACACAGACCTTGCCGGATTTCTTCAGCTTGTTGCAGCCCTTGCCGGTAATCAGCGTATTGCCCGCCACATGTACCTTGATCATATTGGTGGTTCCGGACATGCCAAGCGGTACGCCTGCCGTGATAACCGCCAGTTCGCCTCTTTTGATCAGTCCCTTCTGCTCTGCCTTCTCCACTGCATGATCGAACAGCTCATCCGCCGTATCTTCCTCCTCCATGAGGATCGGTACCACGCCCCAGCACAGATTCAGCTGGCGGCACACCCGTTCCTCTGTGGAACAGCCGATGATCGGGACTGAAGGACGGTACTTGGAGATACTGCCCACGGTCTTGCCGGATTTGGACACTGCCACGATCGCTGCCGCCTTCAGATCCATGGCAGTTGTACAGGTAGCGTGGGAAATGGCATTGGTCACATCCGGCCGTTCGGACAGCCTGCGGGGTTTGAATTCTGTCGTATAGTCAATATCCTTCTCCGTGCGCTCCGCGATCCGGGCCATGGTCTTTACTGCCTCCACCGGATAGGCGCCGGCCGCCGTCTCACCGGACAGCATGATCGCACTGGTCCCCTGGTAAATGGCATTGGAGACATCTGACGTCTCTGCCCGGGTGGGACGGGGATTTTTCATCATGGAATCCAGCATCTGCGTCGCTGTGATCACCGGCTTGTCCATGCTGATACACAGGCGGATCAGCTTCTTCTGGATCACCGGCACCTCTTCCAGCGGGATCTCCACGCCCATGTCGCCTCTGGCGATCATGATGCCGTCTGCCACCCGCAGGATCGCCTCGCAGTTCTCCACACCCTGCATGTTCTCGATCTTGGCGATGATATTGATCCCCTCGCCGTTGTTGCTCTGCAGGATCCTGCGCAGTTCCAGAATATCCTCCGCCGTTCTCGTGAAGGACGCCGCGATATAATCAAACTCCTGTTCGATGGCAAAGAGAATATCTTCATAATCCTTTTTGCTGACAAAGGGCATCTTCAGCTCCACGCCCGGTACATTCACACCCTTCCGGTTGGAGATAAAGCCTCCGTTCTTCACCTGGCAGATGATCTCTTTCCCGTCGATCCTCTGTACGGTCATCCCGATCAGCCCGTCGTCGATCAGGATCGAATCACCCGGACATACATCCAGATACAGCTCCTTATAAGTGATGGACACCTTTTCCGCCGTCCCCACCATCTCTTCATCCGTCAGGGTAAAGGCCTGACCTGTTTTCAGCTCCAGCTTTCCGCCTTCCACTTCCCCGATCCGGATCTCCGGGCCCTTGGTGTCCAGAAGTGCCGCAATGGGAAGCCCAAGCTCATCCCGCAGCTTTTTTACGGCATCCAGCCTTACCTTCTGTTCCTCATGGGTTCCATGGGAAAAATTCATCCTGGCAACTGCCATCCCCTCCAGCATCAGCTGGCGCAGGACCTCCTCATTATCTGTAGACGGCCCCAGCGTACATACAATTTTTGTTCTCCTCATAATCTGCGATCTTCCTGTCCTTTCCTGTTTTTTCTATTTCACATGGTCCTCCTCTGACCACGAAACAGACCGCTGCACAGTATCAGTTTACCACCTGTTCTGCTCTTTTACAACAAAAAGGTATCTGAAAATCTCATACGGCGGCAGAACCGGGCCTGCCGCTTTTTATTCATTCACGCTGTAATTAGGCGCCTCTTTGGTGATATGGATATCGTGAGGATGACTTTCCTTCAGAGACGCCGCCGAGATCTTCATAAATTCCGCCGTCGTCTTCAGAGTCTCCACATCTGCCGCACCGCACAGGCCCATACCGGAACGCAGTCCGCCCAGGAGCTGGAAGATCGTATCCTCCACATATCCCTTGTAAGCCACACGGCCTTCCACGCCTTCCGGCACCAGCTTCTTCGCATCGTTCTGGAAATACCGGTCTTTGGAACCGTTTTCCATGGCTGCGATGGAACCCATGCCCCGGTAGACCTTGTATTTTCTTCCCTGATACAGTTCAAAGGATCCCGGGCTCTCATCGCATCCTGCAAAGATGCTGCCCATCATGCAGACATTGGCTCCTGCCGCCAGCGCCTTGGTAATGTCACCGGAATATTTGATACCGCCGTCCGCGATCACCGGGACGCCGTATTCCCTGGCCACTTCATAGCAGTTCATAATGGCGCTGATCTGCGGAACCCCCACGCCTGATACGACTCTGGTCGTACAGATGGAACCGGGTCCGATACCGACCTTTACCGCATCTGCTCCCGCTTCAATAAGCGCCTTTGCCGCTGCTCCGGTGGCAACGTTGCCCGCGATCACCGGAATATCCGGATACGCCTCCTTCAGCATCTTCAGGCAGCGGATCACGTTTGCAGAATGACCATGGGAGGAATCCAGCACCAGCACGTCCACATGGGCGTCGATCAGTGCTTTTGCCCGCTCCAGCACATTGGCTGTGATGCCGATGCCTGCACCACACAGAAGCCTGCCCTGGGCATCCTTTGCCGCCAGCGGATATTTGATCTGTTTTTCAATGTCCTTGATCGTGATCAGCCCTTTCAGGTTGAAATCCTTGTCCACAATGGGAAGCTTTTCCTTCCTTGCCTTCCCCAGGATCATCTTCGCCTCGTCCAGGGTGATTCCCTCCGGCGCTGTAACCAGATTCTCGGAGGTCATGGACTCCTTGATCTTTTTGGTGAAATCTGTCTCAAATTTCAGATCCCGGTTGGTAATGATGCCTACCAGCTTCCTGCCCTCTGTAATGGGCACGCCGGAGATCCGGTATTTTCCCATCAGGGCGTCTGCATCTGCCAGCGTATGTTCCGGAGTCAAAGAAAACGGGTCTGTGATCACGCCATTCTCAGAACGTTTCACCTTGTCCACTTCTTCCGCCTGCGCCTCGATGGACATATTCTTGTGGATAATGCCGATACCGCCCTGTCTTGCCATGGCGATCGCCATCCGGTATTCTGTCACGGTGTCCATCCCCGCACTCATCATTGGAATATTGAGTTTGATCGTCTTCGTCAGCCAGGTCTCCAGATTGACCTGATTGGGAATTACTTCCGAATAAGCAGGCACCAGGAGCACGTCGTCAAACGTAATGCCTTCACCGATAATTTTACCCATTTCTTATCCTCTCTTTCTTTTGTTTTGAATTTATACTCACAGCTTAAAACATCTGCCAATAAACAAGATGCACAGCGAGTGAGCGCTTCTGCAGAGCACCGCAGACAGTAGTAAATGGATGCGCTCACGAGTTTAAAACAGTCTATCAGATAGCATCCGTTATGTCAATGGATTTTACGCAAAAAAGAACGCCCTGACGGACGTCCTTTTTCCATATAATCTGTTGGGAATTACATCATGCCCATTCCGCCTCCGCCAGCCGGCATCGGAGGAACTTCTTCTTTGATATTTGCTACGCATGCCTCTGTGGTCAGGAAGGTAGCTGCAACGCTGGTTGCATTCTGCAGTGCACTTCTGGTCACCTTCGCCGGATCCAGGATGCCTGCTTCCACCATATCCACATACTCTTCCTTCAGTGCGTCAAAGCCGATGCCTTTCTCAGCCTCATGCACTTTGTTGATGATGACTGCGCCTTCCAGTCCTGCATTGGATGCAATGTGGAACAGCGGGGACTCCAGCGCCTTCAGGATCACCTTTGCACCGGTTCTCTCGTCGCCTTCCAGCGTATCCACCAGCTTCTCCACATCTTTGGATGCATGGATATATGCTGCGCCGCCGCCGCAGATGATGCCCTCTTCCACCGCTGCTCTGGTGGCTGCCAGCGCATCCTCCATACGGAGCTTTGCTTCTTTCATCTCGGTCTCGGTGGCTGCGCCTACGCGGATAACCGCTACGCCGCCTGCCAGCTTCGCATAACGCTCCTGGAGCTTCTCCTTGTCGAACTCGGATTTGGTCGCATCGATCTCGGTCTTGATGGTTTTGATCCGGTTCTCGATCTTCTCCTTGCTTCCAAGACCGTCCACGATGACGGTGTTCTCTTTCTGAACCTTTACGGATTTCGCACGGCCCAGCATGTCGATGGTCGCATCCTTGAGCTCCAGTCCTACCTCTTCGGAGATCACCGTACCGCCGGTCAGAATCGCGATATCCTCAAGCATTGCTTTTCTTCTGTCGCCGTAGCCCGGAGCCTTCACGCCCACTGCCGTGAACGTACCGCGCAGCTTGTTCAGCACCAGGGTGGTCAGAGCCTCGCCCTCAATGTCTTCCGCGATGATCAGAAGCTTCTTGCCGGACTGTACCAGCTGCTCCAGCACCGGAAGGATCTCCTGGATATTGCTGATCTTCTTGTCTGTGATCAGGATATACGGATCATCCAGAACTGCTTCCATCTTCTCGGTGTCTGTTGCCATATATGCGGAAATATAGCCGCGGTCGAACTGCATACCTTCTACTACATCCAGCTCTGTCTGCATGGTCTTGGACTCTTCGATGGTGATAACTCCGTCATTTGCCACCTTCTCCATGGCATCTGCCACCATATTGCCCACTTCATCGTCTCCTGCGGAGATGGCAGCCACTCTTGCCATCTGATGCTTGCCGGTAACCTTGCTGCTCATGGCTGCAATCGCCTCTACTGCCGCATCCGTTGCCTTCTTCATACCTTTTCTCAGAATGATCGGGTTCGCGCCTGCTGCCAGATTCTTCATACCCTCGTTGATCATCGCCTGTGCCAGCACCGTAGCAGTGGTTGTACCATCGCCTGCCACATCGTTGGTCTTGGTCGCCACTTCTTTTACCAGCTGAGCGCCCATATTCTCAAATGCGTCTTCCAGCTCGATCTCTTTTGCAATCGTTACGCCGTCGTTGGTGATCAGCGGAGTGCCGAACTGTTTGTCAAGGACCACGTTCCTTCCCTTCGGTCCAAGGGTCACGCTTACGGTATCTGCAAGTTTATTCACACCGGCTTCCAGTGCGACTCTGGCGTCCACGCCATGTTTGATTTCTTTAGCCATGATTGATCTCCTCCTGTCTCTTCCTTAAAATTATTCTACAACTGCAAGAATATCATTCTGTCTGACGATCACAAATTCCTCTTCGTCAAGCTTTACTTCATTTCCGGCATATTTGGAATAGATGACCCGATCTCCCGGTTTTACCTGCATGGTCACTTCTTTTCCGTCCACCATGCCGCCCGGTCCCACTGCCACGACTTCTGCAGTCACCGGCTTCTCCTGCGCTTTCGCTGCCAGGATGATCCCGGATTTGGTCGTCTCTTCTTTTTCACTCTGTTTTAATACAACTCTGTCGCCTAAAGGTACTAACTTCATGATGATTCCTCCTTCAATGGTTCTGTTTCAGGTTATTAGCACTCACTTACATCGAGTGCTAATCTCTGGATATTATATTAGTACGCAGAAACCGAATTGTCAATGGGGAAATTTCGATTTTTTCAATTTTTAGTATTTCTTTATATTTTTCATACCGGGTTTATGATCTTCCACCTGATCCAGCTCTTCAAAAACACAGTCGTTCAGGACCTTGATGCTGGTCCCCTTCATCCCCGAGGAACGGGACTCGATCACCCCGGCGCTCTCGAACTTTCTCAGGGCATTGACGATGACCGAACGGGTAATCCCCGCCTTATCCGCGATCTTGCTGGCCACCAGCGTGCATTCATTTCCCCGCATCTCCCGGAAGATCAGAAGGATCGCCTCCAGCTCCGTGGCGGACAGTGTACTGACAGCCGAACGCACGATCTGCCTTCTGCGCTCCTCCTCCGCACTTTCTTCATGTACGGCCCGCATCATCTCAAGGCCCACCACCGTAGTGCCGTACTCGCCCAGAATGATGTCGTCAATATCGTAATCCTTTTCATACTTATAGAGAAACAGCGTCCCCAGTCTCTCACCCGCAATATTGATCGGCGTAATCAGCGCCTGATACTCCCGGATGTTTTCCACCGCGAATCCCAGTGTCACCAGGTTCACATTCTCCTTGGTGGACAGGATCCCCAGAAGCCGCTCGTTCAAAAGCGGATCGATCAGGCTTCCCACCTTATCTACAATCAGCTCATGGATCTCATCCACCCCGTCGTGATGGCTGATGCCCAGCACCTTGCCCTTCCTGCTGATCACGAGCACATTCGACAGCAGGATCTCCGACAGCACCCTGCAGATATCGTTAAATACCACTTTACTGGAACTGTTATTGTGCAGCAGCTTGTTGATCTTTCTCGTTTTGTCCAATAATTGTACGCTCATCTTCCCATCTCCCATCTATCTTCCAATATCTGTCCCGACACACGAAAAACAAAGTGCGGCCGCAAAGACAACCGCACTTTGGATATTAGCATACTATCTGACAGATTTCAATGAGATTTTTGAATTTTCTGTCACTGTCCCGAGGGAGCATCCTTTTGTTCCTTCGCTTCCTCCGGCTTCTTCCAGGAGATGTAATCACAGTCCGGATAACCCTCGCAGCTGTAGAACTTCCGCCCCTTGGATGAGCGTCTGAGCACGATCTCCTTCCCGCACTTGGGGCATTTTACCCCGATCTTCTCCAGATAGGGCTTCGTATTCCTGCAGTCCGGAAATCCGGGGCAGGCGAGGAATTTCCCGTGAGGACCGTATTTGATGACCATGTTCCTGCCGCACTGCTCACAGACCACATCACTGACCTCATCCTCGATCTTTACCTTCTGAAGCTCTTCCTCCGCCCGGTTCACCGCCTCGTTGAGATCCGGGTAGAAATTGCTGACTACCGTCTTCCAGCTTACCTTCCCTTCCTCCACCATGTCCAGAAGCGACTCTACATTCACCGTAAAGTCCGTCTCCACAATGGTTGGGAAGGCCTGCTTCATCATATTGTTGACTACCTCTCCGATCTCCGTCAGATACAGGTTGCGGCCCTCTTTCGCCACATAGCGGCGAGCGATGATCGTACTGATGGTAGGCGCATAGGTGCTGGGCCTTCCAATCCCCAGCTCCTCCAGTGTCTTCACCAGCGCCGCCTCCGTGTAATGGGCGGGCGGCTGGGTAAAATGCTGCCTGTCCTCCATTCCCTTCAGGCTCAGTACAGAGTCCCGGCTGACTGCCTTCACCAGTGTGGTGTTGCCGCTCTTTTCCTCTTCCTCCTGCACATAGACCGACATAAAGCCCTCAAAGGCCACGGTAGATGCAGACACAGTAAAACGGTATCCGCCGCCGTCGATTTTCACGGAGGTAGTGCTGTACCGGGCGTCCGCCATGCAGCTTGCCGTAAATCGCTTCCAGATAAGCTGGTACAGCCGGAACTGATCCCTGGACAGAGACTCCTTCACCGCCGCCGGAAGCCTCCGGATATCCGTAGGTCGGATCGCCTCGTGCGCATCCTGAATCTTCTTGTCCGCATCTTTCTTCGAGGTTCCCTTTCCCTTTGCCGGCAGCCATGCCTCTCCGTATGTCTCTCTGATATAGTCCGCCGCCGCCAGAGACGCCTCCTCGGATACACGGGTGGAATCCGTACGCAGATAAGTGATGATTCCTATGGTGCCCTGACCCTCCACATCGATTCCCTCATAGAGCTGCTGCGCCAGCCGCATGGTCTTGGAGGTGGAGAAATTCAGCACCTTGGAAGCCTCCTGCTGAAGGGTACTCGTCGTAAAGGGCAGAGGCGCCTTCTTGGTCCGCTCCCCCTTCTTCACCTCTGTCACGGCAAAGGACGCGTCTTTCACCGCAGAAAGCACCTGATCCATCTCCTCTCTGGAATGGATCTCCAGCTTTTCCGACGGAGTACCGTAGAACTTCGCCGTCAGGGATTTCTTCTCCCCCTTCACGGCAAATTCCGCATCCAGGCTCCAGTATTCCTCCGGCACGAATGCATTGATCTCTTCTTCCCGGTCAGCGATCAGCCGGAGCGCCACTGACTGCACTCTCCCGGCGCTCAGACCCCGCTTGACCTTCGCCCATAAAAGCGGGCTGATCCGGTAACCCACCATGCGGTCCAGCATCCGCCTGGCCTGCTGCGCGTCCACCAGGTCCTGGTTGATCTCTCTGGCATGTCGGATGGATTCCTTTACCGCACTTTTCGTAATTTCATTGAAAGTGATCCGGTACATCCTGCCCTTATCCAGGTTCAGCGCCTTGGACAGGTGCCAGGAGATCGCCTCCCCCTCCCGGTCAGGGTCCGTTGCCAGATAGACCTTATCCGCCTTTTTCGCTTCCTTGCGCAGCTTAGCCAGAATGTCCCCTTTTCCGCGAATCGTGATATATTTGGGTTCATAATCATGGTCCACATCGATGCCAAGCTGACTCTTGGGAAGATCTCTCACATGTCCGTTGGATGCCATGACTTCATAATTCGAGCCTAAAAACTTCTTGATCGTCTTCACCTTGGCAGGCGACTCCACGATCACAAGATATTTTGCCATTGGTAGTCCTCAATCTGTTCTTATATAGTCATTCTTCTGAATCTCCCGGATACAGCCCTTCAGTTCCAGCCCCACAAGGATCTGGAGCACCTTCCTGACGGGCATCCCGGTCTTTTTCACCAGCTCATCCAAAGAGACGGGCTGTAAACGTATCCAACTATACACGATATTTTCTTCCTTTGCAAGTAGAATTTTCTCCGGCTCCCTGTTCTGTCCGGAAGAAATGCCCAGCACTTCCAGTATAATCTCCGGACTGTCTGCCAGTCCTGCTCCCTGCCGGATCAGCCCGTGACAGCCCCGGCTCAGGGCGTCCCCCGCCCTCCCCGGGACCGCATACACGTCCTTGCCCTGCTCCAGCGCCTGATCCGCTGTGATCAGAGAACCGCTCTTTTCTCTCGCCTCCACCACCAGTACCAGATCTGAAAGCCCGCTGATGATCCGGTTCCTGGCCGGAAAATGTCCTGCCAGGGGCGGCATCCCCGGAGGCTGCTCTGACAGAACACCCCCTTTTATAAGCAGCTCTTCATAGAGGCTCTGATGCCCCGGAGGATAACAGATATCCACCCCGCAGCCCAGTACCGCAAAGGTGT
Source organism: Lachnospiraceae bacterium (assembly GCA_910574805.1). Taxonomy (GTDB): domain Bacteria; phylum Bacillota; class Clostridia; order Lachnospirales; family Lachnospiraceae; genus Hominiventricola. The sequence goes on along the minus strand of CAJTCV010000007.1, from coordinate 145,705 downwards.
CTCCGCCGGCTTCCAGAGCACCCTTATGCGCCATGCCGTCGATCCCCCAGGCCATACCGCTGATGATCTGTACGCCCTTTGCCGCCAGCTCCCGGGCAAATCTTCTCGCTGTCTCATTTCCATAGCTGTCCGAACGTCTGGCTCCCACCACTGCCACCGCAGGACGATCCGCCGCCGGCAGCTTTCCCCTCACATAGAGGCCTTTCGGCATCCCTCTGTGAACCCTCAGCCGCTCCGGATAATCCGGATCCTCCTGACGGATATATTGTATGCGCTTTTTGCTCCCGTCAGTCATATTTCTACTATTATATAGTCTGTCCATATCGTCACCCTCCCCAGAATCTCTGATCCAGGGACCGGTAACCAATGGCCTCCAGCAGATGCTCTTTCCGGATCCGCTCTTCTCCCTCCAGATCCGCGATGGTCCTTGCCACTTTGATAATCCTGTGGTATGCCCTGGCGCTCAGGCCCATCCTTTCATATGCGGTTTCCATGATCCCGGCCTCACTCTTCCCCAGAGGACAGAAATGCTTCAGGGCAGAAGAAGGAAGCCGGGCATTGAACTGCCAGCCAAGTCCTCTGTAACGCTCTTCCTGGCGCCTCCTGGCGGCCTCTACACGGCCTCGTATGCTTCTGGAGCTCTCATTTTCCTCCGTATCCGTCAGCTCCTGATATTCCACCCGGGAGGTCTCCACACAGAGATCCATCCGGTCCAGCAGCGGCCGGGATATCCGGTGCAGATACCCGCGGATCTCACCGGGCAGACACCGGCATCGCTCGCGATCCGGAAAATATCCGCATCGGCATGGATTCATTGCCGCGATCAGTTGAAAATGCGCCGGGAACACATATGTCCCGCTTGTCCTGCTGATGGTCACTCTGCCCTCTTCCATGGGCTGTCGCAGGACCTCCAGGGCATTTCTGGAAAATTCCGGAAGTTCGTCCAGGAAGAGCACGCCCCTTGTGGCAAGGCTGATCTCTCCGGGCTTTACTCTCCTGCCCCCGCCTGCCAGAGCATTGGGCGAGATGGTATGATGGGGCGCCCGGAAGGGCCTTAAATCCACCAGTCCTTCTTTTCCGGTCAAAAGCCCGCAGGCGCTGTACACTCTGGAGATCTCCAGACTCTCCTCCAGGGTGAGCCCGGGCAGGATCGAAGGCATCCGCCTGGCCACCATGGTCTTCCCGGCGCCTGGGCTTCCCACCATCAGCAGGTTATGCATGCCCGCCGCGGCGATCTCTGCCGCCCGGCGGACCGCATGCTGCCCGTTCACCTCCCGAAAATCCTCTCTGTAAGCCCCCTGCCCCGCCATCCATTCCGCCGGACGCACTGCCCGTTCTGCACAGGCCTGCCCGTCCTGCAGGCAGGTAATCAGCTCTCCCAGCGTCTCCACGCCCACTACCTGAACCTCCCGGACCACCGCGCCCTCCCCTGCATTTTCCCGGGGCACCAGGCACCGCCTGCATCCCAGCTCTCTGGCCAGCATGACGGTCTGCAGTACTCCGTTCACCGGCCGGACTCTTCCGTTCAGGCCGATCTCTCCCACGATCAGCACATCCTCTGTATCCTGTTTTCTCAGGATTCCCAGGGCGGCAAGAAGCGCCGCCGCCACCGGGAGATCGAAGCCGGTCCCCTCCTTCCGGATATGGGCAGGGGACAGATTCACCGTGATCCTCCTGGGCGGCAGGGTGATGTTTGTATTCCGAAGCGCCGTGCGGACCCGGTCCGCCGCTTCCTGCACCTCACGGGACAGATCTCCCACCATACAGAACTGAGGCAGTCCGTCACAGATATCCGCTTCCACCTGAACCGGACAGGCTTCGATGCCAACGACTGCCGTTGATAATATGGTACTGAACATAATTCCTTCCAATGGATTTGTATTTGGAAAAACTCTGCGATATGCATTCCAGATATCAGACGCCATAAAGTATAGCACATATGTTCCGGGAAATCAATCCCGGAAATATTCTTTCAGCCGGTTCAGAGCATTTTTCTCGATACGGCTGATATAAGAGCGGGAAATGCCGAGCTTCTGCGCAATCTCCCTCTGCGTATATTCTCTGCCGTGGTACAGTCCGTAGCGCATGATGATCACCTGACGCTCCCGTTCCGATAAGACGTCCTCCAACAGCCCGTAGACCTTCCTGGTGTCGTCCTTCAGCCCGATCTGATCAAAGGCGGGCGGTTCCCTGCTCTCGATGATATCCAGAAGCTGGATCTCATTTCCCTCTTTGTCCGTTCCGATGGGCTCGTAGTAGGAGGATTCCCGCTGGAGCTTCTTCTTTACCCTCATATACATAAGGATCTCGTTTTCCACACATCTCGCTGCGTAGGTTGCCAGCTTGCTCGCCTTTTCGTGGTCAAAGGTGTCCACTGCCTTGATCAGTCCGATGGTCCCTATGGAAATCAGTTCCTCCATATCATCCTCGGAAGACTGGTACTTTTTCACGATATGGGCTACCAGGCGCAGGTTATATTCGATCAGCATCCGGCGCGCCTCTTCGTCCCCTCCCTGATACCGCACTAAACAATCTCTCTCTTCTTCCGCCGTAAGAGGTTTCGGAAAAGCCTTCAAAAAAGACACCTCAGTGGATATTTAATACATCTTATGTAAAAAATCCACGAAAGTGCCTTTCCAAATACATCTTATTTTATTATCTTATGTGTCCAGCCTTCGGAGTATGTCCATTTTCTCCGGAGACCGGCTCAATCTTACCCACAACTTCTGTCTGGCATGGGGGGCGCTCTCCTGAACCTCCCACCGGCTTTCGCCCTCCTGCTCCTTTAAACCCCGGATCTCCTCCACTGTCGCCTCCACGTTGCGGCCGTCCGGCTTCATGATCTCGATGGTCTCTCCGACGGAAAATTTGTTCCTCTGTTCCAGCCGGCAGCCGCCGTCTTTTGTCTCTTCCACGGTTCCCAGATAGGTATATTCCTTTACGTACGTGCTGTTATCATAGATCTGCGCAGTCTCATCCGGCCTGCCGTAGAAAAATCCGGTGGTATAGCAGCGGCTCTGGCACGCCAGAATCTGTTCCTGATACCAGGGCATATGCGCTTCATACAGAGCCGGTGACTCCCTGTAGTCATCCAGCGCTTTCCGATAGGTGCGGGCCACCGTCGCCACATACAGCGCCGTCTTCATCCTGCCCTCCACCTTCAGGCTGTCCACACCTGCCGCGATCAGGTCCGGTATATGCTCCACCATACACAGATCCCGGGAATTAAACAGAAAGGTTCCCCGCTCATTCTCATAGACCGGCATATATTCACCCGGGCGTGTCTCCTCCACCACCGCATATTTCCAGCGGCACGGATGGGTACAGGCTCCCTGATTGGCATCCCTTCCTGTAAGATAATTGCTCAGAAGGCACCTGCCCGAATAGGAGATGCACATGGCTCCATGCACAAAGGTCTCGATCTCCAGAGTATCAGGAATATGCTCCCGGATCTCCTGGATCTCCTGAAGGGACAGTTCTCTTCCCGTAACGACCCGCTTCGCCCCCTGCTCATGCCAGAACCGGAAGGTCCGATAGTTTACATTATTCGCCTGGGTGGAGATATGGATGTCGATCCCGGGACACACCTCTCTGGCCGTCAGAAAGAGTCCCGGATCCGAGATGATCAGCGCATCCGGCCCGATCCCCTCAAGCTCCCGGAAATAGCCTTCCGCACCTGCAAGGTCCCGGTTATGCGCCAGAATATTTGCCGTCACATACACTTTTACGCCCCTCTCATGGGCATGGACAATTCCCTCCGCCATCTCCTCCATGGAAAAATTCTTCGCTTTGGCGCGCAGCCCGTAGGCCTCGCCGCCGATATAGACTGCATCGGCGCCGAAGGCGACTGCCGTCTTCAGCACCTCCAGACTGCTCGCCGGGATCAGTAGTTCCGGATGTCTGTCCATCTTACCTCTGTTCCTCCTTCCCGGTTCCCTTCCCTGTCCGGACACTGACGGTGACCCCGTCCCCCAGGGGCAGTATGGAGGTAGTCAGCTCCTCATGATGGGTCAGGGCATACAGATATTCCCTCATTCTGGCATGGATGGTACGGTTCCTCCGCTCCACCGCGAACCGGGATTCTACAATATCGCCGTCCTGCAGTACATTGTCGGACACCAGAATCCCGCCCACTGCCAGCAGCCGCAGGACCTCCGGAAGATAACTGATATACTGCGCCTTTGCCGCATCCACAAAGATCAGGTCGTAACTTTCCTCCAACCCTGCAAGCACCTTAAGGGCGTCTCCTTCCAGCAGCGTAATCTGATCTGTCCGCCCTGCACGGACAAAATTTTCCCGAGCTGTGGGGATCCTCTTTTCATAGTTCTCGATGGTCGTGATCCTGCAGCCCTCCGGAGCATATTCACTCATAAACAGCGCCGAAAAACCCACTGCCGCCCCCACCTCCAGGATCTTCATGGGGCGGCGGGCACACAGCAGAAACCGGAGCAGGCTCTGGGTCTCCCTGCGGATAACCGGTACGCCGGCTGCCAGCGCTTCCTCCTCGATTCTGTCCAGAAGCTCTGAATTTCCCGGATAAAGAGAATTGATATATGCACTTATGCGCCATCTGTCCGTCATTCTTCTTCGTCCTCTTCTTCGGCTTCTCCCGCCAGCACCTCCATCAGTTCTTTGGGTGTCATGGATGTATTCAGGACATATTCTCCCGGCTCGATCTTATCCTCGTACCTGTTTACCTTCAGCTGGATCCGGAAGATGTCCGCATCGTGGATCAGACCCCTTCTCTCCAGAAGCTGCGCCGCCTCTTTGACGGTCATGTCGCTGGTCAGCACCACACGCATATCCCGCCCCGGCCCGGGCTCCACTGCCGCATCCGATACGATACTGTAACCGCAGGTATATGCATATGTTCCCAGACGGTAGATCCCCACCGCCACCAGTATCACGATCGCCAGCCGCAGAATGAACAGGCTTACTGACAGCATCACCTTCTGTATATTCATCACCATATCTCCTAATCGAAATCGTGTGTCCGCCCGGTAACCGCCCCTCGCCTTTGTGCGTCAGGCAGGTCCCGGATATCCGCTGTCATATCACCAGATCCACCACGTCCATGATTCTGGCGTTGATCGCCTGCAGCATACGGCACATGCGCAGCTCATGCTCCAGATATTTCTCCACCACCGTATTTCTCCGAAATTCCTCATACTGCTCTTCAAATGCCTCCATGCGCTCATACAGGCCTTCCTCATCGCTGCTCTGGAGCTCATAGTTTTCCCAGCAGAACTTCCGGATCTTATCCTCCAGACCGGGAACCAGATCCACCTGCTTCCTGGCTGCGAGAAAATTCTGATATTCGCTGCTGTCCTCTATGGCTGCCACCAGCTCTTCTACTTTTTCCTTAATGATGTCCATTCTGTTCGCGTCCTATACTTCCATGATAATCGGCAGAATCATGGGATTCCTCTTGGTTTTTTTACGAATATAATCTCCCAGTGCGTCCTTCATGACGTTCTTCATCTTGCCCCAGTCCGTGATCTTCCGGTCCAGACATTTTTCCACTGCGTCATATACAACGGCCCGCGCCTGTTCCATCAGGTCCTCGGACTCTCTCACATAGACAAAGCCGCGGGATACAATATCCGGCCCCGACAGCAGGACATTGCTGCCCTTCTCCAGCGTCAGGACGATGATCATGATCCCGTCCTCTGCCAGATGCTGGCGGTCGCGCATGACGATATTGCCCACATCGCCCACGCCCAGCCCATCCACAAAGATGGCGCCTGTATGGACCTTGTCCACGACTCCGGCACTGTTCTCATCCATCTCCATCACATCTCCGGACTGCAGGACAAAAATATGGTCCTTCTCGATCCCCAGCTGGTGGGCGATGGACGCCTGGGCTTTCAGATGGCGGTACTCTCCGTGCACCGGAATCGCATATTTGGGATGCACAAGAGAATAGATCAGCTTGATCTCCTCCTGGCAGGCATGTCCCGACACATGAGCATCCTGGAAGATCACATTGGCGCCCTTGGCGGACAGCTCGTTGATAACCTTCGACACCGCTTTCTCATTGCCCGGAATCGGATTGGAACTGAAGATAACCGTATCTCCCGGCATGATATGAACCTTCCGGTGCAGGTTCTGCGCCATCCGGGACAGAGCAGCCATGGACTCTCCCTGGCTTCCCGTGGTGATCAGGACCGTCGCCTCCGGCGGATAGTTATGCAGCTGCTCAATATCGATGAGCGTATTCTCCGGAATCCGGACATATCCAAGTTCCACTGCCGTCGTGATGACATTGACCATGCTCCGGCCTTCCACCACGACTTTTTTATTATTTTTGTAGGCAGAATTGATGATCTGCTGCACCCGGTCCACGTTGGAGGCAAAGGTCGCCACGATGATCCTGGAATTGCAGTGCTCGGTAAAGAGCGCATCCATGGTCCGTCCCACACTCTTCTCCGACATGGTGACTCCCGGGCGCTCCGCATTGGTACTGTCGCACATAAGCGCCAGCACGCCCTTCTTCCCGATCTCGCCAAAGCGCTGCAGATCGATGCTGTCACCGAAAACCGGCGTATAATCCACTTTAAAGTCTCCCGTATGAACAACGATGCCCGCCGGAGAGTAGATCGCCAGAGCCGAAGCGTCCGCAATGCTGTGGTTGGTCTTGATAAATTCGATCCGGAACTGCCCCAGATTAATAGACTGACCGTGCTTCACCACTTTGCGCTTGGTCGTCTTGAGCATATTGTGCTCCTTGAGCTTTCCTTCGATCAGTGCGATGGTCAGCTTTGTGGCATAGACCGGCACGTTGATATCCTTCAGTATATAGGGCAGCGCCCCGATATGATCCTCGTGACCGTGAGTGATCACAAAGCCTTTTACCTTGTTCAGATTCTGTTTCAGATACGTGACATCCGGAATCACCAGATCAATCCCCAGCATATCGTCCTCCGGGAAAGCAAGCCCGCAGTCCACAACAACAATACTGTCTTCGAACTCGAAGGCAGTTATGTTCATACCGATCTGCTCCAGTCCCCCCAGGGGAATGACACGCAGTTTTGAATTGTTCACATTTTTCAATAGATAACCTCCTGTAAATAATCATTCATTTTCTTTTTTCAGACAATCCGCACAATATCCGTAGAGCTTCACATCATGATCCTGGATCCGGAAACCGGTCTTTTCCTCCATCTTCTTCTCAAAACCTTCCAGAAGATCTCCCTGAAAGGACATGACCCGTCCGCACTTCACACAGATCAGATGATGGTGATGATGGCTGTCCTCATCCTCATATACGTGTCCCAGCTCATACCGTACATACCCGTCATCCAGATAGATCCGGTCAATGATCTTAAGCTCCAGCAGGATCTGGATCGTCCTGTATACCGTAGCAAGTCCGATCTCCGGGTTCTTTACCTTTACCAGCCCGTAGATCTCTTCTGCAGTCAGGTGGCTGTCCGCCTCGCCGGAGAGCGCCGACAGCACGGCAATCCGCTGTGCCGTCACCTTCAGCCCCTTTTCCCGAAGCAGATTCTCAAATCCTTCCCTGTTCAGCTGCATCTTATCCCCCTGCCAAAAATACTACCTCGTAATGTCCACGTCCTCCAGAAGCTCTTCAAATACTGCAAGTACTGCCGCAAGCTCCTGTTCATCCTCCACGATTTCATAGAGGCTTTCCTTCTCCCCGTCCTCCGACAGATCCTTAAAAATCACACATTCCCCGTCACCTTCTTCAGAATCCGCCGCCAGCAGGTAATTTACCCCGCCCAGCCTGGTCTGCTCCAGCACATAAAAATCCAGCGCTTCCCCATGCTCTCCCTGAAATTTCAGACGCTCCATTCCTCTGCTCTCACTCCTTACTGTCCCTGACCTGTCTTTACCCTGCCGAACCGTCCGGCAGACCCTCCTTACACCAGGGTGCCCTGCGTTTCCTGATGCCTCCGATCCAGATATCCCTGCAGGATAAAGACTGCTGCGATCTTATCCACATATTCCTTCCTGTGCTCTCTCCTGACGCCGCTCTCCATCAGCGTCCGTTCTGCTTCCACCGTCGTCAGCCTCTCGTCCCACATGACAACAGGCAGGCCTGTCCGCTTCCTAAGCATCTCTGCAAATTCCAGCGATTTCTCAGCCCTGTCCCCCACGGTATTATTCATATTTTTTGGAAAACCCAGCACGATCTCCCCCACATCGTACTCTTCACACAATGCCTTGATCCGGGCAAGGGTCTGTCTGAGCTTGTTCTCCTGATTCCTCGTGATCGTCTCCGTCCCCTGGGCAGTCAGAAGAAGTCCGTCGCTGATCGCGACCCCCACCGTCTTCGAGCCGTAATCCAGCCCCATGATCCTCATAAGCCGCTCAGTCCTTTACCGTCTTCTCCACATACACCCGCAGAAGCTCTTCCACCAGCTCGTCCCGCTCCACTTTCATGATCAGGCTCCTGGCTCCCTTATGACTGGTAATATATGTGGGATCTCCGGACATAATATACCCGACGATCTGATTCACCGGATCATATCCCTTTTCCGTCATGGCCTGATAGACCTTCCGCAGAACCTCGCCCACTTTCAGCTCCTGGTCTGACTGGATTTTAAAATATTGTGTGTTTTCCAATTTTTTCATAGTGCTCCGTCCTCAACGAAAGTATACTAAAACAAATACTCTTCACCTGTTATACATCAGTGTACTATAATCCGGCGGTAAATTCAATGTTTATTTTCTGTCAGCTTCTGTCAAAATCCCGCGCAGAATGTCATTTTCCAGAAATCCGTCCACCTTCACCTGCAAAAGACGGTTCATAAGAGGCATCTCTCCTGGCACCGCTACTTTCACATATGTTTCTGTATGCCCGGTCTGCCACACCTCTCCCCGGCACACATACGGCTCTTCCATAAGCACCTCCGCCGTCGCACCCAGCAGGCGCTGCCTGTAAGCCCGGCTCTGTTCTTTTGTGAGTTTCAGAAGCGCCTCGCTCCTCTGTGTTTTCACAGGCTCCGGAATCTGCCCCTCCATCCGGTCCGCCCTGGTGCCTTTTCTCCTGGAATATTTAAAGACATGCATCTCATAGAACCGGATTTCCTCCAGAAATGCCACGGTCCGGGCAAATTCCTCCTCCGTCTCTCCTGGAAATCCCACCATCACATCGGTGGTCAGCGCCGGCTGGTCAAAGGCGGCTCTGAGACGCTCACAGCATGCCCGAAATTCCTGCGTGTCATACCGGCGGTTCATCCGTTTCAGTGTCTCATCACAGCCGCTCTGAAGAGACAGGTGAAAATGCGGACACAGCTTTTCCACAGAAGCCAGGCCCCTGACAAATGGCTCTGTCATGATTCTTGGTTCCAGAGAACCCAGCCGGATCCTCCGGATCCCTTCGACCCCGGCCGCGGCCCGGATCACATCCAGCAGATCTTTATCCGGAAGATCCGCTCCGTAGGAATCCAGATGAATCCCCGTGAGCACCACTTCCTGATAGCCGTTCCCTGCAAGCGTCTCCACCTCTGAGAGAATGTCCGGAAGGCTCCGGCTCCGAACCCTTCCTCTTGTATAGGGAATGATACAGTACGTACAGAACTGATCGCACCCGTCCTGAATCTTCACATATGCTCTGGTATGACCGGCGGTCTGCCTGCGGCTCATTTCCTCATACTGCTTTTCATGGCTCATATCGTGGACATGGGATGCTTTCCCCGTCTCTTCCCATGCTTTCAGTATCCCGGGAAGCTTTGCCTTTTCATTATTTCCGATCAGTATATCCACTGCCGGATCCTGAAGCAGCGCTTCTTCGGCGGACTGAACATAGCAGCCGGCAGCAATCACCAGAGCTTCCGGATTCTGCTTCCTGGCCCGATGCAGCATCTGACGGGATTTCCGGTCCGCCATGCTGGTGACGCTGCATGTGTTGATCACATAGACATCCGCCGGCTCTTCAAAAGCCACGATCTCGTAGCCCTGTTCGGAAAGCATCTCCTGCATGGCCTCCGTCTCATAGGAATTCACTTTACAGCCCAGACTGTGCAACGCTGCTCTCTTCATACTTTTCTCCTTGTTTTTTCTAATTTTTTCATTGACTTTCTTCCCGCAAGTCATTAATATGGTAGTTGTAACCATACTACGAACATGAATCAGGAGGAACAGATAATGAAAACGGTGCATATTTCTTTAAATTCCATCGATAAAGTGAAAGCCTTCGTAAATGAGATCACCAAGTTCGACAATGATTTCGATCTGGTATCCGGCCGTTATGTCATCGACGCCAAATCCATCATGGGGATTTTCAGCCTGGATCTCTCCAAGCCCATCGAGCTGAATATTCATTCCGAGCAGAATGCAGATGAGATTCTGGAGGTCCTTGCCCCTTATATCGTTGATTAGTACAGCATGGCACAGCACACTGTGGACACAGGGCTGTACCACGGTGTCAAAACCGGCTGCCGCATGGGACGGCAGCTTTTTTCATGTCCGGACTTTTTATGCTCACCGGACCTGGATCACTTCTCTTGTATCCAGCGCCTCTTTCACCATATCTTCGATCTTCTCCGAGAGCGCCTGTTCCGACCGGCGGATCCGCTCCACCTGGGGCTTCGTTACCGGATGCTTCGCCACAAAAGTGGTGCAGCAGTCTTCAAAGGGCAGAATCGAGATCTCATAGGTGTCAATCTTCTTCGCAACGGACACAATGTCTTCCTTGTCAAATGCAATGAGCGGGCGAAAAACCGGAAGCGTGCACACATCATTGGTGGCCACAAGGCTTGGAACGGTCTGGCTCGCCACCTGCCCGATGCTCTCCCCGGTGATCAGGGCCAGGCACCCGGTATCTTCAGCGATCTGCTGGGCAATCCGCATCATATAGCGGCGCATGATGATCGTCAGCTCATCGTGGGGACACCGGTCATAGATGTACATCTGAATATCTGTAAAGTTGACCACGTGCAGGCGGATGGGACCGGTATACCGCGCCACCTTCTTCGCCAGATCCACCACTTTTTCCTTCGCCCGCTCGCTGGTATAGGGCGGTGCGTGAAAATATGTTGCATCAATATATACTCCGCGCTTTGCCACCATATATCCGGCCACCGGACTGTCGATCCCGCCGGACAGCAGCAGCATGGAGCGTCCGTTGGTCCCAAGAGGCATGCCGCCCGGCCCCGGGATCACCTCCGAATAGATGCAGATATGGCTGCGCAGTTCAATCTGCAGCAGAATGTCCGGCGCATGTACATCCACCTTAAGTCCCGGAAACTGTTCCAGGATCCTGCCGCCCAGCTCTGCGTTTACCTCCATGGAATCCATGGGATAATGCTTGTTGGCACGGCGGGTATGGACTTTGAAGGTCTTTGTGACGCCTTCGTACATCCGGTGCATGTACTCCATGACATCCCGGGAGAGCTCTTCAAATCCCCGGTCCTCCACAAGGACTACCGGGCAGATCCCCACGATGCCAAATACCCGCTGGAGGGATGCCACCGTCTCTTCGTAGTCAAACGCACCTTCCGCCTCCACATAGATGCGTCCCTGTTCCTTTGTAATCTGAAAGGTACCGTCCACATGATACAGCACCTGCTTCATCCGGGCGACCAGCGCATCCTCGAACACATACCGGTTCTTTCCCTTTACGCCGATCTCTCCATATTTAATCAAAAATGCCTGAAACATTGTCTCATTCTCCTATTATAGTTCTGCACAGGTGCAGCAGATGCCCGGCCGCCCGGTCTCCTTCTACCGCCGCACGTATCTGCGCAGCATGGGCAGAAGATCGTTCAGTGCGCCGAGACAGTGATCGATCTCTTCCTCCGTGGTCTCGAAGCTGAAGCTGAAGCGCAGCGTGCTGCCCAGCAGCTCTTTTTCCACTCCCATGGCCTTCAGCGTCCGGCTGACCGCCGGCTTGTTGGACGAGCAGGCGGAGCCGGCCGATACATAGATTTCCTTCTCTTCCAGTGCATGAAGCAGCACCTCGCTGCGCACACCGGCAAAGCTGACGCTCACAATATGCGCTGCACTGTCTCTGCCCGTCCTGCCGTTGATGACGGTCTGATCCTGTTTCCGTATCCCTTCCGTAAAACGGTCCTTCAGGCGGTACAGCCGGTCCACTTTTTCATCCAGCTCCACGTAGCACGCTCTGGCGGCTTCTGCGATTCCCGCAATCCCCGGAACATTTTCCGTGCCGGAGCGAAGCCCCTTCTGCTGCTCTCCGCCGAAAAGGATCGGGCGGATCTTCACCTTCTCCTGAACGTAGAGAAGGCCGATTCCCTTGGGACCGTGGATCTTGTGTCCGCTGACGGACAGAAGATCGATCCCTTCTCTTCCCGGATGAATCCGGTATTTTCCATATGCCTGGATTGCATCCACATGAAAGAGGATCTTCTTTTCCTGCGCTTTCAGAATCCGGGCGATCTCACGGATCGGCTGTACTGCTCCGACCTCATTGTTCACATACATGACGGAGACCAGAATCGTCTCCGGGCAGAGGGCTTCCTGAAGCGCCTGAAGCGACACGATGCCATCCCGGTCCACCGGAAGGTACGTCACCCGGAAGCCCTGTCCTTCCAGATACTTCATGGCATTCAGCACGGAGGGATGTTCAAAATCCGTGGTGATCAGATGCTTTCCCGCCCTCTGATTGGCCAGCGCCGTGCCGATCACTGCCAGATTATTGGACTCCGTACCCCCGGACGTAAAATAAATTTCTTTTTCGCTGACCTTCAGATTTTCTGCAAAAAACGCTTTTGCTTCCTTAATATAATGCTCCGCCTCCACTCCCCTGGCATGGAGTGAAGACGGATTTCCGTAGTCCTCCCGCATGACGCGGACCATTTTGTCCGTCACACACTCCATGCAGCGGGTCGTAGCCGAATTATCCAGATATGCTTCCATACTCTTATTCCTCCAGCCAGAACATCAGAACCGACAGAATGCACAATCCTGCCGTCTCCGTTCTCAGAATCCGTTTTCCCAGCGAAACAGGCTGCGCCCCCATTCCCATGGCAGCTTCCACCTCTTCCTTCTCAAAACCGCCCTCCGGTCCGATAAAGATACCGATGGACTGCCCTTTTTGTACACTCCCAAGAAGCTCCCTTGTACATTCCATGGCGCTCCTGCGGGCATCTCCCAGAAGTTCCCCGGCACATTCGTAGGGAATCAGGCACAGATCCAGCTCCTGCGTCTGTGTAAGCGCATCTGCAAAGCCGGTGACCGGCCCCACCTGAGGGATCAGCGCCCGTCCGGACTGCTTTGCCGCGCTCTCTGCCACCGCCTGCCAGCGTTTTCTCTTATTGCCCTCTCTTTTTGCATCCAGCTTCACCACACATCTTCTGGACGCCACCGGGACCACGGCAGACACCCCCAGCTCCACGGCTTTCTGAATGATCAGCTCCATCTTGTCCCCCTTGGGAAGACACTGGTACAGCGTGATCCGGGACGGCAGTTCAGAAGCCACCCGCCTCTTTTCCAGGATCTTCGCACAAACTGCCGCATCCGTAAATCGATGAAGCCGGCATCCATATTCATTGCCGTATCCGTCATTTATGACGAGCTCCTCTCCTGCCTTCATGCGCAGGACATTTCTGATATGATTCACATCCCCGCCCAGAATCTCGATCTCATCCTCATGTACCTGGGAAGGCTCAACAAAAAAATGATGCATGCTCTCTCCGTCAGTTCTTTCGTGCCGTCACAGACACCCATTCACCCTGATGCGTCACTTCGAGAATCTCCAGCCCCGCCTCCCGGACCGCATCTGCAACCACCGTTTCTTTCTCTTCAATAATGCCGGAAGTGATATAAATGCCGCCCTTTTTCAGGTGCTGCACGACCACCGGCGTGAGCGGCACCAGCACTTCCGCCAGAATGTTTGCAGTGACCATATCGTACTGCTCACATCCCACCTGCTCCTGTATCCTGCAGTCATCTATCAGATTACCTTCCAGTACGCGAAATTTCTCCGCAGGGATGCCGTTTACTTCCATGTTTTCCTTCGACGCGCTGATTGCGCAGGGATCCAGATCCGTACCCAGCGCACGCTTTGCCCCAAGTTTCAGCGCCGCAATCGAAAGGATCCCGCTTCCGGTTCCCACATCCAGAAGGACCGTCTCTTCCGTCACATATTTTTTGATCTGCCGGATACAGAGCTGGGTCGTCTCATGCATTCCCGTACCAAAAGCAGTCCCCGGATCGATCTGGATCAGAAGCTTCCCCTGGTCCTTCGACTTCACCGGTTCCCAGGAAGGAGTGATGAGGATATCGTCCACATAGAACTGATGAAAATACTCTTTCCAGTTATTGATCCAGTCTTTATCCTCGGTCTGAGAAGCTTCGATGGTCCCGGCGCCCACGTCCACGCCCCAGCCCCGGATCTCGTCCAGCCCTTCCTGCACCGCCGCCAGGATCGCTCCGTTATCCTGTTCCGGCTCCAGATAGAAGCTGATCCGGGCGATCCCGTCGTCCGCAGGTCCTTCCGGAAGGATGTCCACAAACATCTGAGATCGGTCCTTCTCCGACAACGGAACCTTGTCCTCAATCTCGATTCCTTCGATTCCTGCATCCATCATCATGCTGCTGATCAGATCCTCTGCCTCTGTCGTGGTCAGCAGCGTATATTTATTCCATTTCACTGTGTTCTCCTTATTCCAGTTCCGCATCCGTCTCCATCATGCCCTGTGTCTGAAAGCATATCCGGACACCGTCATGCTGTTTTCCAGTTCCGCATCCATGCGACCTATCTTAACACAAATGCGGGAGGATTTCAACTGCAAGGAGAAATGCCGCATATAGTCTGATTATTTTACAATGGTATAGTTGGTGCTTCTTGCTTTTCCATTCTGCCTTAACAGGTTGCTTTTTACCAGCTTTTTCAGGGCTCTGGCAGCAGTGGACGCACTCACCTCAAGCAATCCAATTACATCGTTTCTTGTAACAGCTCCATGCGTCCGGGCATATTCCAGCACTTTTTCTTCTCTGTCACCAGGCGGTGCGACAACAGGAACATTTTCCAACGGCTCTGCCGAAAACGCAGGTTCCGTGCCTTTTTCATATTTTGCGTTCCTGTTCGGCAGTATGATCTTAAAGGCATTTTTTGTGGTTTCAATCACAGGTTTTTCTTCCATGCCTTCGTATGCCCTCATAATTTTTCTCATTCCAGTACCATAAGCCTCAATCAAACGCAAACGGTAAAACACATTCGCAAGGTCCTGATTCCGGCATACGGAAATACCTACCATAATATCTTCCAGGTCAATCCCCGGCATCAACCCGCCAATGGACACAAATTCGATCCGATCCGTATAAATACTGATAAGTGCGCTGGCACTGAAGGAATAATCTCTGTGGACCAGTAAATTCAGCAATGCTTCCCTGACAGCGGTTTCAGGGTAGTCCCTGACGTCAATCCTCAGCAGTTTTTCTATGGTCGCACGGGTCTGATTGCGGAAGTCAATAAAATCATACACTTCGTTCATCTGACGCAGCAGCGACCCGCCAAATTCCCGGCGGTCCCTGAATACCATCTGGTCTGTTCCCTGAAAAACAGCGGCCTTGATCGTATGGACGCACTGGTCGGACAGAAGCAAACCCAGATTGCTGTAAAGGTTTTCATGATCGACCAGCTTCAAAGTACGCATTTGCTGTGGGCCAAATTCCACATTCCGAAGCTCAAATTCTTTTCCTGCGACTTCAAATGTGAGTTCCTGGTTCAGACAGCGCATCGCTTCAAAGCGGTCCCCATCCGTTTCCTTAATCATACGGCGGATTGCCGCATCAGTAGCCGGAACCGAGGAATAACCCTGCCTGACATATACGCCCTCCGGACGCATCCCTTTCTTTGCAAGATAATAAGGTCGTTCTGTTCCGCGCTGAATATCCACAGCGACGATTTCTTTTCCGTCTTCTTCCATGGTTTTGTAATGCAGGAACATGGTTACGTCCGGCTTGATCGCATCCCTTACCATATTGCTGATTTGCAGGGATGCGCCGTCAGGATCGTTCACCCCGATTACCGTACCATCGTCCTGAACGCCAATATACAGTTTTCCGCCGTCACAGTTGACAAAAGCAATGATTTCCTTTTTGATTTCGTCCGTGACAGTTTCTTTCAACTCTATGGTCTCACTTTCCCGAAAAAGCATACTGCCGTCTCCTTCATCCTCTTAGATGGATTTATTATAGCAAATCGATTCAATCGCGTCAACACATCTGAACCGATTATGACACGGTTCTGAACCAGTACTGTTACCATCCACAAAACTCCAGGGCTTTTGCCGGTCTTGACACAAACGCGGGAGGATTTCAACCGTCCCCCCGCACCGTATTTTACAAAAATGCATCAAGCCTGCTTTTTACACATTCGCCCGTGTCAGCCTGGTGAGGGCGGATCATTACTCCAGTCTCGTGCCGTGATCATATTTTCTGGTTTCAACGGTACCGTCGGCAAAGGTGATGGTCCACTCACCATCCCACTCGCCGTCCACCCATTCGCCTGCTGCAACCGTGCCGTTGGACCAGGTATAGGTTCCCTTACCATTTATCACGCCATTTACCCATTCTGTCTCAATGGAATCACCGCTTGCCCAGGTAAAAATACCGTGTCCGTTCCGTTTACCATCCGCAAATCCGCCTACATAATAATCAACATCCTTGCTGCCTCCCATGTAGTTCGTGCCCTGGCCGTTCCATTTATCATTTGCCCACTCGCCGTCGTAATAACCACCGTCAGGCCAGGTACAGCGCCCCTGTCCGCTCCGGACGCCGTCCTTCCACTCGCCCTCATAGACCTGGCCATTCGTATACTCCATCTTCCCCTGTCCGTCGGGTTTCCCGTCGGTCACGCTGCCTGTGTAGGTTCCTTCTTCAAGGGTCAGAATCTCGACCTTTTTCCCATTGATCCAGTTCTCGGTCATTACGGTGCCGTCCGCTTTGGTGTAGGTACCTTCGCCGCTCTTCTGACCGTCTACGTATTCGCCTTCATATACGCTGCCATCGGCATAGGTTACAGTGCTTTTACCGTTCAAGCCCGCATTCTTCCACACGCCTTCATAAACACTGCCGTCGGGAAAGGTACAGGTGCCGTATCCATTGATCCAGTCATCTGCAAAGTCGCCTTCATAGACGGATGTTTCTCCGTCTTTTCCCCAAGTCATGGTACCTTTGCCTGAACGTTCATTGTTCTTGAATTCACCCTCATAGGCATAGGAATTTCCGTTCTCGCTGTCTTCCCAGGTCATGGTGCCTTTGCCCGAACGCTCATTGTTTTTGAATTCGCCCTCATAGACATAACCATCGCCCTCTGTAGAGGTATAAGTCCCCTGGCCGTTTCGCATGCCGTCTTTCCATTCGCCCTCATAATGACTTCCGCTGTCCCATATAATTGTGCCCTGGCCTTCGGCGACGCCGTCGACCCATTCTCCTTCGTAAGTTCCGGCATTATCCTCCATTACGAAGGTGCCGGTGCCGTTCGGCCACTCGTTCTTCTTATCCCACTCGCCGGTATACAGGCCGGAGTATGTATCGGAATTTCCGTCGGTCATGGTGTAAGGCTGATCCGTAACCTTGCCGGAGCCGCCCAGCAGAGTGAACAGCGCCACAAGAACCACAGCTGCTGCCGCAATGCCTCCGATCAGCTTGACATTCAGCGGCTTTCCGGCTTTCTGCCCGCCGCCGGATGAGGAATCTGCTTTTGAATCCGGATTCGGCACGGGCGTTGGCTCCGGTGCGGGTGCTTCCACCGGCACAGGCGTCGGCTCCGGCGCGGGTGCTTCCGCCGGCACAGGCGCAGGCTCCGATGCGGGTTCTTCCGTCGGCACGGGCGTCGGCTCTGATGCGGGTGCTTCCGCCGACACGGGCGTCGGCTCCGGTGCGGGCGCAGGGTCCGGTTCTATAATCAGCGACTTGTCGAACACCTCCCGGCTGACCGACTTGATCGTCCGCCGCACCGCTCCCAGATCATGGATCGTCTTGCGGTTGATGGCGGCGTCCCGAAAGAAGTTGATAAAAGCGTCCGAGATGTCGTATTTTGACAGGGCGTCCTGCTCCAGCAGGGTGGACATGCTGGTGTAGGCCGACTTCATGGCCCGCATGATGTCGTTGGACGTATTGTTGGTGTTCGTAGAGAGGTTGGCCCCCTGATTGAGAATCTCGTTTTTCGCTCCCCGCTCGATCACCGGCAGGTCGGTCGTATCGCCCAGACGCAGCTGGTCCCCCAGCGACACAAACACGATCTGTTTTCTGTTGTTTACCGCAGTAAGCAGCTCCAGAAAGCAGGCGTAGCTCTCAATGTAGCTCTGGCTGATGAACGCCACGAACACGTCCGCCCCCCGCGCGTTGCGCAGCATGGGCACGATCCATTTGTCGTTCACCTTGTCAAAAGCCCTGTCCGCATATACCCGCAGGCCGTACTGTCTCTGCATGGGCACCACGGCTGACTTGAACACCGCCTCCCAGTTGTCGCTGGCATAGCTGATGAATGCGTAAGGTTTGCGCTGGGAACACTCCGTGATGATCAGATGCTTTTCCAGATACTCTGACCGTTCCTTCTTCTGTACTTCACTCAATCCCATAATCCTTTCTTCCTCCTCTATTCATTCATTGACAGCAGGATCCGGATATTCTCTCTGTCCTTTTCCTTTTCTCCTTCTGTCAGATCCCTGTAAGGAACCAGATCCGCATGAATCTTCTGAACCGGATCCTTCCGTTTCCCATTTTCCGGAACCCCGTATTTCCAGTTGTTCAGATAATGATACCGGCACCACCGGATATGTTCCAGCTCTGACAGCAGTTCCATGCAGTCCGGTGCAGGATGCTCTGCATCCTGTCCCATATCCGCCAGCATAATCAGGCGCACTTCATGATAATCTGCAGAGCTGATATTGGAATAACGGGTAAATGCGTCCAGTTTTTCCCACTCCTGCTCCTTTGCTTCTTCCGTCTCCGCAACGTTGTTATATAAGACAGCATATCTGAGATTGATGCGTTTTGCACGGTCAAAAAGAGCGTCGCCCATGAGATATTCCGGCTTCCTTGCCTGTTCTTTCCAGTAAAACAGATTCAGTCTCTCCTGGCCGGCCAGCAGCTCCAGCTCTCTTCTGGAAGTGAACACATCATACGAGGCACGTTTTGTCGCCAGAAGGAGATCTTTCACAAGGTCAAGCTGCTCCTCCTCCGACAGAACGATCACACTCTGCGCCTCTTCCAGCAGCGGCAACTGCTCATACCATGGCTCTTTGTGAAAGATTACAGGGTCGTCAATGGACGGAAGTTCCGGATGAACCGCCAGAAAACGATCCCCGTCTCCGAAGATATGATATTCGATTTTCTGATCCGGATGAAAAATATTGTCCTGTAATGCGCAGGACAGAAGCTCTTCGCCCAGCACGCCAAAGCCCAGAAACACGATCCTCATCTGGTGTCCGCATCTTACGGACAGCTGATGGATGCAGCGTTCTTTCCAGTAAAGCCTGGCAGCCGTCTCTTCTTCGCGAAACAGCCGAAGCTCCGGGTCCGATGCGGACTGCGCAGGCAGAAAGCAGCACTCCAGATAGACGGTATGCCCTTTCAGCGCACTGCGGTTCTGCCGGTAAAAATCAAAATTTTCTTCCTCGCTTCCCAGAAGAATATAGTTGCCCGCTTTCAAAAAGGAGAAGCCGTCTCCTCCGTCGATTCCCCGTTTTCCAAGATTTAAAAGCACATCCTCCCGGTCCGCTCCATATACCGCAACACTGTTTTTATGGAAAGAACGAACCCAGTTTTTCAAACGGCGGTTCACCTGGAACAACAGCAGAATTCCGCCGACAGCCGCCAGCGGAGCGGTCCATCTGGCGATCTCTACCAGAAGATTCGGTATGGGATCCGGATACCCCATCCCGTACATGCAGAGGGTAATAAATGCAGAATCCAGCAACGCCTCCCCTGACAGAAGAAAACCGGCAACGCCCAGAAAAAATGGTATGGCAAACGCTGAAGCCCTTAAAATCCATCTTCCTCTCTCCCTCATTTGTTCACCCCCTGCAATCAGCCGCTTTCTCATAGGTCAGACCGAAGACATCCTCCTTGATGATGTAAATATCAGAGGGGTCCTCTGCCCGGGCTGCCAGATAGTCCCCTGGCTCACCCAGCAAGTACCCCTGTCCGTCCTCCCAAAACACCTTGGTCCGTCTTGTCAGCCTGCGGGCATGGACGCAGGATTCCTTTGGCACGCAGGTAAAAATATGCCCTGCCAGAACTTCGTCGTCCTCGTTTACAGCGCTGACGGCGTCCTCCACATCCTGAAGCGCCTCCGGAGAAAGCTCATACGGATCTTTCAGGCACAGATTGTTCTGCTCCAGTTTTCCGCGGTCGTTGACATAAACTTCGTTCCTGACGCCCACAATAAAGTACAGGTCGTCGGTCACTTTCTCTTCCATGTCGCCTTCCAGCATCCGGACTTTTACTTCTGTCCCTTCCCTGTAGACATCCGCCGCTTTTATGTAGCCGATTTTCACCGGTTTCTTCTGATAGAGCGGTTCCGCCGTCAGATCCGGATATTTCTCTTTATCCAGCCGGATGATATCCTGCTCTCTGAAATAGTCTTCCACCCTCGCCGTGAGAAAACGGCATACGACGTCCCCCAGTTCCTTTGGATCAATGACCGGGTGCTTCAAAAGTTCAATGGTGAGAAAGCCGCCTGCTTTCTTCTCATGTCCTCCGCCTCCGGCCAGATATCCCGCCAGATCGCTGGCACGGGTTTCATCCGAGCAGCTGCGGATCGACAGCTTCGCACCGCCTGGCAGCATGCAGTACGCAATGCACGTATCCACCGTATCCACTTCCAGCATCTGATCCGAGATGATTCCCAGTAGATTCGGATCGCAGGGAGCCGCCTGTGCAATCGCATACCGTTTTTCTTTATTGTTTTCACAGGTTCCCAGCGCCTGCCCTACGATGAGCAGCTCTTCCGCCGACAGATTATGCGTTTTGAATTCGTCGATCACATCTCTGTCCTTCTGGTCAAACACGGATTCCAGTTCATCCCGCATGGCGCGGTCCTTCACCTGGCAGATCTCCTGAAGTTTGCACGTATCCATGAAAAGGCCATAATACAGGGCGACCGCCAGACGCCGGTTTCCTTTGATATCAAACTGCTCCCGCCTGAGCAGGTCCCAGATAATCGTCGCACAGGCGCCGTAATTATCGCGGATCTCCCTGTCCCACAGGCTGGACAGACTTTCCTTTCTGGTGATATGGTGATCGATTGCCGCCAGTTTTTTTCCGGACAGTCTTTCTACATTTCGCTCTCCCGGCTGACAGTCCACCGTCAGAAGAAGCTCCGGCTCTTCTTCCAGCGCATGGACGTGTTCCACCGGGATCTCAAGACACTCCACCATCCGCACCAGATTGCTTTTCCGGACCGGATATCTTCCGCCATAGACCAGCCGGGGCTCTTTTTTGTTGGCACGCAGATACGACCAGACGCCAAACCCGCTGGCAATGGCATCCGCATCCGGATCGTTATGACACTGGATCACGATCGAATCAAACTGCAATAATGTTTTTAACTCCATATGTTTCTCCTCTACAGCACCTTCTCCAGTTCCTCGATCACGATCTTCAGCGCCCGGATCCTTGCATATTTTTTATCTACCGATTCCAGAATATGCCACGGCGCATAGGCGGTGCTGGTCTTCTGAATCATCTCGTCAACGGCGCTTTCATAGGCATCCCATTTTTCCCGGTTCCGCCAGTCCTCATCCGTGATCTTCCACTGCTTCTGCGGCGTATTCTGACGCAGGGTAAAGCGTTCCAGCTGAGTTTCCTTGTCAATATGCACCCAGAACTTGATGATTACCGCCCCCCAGTCCGAGAGCTCTTTTTCAAATTCATTGATCTCATTGTAGGCGCGCTTCCAGTCGTTCTCACTGCAGAACCCTTCCAGACGCTCCACCATGACCCGTCCGTACCAGGTACGGTCGAAAACGGCGATATGTCCGGTTCTCGGCAGCCTTGTAAAAAAACGCCACAGATAATGCCTTGCCTTCTCATGAGGCTCCGGACTGGCGATGGGATGCACCTCGAAGCCTCTGGGATCCAGCGCTTCCGTGATCCGGCGGATATTGCCGCCCTTTCCAGCCGCATCCCAGCCCTCATAGGCAATGATAACCGGAACTTTTTTCCGGTAGAGACGGTTATGAAGCTCCCCCAGATGGCTCTGAAGGCGTTTCAGTTCTTCCTTATATTCCGCATCGCCGATCGTCTTCTCCGACAGCGGTATTTCCGACAGCTTCGGCATCTTTACAAGCGGAAACACATTCTGCAACACCGGCACTGCCAGAGCCTGGTTCTGCATGGCAATGTCGATCCCTTCGGTAAGCGTCTCCAGCACCTGAAGCTCCGCCCATTTTCTGGATTTTGCATCCACCACATACCATGGGGCAGACGGAGAATCCGTTGCATCCAGATATTTGTCAAAAATTTCCAGGCACTTTCTATAATGTTTATTCTGCCATTTGTCCGCCTGATTCACACGCCACCTGGTATCAATATCGTCTTTCAATTCGTCAATTCGCCGCTTCTGTTCTTTTTCACTGATATGCAGAAAAAACTTCACGACCAGATACCCGTTATCTGTAAGCTGACGCTCATAGCGCCGGATGCCCGCCACCCGTTTTTCATAAGTGTCATCATCCATGACGCCCATAAGTCTGTCTCTGGTCACCTCATCCATCCAGCCGGAATCCATGAATACGAATTTTCCCGCCTCCGGAATCTCCTTGAAATACCTCCATAAAAACGGCTTCCTCTTATCCTCCTCCCGGATGATCTCCATGGACGCCACCTTGAAAAAACGCGGATCGATATTCCGGATCACCTGTCCGATGGTGCTCCCCTTACCGGACGTCCCCCAGCCCTCCAGAAGCACCAGCACCGGCAGCTTATGCTCCTTGATCTGCATCTGCTGCACCGCCAGCTTCTCCCGGGCCGTTTTCAGACGGGCCTTCAGCTCTTCTTCCTGCGGTTTCTCCGCCAGTATCCTGTTCTTCAACATCTCTTTTCCCTCCCTGTTTTATATTTATGTAAACTGCTTCCCCGTATATCTCCTGCATTCAGCTCCCGGTCCGGCCATCCCTCAGGATGAACGCACCGACCGCTTCCATGCTGTCCGCCACAGCGACAGCTCCTGCTCTTTCCAGCTCGCCCTCGGCGGCAAATCCCAGAGACAGCCCCAGGCACGGGATGCCAAACTGCGCCGCACCCTCCACATCGTGCCTGCGGTCTCCCACCATCAGAACCCTCTTCTGGTCCGCTTCTGAGAGTCCCAGTCTGCCAAGAAGCTCTTCAATGACATCCTCCTTGTTTATCCGGCTCTCGTCCATACTGGCGCCGCAGATCTCGTCAAAGTATGCATCCACCTGAAAATGCGCAAGAATCAACCGCACAAAATGCTCCGGCTTGGATGAAGCGACCGCCACGGTCCTTCCATGCGCCTTCAGAGACTGCAGAAGCTCCGGTACTCCTTCCAGCAACACATTCTGATACACGCCGGTCCCGCTGAAATATTCCCTGTAATATTCCACCGCCGCTCTTGCCTGCTCCAGAGAAAAATCATAATATTCCTGGAAGGAATCCAGAAGCGGCGGACCGATAAAGGGCTCCAGCTTCGCAAGGTCCGGTTCCTCGATCCCCATATGCCTCAGGGCATACTGCACGCTTTTGGTGATCCCTTCCCGCGGGTCCGTCAGCGTCCCGTCCAGATCAAAAAAAATGTACTGGTATCTCATAGTCTACTCCTTTTCTCCTGTTTCATTCCGAAAGCGCCCGATCATGTACTCATACATCCTCCGCACGGCCGGCGCAGCCACGTCCGTACGCACGGCCGCCAGCATGATGGTCCTCTTTTCCTCCACGTCCAGCGGATAGACATCCACGGGAAACGGGATGTTTTTGATCACCAGCTCCGGCACCAGACAGACGCCGTAGCCCCCCATGACGAGAGCAATCGCGGACATATCGTCCTGAATCTGGCTTCCTCCGCTTCCGGACAGGTGATACTTTTCCATAAAGAGATTTACATCCGCATCGCACCCTTCCCGCTGGATCACAAAGCGCTGCTCCCGAAGCTCCTCCACCGTCACATATCCTGGATTCCTGGGTTTAAAGTCCTTCGGCGTCACACAGACGATCCGGTCCTCATACACCGGAGTCCCTGACAGGTCCCCCAGACTGCTGGCGGACAGAAAACCCAGATCCACCACCCCGTCCTTGAGCCAGCGATATACATCATGATAAGTCCCCTGATAGATATCCAGGCGCACCCCCGGATATTCCTGTTCAAAGCCCTTCATCAGACTGGGCATCCATTCCACACAGGCACTGTTGAACGTACCGATCCGCACCAGACCTTTCTGCATGCCGTTGAACTGTGCCACCGCCTGCTGCAGATATTCCTCACTGTTCAGTACGTTCTTTATATAAGGAAACAATGCCTTTCCATAGCTGGTCAGATACACTCCCTGCCTGCTCCTGATAAAAAGGGCAGAGCCCAGCTCTGATTCCATGGAGGATACCGCATGGCTGACAGCAGAGGGAGTGAGCTTCAGCACCTGCGCCGCTTTCTGAAAACTCTGCTGCTCCACCACCGCCTGAAACACCTGATAGGACAATAATGTCATAGATCTCTCCTTGAAAACATTTCATTTATAACATGAAAATAATGAATTTTACTTATGTATAAAATTATACTAAAATAAAGATATAAGATCAACATCAGAAGTCTTGCTTTTGTTGTATAAAATGTGTTTGCGATGAAAAATGGAGGGCATCTGCCTTCCATTTTTCATGCTCCGGTATCTTTTTGCAGAATCAGGTCTCTGCCCTCTCCCATAATCCAGGCAAACGCCTCGTCAAGTCCTTCCTCGGAGAAGGCAAAATCCCTGCTGATCTTTAATTCATCCGCCGCGGCTTTCAGCGCAAACGGCTCCGGCCACACAATGGTGCGAAGGACGGTATCACTCTGATCCGCCCCTTCCTCCTGTGGCAACTCTGTCTTTCCGATCCAGAAGCGCAGGCCCCGGTCCGATCCGGTAAACGCTTCTTTTTTATAAAAGGGAAGATGAAACAAATCGATCCTCTCGATCATGACAGCTCTCCTACAGTGTATTCGTCTTCAGCGTAACCGTCACCCATCCGCCGTCATAGTTAAAGCCGACTTCCAGCCCCACCGGGGTATAGAACATCACGCTGTCTTCTTCGTTGCTCAGATATTCCATCAGCTCCTCATCGGTAAGCCCGTCCACAAATTCCACCGTGCCGTTCTGATGGCTGTTCCTGGACCGGAACTGCCAGGCCAGTTCTTCATCCACTTCTGCCATCTCTTCATGAGTGATGACCTCGCCTGTATCCATCCGCAGTGTGATCGCTTCCACCCGGGGTGTCGTTGTTCTCTTCTCATAAAAACTGTGTTTCACAACCACGCTGATCTTTTCTTCGTCCATGCAGGTCACATAGCCGTAACTGGAGATACCGGATTCATAGTCCTGATAGTCTCCTTTATATCTGCACACCAGATCCTCAAGCACCTGATTCATGGCGGAGAATTTTTCTTCTTCTCCTTCTCCGGTCAACACCGGATAGATGCAGTCATAGGTACAGTCGTTCTCCTCATCATCCGGACGCAGGGACAGACTCCCCCATATGACCTGATAGCTCAGATCCAGCGAAGTGGCATCTGTAATCTCCACATAGTAATCGTCTTTCTCGCTGGGCTCGTAGGAATCATAGGAATCATCATAGCTGTCTCCGCTGTCTGTATACGGCTCTCCATAGCCGAAATATCCGTCATCCGAACCATAGCCGTAGCCGGGAAATCCCCCTCTTTCCACCTCATCCACCACCTTGCGGATGGATATAACCATGAAAACGACGATTCCCACCAGAAAGAGGATGCCCACCGCCGCACAGATGACTGCGACAGCCCTGCCTCCTGCCTTCTTTTTCTTTTCGGGCTTCTGCTGCCAGTTCCCGTTCCTGCCGCCGAAGGAGCCCTGAGGCATTCCCGGCTGACCGCCGTAAGATCCCTGCCAGCCGGCCCCGTTCTGGTTTCCGTAAGCACCCTGCTGCCCGTTCCCTGCAGCGTATCCGCAGCTCCTGCAGACACCATCCTGCATCAGTGCACCGCACCTGGGGCAGAACCCGTATCCATCTCTCTCATTCATATACGACCACCTCTACACCTTGTCATTTTCAAACCTGCTCTTCCACATCCACGGTCACCGTCCAGTAGCTCTCCTTCGCTTCCACAGACCGGACGGTTCCTTCCAGACTGGAAAGCCGTTTCTTCGTATTATTGGACATGGCCACCGCATCACGGATCGTATAGTAATAAATGATCCCTGCCATGGTGCTTAAACTGTCCTCTTTCAGGCTCACCCGGTCACCGGCCTGTATTAACCCAGCCCGCTCCATACGAAATTCCATCTCTCTGCCCATCATAAGCCACCCCCAGAAATTCTTCCAGGCAAATTTCCTGCTCCGTCATCAGCTTTGCCGCCGGGATTCCCACGTAGCGCAGATGCCAGGGCTCTGATATGATTCCGGTGATCCCCGATTTCCCCGAAGGATAACGGATCACATACCCGTATTCCCATGCATGCTCCTCCACCCACTGGTATTCCTTCGTGTCACGGATTCCCTCATCCAGCACCCGGTAGCTTCCCGTCACAAAATCCACCGTCAGTCCAAGCTGATGTTCGCTGGTTCCCGGCACCGCCACCACTTTCCCTGCTTCCTCCACCGCTCTGGCGTGGCCGTACCCTGCCGACTCCAGCCGGCGGATCTTATTCTTGAACAGGCTCACCTGCTTCATATACGTACGGTAAGAAGAAGTAACATTGATGTACATCCCTTCTTTTCTGGCATCCTCCACCATTCTGGCGATCGCCTCCGCCGAACGCTTCTCCAGCTCATGTCCGTTTCCCACATTTACCAGATCAATATCCAGCTCGCCCTTCAGGATATACTCCTTGTTCAAAAGGCTCAGATATCCGTTCATGATTGCATCCTGCACATTCTCATCCAGGGAATCTTCGATATCCTTTTTGATCTGTTCCGACAGGGTTTCTTCTCTCCTTCTGCTGCCCGAAGACCCTGACGACCTCCTCGCCCCTGCAGCCGTACTGCTTCCCTGCACGGTCCCTGCTGCAGGATCGGCCGCCTGTGCTCCTGACGGATCTGCCGGCACCTGAGCCGCCGGGTCTGCCGGCGTCTGGGCTGCCGCCGCTTCTGCCGCCGCCTGCGCTTCCGCTGCCGCCTGGGCTGCCGCCGCTTCTGCCGCTGCCTGCGCTTCCGCTGCCGCCTGGGCTGCCGCTGCTTCTGCCGCCGCCTGGGCTGCCGCTGCCGCCTGGGCTGCCGCTGCTTCTGCCGCCGCCTGCGCTTCCGCTGCCGCCTGGGCTGCCGCTGCTTCTGCCGCCGCCTGCGCTTCCGCTGCCGCCTGGGCTGCCGCTGCTTCTGCTGCCGCCTGCGCGTCAATGGCCGCCTGATCTGCCGCCACAACGCATGTCCCATTTGCCTGGAACAATAACAACATCCCCAGGGCCACTGCCGCATACCTTATCCCAATGTATTTTCTCATATACTCCTCTGATCTGTCTTCTGTGCTTTTACCTGTTACCCGACCTCTATCATAACACAGTTTCCAGACAAATACACCCTTCTGGTACCAGATTTTAAAAATTTAAATAAAACTTAAGGTTTTCCCTCTAAGCTTCCTCTGTCAGCAACAGATAAATCCGCCCCGACCTCCCAGGCAGCAGATGCTGCACAGATTATACATCAGACAGAGCCTGCAGCACATATCATTGCCCACCATCGTCATGCCGCCGTAGGGGGTGCTCATCTGGTCATACCAGCTCCCGCCGCCCTGCAGCCGTTCCAGCAGCATCCGGTACTCCATCCGGTCAGGCTCCAGCTCCGCCGCACGCCTGGCGTGTTCCAGCGCCGTCACATTATTCCCGGCACCGTTATTGGCCAGCGCACTCAGATAATACCAGCCTGCATCCTTCGGGCTGATCTCCGACAGTACATGCAGCGCTTCTCTGTATTTTCCAGCCCGGATATAGTTCATCGCCACATTCAGATACCTGGCATGGTCATCCTCCTGTCCGCCCCCACTCTGCCGCCGGTAGCCTCCGGGATCTCCATAACCAAAATGTCCCTGCTCCTTCTCCTTCATGATCTGATCGTAGGCCGCCTGCACCTGCTTGAACTTTTCCTCCGCCCCGGCTGCATCCGGATTGTTTACATTGGCATCCGGATGATATTTCCGGCTCAGTGCCCGGTAAGCCCTTTTGATCTCTTCATCTGAGGCACCGCGCTTCAGTCCCAGCACTTCATACGGATCTGTCATCATGACTTTTCTTCCATTTCCTTTCTTTTCCGCCGGATCTGCGCGTACTGCGTCCACACGCCGGCATACAATATGTTGCGCAGAAGCTCTGCATCCTTCAGGATCGGCAGTCTCTCAAACGCCCTGCACGTCTCCGCCATCATCATCTTCAGGATCATCCCGCAGTCCTGTTCAAAGCTCTCCTTCTCACACATCTCTGCAAAGGGATTATACCTTCCATGTGCCAGGTCCTCTTCCACATCCTCAAAAGCATCCATGAGATAAATAAATTTTCCGAAAAAAAATCCCATATGCCGGAGTGTCTTCTCCCACTCATCCTCCCGGTACACAAACCATTCCGCCATGATCTCTCCGAAAAGCCCGGAGGTCCGGTCCACATCACAGATTCCCTCCTGCTCCACCTCCTGAAGCAGACGAAGCCGCCTTCCGGTCTCTGCAATCTTCCGCCCGTACAGAACCTTCAGCTTTTTCATCCGTCCCTTCAAAAATCCCGCGCACAGGAGCCTGGAGAGTCTGCGCTCATCCTCCCAGTCATCCAGGCATTTGTAATAGGTCAGTACCACATTGACATCCGCCGCATAGTCATAATACCGGTTTTCCCGGTAAAAGGACCTGCGCAGGGGATGCGCAGGGCACCGCCGGCTGCCGGTCTTTGTCTTTGGCTCATACAGTCCCGTGAGCAGAAGGGCAAGAAATGTCATGTCATAGCTCAGGGTCATCTGCCCCGGCCGTCCGTGGCGCTTCTTCAGGCTTCTGCACAGGCCGCAGTAGGCCGCCTGATACGCCTCGTCTTCCCTGACCTTCAGTTCCTGCCTGTGTGTGACGATATATCCGAACATTCCCTAGCTCCTCTTCTGAAATTCGCGTCCGCATCTTGGGCAGCGGACCATGATCTTTCCCTTTCCTCTGGGGATCCGGATCTTCTGCCGGCAGCCGGGACAGGTATAGATATGATGATACCTGCGCTCGCCGGACAGCTTCTTCTGCTGATCCAGCCAGCAGCGAAATCCCGCTGTCGCTTTCAGATAACGCTGGTTCTCTCCGCAGCGCGCCGCATGATTCCTGGAAAGGATCCGAAAATACGCATACAGCAGAAGGAGACATGTCACGGCATTCAGAGCGCTGCTCCTTAAAAAGATGTTAAGGATGATGCATACCAGCACCGCCCCCAGCAGAAAGCGGGAAAATTCATCCTGTCCGTATCTTCCCTGCATAAAACGGCAAAATCTTTCTCTCATGGTTCCTCTGTGCTCCTTCCAAAATAAAAATCTGAAAAGCCCGGAAGCGCTGCACCTCCGGACTTTTTCCCTATGCCTTCAAGGTCCGATATCTCTTCTCCAGGATATCCACCAGTTCTTCTCCAGGTTCAAAACAGATCACATGGTTCCCTTTCTCTGTGTTCACCTTCATTACACAACAGATGCTCCCCTCCACATGAGAGGAATAATCCCTGGTGATCCTGCCGAGACGCACGGCATCCTCCTTCTTTCCCACATGGTATCCGGCCACATTTTTCATGTCGCACTGGAATTTCTTCTTCCGGCGGCTCTTCTGATAGACTGCCGCAATCTCCAGCGTCCCGTCCAGAAAGATCGTCTCGTACTCCATATCGCTGCACAGCCAGGCAAAATAGCACCCCACAGCCCCCGCCAGCGTCACCGCCAGAAATACCCAGTATACCATCAGGGCCATCACCAGCGACACCGCCGTCACGCCGATCACCGCGATCTGCTTCGCCCTCATCTCTTTTGTCTGACGGACAACAACCGCATACTCACTGTAACTGTTCTCGTTCATCCTGTCATCTCCTAATCTTCTTCCTCTTCCGGCGCCTCTGTCAGCAGGGCATATGCAATATTCGTCGCATGATCCGCCACGCGTTCAAAACCGGACATCACATCCGAGAAAACCATGCCCGATGCAGCCGAACATTCGTTCTTCGTCAGACGCTCCACGTGATTCTTCTGAAACTGCCGTTCCATCAGATCAATTTCATTTTCCAGATCCATGATATCCTGCAGATGGATCTTCGTACTGTGAGCAAACATATCGATGGAATATTCCAGGATCGTATTGACTTTATCACTCATCTGTCTCAGCTCCTGCATGCTCTCTTCGCTGAATACGATGTTTTCGGTCATCCTGTTCCTGGCAGAATCCGCCAGATTCTCCGCATGATCCCCGATCCGTTCGATGTCATTGACCACATGGAACAGGGCGCCAATACTCCTGCTGTCGTCGATGGGCAGCGTCATCTGCCCGATCTTCACCAGATAATCCGTGATGGCATGATTCATAAAATTGATCTGCTTCTCCACGGCATAGACCTTCTCGATCTTCGCCTCATCCAGATCCAGCAGGGCATCCAGCCCCCGGTTCAGGTTCTCATAGGCCAGCGCCCCCATATGCTCCAGCTCCCGGACCGCCTCGATCACCGCCGTTGTGGGAGAGAACATGGACGTCTTCCCTATGTAAAACAGCTGAAATCCTGTATCTTCTCCCTGATCGTCCCCCGGGACGGCCAGATACGTCAGCTTCACGATGCCTCTGGTGAAGGGAAGCAGGATCAGCACCTGACAGATCTTAAACAGTGTATGTGCATTGGCCACACAGCGTCCCGGATCGGAACCCGAGATTTTCTGAATGATATCCAGCACCAGCCCGCCGGCCACTATCAGCACCAGATATATAATGATCGTACCGATGATATTGAAAAAAAGATGGATCAGCGCCGCTCTCTTGGCATCCTTTTTCCCGCTCAGGGAGGCTAAAAGCGCAGACATGCAGGCGCCGATATTACAGCCAAGGATGATAAAAAAGCAGATGGGAAGCTCTATAAGCCCCTGCTGCGCCATCAGAAGAAGGATACTGACGGTCACGGAAGAGCTCTGGATGATGGCAGTGATGACCGTTCCCATGATCACTCCCAGAATCGGACTCGTAAGTCCTCCCAGCATGGCGGCAATCTGGGGCGAATCCTTCAGGCTCGCCATACTCCCGGACATGACCGACAGTCCCATGAACAGAACGCCGAAGCCCAGGATGACCTCTCCGATCTTTCTGATCCGGTCCTTCTTCACGAACTGGGTCAGAATCACGCCCAGGAACAGGAACACCGGGGCGTACGCCGACAGATTGAAGGAGACCAGCTGGGAAGTGACTGTAGTACCGATGTTGGCTCCCATAATGACTCCGGCCGCCTGGTACAGGTTCATCATCCCTGCGTTCACAAAGCTCACCGCCATAACCGTGGTAGCGCTGGAGGACTGGATCACCGCACAGAACAGGATACCCACCAGGGTCCCCATGATCTGATTGGTCGTGACTGCCTCCAGGATACTGCGCATCTTGGCGCCCGCCGCCTTCTCCAGACCATCGCTCATCTGCTTCATTCCCAGCAGAAAAAGCCCCAGGCCTCCCATCAGTGACACTATTACACTAATCTCCATAATCCCTCTACCTCATCGTATTTTATCCTCAGGTATACAACGCAAAAGCGTATGTATCTTACATACGCTTTACCTATACTTTACTCCAATTCCATAAAACTTACAAGAAGTTCTTTAAGATTTTACATAAATTTTACTTTTTCCCCAGTGTACATCCGACAGAATGCGCGCCTTTAATTCCTCCAGAGACTTGAATTTCTGCTCCGGACGCTCATATTCCAGGAACTCCACCGTCAGATACCTGCCGTAGAGGTCCCCGTTGTAATCGAACAGATAAGTCTCCACACCCTTTTTCGACTCGCCGCCCACCGTAGGCTTGTAGCCGATATTGGTGATGCCGTAATAATCTTCTTCATCCAGCACCGTCTTCGTCAGATATACGCCGTTGGGCGGCAGCAGCTTCTCTTCCGGCGGCAGGAGGTTGGTGGTGGGAAGTCCCAGTGTCCTGCCGATCTGTCTGCCATGGAGCACCTCTCCGCTGACAAAATACCGGTAGCCCAGAAGTTCGTTGGCCAGAGGAATATTGCCCTCATGGAGCGCCTCCCGTACATATGTGCTGCTGATGTCCCGTCCG
Organism: Lachnospiraceae bacterium; assembly: GCA_910574805.1. Lineage (GTDB taxonomy): Bacteria > Bacillota > Clostridia > Lachnospirales > Lachnospiraceae > Hominiventricola. Next base: position 113,352 of record CAJTCV010000007.1, on the reverse strand, counting down.
TGGCTCTTCTCCTTCTCCACCACTTCCACATAGAAACCGTAGCGTGCTCCCAGCTCCTTCAGCTTCTCCGCGTCTCCTTTTCTCTGAAAACCGAACCGGAAATCCTCTCCCACTGCCACAAATGCCGCATGAAGCTGCGCCGCCAGCACCTCCCGGACAAAATCCTCCGGCTCCATGTGGGACAGCTCCGGTATGAACGGACACTCCAGAAGCTCGTCAACTCCTCCATATTCCAGCAGACGCCGGCGTTCTTCATTGGTCATAATGTTCTGCCCGGACAGCCCCGAGAGCATCCGGGTGGGATTTTTCTCAAAGGTGAAAATGACAGATGTAAGCCCCTGCTGCCTTTTGGAAAGTACACGTCCGATCAGTTTCTGATGCCCTCTGTGCAGTCCGTCAAATTTTCCAAGACTCACTGCCGAGGGACCCCTGATATGGAACTTCGTCGTTCCTGTCACATAATTCATATGGTCTCTCTCTGCTTTTCGTAAAACATTTTTACCGGACGGTACTGATTCCTCTCCGGATCAAACCCGTAGATTCCGATGAAGCATCCCTGATGGTCATACACCCGCACCTGTCCGTCAGGCGGGTCCGGCTCCGCGGTATGTGTCTTTCCGAAAGGATTCCCGTTGTGTCCGAGCTTTGCGCTCTGTTCCGTAAGCCGGACCATGGGCAGTTCTGCAAACACCTGGTCCACAGGAAGAATCACTTCCGAAAGCCTGTCCTCATCCCTCAGACGCTCCACCTCCGAAAGCCTCAGACTGTCTTCCATGAGAAATCTGCCTGCCCGCGTGCGGACCAGCTCCTTCATGCATCCGTGGCATCCCAGCATCTCTCCGATATCGTGGCAGAGCGTGCGGATGTAAGTGCCTTTGGAGCAGGAGACGCTCATGCGGACTTCCGGAAGAGCGATCTTATGGATCTCAATCCCGTAGATTGTCACCTGCCTCGCCCTGCGCTCCACTTCTTTCCCTTCTCTTGCCAGGTCACACAGCTTCCTGCCGCCCACCTTCAGAGCCGAATACATGGGCGGGATCTGCTCATACCGTCCCACAAAGCTCAGGATCCCGCGGCGCACCTCATCTTCTGTAACGCACACATCTGCGCATTTCAGCACCGTGCCTGTCGTATCCTGGGTGTCTGTACTCTGTCCCAGCAGAAGAACCGCCTCATAGGTTTTGTCCCGGTCCGTCAGCATATCGCACAGCCTGGTGGCTGTTCCAAGGCATACCGGGAGGACGCCCTCCGCTTCCGGATCCAGCGTCCCGGTATGTCCGATCTTCTTCTGTCTCAGGATTCCCCGCAGCTTTGCCACCACATCATGGGAGGTAAAACCCCGTTCCTTATAGATATTGATGACTCCGTTCCTCACTTCTCATCCCGCTCCATCATCTGATGTTCAATATGTAAGGTCAGGTTGTTGACGATGTCGTGGAAGGTCCCTTTCATGGTCACGCCCGCCGCACGCATATGTCCGCCGCCGCCGAAATAAGAAGCCACCTCATTTACATCCACGGTTTCTTTGGAGCGCAGAGACACCCGGTACTCCAGATTGTCGGTCTCATAGAGGAAAATTGCCACCTCCACGCCCTCCGTCATGCGTAGCTGACTGACAATACCATCCAGATCCGAAGGCGTCACTCCGAAGAATGCCAGTTCCTTCCGGCGGACCACGCTGACGATGCCTCTTCCGTCCAGGATGCGCATGCTCTCCAGAAGCGCCTTGCCCAGAATCTGATTCTGCCGGTAGGTCTTCTTATAAAATGTCTCCTCCAGAATCTTTGTGTGGGGGATTCCTTTCTCCATGAGCATGGCTGCCATGCGCATGGTCTCCGGGGATGTGGCGCTGTACTGAAAGACTCCGGTATCATGGGCAATCCCTGTATACAACGCTGCCGCCGCCTTTGGGGATATCTTCTCCGGATCCATCATCCGGCACAGTACCTCGCAGGTGGAGCTGGCGTCCCCGTCGATCTCATTGATGTGGGCATAGCCGGAATTACTGACATGGTGATCGATCACTATGGTCTTTTTCGCATGATCAAAATACGGCTTCGCGCCGCCCAGACGGTCGTACACTGCACAGTCCAGCGCCAGAAACAGGTCATATTCCCGTTCTTCTCCGTCTGCCCGGCGGATCTTTTCAAAGCCTTCCAGCACGGCGAACTTCTCATCCGGCTGCTCCAGCCAGACATCCGTTTCGATCTGCGCAAAGTTATCTCTGATGTAATGCATAAGGCCGATGCAGGCACCGACACTGTCGCCGTCAGGCCTTATATGCCCGGCAATGGCGACTGTACGGATTCCCTGCAGTTCTTTTTCAAGCTTCACTTTCATCATCCTTTAATATTTAAGTCCCGCAGCATCCCTGCCGGGACGCTGCTGTTTTCAGTCTTTCTGGTCGCCGCCGACTACGTCATCAATCAGCTTTGACATATTTACCCCGTATTCGATGGACTGATCCAGGATAAAGGTGATCTCCGGTGTGTTCCGAAGATTCAGCTCCCGCGCCAGCTGGCGGCGAATGTAGCCTTCCGCGCTCTTAAGCCCTTCCAGCGTGTCCTTTTGGGCCTCTTCCTGCCCCAGTACGCTGATATAAGCTTTGCAGGTCTTCAGGTCAGGAGCCACATACACCTGTACCACGGACGTCAGAGGGCTGATACGGGGATCCTTGATCTCACCCCGGATGATCTCCGACAATACCTTCTGGACCTCCCCGCTTACACGGGTATTTTTAATACTGTTTTTTCTCATTCTATCTTGGCACCTCTACCATTGTATAGGCTTCGACGATATCCAGTTCCTGGATCTCGTTGAATTTCTCAAACACCAGACCGCATTCGTATCCGGCTTTGACTTCTTTTACATCATCTTTAAACCGCTTCAGAGAGGCCAGCTCGCCTTCGTAGATCTGCTTTCCTTCTCTGGTGATGCGGATCTTGCAGTTTCTCTGGAAGACGCCGTCCAGCACATAGGAACCGGCGATATTGCCCACGCCGGAAGCCTTGAAGATCTGACGGATCTCCGCATGGCCGGTCACCTTCTCCTCGAAGACCGGATCCAGCATACCCTTCATGGCACGCTCCACATCCTCGATGGCGTCATAGATCACCCGGTACAGCCGCACATCCACCTTCTCCCGGTCAGCCGTATCCTTGGCCGCCGCATCCGGCTTCACATTGAAGCCGATAATGATGGCTCTGGACGCGCTGGCCAGCGTGACATCGGATTCGTTGATGGCTCCTGCACCGCTGTGGATGCATTTCACCACCACTTCCTCGTTGGAGAGCTTCATAAGCGACTGCTTCACCGCCTCCACGCTTCCTGCCACGTCCGCCTTGATGATCAGGTTCAGTTCCTTCAGGTTGCCGGTCTGGATCTGGGAGTACAGATCATCCAGGGACATCTTCAGCTTCGTGTCCTCTAGCATCTTCTCCCTGCTCTCCTTGATAAAGGTCTCTGCAAAATTCCTCGCTTCCTTATCCGTAGTCGGGGAGACAAAGATCTCTCCGGCCATGGGCACGTCATTGAGACCCAGGATCTCCACCGGCGTGGACGGACCTGCCTCCCTGACCCGGCGTCCCTTGTCATCCATCATGGCACGGACCTTGCCGTAGGAAGCGCCTGCAGCGATAAAATCACCCACATGCAGAGTACCCTTCTGCACCAGCACCGTAGCCACCGGACCTTTTCCCTTGTCAAGCTCCGCCTCGATCACGAGGCCTCTTGCCTGACGATCCGGATTTGCCTTCAGCTCCAGCACATCCGCGGTCAGAAGGACCATGTCCAGAAGATCGTCGATTCCTTCTCTGGATTTGGCAGATACCGGCACGCAGATGGTGCTTCCGCCCCAGTCCTCAGAGATCAGGCCGTATTCTGTCAGCTCCTGCTTTACCTTATCCACATTGGCGCCCGGCTTGTCAATCTTGTTAATCGCCACTACGATCTCCACCTCTGCCGCCTTGGCGTGGTTGATCGCCTCCACGGTCTGGGGCTTCACGCCGTCGTCTGCTGCGACGACCAGAATCGCGATATCCGTGGAGCTGGCGCCGCGCATACGCATGGCTGTGAAGGCTTCATGACCCGGCGTATCCAGGAATGTAATCTGCCGTCCGCCTGCGGTCACCATATAGGCACCGATATGCTGGGTGATGCCGCCCGCCTCCCGGTCGGTCACGTTGGTATGGCGGATCGCATCCAGAAGAGAGGTCTTACCATGGTCCACATGACCCATGACGCAGACTACCGGAGCTCTGGACACCAGGGTATCCTCCGGATCCACCTGATCTTCCAGCATCTTGCCGATGACATCCTCCTTTACCTCCGGTTCCGGATCAAAATTATATTCCAGCGCAATCTCGCCGGCGGACTCAAAATCCAGTTCCGAATTGACGGTCAGCATCTTGCCCGCCAGGAACAGCTTCTTAATAATTACAGACGGCTGAATCTTCATACGCTCTGCCAGGTCGGAGATACTGATACTCTCCGGCAGCGGAAGCTTCTTCGGCTCCAGATCCTCTTTTCTGGGAGACGCAGGTCTGGTTTCCGGACGGATGAACCGGCCCGGTTTGTTTTTCAGCTTGGTAATATCCGCATCCTTATACTGCTTTTCCTGCTTCTGATGATTGCGGTTGTCGTACCTTCTGTTCTCCGGCTTGCTCTCCACCGGAGTCTCGAAGGCTTTGTTCATCTGACGGCCAAGGGGATTCCTGCCGCCCTGTCCGCCCCGGTTGTCCGGACGTCCGCCCTGCGGACGGTCCCCGCGTCCCCGGCCGCCGAAGCCGCCCTGGCGGTCGCCGCCGGATCTTCCGTCCTGACGGTTCCCCTGCGGACGGTCCCCGCGGTTATAGTTTGGACGATCTCCGCCGCCATTATTCCTGTTGTAGCCCGGACGGTCCCCGCCGGGTCTTCCATCCTGACGGTTCCCCTGCGGACGGTCCCCGCGGTTGTAGCCCGGGCGATCGCCTCCCGGTCTTCCATCCTGACGGTTCCCCTGCGGACGATCTCCGCGGTTGTAGCCCGGACGATTTCCTCCCGGTCTTCCATCCTGACGGCCTCCGTTGTTCCTTCCATCCTGACGCACACCGCTGTTTCTTCCTTCCTGGCGGCCTGACGGTCTCCCGTCCTGACGGTTCCCCTGCAGACGGTCATTCGGATACCGGTTTCCTCCCTCCTGGGTGCGTCCTGCCGGGCGGCTCTCCGTATTTGCCTCCGTCCTGCGTACTTCCTGTCCGGACTCGGTCCGGACTTCTGCTTTCACCTCCGGCTTCGCCTGAGGCTTCGGATCCGCGGTCTTCAAAGTCGCCGGTTTCACCTGGGGCTTTCCTTCCGGTCTGACTGCAGTCCTGCCCTCTGCTTTCGGTGCACCCTCCCGCTTCTGCTGCGGACGGTCACCCTGGGGTTTTCTCGCGGGCCTGCGCTCCGGACTCTTCTTATCCCGGCTGTTCTCGGGATTATGCACTACGATAAATTTTTTCTTCTTCGGAGCCGGTTTGGGCTCCTGTGCGGACGTCTGCTCCTGCGCCTGCTTTTCTTCCTTCGCCGGCCGGCCTGCGCCCAGCTTCTCACGCACCATCGATACCTGATTATCTTCCAGTGTTGCCATATGTGTTGTCACCTCAATATTTTTCTCTGCCAGTACGGCCATTACTTCTTTACTCGTTTTATTCAGTTCCTTTGCAAGCTCATATACCCGCATATTTTTACTCGACATACTTACCGCCTCCAATACCTGATCTCTGTTTCAGCTCCCGGACTGCTGCCATTGCCAGTCCTTCATCCTCGATCGCCGCCGACACTCTGGCTTCTTTCCCGCAGGCTGCCCCCAGCTCTTCTCTGCTTCCAAAGAAATACAGCGGCACCTTATAGTAAGTACACAGATTACGGAAATTCTTCCTGGAATTCTCCGAGGCATCCTCCGATACGAGCACCAGTCTCGCTCTGCGCTGTCTCACCGACTTTTCCACACAGAATTCTCCGCTCACGACTCTGCCCGCTCTCGTGGCAAGGCCAAGATAAGACAGGACTTTATTTCTCTGCAAGCTTTTCTATCTCCTTTTCCAGACTTTCATAGACCTCTGCAGGGATGGCGGTCTTAAGGGAACGTTCCAGACCTCTGGACCTGACCGCCTGCTGAAAACAGGCCGGATCCTTGCACAGATAGGCGCCTCTTCCGTTCTTCCTGCCCGTGTCGTCCAGGACGATCTCATTCTCCGTGGTGCGCAGGACCCGGATCATCTCCCTTTTGCTCTTCATCTCTTTGCATCCGATGCACTGACGCATCGGGATCTTCCTCACTGCTCCCACTCTGTCACTTCCTGCTCTCTGTCTGTATCTTCATCGGAGCCGAATCCGTCTGCCTCCTGACCGTCCGCGTCGTCTTCGGCCCCGGCATCCTCCGCATACCCGTCTGCACCGTCATCTCCGGCATACTCGTCGTCTCCGGTCTCCTCCGCATATCCGTCCGCATCTTCTTCATCCCCGGCATATCCGTCCTCGCCGTATTCGTCTTCTTCATACTCCTCATCGTCATCATCATAGAAGCCTTCGTAGAAATCTTCGATGGCATTTGCCTGGCTCTCGCTCTTGATGTCGATCTTGAAGCCGGTCAGCCTTGCGGCAAGCCTTGCGTTCTGCCCCTCTTTTCCGATGGCAAGGGACAGCTGGTAATCCGGGACCACCACCTTCGCAGTCTTATCCTCGGGGTCCGCCAGCACAACCACCACCTTCGCCGGACTCAGAGCATTCTCAATCAGAAGCGCCGGATTCTCATTCCAGTTAATGATATCAATCTTCTCGCCCTTCAGTTCGTTTACGATGGCATTGACTCTGGCTCCGTTCATACCCACGCAGGCACCCACCGGATCCACATTGGGATCATTGGACCAGACTGCGATCTTCGTACGGGAACCGGCTTCCCTGGCAATGCTCTTGATCTCCACCGTACCGTCCCTGACCTCTGTGACCTCCGACTCAAAGAGCCGCTTCACCAGCTCCGGATGTGTCCTGGACACCAGAATCCTCGGCCCCTTGGTCGCATCCTTTACCTCCAGGATGTACACCTTGATACGCTCCGTAGGTGTAAATACTTCACCTTTTACCATCTCATTTTCATTGAGGATCGCGTCCACCTTCCCCAGGTTCACGCTGACATTTCTGCCGATATAGCGCTGCACCACACCGGTGACCACATCCTTTTCCTTGCCGTAATACTGGTTGAACAGTACCTTCCGCTCTTCTTCGCGGATCTTCTGCAGGATGACATTTCTTGCATTCTGAGTGGTAATCCGCCCGAATTCCCTGGACTTTACCTCCTCCTGGACGATGTCTCCCAGCTCATAGCTGCTGTTCAGCAGCTTCGCCGCCGCAAGGCTGATCTCCGTCACGTCATTTTCCGGCTCCTCCACCACAGTCTTCTCCACATATACATGGAAATCGCAGGTCTCCTTGTCAATCGTCACCCGAAAATTATCCGTATCCTTGCCGAAATGTCCTTTGCACGCAGTTATCAGGGAATTTTCAATGGCCTCCAGCATGACATCTTTACTGATGTCTTTCTCTTTTTCCAAAATATCCAGCGCCATTTTTAATTCAGTGTTCATTTTCTGTCTTATCCTCCTTAAAAATCAAATGCCAGGCGAATCAGGGCGATATTTGCCCTGTCAATGGAGAGCACGGCCCCGTCTTCAAATTCCAGCGTCACCGTCTCTTTGTCCCATTCTTTCAGGATCCCCGTAAACTCCTTCTGCCTGTCGACCGCCCGGAACAGCTTTACTTCCACGGATTCGCCCTGGCTCCTGATAAAATCTTTTTCTTTTCTAAGAGGCCTTCCCAGTCCCGGCGAACTCACTTCCAGGATATAGCTTTCCTCGATAAAGTTCTTTTCATCCAGCCGGTCTGAAAGCGCCCGGCTGATGAGCTCGCAGTCATCGATGGTGATCCCTCCGGGCTTGTCGATATAGGCCCTCAGATACCAGGTCCCTGCCTCTTTTACAAATTCCACATCCACCAGCTCGAACTGATGTTCTTCCACCATGGGCATCAGAAGCGCCTCTGTCTTCTCTTCATAACTTTCCCTTCTTGCCAAATATCAAGTCCTCCTGTGATCATCCCGCACCTGCCCTTTCTCTGCCGCCTGAATGTTCACGCAGTCCCCGGACAGATACTGTTTACAGCCCCGCAGACATATAAGAAGGAGTGGACTCTTGCCCACCCCTTTCTTACGATCTGATTATTAAGTTATTACCAGTATAGCACATAATCTGGTAAATGCAAGTGTTTTTTGGAATTATCTGCGGATTCTTCGGATTTCTGAACAGTAACGGAAATACTGCTCCTGTTTTACGCCCGGTCCGGCAGTTCCTCCAGCACACGCAGAAGCTCTTCTGTATCCGCCGCCATATGCTCTGCCCCGAGACTTTGCAGCAGCTCCTTGCTGCGGAAGCCCCAGGTCACGGATATGCAGGGGATCCCGCAGTTCTTTGCCGTCTCAAGATCCACTTCCGAATCTCCCACATAGATACAGTCTTTAAGCTGTACTCCCAGCTCCCGGGCAGCCTGCTCCACCGTATCCGGCGCAGGCTTTCTGCGGATCCCTCTGGATTCCCCGATGGCCACCGGGATCAGAAGGCCGAAATATTTCCTGCCAAGCTCCCGGACCGCAAAATCCGGCTTGTTGGATACAATCGCCATGGGAATCTCTTTTTGCCGCAGCTTCTCAAGAAGCTCAGGGATCCCTTCATAGGGCCCTGTATGATCGTTCAGATGTCTGCCGTAATGCTCTTCAAAGGCGTTCAGGCAGTCCCCAAGACGGGGATCCTCCTCTCCTCCCGGCACGGCGCGGCACATGAGATTGTACGCGCCGTTGCCTACAAACTGCCGGACTTCCTCCAGTGTCCTCTCCGGATACCCGTACCGGGCAAGCGCCGCGTTGGTGCTCAGGTACAGATCCTCCAGCGTATTTAACAGCGTTCCGTCCATATCAAAGATAACTGCTTTTTTCATGACTGTTCAAACGCCCCCGTATACAGCTGATAATATTTTCCCTTCTCTTCCAGAAGAGATTCGTGGTTGCCCCGCTCGATGATGCGGCCCTGCTCCAGCACCATGATCACGTCCGAGTTCTTGATGGTGGAAAGCCGGTGGGCAATAACGAACACCGTCCTGCCCTTCATCAGCCGGTCCATGCCCCGCTGGACGATGGTCTCCGTCCGGGTATCGATACTGGAAGTCGCCTCGTCCAGAATCAGCACCGGCGGGTCCGCGATGGCCGCCCTTGCAATGGCAAGAAGCTGCCGCTCTCCCTGAGACAGGCTGGTGCCGTCGCCGCTCAGCATGGTGTCATACCCGTTGGGAAGACGGGTGATAAAATAATGTGCGTTGGCAAGCTTTGCCGCTGCCACCACCTCTTCGTCCGTGGCAGTGAGCTTTCCGTAGCGGATGTTGTCCGCAATGGTGCCGGTGAACAGATGGGTGTCCTGCAGGACGATCCCCAGAGACCGGCGCAGATCCGGCTTTTTGATCTTGTTGATATTGATACCGTCATACCGGACCTTTCCGTCCTGTATATCATAAAAACGGTTGATCAGATTGGTAATCGTAGTCTTGCCGGCTCCGGTGGCGCCCACAAAGGCGATCTTCTCTCCCGGATTGGCGTACATCTTAATGTCATGCAGGACGATCTTGTCGTCCGTATATCCAAAATCCACGCCGTCCAGCACCACATCTCCCTCCAGCTTTTTGTAGGTGATCGTCCCCTCGGCCTTATGCGGATGCTTCCACGCCCAGATCCCGGTCCGCTCCTTTGATTCCTTCAGAGTGCCGTCCGGCTCCTCGGTTACATTGACCAGCGTCACATAACCATTGTCTGCTTCCTCCGGCTCATCCAGCAGATCAAAGATCCGCTCTGCGCCGGCCAGGGCCATGATGATGGAATTAAACTGCTGCGACACCTGGGTAATGGGCATGTTGAAGCTTCTGGTGAGCTGCAGGAAGGAAGCCAGCGCTCCCAGCGTCAGCCCGCCGATGCCGTTTATGGCCAGCACTGCGCCCACTCCCAGCGTCAGCACATAATTGATGTTTCCCAGATTGGCCATGACCGGCATAAGGATATTGGCGAAGGTATTGGCATTTCTGGCACTGTCAAACAGCTCATCGTTCAGATGGTCGAATTTCTCTTTGGACTCCGCCTCATGGCAGAAGACCTTGACCACCTTCTGTCCTTCCATCATTTCCTCAATATAACCGTTCAGCGCCCCCAGAGATTTCTGCTGCCGGATAAAATACATGCCGCTCCTGCCACCGATAAAGCGTACCGCCCGTACCATTACTGCAACCATGACAATGATCAGTACCGTCAGCGGCACGCTTAAAACCAGCATGGACACAAAAGTGCTGACGATGGTGATGGAAGAGCTGAGCATCTGGGGAATACTCTGGCTGATCATCTGGCGCAGGGTATCGGTATCGTTGGTATAACAGCTCATGATGTCCCCATGGGCATGGGTGTCAAAATATTTGATGGGAAGACGTTCCATGTGCGTGAACATCTCGTCCCGGATCTCCTTTAACGTCCCCTGCGTAATGACAATCATCAGTCTGGCGTACAAAAAGGTAGCTGCCGTGCCCGCATAGTAGATACACGCCATGACCAGGAGCGCATGAAGCAGCGGCGTGAAATCCGGGTTCGACGCCCCCAGAAAAGGCAGGATATAGTCGTCGATCAGACTGCGGAGAAACAGATTCCCCATCACCCCGGTGAGGGAGCTGACCGCAATGCTGACCGCCACCACGACACAGTGGAGCTTATAGTCCTTCCATATATAAGCCAGCAGGCGTCGCAGGGTCTTTCCCGGATTCCGGCTTCCCCGCCCGCCGCGCATGCCCCGGGCGCCGGGGCCTCTGACTGTCCTTGTATTACTCATCAAAATCCGCTCCTTTCTGCTGTAATTCATAGATGTCACGATAGATCTCGTTGTCCTTCAGAAGCGCTTCATGAGTGCCGAAGCCCACAACTGCTCCCTGATCCAGCACCAGGATCCGGTCCGCATCCTGAACCGATGAGATCCGCTGGGCAATGATCAGCTTCGTCGTCTCCGGGATCTCCTCCGCAAATGCCTTTCTTATCAGGGAGTCTGTCTTCGTATCCACCGCACTGGTGGAATCATCCAGGATCAGGATCTTCGGCTTCTTCAGGAGCGCCCTGGCGATGCACAGGCGCTGCTTCTGTCCGCCGGACACATTGGTCCCCCCCTGTTCGATACAAGTATGATAGCCATCCGGCATCTTCTCGATAAATTCATGGGCCTGCGCCAGTTCGCAGGCATGGCGGCACTCTTCCTCCGTGGCTTCTTTGTTCCCCCACCTCAGATTCTCCAGGATCGTCCCGGAAAAGAGGACATTTTTCTGCAGCACCATGGACACGGCATTGCGGAGCGTCTCCAGACGGTATTCTCTCACATCATGCCCGCCCACGCGCACAGACCCGTCCAGCACGTCATAAAGCCTCGGGATCAGCTGCACCAGCGTAGATTTGGAGCTGCCGGTACCGCCAATGATGCCGATCGTCTCCCCTGCATGAATCGTCAGATCGATGTCCCGCAGCACGCATTTCTCCCTGTCATCACTGTAGGAAAAATTCACGTGCTCAAACCGGATGGAACCGTTCTCCACCTCGAGAACCGAATGTTTTGGATCCTTCAGCGTACTCTTTTCATCCAGCACCTCCACGATCCGCTCCGCCGACGACCGGGCCATGGTGGTCATGACAAAGATCATGGAGATCATCATCAGGCTCATAAGGATCTGCATGGTATAAGTAAACAGACTCATAAGCTGCCCGGTCGTCATGGTTCCGTCCACCACGATGAGCTTTGCCCCGAACCAGGACACCAGCATGATACAGGTGTACACCGTGAACTGCATAACCGGCTGGTTCATAACGACCAGACGCTCCGCATGGACGCTCAGATCCTTCAGATTCTTCGTTGCCCCGCAGAATTTTTCCTTCTCATGCCCTTCCCGCACATAGGCCTTCACCACCCGAATGCCGGTCAGATTCTCCTGCACGCTGGCATTGAGCCGGTCATAGCCTTTGAACATCTCATCGAAAATGGGAAACGCACGGCTGATGATAAAGGCCAGCACGCATCCCAAAAACACCAGCGCCGCCAGGAAGATCAGCGACAGTCTGGGACTGATGTTCACGCACATGAACAATGCCGATACCATCATAATGGGCGCCCGGACAAACATCCGGATGATCATCTGGAATGCATTCTGTACATTGGTCACATCGGTTGTCATACGGGTCACCAGTCCCGCCGTGGAAAAATGATCAATATTCTGAAATGCAAAATCCTGTATATTGTCATACATTGCCTTTCTCAGATTTCGACCGAATCCCATGGAAGCCCTGGCTGCGAATACTCCCGACAGGGTGCCTGCCAGAAGAGAAAGCATGGCAACACCCAGCATAATCACGCCCATCTTCACTACATAATTCATATTTCCCGCCTCCACGCCGCGGTCAATGACGGAAGCCATCAGGACCGGCAGCAGGACCTCCAGGATCACCTCCAGGATCACGCTCACCGGGGCCAGGACCGTATCCCTTTTAAATTCCCCGATATGCACCGTTAATTTCTTAATCATATTCTGCCTCCTCAAGTCTTGTCTCTATCTTCCTGATACACGAATACCAGAGCTTCCGCTCTTCCTCGGTGAGCGCCTGATTTACCATGGCCTCCAGACGGTCCAGGCGATCCAGTACGGTCTCCTGGACCGCAATCCCCTGTTCTGTCAGTACCAGCTCCTTTTTCCTGGCATCGGAGGGCACCCCGATACGCCGCACCAGCCCCTTCTTCTCCAGAATCTGTATCACACTGGTAACTGAAGATTTCCGGATCTTAAACGCTTCCTCCAGCTCCTTCTGAAACACCTTTCTTTTCCTGCTGCACTGAAAATACACATAGCCCAGCATCCGGCTCTGGATCGAAGTCAGACCCAGGTCTGCCATCTGCTTCTCGATCACCCGATGCCAGATACAGTTCAGATTCACCAGTTCCCGCATGGGATAACCATCGTCATTCACGTCTGCCCCCCCCCTTTGTTCGTTAGAAGTCTAACTGATTATAAGTTAGGCTTCTAACAAAGTCAAGTGCGGAACTGTGAAAATTTTGTGAAATTTACGCCGAAAATTTTTTACAAAATGCAAATCCCCGTCCCCGGACAGGCAGAACAGGGAGCAGCGCCTGATTCAGCTCTGCTCCCTGTTGGACAGTTTTATTCCTTATTTAATCCCGAGCCTTTTCTGCATCCGGCGGATCCGTTCCCGAATCTCCTCCAGATCGGGCATGTCTGTCATCAGCCGAAAGCCCGGATTGCGCGCCAGCAGGACTTCCCCATGGCGGACTATCCGCTCCTTTAACTGTTCCTGCTTCTCCTGCAGCCGCTGAATCTCATATTCCAGCTTTCCGAGCAGTTCTTCCTTCGACTGTTCTGCCCGCTCCCGCTTCTCCTCGATCCGTTCCTCCACAGCCGCCCTCGCAAAGGTCGCCGCCGCTTCCAGAAGCCGCCTCTTCTCAGCCGCCCGCTGCTCCAGCTCCGCACAGATCTTCTCTGCCTGGATCAGCACTGCACGCAGATCCATGGCCTTCCGGAACGCATTGCTGAAATCATACACGATACAGACCGTGATCCCGAAGGTCAGTACAGACACCACTTCCTCATGCATCCAGAAGATAAACCGCTCCACCGGCTGATGCACCACATAAACCATCAGAAGGCTTAAAAATCCCCAGGCAATGGAAGAGCTCAGACAGATATGCCCTTGATACTGGAATCTCTGATCGCTGTAATCCCAGTACCGGACCCGGAACCACCTGACCATCGTCTCTCCGGTCACATACTCCAGCACAGTTGCGCCCAGCGCTCCCACCACATACACCAGCACCGGCGTCTTCTGAAAAGGAAGCGTCAGCCAAAGCACCAGAATCGCGCCGCTTCCATAAAGAGGAAGCCAGGGCCCCCTTAAGAAGCCCCGGTTGGTCAGATGCCGGTCCTTGACCGACACATAGGCCGATTCAAAACACCAGCCGAAAATACAGTAAAAATAGAAGAAAGACAGCCATTCCCGAAAATGATAGCTGTACATGATTACACGTTGATCTCCGCGCTCATGCCCAGCAGCTCCCTGTTCGCTTCCAGGATCGGATTCACCACCTGTTTCAAAAATGCCTCCACCTGGACGGCGCTGCGGCCCACATACCTGGACGGCTCCATACATGCCTGCAGCTCCTCCAGCGTCATATGAAAGGCCGGGTCCGCCGCGATCAGTTCCAGGAGATTGTTCTCTTTCCCTTCCACCTTCACATTTTTCCCCGCTTCCATGGAAAGGGTGCGGATCTTCTCATGGAGCTCCTGACGGTCTCCGCCCGCCTTCACCGCATCCATCATGATATTTTCCGTCGCCATGAACGGCAGCTCGCTCATCAGGCGTTTTTCGATCACCTTCGGATAGACCACCAGACCATCCACCACATTCAGGCACAGATCCAGGATCCCGTCCACGGCCAGGAACCCTTCCGGCACGGACAACCGCTTGTTGGCGGAATCGTCCAGCGTGCGCTCAAACCACTGGGTCGCAGAGGTGATGGCCGGATTCAGCGCGTCAATCATTACATATCTGGACAGGGACGCGATACGCTCGCTCCGCATGGGATTCCGCTTATACGCCATGGCCGATGAGCCGATCTGGGATTTCTCAAAGGGCTCTTCCACCTCTTTCAGATGCTGCAGGAGACGAATGTCGTTGGACATCTTGTGGGCGGTGGCCGCGATCCCCGCCAGAACGTTCAGGACCCTTGTATCCGTCTTGCGGGAATAGGTCTGACCGGACACCGGTACACACTCTTTGAAACCCATCTTCTCTGCAATCATGGGATCGATCCTGTCAATGGTCTCCTGATTTCCTTCAAAAAGCTCCAGAAAGCTTGCCTGAGTTCCGGTCGTCCCCTTGGAGCCCAGAAGCTTCATCGTACCAAGGACATACTCCACATCCTCCAGATCCATGCAGAACTCCTGCAGCCACAGAGACGCCCGTTTCCCCACAGTCGTCGGCTGTGCCGGCTGAAAATGGGTAAATGCCAGCGTCGGCAGCGATTTATGTGTATCTGCAAATTTTGCCAGCTCCGCGATCACGTTGACAAGCTTCCTTCTGACCAGACGAAGCGCCTCGGTCATGACGATGATATCCGTATTGTCACCCACATAACAGGAAGTAGCCCCCAGATGGATGATTCCCTTCGCTTTCGGGCACTGCACCCCATAGGCATAGACATGGGACATGACGTCATGACGCACTTCCTTTTCCCGCGCCCTTGCCACCTCATAATTGATATCCTCTGCATGAGCCTTTAACTCATCGATCTGTTCCTGTGTAATGGGCAGCCCCAGCTCTTTCTCGGTCTCTGCCAGCGCGATCCACAGCTTTCTCCAGGTGCGGAATTTCTTATCCGGCGAGAAGATATACTGCATCTCTTTGCTGGCATAGCGCTCGGATAAGGGGCTTTGATATCTGTCTGTACTCATTCTTTCCATCCTTTCTGTCAATAGAGACGACCCTGGCTGTCCCTTCCGGATCCCACGCAGGCCGAAGTCCCGGGTCCGTTCCCGCAGGAACAAAGAAAGCGCCGGAGGCCGGGAACAGCCGCTCTCGGAACTGCCCCGGCCCTGCGCTTTTATCATTTATGAAAGTCCCAGCCTCTTAAATACTTCCTGATATGCTTCCTCCACATTTCCAAGATCCCTGCGGAAACGGTCCTTGTCCAGCTTCTCGTGCGTCCTGGAATCCCACAGCCTGCAGGTATCCGGAGACGTCTCATCTGCCAGGATAATCTCTCCTTTGCAGCGGCCGAACTCAATCTTAAAGTCGATGAGGTCGATCCCCAGCTGCGAGAAATAAGCCTTGTACACTTCATTGACCTTAAACGCATACTCCGTGATCCGGTCGATCTCTTCTCTTGTAGCAAGATTCAGAGCAATGGCAAAATAGTCATTGATCAGCGGATCGCCCAGTTCGTCATTTTTATAACTGAACTCCAGTGTGGGAGCCGCAAACGGCGTTCCCTCCGGCACACCGAGACGTTTGGAAAAGCTGCCTGCCGCCACGTTGCGGACGATGACCTCCAGCGGAACGATCTCCACCCTTTTCACTGCGGTCTCCCGGTCGTTCAGCTCCTCGATCAGATGCGTCGGCACACCGGCCTTCTCCACCAGCCGGAACACGTGGTTGCTCATGCGGTTGTTGATCGCGCCCTTCCCCACAATGGTCCCCTTCTTCTGCCCGTTGAACGCAGTCGCGTCGTCCTTATAAGATACGATCAGCACGTCCGGATCTTCGGTGGTATATACTTTCTTTGCCTTGCCCTCATACAGAAGTTCTTTCTTTTCCATAACTGCTCTTCCCGTCCTTTTCTACATCTCTTCGTTTTCTTTATCGCCCGTTACTTCAGGTTCCGATCACACACGGCACCGCCTGTTTCCAGATAAAGGTACCCTCTGTGAAGTGTCTTCATTATAGCAATAAGTTTCTGAAGTGTAAAGCATTTCTTCATGGGCGCCGGACCTGACCGGGATCTCTATCCCTGTGTAAACCTGGACAGGAACTGTCTTGTCCGTTCTTCATGGGAATGTTCAAACACCTGCTTCGGCGTCCCCTGCTCCAGGATACAGCCGTCGTCCATAAAAATCACATGGCTTGCCACATCCCGGGCAAATGCCATTTCATGGGTGACAATGATCATGGTCGTCTTCTGATCCGCCAGCTCCTTCATAACCCGCAGCACCTCTCCGGTCAGCTCCGGATCCAGCGCCGAAGTCGGCTCGTCAAAGCAGAGGATATCCGGCTTCAGTGCAAGGGCGCGGGCGATGGCCACCCGCTGACACTGGCCTCCGGACAGCTGATGAGGATAGTTGTTCATCCGGTCGGACAGTCCCATCTGCCGCAGCAGCTCTTCTGCCAGGATCCGGATCTCTTCATGAATCTCTTTCTTTCTCGCCTTAAAATCCGGCTGCTCTTTCGCCAGCAGTTCCTTTGCCAGCATCACATTCTCCAGCGCCGTATACTGCGGAAACAGGTTAAAGGACTGGAACACCAGCCCGAAATGAAGTCTTTTCTTTCGGATCTCGAAGTCCTGCATGGAAGTGGGATTCTCGCTGTCGTACAGCGTCTCGCCGCACACCCGGATGACTCCGCGGTCCGGCCGTTCCAGAAAATTCAGGCACCGAAGCAGTGTCGTCTTGCCGCTCCCGGAAGAACCGATGATGGAGAGTACCTGCCCTTCCTCCAGCGAAAAGCTGATATCCTTCAGGACCTCCGTTTTTTCAAATGATTTACAGATATGTTCAACTTCCAGTATCGCCATATGATACCCTCCTGATTATAGTTCCGCTCCGGTCCTCCCATCTCCCGGGATGGAGATGCATTTCCGGCCGCATCCGCGTCCTGAAATCCATCTGGGCGCTGGTCGGTCCTCCGCTGTTTTACAGTTCCGCTCCGGTCCTCACCGGAAATAATCCAGTTTCTTCTCCAGTCTTCCCAGAAGCACCGTCAGAAGTCCGCTGAAGATCAGATAATAAACCGCTGTGAAAAACAGAGGCCAGATCGCCCCGGAGATCCCCTGGGAGCCTTTCATAAACGCCTGGCCCGCCCAGATGATCTCCTGCAGCGCGATAATCCTCGCCAGAGAAGTATCCTTGACCAGCGTGATGATTTCATTGGACATGGGCGGCACAATACGCTTGATCATCTGCAGAAGCGTAACCCTGAAAAAAATCTGACTTCTGGTCATTCCCAGCACCAGACCGGCTTCCTCCTGTCCCGCAGGAACGCTCTGGATCCCGCCCCGGTAAATCTCGGAAAAATAACAGGCATAATTAAAAATAAAAGAAAAAGATGCCGCCAGAAACCGGCCGGCTTCTCCGCCGCCCCAGATGGGATTTTTCAGCACCAGACCGGGAAAATAATAAATGATCAGAAGCTGAATCATCAGAGGCGTTCCCCGTATGATCCAGACGATGATCTTGGTCGCATAACTCAGAGGGCGGAAACGCGACATGGAGCCAAATGCGATAATCAGTCCCAGAGGAACCGCCCCCAGAAGCGTTACCGCAAAAAGTCTCAGGGTCTGCAAAAAACCCACATTCAGCGACCGGATAACGACCGGCATCTGTTCCAGCATCAATTCCATAATACCTGTCCTGCTTTCTCTTATTTGCAGAAGGACCGCTGCCCCTCTTCTCCTCCTGAAAAATACAGAGGGCGAAGAAAGGC
The DNA here is from genome assembly GCA_910574805.1 of Lachnospiraceae bacterium. Taxonomy (GTDB): domain Bacteria; phylum Bacillota; class Clostridia; order Lachnospirales; family Lachnospiraceae; genus Hominiventricola. The sequence continues at coordinate 95,018 of CAJTCV010000007.1, read as the reverse complement.
TCCGCCCTCTGTTTCATCACACGATCTTATTTCTGCTCGATCACAGCCGCCTGCACGCCGTAGGTCTCTGCGCTCTCCAGCATGCTCCCGTCCTGATAGCTTGCCACAAAAAATTTGTTCAGTTCTTCTGCCAGGTCAGAACCCCTGCGGAAGCCAACGCCGTATTCTTCGCTGTTCAGCTGTACCGTATAAGTCAGGTCTGCATAGCCGGTACCTTCTCCTACCATCGCCGCCGCCATGAGAGAGTCGATCACAGCCGCATCCGAAGTGCCTGCCGCCACTTCCATCAGTGCATCGGACTGTGCCTTCACCGGTGTATATGTAAGGTTCAGGCTGCTGACCTCTTTCTCACCGGCGCTTCCCGCCTCTACCGCGAAATTCAGATCGGAAAGGCTGTCCGCATCCTGATACTGATCTGCCTTGTCCGCCGGAACGATCACGATCTGGGCATTGTTGCAGTACGCATTGGAACACTCCATGGAACTCAGCACCTCATCCGTCAGCGTCATACCATTCCACACACAGTCGATGGTTTTGCCCTCCAGCTCCATGATCTTGTTGTCCCAGTCGATTTCCACAAATTCCACTTCCACACCCAGGCTCTCCGCAAAAGCGCCTGCCATATCCGCATCGAATCCGATCCAGCTTCCATCCTCGCCCTTGTAATCCATAGGCTCAAAATCCGTGATGCCTACCACCAGCGTGCCCTTATCCTTTACATATGCCAGATCGCTCTCACCGGAAGCCGCTTCTGTATCCTCTGCACCCACTGTGCTGTCCTCTGCAGGAGTGTCACCCTGATCAGTCTCATCCTCAGCCGGTGCTTCTGTCTCAGCCGGCGCATCCGCCGGAGTCTCTGTCTTTCCTCCGCCGCATCCTGTTACCATTGCAGCCGTCATGACACCTGCCAGCATTACCGCAATCAACTTTTTCATCTTCATATCCTCCTCTTACTGAAATCCCTGCATTCTCCCTCTCTGCAGCGGACAGTCTGCGACTGCCTGCCGGTTCCGGAAGATGCTGCCATAATTTCCACATGCTACTACTCTACCATGATAAAGTATTTTCGCAACACTGAAATCATATCAGGAACAGGCCGTATTGTCAAGGATTTTATTTTGGCAGGCAGGTCCCTCTGCCGGACACCCCCCTCACCACTTCTGCCGCACCCGGTACTCCCGCTCCCATTTCAGCAGCTGCTTCTGGGGATCTGCCGGATCTGTCCTCTTCTTTCCGGCCCCCGGCAGGATCCCTTCCGCAAGCTGCCCGGCAAGCTCCGCCTGCTCCCTTATCCTGTCGTCCGGCTGATATTCATAAGCAGTCTCAAAGCACTGCACCGCCTCCCTGAACAGAAACTGTCTGGCGTAGCACACGCCCAGGTTGTTCCACACTGCTCCGTAGAACCCAAGTCCCAGCTGGCTGTTCTGATGCATCTTCAGGATACGCCTGTATTCCTCCATGGCTGCCCATTCATTCCGGTTGTCCAGAAGCTCATCCGCACGAAGCTTCAGCCGCTCCTGCTCCTTCAGTGTCCCCAGTCCTCTGAGCCGCTCTTCCAGCTTTGACAGCTCTTTTCCGAAATAAACTCCGGAAGCTCCCACCACCGCCATCACCAGATCCTTCAGCGCAGCCCCGGAGGAAATCCCCCTTTCAAGCCGCTCTGCCAGCTCTTTGCAGCCCGCTTCCTCCCTGAGCCACCGCACAAGCCGTTCGTCAAAAAAATGACGATCCACCAGACAGATATTATGATACAGAAAATAAGACAGCTCTTCCAGACTGTACAGATCCACTCCCGCCTGCTCCACGAAGAGCGGCGCCTTCGTCCGGTCATACCTGCAGACGCATACCAGCCCCATGCTCATTCTCTCCTTCTTCTTTCAGCATAAAAGATTCCGTCCACTTAAGCTCCGACGACGGATACAGCTCGCCAAAGCCAAGATCCGTCACCTTCACCTGACACTCGGCCGCCCCCGGAAAACAGACCTCCACCAGCAGTCTGCTGGTCCCTCCTGGTCTCCTCGGCAGATCCTGAAGGAGCATTCCTGCCCGGATGGGCTCTCCGCCCAGCATGGACCGGAAGGAAAATTCCAGAAGAGGCTCATCCAGGAGCAGCACCTCACAGCTCCCTTCCGCCTCATACCAGTTGACACCGGCGCTGACGATGGTATAAAATGCTTCCTCTCCGCTTTGCAGGCTCCGGATTCCCACATTATATAAAAGCGTCTGCTCTCCCAGAAACAGATACGCCCCTGTGCCGGCAGGCTCACCGGCCGCCATGCACGCGCCTCTGGCATGGATCAGATCCCCCAGAAATACCCGGCGGTGAAAACAGATCTCCTCCCGGCTCTTTTTATAAACCGCCGCATCAAGATCCGTTCCTGCAAGAAAGACGGCAGACACCGGCTTTTTCCCGAAACGCTCCCTCACATGTTTCAAAAGACACGCATCCCGTTCCTCCAGCGTATCTCCCATCTTCCAGAATTCCGGCTCCTGCGCATGCACCACCATGGGAGTCGTCCTTTTATTCACCTGAATCCCGGTCGCCTTTATCTCCTCCCGGCCAAATTCCAGGAACCAGACCTGCTGCTGCCAGATATCGTTGGTCTGATGCATGACAAAATGAACCACGCTCTCGGCTTCTCCCATGATCTTAAGCTGCCCCTCCAGAAATCCGGCTTCGCCGGCTTCCTTTGCATACTGCCGGATTGTCTCTTCCGAGAGCTCCGGCAGTATAAGCGATGCCCGGATATCCTCTTTTCTGCCGAATCGTTTCAGTGCGGACAATATCCGCAAAAAACATGCCCTGTGCCCGCTCTGCCCGGTGAAATCCAGAGGAAGCACCTCCGGCTCCGTCATTTCCTCTGTCTGACAGCAGACCTTTGGCGTTTCCTCCCGGTAGTCAATCCCTGCAAGCAGCCGCCCGGTCCTGTTTTTTTCTGCCATATCCTGCCTCCTGTCCGTACTCTGTCTTCCTGCTGTATCCGTTACCTGACACGGAAGCTCTTTTCCACCAGCTCTGTCAGTTCCTCATAGTCTTCCATCATCTGCTCCAGATACTGCTCCTGCCGCTGATCCAGCGCCTGCTGCATCCGGCACAGCCTGTGAAAACGGCTGTCCCCTTCCGTCTCTTCCCGGTTTTCCACCGTCCGGCATTCCGTGGAGTGCTCTGTCCCGTCCCCTGCCGTCTCCGTGACAAACCAGGTAAGCCGCTCTCCGTAAAACAGGATAAATGCTCTTGTAAATACTCCTCCGCACACTGGATACAGACGTTCGGTCACATAGTCAAACGTTGTCTTCCCGTGATATTCCAGCACATAGTGAAGGATCACCCTGTGCTTCGGATCGCATCGGTATTCCACCACCACCTGATCCCAGGGCCTGCCTTCTTTGCCCATACAGCCGGTCAGCCCCTTCATAAAGGAAAACCTCCGGTCTCTTGGTCCGAGGCCCTCCAGAAGCCTCCTGGCCAGGCGCTTCCTTACATCTGTCTGCACGGAAAGAAAAGAAAGCTGCCTCAGATACGACAGGACCGCCGCCGTACAGAGGCGGTCCTCCCACAGAAGATGATGTTCCAGACAGTCAAAGACCCCCTCCGGAATCTGCCGTCCCTTCACAAAATCCAGCCAGCCCATATAGTTCAGATATGCCACGCCCAGTACGGATTCACCGCCCCGGTCATCCATGGACTGATAGACCGGAAATACTTCGCAGACATACTGTTCTGTAAACAGCGCCTGAACCAGCAGCCGTTCCTCCAGCTCCGGCAGAGACATGCCGAACTGCGTCCCTGCCTCCCAGAGTCTCAGAAGCTCCTCTGTATCCCCCAGTCCCTCCGTAACCAGAAGCCGGATGACCCGTTCCGTATAGACCCCTTCCCGGAAGACCTGCCAGGCCAGAGGGAGCAGAAGGTTCCTGGAATACGTTCCTCCGGCAAGAAGACGTTCCAGAAGCCGCAGCAAAAGCCCGGCTTCCACCTGACGGCAGCCGCTCTTCCACAGAAGGCGCAGTGCCGTATCATCCTGTCTCCACAGGATCAGACTCTCAATATACGCCGCCTGATACGCCCGGGAGAGCCCGAGCGCCTCCGTCTCGGAAAACATCAGCCGCTCGTCCGGCTCATCCAGCTTCCGATGCCTGCGCTCATAGTCCAGGATCTCCAGCCGCAGCCTCTGCGCCCAGGTTTCCCGGACTCTCCTGTCCTCCAGAAGCTTCCACGCAAGAGGCAAATTGTCCGGTTCCAGCCGGTGCCCGCCCTCTTTGTCCAGAAGATATAGATTCAGCCCCAGATGGTCTTTCAGATTCCTGATGCAGAACTTCAGAAATCCCGGCTCAATCATGGCGCGCCGGCGCTCATAGGGCACTGATCTGCGATGCCGGCCCCCCTGTACATCGATCAGGGTGATTCTGGCGTCCTTTGTATAGACCGGTACATACGCACAGTCCCCGGACAGCGGTACGGTAACCACTTCCTTCAGCTGGGCATGGCAGACCTCCACGGCCCGGATCCGCCTCTCCTTACAGGTGATCTTCTGCAGGAACAGAAGATCCGCCAGCGCTTCCAGAAGGTCCTCCGGCAGCGTCTCCGGCAGCAGACACTTTCCATACAGCCAGGCAAGTCCGTCATCCACTTTCCGTCCTTTCAGCTGCTCCAGCAGAAATTCCTGAAGCTGTCTTCTGAGTTCTTCATACACCGGTTCCCCCGGCGTTCCGTACCGGACCAGATTGCAGTACACTTTTGTCTTCTGTCTGGCATTCAGCGTATTATGATACTGGAAATACAGCAGCACCTGTCTGGGCAGAAGCTTTTTACAGTCCCCGGGCATGGCATAGATAAAATATTCATAGAGGCTTGTGATCTTCGCATCCAGTTCCACTCCCCGCTCATACCAGGCAAACGCCTCTGCGTCCGTCCTCTGTCCGCGAATGTAGAGCAGGCAGACTGCCCCTGCCGTCTCTTTGGACGGATGGATCTCATAACAGGTCCTGAAAAGCCTGGCTGCCAGAGGCGACCAGCTCCGGATCCTCGTAGCCTGCGCTGCCGCAAGCTCTGCCAGCTCCACCGTCAGAATTCCCTGTGCCGCCGCCCGGCCAAAGACCTGAAGCGTAAAATCATCCAGCCAGGTAAACAAAGCCGGGTCTTCTTCCAGAAGGGCATAAGCCTCCTGATAGAGCAGACGGCTTCTGGTACCCACACGAAACTGCCGCTCCAGCATCAGATAACGGGTACGCCCGGAATCCCGGAGCTGCGGATCAAGCTCCAGAAGCGCTGCCGTGACCAGCTGATCCTTCGGATATTTCTGCCAGAGCTTCCGAAGCTGCGCCAGGACCCTGTCCGTTTCCTTTCCTTCCTGACTGGACAAACCGCTCACATACAGATATACCGCCTGCACGGAAACATTCCGTACCTGGCGCAGACGGGCCTTCTCATATTTTTTCAGGAGACATGCAGCATCCTTCTGCCGGCCCTCCCGGAGCATCACCCACACATCCAGCAGAGGATACAGCTCCGAACCCGGATCCGCCTTCACCAGTTCCTCCACCGACCTGCGCAGTGCCTTCACCGCCTCCGTGCTTTCCAGCGCTCCCCTTCTCTCTTCCTCCAGGACGCGCCAGATCCCGGCCAGAGCATTTTCCAGACGCCGCTTCTCCTTCCACGACTCCCGACGTCCTTCCCCGGTTCTGCACACCGGCAGCTCGTTCTCCCCGGCCAGCACGATGGGAAGCGCCCGGTCCTCTTCCGTTACTTCCTCGCCGCCCCTGATCCGCACCTTCACAGGCAGCCGGTATTCCCCGGCGCCGGTCTCCAGCCAGATCCGGTCTTCAAGAACCTCACCCTCTCTCAGGCACTGAGGCGTAAAGGTATACTCGATCCTGGCAGCCCGGGCGAAAAAGCAGTCAGAAAGAAGCTCCATCCCCGGGATCCTGGCATGTACAAGTCCCTTGATGCGCCGCTCATCCGAGGAACTGACCACAAAGCTCCCCCGGGCAGACTCTCCCGGCGAAAGGTCGAACACCAGTTCTTCCGGTTCAATCTTCAAAACCGGACGTTCATATACAAATATTCCATTGAAAAAATCGATCACTTTCTCTTTCATAGGAACCCCGTTGCATTTTCTGAATGATGGTATATAATGGATACATTATAGCACCTTCTGACAAGGTCATGCAACTATATGGATGAAATGAGGAATCAACAGATGGAATATAAGGAAAAAATCGAAGGAAAAGAACATTTTCACGGAAGTGACCTGGAGAAGATTGAACGGTATTTCGGCATTCCAAAAGAATCCATTACCGGCTTTGGCGCCAATGTAAATCCGCTGGGAATCTCACCGAGGATGCGCCGGGAGCTGGCGGAAAAGATCGATGTGGTCGCCTCTTATCCGGACCCGGAGTACACAGAGCTGAGAAAGCATATCGCAGCCTACACCAGATGTCTGGCAGAACAGGTTATTGTCGGCAACGGATGCACGGAGCTGATCTCCCTGTTCATTCAGGTGTTAAAACCACGGGAAGCGCTGATTGTCTCTCCCACCTACTCCGAATATGAGCGGGAGGTCCGGCTGTCCGGCGGAACGGTCCGTTACTATGCCCTGAAAGAGCAAAACGGCTTTCGGCTGGAACCGGAAGACTTCTGCGGGGCATTTGGAGAAGAGACCTCTCTTGTCATTATCTGCAACCCCAACAATCCCACCTCCACCGCCACCGAGCCCGAAGACATGCGCGCTGTACTCTCCAGGTGCCGGGACCGGGGAATCTTCGTCATGATCGACGAGACTTACGCCGAATTTGCGCCGGAGGACATGAGCATCTCTTCCACAGGACTTCTGAATGCATTTAAAAATTTCGTCATTCTCCGGGGCATCTCCAAGTTTTTCGCCGCGCCGGGCCTGCGTCTGGGCTACGCCATGACCGGAAATCAGGAGCTTCTGGCCGCAGTCCGGGAACGCCAGAATCCCTGGACGCTCAACAGCCTCGCCGACGCAGCAGGCAAACTGATGTTCACCGATACAGACTATATCGAGAAAACAAGACACCTGATCGCCTCCGAACGGGAACGCGTCTACCGGGAACTTCTGACCTGGGAGCATGTAAAAGTCTACCGCCCCTATGCCAATTTTATCCTGGTGCGGATCCGAAAAGAAGGCGTCACATCCTACGATGTCTTCGTCCACGCCATCCAGAGAGGACTTATGCTCCGGGACTGCGCAAGCTTCCCCGGCCTGGAAGACGAGACCTTTTTCCGCTTCTGTTTTATGATGCCGGAGAAGAATACGGAGCTTCTGGAATGTCTGAAAGAGATCCTGGGATGACATTTCCCATTCCAGGAGACCTCGCACGCTGCCTGTTTTGATCCTGCCTGCCGACCTGTCACTCTGTATCCTGTGAGCGCATACGCGGAACCGGTTTTGTCCGTTCCGCGTGCTCCCTACAAATGCCGGATCAGCAGGCGAAATCATATATTGCCGCAGCACATACCCTTTTATTCGCCAAAATATTTCTGATAGACTTCAAAAAAGGAACTGGTCTGCACGCCCTCATAGTCCGTAAAGACCACCCCATCCCACAGCTTTTCCTGAAATTCAGACAGCGTATCCTTCACAAGTTCTTCATAAATCCTCTGGAACCGCTCCGTCTTCTGTCTCTGTGCCACCTGGAGCTTGTTTGCCTCTGACTCTTCCTCCATATACGTATCCAGGCATTTCAGAATATAATATCCGCCGTCTCCCGGAAACACCTGACTGATCTCCCCATTGTCCAGGTCAAAAGCAACCGCCTCGTACTCGCCGTCTTTCTCGCCCCTTGCCACAGAGACCGTGGTCTGAGAAACCTTCGAGTAATTCGCTGCAAGCCCTGCAAAATCCTCTCCTGCCTCCAGCCGGTCCCTGATCTCCCGGGCCTGCTGCTCCTCCGGCAGAAACATCTGCTGGAGCTGGATGATCCTGGCCTCATCGTCACTGACCTCGATGCTGACATCCTCTGTGATCTGGCGGTATGTTTTAAATGCGAGGCAGTAATCTGCGTACATCTTCGAGATAGACTCCTGATCTACCTTCAGAACCGCTGCTTCCTCCTGTCCAAGAGAAGAAAAATATTCCGCCGCTGCCGCTTCCGCCTGTGCCGCCTCCGCCTCTGTCAGCGTGATCTCCTGCTCCCCGGCCAGAAGCACCATACTCTTCACCTGTGCCAACTCCGAGAGCACCTGATTTTTCAGATATTCCTCCATGGTCATATCGCCCAGCGCATGCTCCCACATCTCAATCCCGTACACCTTCTCATAGCTGCCCTTCTGATTCATGAGATAGATCAGCGCCTCCGGAAGCCCGCAGGACACGTTCCCGATCCGGAATACCTCATCAGATGCCAGGCCCGTGGTCAGCACGATCTTTGTATTCTCACATCCTGCAAGCAGCAGGCCGACTGCAAGCAGCAGGCCTGCCGCCATACACCTTTTCTTATTTTTCATTCCGAACCTCCTTCAGAATCTGCTTCAGCACCTTCAGCACACCATCCTTTTCATAGGACTCCACTACATTCCCTGCCGCCTGCCGGATATCCGGATGAGACAGCTCCGATGCATAGCTCCTGACCGCCCGGCGCATCATGGAGATGTCATTGTAGTTGTCCCCGAACACTACAGTTTCTTCCGGTTTGATCTCATATCTCTCCTGGAGCCACCGGACTGCTTCTCCCTTGGTCACGCCCAGGCCGTTGATATCCACCCACCTGGCACCGGATACATAGATCGTGAACCTGTCCTTCCAGCGGTCGTACAGCAGGTCGTAGATGCCTCTGGCGCCTTCTTCACAGTACAGGCTCAGTTTGATGCACGCATCCGCATAGTCCTCCACATGCTCCACCACTTTTCCCATGCCCTTGTATTCTTCAAAGACCAGCCGGTGAAAATCCTCGTCCCTGTCATCTGTATAATACCCTTCCTCCACGGAAAGCAGCAGGCGCTGCCCCGGCATCTCCCTCAACTCCTTCAGAAGCGCCAGAAGGTCTGCTTCCTCCATATACATCCCCCTGACCATCTGTCCGTTCTTCTGGATACAGGCGCCGTTATCCCCCAGATAATAGATCCGGTCGCGTAATTCATGAAAGATCACATCGATGCTGCTGGCCTGCCTGCCGCTGGCAGCCGCAAACCGCACGCCCAGATCCGTCAGCTCCCGAATCACGGTCATATATTCCGGGTTCACCCGGCTTCCTCCCTCAGGGACCAGCGTCCCGTCAATATCTGTAACGATCAGTCGAACCATTGTTTTTTTCTTCCTTTACTGTACATACTATAGCAGTGCTCATCTTATCAATATAATAGAAAACTTCCGAAATCACAATGGATATTTTCTTAAATTTTAATGATTTTCTGCTTTTCAACGCTCTGCTTTTATATTAGAATAGAGAAAAGCCAAACCCATGAAAGGAGTCATTCAATGAAAAAAATAATCAAAACCCTCACCACTTTGTTCACCGCTGCACTGGCTGTGGCCGGAGGCCTTCTGATTTACCAGAAGTTTTTCAGGAAAGAGGAAGAACTGGAAGAAGACTTCGACGACGAAGAACTGTTTGACGATGAGGAAGATGAGGAAGAAGACGACATAACAGCCTTCGACAGCGAGGAGGAAATCTTCGAAGAAGAGGATCTCACAGTACCTGCGCAGGAGGAAGCCAAAACCGCTCCTGCGAAATCCGAAGAAGAGGCCGAAACCGACCGTTCTTCCGCGGAAAAAGAATAATGCTTTTATCAGGCAAGGAGGATCCGTCTCACACGGCATCCTCCTTTTTTCTGTTCCATACTTTTGAAAGTATCCTGACTGACTGCCGGATCTCATCCTCCGTTACAGCTGCATAACCAAGGAGGACAGCAGGCTCATACACCCGGTCGTCAATACAGTACTCTGACAGGGGATAGACCCGGACTCCTGCCTCTGCCGCCAGCCGGACCAGCTCCTGTTCGGTCCACGGCTCCGCCATTTCCAGCAGAATATGCACCCCGGACCGTTCCCCCAGGATCCGGTTGACCCCTTTGATCTTCCGGACCTCGCCAAGCAGCACATCATGCCTGCTCTTATACAGGGCCCGCATCTTGTTCAGATGCCGTTCAAAATATCCCCGCTCCATAAAAAGCTGCAGGATCCGCTGATCTGTCCTGGAAACCGTACACGAAAACTTTCTCCCCACCTGCTCATACCGGTCCAGAAGCGGCGCGGGCAGCACCAGATAGCCAATCCGGATCGACGGAGCAATGGACCGGGAAAAGGTCCCAATATAAATCACCTTCTGGTGTCTGTCACTTCCCTGCAGAGACGGAATTGGTCTGCCGACATACCGGAAATCGCTGTCATAGTCGTCCTCTATGATATATCTGCCTTCCCGCTCCGCCGCCCATTGCAGAAGCTCCTGACGCCGTCTGACGGGCATGACTGTTCCCAAGGGATACTGATGAGACGGCATTACATAAGCGATATCCGCGCCGGACGCTCCCAGCTCCTCCACATCCATCCCATACCGGTCCATGGAGACTGTGCAGCAGTCATAGCCCAGCCTCTGAAAGATCTCATATGCATGCCGGTAGGTGGGACTCTCCATGGCGATTCTCCGGTCCGTCCCCAGCATCCGGGACAGAAGCATCTGCAGATAATCACTTCCTGCGCCGATGACCACCTGGGACGGCTGCACGTTCACCCCCCGGGCCTGATGCAGATAGGAGCAGATCACGGAACGCAGGCCATACTCCCCCTTCGGATCTCCCAGACGGAACAGCTCCCTCTGGTCCTGGCAGAATACTTCCCGGCTCAGCTTCCTCCAGACGGCATACGGTGCATGCTCCAGATCGGTTCCGCTGGGCGCAAGATCATACCTGCAGCAGCTCTTTTCCGGCTCCTCGTTTACTTCTTCTTCTGCTGCTTCCGCATCCAGATGATACAGCTCCTCTGTATGGCAGACAAAATAACCTCTGCAGGGCACCGACTCCATATATCCTTCTGACAGAAGCTGGTCATACGCCATCTGTACCGTGCTCCTGCTCACATCCAACTGTCCGGCCAGAAGCCGCGTGGAAGGCAGCTTCTCCCCCCATCGGATATTTCCTCTCTGGATCTCACTTTTCATGTACCGGTAGATCTGCTCATACAGATGCTGTCCGGAGCCCTCTTTCAGTTCCAGTATCATTTCGTACATCTTTCTGTCCGGAATATCCCGCTGTTATCCGGGCAGCCTGAAGGAACTCTTCAGCGATACGATCCGGTTGAACACCAGTGCATCCTCCCGGGAATCCTTCGCATCCACGCAGAAGAAGCCATTGCGTACGAACTGGAAACTGTCGTAAGCTTTTACTTCTCCAAGCGCCGGTTCCAGCTTCGCGTCCGCTGTCACCAGGGAATCCGGGTTAATATTCATACTTCCGTCTTCGTTGTAGACACCTTTTTCCTCATCAATGAGATTCTCATACAGACGCACCTTCGCATCCACCGCGTAAGGCGCCGGCACCCAGTGAATCGTCCCCTTCACCTTCCTGCCGGTAAATCCACTGCCTGCTTTTGTCTCCGGATCGTAGGTACAGTGTACCTCCACCACTCTGCCATTTTCATCTTTGACAAAACTTTCACATTTCACAAAATAAGCATGCATCAGACGGACTTCATTGCCCGGGAAGAGACGGAAATATTTCTTCGGCGGTTCCTCCATAAAATCATCTCTTTCAATATACAGCTCCCGGCAGAACGGAATCTTCCGGCTCCCCAGCGCTTCATTTTCCAGATTGTTCGCCGCGTCCAGGTACTCTGTCTCTCCCTCCGGATAATTGTCAATGACCAGCCTGATGGGATCCAGCACTGCCATCATACGGGGGCGTTTCATCTTCAGATCCTCACGGATGCAGTACTCCAGCATGGCGTAATCCACCGAGCTCTGTCCCTTGGCCACGCCGCACAGCTCCACGAACATCTGGATCGATTCCGGTGTAAATCCCCTGCGGCGCAGAGCCGCGATGGACACCAGGCGGGGATCATCCCAGCCGTCCACAATGCCGTCCTCCACCAGCTTCTTGATATAACGCTTGCCGGTCACCACATTGGTCAGATACAGCTTGGCAAACTCAATCTGCCTGGGCGGATGCGGATATTCCAGCTCCCTCACCACCCATTCATAGAGCGGACGGTGATCCTCGAATTCCAGTGTACAGATGGAGTGTGTGATTCCCTCGATGGCATCCTCAATGGGATGAGCAAAATCATACATGGGGTAGATACACCAGGCGTCCCCTGTATTGTGATGGCTCATATGCGCCACACGGTAGATCACCGGATCACGCATATTCATATTGGGAGACGCCATATCGATCTTCGCACGGAGCACCTTCTCTCCATCTTTGTAGACGCCGTTCTTCATATCCTCGAACAGTTTCAGATTCTCATCCACTGTACGGTCCCTGTACGGACTGTTTTTTCCTGGTTCCTTCAGCGTACCGCGGTATTCCCGGATCTCCTCCGCAGTCAGATCACAGACATAGGCCTTTCCCTTTTTGATCAGCTTCACCGCTGCATCATACATCTGCTGGAAATAATCCGATGCAAAGAACAGCCGGTCCTCCCAGTCCGCCCCCAGCCACTGAATGTCACGCTTGATCGCATCCACAAATTCCGTCCGTTCTTTCGTCGGATTCGTATCATCAAACCGCATATTGAACTTTCCATTATACTTCTTTGCCAGCCCGTAGTTCAGCAGGATGGACTTGGCATGTCCGATATGCAGATAACCGTTGGGCTCCGGCGGGAAACGGGTGTGGACCGTGTCATAGACCCCTTCCGCCAGGTCCCTGTCGATCTCTATCTCAATAAAATTTTTTGATACTGTTTCATTTTCCATAACAGATTCCTCCTCATTCCTCCGATCAGTTAAAACGTTTTTATCATAGCATACTGCCATGACCGTTTGCAAGACAGACCGCACAATTTATCAGTTTCTTTTTCTTTTTTAACGAAATATCTTTCCGGCGATATCTCCAAACAGCCATTTTCTCCTGATCCACAGCACAATCAGCATGCCAAGCAGTATGCCCAGCCGGAGAAGCAGATGATCATACAGCCGGGATACAAAAAGCGATGAAAAAATAACCGCCACGCTGACTGTCCCGATCTGTCTGATATCATACACGAAATATCCGGTCAGCCTTTTTAATGCAACAGACCCCCAGACCACAGGCAGAATATATGCGCAGAGCGTCGTATAACCGGCTGCAAGATAACCAGATTTCGGGATAAAGATCATATTCAACACCAGATTGAGAACCGCCGCCGCAATCCCCGCCGCTCCTACTGTCCTGGAGCTTTTTTCATACAGAAGATTATTGGAAAATACCGTATATAAAGACATGATAAACGTACCGCCCACTACCACCGGTATCACATACATCCCTTCCCCATAACTTGATGGAGCCAGGCACCGGATGATCTCCGGCGACAGCAGCATGATCATGATACAGACGGCAGCAAACCCTGTAATAACCGGGACCACAATCCCGGAAAGCTCTTCTCTCCTGTCTTCGTCACATTTCAGGTAGATCGTGGGCAGGAGCGTCGCATTGACAGAGCTCCATATGATATTAACCACTGACGCCATGGTGTGCCCGATCCCGTAGATCCCGGCTTTATCATCTCCGCAGTACCAGGATATCATCAGCCGGTCGCTTCCATTTAAAATATAATTGGATAAAAAAAACGGAATCAGCGCGAGGTTATATTTGACGGCATATCTCCAGTACCTCATTTTGGGCCTGCCCCCTGCATGGCAGATAAAACCAATATAACATCCTGTGCTCAGCAGGGCCGTGACCAGTTGTGCACCTATGATCCTGGCTTCCACCTTCATGGAAGGACAGAGCCGGATCCCCATCAGACTGAAGACCGGAGAGCCGATCATCACCAGCACCATAAAGAGACATACCAGTCTGTATTTATAGGAGAACCTCTGTCCTGCCTGCCAGAATTCAAATGCCGGTTCGATAAAAAAGCTCAGAAACATAAAGAAAAACAAAACCGGCGAAATATCCAGAAAATGAAGAACATACCGGTTTACAGTCCATACCGCCAGCATGACCGTCAGGGTGATCACATTGGACAGCGTCAGCATGGAAAATGTAAAATTATCCTGATCCTTTTTGTAATCCAGAATTCCGTTATAATACACGTTGGACGTCAACCCGAACATGGCAAAGATCCCGATGATCTCCAGCCACGAAGAATATACCGTGATCTTCCCATATTCTTCCGTAGACAGCAGACGGGTAAAAACAGGCGTCGTAAGAAAGGCAATCCCTTTCTGCATAAAATTGACCACCATAAACGCCATAGAAGCTTTCACCTGAACGGACATATGCCGCAACGACTCGATTCCTTTATTGATCCATGTTTTCATCTGACTTTGTCCTCTTCTGCTCCTGTTAAAAAAGAGCGGAAATTCTGTTGAATTTCCGCTCTTTCAAGCTGCTGACGGGAATCGGACCCGTGACCTCCGCACTACCAATGCGACGCTCTACCGACTGAGCCACAGCAGCTTATCCTGCGCGCTTTCCCGCGACTCGATTATAATATCACAGCCTTCCCGGGGTGTCAACACCTTTTTTCATCTTTTTCAGCCTTTTTTCATCTTTTCGCCGCTTTTCGCATCCGCATCAGATGCAGAACACCGCCCGGAAAAATCTTCGGCGTCCGCCGGCTCCATGTTATACACGCCTCGTATGACATACTGCGGACTGTTGTTGATACTGATATAGATCCGACCGATATACTCCCCGCAGATCCCCAGCATAATCATGATCATCCCGCCGATAAACAGAATAACCGCCATCAGAGAACTGTACCCTGCATCAATGGCCAGGGGATCCAGAAGCTTTCTGATGATAATACAGGCACCCATGGCAAAACCGCCCAGAGAACTTACAATCCCCACAAATGTTGCAATCCGAAGCGGCGTAATGGAAAATGCCGTAAAACCATTGGATATAAGAGAAATCAGCTTCCGCAGAGTATAACCCGAGCTCCCGCTCAGGCGTTCCCGATCCTGCATGGGCACATTGGCGATCTTCTGCGTGGAACGCAGCAGAAGACCATCTATATAAGGATATGGATTTTTATAGCGGAGCAGCTCCCGGGCGATAAAAGCTTTGATGGCGATAAAATTCGTCATCCGCAGATCCTTTGGCTTGTCCAGCAGAAGGCACATCATCCTGTCATTCAGACGGCTTCCAAGTACCCGAAAAAAGGACTCTTTACGCTCTTCAAACTGGTACTGTGCCAGAGAGACGTCATACCCCTGATCCAGAGGCTCCAGAAGATCCCACAGACGATCCACCGGGCATTGGAAATCATCATCCAGAAAAACCATCCTGTCCCCGGATGCACAGGACAGCCCGGCCATCATTGCCGCATGCTGTCCGAAATTTTTTGCCAGATCAATGACTTTCAGAAAAGGACGGCTGTTGGCCGCTTCCTTCAGCGTACCCAGCACCTGATCGGGTGAATGATCATTTACTGTAATGATTTCAAAGACATACTCCGGCCGTTCCTTCATCTTGGACTCGATCTCTTCGATCACCTGCAGGATCGTATGTTCGCTCCGATAACATGGTATAATAAAACTGAGTTTCATAAACAGCCTGTTCCTCCTTTATCAATTCCAGCACAGTCTGACCTATTGTGTACATATCTGCTTCCCCATAGCGCTGATCCACCGGAAGCAGGCAGAGATGCTCTGACAGGTATTTTTCCCACTGGCTGGACGCTTCATTTTCAGCAGTCTCCCTCCACAGCTGCGGTACATAGATCCGACTGGCCACCAGTCTTTCCCGCAGCGATCTGTCC
Organism: Lachnospiraceae bacterium; assembly: GCA_910574805.1. Lineage (GTDB taxonomy): Bacteria > Bacillota > Clostridia > Lachnospirales > Lachnospiraceae > Hominiventricola. The sequence goes on along the minus strand of CAJTCV010000007.1, from coordinate 79,155 downwards.
GGGCAGAGAAACGGATAATTCATGGCCGGAGTCAGAGCCTGGATCTGCAGCTCATTATAAGGGCCCAGGATGCCATGAAGCGTCTTCATATTTGCCAGCCTGCGGTCCCGGACAGAGAAATAATCCGTCCCTTTCAGGATCGCTCTGGTCAGAGACGACATAAGCCCCATCCCGCAGTTATTCAGACGCATCTCATTTTCTTTGTTTAACCGGTAGGCGTGATTCGTCCCATGTTCATGACTCTGGATCAGATGTGCAAAATATGCGCTGGAATAATGCTGTTCCAATGGTCTTTTCCGAATCCCCTCTCCGATCACATAACTCCCATCGCATACGCCAAAAAATTTCCTGCAGGAGTACACCTGATAGACATGATCCCTTGGCACCGAGAAAAAGGACTGGGTGTGATCCAGAATCAAATGTCCTTTATATATCTCTGTCATCTGATCGATGACTGTCTCCGGCTGGATACCAAAATAATTGACCCACAGAATGCATTCTCTCTCTTTCGGATGCACATTCATCGGAAGAAACTGCCTGTCAATGTGATAATAGCAGATATCCACGTGAGGTGCAAGCCTTCGGATCGCCGTTTCCACAGTCCTGCACAGATAACAGGGCAGATAGATCCGCTCCCATCCCCCATCCAGCAGCGCATATACGATCGCATAACGCCCGGAATTCAAGGCGACCACATGTTCTCCCCGATAATATTCCTGTCCCTTTGGAAGCTCCAGGGGAAGATAGCCTCCGTATTCCCTCGTAACAGTTACATCAGATTGTAGATTCATTTTATATCCTCTCATGTATCAATCCATCATAACCAGTCCCTCGTACTAATCATAATAAATTGTTATCACCCGTTTCCCATAAGCATCCAGGCCAAACTGTTTCCCATATTTTTTCTCCGGTTCACAATACACAAAATCGGCAATCCCCAGACTTGCCTCTTTGTTTTCTTTTATCAAAGTAGAATACCCATATACATGATAATCCGCATTCTCACATTCCACAGTCTCCGGTTCTGCAATCCGAATCCGGGCTTTTTTATCCGGATGCAGGATCTCCCATGCCTGCTTGATTCCAAAATAACAGTTCAGATTATCAGAAGAGATCAGTATATCATCCCCCTCATCCATCTTCAATATCTGTTCCAGGGCTTCTTTATAGTAATCCGTATTGATATATTCAAACCGTTCCTCTGCATTTCTGCCAGCCAGCGCATTAAAATACGTAGCCTGAAAAGGATGTCCTGCAATCATCAGCAACACACATATTACCATCTGAATTATCAAACAGCTTTTTACAATTTTTTCAGTTTTCCCATGGCCACAAAATCTGTTCAGAACATAAACCGCCATAAATGCCAACACTGGATACATAAAGAAAAAATGCCTGAAAAACACGTTCGCACTTCTTACCATAAAAAATGTCATAGGCGCCCATATAATCACAGCAAATATCAGCATATATTTCATATCTTTCCAGTTTTGCTTTAATTTCCTGAAAAACAGGCAGATACACCCTGCCTGACCAAAAATAAAAGCCGCGAGAAATATGATCGGTGTCTGAATCCCAAAACATCCGAAAAAATAATGCCAGGGGAGTGACTTCTCCAGATACCGATACAGTTCACCGCCATACAGTATCCATCCATGCCATCTCAAAAAACCGGTAGAGCTGGTCGCAGTATACACAAAATATCCCCAGAAGGAATACCACGTGGCAGGAGTCACCGCCACAAAAGTCGCAAGCATCACAAGAACTGCCAGGATTCCATGCCAGAACACTTTTTTATCTTTTTCCCGGGAGGTGAGAAATTCCAGCAGATACAATCCTCCGAAAAGGCCTGCATACATCAGTCCCGTGATCCTCATATTGACACAAAGTCCCGTAACAACTGCCCACAGCACACTCCACTGCCAGGTCTTCTTTTCCACAAACCGAATGCCAAAATAAATGCAGATGGATGTCAGGGACAGCATGATCATATCTTTATTATTAATAAATGCGTTTCCAAACAGCATGGGATTCAGACCAATAAACGCCGCCGCCATTGCGCCATACCACTTTTTTCCTGTAAGAAACTTCCCCACCTGGTAGGCAGCAAGGAGTCCCAAAAGAAACCAGACATAAAGATACATATGATAAGACAGCATCCCCAGATCCGCTCTTCCCATAACCCGCAGCACCGATACCACTACAACAATCGGATAGAGTACCGCCTCTCCATGGTCGATCTCCACAGAATCCATCAGATCTCCAATCAGACCATCCATATAACCAAACAAACGGCTGTTTTCTCCAAAGAACAGACGGACATATTCTTTCAGATCCATTCTGGCAATATCGATCTCCGGATTCTCATCCACATTAATCCCATAGCCCTGTACAGCAACCAGGCCAATCAGCAGGCAGACCACAAATAAAATCACAATGATTTTCTTTTCCTTTTTTTCCATTCCCGATCACCCCATTCTCTGCCTGACGATCTCATATGCCAGCACGCCTGCAGCCACAGATGCATTTAAGGAATCAATATCTCCTTTCATGGGGATTGAGGCAACATAATCACACTTTTCGCGGACCAGTCGGCCCACTCCTTCGCCCTCGTTTCCAATCACCAGGCCTATGGCTCCTTTCAGATCCAGGTCATACATGACAGTCCCTGCCATATCTGCACAGACGAACCAGAGTCCTCTTTTCTTCAGCTCTTCCATCGTACTCCCCAGATTGGTCACCTTCGCCACCGGAGTATAGTTGATCGCTCCTGCGGAAGCCTTCGCCACCGCAGCGGTCAACCCTGCCGCCCGTCTTTTGGGAATGATGACCCCATGGGCGCCGGCCAGATTCGCAGTACGGATGATTGCCCCCAGGTTATGCGGATCCTCCACATTATCCAGCAGAAAGATAAAAGGCGGTTCTCCCTTTTCTTCCGCCCGCTTCAGGATATCTTCCACTTCCGCGTATTCGTATGCAGCGGCCTGGGCGATGACCCCCTGATGCTTCCCGGTCTCTGACATCTGATCCAGGCGTTCCCTGGCCATAAAGCTGATTATGGTATCATGCTTCCTGGCTTCCCGCAGGATGCTGTTCACCGGCCCGTCCTGGCATCCTTTCTGCACATACAGCCTGTCTATGGTCTTTCCCGCGCGAAATGCCTCCAGCACCGCATTGCGGCCTTCTATGGTCAGTTCTTCGTATCTCATGGCAGTCCTCCTGTCCGTTCCATCCCCATCCGTACCAGATCCACCAGACGCGTCATCTGTCCGGTCAGATACAGATATCCCATCAGCGCCTCAAATCCCGTAGCCTGACGATACTCACCCATCGTCGCATGCTTCGCCATGCTGAATGCCCTGGCATTGCGCCCCCGCTTATACGCGTGGTGCTCATCTTCCGTCAGCTCCTCCCGGATCGCCAGGACCATGGCCGCCTGTGCGGACGCTTTTACATAGCCGCTGGCTTTCCTGTGAAGGTCATTTGCCTGACAGTTGCCCTTTCCCACCAGAACCGTGCGGATGATCAGCTCATAGATCCCGTCGCCGATATATGCCAGCACCTGAGGGGAATAAGTCCGGATGTCCACATCCGGAAGCTGGAACTGTGTTTTCAGATAGTTTATGCTCTCTTCCATTTTACTCCTTCGCGTGTATCCTCCAGAAGGATCCCCTTATCCAGAAGCAGCCCGCGGATCTCGTCCGCCCTGGCAAAGTCTTTCGCTTTTCTTGCCGCCTGTCGTTCTGCAATGAGATCCTCGATCTCTGCATCCAGAAGCTCTTCCTTCTTTTCTGTAACAATGCCCAGTATCCCGCACAGATTCCGGATCCTGCTGCACAGCTCTCCTGCAAATGCCCTGCTGCTCCCTTCCCCTGCCTTGGTATTCGCATATTTTACCAGATCAAATACAGCTGCGATCGCATCTGCAGTATTAAAGTCATCATCCATGGACGCGTCAAAATCCGTTTCATATTTTTCCGCCTCCAGAAGGAGCGCCGCTTCCGCCCCGGTCAGCTCCTCCGCTGCCGCATGTTCTGCAATATAATCCAGATTATCCACCGCAGTATGGATACGGTCCAGTGCATTTTTGGATGCCTCCATAAGTTCCGCACTGAAATTCAGCGGACTGCGGTAATGAGCATTCAGCATGAAAAACCGCAGAATCTGCAGATCATATTTTTCGCTGATCTCCCGCACCGTGAAGAAATTCCCAAGAGATTTGGACATCTTCCGGTTATCGATGTTCAGAAATGCATTGTGCATCCAGTATCTGGCAAATATTTTTCCGCTGCATGCCTCACTCTGGGCAATCTCATTCTCATGATGGGGAAATACCAGATCCTCTCCTCCGCCGTGAATGTCGATCTGTTCTCCCAGATATTTCCGGGACATGACGGAGCACTCAATATGCCATCCCGGACGGCCTTCCCCCCAGGGAGACACCCAGTACGGCTCTCCTTCTTTTTTGGGCTTCCAGAGTACAAAATCAAGAGGATCTTCTTTTTCATCTTCGCCGGAGACCAGAAGAGAGCGATTGCCCGCCTGCAGATCATCCAGATTCTTATGAGAGAGTTTGCCGTATTCTTCAAAACGGCGCGTACGATAATAAACCGTTCCGTTCACTGCGTAGGCATATCCCTTTTCTATCAACGTGGAAATCATCTCAATCATGCCGTCAATCTCCTGAGTCGCAAGAGGATGGGTGGTGGCCGGCCGGATATTCATGCCTTCCATATCCTTTTTGCACTCTTCGATGTATCTTTGAGATATTTCTTCAGCAGTCACCCCTTCTTCATTGGCTTTTTTGATAATCTTATCATCCACATCCGTAAAATTCGATACAAAATTCACTTCATATCCTTTATGTTCCATATAACGGCGCACTGTGTCAAATACGATCATGGGTCTTGCATTGCCAATATGAATGAAATTGTAAACCGTGGGACCGCATACATACATGCGGACCTTCCCTTCTTCCAGCGGAATAAAATCTTCTTTCTTTTTTGTCAAAGTATTATAAATACGGATCATTTCACAATTCCTCCTGTTTTCTTTTTATTTTGTCCAGTTCTTCCCGTAACTTTCTGTTCTCCTTCTGAAGCTCTGATATGGCATCCAGTACCGGATCCGGCAGATTGACCTGATCCAGATCCTTTCTCGGGATGCGGACACTGTCCTTTTTCACGATCCTCCCCGGGATCCCCACCACCGTACAGTTGGCCGGCACCGGCCCCAGCACCACGCTGCCGGCTCCGATCTTGGAATTTTCACCGATAGTGAAAGATCCCAGAATTTTGGCCCCTGCGCTGACCATCACGTTATCCTCCAGGGTGGGATGTCTCTTCCCCTGTTCCTTACCGGTGCCTCCCAGCGTCACTCCCTGATACAGCGTCACATTATCTCCCAGGACCGCCGTCTCTCCGATCACCACTCCGGTTCCGTGGTCAATAAACAGTCCTTTGCCGATGGTCGCACCCGGATGGATCTCGATCCCGGTCTTTCTGGCCGTCCGCTGCGAGAGCCACCTGGCCCAGAAAAAATGTCCGTTTTTATACAGCTTATGGGCGATCCGATATTTCATGATCGCATGGAAAGTGGGATAGAGAAACACCTCCATGTTGGATTTGATGGCCGGATCCCGCTCTCTTATGACCTCGATCTCTTCTTTGATATAACTGATAAATCCCATATATGCTCCTTACTTTTTACAATTCAGAATTGAACCGGAAGCTTCCTGTTCAACACACAGCCGGCGCGGTCAGAGCGCAGATCTTTCATACTCCGCAGACACAGTAAAAAACCTCCATCCCCTATAGAGACGAAGGTATCCGTGGTTCCACTCTACTGAAAGGCATATGCCTCCCACTCGATACATGTAACGCATGCCTGCGTACGGGGATACTTATGTTCCCCCCGTCTGCTCCCGGATGCACGTTCATCCGCTGCCGCCCGGAACTGCTTTCAGCCCACGGCAGCCCCTCTCTGATGGTGCAGACTGGATTACTCTATCCGTTCTCCGCATTTCCTTTATTTGTATAGCATATGAAATTTTGTCGATTTTGTCAAGTATCAAACAACTTCTGACAGACAGATCCGGAATCCACTGAAGATCATCTCTGCCAGCTCGCCCACCGTCAGTTCCAGATCCACTCTTTCCGGCATCGCTTCCAGATGTTCAGCAACTGCTCCATTCCCGGACAGATGCCACCGGAAATATCCATTGTTTTTATCAACTACAGAATCCTTCACATACAGATACAGCTCCCTTGGCTCCCGGCTCCACGCGATCTGAAGCATCCGGCGCACATCCGTAATCCGGACCATATACGGCGGCATCTTTCCCGGAGGCGCTTCTCCCTCCTCCGCCAGTCTCCGGGCCTTCAGATTCTCCATATAACGCTCATCCCTTTTGCAGAACATCTGACAGCGGCCGGCCAGATAACGGTTCTGTGCCTCCATATCCATTTGCATGACCCGCTCCGGCAGTTCCGTATAAGGACAGGCCCATACAAAATCAAACGGCGCATAAATGCTCTCGCTCGCCGGCATCAAAAAGGTAAACGGCATCCCCTGGCTGGCCATATCCCTCAATGCCTTCTCAAGAAGTATGCGCATACAGCCCCGATGCCGATAATCCTCATGTGTTGCAACCGCCACAATATAATCACTTCTTACTTCATATCCATTCACGATCATCTGATATGGATTCCGGTGAAGCATGGATACGATCTGTCCGTTCTCTTCCAGTGCCAGGATCTCATTGTCCCGGATCCTGCAGGAATAGTAATAATCCACAAATTTTTTCGTATCCTCAGAAAATACCCGCTCATACAGATTCCTGGACTGCTGCTTTCTCTCTGCGGGCAGATAAAAAGGCATCGGCAGGTCCCTTAACCCCTCGGACATCCTTCACACCCTTCACATGCCTTCCGCACTCTCATCCGGTCGTCATCGATGCAGAACTCAACAGGCAGCAGCGAACAGACCGCCTGGGAAGCAATGCCCTCCCCGCTGCCGGTAAATCCCAGTCCTTCCTCTGTGGTCGCTTTAATATTTACCTGATCTTCCTCAATTCCCAGTATCTCAGCCACATTTTTGACCATCTGAGCAATATGCGGCGCCATCTTCGGTCTCTGAGCGATGATCGTCGCATCAATATTGATGATCTGGCAGTTTTTTTCCTCCAGAAGCTTCCCCACATGTTTCAAAAGCCGAAGACTGGATACCCCCTTATAAGCCGGATCCGTGTCCGGAAAATGTCTTCCAATGTCTCCAAGCGCAGCCGCTCCCAGCAGTGCATCCATAATCGCATGGAGCAGTACATCCGCATCCGAATGCCCCAGCAGCCCCTTTTCATAAGGTATCTTCACCCCGCCCAGGATCAGATCCCGCTCTTCCACCAGACGGTGTACATCGTATCCCATACCAACTCTCATCTCATTGCTCTCCTGTCTTCAAACTTTCCTCACAGCCCGGCTCAGTCAGCGGCCATCCTGTCTGCCGTCTGACTGCCTGGCGCCGCTCTGTCATCCTTTCACCGTAACCCAGTCTTCCGGTATTACATCGATTTTCTCATCCTCTGCATAATTAATCCATCTTTCCGGCGCAATCACGATCTTGTCCGGATTCTGTCCCAGCCATGCGCCCCACCAGCTGAACGAGCTGTTTGCAATGATATGGTGTCTGCACAGACTCATCAGCTGCATATCACGAAAACTGTCCTTTCCTGTATACCCTTTGACAAAGCAGCAGTCCTCTTCCGTAAAATGCGCTTCAGCCCAGGCGTGATCGTTGGTGAAAATATAAAATACCGGCGGATCCGGTAAAATTTTCCGAAAATAATCCATGGATCTTCTGTAATAATCTTCCGTACATATATCCTGCAGATACGGATACTGCAGATAATCCCCCCGGCGGATATGCATACTGACCGCACAGGAGTGTTGTATCCTCTCCACCCATATATTCTGTTCTTCCGGGAAATCCGGAAAACGATAAACCTCTAATATCTTTCCCCTGATATCCTGAAAATATTTCTCACTCTGCCAGTAGCCTTCGATATAACAGCCGTCCAGTCTGAGCACCTGCTCATCATAGGCATAGGACTCATTGTTATAAACCGTCTTTTTACGAAAGGGCGTCTTTTTCAGAAATTCCGTCCAGTGATTCCCTTTTATATATCCGAGCCGGCGGATCTCTGATCCATCCGCCAGCGGACAGTCAATCCCAAAGACCCGGTCCAGTTCAAAATCATTATGCACATGATGCTGTGCATATTTTGTCACATCGATCTTTACCTGTATCCCCAGGCTCTGCATCTTCAACGCCAGCGCATACTGGAACATCTGATTGCCAAGTCCGCCGTCCATCCATATAATATTCATTTCATCCACCAGTCCCGTATACTAACCGTTATTATAAAAAATACGGAAAGCATAACCACAGTCAATGCTTTCCGCCATCCAGATCAAGTAGCGAGAGGGGGACTCGAACCCTCGACACCACGGGTATGAACCGTGTGCTCTAGCCAGCTGAGCTATCTCGCCATATTCAATTGGTTGATATACCCCGGAAACCGTATGTCCAATTCCCTGTCTCACAACCGACTCATACATCATAGCAAAACATGAGCCGGTTGTCAACAGTTTTTTCCTGATTTTCAACTTTTTTTGCGGGAAAATTTATTTACTGTCCTTTACCCCTTTCATGATATTCCTGTTCTGTATTAACATTCCATACATTCGTCTTGTCCGTCGTACCTGACAGAATATTTTTCACCGCCTCAAAGGAAGTACACATGGAGTGATCCAGATTATTATATCTGTGCTGACCATTTCTGCCCACACAGAACAGATTTGGTATGGTATCCAGATAACCCCGAAGCTCATCCATCAGGCTGTATGTGTCAAAATAGGCAGGGTATGCCTTCCTGACCCGTTCCACATGGTAGTCAAGCACCTGTTTTTCATCATCGATCAAATGCATGGCAACCATCTCCCTGATCCCCATATGCGCAAACTCGTCATCTGTCATGGACCACATCTCATCACCTTCATTGCAGAAATATTCCAGTCCAACCCATACAGTATGCTCCACATCCCGAACCAGATACGGAGACCAGTTATTATATACCTGCAGGCGTCCCATCTTCACATTCCGGTCATGGATATAGATCCAGTCATCCGGTATGATATCTCCCATTGTTTTAATATCTGTCTCATTTTTCAGGTTCAGATGTGGAACCAGAACTCCCACCGTCATATAATCCCGATATGGAAGTCCTGCCGCAATATCCGCATACCGCTCCGGAACATCATTCATGCCTGCGACCAGATCCTTCACCGGCATGGAAGAGATCACATAGTCCCCATTTTCAGTAATTATCTGCCCGTTTTTCTCATACCGAATACCTGTCACCATGTTTTCGCTGTTTTTCAGGATCTCCGTCACCCTGGCATTTTTAATAATCTTCCCGCCCTTTTTCAGAATCTCTTCCGCTGTCAGTTCCCAGAGCTGTCCAGGACCGAGCTTTGGATAGGCAAATTCCTCTATCAAAGAAGTCTCTACCTTACGGTTTTTCCTGCGGAATGCCTTGTCAAGGACATCCTTCAGAATCGCCAGAATGGACAACCCCTTCGTACGCTGTGCTCCCCACTCCGGTGAGATCTCTCTGGGATGACGTCCCCAGAGATTCTCCGTATAGCCTTCAAAAAACAGAGCGTACAGTTTTTTCCCAAACCGATTGATATAAAAATCTTCCAGAGACGCTTCCTTACGTTTAAACAAAAGGCTTTTCAGATAACTGAAACCAACCATCATCGTTGTTCCAAATCCCATACCTTTTAGCGTCTGCCATTTCAGAGAGATGGGATAGTCAAAAAATTTCTGGTTGAAAAAGATTCTGGACAGCCTGTTTCTCCGAAGCATAACCCGGTCCTCTCTTTCCGGATCAGGCCCTCCCTGTTTCGTACTGTACTTTCGGTTTAGAACCATATCATCCATGGATGGACGCCCCTGGGTTGGCAGCATCTTTTCCCACCACTCATTGACCTCCGGAACTTTGGAGAAAAAACGATGCCCTCCCATGTCCATACGGTTCCCTTTGTACTCGACCGTACGGGAGATTCCGCCAAAGGTATCGCTCTCTTCCAATACTGTCACTTCATAGTCCATTGACTTTTCCAGCAGCTCATATGCTGCTGTAAGACCTGCCGGACCTGCTCCAATAATCAACACCTTCTTCATCAACTGGCTAACCTCCTAAATCCAGGGAACCTTATCAGCATCATTTCTGCTCCTGTACTTCGATCTTCCGGATCTCTTTCGTTCGGATCTCCTTACAGACTGCATCGATAAATTCCTGCAGATCCTTCTGGCCTTCATCTCCCAGGAAACGGCTTCTGACTGATACCTTTCCTTCTGCCTCTTCCTTTTCGCCGACAACCAGCATATACGGAACCTTTGCCAGTCTCGCCTCGCGGATCTTATACCCGATTTTCTCTGCTCTCGTATCGACCGTGGACAGAATCCCGTTCGCTCGGAGCTCTTCCTGAACCTTCCCGGCATATCCCAGATATTTGTCAGAGATCGGCAGCACACGCACCTGCTCCGGGCACAGCCAGGTGGGGAACATGCCTGCATATTTCTCGATCAGCCATGCCAGCGTCCGCTCATAGCATCCGATGGAAGTCCTGTGGATAATATACGGCCGGACCTTCTCACCATTCTGATCAATATAGTACATATCAAACTGTTCTGCCAGAAGCGCATCCCACTGGATCGTGATCATGGTATCTTCCTTACCATATACATTTCTGGTATTAATGTCCACCTTGGGACCATAGAAGGCAGCTTCTCCTACATCTTCCACAAACGGAATCTCCAGTTCTGTCAGGATCTCACGGATATGCTGTTCTGTCTCATTCCACACCTCGGGCTCTCCGATATACTTTTCCCGATTATCCGGATCCCATTTGGAGAGATGGTAGGTCACATCTTCCTCCACTCCAAGAGTCGTCAGACATTTCTTCGCCAGCGCCAGACAGCCCTTGAACTCTTCCACCATCTGATCCGGACGGACGATCAGATGTCCCTCCGATATGGTAAACTGCCGCACGCGGGTCAGACCATGCATCTCTCCGGAGTCCTCATTCCGGAACAACGTGGAAGTCTCGCCGTAACGCAGGGGAAGATCCCGGTAGGATTTCTGGCTCGCCTTGTATACATAATACTGGAACGGACAGGTCATAGGGCGCAGGGCAAATACTTCTTTGTCTTTCTCTTCATCCCCCAGCACGAACATCCCTTCCTTGTAATGATCCCAGTGCCCGGATATTTTATACAGATCGCTTTTCGCCATCAACGGCGTCTTCGTGCGGATATAACCCCAGTTGTTGTCTTCCTCATCTTCGATCCACCTCTGCATCGTCTGGATCATCTTTGCCCCCTTGGGCATCAGAAGCGGAAGGCCCTGACCGATCACATCCACCGTAGTAAACAGCTCCATCTCACGGCCCAGCTTATTGTGATCGCGTTTTTTGATATCTTCCAGATGCTGCAGATATGCTTCCAGCTCTTCTTTTGTCGCAAAAGCACTTCCATAGATTCTCTGCAGCATGGCCTTGTCAGAGTCTCCCCTCCAGTAGGCCCCGGAAGAAGAGGTCAGCTTAAACGCCTTGATCCCTTTTGTGCTCATGAGATGCGGTCCTGCGCACAGATCCACAAAGTCCCCCTGACGATAGAAGGAGATCTCTGCATCCTCTGGAAGCTCCTGGATCAGTTCTACCTTATACGGCTCGTTCTTTTCTTCCATAAACCGAATGGCTTCTTCTCTTGGAAGCGCAAAGCGCTCCAGCTTTTCCCCTTTTTTAATGATCTTCTTCATTTCCTTTTCGATCCTGTCCAGATCCTCTCTGGAAAATGGAGCCGCATCAAAATCATAATAATATCCGGTATCAATGGCTGGTCCGATGGTCAGTTTTGCATCCGGGAACAGATTCTTCACTGCTTCTGCCAGTACATGGGAACAGGTATGGCGCACCACCCGAAGTCCTGCCTCATCTTTTACTGTCAGAATGTTCAGCGTGCAGTCCCTGTCGATCACGGTTCTGAGATCCACAACCTCTCCGTCTGCCTCTCCTGCACATGCCATACGCGCCAGGCCTTCACTGATATCCGCAGCAATATCAATCACCGTTCTGCTTTCTGCATATTCTTTTACAGACCCGTCTTTTAATGTAATCTTCATCCTGTTTTCCTCCTCTTTCCAAAAAATAAAAACCCTGAACAGTCCGAAAACTGTTCAGGGACGATATACAAAGCTACCGCGGTTCCACCCTCATTGTATGCACCACTCATTTGGACGATAACGGTGTCGGCCGGGCTGTATTAAAGCCACTCCAGGGTGGTCTTCAGATCCTTCTGCCGTAAGACGCTTCCAGCCTATGCATCTCTCTCTGGACGGAATCATGATCCTACTCTTCCTGTCTTTGTTTTCTCAGTCTCAATTTCTTATCATTATAGCATCTGGCTGACAGGTGTCAACCCTTTATTTTCATCATTTTGATATTTTTTGATCTGTTAATTCTTTTTCCCGCAGCATTGTTTATACTTTTTCCCGCTGCCGCAGGGACAGGGATCGTTCCGGCCGATCTTCGGCCCCTTTATGATCGTTCCGGACTTCTTCTGCTCCAGATACAGCTCTTTTCTGGTCGCCTCATCAAAAATTTCCTCCCACTGAGGCAGCTCATACAGCCAGTCCGCCTTCGCATCCACCATATTTTTATAAAGCTTCTCTTTGTCAAATCTCAGACTGACAACCGTGTCCTCTTCCATCTCTTCGATGGGATTCGGTGTCACAAGGCTGTCATTGATCCCGTCCAGAAATCCGGTCATCTCCATGATACTCAGGCTGTACTTCTCCGCCAGCTCCTTTACAGTGCCTTTTACTTCCGTATCCGGCTCAGCCAGCAGCTTTTCATATACGCCCTTCTCCAGATTAAAATAATTTGCCCAGAATCTCTGGATCACTCCTTTGTCTCTCGACTCATCATAGGCAATTTTATGCCATTCTTTTAGTAATGCCATCTTTCAACCATCCTTTTCGTGATTATATAAGGATAATATATACTATTTTCTCCTGTATTTCAATTTCTTTTTTAGTACAGCTGCCTGCAGAACATTTTCCACAGCATGTCGACCTGCGGCAGAAAGTTACGGGCACCAAATTTTCCCAGCGATGCCAGATACAGGATGCAGAAAACTGCCGTCTCTTTATGCTGTTCTACATAATTGCCCAACACCCCCAGAGCCTTCTTCATCTCTGTAAATTCCAGATATGACAGATATAATATACCAAAAAAAGCATTAATCACAAGCGCAGTAAGCCATCTTCCCCAATCCACGTTCAGTACAAACTGCGGCATAACCGCCAGATTCACAAAAGCACAATACAAATAGGGCGTTTTCATTATCTTCTCATTTTTATTTCTGACACATAACAGACACTTCCAGTAAACAGCCAGAACCAAAACAAAGATCGGTGCAAGCAAAAAAATCGTAAGAAACAGTTTTTCTCTCGGAAATTCTCCATTTGCCAGAAAAAAACTTGTGTTCATATCTTTATAAGCGTCAATGACTGTGGCAAAGCATTCATAATAAACAGCATCCGACTCAACATACAAATCTGTTTTCCCGGACAATGCCGCAACCATGGAAGTCGCATCCGCATACTTTACATATGAGCAAAACTGAAACCACAGGAAAGAAATGCCTACAGCCATACAGCTTAAAAACCCACATATACAACTTTTAATATTGATTTTCCTATCCCTAAATATATCACATATGATCACAACTGCCAGAATCGGAAAATACAGGAAAAGATATCCCTGATAAATCGCCATGGAAACCACAGCTATTATAGTAACCGAAAGATATCGAACTCCTCTGTGAGCTGTTTTATGAAATATGATCACGCCCACCAGAGAAAGCAGAAGTGTATACATTTCCAGCCGCCCCATCTGGCCTTCTGTCCACAAAGCTGCAACAGACCCGGGACAGCACAAAAAACAGATTACCAGAAACTTAACCGCACCTGTTGCAGGAGCTTCTGTTCGCTTAACAGCATAATTGATCAGATATGCTACGCATACAATGAGCATTACCAGAGCTGCTGCGCAGAAATTATATGCCAGCTCCTGACTTAGAAAATCGTCATAAAACAACGACAACAAAGAACCTGCAAAAAACCGGGAGCCCATCCCCATGGAATAATCTGCCGCATACCAGCATGAAGACCAGCTGTCCAGCTGATCCGCCCGGCCAAAGACAAACTGCATCATAAGAAAGAAAAAGACGAGAATCCCAAATATATTCTCAGAAAAAAACAACCGAATCCCCGCGAAGGAAAAAGACATCACCCTGATCACCAAAAATGCCATTATAAATCCAACAGCAAATAAAAGCATGATCTTCACTATACATTCTGTTAATATTTTGTTTATCGGAGAATCTTCCAGTTCGTATTCCCAGGTTTCTGTTCCGTTCAAAAAATAAACTGATCGATATTTGCCGACTGGCATTTGAATGGTCACATTTCCATTCACATGGTCCTCCCGAAATTCAGATTCTGTATAAAACACATGAGAAGAAGATATTCCTGTAATCGTGGACAAATCCATTTCACTTTCTGATATGACAATATCCTCATGCAATAGTGGTAGTCTGTATACGCCATAACAAAGTATGCCATCCAGGGAAAACAGCGTCATTATAATGAAAACAGATTTCCTTATCCCGAACTTCTTAAAACCACTGAATAATCGGATCCCCAAAGCAGAAGCCAGCAAAGTTGGCAGAAATAAAACGTACAGCCGATAATATATATACACAAATGAAATACCCCGCATAATCAACCGCAACTGCCTGTCACCTCCCCTGCCAGCCGGATGCCCTTTTCAACAACTACGTCCGAATTATAATGTTCCCACTCCCCCCAACGTCCAAGTCCATATACACCTTTCCTTCTGGTCCACTGTAAGAGCTCTTCCATAATTTGAGACTTTTCTACCGTATTCAGCGGATATGCATATTCATTCATAAAACAGTACTCATGACCCGATTGATCAATCCGTTCTATATTCGTCTCTGTCCAGTATCCACTGGAAGAGGGGCAAAAGTTATGTCTCACCAGAATTCTATGATATGGCAGATTCTTATCCGGATAATAAATCCAGTGTGCCTTTGTATTCAAATACTCCTTTTTATATTCAATCTGCACCGAGCTGTGTTTCAATTTCCTTATCTTTTTCTGTAATTCTTCCGGCATTCCCTTCAGCACTTCATAACAGGTCCATGGAATCGTGGAAATAATCACGTCTCCCTGATACTTTTCATTGACTGTATGGCTTTCAAAATCAATCCTGTTGACAAATACATGATACTGAATATGATCCGTAACCGCCTCTGCCATACGTTTCCACACTTCACCATATCCATATTCTCTGGGATAAAAAAATTCCGCATGCCCCGGCTGCTTTCCATAGGCTTTCTTTTCCAGACAACTCCGAAGAGTATCTTCAAAAGACACATTGGGCAGTTTTTCCATCCAGTAGGTTCCCAGTTCATTCAGCTCTTTTGAAAACATTTTCTGATTGTACGGGATCATATAATCCTCTGCTATCCTGTCACCGAGTTTCCAGTAGATCCAGTCCACAAAATCCTCAGGAGCAGAGATCCCCTGATTACAGCCTGCTGCTGCTATTGATTTCAAATAATCTATCTGATCATCTATATCAAGCTGCCATATATTTGCTTCCATCGGATGATCGATCACATTTCCATTCACATTAATCTGTGAGATTCTTTTGAAACGATTCCATTTCTCTTCCGGCAGAAAAGAAAACAAGAACTGATCCACTGCCGGATTTCCTGCATCCAGAAAATGTCCTCCCCCAATATCCAGAGGAGCCCCGTCAACCATTCTGCTCCTGCAAAGTCCCCCCGCATCCTCTTCTTTTTCCAGTACCAGAAAGGAAGTCTCACCGTTCATCAGAAGCTGGTTTGCCACTGTCAGGCCGGCCGGCCCTGCGCCGAGTATCAGATATTTCATTCTGTGATCCTCCCTTAATCCAGATGTTTGATTCATTTTTCTTCAATTGAAACAGTATTTTCAACGCTTCTGCAACAGATTTCCATTTCAGGCTCGAAGCACCCCCTCTGTAATGTATCGGCACCTCAACTGTCTTTAAATTTCTGCAATAATACCGCATTTCTGTCTGGTACATATGTCCTTTTGACAAAAATCTATCCAGATCCAGGCTTTCAAGAACATGCCTTTGAAAGCCCTCAAAACCGCTGGTCATGTCTCTCAACCTTGTTCCCAACACCAGATTGGCCAGATACGTCCCTCCGCTGCTTAACAGTCTCCGATACCATGGATGATCGCTGATATCTCCCCCCGGCATAAAACGCGATCCCCACACACAGTCGTATCCCTCTTTCAGCCGGTCCATAAACTGTGGTATTTCCTCCGGCCGGTGGCTCCCGCCCCCGTCCATCTCAATAATCTGCTCTGCCCCATCCTCCAGAGCCCGCCGAAATCCCTCCAGATAACAGCTGATCACACCTTTGGATTCTTCATAAAAGATACATTTTACCTTTCTGGTCTTTTGCTCCCATTCCCGTATAATCTCTTCTGTCTGATCTTTGGAATACGCATCAATAACCGGATATATATACAACTCGTCATACGGCAATTGTGTAATTTCCTTCAACACATTTTCCATGGTGGATTCTTCATTCGCTACCGGCATCACTATCACTGTCTTTTTCACAATTTTCTCCTGCGTATAAATACATTTTCCATTTCCGGCCATTGTCCATCATATCAGGACCGGCCATATGACACTCTTTCTGAATCGTCTCTTCGCAAAAGATTATATCATTTAACTCCCCAAAAGTAAACTATTAGGAGATTTTTATATTAATAATATCCATCTATATTTGACAATATATTGATATTATAAATAGGGGGATTCTTATGCATACATTAGGTATACGTCTCAGAGAATTAAGAAAAAAGCAGGGACTGACCCAGACCCAGGTTGCTGAAAGACTTGGAGTCTCCAAAGCGGTTGTCTCTTCTTATGAAGTAGCTTCCCGCTGCCCTTCTTATGACATATTGATCAAACTGGCCACCCTTTACAACGTATCCACCGATTACCTGCTTGGATTGGACAATCGTCATTTTATTGATGTGAGTTCCCTTACCCCGGTGCAGCTTGCCGCTGTAGAGGCAGTTCTAAGATCCTATAAGAACAATTGATACTGTCCATTAAAGTCCCGAAACAAAAAACCGGAAATCCAGTATTTGCACAAAAAAGATGGCCAATTATGACCATCTCTCTCAATCCATCCACCGTTTCATACACGCACTCAGCCCCTCCGCATCAAAGGGCCCAAAAAATTCCGCCCGCTCATAGTCTCCGACTCCGTCCCTTGCATACAGGCAGTCAGCCGCCAGTATCCAGGTGCCTGCCGCCCTTGCCTCCAGAAGCGGCAGTCCTATGGTCTCGATATACGACGGAAACACCAGGATTGATGAGGCATACAGCCGGAACAGTTCCTCTTTGGGCATGGGACCGCGAAAAATGATCGGAAGGCCCTTTGCTCCGGCCTCTTTCCGCAGCCCGCGGATCCCCTCGTTTTCCTCTCCGGTGACTGTCCAGATCACTTCATAGTCCCGGTATCCCTGATCTCCAAGAAGCTCACAGGCCTTCAGAAGGGTTCGGTGATTTTTATAAGCGGAAGCATTGGCAGGGTAAAAAAACACCGGCCGCTTCCGGTCCGGACAGCAGTCCTGCGGCTTTGGCAGCTCCACCGGCGGAAATTTCACCTCCACTTTCTCTTCCGGGATCCGGCACTGGCGGACAATCTCCTGCTTCATCCAGTTGGTCTGTACAAGGACCTTCTTTGCACGGCGGATCGACCGTTTCATCATACGCCCGAGAATCTGCTGCGTAAACCAGGGGCGGAAAGCTTCCCACGGCTTAAATCGATACTCTGCAAAGGGCAGTGCATTATGTTCATATACCACCTGCGGCACACCCGCATGGGGCAGTGCAATATTCTGAAGAGACAGTACCTGATCCGCCTCATACTGCTTCACCAGCCGGTGCGCCACAACATGATCAAAATACAGCCGGTGGAGCGGACTTTTTTTTATCCATGGATAGTTCAGTACCCGGATCCGCTCCGTCTCCGGCAGTTCAAAGACGCTCAGTACAAACAGATACTCATGTTCTGTATCCCGGGAAAATTCTTCGTAGAAGCTCCTGAGGACAGTCGCCGCGCCGCCGCTGTCCGCCGCCACATCATAGACCAGGATTCTCATGCTTCTTTTACCTTCTGCATGGCACGAATCAAAAGCTCCTGCCCCAGAAAGGCGTCCTGAATCGTCTCGTTTTTCCGTTTTCCTTTCAGCACCTGGAACATATATTCATATTCCGCCCGGATTCCTTTATCCTGTTCCAGCTTTTCCTTTACAGCCCTGCTGCTTCCGTATTTTCTCAGCCGGATAAAATTGTCCATCTCATACACCGAACCGTTGGACAGTACCCGGAGCTGTTCCTTGGGATATTTTCTGGATCCCATGGAAGAATAGACGATATTTCCCACGGCCCCTGACGCAAATCTCAGAGTGATCAGAACATTGTCATTCATGGGATACGCATCGTTCTGTGCCGCAGTAACCTGCAGAGAAGTCAGTTCACTGCCATCCAGATACTGGATCAGATCCACAAAATGACATGCCTCCCCCAGGATCCTCCCGCCACCGGAAGCTTCATCATGAACCCAGTGGTCATTGGGAATATATCCCGCATTGGCGATAAAATCGTACACTGCCGGAATCTGATCTGTCTTCAGTTCTTTTTTAATCTGCCCGATCAACGGCGCATGTCTCCGATTCAGTCCGCAGAACAGTTCCCCTTCCGAATCCTTATATGCCGCCCGGATCTGTTCCAGTTCTTCCAGAGTCAGGCAAAGAGGTTTCTCGCAATAGACACTCTTACCCGCCTGTAATGCCTCCACTATAAATTTTGCATGGCTGTTATGCCTTGTGGATACTGCGATCAGATCAATCTCCGGATCAGCCAGCAGTTTTTTATAATGATTCGTCGTATAGGCAAAAGGAACCGCATCATTGGCCTGGGCGCCGCCCACGCCCCCTGTCGTCGCCAGCCCGCGGAATTCATATTTTCCGCTCTCTTTCATGGCCGGCAGCATGGTACTGCGGACAAAATTTCCTGCTCCGATCAGCCCAAGGCGGATCTTCTCGCCCGAAGCGTTCCTTTTTATCTTCGTATTTCTGACCGTATTTTTCCATTTTTCCTCATTCTCACTGTATTTCAGAAGAACACCAATGTAACGTTCATGGTCCGGATTCTTTGTGATCATTTCATAGGCTTTTGCCGCCTGCTCAAAGGGAATCTCATGGGTAATCAGATCTGATACATTCACCCGCTCCTGTACCAGCAGCCGGACAAATTCCTCAATATTACGCCCTTCGGTAAAGCGCACATATCCGATGGGATAATCAATCCCCATCTCTTCATAAGTCGTATCATAACGGCCTGCACCATAGGAGCGTGCGATCCGGAAGGAGAGCTCCCGCTCGTAATAGGGACGTCTGTCAATGTTCATCTGCGTCACTCCGATCATGCAGATGATGCCGCGGTCTCTTGTGATGGCGGCTGCCAGATCCATGGGGGCATTGCTGTCCGTTGCCGCCGTAATAATCACCTTGTCCACTCCGCGTCCGCGGGTCAGTGTCTTACTCATATCTGCCGCATGGTCATCCCCGGAATGGATGAATGCTTTCAGCCTCGTCCCGGGCAGACTCTTATCCACCACATCATAACCGATCACATCGCAGCCGTAGGCATCCAGAATCCGGCTGACAATATGCCCTACCAGTCCCATGCCGATGACCGCCACAGTCTCACCCGGAACCACTTCCGCCTGATGAATTCCCTCCAGCGCGATTCCGCCCAGGGCGCAGAAAGCCGCCTGCCGGTAGTCGGTCAGTTCCTCCGGCACTCTGGTGAGCATGGTTCTGCTGACCCGGTTGACCTCGCAGTGATAGGCAGTCCCCACCATCGCCACCAGATCCCCGGCCTGAACCTCCGTCACGCCTTTTCCGCAGGCGATGACGCGCCCCACACCGGAATACCCCATGGGCATGGGTTCCGCCAGCTTGTTGAACGCGCTCTCCATGGTCGTCACGATCCCGTCTGTGGACAGCTTCTCCAGCACCTTTTTCACCTGATCCGGGCGCTCCATGGCCTTCTGAACCAGGTTCTTCCCTCCAAAGGAAGCAAGTCCCCTCTCAGTCCCGGCACTGACCACCGTATACAGACTTTCCACCAGCGCCATATTTTCCTTTACAATGGGAATGGGCTGATCCAGCAGCTTCGTACTGCCGTCTTTTACATTTAAAAACAGTTGTTTCATGGTTATATGATCTCCTTTTTCTGTCAAAACTGTCATTCCTGCCTCACACCGGTTTTCATTCTGCACGATCCGGGCTCCATCGAAAAAATCTACAGCCGATATGTTCCTTCCAGAAAACAGATATGTCTGGTATCCAGAACGATCTTCCCTTTCAGTTTCTCCATATGATCCCTGATCTCGTCATGGCCCACCAGAAGCACTACCATATCCACATCCCCAAGAAACGCATCCAGATCATGGTACTGTCCCGTAACCACATCCTGCGTTACATACGGATCATACACCTTGATCTGTCCGCCGCACAGATGACGTTCCATACTCTCCAGCATCTGCAGGGTGGGACTTTCTCTCATGTCATCCACATTTTCCTTATAGGTCAGGCCGTAGAGCCCGACTCTGCCCACATCTGTCATATGGTTTTCCTTCATGATATTATGAATCCGTTCCAGCACAAAATCCGGCATGGAATCATTGATTTTGCGGGCCGACAGGATAATGTTGGCAAGGCCCGGATAGTCTCCCACCAGAAACCACGGATCCACAGAGATACAGTGCCCCCCTACGCCGGGTCCGGGCGACAGAATATTCACTCTGGGATGCTTGTTGGCGATCCGAATGATCTCATAGACATCCATATTGTCCGATCTGCAGATCTTTGCCAGTTCGTTGGCAAAGGCGATGTTGATATCACGGAATGTATTTTCCACTACCTTGGTCATCTCGGCAGTCCGGATATCGGTCACGACGATCTCTCCTTCACAGAAAGAACTGTACAGCTTTCGTACCTTTTCCCCAATCTCCCTGCTGTCCGCACCGATGGTTCGGGAATTATGCTTCAGCTCATAAACCATATTGCCGGGGATGATGCGCTCGGGTGCGTGGGCAAGATGAATATCCTCACCGATCACAAACCCCTTTGCCTCTGCGGCCGGGCGCACATGCTTGTCGATCGTCCCGGGTGACACGGTGGATTCCACGACGATTGTTGCCCCTTTCGGGCATACGCTCAGCACGTCTTCCACCGCTTTTTCCACGAAACCTGCATCTACCTTTTTACTCGCCTTGTCATAAGGTGTAGGCACAGCCACGATATAAAGATCCGTGCGCTGGTATTCATGGGAAAAACGGATTCCCTTCGCGGCTGCCTCCAGAAACAGCTCATCCAGTCCGTCCTCCTCAAAAGTAGTCTTTCCTGCATTCAGTGTATCCACCAGCGTCTTATTATAATCCGTCCCGACTACTTCCACGCCGTGCGCCGCAAACATCAGTGCAGTCGGAAGTCCAATATAACCGAGTCCTACTACGTTAATCATCTTTGCCATCCTCCAGATTTTTAATTCATATCTGACACTTTCACCACTACAATATCATTTATTATTCGAATGCACCCCTCATTCGGAAATGCCGGCATCCCATCCACTTCTCCAGTAGCCAGAACATTGTTGACATCCTCGTCCCCACATATGCGCATGGATACCCCACAATACTCTCTCACTAATGCACGCCATGATTGACCACTTGGATTTACACCTGTCCACCAGCGTCCAAATGCAGCATAGTCATTTGCCGATCTCCATGCATCTGTTTTTTGGAATAATTCATTATCCGATGTTCTTCCAATAAATATCATTTCATATTCTTCATTCCCGCCTAAATATCCTTCATCTATCAAGCGTGAGATAATGTTCTGGGTAATTGTAACTGTACCAATTCTCCCTTCTCTCATTGCCAGTTGATCATTATTTACAATCCATATATTTACCCATAAAGAAATACATAATGCAATTATATATACCCCATATAATATCCTGGCTTTTTTAAAACTGTGCAGGAAATTCATAAACAAAATCGGGACAATCGTCATAGCACCTGCCATTAATATGCTTATTTCTTCCTCCACTCCTGTTTTAGATGCTATCAGCAAAGATATATTACATGCCAAAGGGATCATCATTATCATAAATAAAACCAATATCGTCCCACTCAGATTCCTTCCTGCATATTTAGACAGTTTATATACTATCAAAAAACCTGCAATCATAAATATACACAGGTTTACAGTCCTGTTTCCAAATATATTATTTTGTATTGATTCCGCAAAGAAAAAACGATAAAAAGCTTTATAAGCAGCGGGAATTGTCCGGGGCAGGTCAATAACAATATTACGAACAGAAACTTCATTTACACCCCGATAGTCACTAAGCGAAACCCCGTAAATATAGTTAGTAACAGTCACTGTTAATTTATAAATACCCCCCCAACACAACAGATCCAACCGTTTTTCCAGCGTATATACCTGCTTCCTTTATATCAATACCTTTCAATATTTTTTTACAGTAAAAAAATAACAGGATTACACATGTCACTCCCAAATATGCCTGATAACACCCCATGTCAAGAGCAATCAAAATACTGCCGACAAGAATTGCCGCTAAAGGATGAACAATTTTTATAATGCAGTATGCTGCATAGACACTCAGTAAAAACGCAACTCCGAATGTAGGGGACATATAAGAATATGACAGCACATCACAGGTCAATGGAGAAGCAATAAATAAAGCACCCATAAGAAATATAAGTTTTTTACTTTTTACCGTAAATAAATCAGCCATCAAATGAATAGCAACCGCATCCAGCACCAAAGTAATAATAGAATTAAGCGGATAAGAAACAACTCCAAATCTCAGCTTGTCCAAATAAGGCCAAAACCATCTCCCAATGGAACGTTCCCAGCCTGCTGCAAAGTAACTCGAATTATGCCATAATCCATCATAAGAATTAACCAGGTTCTGTGAAAGCAGCATCCAATAAACAACACATCCAAAAAATACAAGCAACGCGATGCCAGACGCACGACTTTCCAACCACTTATATAAATCCGTTCCTTTATCCCGCAATCTTTTAATCATTTTCATAATCCTCCTTTTCAGAGCTCCTGATTGCCAAACTGTAACTGTATTATATGCTTCTCCTTCCGGACATTCCACAAAATCTCCATGACCTGTATCTGCTCTGTCTTTCCAAATTCCGGCGCATAAGAGCAGGCACTGTCGTTCTTATGTATCAGAATTCTGTCTCCATGCATGGTACAAATCCTGCATATCAATGCTCCCGCCCGGTCCTGAACCTGTACCTTCTGTTCAGACAAAACACTATACTCATATTCGGGTGTCAGGTGAAAATATCCGGCGGCGCTGCCGTCTGTTTTGTCACAGATTACTAATGTATGATCTTTCCATTCGATCGCTCTGGACTGGTATTTTCCTGTACAGGTATACAGACTGCCCTTAACCTGTTTGTCTCCACATTCACCGAATATATCCCGGATCCGTTTTCCAACCCGATGTTCCCCCCAGCACTGCGACTGTTCTTCTCCATCAATCACAACCGTATTGTGTGCCGCCGTACTCCTGAAATAAGAGCGGAGCTCTCCCTGATACTGCCCGGTTCCGGAATTGACAAAGAGAGGTTTTCCTTTCCAGGAAAGTTCGAAACTGAGTCCGTCGCAGTGCGCATGCCCGGGCATGTATGCAGGAGCAATCTCCCCCGCATCGAATACGAGCTTCAGATCCTCGTTCTGAAGCGTATAATACCCGGAAACAGGGAATGCCTGCTGATACTCCGGCCGGATATGAAATTCCTCATCCAGCGCTTCCAGAATGCCGGCAAGAGGCCTCGCCACATTATCTCCTGCATCGTTGAATAAGGGAGTGCGTCCCATTCCATCTTCCAGAGAATATGCCGCGTCAGCCATCTTCTGCATCACCTTGAGCAATTTGGGCAGATGCACGGTTTGATCCGATCTGTTCATGGATCTGCTCCGGTTTCCCATCGCTTTTTCCACCCGCATCAGATCCTCCAGAATGATTTTATGGTACATCATGCTTCTTTCACAGTGTACTCCGTCCGGCAGAATCTGTTCTCTGATCTCTTTTGCAAATCTTTTTTTTGTTCTTTGATATACTTCCGGTTCCTGAAAATATAACGCTCCCAGCAGTACGGCTTTCAGATTCTCAAAATAATGATTGCCAAGCAGATGCCGTTCCATTCGCTTCTGCAGATGACGGTACTGTGCATACATACTGTCATTCAGTTTCCGGAGAAATTCCCGGTCTTCCTGCAGAATTTTCCCAAAGCCATCCATACAGATCCACAGGTTCGTCAGACGCAGAGAGATCGTATAGGGATGCCATCCGTCTCCGGTCCCTTCCCGGTTCTCCTGTATCCAGCGAATGCAGCAGTCCCGAAAGCAGTCATAATAACGGACATCTTTCTCCCGGCGGTACGCTGCGGCCAGGGGGATCAGAAATTCCAGATAATGAAGATTAAAATTCCACAGATGAGACCGGTCCGGATGTTCCCAGTTCTTCCCTTCCGGCCTTCCGCTCTCGTGGAGCAGTGTAACGTTTCCCTTCAGGATCTCTTCCACACGGAACCGTTTCAGGTACTCCGGATGTTCATCCAGTCCCTGCATCCACAGGGACAGAGAACGGGTCTTCGGAGCCTTTGCCTGCGTCACTGCCTTTTTCCGCTGTTCCAGCCGGTTTTTCACCAGATAAAACAGCTGACTTTTTTTCAGATATTTTAATGTCCAGTAATAGTTTTCAATCTTTTTCCACACTTTGGATCACCTGATACAGCCT
Organism: Lachnospiraceae bacterium; assembly: GCA_910574805.1. Lineage (GTDB taxonomy): Bacteria > Bacillota > Clostridia > Lachnospirales > Lachnospiraceae > Hominiventricola. The sequence goes on along the minus strand of CAJTCV010000007.1, from coordinate 53,998 downwards.
CTCTGTCAATACAGAGAAATCAAAATCTTTTGCCCCTTCTTTTGCATGCTCCGCCATATGTGTGTAGGTCTCTTCCGGCATGTGATAGATCTTCAGAATCTCGTCTGCCAGCGCCTGAGGAGTACATTCTTCCAGGGAAAAACCGCACTGATAACGGTCCAGGATACAGTAACCCATTTTCACGGTGGAAATAACCGGTTTCCCGCTGGCCATATATTCAAACAGCTTGTTGGAACTGTTCCCCCGGGACCAGTTGTACTGAGACTGGGAATAATTCAGGATATTGACAGAAGAACGGCTCAGAATATAGGGGATGTATTTCTTTTCCACAAAGCCTTTCAGAACCACATTGTCAATCTTCTCCTCCACAGCCCGTTTCTGCATCTCCTCCAGCTGACTGCCTCCCCCGAAGATCAGGAACCGGATATCCTTATGATCTTTCAGAAGCTTCGCCGCATCCAGAAGATTTCCCACATTGTTGACCGGCCGAATCGTCCCTGTATAGACTACTTTAAAACTGTCCGACTGAAGATCCTCATCCAGCAGGATGTCCTTTTCCATGCTTTCATAATAGTCCTTCAGCTTCACCCCGTTATTTACATAGTAACATTTCTTCAGATCGATCCTGCCGCCGTGCTCCGTGTCCCATCCCATCTCCCTGATATGGTCCACGTCTCCTTCCTTTGTGAAGACAATGGCATCCGCATGAATATACATCCATTTCTCACCTGCGCTCAAAAGCTTCCCGGGCAGACTGTTCATCCGGACTTTTCCAAAAGAAAAGATAGCTTCCGGCCACAGATCCCGCACTTCTACAATGACCGGCACATGAAATCTTTTTGCCAGCAGGATTCCCGCGATGCTGGTCAGAGGATGGGCGCTGGAACCCATGATCACATCCGGCTTTCCATATTTTTCCGCATATCCTTTTGCAATGTGCAGAAGTCCGAAGAAAAAGGACAGCATGTTTTTCACCCGGGAAAACCCGTTTCCTTTATATTTACTCGTCCGTACAAAGACAAAGGGAACCCCTTCCTCTTCTGTGCGAAGATAAGGCTTCCCATGGGTATCCACTGTGTCCCCGGTCTGGTGCAGCTCATTGGCCGCAAAGACGGTCGTCTCGATCCCTTTTTCCCGCAGGCATTCCGCAAAGCAGTAATGCCTGAGCATCGGCCCGGTCTTCGGGGTCGTCGCATAATGATTGAATATCCAAAATCTACGCATGGTTCTGTCCATCCTCCACGCCCTCTGTGCTTTCTTTTGTAAACATAATCTTCAAGGTCAGAAATATCAGCCGGATATCCAGGAAAACCGAATAGGTCTCGATGTACATCAGATCCAGCTTCAGCTTGTCCAGGGGGGTCGTGTTGTATTTCCCATAGATCTGCGCATATCCGGTAAGCCCCGCCTTTACTTTCAGGCGGTAGATAAATTCCGGCGTCTCCTGACAGAATTCCTCAATATACTGCTGGCGTTCCGGCCGGGGACCCACGATGCTCATATCCCCTTTTAAAATATTCAGGAGCTGCGGGAGCTCGTCCAGTCTGGTGGCGCGGATAAATCCTCCTACCTTCGTGATACGGCTGTCATTTTTTGTAGAAAACTGTGCGCCGTTTTTTTCCGCGTCCACGATCATGCTGCGGAATTTATAGATGAAAAACTTTCTGCCCTCCATGGTCACCCGCTCCTGCTTAAAAAGCGCAGGACCATGATCCTCCATCCGGATCGCCAAAGCCGTCAGCAGCATAAAAGGCGAAGCGATGATCAGCAGAAAGCCGGAGATCAGAACATCCATCGTACGTTTGATCACCCGCTGCTCAAAAGAAAGTCCGTAATTGCGCAGAAGCAGAAACGGAGTATCAAAGGAATGCAGTTTGTCCGCTCCCCGGAGCAGAATATCCGTGATCTCCGGCGCCACATAGATCCGAATGGAACGTTCATAGCAGTATTTGATCAGCATATTACGCTTCTGTTCCTCAATCCCACAGAGCATCATCGCATCACAGTCCTGAAGCTCCCGCTTCAACCGGTACAGCGGTTCCCCTGCTGAGACACATCTGGTCACCTCGTAGAGATCCTTTCTGGCAGAGATCTTCCGGAGCAGATTGTCCCTGGAACCAGGGTTGCAGATCAGCAGAAGCCGTCTGGGAGGGAACAGCCTCCGGAACACCGGCTCCGAGATCTGGTTCAGCAGAAAAATGATCAGGATGTCCGCCGCACTGACGGCAGCCACAGGCCACAGGATGGGAAACGGAAAGATCCGGAACACCATGATAATCTGGATATAGATGACTGCATTGGCAATCAGAGACCCCAGGATCTGGGACAGAATCAGCTGTCCTTTCCGATAATACGCATACTTCATCCCGCCGTACATGCAGATAAAGACCGCCAGATAGAGGGCGTAGCACCCGATCATCATCAGGTTGCCCTTGTTCTCGAACGGACGTTCCATCATACCATTGTAGATGCGGTACCAGATACCGGCAAAGAAAACAGTCTCGATCAGGATCTCGAAGGCTGCAACTCCAAGACGAAGAAGCCGTTTGTATTGATCGAATTTATCCATGGCATACTTTTCCTCATTATCTATAATCTCTCAGTATTCTAACACTTTCCGACACGATTCACAAGCCCCTGCGCAGGTACATTTTATTCGTACATCTGTTCAGTGGCCGTCTCCGATTTCCACCGCCCGGGACAGATCGTAGATATGAAATCCGGAGATCTTGTCAACCTCTGTACAGGTGACGCCATCATACAGGGATATGAGATATTCCAGTCCCTTGTCAAAACTGCAGATCAGATACACATTTTCCTGTTCATATAGAGCTTCTCCTGCGCTTTCGATCCCGTTTTGTTCCAGTTTCTTCTCCCAGACGGGACTGAAACTCATCCAGTCCCCCAGCGACATATAATTCATGTAATATGATTCCTTCCTCCACAGGTGCACATTATAAGTGCTGAACGCCATGGAAGTCACATCGTTAAAATAAAAATGGTCCGGGTGCTCCATGCAGTAATTCTTAAGTTCTTCCACCGCTTCATTCCGGCGGTACTGCTCCTGATTCTGCTGCCTGTGCGCCCACAGCCAAAGGGCGGCCGGTATACACAGCAGCAGACAGACAACTCCCAGGCCTGTCCTGTATGTTTTTTCCGGCAGACCGCATCCTCTCAGAGCTTCTCCCGCAAACAGCAGTGCGGTCATGGTCAGCATCAGGTCCATACTGTATATGACCCGCTGGGGAAACCGTCCGGCATACAGAAGATACAGCCACAGAAGCATCTGCACCCCCAGAATACACACGATCCGGAAGCATGCTCCCATCTCTTTTCTGCGCAGATACCAGACTGTAAGAAAAGCATAGAGTACCAGAGCCAGTATATGCTGTCCGTGAAATCTGCCGGAAAGCACTCCCTTCCCATATTCCTTTACGCTCCGGACCAGCCGGCCCGCTGTCAGGCCTTCCGGAGGAAATGCCCGGTCATGGGCTTCCACATATTCCTGGAAAAACAAAGCGGTGATCCGGTCGTCCGCCGTATAATTATAGTTCATCAGCGTCCGTGCCCGGCTCTTCTTCTCAATCCCCACACTGGCATAGAACTCCTCCGCGCCTTCATAAAACGGCAGCGTATAATCCGGATAATCATACACCATGGTACGATTATGCTCATATTCTCTGTAGGCTTTCCATTCGGCACTCCCATAGCCCACAGCCTCGCCCGCGGACACGAAAAAAAGCACTCCTGCCACGCCCACCGGGATCATCCTGTGCCAGAGAGACTCCTTTTTCCCCTGAATGCTCCGAAAGATCCACAGGACTGCACATACAGCAAGGACCATATAGAAGATCTCCGTCCGGGTCTGCCGGGTCAGAAAACACAGGATAAGTACGATCACAAAATCTGTCTTTCCAAAATTCTCTGACGTCATGTACCAGAAGACCGCCGTAACACCCAGAACCGCTGCAGTGGTCGTAAACGTCAGCTGTGTCAGCGCCTGCGCCCCTGTTATCAGAAAAAGCAGGAGGACCAGAACAGCCGTTATCTTTCTCAGCGCTGCTTTCTGTCTTCGGATACACCGGTACAGGATCAGACTCAGGCACATTCCCTGAAACAGCAGAAAGCTGAGGGCATACCAGTCCACTGCCGGCTGCAGCCTGTACAGCCCTGTCAGATACAGCGAATACCAGTACCCCAGGAAAAATGTATGTGCCTCCGGGACTCCCAGATACTGTCCGGATACGATCTCCATCATGGAACGGTCATCAACGATTCCGTAGACAAACGGAACAGCCAGCCCCAGTATGATCATATAAACAACGGTACACAGGACCGCATATGCCGCATCTTTTCTTTTCTCTCTCATTTTCTCATCCCTGCATTCCCTGTTATTTTTTGTTATCTTACTTTATTTTTCCGCATTTGTCATCTGTCGGCAGAATCTTTTCCCTTTACTTGTCCCCATGGGAGAATTATAATAAGATCAGTATCATTCAGTCAAGGAGCAAATAGAATGCCAAATCCCGTATTATCTATCATCACTGTATGTTTTAATTCCAGGGATGCACTTCTGGCAACCATGGACAATGTCCTTCTCCAGACCTGGACCCGCTTTGAATATCTTGTCATAGACGGCGGATCGAGCGACGGGACCTGGTCTTTGCTGGAGCAGTCTTCTTCCCGGTTTGACCAGACGCACATTCCTTATCGATATGTCTCAGAACCGGATCAGGGAATTTATGATGCCATGAACAAGGGGACACGGCTCTCAGAAGGAACCTGGCTTCTTTTCCTGAACGCCGGAGACCTTCTGGCTGAACCGCATATTCTGGAACAGATCTTCTCGGAATCTCCCTGCGGTTCTGTCATCTATGGGGACACTTTATGCGTCTATCAGGGCCGCCGGAAACTTTACCCGGCTCTGCCTCTAAGTCATCTCTCCCACGAGATGGCATTTTGTCATCAGTCTGCGCTGATCAGACGCTCCCTGTTGCTGGAACATCCCTATGACACCTCCTACAAGATCTGCGCCGATCATCATTTCTTTCTTTCCGTATATCTTTTAAAAGAGAAATTTGACTATCGGCCCCTTCCCATCTCTGTCTACGAGATCTCCGGGTACTCTGACCAGAACAAGCTGGCCGCTCACCGGGAGCAGCACCGAATGCAGCGGGAACTGCATATCTTTCATCCAACTTTTTCCTGGCTCCTGCGGGAAGGCGTCTTTTATTCCAAACAACTGCTCAAAAGCATGGGAGGACAAAGGCTCATCGATCTGATTCGGAAAAGACGTCTGCAGTGACTGGACTGCAGACGTCTGTTTCATTTCCAGAAACTGAACGCTCTCTCAACAGAAAAATAAAATTCTGGATGCTGTGTAAAAGTCCAGTCCCTCTCTCCAACGATCCCCAATAAAAACGCCACCAATACAGAAAATACAGTCACAGCAAAAAATACAGTGACCAGATTTTTCCGAATCTCTTCGTTCTGACTCCGGATATAATTGCAGCACAGCAGAATGGCAGCAACCATAAAAAACGGAATGGCCTCCGCTGTATAACGGATATGAACTCCCGCTGACACGAAAACCAGCACTGCCATAAGCCATCCAAGTCCTGTTACAGTTCCCATCATGATCATGGAAAAGGTGCTGTGGTCTTTCTTCCATTTTCTCCATAATACCGGGAGAAACAAGGTATACAGCAATGGCACACTGCTGAACATGGGAATCACATTTCCTGCATTGTAGAAATATCCGACAAAATCATTTCCTGCATTTCCGGAAGCCACAAACGGAAACTGAGCCATAAAAGAGAACGGCTGAAACATACCAAACCACAGGCACAGCGGGAGTGTCGACAGCTTGTATGAATCTTTTGCCATGTCTGTAACGGTCAGCTGATAATTCTGGCCAAAGTCAAATACGCTTCCAAATCGAACTGCATTGTACCACATCAGGCCAGCTGCCACCATCACATAAGGAATCAGCAGAACAGCCAGATATCCAGAACTGGTTTTCCATTGTTTTTTTGATAACCACCCTGTCAGGTATGGTATCAACAGGAAGGAATACAAGATCATTGTCGGTCTGCATCCCACCGCCATGGCAAGAAACAGTCCTCCCAAAAATATCTGGACGGGATTCTTTTTTACCTTCCAGAATACCGACACCAGCAGATACAGACCAATTGCAGCAAATGCCAGCCCTGCTCCATAGACCACCTCATAAAATCTGGCCCGACTCACAAAACAAAACGCCACGCTGCCTGCATCAAGCAAAAGGATCCCCATAAGATACAGTCCAAACGGAGTATCGGGAAGTGTTTTACGTATGCTTTTCACCATCAGCATATTTAGAAAGATCAGATAGATGCCAAACAGCAGAAACGTCATCAGTCCCGTGGACAGATACATCCCGGTCATCCATTTAAACGGCACAAAGAACAGCAATGCAGGAATCACGCCGAAATACACATAATAATTTCCCTGATAATAGGCAGCATCCAAGATATAGTCTTCATCCCGTACCAGTCCCTCCGCCTCTCTCTCCGTGTCGTCATACGGATTGTCCAGCGCTGACAGCGCATCGGACAGTTCCACATCCAGGCTGGTCCGTCCGTCAAGTAACGCATCCGTCAGCATCTGGCTGTACATATCCCCTTTCTCTTCCGCCAGCCGGACTCTGTCCACCGAATACGCATACAAATTCCACAGTACCAGCAGAACGACAGCCGTACATGCACAGAGCAACATCTGCTGACTGCTCCTTTTCATCGGTTCTCTGAAGTATTCATAATTTCTTATGAGGTAAATACCCGCCACTGTCAGATAGAGCAGCAGAAACCGGAGCACACAAAACCGGAACTTTACAGGCTCATTGACCACGCAGGCATCGATTGCCATCTGGTAGAGATCATCATCCAGGTCAAAGACAATTTTCAGTTCTTCTGTCTTCCCTGAGAAACTGCACGTCACCCATTTCGTCCGCTCCACTTCGGGCACATATTCTCTGGAAACCTTTCTCATCAGGCATCCATTTGCCTCATCTGTATAATACAGTGTATATGCCAGATATTTTTCATTGGGAAGATACATGTCCAGATAAAGGGTTCCCACCTCCACACCAATGTCCCTGATTGTGATAGATGCTTCCTCTCCATAATCTCTGACATAGGTCAGGATATTCCCGGTCACCTCAAACCCTGTCGTCTCCATCTGTTCCACAGAAAAGCTTTTTCTTTCATATCTGCTCCGATCAAGAATCCGCCAGGAATTCATATTAAAGATCACAGTCTCTGTAAACAGACAGATAATGAACAAATACAGAAGTTTCCTGTCAATCTTCCATCGTATCTGTTTCCCCATCCGATCCCTCCCTTAAGATGCTTTGGATAAAAAGCAGGACTCCAAACAACGTCACCAGCTGCGCCCGATACGTGTACCAGTAATGGATCTGGGAATGATTGGACATGACCAGATACCAGATATATGGATAGGCTGCCACCAGCAGGATCGGCAAATATGCGCAGATCGTCCTCCAGTCCTTCAGTTTCTTCCATATAATCAGCAGCAACGTAACCGCCAGAATTACCAGGACCACCTTACTCCACGAGATAACCCCTGCGTCCTGTACGTTCATCCACGCCTTCAGGTTCCTCTGAATCGTCCCGATCCGGTCCAGCGGCTCCTCCTCGCTCCCCTGCAGCCGATACTGGACTACGCTCATGGTCCTCCAGAAATACCGGACTCCCAGGGCCACCACGGTAATGCCCCATTTCGCAATCCAGGTCAGCGCATACCCCAGCCCCCAGGAAAGAGAGCTCTGGAGCATGAAGAGAAAATTCTCCCGAAAACCGGTCTGTTCCTCCCTTGTCTTTCTCCACAGAAGCAGGGCCAGCGGAATCCCCAGCGTAATAATCGGGTAGGTCAGAAAATCAAAGAAATTTTCCACCATACCCACGACAAAAAAATACAGCAGCAGATTGACCGGTCTGTCCGCACAGTCTCTGGACAGCAGGAAAATCAGAGCCCCGAACAGCACATAGAACGTGGTCAGATACTGAAAACAGGTAGTGACTGCCACCGGATAACTGCTGGCAATGGTCAGTACATAGAGTACGGCGCATACCGGCTTCGTCTTCTTCGCCATCAGCCAGGCACTCCAGAAAAAGAGCAGATAAAACAGCAGCATGCCAAGGTAACGCAGCTCCTGTACCTGAAACACGACTGTGAGAGGTCTTAAGACCACCTGATAGCCATGCCAGTATCTGGGATACTGATTGATGCTGACTGACGCCTGGATCGGATTGTAATAATCCCGGTTGGCAATCAGGCTCTCATACATCAGCATGTCCGTGTGATTATCCACGATCGCACTGTGACGGTAGAAAGCGTACATGGGCCGTTCCCCCTCTGTCTCCATCACCTCCAGAGACTTTTCCACATTACCCTGAATCCAGGAAACCGGAATACAGTAGACCAGCGCCATGGACAGAAAAAATACGGCGATCAGAATTACGTATGCCTTTACAAACGGTTTCAAACTTCTTAATCTTCCCATTTTCTGGTATCCTGCCCTTCCTCATAATCTTCATCCACAAATATCCGAAATTCATCTGTAGATGCATATTCCCGGTAGCCATAGTCCTCCCAGTCACCCGCATAAGTACGGCCGATCGAAAAGATCAGAAACGTACATCCCTGCTCCCTCGCCAGCGGACCGACGATATCCACGTCAATCTCCGGCTCCTGTATCGCCTTATACAGATTGGCCGTTGGTCCGTACACTTCATCCATTCCGTTGAAAATCAGCGCATTTCTGGCATATTCCAGCGTGAGCGTCGGATCGTACAGACGCAGATACGGCGTCAGACGATTAGAGGCCAGCACATGCACGTTCCCCGGCAGCAGATCGCAGACAGCCACCACATTCTGCGGCACCTTCCACACGTTGGTGGAAGGCTCGAACCATTCTGTGGAGAGGACTTTTTTTCCTCCCAGCACAATCACAGCTGATAAAATCAGAAAAACTGCAAATCTGGCACCACCCTTCATACTTTTGAGCAACAGACAAAAAGCAACGGGAATCGTTACAGACACTGGAACCAGCCACAAGATCCGCCAGTAAACATTTTCCCCCAGTATTTTCATTAACAGAATCCCTGTTATCGGACACCAGTATAAAACCAGTAATATCAACGGCAATATACCAGCCAACCATTTTTTTGTCCTGTCCTGCTCTTTCCAGAGAATCCAGAAAATACAGAAAATCAATACAGGAAAGATCCAGGAATCTTCAAAAGTCGCCATAAAATCTGTTTTTGCGATTTCTATAAAACCCTGCATGCTGCTCCCTTTCTTAATGTGTCAAATAAATATAGTAGATACCCAGCAAAACACACGGCACACATGCAGCGATTCCTTTGTACAGATATCTAAAGTCTCTTTTTTGAAATGCTGTCAGCAGACTCATCAATCCTGTCAAAATCGGAATAAGCATAATTCCCATAGATGATAAAAGACAGCTTCCAAGACAGCTGATCCCCAATAGAACCCAGTTACCTGTCTCATCCCGATTCGCACATCGCAAAAAAACATAAAAAAGTTCAGGAATCAGTATCGCTGCCAGGACTCCTTTCCCAACCCATGGCGTAATACTCAAGAATGTAATTCCGGATGTATGTGTACCACTCATGAACATATGCAACAGCACTGCAAATGTCAGAAACATTCCCTGCATCTGTCTGTCATCGGAAAACCATTCTTTGCTGATCATAAAATATACCATATATGCCAATGGAATCATCAGCCATGGAAAAATGGTATGAGCCATAATCGTTGGAGATACGCCAATTAGTTTAGACAGCCATGCATAAAATATCGGCCATAACGACAGGACATAACGTTTGTCAAAATCTGCCATTGTCCCGGTCTCCGGATAAACCCAGTAAATCTTATCTGATACAACTGCTTCATTGGCAATATTTACATAATATGTGTCATCCCATTCCAGATACATATGATGGTGGATAAAATACAACTGCCAGAGCATCAGGATTAGTGCTGTTATATGTCCTGGTGTTATATAAGCCCTGATACTGCTTTTCAGGTTTTTTATATCACTCACAAAATATTCTCTGTAAAAACAGATGCCGGTCAGCACCATTCCTAAAATAATCGCACTGTAAATAATTGTAAAACAACGAAAACTCTGTAAAAACATAGTCATAGGCACCAGAAGCAATTCCATCACTGCCCACCACACGACCACGCCTGAAATGATCGCACAAACCGGCTCTCCTTTTTTCAAATGCAATATTTTACACAGCATTATTCCTGAAAAGAATGCACCCACATAAAACAATAAAAAGGTTAATAAAATCTCCAAACGCATCCTTCACTCTCTCCGCATTTACTGTCCGTCTGTCTCAAATTTCCAGATTGGAATTCCCTCAATCTCTCCCACCTGACTGGCAATCGTTTCTTCATCATAGTGCTCCTGCAGAAAAACAAGCATCGTTTCTTCATTTTCCGCCACATAATACGTATTTTCCCGCTCCAGGAGAGCTCTGGCAGGATTCGGAATCCCCAGTCTATTCAGATAATTCTGAAAATAGACCTGATGATAAATCCACAGCCCGGCACAAATATTGTGTTCCATAAATTTTTCCGTCATCAACTTTCCCTGTGCCCGAAAATTTTCCATTGGGTAAAAAATATAAGCAATCCTTTCCCATACATATATTTCTCCATCCTGATAAGTATCTTCCCATCTGTTTTCGTCAGCATTTCTTGATACTCCCAAAATGGTCTGAGGTGAAACAAAGGAGTATGTCACAGTATCAACACAAAGCACCAGGAAAATCATCACTAAAAGTCCTCGCCTTATCCAGGATGTCCAATGCAACTCCTTTTTCCACCAGATACTCCAAAAAAGAAGCAGTATAATTCCATAAATTCCATAGGTTACAGAATTAAACACTCTGAGAGGAAGTCTTCCAATAAATGCAAAATAAAAAAGAATCATATAAGCTCCCAAAAACGCTACTGCTGCTTCAAGCTTATAATACCATTTATGTTCAGACACGAGAATCAATAAAAAAAGTATTGCAAGAACCAGATAATAGAACATTGTTTTAGGAGAAGAAAGCACAAGATCTGCTATTATTTTATTTGTTTTTATAATCTCCTGCCACTCTGGTATGTGCCTTTCTTCTGCTCCCATATCAGCTATATCCAAAACATAAGACAGGCTTAGAAGCTCTGTATCCGCATATAATCCGGTCTTGAGACTTTCATAATCATTTTCACTTACACCTGGCAGCATTTTTTTTACATTCTCATAATCTTCTGTGGGGAAATCCAGCATTGTACTTAATGCGTTATTATATTCTACTGCCTCTGCGTATTTTTCTGAATGTTTATATCCAAAATCAAGAACACATAACATGCTGACACAAATAACAGAAGGCAGAAAAATCCTGCATGTCCTTTTTATCATCCTGAAACGATTATTCCGATCCTCTGGCAAAAAAACAATACAGACAAATAAATCCAGCAATAGAAAAGGCATTAATAAAAGTGCAGATTCTATCCGCCACATAAAACCACATGAAATAAATATGGTTCCCAAAATTATCTGACTTCTGCTTTCTTCACACCGCATCTGGAACAGCAGTAAAAGCATGCCAACATTGAAAAAAAAAGCCGCCCAGATTGTGAAATAGTCAAAAAACAAGCTGGAATTCACTACCAGTAAAAATATGATTAAATATCCACAGAGCAGCCCGCCATAACTCTGAAAAATATTTGTCATCAGAAATGCTGTACACCATATACCCGCCAGCAAAAGTAATCTGGTCAATATCAAAAATCCATCAGCATCGGGAAATATTGTCCGAAATACTCCCCCAACCCAGCAAATAACCGGATTTACAAACATGCAATAATTATCATTGTCAAATAACCTGTTTATTACCAGGGAAAGTAAATAATTATCTACATTTAAGTATAAAATCTGAAACATGCCAAAGAACCCACAGACAACTGTCAGCATTCCTGAACACATTATCCTTTTTTTCTTCATCCTTCAATCACCCACAACTGCTGATCTTCAATGTTATTGTCATATATCTCCTTAAGCCGTTCCTCATAAGGATAATACTGCAGAATTGCATCCTTCTGAAAAACAGATACATATGGTATGTTCCATATCTTTATTATATCCGGATCATAATAGTAAGTCTGCTGTATAACCGCATTTAGATTTTTTATACTCAAAAGCAATGTCAGGCAGAAAAAGAAAGCAGCAGATGCTTTTACAATTTTGTCTCGGTCAACAAACAAACATGTCAGCACTGCACACTCCAGAACCTTGAAAATCACACAATACCGGCTTGCGTAATAAGAGCTCCCATACATCAGCATATAAAAACAAGTACCACACAAATATGCTTTCAGCAGCAGCTTTTCTGTCCCGGATACATCTCCGTCTCTTTTTGCAACCCAGCCATACAGTATCAGAAGTATCCCCATACTGATCACACGTTCTCCAACCGCAAACAGGCTTAACTCTCCGCCCTGCAGGAACTGCCGAAGATGATACGATGGAAAGCGTGCAAGCAGCATTTCCTGAAAAACACTGATCTGCAAAAGGCAGCCTCCCAGAAATGCGCCGCCAACTGCTGCCGCCATGAACCATACAGGCAGATAATATATGACTGGCAGAATCAGCCATGCATATCCTACCCGGTGAAAAGAAGCGGCAAGCAGTACACCAACTACATACGCCCCCCATTTTTTTTCCATATACAGCGGAAGCAGGAGTCCCAAAAAAATGCACATTGCCAGCCCCTGCCGCATCCCCGATAACAGATAGGAAAGAAACAGAACCGGGTACATCAGAAAAAGCCCTGCTGTTTTTGCAGGCACATATTTTTTAAGAAATCTATGGAGCAGCGCCATCTCAGCGCCTCCCAAAAACATCGAAAAAACCCAGAACGGCACTCGCAATACTTTAAACAGCGCACATAGCAGCCGCCAGCCAATCTCCGGATAAAAACCGCAGATGTAACCCTTGGAAAGATCAATGACCGGAGGAATTGTCTCATATAATGCATGATACGTAATATAATCCACTCCCTGGCCATAGCGAAGACATACACATGCTGTCATAGCCGCCAGACAGACAACATATATTTGTTTTTCATAATGAGGCAGGAACCATTCTGCCAATGCTCCGACTGCCAGCAGCAAAAAAAGTAAAAAGTACAGACTCATAACTTCCCTTCCAATATATCCGCGATCCGCCTGCAGGCATACCCGTCTCCATAAGGATTGCTCGCCCGGCTCATCCGGTCATACACTTCCTGATCTTCCAGAAGGAGCCGGAAATTATGATAGATCACTTCCTCATCCGTGCCCACCAGCTTCAGTGTCCCGGCATCGATCCCCTCCGGGCGCTCTGTCGTATCCCGCATAACCAGCACCGGCTTTCCAAGGGACGGCGCTTCCTCCTGAATCCCGCCGCTGTCTGTGAGGATCAGATAACTTCTTGCCAGAAAATTGTGGAAGTCCAGCACATCCAGCGGCTCAATGATGCGGATCCTCTCATCACCGCCCAGAATCCGGTCAGCGGTCTCCCTCACCACCGGATTCATATGGATCGGATAGATGGCCTTGATATCCGGATGTTCATCGCACACCCTCCGAATGGCACGGAACATATGTTTCATAGGTTCCCCCAGGTTCTCCCGCCTGTGCGCCGTGATCAGAATCAGACGGCTGTCCCCGGCCCAGACAAGCTCTGGATGAGTATAATCCTCCCTGACCGTCGTCTTCAGCGCATCAATCGCCGTATTGCCGGTCACATAGATCGTCTCCTCCGCTCTGCCTTCTCTCAGAAGATTCTGTTTTGACCGCTCTGTGGGCGCAAAATTATAAGAAGACACAATACTGACCGCCTGCCGGTTGAACTCCTCCGGATAGGGCGAATAGATATTATAGGTGCGGAGCCCCGCCTCCACATGCCCCACCGGAATCTGCAGATAAAAGCATGCCAGAGCTGTCACAAAGGTCGTGGAAGTATCTCCATGAACCAGTACAACATCCGGCTTTACCTTTTCCAGCACTTCCCTGATACGATTCAAAATATTCGTCGTCACGTCAAATAACGTCTGCCGTTCTTTCATAATGGACAGATCAAAATCCGGCGCAACCGAGAACGCTTCCAGCACCTGATCCAGCATCTGCCGGTGCTGTCCGGTCACACAGACGATGGTCTTTAATCCTTTTCTGCTTTTCAGCTCATTGACCAGCGGGCACATCTTGATGGCCTCGGGCCTCGTCCCAAATACAAGCATGATCTTCTTCATCGTATTCTAATTCTCCCCAAGCCGCACCAGAATCTCCTCCGCCAGCTTTCTGTTGTTTTTCTCCACATGCACCCGGGTAAGGAACCTCCGGACCGCATCCTGCTGCTGCGTATAATGCTCCGCCAGCACACGGATCGCCTTTTCATAATCCTCCGACGCCTGTCCCACCCCGTATTTTCTGCAAAATTCCTTAAGCGGTGGATTCGTGGAGGTCACCACCGGCTTCTCTTCAAACAGAAATTCATAGATTTTGCCGCTGGCGCAGTATTTATTATTCAGATCTCTCTGATGGTATGTCACCATCCCTGCCTGACTGTTTTCGATAAAATATTTCAGATGATCCTGATCCATTCTGGGGAAGATCTTGACATTGGTCAGGCCCATGCGCCGGATCGTCTCCCGGACAATCAGCTCGTCCTCCCCATCGCTCTCTCCCATGAGCAGAAGCTCAAAACCGTCTCCCAGTCCCTTCATGGCCTCCAGCATTTTCCCCGTAGTACGGGACATATCGCATCCCGCTGTAGAGATGATCCGGAATTTCTTCTCTTCAAAAAACCCCCTGCATTCCCTTTCCACCTGCTTCTTCTTCTCTTCAGAGGTATATTCCAGTCGGCGGATATTCTCATAATGCAACGGTTCTTCTTTCAGGCCGAACATCTTTACCATCAGCCTGGCTCTGAATGCGTTGGCTGCAATGATCACATCCGAATGCTTCGTAAAGATCTTCTCCACCACACAGCCAAGCTTCCCCGGAAGTCCGGCAGCACTTCTCAGATCATACAGCTCTCTGCAGTCCTGCACCACATATCTGGCCCCGGTCAGCTTTCTGGCGATGTAGCCCGGAATGATCCCCTTCCGGTTGTCAATAAAAATCAGATCCTGCCTGCCTGCACGCCGTACCTGTCTGCATACAAACAGGATAAAGCTGCTGTATCCGCGGTCCTGATACAGAATGTGCGAAGCCTCCCGGGGTTTCTCTCCGTCCGATGCACGGGTGATATATATGACTTCTCCCAGCTCCTTCGCCACCTTGATCAGCTCCCGCAGCCTTCCGTCATACAGATAATAATCATAAGAAATCAGACATATTTTCATAGGCTCACACTCCACTTCCCGTTACCGCTTCACGAATCAGTCGGATGACCTTCCCCTGATCCTCTGCTGTCAGGTAAGGCGACAGCGGAAGCGAAAGCACTCTGCTGCATACCTCTTCTGTCACGGGAAATGTCTCTCCATACAGGCAGTATCCGGCAAAAGCCGTCTGCTGATGCATCCCCCGCTGATAATAGATCATGGACGGTACATCGTTCGCTTTCAGATACGCCTGCACCCGATCTCTTTCTTCCCCATTCCTCAGAAGGATGCTGTA
The DNA here is from genome assembly GCA_910574805.1 of Lachnospiraceae bacterium. GTDB lineage: Bacteria > Bacillota > Clostridia > Lachnospirales > Lachnospiraceae > Hominiventricola. Next base: position 38,254 of record CAJTCV010000007.1, on the reverse strand, counting down.
CTGCGCCCAGCCGGAACCACAGCCCTCCGGTATGACCGGTACCTTCACACAGTCCTTAAGACCCTCCGCATATTTTTCCGCCATTGCATCCGTGTCCGCCAGCTCTTTCTGAAAAGCTTTCAGCTTTACCAGAAGTACCGCTGCCTGAAGCGTATCCAGGCGGGAGTTCATGCCGATGCGCACATTGTCGTACTTATCACTGCCCTTTCCGTGAATCCGGAGAGAACGAATAAGCGCCGCCCAGTCGTCGGAATCTGTAAAGACGGCGCCGCCGTCTCCGTAGCACCCCAGCGGCTTTGCCGGAAAAAAGGAGGTCGTGGCAATATCCCCGAAGCTGCCGGCTCGTCTCCCCTGGCAGGTGCCGCCGAACCCCTGCGCCGCATCTTCCAGAATATACAGGCCGTAACGGTCCGCGATCTGACGGATCCTGTCATGATCCGCCGGGAGTCCGAACAGGTCCACCGTCACGACTGCCTTCGGCGTCAGCTTTCCTTCTGCCAGCACCGCCCGGACCGCCCGCTCCAGACTGTCCGGGTCCATATTAAAAGTATCCTCCAGTATATCCGTAAATACCGGAACCGCCCCTTCGTAAGCCACGGTTTCCGCAGAGGAAAAAAAGGTAAAATCCGGTACGAACACCGCATCTCCCTCTCCGATTCCCCAGGACATCAGCGCCAGGGTCAGTGCATCCGTCCCGTTAGCGCAGGTGATGCAGTGCTTTACTCCCACATACCGGGCCAGCGCTTCCTCCAGCTCCGTGACCTGGCGGCCGCTGATATAGCCTGCGCTCTCAAGGACCTCCACCATGGCCTGATCCATTTCTGTTTTTAATACCTGATACTGTTTTCTCAGATCGCGAAACTGCATCTTATTCCTCTCCTTTGAGTCTCTCCAAAAGCGCCCATATTCCACCGGCCGAGTTAAAGTTCTCCGGCACGATCTCTTCGGCAGGCACCTCGATCCCGAACTGGTCTTCAATCTCCGCAATCAGCGTGATCACATCAAAGGATTCCAGAAGTCCGTCATCGATCAGCTCTTTTTCTGTCTCAAAATCAATCTCCGGCTTTATAGCGGACAATAATTCCATTAATTCTTCCATTATTCTTTCCTCCATGTAAGTTCTGCATCTGCCCTCACCTGGCCCCGGCGTCTGGAAGAATTTTTCCTCACTTCATTCCGTAAAATCTTTCCGGAGCTGCCGTCGAGCAGATGCTGTTTTTCATAAACGATTTGACACTACCCGTTCAATGTCCAGGTTTCCAGCCTGTCCCGCAGGAGTACCGCTCCCTTCTGTGCATCATACAGGTATACCGCCGGCAGCTTTCTGCTCAGAAACAGATACATCCCTTCCGTCACGGAATAGGCTCCGATCCTGTGAAAGACCAGATAATCCCCGATTCTTGCATCCGGAAGCGAAAGCTTCTTCAGAAGAATGTCGGATACCGTACAGAGCGAGCCGTAGACCGTCCACACCTCTTCCTTCCCCTCCTCCACCGGGTGCTGAGGAAAATACGACAGAACCGGCGTCTTCATGGCCATATTCTGTCCATAATAGCTCACATGATGAATTCCTCCGTCCACAATGCACACGCGGACCGCATCATTTTTCTTCTGATCCACAATCCTCGTCATATAGTAACCGCAGGAAGCCGTCAGAAAACGCCCCATCTCAAAGATCAGTTCATATGGTCTTTTCTCCCGGAACAGTTCCCGGAAGCTTTCCAGAAGCTTTACATCCTCATCCTTCTCATCTTTTGTAAAATACGGAACTCCTAATCCGGGACCAAATTCCAGGACTCTGGTCTCAAATCCCTCTTCCTTCCGAAGACGCCGGATCAGGCTTTCAATATATTCCACCTCTCTGGCGATCTTATCTATGTTTTTTTTCTGTGTACCCGTAAAATACTGAAGGCCCATGACCCGAAGCTGCGGATACGCTTTCTGCTGCCGGATGATGTCCGTCACATCCTCCTCGCTCATGCCGAACTGATTGCCGCTTGTCACCCGAAGCAGGATTTCCACCGTCTTTCCTGTCTCTTCTGCACATTGATGAACCAGATCGAACTGACGTCTGGACTCTGCGGTATAATGAACCACGCCCTGCTCCATGGCATAGCGAACATCCTCGTATTCTTTATTGACGCCTGACAGCACCACCTTATCCATGTTCATCCCGTTTTTCACACAGATGTGAAATTCTCCCGGGGAGCAGACCTCGTACCGCTCCACATATTCGTCCGCCGCTCCCACCAGAAACGGATTGGCTTTGACTGCAAAGCACAGCTTCGCCGGCCGGAGCATATCTGCCGTCCATGCAAACCGGGATCTTAAAATATCTGTGTCGAACACATAGGCCGGTGTCGGCAGCGACACAGCAAGCTCCTCCAGTTTTCTCTCATCCATAGGCTGCTTCTCCTTTAATGTCTCAGTCTTTCCTGATACTCCTCCATCAGGACTCTGCGGTCGATCTTCCCGTTTTTTGTCAGAGGCATCGCCTCCACTTTTCGGAATATATTGGGAATCATAAACCGCGGAAGCCTTTCTGTCAACCTTTCTATGATCTCTTTTGCTTTCGGTTCCCCCACATAAAACGCAAGAATCTTTGTGTTGGGCTCATCATAGATGCAGCACACCCGCAGGATCCCGTCCAGCGCCTGCAGCGCCGCCTCCACCTCGCCCAGCTCGATCCGGTGTCCCATATGCTTGATCTGAAAGTCCTTTCTCGTAATATAATACAGATCCCCCCGGTCATCGTACCGCCCCAGATCCCCGGTCCGGTACATGAGCTCCGGATAGCACCGGTTCAGAGGATTCTGCACAAAAGCCTGATCCGTCCGCTCTTCGTTCCTGTAATATCCAAGAGCCAGCGCCGTGCCCAGGACACAGATCTCCCCCAGTCTGCCCGGTTCCGTCACCGGATGCTCCTCTTCATCCAGCAGAAGGACCCGCTCATTGGGGAAGGCTTCCCCGATGGGGATCAGTTCATCCTCCGTGAATGCCCGGTCTACGATATAATACGTACAGTTGCAGGTAATCTCCGTGGGACCGTACAGATTTACATAAAGTGCATCCGGCAGCCAGTGTCTCCAGTAATTCAGATGCTTCACCGGCATCACCTCTCCGCTGAACATGACGCGCCGGATACTCTTCGGCACCTTATACCGGAATCCTTTTAATGTGGAGAGGATGCAGAGTGCCGATACCGCCCAGGTAAGGCTTGTGACCTTTCTGTCATCCAGGAAATCCAGAAGTTTCTTCGGCACGCTGAAAAATTTCTTCGGGATCACTTCCAGCGTCGCACCCACCTTCATGGCGGGATAAATATCCTTCACGGACACATCAAAATCAAAGGGCGCCTGCCCGCCGATCACATCGTCTTCTTCAAACCCAAAGAGTCTGGTAAAATGCTCCGTAAAGTCGATCACCGAGCGGTGGCACACCACCACGCCTTTGGGCACACCGGTGGATCCGGATGTAAATATGGCATAAAGAGGATCCGTATCACACGCATATTTTCTCCGTATTGCCAGTTCCTTTTCATCAATCCCATGCTCTGCCAGCTCTTCCGCCGTGAGAATCTTTCCCGAAAATCCCAGCTCCCTGATCTTCGGCAGCAGCTCTGCAGAAGTCACCAGAATCTCCGCCTGCAGCGTGCCAAGAATCGTCCGGATCCGTTCTGCCGGCAGCTCCGGTTCCACCAACGTATAAAAGCAGCCTGCACAGACTGCTCCCATAAATACGTTCAGCGTCCAGGCCTTTTTTTCCATCAGGACCGGAACCGGAGCATTCTGAGGAAGCAGCGGAATCAGCGCGCTGCCGATCCGCCGTGCATTTTCCAGAACCTCCGCATAAGTATAACGGTCTTCCATATCTTCATACGCCGCCTTCTTTGGACAGGACGCGGCGCTCGCTTCCAGATAATCCAGAATATTCCAGATCATGAACGTCTCCTTTATCTTTTCTTCATCTCCAGTACCTTCCGGGCCGGGTTGCCGAACTGTTTCTCTCCTTCCGGTACATCCCTGATGGCTACGGCGCCAATCCCCAGATATGCATGATCTCCCACGGATATCCGGTTGGTGGTCACGGACATGGGCGCGACGTAAGTATGGCTGCCCACCTGACAGTGGCCGGAGATGCTGGCCTTTCCGCTGATCAGCGACCCTTCCCCGATCCTGCAGTTATGTCCCACATCCCCTGCCATACCGATCATGGACCCTCTGCCGAGAACCGTTGTCCTGGTATCTCCTGCCGCCAGCACTGCGCCCGCCAGCAGGAGGCATCCGTCCTCAATAACCGTCCCCGCAAGATGGGGAAGCGTCCGGCAGGCCCCGTTTTCCAGGCGATAGATATCCGCATCCTCCACGCCGACCAGACATCCTTCTCTGATGATCACGTCATCTCCAATCCGGACATGATCTCTGATCACGGTTCCTGCTCCGATCTCACACCGGTCTCCGATCACCACGTCTCTGCCGATCACACAGAAGGGTGCGATTTTCACATCCCGGCCCATCTTCACATCCCGGCTGACACAGCTTCCGTTCACCATCTGCCGGTCCGCCTCCGGGAGCATACGGACGATCCTCTCCAGAAGCTCCCCATACAGGTTCTTGGGGCTGCTGCTTTGAAGCTGGATGCTGGATGCGGCCAGAGACAGCTCCAGCCCTTCCTTTGTAATAAAAATACTGTTTCTGACCTGACCACAGCTCTCTGCCAGGGCGCCTTTTACAAAGATCAGCGTATGATCCTCCGGAGCTTCCGGATCCGACACTCCATACAGCAGAAAATCCTCCTGTCCGGTCCAGTCCTCCTGCAAAAGTGCGCTGGCCCGGATCTCACATACTTTAAACATCGAATTCTCCCGTCATATCCGTACTCCCAAAATCCGTAAGCGGCAGCTTCACCGGCATGCCTTTCTTCTGGCTCTTATAAATGGCCAGCACCAGTTCCAGTGCATTCCTGCCCGCGGCCGCATCCACATACGGCTTCCGGTCCGTCCGGATCGCATCGATCATATCCGCATACAGACTGGTATGACCATTCCCGTACACATTGCTGGTTGCTTCCTGCAGATGCCTGTTGGAGCTGTCCTGTTCCGTCTCGTCTGCGAACTCCCATACGTCAATATTGTTCGTGGAGGTTCCGCCGATCTTCACCGTCCCATTTTCTCCGAAAAGATACAGGGTTTCCTCCAGATTCCTGGGATATACATTCGTCGTTCCCTCTATGGTGGCGACTGCTCCGTTTTTGAATTTTACCACTGCCATGCCCAGATCCTCTGCTTCCAGCCAGGGATGGAACTGCTGCCTCGTCACCCCGTAGACCTCTTCGATCCCGTCCCCCAGCATCCAACGGAGCAGATCAATGCCATGGATACACTGGTTCATAAGCGCGCCTCCGTCCGACGCCCACTTTCCCCGCCAGGACGCCTGCTCATAATACCCCCTGTTCCGGTTCCAGCGCACATGAATGGAACCATGAGACAGCTTTCCAAACCGTCCCGCTTCCAGGGCCCTTCTGGTCTCCTGCACCGCCACATTAAAACGGTTCTGATGGCACGCGGACACTTTCACACCTTTTTCTTCGCACCGGCGGACAATCTCATCCGCATCCTCCATACACATGGCAATGGGCTTTTCAATGATACAGTTTACGCCGTGATCGATACAGAACAGTGCGATTTCGGCGTGAATACCGCTCTCCGTGGCGATGCCCACCAGCTCCGGCCGGATCTCCCGGATCATTTTTTTATAGTCCGTATAGCGCGCAATGGAAGTGTCTGCCGAAAGTCCGCTCCCGGACAGCAGCTTCTCCATATGCTCCGGTACAACATCACATACCGCTGCAAATTCCAGACTGTTATTCTGAACCGCCTTGACGTGGTTCACAGCGATGCGCCCGCATCCGATCAATGCATATTTCATCACAATACCTCAATGTTTTCTCTGTTTTTCAGATCCTTCATGACATTTTTCGTGTCAAAAACTGCCCTGGCATACCTCTGGACCATCTCATAATCCACATTGGTATGTGCAGCTGTCACCATGACCAGATCTGCCTTCTCGATCAGTTCCCGGTCAAGCTCCGGCTCGCTTTTCCTGATCTGTCCCTTATATTTATACTGTCTCACCCATGGATCAAAATATACGACCCTGGCTCCTGTCTTCTCCAGCTCTTCGATCACACGCAGTGCCGGACTTTCCCGGTAATCATCGATATCCTGCTTGTACGCCACTCCCAGCACCAGCACCGTGGAACCATTCAACGCCTTCTGAAAGCGGTTCAGGATCTTCCCTGCACGATTGACGCAGTATGCCGGCATCCGGTCGTTGATCATCATGGAACTCTCGATCATGGAAGTATGGAAGCCATATTCCCGCGCCTTCCAGGAGAGATAGTAGGGATCCAGGGGAATGCAGTGTCCTCCAAGCCCCGGTCCCGGATAAAACGCCTGAAATCCATAGGGCTTCGTACTGGCAGCGTCGATCACCTCCCAGATACTGATCCCCATCTCGTTACAGAGCATGGCCAGCTCATTGATAAGGCCGATGTTGATATTCCGGTAGGTATTTTCCAGAATTTTCTCCATCTCCGCGATAGCGGGGGAAGAGACCTCTTTCACATCGCTCTCCAGAACTGCCCGGTACATGGCCGCGATCACTTCCGTTGCGTCTTTCCCGATGCCTCCGATCACCTTGGGCGTATTCTTGGTCTTGTAGATCAGATTTCCCGGGTCCACCCGCTCCGGAGAAAAGCCCAGATAAAAATCCTTTCCGCAGACAAGCCCCGAGCCTTCCTCCAGAATCGGACGCACCAGTTCTTCCGTAGTCCCGGGGTAGGTAGTGGATTCCAGCACCACCATGGTGTTTTTCTTCAGATGCTTCGCAATCTCCTTCGTGGAATCCCTGACACAGCTCAGATCCGGCTCCTGATGGATATCCAGAGGCGTCGGCACGCAGATGGCAATAAAATCCACATCCCGGATAAAACCGAAATCCGAGGTTGCTGACAGAAATCCTTCGTCCACCAGCCGCTTCAGATCCCTGTCCACCACATCGCCGATATAGTTGTGGCCCTGGTTCACCATATCTACTTTGACCGCCTGCTCATCAAAACCAATGGTTCTAAATCCGGCTTTCGCCTTCTCCACTGCCAGCGGAAGCCCCACATAGCCAAGGCCGATGACACCGACAGTGATCTCTTTTTTTGTAATTTTGTCCAGTAACAGTTGCTTCATGCTCTTACCTCACGCCCTGCCCTTCGGCACATAATATCCGTTCCAGTTCTTCTGTCAGATGTTCAAAATCGTACTGCTTCACAGATTCCCGCGCACTGCTGCAGTACCTGTCATACGTCCCGGCATCCATCTGATAAAACCGGTACACGGCATCCGCCATTTCCCGGGCGCTGCCCGCCTTTATGCTCACGCCGCACCGGGTCTCTTCCAGAATATCAAAATTCGTCCGGATATTGGATACCACAGGCTTTCCGGAGGCCATATAATCAAACATTTTGTTCATGCTCAGCCCATAATCTGTAACCCGGTCGCTGATCCCGGTCATGATGTTCAGATTCCCTCTGGAAAGGATGCCGGGGATATATTTTTTATTTACCTTTCCTTTGAACAGGACATTGGTGATCTCATGATCCCTGCAGTATTTCTTCAGGTCTTCTTCCAGATAGCCGCCCCCGAACAGCAGAAACCGGATATCCGGATATTCTTTCAGAAGCTTTGCCGCATCCAGAAGATCGTACATGGAATTGGCGATCCCCATGGAACCGGTATACATCACCTTGAAGGTATCCGTCCGGTCCAGATCCGGATCTTTCAGACATTCCTCCTGCTCCTGCTCCCGGTAGAGCTTCAGGTCCACGCCGTTATTGATATAGTAGATCTTATCGGGATCCACATCCGATTCCCAGCCCATATCCCGGATATACTGCTTTCCGCCCTGCATGGTAAAGATCACTGCATCTGCTTTTTTATAGATCCAGTGTTCCAGTGCATACAGAAGTCTCGTAACCGGCTGTCCTTCCCTGATCGCGCCATATTCCACCAGGGTAAGCGGCCACAGATCCGCGATCTCCACCACGCATCTGCAGTGATATTTCTTCGCCAGCAGGATCCCTGCCACACAGGTCAGAGGGTGTACCGAGGTGGCCATGATCACATCCGGCCGGTTGAATTTCCCCGTCTGCGTAAACAGCCGCAGCGTATAGTCAAAAAAGTTCAGGATCCGCCTGATACCGTTCCCTTCATAGTTCCTTGCTTTCAAAAACACATACCGGATGTTGTCGATCCGTCTGGCGATCATGGGGCGTCCGTCGGTAATCAGATTTTCATCTGACAGATGAACGGAACTGGCCGCAAAAATCGTCACCTTATGGCCTTTTTTCTGCAGATGATTTGCAAAATGATACGGACGCGCCAGCGGATACAGGGCAGGCGGAACTGCGTAGTGGTTGAAAAGCCAGATGTTCATAAGTTTATCTCCTTTTTCAGCTGAAAGTTCGGTGGATCTCCTCCTGTCTTAAAGCACACCATATCTGATACAGCCATTTATTCCGGGAATATTTTCCCAGTGCATTCCGAAAAGGATACAAAAATGCAACGGCCAGCTTCATCCACCAGCGGTATCGAATATGAAGTCTGCAGTAAGCTTTTCGATATCCAAAATTTTTCAATAAATAATCCTGATAATTCGTATCATGGACCATTGTACGCCAGCCACCCAGGATATACCTGATCCCCGGCTTCATATAACGCTCCAGACCATAGTATACGAGTGCCGCATTCACCTGTGTATTCAGATATTCCGGATCTGTCTTTACCGCTGAATATTCTACCCAGTCTTCATAAAGGTCATAGATGCTGTATCCGATCATGGTATCCGTATCCTTCAAAAATGCTCCCAGATATTCCGAATTCCCCAGATTTTCTTCTGTCATCTGCAAAAATTCCGCTGTCAGTTTCTGCCTGTCCTCTCCCTCTTCATAGGATTCATCGTAGGATTTCCATGCCTTTATCAGAACATTCGCCATCTGCGCTGCGTAATCCGCCGGAATGATCACCTTTACATCAACTCTTTTTAATCCTCTTGTGATCAGACTCCGGCGACTGGATTTTAAAGACATGAGATCAAATGGCGTATCCTTCACCAGACACCACCACTGCGTCTCTTCCTGACAGTCAAAATCCGTCGTCCACCTTGCAAATAACGGATGCCTGCCGTCTGCCAGCTCCCGCCATTTCTTCCGGTCTTTCATCCAGGAAGTATCCGGCGTCACATGGGGAGCCGTCGTCGGGATCAACGCATGATTGTAATATTCCCAATCCTTATCCATCCGTCTTTTCCTTTCAGCTGTTTTTCTCACAGAGTCTTTCGGCGATCCGCTGCTTTCTGTCATACGTCTCCCGATCCACCTGTCCCGTACGCAGGAGATAATCGCCCAGATCTTCCGCCGTCGCCATCCCGTCTGTATTGATATCCTCTTTCTTCCATACATTTCCCACTGTCCGGAGCAGGATCCGAAGATCACCCAGAAATGTAATTCTTTTTACATACTTCTGATCGTAAGACAGCTTTTCTTCCCAGGATATATTGTTTCGTCCGTTCACCTGCGCAAGCCCTGTGAGCCCCTGTGCGACTCTGTGGCGCCGTCTCTGCTCCCGGGTCATAAAAACCATATCCCGGACAAGCTGAGGCCTGGGACCTACAATACTCATATCCCCCTTCAGGATATTAAAAAGCTCCGGCAGCTCGTCCAGACTGCTGTCCCTCAGAAATTTCCCAAATTCCGTCAGCCGCACCTCATCCGGCAAAAGGTTCCCCTCTCCATCCCGCTCATCCGTCATGGTACGAAACTTGTACATCTTGAAGATCCGCTCGCCCTTCCCCGGACGAAGCTGGGTAAACAGCACCGGACTCCCGAGCCTTCGCCGCACCTGAAACGCAACCACAGCCATAACCGGGCTGAAGATCACAAGCGCTGCCGCAGACAGCAGAACGTCCAGCTCCCGTTTGATACATCCTGCATAAATTCCCTGTTTCATCTATTTCCACAATCCTCTGATGATTCCGCAGACTCTCTTAAGATCTTCCTCTGTCATCTTCGTGTCACTGGGCAGGCAGACGCCCTGACGGAACAGGGAAGTGCCCACATTTCCATTATCCACATAGCCGCACTTCGCAAACACCGGCTGCAGGTGCATGGGCTTCCACACGGGACGGCTCTCAATATCGCCCTTTTCCAGCGCGATCATCACATCCAGAGGCCGCACCGGACAATCTGCCGACAACTGCATCACGCTCAGCCAGCAGTTCGCTCTCTCTTCCTCATGCAGCGGCATAAACGAGACTCCAGGCAGATCTCCCAGATGTTCCTGATAACAGGCAAAGATCTTTCTCTTCTGCTCCACCCTCTGCTCCAGCACTTTCAGCTGTCCTCTTCCGATACCGGCAACAATATTACTCATACGGTAATTATATCCAATTTCCTTATGTTCATAATGGCGGGCCGGTTCCCGGGCCTGAGTCGCCCAGAAACGGGCCTTCTTCATCCGCTCCTGCGCTTTTTCCTCCTCCAGATTGCAGACCAGCATGCCGCCCCCGGAAGTGGTGATGATCTTGTTTCCATTAAAGGAGAAGATTCCGTAATCTCCAAATGTTCCTGTATGCTGTCCGTGATAATAAGAACCAAGGCTCTCCGCCGCATCCTCGATTACCGGTACGCCGTGTCTCCTGCAGATATCCATGATCTGTTCCATGTCAGCCGGAAGACCATACAGGTGAACCGGCAGTACCGCCTTTACTCCGGGATATGTTTCAAATGCGCGCTCCAGCGCATCCGGGGACATATTCCAGGTCCTGTGATCACTGTCGATGAACACCGGAACTGCCTTTTCATAGACGATGGGATTGGCCGTGGCCGAAAAGGTCAGATCCTGACAGAAGACCACATCCCCCTCTTTTACACCGGCTGCTTTCAGAGCCAGATGAATCGCTGCTGTCCCCGCAGACAGTGCCGCCGCATCTTTGGCGCCCACATAAGCCGCCAGCTCTTTCTCAAATTCATTTACATTTTTCCCCAACGGAGCGATCCAGTTGGTATCAAACGCTTCTTTAATATACTCCTGCTCATAACCCTCCGCACTCATATGCGGGGAAGCCAGATAAATATGTGCCATTATCCCTGCCTCTTTTCTGCTATATTTTCTTCCATATGATAAGTGGGAACGATCTCCATCACCTTTTCCTTGATCTTCGGGCTGTCCTGCCTGGACAGCTCGTCCAGCTCTTTCAGCTGCTGACAGAACCGTTCTTCATCAAATTCAATGGGTTTTCCAATATGAATCAGTTCATTTTCCGTACTCTGGAGCCCCTCTTCGCTCATGAGAAGTTCTTCGTACAGCTTCTCACCCGGACGAAGGCCGGTGAACCGGATATCGATATCCTCGTAGGGCCTGTAGCCTGAGAGACGAATCAGATTCAGTGCCAGATCCAAGATCTTCACCGGTTTCCCCATATCGAGAACGAAGATCTCTCCGCCTTTTGCCTGGGCGCCCGCCTGCAGAACCAGAGAGACAGCCTCCGGAATCGTCATAAAATACCGGATGATATCCGGATGAGTGACCGTCACCGGCCCTCCTTCCTCAATCTGTTTCTTAAACAGCGGAATCACACTTCCGTTGCTGCCCAGCACATTTCCAAACCGCACTGCCACAAATTCCGTCCTGGACCTGTGATTCATCATCTGGATCACCATCTCGCAGAGCCGCTTGGATGCGCCCATGATATTAGTGGGGTTCACGGCTTTGTCAGTGGAGATCAGCACAAAGCGCGACGCATGGAACCGGTCCGCTGCCTGTGCCGTCTTGTAAGTTCCAAGCACATTATTTTTGATTGCCTCATTGGGACTGTCTTCCATCAAAGGCACATGCTTATGCGCTGCCGCGTGATAGACAATGTCCGGACGATACTTTTCAAACACATTGTTGATCCGATGGGTATTCCGCACCGAACCGATCAGAGCGACCAGATCAAGATCCGGATACCTTCTCTTTAATTCCTGTTGGATATCATACGCATTATTCTCATAAATATCAAAGATGATCAGACGCCTGGGCTCGTGCATGGCGATCTGGCGGCACAGCTCACTGCCGATGGACCCGCCGCCGCCGGTCACCAGAACCGTCTTTCCGGATACATAGTCCATAATGCTGTCGATCTGTGTATCCACCGGCGCTCTTCCCAGCAGATCCTCAATCTCCACATTGCGAAGCCTGGACACACTGACTTCGCCGTTTACCAGCTGGTACAGGCCCGGGAGCACTTTCAGCTGACAACTGGTCCGGCTGCAGATATCCAGGATCTCCTGTATCATTCCATGGCTTGCCGAAGGAATTGCGATCATGATCTCGTCAATATCATATTCCTCTGCCAGCCGGCAGATATCATGCCGGGTCCCGGCTACCAGCACCCCCCGCAGATATTTTCCCTGCTTCCCCGGATCGTCATCTACGATACAGCACACGTTCTGACCCACAAACCGGCTGTTCTGCAGTTCCTTCAGGAGTGTATAACCCGCCTCGCCGGCGCCCACGATCATGGTATTCTTTTTCCCCGCTTTCAGCATGCCCTCGCGCCTGGACTGGATGTAGCCGAGGATCCGATAAGAAAACCGAAACGTTGAGATTCCCGCAGACAGGATTGCAAAATACATGAACGGATAGCTCCGCGGAAACGGCAGGCGGAGCAGTTTCATTCCAACTGTCTGGGCAGCCGCTGAGAAGAAGCACCCAATCAGGATATTGGCCAGATCTGACGCGCTGGCATATTTCCAGATCCCCCGGTACAGTCTGCACATCCAGAAGATCAGAAGGGACAGCAGAAGATTCACGGGAAGATATCGGAAAATATATTCAATAAAGATAATTGCCTGCTGCTCCCAGATAAAATTGTAGCGCAGGTAGATCGCCATAGGGCCCGCTATGGTGATGATCATGGCGTCGACCATCATCAGAAGCAGGATCCGGCAGATCAGATTTTTATTTTTCAACATTCAGATGCTCCTACGATTGTATTTCCTCCCCATATTCTGTAATAGTTTATCACCTTTGGGTTTATTTTACAAGTGGTGTAAAAACTGTCATACAGCACTCTTCCCACATTGCAGGATCAAGTCACAAATTACATCCACTGTAGATATATCCAGATCCGCATACAATGGTAACGTAAGAACTCTTTTGCTTACCCAATCGGCAACTGGTGTTTTTTTAGTATCATACTTATTTTCATAGCAGGAATACTCACTGGTAAGCGGATAAAAGTATTTTCTGGCTCCAACCTCATTTTCTGCAAGTCTCTCTCTCACAGCATCTCTTCCAACTCCAAATCGCGTCTCATCAAAAACAACTGGAAAATAAGCATAATTAGAAGTGACATCTTTTTGAACCGGCGGAAGTTTTATCCCATCTGCACCCTCCAGCTTTTCTCGATATCTTTCCACAATTGTTTTTCTTTTTCTGATTTCACCATCCACATGGCGAAGATTACATAATCCCATAGCAGCACAAAATTCATTCATTTTAGCATTTGGGCCAATCTCTGTCACAGCTTCCTCATCACAAATTCCAAAGTCTTTCAAACGTCCGATAATCTCTCCAAATGCTCTGTCTTTATAACAAATTGCACCTCCCTCTATTGTATGAAACACTTTTGTAGCATGAAAGCTATAGCAGGAAACATCCCCAAACTTTGCAATTCCTTCTCCTTTATATTTCACCCCGAACGTATGTGCCGCATCATAGATTACTTTCAGTCCATACCTGGTTGCAATTCTGGAAATCTCATCCACATCACAAACATTCCCATATACATGTACCGGAACAATAGCTGAAGTTTTATCCGTAATAAGCTGTTCGATTCTGGAAACATCCATCGTATAATCGTCCCTGTTAATATCACAAAATACAGGTGTTAAACCATTGCGTACAATCGCATGGGTTGTAGAAATAAAAGTAAATGGTGTTGTGATCACTTCTCCGGTCAGTTGAAGTGCCTGCATTGACAATTCCAGTGCCATATGCCCGTTTGTCACCAAATCCACATCTTCCGCCTGAAGATATGCTTTCAATTGTCTCTGTAACTCCTTATGTTTTTCACCCATATTAGTGAGCCAGCATGACTCCCATAAATCTTTGATCTCATCACAATATTCTTTAAAATCCGGCATGGAACTTTTTGTTACATTAATTTTCATTTTTTTCTCCCGCATAATAGCTTTCTTTTTAAAATACGTATAATAAAACAAAAGGCTTCAAACCTGAATACAGCCGCCCCTAAAAGATAAATACATGCACCTGTTAATACCTGAACAAACAGACGCATCCATATATTTCCAATAAAGTACCCAATAAGATATACAACAATCCCCATACCAATAGACAAAAATAAAACAGACATCACATCACAAAATTGTATGATCCATCCATAACCTATCAATCTTTTATTGGGGTATGCAATAATCACACAATTCAGAATACTGCTCACCAAAAACATAACTGCTATATACCAGACCCCTTTGTGAATGACAGGCAACAGTAATGCAATACCACATACAGACTGGAGAATCTCCAGTTTCAGAAAAATATCACTGCGTCCTACTGCTTTGATTGCATTCAAATTCGCCGTCTGTATCGGATACCATCCACATACCAGGCAAAAGATAATCAGATACGGAACACATGGAATCCATTTTTCTGTCAGTAACAATCTAATGAGAGTCTCAGAAACTGCCGCTAATCCAATCAGCAGCGGCCACATCACAAAACTGCTGACTTTTATAGACAGACGAACCATTTTTTTCAAATCTTCCTGATCATCCTGTACCTTTGACATCACCGGAAATAAAACACTGTCAATAGATGTATTCACATTTTGAACGATTAAATATGGGAATTGTTTACCTTTATTGTAATATGCCAGATCTGAGGATGAATAAAATTTTCCAATGATTAATTGTCGAAAATTTGTATAAATATTGTTCATCAAAGATGAAATCAAAAGTTTATATCCGAAAAAAAACATTTCTTTTAATCTTGTATATGAAAAATAAAATTCCGGACGCCACTTTACAGTAATCCACAAAATACACATATCTACAAATGTATTGGTAAGATGCTGAAAGACCAGGGCCCAAACTCCGTATCCCTGCATCGCCATAATGATTCCAACAAACGCTGAAAGAATCGTTCCAAATAAAGTCGAATAAAAAAATTTTTTAAAAACCAGGTGTTTCATAACATACACCTGCTGCACATTTTTAACACCTGAAATTACAATTGTCAGGCTTAAAATCCGAATCAAAGGTACCAGTGTTTTATCTCTATAAAAGGAAGCGATAGACGGGGCCGATAAAAGGATCGCCATATAGATCAATATACAAAATACAATATTGAAAAAAAATACAGTAGAAAAATCTTTGTTATCAGCGTTCTTTTTTTGAATAAGTGCGTTTCCAAATCCACTGTCAACAAATACATTTAAAACAGAAATAAAAACAGTTATCAACGCAACCCTTCCATATTCCTCTGGCATCAACAGTCTTGCCAGAACTATGGAAACTACAAAAGAGACCAGTTGCGCTCCGCATCTCTCCATAAATCTCCATATAAGATTAGAAACAACCTGCTCTTTTCGATCCATTGCATAACCTCTTTTTTATACCGCTTAACTTAAAAAAGCAATTTGGATTCCATAACTTCAGATATACCAGTATTTTTTCTTTCTGAGAGAGTCTTTCCACATTTGGATTCTTTTTCACATCATAATATACTTTTCTTTTTGAAGCGCCTTCAAAAAACAAAAAATGACTTTCATAAATCTCATCTGAAGGTATTGCCTCCGGAAAAGCATATACATGTTTTAAATATGTTTTATGAATCAGTGTATCTTCCAGTGCTTCACAAAAATCCGACTGTTCAAAACCTGTTTCATGATACATACTGTTCATAGTTGTATATCCAAGCACGCCACATGCCCAATGATTTTCACAATCTGCAACGATCGTTGGAACTCCTTCTCTTGCTGAAATTTCCGCACATACAGCGCCCGCAATCACAACATCCAGCTTTCTATACAAGTCTCTGGGTATAGGAACCATATCCCCCGGTAATTCTATATTCAGGTTAGAACATCTCTCCAGCACTTCCTGGATTTGTTCCTTTCTCTCTTCTGCATTTCCAACCATTATAAAACCAATTCTTTTCTCCGAATACTTTTCTGCAAAATCGGCTACTCCCTTTATAATATTAGATACATATCCTTTTTCAGCTCTTCCTACATATGCAATATTCCAGTCACAGATAGCCAAATCCTCCACAAATTCATTTCTCACATCCTGTATTGGTCCTGGCTCAACCGCATCAAATAAAAATGTATCATCACAGGGGACCTCCATGTATCCATCAAAGATTTTCTGCAATGTGTCTTTATGCAAACCCAGTAATTCCTTCCTGTCATACTTGAATCTGAAAAACTCTATATTTTCTTCATAATATTTTTTAGGACCTCTGAATAACTCATTACAGTTGAAACATACATGTCTTGCGCGCAGCTTTTCGGCAAGCAATTCCCCCCACAGCGCCGTTACTTCCGACTGTGACTCAATATAGATCAAATCCTGATCTGCATTAATATCTCTCCAGAGTCTGCATAATTTTTTTAATACAGCATGTTGAAGTCGGCCGGATAACTGTGCCGGTCTATGATCCAGCAACAGATTTCCTCCTGCTGTATATTTATTTAAGGATGATACTGCACAGCTTTTATCATTGGAACCAGGATAAAGTACTACAACTTTCCAGCCATTTTTCTCTAAAAATGCAGCTTTTCCCGCGGTATAAAGCTGCATGCCCCCAATGGGGTGAATATCTAAAGTAATAATAATATATAATTTCATAATCAGATCCTGCCTTTTCCTGCTCCCAGGTTATTCAATGCATCCAGCCGCTGCTCCAGAAACAGCGATTTCCCCCTCTTCGTCAACTCAATATCTTCCACATATTCAAAGGCGGTCTCAATTCCTGCATTCCTGTAAAAGCTTACCCGCAGTTCTTCCTCATCTTCCTCCGTATAATCTGCGCATTTTACAATTTGAAAAATCACTTTCCCATACTCTTCCTGGATCAGTTTCCACTTATTAATATGGGCAAATGCATGATAGTGAAGACCGAAAATAAGTGCTGTTAAAAAGACAGGTTCTCTTACATGATTATATATCACATCCTGTGTCCTGCCCCAGACTTTGTTCAGTATAACCACAGCACCTTTTGTTCCGCCGTATTCTGCCAGATCTCCCGTCCGATAGCGGATAAACGGCATCGCAAGATTGGAATAGGAGGTAACCACTACTTCTCCGGTTTCTCCCTCTTTTACATGATTCCCTTTCTCATCCAGCACTTCCACATGTCCATACAGCGGTGAACAGCGATACCTGTGGCTTTCATCATAAGTATATCCAAAAACTGCTGCTTCCGTATGACCATACTGCATATAAACCTTCGTATGAAATATCTTCTCAATATATTCGATCTGATACTCAAACGTAGTCTCCGAAGTCAGCTGGATTCCTTTCAGTACAAATCCCGAAGTCAGCTTATGCTGATCTGCATACTGTGCCAGACGGTAGATGGCAGAAGAATACCCGCGAAGAAAAGCCGGCCTGATCTTTTCCATAAAAGAAAAATAATATTCTGCGGTAGATTCCGTCAGATACAGGCAGGATAATGCATAACCGCCAAATGGAAGCTGTGTGGGAGAAAGCTCATAATAAAAAATATTTTGTTCCGTCTTTTCTTTTGGAAGGCTTACACCATTTACACATATGATCCTGTCGCCCTTCTCATACCCCATAAGATCCCACAGGAATCTCTGATGTACAGGATCATGACTGGCCGATATCTCAAAGCCAAACGGATGGCCTGTGCTTCCGCCGGTTGTTGCTTTATGGACTTCGATTCTGTTTCTGAATCTTGTACAGAAGATTTCCGGATGTTCTCTCATATCCCCTTTTGTAAGGAGCGGATAATCTTCCAGCTTTTCAGTCCCATCCAGTCCATAAAATCTGTAAAAATCAGGGTAGGCCTTCCGACAGTAGCGCAGCATACGGGACTGCAGAACATGTTCTTCTTTTGTCAGGTCTGCATCCTCCTGATTCAGCTTCTTCAGCTTATGCCTGATCCAGTAATCCTGGAGACCATAATCTATCCAGAATGCAGCTTTCTTCAAATTTTTTAATATATGCATGATATTCACCCTTATCATTCATGCTATTATAATCCATCTGCCATCAAAATGCAAATTTCTCCAGATTTTTCATTTACTGTTTTCCATCATCCGCGCCTTCGTCTGATTTTCTGCCTGATCCGCTGCAGTGCCCACATCAAAAGTTCCCTTCCATCCAGCACTCCATATCCGTATTCCAGCAGTCTCAGATGTACATGCTCTGAAGCTTCCTCCTTATCCTCCGCTGCAAAGCTGGTATCATACAAAAACAGCCCCTCCCCCTGGATCTCCTCCATCACATTCAGTTCCATGGGTTTCATCTGCATGCCGAAAGTCTTCCGCACTTTATATGGAAGGCGTCTGCAGCTCAATACATACCGACGGTATGCTTCCTTTCGTTTCCGTCCCCACATATCGCAGGTCAGCTCTTCCTCAGGTACGCCCAGATATCCCCCCAGACCAACCGGCTCTCCATAAATATCGTATTTTATACCATTTTCAAATTCCGGCATGCGGTAGTCCCGTTTCCCATAGAACAGAACCGACTGTGCTGAAGATGAAACGCTGCCGAAATGCTGCCCGGCATCTCCAAAATTGGTCGTCAGAGAGTCATAACTGTATACAAAATATTTGCCTGTATCCACAATATAGGTCTGGTAAAATTTAGCCCATGAGGTCTCCGGATAATTCAAGACGCTTTCCGGGACATCCTTATGCCATGGAAGCTCTGGATGCCTGCCATACCATTCCCGAAATGTGCTCCACATTCTTTCATTCCACACCTGCCCCCAGGATGTAGCAAACTGCTGGAAAAATACATCATATCCATTCCGAAGCGGAAAAAAAGGAAATGTGCTTTCCAAAAGCTCTCTCTTTGTACTCAGCGCAATCCCCGCGATCTGCGGATGCTCCCCATATTTGTCCAGGGCTCTCATGGCATAATTATAGAAATCAGGCGACACATACAGATCATCCTCCAGAATCATGACAGCGCCATATTTTTCCGTCAGATCACCGCAGGAAATGATATGTCTGCGCAGCCCCAGACGTTCCGGATGACAGAGTACGATCTTTTCTCCATATTTCCACTCAAAATCCTCTGCCGACCGGGATACTTCTTCATTCCCACTGTGATCAAGACTTATAACAAGACGAATATTTGAATAAGAATAGTCTGCCCTTGACAGAGAATACAGAATCCTCCGGATGGAATCTGCCCGGTTATACCCTACGACTACCAGTGTAATTTTTGCTTCCATATATTTGTTCTTATCCTTTCCGGATCAATATTGCCTGTCTCATCCATTTATAACCATCATTCACTGCACAGTAGAGCCGGATGTGAAGCCTGCAGAGCAATACCCGAAACCGGTTCCGCCCGGTAACTGCTTTCCCTTCCAGGAATCTTTTGTCCACCAGTCCCCGATACTGCTTCTGATACATCCTGGCGCTGTAGACCATATTCAGATAGCTGTCCAGGAGCGCATCCTTCATCCACCTTCTCAGCTCCCCCTCCTGCTGATCCGACAGCTGGTCCAGTTCTTTCAGCGTCTGAAACAGATCCTGGATATTCTTCGTCTGATCTTTCCGGGTACTGATGGAATCCTCCCGCACCACATAATGGTAAAAAAGATCCGGAAGCTCCATGACTCTTCCGGCAGGCAAAAGCGCCCTTGGAGTGAACTCCACATCTTCATGCAGGATTCCTTCTCTAAACCGGAGCCGGTTCTGGTCCAGATATTTTCTCCGATACAGGTACAGCCATGCTTCCACATTCATGCCCCGGTCCCGGTACTGCTCCAGCATGTAGGCCTTTCCGTCATCGAACACCTTTTCTTCTGTTATATATCTCAGAATATGCTTTTCCAAACCATGCTCTTCGACTCCATTGTAGACCACCGCATCCACCGGACCCGCACCGGTCAATGCCTCTGACAATCTTCTGCAGGTATTTCTTTCCAGATAATCATCCGAATCCACAAACAGCACATACTTCCCGTCCGCCCGGTCGACTCCATAATTTCTGGCAGAAGAAAGCCCTCCGTTTTCCTTGTGAAAAACTTTCACGTTCGCATACGCTTCTGAATAACCATCGCACTTGCTCCCGCTGCTGTCCCCGCTCCCGTCATCCACAAGTATGATTTCGTACTTTTCTTCCGGAAAATCCTGCTGCACAAGAGAAGATATGCATCGTTCCAGGCAGTCCTCTACGTTGTATACTGGTACGATGATTGAAAAAAGATGCTGCTTCTCCACCTTCTCACCTCTATTACCCTTTGAAGCGATACACAACAGACCAGAATATCATCGTCGCTTTTTTCCTGACACGCGTAGCCATTGCCGGCTTCTCTCTTTGTCTGAAAACCTTCCGCTGGTCCAGCTGTATCTTTTTCTCCTTGTCCAGGACTACCAGCTTCTTTTCAAAAGGCAGATCCCAGCCCTCCGGGTAACAGTAGGCCGGAGACAATAACCGATAGTCATCCCGTTCAAGGATATACCGGTTGATGTGGGATTCATCATGCCACGCCGCAATTATGCCGTTTTGATAGTCCTTGTCGATTCTTTCATCCAGTTCCTTTACAAGCTTCAGAAAAGCATCTGCCTTTCCTCCGTTTACACCGCCGCATACATAAACCTTCCCTTTCCAGTAAGGAATATATGCCAGCGATGCCTTCCGCCTCTCATACGCATACACATATGGCAGATCCGCATAGTAGCCCGGATGCCGGACGACCAGGAGCTGCTCTTCTGATGGCAGAAACTCCTGTTCCGTAACAGTCTGCGCACAGATTATATTGGCATTCATGAAAAAGATATAATCGAATTTTGTCAGCTCGTTTTCGATCCGGCGAAACATCCTGAAACGGAAAAGTGTATTCCCGGGCCAGCCAAGATTTTCCTGGCTGATCCTGTGGACCCGTTCCTGATCATTTTCTCCATAAATACAGGATGCATCTGTGAACACAAAATATTCCTTATGCGTAGCAGGCAAGAAATTTTCTTCAAAGCTTCGGAAAAAATCTTCCCAGAAAGCCACATAAGCGTCTGTACATATATATAATATCGCTGCTTTTTTCATAAACTGTCTTATCCTGCTCTTTCTCTGTATATCTGTACTGTTATAATAACAGAAAGGCGTCAACGTTCCACATGCCCATTTACTACAAAATATGTCATTCCCTGATCAGTAACTGTCCCCGTATAATTCCAGGCGACAGTTCCATTTTCGACATACCACCAGCCATGCTCATTCTGAACCAGACCTGTGAACTCCCAGTCTATTGTTCCACTCCGAACATACCACCAACCATACTCGTTCTGAACCAGACCTGTGAACCCCCAGTCTACTGCCCCATTCTGAACATACCACCAGCCATGCTCATTTTGTGCCAGACCTGTATATTCCCAATCAACTGTTCCATTCCGGACATACCACCAGCCATGTTGATTTTCTATCAGCCCGGTATATTCCACATTAACAATCCCATTTTTAAAGACATACCAGTTTCCGGAAGAATAATCAAATAACAGTCTGTTCTCATCCGCCCATAATTTAATCTTTTCTACTTTCCACCCTTCTCTGTCGACCAACGAAATCGTTGCACTAAATACCCCTCCGTTATAGTTGATTATTACATCACACTCTGCTCTGTCACTCTCCATCTTTGAAATATCTGCAATATACTGATCCGCGTAGATCATCACAGATGCATCCAGAAGGCTTATCAGACTCACAGATTCACTTTTTATATTTTGTTCAATCCAGCTCATCTGGTCTCTGTCATACAGCAGCAGTTGATAGTAAAATTCCTGTAATTGTTCAGCTGCCTGACTTTGTCTGCCAAAAAGCAGACTGTCCGGATCCCGGTCCAATGGACAGGTATAGATATCAAAATATGAAACTGCTTTCCATATCTCCCCTCTTTGCAGATATAGAAACAAATGATCCACAAGTTTTTCAATCTCTTTTTCAGATGTACTGTTTGCAAGCTGATAGTTACATGGAAGTATTTTATTTTCCAGACTCTCCCATACCAGCGGAAGCGATTCCGAAAGGACCTGGTCCGTATACTCACTGATCTGAGGTTCACTGTACTTGTATCTTTTATATTCACTGAACTGGATTATCTTCCAGTATTTCCGATATCTGGCAACCGTCAGTTTCATCTGACGCGGCACTCCGTCTATCAGCATGTCCACTATAACATTATTGGCATCTCTGGCCCCGGTAATTGCGCAGATATCCCGAATTTCCTGAAAATAAAATCCATCTGCATCTTCAGGAATATCCACTGCAATCCGAAGCACATCCATTTCATACCCGTCTCCGAAAATTCCCATGCACTGCTCCAGCATATCTGAATAAACAGAAACCAGTTTTGCCTGATTGACCGCAACATATGCTTTATCACCATTGTCTGCCGGAGCCAGCATTTCCGTGCGGGGAAACTCTTCCATTATTTCCAGGTATTTTTGAAGAGAAAAATTTTCTGCTATTTCCTGAATGGCACACCCACGAAGAGCAAGATCCAGATCTCCCCGGTGAATCTGATACAGAACATATTCCACTGTCTCTTCCGGGCTTTCAAAACCATCAATCGTAGATCTTCTTTTCATTTCACTCGTTTTTATATAAGCATCTCCCTCACTAATGTCAGTTCCAAGCTGATATCCCGTCAGGAAT
Organism: Lachnospiraceae bacterium; assembly: GCA_910574805.1. Lineage (GTDB taxonomy): Bacteria > Bacillota > Clostridia > Lachnospirales > Lachnospiraceae > Hominiventricola. The sequence continues at coordinate 15,280 of CAJTCV010000007.1, read as the reverse complement.
ACCAGTGTCAAAATAATCAGTACTATTCCCACTATGAGAAGACATTTATCCTTTACCTTTATCATGTTTCCGGATTATTCTCCTTATCCATAATATGTGATTCAAAGCCATCGCCACATGATCTGCGCTTCCGCACAACCTCTGTAGACGCTGCAAATAAGAACGGACAGACAGCAATACTTAAAAGATGCTCTTCAATCAGGCAATGTATACCCGTAAATGCCAATACCCAAAGTAATATCCATTCCTGTGATGCTTTTGCTTTATAACCGGCTTCAAAAAGCACAATCAGTACAATCCCCAGCATTACCAGTCCTGCAATCAGGCTTACCTGTATATAAATACTGTCCAGGTAAAAATAATTCACCCTCGTCTCAACAGATCCTCCCATTCCGATCATAGGGATGCTGCTGCCCCATAAATGAAATCCATATACTTCAATCCCCTTTTTTGCAAGGCTCAGACGATTCGTGATCAACTGATTCAGTTGTACCATCCATTTTATATCAGAAGAATAAAGGAGGCTTAACATATGCATCATAAATGCACACACAATCGGAGTCAGCGCTAACACCCTGGCAAAAATATGGTTCATCTTATAGTGCTCTCCCTGTTTGCACATCCACCTTATTTTTATTTTACGCAGCACCAGAATCACAGCAAGAGCCAGGAAACAGATACTGCTGAGTCTTGCTTCACTTCCTATATATACAAGACAGGAAGCCAGTAATGACAGTATTGCAAGAATCAGATTCCATCGATCTCCGGCCAGATACCACAGGCACAAAAACAGGAAAAAAAGATGCGCTGCAAAAATTGTTGGATACGTAAAGCCAAACGAAATCCTGATATTTCTGTCTTCAAAATCATATATCAGATTTTCCACATATCCAGTCTGTGATGCCACCACAGTTATCATAAACAATATCTCGATTACTATGGTATACCATTTCATCAGCTTTCGAAAAGAAAATCCCCGTGCACCAAACAACAGCAGAAAAAAAGCCAGTATTTCTTCCACAGCTTTTCCTCTGACTTCATATGCATGGAATGCACACCAACAGGCAACAAACGTCATCAAATATACTTTAATATCATATCGACAACTGAATAAATATCTGCAGATCAGGATAATAAGCAATATCACTTCTGTATGAAACACCAAATTATTAATTATAAAATATCCTGTATCGCCCTGCATCCATTCCTTCCATGGAATCTCGAACTTTGTATCCCCAAGAAAAGAGACCACAAGGGTTATTGTAAAGAAAAGCACATATAATACATCTGCTGTTTTTCCCAGATATTTTTTTATAAGAATTAACTTCTCCGGTATTTCTATTTTCTTCAGCACCATACCACGATCACCTTCTGTTTCTGACACACACTAAAGATACCACCATCCGCATCAGCAGCCGTGGCAATTTGTACTTATTATATACACTGCTGCAGGAGACTGCAAGCAAATATTTCAGCTTTATCCGCGAAAGTATCCAGAATATCTAACTTTAAAGATGGATTATCATACAACATCTTGACAAAAATGTCAAATATTTTTACAATGTATCTTAAAAAATGCTCTCCGTAGATTCTAATTGTGACCTGTTTCAAAGTATTATTTATGTAGAGAACCCAGTCTGAAAGGAAGGTAAAAAAATGGATTATCATGCATTAGGGAAAAGAATTCGCGAAGAACGTCTAAGGCTGAATCTGACCCAGGAGAAGTTAGCGGAAGAGGTCGGAGTATCCACTGCCTACATTGGTCAGATTGAGCGGGGCGAAAGAAGTCTGACTTTGGACAAGCTGGTAAAGGTAGTAAACCGTCTGGGAGTTACCATCGATTTCCTTCTGTCTGATTACGTCATAGCATCGGACGACACCAGTATCAATCTGTTGATCCAGCTTATGCATGACCGCACGGCTGAGGAGAAGACGCTGGCTATCAATCTCCTGAAAGTTCTGTTTGCAGACAAATAAGTCCATCATTTACAAAAGGGAATCCCGTACTGGCGGCATTCCCTTTTTTCTGCATGCAATCATATACGACACATTCCCGTATCAAAAATAAACCAGCTCTTCTTCCGGCCTGGCAGCTGACTTGATGTTCACAGAATGAAGGACAATCCCTTCCTCTCCGTTGTATTCCTCACGCTTCTCCACATGAGCCCTGGCAGTGACCGTGATCCACTGTTTCTGCTTCAGGCGGTCTACATATGAAGATCTGCACAGAAAACCGATGAACGCCGTGTCATCCGCGCAGCAGGTCATGGCCATACGTCCGGGAACGAAACAGCCTTCAGGCAGGCGCCTGCCTGTATAGACCATGGCGGTGAACCGAATCGTCTTCCCGTCATACTTTTCCGGATGGTCCATGGCATCGATATACCAGATCCCATAATCCACATCTGCGATCTCGATCACATCCGCCTCCAGATCAAAGGGAAGCTCTTCCTCAAATTCCAGCATGCTCCCGTCTTCTTTCTCAAATACCACCTGTGCTTTGGGATTTACCGCACGCATATTGCGCTTATATGTGGCCGCCGGCGTATCGTCACTGCTCCGGTTGAATATGATCAGATCAGAGTCCTTTGCCATCTCCATAAAGAGAGATTTCATATTTTTCAGATACACATCGAAGGTAGACGCGTCCACCACTGTGATGACCTGCGCCACGAACCAGCCTCCGGGCATATACATGTCCCGGAGAAAGTCCATTCCCCACATACAGTTGTATTCCAGCACGATCTGCGTGGGCCTGTATTTCTTCTGGCACTCAGCCAGGAACATCTCGTTGAATTCGCTTTTGTCCTCCAGCATGACCAGTGTGGCGTTGGCACGCTTCAGCGCCTCCTCCTCGTACTCCTCGACCCCTTCTTCACAGGCCAGAACCAGATTGCGTTCCCCGCCGGAAAAATACTCATCCGCCAGGGTCTCCAGCGCAAAACTGGTCTTACCACTCTCCAAAAATCCATGAATAACAAATACAGGAATCTTCATCGCGGGCCGCTCCTTATTCTCCCTGAACAAGCTCAAACAGCTTCTCCAGTCCTTCTCCGTCCAGATGAGAACCGATCACACAGAGACGGCCCGTGTAATCTGCCTCCCCGCGGCGCACTTCCGCCTCCTCCGGAACCATGTCAAAATGCAGCCAGCCCCCGTCTGTGCAGGGCACGATGCCTTTGGCACGCAGAATGATGCCATACTCGTCACTGTCTGAAAGCGCTTTCAGAATCCCGCGCAGCTTCTCCTCACTGTATCTGTGAGGCGCCTCCCTGCCCCAGCTCGCAAACACTTCATCTGCATGATGGTGGTGGTGATGATCATGATCATGGCATCCGCAGGTACAGTCGTCACCATGGTCATGCATATGGCTGTGGTCATGGTCTCCGTGGCTGCCATGCTCATGTATCTCCAGCTCTTCTTTCATCAGCAGGTCCTGATGCTGCATGGCGGCCAGAATCTGTTCTCCTTTCAGTTCCTCCCAGGGAGTTGTGATGATGGTTGCCTTCTCATTCTTCTCCCGCAGCATTTTCACGCAGGCCTCCAGTTTCTCCTCTGTCATCTTCTGCGTTCGACTGATGACAATCGTCCCTGCATGCTCCACCTGATTATTGAAAAATTCTCCGAAATTCTTCATATACATCCGGCATTTCTGTCCGTCTACCACGGTCACAGAACTGTTCAGCTCCACCGGCTCCTGCGCTGCAACCCCCTGCACTGCTTTTGTCACATCTGACAGCTTACCCACTCCGGACGGCTCGATCAGGATGCGGTCCGGCGCATAGGTCTCAATCACTTCCTTCAGGGCCGCTCCAAAATCTCCCACCAGAGAACAGCAGATACACCCGGAATTCATCTCCGTGATCTGGATACCCGCTTCTTTTAAAAATCCTCCGTCAATACCAATCTCTCCAAATTCATTTTCAATGAGGACGATCTTCTCCCCTGCAAATACCTCTTTCAGCATTTTCCTGATCAGTGTTGTCTTGCCGGCCCCCAGAAAACCGGATATGATCTCGATCTTTGTCATGATCCTCTCTCCTTTCCACCTGTGCTTCAGATCCCATGAAAGTTCCTGCAAACAAAACCCTCGAAAAGCCTGCCTTACAGCAGTCCTCCCAAGGGCTTTTGTATAAAATGGTCCTTATTTATTCAGTGCAGTCTTCGCCGTCTCTGCCAGAGCCGTAAAGGAAGCTGCATCATTTACTGCCATGTCTGCAAGAATCTTCCGGTTCATCTCCACACCTGCAGTTTTAAGGCCATACATAAACCTGCTGTAGGACAGTCCGTTCATACGTGCCGCCGCATTAATCCGTGCGATCCAGAGCTGTCTGAACTGACGCTTTCTCTGCTTGCGCCCTGCGTATGCACTGGTCAGCGCTCTCATAACAGACTGTTTTGCAACCCTGTACTGCTTGCTTCTTGCTCCTCTGTAGCCCTTCGCGAGCTTCAGTACTCTATTATGTCTCTTTTTAGCGTTTAATCCGCCTTTAACTCTTGCCATTTTTCTTCCTCCTTAACTGTCCAGATCTTATAAATACGGTAAAATCTTCTTCATGCTCTTTACATTGGTAGCATCCGTGATCGTCGATTTTCTGAGATTCCTCTTTCTCTTCTGAGACTTTTTAGTTAAGATATGGCTTTTATAAGCTTTCATTCTTTTTAACTGTCCGGTTCCGGTCTTTTTAAAACGTTTTGCAGCTGCTCTGCTTGTCTTTACCTTTGGCATGTGTTGATTCCTCCTGTAAATAGATTCTATGATTGCCCAGCCTCAGGGCTGGCATAACTTACCGGCCCCGGTGAGGGACCTGCCTTTTACAGCTTTCTGGATAAGTTAATTACGTTTTTCACTGAAAAACATGGTCATGCTGCGGCCTTCCATCTTCGGCGCACGGTCGACAACGGCGATATCTGCCAGTTTCTCGGCAAATACATCCAGGATCCGCTTACTGCTCTGTACATGCGCCATCTCGCGGCCGCGAAAACGCAGAGTGACCTTTACCTTGTCACCCTTCTGAATAAATTTTCTTGCCGCACTGACTTTCGTGTTCAGGTCGTTGTCGTCAATATTCGGAGACAGACGAACTTCTTTGATTTCGATGGTTTTCTGTTTCTTTCTTGCTTCCTTCTCTTTTCTCGCCAGCTCGTAACGATATTTGCCATAATCGATGATCTTACATACCGGCGGCTTTGCAGTAGGAGCAATCTTCACAAGATCCAGCTCAGCCTCCCTCGCCATTTTCATTGCCTCACTGGCAGACATAATGCCTAACTGCTCTCCATCCTGGCCGATCAGTCGGATTTCCCGATCTCTGATCTGCTCATTAATCATTAATTCGCTAATAACTGTACACCTCCGCGCATAAAAAAGTGGATAGAAAACTATCCACTTTAACACTCAAAAGAAATATGCAGATGCATACTGCCTTACCGTATTAACCCGGGTCACTTCCTGTGCCGAGGTGAGAGTGGATACTCTTCTTTCATTTCATAACCTTATCTACCATAGCACAGGAAAGCCCCGTTGTCAACTGGTTTTTAATGTTTTTTCCGGTTTTTTCCGGTTTTTTCCGTCACACAAATCGATTTAACCTGCTGTCATATTCATAATCAATGCTGCGAAGCTTCTCCGTCACCGCCTCCGGGTCAATGCCCTTCTCTGCACAAAAGCCTGCAAAGTCCGGATAAAAGTCACGAAGCTGCGTATTGACATAACTCAGCAGCATCACAGGATCGTCAGGTATCATGCTCTTCCTCCATCTTTCTTTTTATCAACGGTCCGCACAGAGACCATCCAGCGGAAGTATCCCGGCCTTTTTATCACGCTTCCCGGATCACAAGTCCGTCCGCTCCCCGGTCCACCAGCATGACGCTTCCTGCATGCACCTGGCCCGCCAGAATATACCTGGCCGCCATGGTTTCCACATACTTCTGCAGATAACGCTTCAGGGGACGGGCGCCATACACCGGATCGTATCCGTTTTCTATGATATACACCTTCGCACCTTCTGTCAACTCCAGCTTCAGTTCCCTGTCTGCCAGTCTCCGGTTCAGGTCCTTCAGCAGAAGATCCACAATATGACCGATATTGTCTTTTGTCAGCGGCTTAAAGAGGATCGTCTCATCCAGACGGTTCAGGAACTCCGGCCGAAAATGGTTCCGAAGATCGTTCATCACCAGCGCCTCACTCTCCGGACGGATCTCTCCGTTCTCATCAATCCCTTCCAGAAGCCAGGAGGATCCGATATTGGATGTCATGATCAGGATCGTATTTTTAAAATCCACAGTCCTTCCCTGGGAATCTGTGATCCGTCCGTCATCCAGCACCTGCAGAAGCACATTGAACACATCCGGATGCGCCTTCTCCACCTCGTCAAAGAGCACGACACAGTAAGGCTTTCTGCGGACCGCCTCCGTCAACTGGCCCCCTTCCTCATAGCCCACGTATCCAGGAGGCGCTCCGATCAGGCGGGATACGGAGTATTTCTCCATGTACTCGCTCATATCGATGCGGACCATATTCTGCTCATCATCGAACAGACTGGCCGCCAGCGTCTTGGCCAGCTCCGTCTTGCCCACACCGGTGGGGCCAAGGAACAGGAAGGAACCTATGGGTTTGCCCGGATCCTTGATGCCGGCTTTGGAACGGATGATGGCATCCGCCACCTTCCGGACGCCTTCCTCCTGTCCGATGACCCGTTTGTGCAGTTCCTCGTCCAGATGCAGCGTCTTGTTCCGCTCGCTCTCGGTCAGCTTCGCCACCGGAATACCGGTCCAGCGGGAGATGATCCGGGCGATCTCCTCGTCGGTCACGCTCTCATGAACGAGCGAGAGGTCCTGCTTTTTCACCTTCTCTTCTTCTTCCGAAAGCTGCTTCTGAAGCTGCGGAAGCTGTCCGTACTGAAGCTGCGCCGCTTTCTCCAGATCGTATCCCTGCTGCGCCGCCTGGATCTGTTTGTTGACCGATTCGATCTCTTCCCGGAGTCTGCTCAGACGCTCCACCGAATGTTTCTCATCATCCCACTGAGCTTTCTTATTGTTAAATTCATCACGAAGCTCTGCCAGTTCCTTCTGCAGAGACTCCAGACGGTCCTGGCTCAGACGGTCCGTCTCTTTTTTCAGCGCCGCCTCTTCGATCTCCAGCTGCAGCACCTTCCGGCGCAGCTCGTCCACCTCCGTGGGCATGGAATCCAGCTCTGTCTTGATAAGTGCACATGCCTCATCCACCAGATCGATGGCTTTGTCTGGGAGGAAACGTTCCGAGATATAGCGGTGAGACAGCGCCGCCGCCGACACCAGAGCCGAGTCCGTGATCTTCACTCCGTGGAATACCTCATAGCGCTCCTTCAGTCCCCGCAGGATGGAAATCGTGTCCTCTACGGTCGGTTCTTCCACCATTACCTGCTGGAACCGGCGCTCCAGCGCCGCGTCCTTCTCAATATACTGCCGGTATTCATCCAGCGTCGTGGCGCCGATACAGTGCAGTTCTCCTCTGGCCAGCAGCGGCTTCAACATATTGCCCGCATCCATGGCGCCGTCGGTCTTCCCCGCACCCACAATCAGATGCAGCTCATCGATAAATAAAATAATACGTCCTTCGCTTTTGCGCACTTCTTCCAGGACAGCCTTTAACCGTTCCTCAAATTCTCCCCGGTATTTGGCTCCTGCCACCAGCGCGCCCATATCCAGCGCAAAGACTTTCTTCTCCTTCAGTCCTTCCGGCACATCCCCCCGGACGATCCTCTGGGCGAGTCCCTCCACCACTGCCGTCTTGCCGACGCCGGGTTCTCCGATCAGCACTGGATTATTCTTCGTCTTCCGAGACAGGATCCGGATCACATTGCGGATCTCCGCGTCTCTTCCGATGACCGGATCCAGCTTCTGCTCTCTGGCACGCTCCACCAAATCATAGCCGTATTTATTTAATGTATCATAGGTAGCTTCCGGATTGTCGCTGGTCACCCGCTGATTGCCCCGGACGGTGGACAGGGCTTTCAGGAACCGGTCTCTTGTAATACCGTTTTCCTGAAAAAGTACTTTCATGGACGGGCTCGGATTGTCCAGGAGTGACAGGAACAGATGTTCGACCGAGACGTACTCATCTCCCATCCGCTTCGCCTCGTCTTCCGCACTGACCAGTGCCCGGTTCAGATACTGTCCCACATAAGGCTGTCCGCCGGACACCTTTACTCTTTTATTCAGCGCCTCCTCTGCTCTTTCCTTAAACAGAGTGACATCTATATCCATCTTTGCGATCAGTCTGGCGATCAGGCTCTCCTCCTGCGTCAGAAGACTGTACAGCAGATGCTCCTGCTCGATCTCCTGATTTCCATATTCCAGTGCCGTTTTCTCCAGATTATTCACTGCCTGAACAGATTTCTGCGTAAACTTCTGAAAATTCATATGCCATCCTCCTCTCAACTGCTGCATACGGAACTCATTTGTTCTATAGTGACTATAACACCAGTTGTTAGCAGTGTCAAGAGGTGAGTGCTAAAAAAATGTGAAAAAAGTGTGAAATCCCATTAAAATAAGGGTTTTCTAATATCAGAGTTTCCGCCAGAGCCTGATTTTATGACAATTTTATGACAAACCCCAAAAGAAAATCCGGACTGCTGTATGAAAATGGCAGTCCGGAATATTTCATCCGTATTTTATGACATCCTCCGCTTTTTCCATCTCATTTTTCACTCTGACCGTATCCACATGATTGTAAATATCCATGGTGACGGCGATGCTGGAATGTCCCATAATATATTGCAGTGTCTTCGGGTCGATTCCTGATTCTGCCAGTCGGGTACAGGCAGTATGCCGTAAGATGTGGGCGGAGATGTGGGGAAGTGGTTCTGCTTCCCGTTTTTCTCTGCCGGCAGCTTCCCGCTCTGCTCGATTGTATGCATCTATCATATTTTTCAATATAAAGTTAATCGCATTCGTTGCATATGGATTTCCCAACGAATTGAGAAAAACAAAATCTGTGATGCCGTCGATCTCCTTCTTCTGTTTGGTACCCAGTAAAAGGGATAGTTCTTTCTGCCTGATCAGGCTTTTCCTTGCGCTGGCCGTTAATGGAATGTCCCGCCGCCCGGCTTCGGTTTTCAGGTCCTGTACATGAAACCTGCAGCCGTCGCCCAGGTTGCGGTATATAAGCTGCTGGCGGATATGTATGATATTTTCTTTCAGGTCCACGTCAGACCACCGAAGGCCCGTTAATTCGCCGACGCGAAGGGCGGTAGACAGGGCGAATATCATCAGGGGATGATATATGCAGTATTGACTGTTGTTTTTCGCAAACTCCAGCAGCTTTTCCTGCTGTGATATGGTAATAGAGGATTTCTCTTTCTTTGTTCCTCCAATGCCCTTTCTGGCATCCTTTGCGGGGTTTTTACGGATCATATTGGAATCAACAGCCAGTTCCAGAGCCGGGCAGATCAGACTGTGGTAAAATTTGATTGTGTTGGCCGCAAGCCCCTGTTTTACCAGACCGGCATAAAATTTTCGTATGCATATCTGATCAATTTCGGAAACCTTCATTTTTCCTATGTCGGAATCCCGGATGGCATTATTCCAGGACGCCAGATAGTTGCATCTGGTGCTCTCTTTTAAATCTGTCTTCAGTTCCAGATATTCCTGGAATAACTGATTTAAAGTAATATTTCTCCTGCTGTTGTCGATTCCGTCTTCCAGATCCTTTTCAATCTGCTTTTCCTTTTCTCGAAGTTCTTTTAAGGTCAGGCCGTAAACCGTATAGCGTTTTCCGTTTTGCGTATATTTAAAACTGTAGCGCCCGGACTTGCCCTGGTATTCTCCTGTATGGAGAACATAGCCTTTATTATCTGTTCTCTTCTTCCTTGCCATAGGATCCCCTCCTGTTTATTTATCTGACCTGTTTCAGCTTTCGCGCACACTTGTGCGAATACCGGGAAGCGGAATCGAACCGCTGTTTACATGGCAGCCATGCCCCCGGCTTCTGTCTCTGGTTATTCGATCATGCTGCTCTTGAGGAAAAGTCCATAATCCTGGAGCACTTCCTCAACACGCTCCATAAACCGTTCTGCGCCATACTCCTGCAGATCAACGGCATCTTCATCAACCAGCAGGCCGTATAACTGCATAGCCAGTGATTTCTTGCTTACGCCGAATGTGTTTGTATTTTCATTCATATGTTTTTTCCTCCATATCATCTGTCCGGCTTTCTACAAAGACTGAAATCTTCGCAAGCAGTGCCGGGTCCTCAATCTGCTGTATCCTCGTTATAATCTTCTGCATGTCTCCTGCAGGGGTTCTTGCCCCTGTTTTCTGTTCTCCCGCAGTATAAGGCTTGTAAGCGCGCTTTGGGCCTGTGACGGGCTTTTTATTCGATTCCATGGGAATTTATCATCCTTTCTTGAATTGGTTCTGTCAGGCGTATAAACGCCCTCATTTTCTCTGATTATTTTCTTCCTCTTCTGCTGAACTGACAAAATAATAAATCAGTTTTAAACTTTCATCATTTTCGATTTTGTCCAGCATATTAACAATTTCTTTTCTATAATCCATATTCATCTCTCCGTTCCGTTGACCACATCTCCGCCGACATCAGAGTTAAAATAATTGTATCCCTCGCCGTCCTGCGATACGAAGTCATACTGTGAGAGATATTCAATCCATCTCTGGTTGTTCCGTTCGTTTGCCTGCGAATAGCGGATATTTGCAGCCACAAGACAAATGACCACGAATCCAGCAAAAATCAGTATATCCCGGACGATCTTTGCAAGTCGTGTGCACTGACTCCCCAACATGCTGATAATCTCTGTTGCATGGTTTTCGCCCCTGATGGTGTTTTCCTGCTCCATGGCAGTTCCGTTTTCAAGTTTTGTATTCATGCTTTATACCTCCTGACTCTGTAAAAGCTGCTGTTCCAGTTCATCGAAATCATATTCGTGCTGTGCGAAATTGGAAAACCCGGTTCCACGGGAAGGGATTCTGTTCCCCGCCGCAATGCCGTGTCCTTCGCGCGCGCACGTGCGTATATATATTTCTTTTATTTTTTTATTCTTACTTTCTTTTATTGTTGCCGGCTGACTGCCATCTGACTGCCGGTTTTCTGCCACCTGACTGCCGCCTGACTGATACACGGAATAGTTTTTTACTGTAAACACACTAAACTTTGAGTGCCGGCTGACTGCCACCTCGCCGGTCTTTTTTAAATGTTCCAACGCTGTTCTTATATTCTTTACAGAAAGTCCGATTTCCTGTGCCAGCTCCGGGTAAGACGATACGAACGCACCGCGCGGGATCGTCATGCCCTGATACTCTCCGTCTTTATAGTTGGCTTTCAGTATCATGTGAAGGAACAGTCTGCATGTATTGCCATCCCTGTACCAGCCCCACTTCATGATCTTTCGTCTTATCGTTATATAACCAGTCAATATAAAAAAATCCTTTCTTTTTGCCGCCGGATATGATATGATACAGCCAGTATCCGGCTTATTCGAGTGTTTCCGGGTTACTCTGCCTTTGCAGAAGTGCCAGCTTCCGCAAGGGCTTTTTTCAGCTCTTCCAGTTCCTTCATGGCTTCATCAAACGTCTTTAACATCAGTTCGTAACGCCAGACCGGAATGCAGATCATTTTCTCCATGTGCCTGTTCCTCCTATTCTGCAATGCTTTCAAAAAAGTCATCGAGAGTCTGCCGGTGGTATGCCACCCGTTTGCCGATCCGGACCAGTGCCCCGCAGTCTTCGGCTACCTTCCGGATGGAAGAGGCGCCCAGGTTATACCGAGTCACGGCCTGCATTTTGCTTAACAGGGTGATCTCGTTTAATGTGATTCTGCTCTCCTGCGGTTCGCTGGCTTCCGCCGCTGTGGGGATGTCAAAAAGTGTCTTGAGTTTCTTCATAGTTGGTTGTCTCCTTTTATCTGATGTTATTAATATATTAAATTAGTTTTGTTTTGTCAATACTTTTTTATGAAAAAGTTGTTGTTTGACAAAACTTTTATTGTTATAATACAGATAATCATTGATAAATCAATACTTTTAAGGAGGTCGCCAAATGATATATGACAACAATATTGATGATCTGATGAAACAGATTAAACATATCATGATTGATAAAGATATTAAACAGATTGATCTTGCAGAAAAGACTGGACAAAATAAAGCGACTATTTCAAATTTATTAAATTGCAAGAGTAAAAATGTGACTCTTGATACTTTATTAATGTTATGCAATGCTATTGATTGCCAACTTGAGATCAATATTAAATTAAGAGATTAGCCTTTTCTTCGTCCGATTGGCGACCATAGCGCGGAAAATTATGCTCGAATATCACCGGGACAATGTACCCCCAAATTTTCGAGCACCTTTGTATAATTCATACTTATTCCCCCAGACTATCAAAGAAAGGAAGTTAATAATATGAGTAATCGCGAACTGGCCAAGAGCCTGATAGACCAGATACCGGAAAGCAAGCTGTATTATATTGTTGCTTACCTGCAAGGCGCTGCAATTCCGGATGAAACACCAAATGCCGAAACCATAGCTGCAATAGAAGAACTAGAAAACGGAGGTGGTACGGTATTTGCTGGAAGCACCGAGGACTTATTTAAGCAGCTTATGGAGGATTAGTTCATGCTCGATGTACGTTACTCAACGCAGTTTAAAAAAGATTTTAAAGTATGTGTAAAACGTAAATACAGAATTGCTTTATTACAACAGGTTATTGATACTCTCCGTATTCCGGCACAACTCCCAGCTGCTAATAAGGATCATAAATTAAGCGGAAATTATTCAGGATACAAAGAATGTCACATTTCCCCTGACTGGCTGCTTATATATAAACAGACAGATACGGAATTAAAATTAGACCGTACCGGCACCCATGCTGATTTATTTGGCATATAAGACCATCACAGAAAGGAGCACCCGCCATTCCAACATCAATGCAGACCAAAATATATACAATAGATGATTATGAAAACCTGCCCGAAAGTGTCCACGCAGAACTGACAGGCGGACAGATGTATTACAGATCCACACCTAACCGGATGCATCAGGAAGTACTTTCGTTCTTATTATGCACCATCGCTAATTATATTGACTCCAACGGCTACCCCGGCGAGGTATACCCCGGCCCATTTGCCGTTAAACTGTTCGATAAACAGGGATGATACGGTTGAGCCGGATATAAGCGTCATATGCGCCCCTGAGAAGCTTACAGACAGAGGCTGCACCGGCGCGCCGGACTGGATCATTGAGATTGTCTCCCCCGGCAACCCGGAACATGATTATGTGCGGAAACTGAACCTTTATCTGGATGCAGGAGTCCGGGAATATTGGATCGTAGATCCACGTGACCGGAAAATACTTGTGTATTATCTGAAAAATGAGCATACAGAAGATTTCACGGTAAAGCCGTACACATTCCAGGACAAAATCAAAGTCAATATTTATGACGATCTGTGGATTGACTTTCAGGAAATGAACCTGTAACGTGCTCCATTCCTCCCAGATGAAGAAAAAGAAAGTTTCTGCGCCCCCTTGTTTGGGGTGACGGATTTTCCCCCCATTTGTTGGGGATACGTTTAAAACGGAACCTTCCCCATATGTGGAGAAAACGCAGGCAGCATTTTATATTGATTCTGTCCATTCAGGCAGTATTCGCCGCAAATGGTGAATACCACTTCACATCCACCTGGTTTTTGCGGTATGTCGTGTTTCACGACCCACCCGCAGACCATGGCCGGACATGGCAACGGGTGCCTGGTTTGAGGCTCTGTTAAAAATTTTCTTTTTGTGGAATTATTGTTGAATCCGTATGGAAGATGTGCTATATTATAGGCATAAGGAAAGCAACCGCCCACAAAGTGGTTAGCCTCCGGATGAGCTATAAGCCTACCCCGACTGCCAAGTACAAGGTAGGCTTATTTATTTGCGCTTATTTCTCCTATCAATGTAGGTAAGCAATGTGATGAGAAAAGTTCCTCCTGTAAATAACAGGTACAGCACTTCATATGTACTCACTCACATCACCTCCCTCTTCCCGTATTTCCCATGATGGGATATGCCGGACGGCATCAGCGGCGATTGCTGCTGTCAGAAAGGCGGGAGGCTACCACCCCGTAACGCGGTTGATTTCCTTATGGCACATTGTAACACAACCGACCGTATTAGACAATATATACTTTTCAATGTACAATGGCAAGTAGTTACTCTATTTCAAATGGGAATAACTACACACCCCAGTCACTTTTCAGTCGGTTCAACAGCTTCATCTGTCTGGACGTGTCCATATCAGGATTGGTGTCTGGATGGAATTTCTTTGACAATGTTCTGTAAAACTCTTTGAAGATTTTTTTCTCTTCTTCGGTGTAGTTACTGGAAAATATTCCGGCGTAACTACTGTTTTTATTGTTACTGTAGTTACTGTAAAAATTATCATAGTAACTACGTTGATACTCCTGGCTTTGCTTTTCATATTCTTTTCTGGCCTTATAATCCGCCTTTATCTTTTCGAGATATTCCGGATTCCGGAGAGTACCAAACACATCATAACATCTGCTGTATTCACCTTGGTCAACACCGTATTTATTGGAAAAAGCTTCCCGCTTCTCGGTCCATTCCCTGATAATGCGGTCATGTTCTTTAGTGACTCTATATTCCTCCGTCTGTTCGTATTCTGCTTTGATCTGGTCGGCAACGGGCTGCCATTTTTCGTAGATTATGTTGGTCAGTTCTTCTTCTGTTATTCCAAGAATATCTGCCTTTGCTTTCAGATCGCCCCTGACATAATCGCCGATCCAGTCACCGAAGTCTATGACATCATAATAGCGAATTGTACAGATCGAAACCTGTTTCTGCCGGACCTTCCCGTCTTTCCGGAAGCTTTCGCGAATACTGATTCTGTATGCTTTCTGTATTGGCCGTTCAAAACGATCGTCACTTTTCCGGTAGCGATAGCAACAGTATTCCGTGCCATTCACAGTAAAGCAGCTTTCATACACTTCCAGTGATTTTGCATTGCCTTTAGATGGTTTTTTTGTTTCTACTTCCTGGATCACTGCAAACATGGATCCCCTCCCGGCTTTATTACAGCGTAATCATTCTTTTTTCTATTACAGTTCCTTTATTTTCCGACTCGGAACCGCTCAGGCATACTTTATACCATGAAGCGGTTTCGAATCGAATTTTATGTTACTCAAACTTCCCACACCGGTTGGTGTGCTGAACCTTGAAAAATCAATACTTTAGTCCATAAAAAAGGCACAAACCTGTACTTGATGGTATAATTGAATTGCGA
>CAJTCV010000006.1 GCA_910574805.1 Lachnospiraceae bacterium | reverse complement strand
TTTTATATGGAGCGGTGCATCCAGGGGGCAAAGACGCTTTCGCTTCCCATGCAGATGCTGGGAGCCGATCTGAAGGCGAAGAAGGTAAACTATAATAACAGCAGTCTGCTCAAGTGGTGTATGACCAATACAGGTGTGCAGGAGGACCGCAACGGCAATATCGTGCCGGTCAAAGCACAGAGCCCAAAGTATCGTATTGACGGGCTTGCAAGTCTTCTGGATGCCTATGTTGGGCTTTATGAGCATTATAATGAGTTCCGGGATATGGCAACCGTATAGAAAGGAGGCCTGTATTATGGCGGCAAAGAATCAGTATTTCCTGAAAGACAAAAAGGCACAGATTTATCTGAAAATGCACAGGGGAACTGATGATGATGGATTTCCCAGGGGTGAAAAATATTATCCGATTGCATCTGCACCCGTATGGTGTTATACCAGACAACTGTCACAGCAGAATGTAACCTATTCTTATCTGCGTGGAGTATCAGAAACAAGAATGTTTGTATTTAATCATTACGGGAATGTTGAAGTATATGATCTGATCCGGTATAACGGGAACTGGTACAGGGTAACAAGGACAGATACACAGGATGATTACAACAGTGACCTCTTTGTGTATGTGGAAAATGCAGTAGGGGGATATCTTCCAAAAGACAGTGAAATTCAGCCGTATACACCCGGTATATGGGAAAACAGATGACCAGAAAGAGGCAGTTTATGAGTAATGAGCAGCTTGTCACTTTGATAAAGGCAGGAGAGAACACCAGTGAAAATATGAAAGTCCTCTATCTGCAGGTAAAATCGTTTATACATGTGATGGCCATGCGGTATCAGGGCCGTGCAGAACTGGACGATCTGGAACAGGAGGGATATCTTGCCCTGTATCCTGCCATTGACGGATACGATCCTGAGAGGGGCATAAAGTTCCTGACCTATGCCGAGTATTATATACGTCAGGCGATGCAGCGTTATATTCTGGCGAATAAGAGCAGCCTTCGTTTGTCTTATCGTTCCTGTGAGATGATTTCAAAGTACAGAAGATTCTGTAATCTGTTCCAGCAGAAGTATGGATATGAACCAACAGACGAAGCAGCTGAATATTACTTGTGTTTTACTCTGAGCCAGATCAGGGAAATCCGGCAGAACATGCTTCTTGACCGCGTGTGGAGCCTGGACGCGGCTCTGCCGGACAGCGAAGATCTGACGGTTGGCGATACGGTTTCCAGCGGGGAGGATCTGGAAGGCGACGCTTCCGACCGGCTGGATCAGGAGCATCTGCAGGCGATACTCTGGCCCATGGTGGACCGTCTTCCGGACCGGCAGCCGGCCGTGATCCGGATGAAGTACCAGCAGAACATGACGCTGAAAGAGATCGGGGAGGCTCAGGGAGTGACCACGGAAGAGGTCAGGCAGTCAGAGCGTAAGGGGATGCAGGCGCTGCGAAGATCCCGCGAAGTCCGACAGCTGAGAGCGTTCCTTCCGGAGACGGCAGAAGCCCAGGCATACAGGGGCAGCGGCGTGGAACGGTTCAACCGGACGTGGACCAGCTCTACGGAACGGGTGGCACTGCAGCTTTCCCTGTAGTACACAAACAGTACACAAAACCATAAAATCAGTCCCAAAACACATCTGAATTCAGAGCAAGAAAAAAGCGGAAAAGCCTGACTCTACAAGCTTTTCCGCTTCATGGAGCATATGGGATTCGAACCCACGGCCTCAACAATGCGAATGTTGCGCGCTCCCAACTGCGCTAATGCCCCTTATAAGAAAATGGAAGCAATGGGGCTCGAACCCATGACCTCTCGCGTGTGAGGCGAACGCTCATCCCGGCTGAGCTATGCTTCCATGTCCTTTATTATAGCACTTCCTGCAGAAAAAACAAGATAAAATTTGCAGAAAAATAAATTTTTTCTCCAGGCAGATTTCTGATCAGATGGAGGGAACCTTGATCTCCGGTGCCGGGGCGTCCCCCCAGGTGTCACGAAGAGAGAACTGATACAGATTCAGCGTCTGCGGGCTGAACATCAGCGTGCACTGATAATCTGCGCCCTTTTGGGTTACAGACAGATCGCCCTGTTCAAAATCCGGAAACATCTCTCCGGCTTTTGCCCGTGTGAGTTCTGCTACCGGAACATCGCTTATGAGAATATCGGACGGGAGCGCAGCGTCAAAAGACAGATGCAGCTCCAGCCGCGTGACAGGTGCGTCTCCGGTTCGGACTTCCCCGTTCCTGGCATCAATAGAGAGCCGGGCAAAGGAAGAATCCGAGATCCAGAATGAGATCTCGGTGTTTTTCGTTCCGGTCACCAGTGTTTCTTCAGGATCCAGTTCACGCTGTACGATGCTTCTTCCGTTCCACTCCGATACCATAAGCTCAAACCCGGCATCCAGAAGCTCCTGGATCGTGGTTTCTCCCACGATGATCTCCTGATCCTGAATGGACACTGGCATCTGCATCTGAGCGAGCGTGGGCAGGGAAGCAGTCCCGGCAATCTCAGGCTCCAGAGTCGGTTCATCTGTCTTCTTATCTCCGGAACAGCCTGTCAGAATTGCCATGGCCATAAAAATGACGATTCCTTTTGCTGTTATTTTTTTCATATTGCACCTCCTGAACCGCAGGTTTTCTGACAGCCTGCATTATTAAAATTGTACCACAGATCTTTCATTTTTTAAATCACTTTTCGCATTTCCTTTTCAGAAGTCATAATGCGGCCAGGTTCTCCATGACAACCGGCAGAAAGCGTGCTACAATATGGTCATGACTCTCTGAGGATCTTTAAGACAGAAAGGAAGTTCACCTTATGGAAGACAGACAAAAGACCATATTATTTGAAGAGACACCGATCCCAAAGGCGGTCATGATCATGTCCGTACCGACCATTATCAGTTCACTGGTAATGGTCATCTATAATCTGGCGGATACGTATTTTGTGGGCATGGTAAATGATCCGGTACAGAATGCGGCAGTGGCACTGGCAGCGCCGGTTCTTCTGGCTTTCAACGCCGTCAATAATCTGTTCGGTATCGGAAGCTCCAGCATGATGAGCCGGGCGCTTGGGAGTAAGGACTATGATACCGTCTGCAGAAGCTCCGCCTTTGGCTTTTACTGTGCTCTGATCAGCGGAGCTGTTTTTTCTCTGTTGTTTACTGTATTTCGGCAGCCGCTCCTTCTGTTGCTGGGTTCGGACGCAACAACGGCTGCCGCCACAGGTGCATATCTGCACTGGACCGTCACCTGCGGTGCGATCCCCGCCATCCTGAATGTGGTCCTGGCCTATCTGGTGAGAGCGGAAGGTTCTTCACTCCATGCAAGCATCGGCACCATGAGCGGATGCCTGCTGAACATCCTGCTGGATCCGGTGTTCATCCTGCCCCGGGGCCTTGGCATGGGTGCCGCAGGCGCCGGACTTGCGACATTTTTATCCAACTGCGCGGCATGTCTGTATTTTCTGGTGCTGCTGTATGTAAAAAGAGGAAAGACGTATGTATGCATCCGGCCGTCCATGTTCCGGCCCAGCCGTTCCACAGTCGCCAGCATCTGCGGAGTGGGGATTCCCGCGTCCATCCAGAATCTTCTGAATGTCACAGGCATGACCGTGCTCAACAATTTTACATCTGCTTTCGGTTCGGATGCGGTTGCCGCCATGGGAATCGCTCAGAAGATCAATATGGTGCCCATGTACGTGGCGCTGGGACTTTCCCAGGGCCTTATGCCGCTGATCAGCTACAACTATGCCAGCGGCGATACAGCACGGATGAAAAAAGCCATTACCTTTTCCTCCTGTATCTCTGTTTCCTTCCTAGCGCTGATTACAGCCATATATTATACAGGCTCCGGTTTTTTCATCGGTCTGTTTATGAAAAATGAGGCCATCATTGCATATGGCAGCCGTTTTCTGCACGGACTGTGTCTGGCGCTGCCGTTTCTGTGCATAGACTTTCTGGCGGTGGGAGTCTTCCAGGCATGCGGCATGGGAAAAAAATCCCTGGTGTTTGCCATCCTGCGCAAGATCGTGCTGGAGATCCCGGCGTTGTATATCCTGAACTGGATCTTTCCTCTGTACGGACTGGCTTTTGCGCAGCTGGCGGCGGAGGTGGTGCTGGCAGCTGCGGCTGTAACGGTGCTGCTCCGTATGTTCCGCCGGCTGGAGCAAAAAAAAGCCTCTGTATCACATGAAGCCGGCTCCGGATATGCCGGGTAGAAGAGGGGATACTCAGATTTTCTGAACAAAATGTCTGAGCGCCTGACTTTTCCCTTCTTTTTTCCAGACGGAGATGATCTTCTCGTATTCTCCTTCCCCCACCAGGGGTATGAAAACCAGATTATCCGCGTCGGCCAGCTTGCTGGTCACATAAGAGGGCAGGATGGAAATGCCTTCTTCGGCCGCCACCATCATCAGGATGCTTTCGATATCGTTGGAGCGGAAGAGGATGTTGGGCTGATAGCCGGCCAGCCGGTACAGCTCCATAAAATGATTGTCTCCGAAGGAATCTCCGGTGGCGGAAGGGGTCATATAGAGGATCGTCTCATTGCGGAGCTCCCGGCGGCTGAGGGAATTTCTCGAGGCAAGAGGATGCCCCGCATAGAGCGCCACCACCAGAGGCGCCAGCTCCATCAGCTTATATTCGATGCCTTTTTCCTGGAGGATATTGGTACTGTCCCAGGTGAAAATAATATCATAATCGTCATTAAAGAGCCCGGCTGCCAGCATGTCCGTGTCACAGCGGTAGCAGGTGATCAGAATATTGGGAAATTCCAGATGAAATGCCCGCAGGGTATTGGACAGACTGCTCCTTTCATAGCCTTTGGTATATCCGATCCGCAGAGTGCCCACCAGTCCGGTAGAGGCGTCCCGGACCTTTCCAAGGGCTGTGTTCATGCGTTCCAGGATCGCTTTTGCCTCGCCGAGAAATACATTTCCCGCCGGGGTCAGTGCGATGGGGCGGCGGCTCCGGTCGATCAGCTGCACATTCATGGCCTCCTCCAGCGCCTGGATCTGCTGAGTGATGGCCGTCTGAGAGATGTAATACTGGTTGGCGGCCTTCGTAAAGCTTTTGTACTCCGCCACCGCGATAAAATATTTCAGTTGCTTGATGTTCATTGGCTGTTCTTCCTCATAATAAGTTTTTCTTATTTTATTATAAAAAGTACAAGGTTGCAATCCGGTAAATATCCGATTATAATAATAAAATGTTATGATTGCGGAGCAATTCGTGTATCACGCGGGGCAGACTGTCTTCTGCACCAACATTATGTCATGAAATACGGAGGATTGTGGTAACTATGAAACGAGAAAAATTTGGTTCCCGTCTGGGATTCATCCTGGTATCTGCAGGATGTGCCATTGGTATCGGAAATGTATGGAAGTTTCCTTATATCTGCGGTGTGTACGGCGGAGCGGCATTTATCCTGATCTACCTTGCCTTTCTTCTGATCCTTGGGATCCCGGTACTGGTCTTTGAGTTTGCAGTGGGGCGCGGAAGCAGAAAGAGTGTGGCTCTGAGCTTTGAAGAGCTGGCTCCGAAAGGAACGCTCTGGCATCGGCTGAAATATATCGGCATCTTCGGCTGTTATCTCCTGATGATGTTTTATACCATGGTCGGCGGATGGATGATGTACTACTGTTACCGGAGCCTCACGGGTGAATTTACCGGAGCCACCCCGGAGCAGATCGGAAATGCATTCGGAGGGATGCTTCAGGATCTGCCCACCATGGCTTTCTGGACCATCCTGATCTGCATCATTGGATTTGCAGTCTGTATGCTGGGGCTGAAATCCGGCGTGGAGCGGATCACCAAATGGATGATGGCGGCGCTGCTTCTGATCATGCTGGTGCTGGCGGTCCATTCGGTATTTCTGGAAGGCGCTGTGGAAGGCATCCGGTTTTATCTGGTTCCGAATTTTCAGCGGATGATGGAGAGCGGAATCGGCAATGTGGTGTTCGCCGCCCTGAGTCAGGCATTTTTCACCTTATCTCTTGGTATCGGAGCCATGCTGATCTTCGGAAGCTACCTGGGACGGTCCCACAGCCTGACCGGGGAAGCGGTCAGCATTACAGCCCTGGATACTTTTGTGGCGCTGACGGCCGGATTTATAGTAATCCCCGCCTGTTTTGCCTACGGTATCGAGCCGGGAGCCGGACCAAGCCTGGTATTTATTACGCTGCCCAATATCTTTGCACAGATGCCGGGAGGATTTCTGTGGAGCGCGCTGTTCTTCCTGTTCCTGACCTTTGCGGCACTGTCCACGATCATTGCCGTGTTTGAAAATATCATCGCCTTTGACATGGATCTGTTCGGCTGGACCAGACAGAAGAGCGTGCTGGTCAGCGCAGCGCTGATTATTCTTCTGAGCATGCCGGCGGTGCTGGGCTACAATGTCCTGTCCATGATCCAGCCGCTGGGAGAGGGCAGTACCATCATGGACCTGGAGGATTTCATCGTCTCCAACAATCTGCTCCCCCTTGGAAGTCTGGGTTATGTGCTGTTCTGTACCCGGAAAAACGGATGGGGCTGGGATAACTTTATCGCAGAAGCCAATGCAGGAAGCGGACGCGCCTTCCCGAAGGGCCTGAAAAATTATGCAGCATACGGAATCCCGCTTATTATCGTAGTCATCTATCTGAAGGGATATTATGACATGTTCGTGGGAAAAGGCCCCGTGATGCTGGCCGGCTGGATGACAGCAGCGGTCGTGTTCCTGCTGTTCGTATTCTACTGTGCAGCCGGCAGAAAAAAGTCTTCATAAACTGACAGGAAAGTATCCATAAGGGATATGCCGTCCGGATCCGGGCGGACATATCTCTTATTTTTTGCGTACTGTTTCAACGTCTTTTAGAAAATCTTCTCCAACACGGTAAATATCGAAAATATGTTCGATTTTTGTATTGACAAACAGATGTTCGGATTATATAATGGTATCAGAACAAAAGAACGCACGTTCGATGCGAGAAGGAGTGAGTGATATGTATGCAGAGGGTACGATGACAAGGGAAGAGTTCAGGAGGGCACGGAGAGAGCAGATCCACCGGGAGCAGCAGAGCAGAAGACGGCGGATACTCATTTTCCTTGTGACAATCGTGGTAATGTTCGGAATGGGAGTCGGGTTCGGAACCCTGCTCGCCAAAGCAGAGGAGACGGAAAAAGCACCTGCATACAAGTATTATGCAAATATTGAGATTCAAAAGGGGGATACACTGTGGGAGATTGCGGATGCGTATATGGACGCGGATCATTATCGGAACTGGACCGAATATATCAATGAGGTGATGAAGCTGAATCACATGGTTTCGGATCATCTGGTGACCGGAGAGAAGCTGATCGTTCCGTATTATTCCACAGAAGTGAGATAGGAGAGAGAGGCGGCTCTGTCCGGGCCCTTCCGAAGCGGATCGGGACCCGGACCATATACGGCCGCCGGGAGCAGCGACCATCAGCCGCGGAAACGGTTCAGACAGGCATAGATTTCCTGGATCCGCGGTTTTGCCAGACCGCAGGGAATGTAGGAACTGCAGAATGGTTCCCAGCCCTTTTGATCCAGGGTATCTGTCAGGATGCGGACGACCTGCCGGACCGTACGCCGGCCGTCCATGATCTGTTCCAGACTGTAGCGGAGCAGATACGCCAGTGCGCAGGTCTGTTCGGAATCTGCAAGCTGTTCCACATAACGCAGATCTACCGTCTCTTTATCCAGAGAAAAGGAATCTCTGCCAAAGGTCTTGATTTTCATGTGTTCATGCCGGCTGTCGTTTCCCGGACGGCCGCCCCTTTGATCTCTGCCGCCGCGGTTCTTTCTGCTGCGGTCGTATGGGGGGAGGATCCGGTTCTGGTCAGGAGACCGGAATCCGGGAGCCTGGGTCCTGGGAGCGGCATGCTCCAGACAGAGTTTTTTTACATGGTCAGTGATATCCATGGGGCGGTAACAGTCCATCTGAAGGATCTTGTCTGCAATGTAGAAGAAGGCCCCGGAGCTTCCCGCCACGAGGATTGTGGAGATTCCTTCCTTTTCATAGAGATCTCTGGCGCGCTCCAGAAAAGGCGTGATGGGCTCCTTTTCCCGGCTGATGACCTGCTGCATAAAATCATCCCGCAGCATAAAATTGGTAGCCGAGGTATCTTCATCGATCAGAAACAGGCGGGAGCCGGCCTCCATATTTTCCACTACACCGGCAGCCTGGGAAGTGCTCCCGCTGGCGTCCGGAGTAGAGAAAGATGAGGTATCTTTTTTGTTCGGCAGATCATTGATGAAGAGTGAGATATCCACGCTGCGGATGGAACGTCCGTCTTCGGCACGGAGTTTGACCGCTGTATGATCGGTAATCACATATTCCCGTCCGTCACCGGCAATATGATCATAGACGCCCGTCTGCAGCGCTTCCAGCAGAGTGGATTTCCCATGATAACCGCCGCCTACAATGAGCGTGATCCCCTGCGGAATCGCCATTCCTGTAATCTTTCCCTTATGAGGCAGTGTAAATGTCCGCTCCATGGCAGCGGGAGAGCAGAAGGGGACGCTGCCTTTCATCGGCAGATCAGAGACGCCGCTTTTCCTTGGAAGAACTGCGCCATTGGCAACAAAAGCGACCAGCTTTTCCTCCTGCAGGATCCTGCGGATGGCTTCCTGATCCTCTGCAAGAAATACAGCGGCTTCCACCTTCTTCTTATCCAGCTTCTGATAGAAGAAGCTGTTTTCTACGCAGCGGGGCAGAAAATCGAACAGGATCTTCTCCAGCTCACCGGCGTTGATGGTACGGCCAAAAGCAGGGAACCCCACATGAAAGCGGGCGATGATCTTGGAATCCGTGATCTGGCAGGCGCTTCGTTCCAGAACCTCCTGCCCGCATCGTGTAATGGACAGAAGACCGCTTTTGCCGGATCCCTTTGCCTTGAAATTATAGTCTTCAAACTGGGATGCAAACTGTCTGGTCAGATGATCCTGCAGCGCAATACGGGAACAGTCTTTTTCATAATATGCCGGCGGAAATCCGGCTGTTTTATTTCCGACCTCCACATGCAGACTGGAGGGAGAGGCAAATGGATCCCCCTGGACGTGATCAATGGACAGTGTAAAATGTGGAAACTGATAAATTCCCGCCAAAGACTTGTAAGCCGGATAACTTTTATGATCAACGGAACGCAGCATGGAACGCAGCTCATTGGATGATTTCATTGTAATAATTCTCCTTCTTTTCATTTTTATTTTCTAGTATAACAAGGTCTGTTTTAGTTCGTCAATGTTTTTCCATAATGTCAGCGCCAATACCGACGCCGCTTCGTGGCATCGGCTGACTATAATAGGTGCGATTTGTCTGTGAGAGTGATATTTATAACACGTCGCAAAATGGCAGTTTTACGACGTGTTGCAGCAAAAAACAGAACATGATACAATTATATTTATAAAAAGGAGGATTTTCCCATGTCAATGTCTTACCATGAACAAATGGATATGATTAACATAAAAAAATTACGTGAACTATTAAAGGAACTCCCCGCTTTTGCCGGCGACTTCTTCCGCGCCATGGAGATCAAAAAGGCCACAAATACAAGAAGAAATTACGCCTATGACCTGAGCACCTTTTTTTATTTTCTGAAAACTGAGAATCCGTACTTCAGGGATAAGGATCTCCGTACCCTCCCGCTCTCGGTGCTGGACGACCTGCAGCCGGTGGATATTGAGGAATATCTGTCCTTCCTTACCTGCTATGAAAAGGACGGCCAAATCTTCCGGAATCACGAAGAAGGCAAGGCCCGGAAGCTGGCGACTCTGAATACTTTTTTCGGATATTTTCATAAAAAAGAGATGATCCAGAAAAATGCTCCTTCTGTGGTGGACGTTCCAAGAGTGAAGGAAAAAAATATTATCCGTATGGATGCCAATGAGGTGGCACAGCTTATTGACAACATGGAATCCGGCGAGAAACTGACCAGACAGCAGAAGGTCTGGCATAACCGGAACAGACTCCGGGATCTGGCGATTGTGGTAACACTTCTGGGAACGGGCGTCCGTGTGACGGAGCTGGTAGGCCTGGATATCTCCGATCTGGATTTTGACAACGGAGCCATGCGGGTAATCCGAAAAGGCGGAAGTGAGGACATTGTGTATTTTGGAGACGAAACGGAAGAAATGCTGCGGAATTATCTGGAAGAACGCCTCACAATGGAACCGGAGCCGGGTCATGAAAATGCGCTGTTCATCTCCCAGAAAAATACCCGGATCACTGTGCGCTCTGTGGAACGCCTGGTCAAAAAATACGCTTCCACAGCCACAGTAAAAAAAATTACTCCTCATAAGCTGCGCAGTACCTACGGAACCTCTCTGTATCAGGAAACCGGAGATATCTATCTGGTGGCCGATGTGCTCGGGCACAAAAACGTCAATACGACCCGGAAGCACTATGCAGCCATGAAGGAGGAAAACAAGCGTAAAGCGGCCAGAGTCGTTCAGCTAAGAGAAAAATAGAGAGTGCCCAGAGGCACTCTCCGCTTTCCTGCTTATCAGTGGTAGAACCACATACTTTTGATCTGTCCCTTCAGTTCGTCATAGGTCCAGCGTTTCTCGCTTCTCGCCCTGCTGTTGGGGTCATTGACCATAAAGCCCTTTTTATCATAATCATAGAGCACGATAAAATGTCCCCCTGCTGTAAAATCGCCTGCACGCATGGCACAGATGATGGGATGTCCATTGCCCAGTTCCTTCTTCATGACTGTCTCATCCAGGGAAAGCTCCTCTCCTGTCACCCCGAATGATGCAGCTCCGGTGGTCATCAGTTCCCAGGAAGTACCCGTTCCTTCGATATAATAACCCTGCTCTTCCGAATAACGGGCCACCTTATCCGGGGTTGCCATGGCATTGTCTGTCAGTCCGTAGATGACCATGGACAGGCAGGTGGGGCCGCATCCGGAGATTCCGATGCTGCTTGATCCATAAGACGCATATCCCCAGCGCTCGTCCCACTGGAGGAACAATGGATAATCTTCTTTCTTTTCCGCTTTGGTCAGCTCTGAATTAACCGTACCGTCATGGTCCGGATATCCTTTTACATAGTCCAGCATCTCCGGATTGTTGGCAAGGGCCGCCCGATAGACCTCGGGATATTCATCGTAATGCTCCAGGATCTCCTTAAATCCCTTTTGCTTTTTTGCCAGTTCCTCCAGTCTCTCCTTCACTTCCGCCTCTGTCCGCTGAATGGGCGCTTCCAGATCAGAGAGATTTTCTCCAGGCAGGATATTTGTTTTTTTCAGAATCCCCATCAGAACCAGAAGCACCAGACCAAGAATAACCAGTGTCAGGGCACGCCTGCAGAATCTTCGGATCTTCCGGCGAAGCCTGCGCTTCTTTTTCCTGCGCATCTGCTCCTGACGCCTCATCCGCTCTGTTCTGGTCATCCTTCTCTGCTGTTCCATCCGTCTTTCATCCCTTCGCATATGTATTCCGCGCGGCACTTCTGCGCCTTCGGGATCTGCATATTGGGCAGTCCCTTTTATACAGGATAACATATTTTCCGGTTTTTATGTCTGAAGCAAATCATAAGATTTCTTAAGAAAAACTGAATGGCAGATCTCAGGTAACGCCGTGCTTCAGTTGTTCCCGGCAGGAACGCCAGTTCGGATAATATTGGTCCAGAAGTCCGTAGAACCGCTCATTGTGCCCTGATTCCAGCAGATGTGTCAGTTCATGGACAACCACATATTCAACACATTCTTCCGGAAATGCCCCCAGCCAGACGCTGATGGAGATATTTCTGGTCTGGATGCTGCAGCTCCCCCACTGGGAACGGGTGTCACGGATGCTTACTTTATTGCATCTGACGCCAAGAACCGGCTCCCATTTTCGGATCAGTCCTGGCAGAAGCTCCCGAAGCCTTTTCCGATAATAAGCGACATGTTCCATTCTGTCAGCATTCTGCATCCGCGGCTGCGCGGGCGGTTCATTGACCTTCTTCTGATAATTTTCGATCCAGCGCCGGATCCGCGGCTGCTCCAGAAGCTTCATCCCCGCATCATATGTCATGGCATGGGGGATCGAGATCCGGATCACCTGCGGTTCCTCCGGCCGAATCCTGAGATTGGCGTTTTTAACTTTCTTTTTGGTGATCCGGACGATGCAGTCCTGCCAGTGAAATTCCTTCCACCGCAGGCCTGAAGCCGTTTTATGCCCTTCGGACATAGGGCTTCTTCTCTTCTTCCGGATCTGTCAGCTCCGGCATGTACACGGCCGCACGATAGGCCGCGTATCCGGTGGACTTTCCAAGAGAAGGAGGCGCCGAAGGAGCAGGCATGGTAACCACAGGATCCGGCAGCTGAACTCTTGTCGCCCGGTTATCCATCATACCGGCAGCGATCATGAATTTGGCAATCTGTTCCTCAGCAAGCTCTTCCCCGGTCATCCGTTCAGAAGCAATGGCCTCATCGATCTGTTTTTCTGTCTGCTCCTGTTCTTTTATGATCTCTTCCAGCTTTTTTCCCTCCATGATCTGATCTGTGATTTTCTCCTTTTGTGCAGCTTCTTCCTGAATCTTCTCTTCCATCCTCTTCTTCCGGGCTGCCTCCTCTCTCCGCTTCTTTTCCGCCTTTTTCTTTTTGATCTTCTCAGCCTCTTTTTTCATGGCCTTTTTATGCGCTTCTCTCTGCTTCCGGTCCAGCTCCCGCTGCCACGGCTTTCGGGATACAAGAGATGCCACCTTTTTCTCCGATTCTCTCATCTGCGTGAGGCGAATCAGCATATAGTCGGCATCCTCCTCTTTCATATTGGCGGCTATTTCTGCCAGCTTCTCTGTCTTGATCCGCTCCGCGTCATCTCTGGTTCTGCATTTTGCCAGCCGCTCTTCGTATGCAGCCGCTTCTTTTTCCAGAGCAGTCACCTTCTGATAGAGCTGCGGATCATGACTTTTGAGAAATTCCTTCTCTGCGCCGGTCAGTCTGGCTCCTGACCGGAGCTTTGCCCGTATTTTACAGAGCTTATCCTGGGCCGCCGCTTCCTCATTACTGATCATCCCCGGATAGACGGCTTTCGCGAAAGCCACGTTCAGATCCATCTTGTCCGTCAATGACAGCACTCCGGATTTTTTCATTCCCCAGAGTCCTTCCAGCTTTTCCTGCCGCAGATACTGATATACGTTACTGTAGATTTCCATATGGTCAGGTCACCTCCTGACTGATATCCTGCTCTCATAAAAGGTTTCTTATACGCCGGATCTGTCCCTTTGCCGTATGACAAAGAAACAGATCCGGGTTATTATATATGTCGGCTGTACCGTCCATTTAGTTAAGCGGATATGGCAGAAACTGCCGGATCTGGCGGAAAATGAAGCTGCAAAAGCACAGGCTGTCTGCTTTTTGCAGAAACCTGTGCTTCCCTGTATTTACTGTATATATCGCTCCGTCTCCTTCAGACGCACCAGCGCTCTTGCCATGGCCGCCTGGGTCATATGGAACTCCTGGACGCTCTGCTTCTGCCGCAGCCGCTCCTGAGCCCGCTCCAGCGCTTCTCTCGCACGGTTCGCATTCACTTCCTCCGGACGCTCGATCAGGTCCGCCAGAAGCATCGCACGGTTGTTGGCGATCTGACAGAAGCCCTGCCCCACCGCCGCATATTCCCATTCGCCGTTTTCCTCAAACCGGATCCGCATCTCGCCGGGTTTGATGGCGATGATCATCTCCTCATGATGCGCCATGACCGCCTTTTCCCCGTCCAGCGCCGGTATGATCAGCGTATGGCAGGGACCGTCGTAAAATATCCGGCGGCTGGTTATGATTTTCAAACGAAATGTTGCCATATGTCCTTACCTCTGTACAGAAGACGTTATGGCCTTCGCTTTCTCCGCCACTTCCTCGATGGTCCCCACGTTAAAGAAGGCGGCCTCCGGATACGGATCCATCTCTCCGGAGATGATCGCCTGAAATCCTTTGATCGTATCCTTCAGCGGTACATATTTACCGGGAACACCGGTAAAATTCTCCGCCACGTGGAAGGGCTGGGACAGGAAACGCTGGATCTTTCTGGCACGGCTGACCGTCAGTTTATCTTCCTCCGACAGCTCTTCCATGCCAAGGATCGCGATGATATCCTGCAGCTCCTTGTATTTCTGAAGCATTTCCTGGACTCTGCGGGCCGTCTCATAGTGCTCTTCTCCCACTACCTCGATCTCCAGGATCCGGGAAGTGGACTCCAGCGGGTCCACCGCCGGATAGATACCCTGTTCCACGATCTTACGGGACAGCACAGTCGTGGCATCCAGATGGGCAAATGTCGTAGCCGGAGCCGGGTCTGTCAGGTCATCCGCCGGGACATAGACCGCCTGCACGGAAGTGACAGATCCGTGTTTGGTGGAAGCGATCCGCTCCTGCAGCTCGCCCATCTCCGTAGCCAGCGTAGGCTGATATCCCACCGCTGACGGCATCCGCCCCAGCAGGGCCGACACCTCGGAGCCCGCCTGCACAAAACGGAAAATATTGTCGATGAACAACAGCACGTTCTGGTTCATCTCATCCCGGAAATATTCCGCCATGGTAAGCCCGGTCTCTGCCACACGCATACGTGCTCCGGGGGGCTCATTCATCTGGCCGAACACCAGTGCGGTCTTCTCCAGAACGCCGGACTCCTTCATCTCGCTCCACAGGTCATTGCCCTCACGGGAACGCTCTCCCACGCCGGTAAAGATGGAATATCCGCCGTGCTCCGTGGCAATATTGCGGATCAGCTCCTGGATCAGCACCGTCTTTCCAACGCCTGCGCCGCCGAACAGACCGATCTTTCCGCCCTTGGCATAAGGCGCCAGAAGATCGATGACCTTGATCCCTGTTTCCAGAATCTCCACCACCGGATTCTGCGCTTCAAAAGAAGGCGGCTCCCGGTGAATGCACCATTTCTCTGTATCTTCCACCAGGCTGCCGCCGTCCACGGGCTGTCCCAGGACGTTGAACAGTCTTCCCAGCACCTTCTCTCCCACCGGTACGGAGATCCCCTCTCCTGTGGATGTCACTTCCATATCCCGGCAGAGTCCCTCGCTGGCCGACAGCATGATGCACCGCACCACGTTGTCTCCCAGATGCTTCGCAGCTTCCATCACGCAGACTTCCCCGTGATTGTCCACCATAAGTGCATCCTTGATATGGGGGAGACCGCCCTTTTCAAACCACACATCCACCACCGGGCCTGAAACCTGTATGATTTTTCCTTTTTCCATCATACTCTCCTTATACTTTGTGTTCCGTATTGTTTTTTGCCTCACGCTTTGCCCGCTGCGCCTTCGCACCGCTGCATACCTCCGTGATCTCCTGGGTGATGGCAGCCTGCCGCGCCCGGTTATACATGATCTTCAGATCCCGGAGCAGCTCATCCGCATTGTTGGTCGCCGCTTCCATGGCCACCATTCTGGCGTTGTGCACCGTATAGAACGCCTGCACCAGCGCACCGTAGATAAATCCCGTGATATAATTGGGAATGATTGTATCCACCGCCTCTTCCGGCGATGGAATCAGGAAAAATTCCTCCTGATAGACATCTGCCGGAATATGTGCCAGGGCAGGTCTTTCAATGGGAAGCAGCATCTTATCCTCCGGTACGCTCTGCATGCTGTTCTCCATACGGGTATAGATCACATGGACCTCATCCAGTTCCCCGTCCCGGTACTGATCCAGAATCTTCTCGCTGATCCACCGGGCCCGGTTGAAGTTGGGGCTCTGCACCGTGTAGCGGAAATTTTCTTCTATGGGTATATTTCTGGCGGTGAAATACTGCCGTCCAAGCTCGCCTACCACGAAGAGCTTCACATGGTTCTCCGCATTGTCCAGAAATTTCTGGGCAAGGTTCAGGATGTTGTGATTATAGGCGCCTGCCAGCCCTTTGTCGCCGGTGATCACCAGAAGGCCGATCTTCGTGCGGTTTACCTCCGGTTTTTCAAAATACATATGTTCCATCTCCGGAAGATGCCTCAGGATCCGGGCGATGGTGGACTGAAGGGTATAGAAATACGGTTCCGTCGCTTCCAGCGCCAGCTTCGCCTTCTTCATCTTGGTGGATGAGATCATGTACATGGCATTGGTAATCTTCCTCGTATCCTGGATACTCTTGATCCGGCTCTGGATCTCTCGAAGTCCTGCCATGTCAGCTCACCACCTGCTCTTTGTATTCCTTTACGGCCCTGACGATCTCCTCTGTCAGAGACTCATCCAGGACCTGCATCCGGTCGATGGTATCTCCGATCCGGGGATAGTGCTCATCGATCCAGCCAAGCATGGATCTCTGGAACTTCTTCATCTCTTTCAGCGGCACATCCAGAAGCAGTCTCTGATTGGCCGCACAGAGCGTGATGACCTGCTCGTGCAGGGACATGGGCTCGCACAGGGGCTGCTTTAACAGCTCCATCAGTCCTTTGCCGTACTGCAGCTGCTCCTTGGTCACCGCGTCCAGATCGGAACTGAACTGGGTAAATACCTCCATCTCCCGATACTGGGCCAGATCGATACGGATGCTTCCCGCCGCCTTTTTCATGGCTTTGGTCTGGGCCGCGCCGCCCACACGGGATACGGAAAGCCCCACGTTGACCGCCGGACGCATACCCGCGAAAAACAAGTCGTTTTCCAAGAAGATCTGGCCGTCCGTGATGGAGATCACGTTGGTGGGAATGTAGGCGGACACGTCTCCCGCCTGTGTCTCGATGATGGGAAGCGCCGTGATGGATCCGCCGCCCAGTTCATCCTTCAGACGGCTGGAACGCTCCAGCAGCCTGGAATGCAGATAGAATACGTCTCCCGGGTATGCCTCACGTCCCGGAGAGCGCTCCAGCAGCAGGGACAGGGAGCGGTATGCCACCGCATGCTTGGACAGGTCGTCATAGACGATCAGCACATCCTGCCCTCTGTGCATGAAATATTCTGCCAGAGCCGTGCCGGAATAGGGCGCGATATACTGCAGCGGCGCCGGATCGCTGGCGGAGGCGGACAGGACGATGGTATAGTCCATGGCGCCGTATTTTTCAAACGTATGAACCATCTTGGCCACCGTAGAATTTTTCTGGCCGATGGCCACATAGATACAGACGACGTTCTTGCCCTTCTGGTTCAGGATCGCATCCGTGGCGATGCTGGTCTTGCCGGTCTGCCGGTCTCCGATGATCAGCTCTCTCTGTCCCCGCCCGATGGGGAACATGGAATCGATGGCAAGGATACCGGTCTCCAGAGGCGTATCCACAGGGCTTCGGTCCGTGATGCCCGGCGCCGGTTCTTCCACCGGACGGTAATCGGACGCTTCCACAGGCCCCTTTCCGTCCAGAGGCGCTCCCAACGCATCCACGACTCTTCCGATGAAGCCGTCTCCCACGGGAATTCCCGCCATCCGCCCGGTACGGACTGCCTTTGTGCCCTCGCGGATCTCTGTTTCTTTTCCAAAGAGAATGCAGCCGATCTCATCCTTTCGGATATCCTGCACCATCCCCTTCAGGCCGTTTTCAAATACCAGGATCTCACCGTACATGGCGTGGTCCACGCCGTCGATATAGGCGATGCCGTCGCCAACCCGTCTCACCACGCCGATCTCCTGGCTCTTAAGATCCGCGTCTTCCAGACTGCCCTTCAGGATGCTGATGATGCCCTTTTCTGCCAGCAGAGACTCTGCCCCGGCGATATCCACGGCATTTAACCGCTCTTCCAGGAGGCGTCTGCGCCCTTCCTGGCTCCAGTCATATTCCTGCGTGCCTGCCCGGAGGACAAAACCGCTTCCAAGAGACGGATTTTCCTTCTTCTGAATGGAAAGAACCCGTCCCGGATATTTCTGCTCCAGAAATCTCCGGATGCCGGCGAACTGATGTTCGTCCGGAGCAGTCACATATTCCAGCACACATTCCAGTGGTCCCCGCTCTGCTTCCGGTATTGCCGTATATTCCCTGATGATCTCATCCAGTCCATCCAGCGCACCGTCCTCTGCCAGAGACAGCAGAAAAGCCCGGGATTCCCGGGGGAAGATCTTCTGGATGATGGTCTCCTTCTTTTCTCTGGAAACAGAAGGATTCTCCAGCTCCGTCTGGATCTGGGGAACCGCCTTGAGGATGTCCAGAGCTGTCCGGAGCGCCTCCGGCTTCACCTCCATACGGGCAAGCTGTTCCATATATCTGTCATTCTGCATGCGATTCACCTGCTTTTGTCAAAAATTGATCATAGAGCGCATGATCCCCTTCGGAAGACTGCATGGACTTTACCGCTGCGTCCATGATCACAGAGCGGATCTCCTGCTCCGCTTTCCCCACGATCCTTGCTTTTTCAAGCTCCGCCTCTTTTCTGGAGGCTTCCACAATCTGCTCTGCCCTGTCCCTGGCTTCCGTCACGATCCGGTCATACTCCGTCCGGGCCTTTTCCTGCGCCTCTGCGACGGCTGCAGCCTTCTCCTGCTCGATCTGTGCCTGGAACCCGGTACATTTGTCCTTCTCCGCTTTTGCCTCTTCCTGAAGCTTCTGCGCCTTCTCATACTGGGAAGCAATGGCCTCCTCCCGCTTACGGATCACCTCGTTGACCGGCCGGAAGAGAAATGTCCGGATCAGAATGTACCAGATCACGATGTTGACTGCCGTCCACAGCAGATTCATATCCAGTCTTAACATATCACTATCCGCCTTTCCTTTATCACTCAGGCGAGAAGGATGATGATCAGAAGCGCGATAACGAAACCGTAAATTGCCGTCGCCTCTGCAAGAGCCGCGCCGAACACCAGCATTTTCATGATCTTGCCCTCTGCCTCCGGCTGTCTTGCCACGGCTTCCGCCGCCTTGGAGGTGGCGATTCCGATGCCGATTCCCGCTCCGATACCTGTAAATACTGCAATACCTGCTCCAACTGCGATTAATGTTGACATATTTTTTTCTCCTTATTTATCACTTTTTAGGATCGATTTTCCTGATCGACCGCATCTTATTCCACTGCTTCCTTAACAAACAATCCTGTCAGGAACACAAACACATAAGCCTGGATCAGTCCGTCGAACAGATCGAAATACATACTGAACAGTATCGGCAGTCCCACCGGGAGGATGCTCTCGATCAGTTTCATGATAACGAATGCCCCAAGCACATTTCCAAACAGCCGCATGCACAGCGACAGCGGCTTGATGAAAATCTCCAGTACATTGATGGGCGTTACCAGCGCTACCGGCTCCGTAAAGCCCTTCAGCCAGCGTTTCATTCCTTTTCTGCGGATCCCTGCCGCCTCGATGAGAATAATGCTCATGATCGCCAGAGCCGCCGTCACATTCAGATCCTTGGTAGGTGGTTTAAATCCAAGGATACCGATCAGATTGGCTATGCCCAGATAGATCAGGACCGAAGTCAGATAGGGCGCATATTCGGCAGCTTCTTCCCCGACAATGCCCTTACCGATGTTCTGCAGCCATGTGACCGCATATTCCAGCATGATCTGGCCGCGCCCCGGATGCTCGACCTTCAGATTCCTGGTCAGCAGTATGGACGCCAGCGTGACCACCGCCATGATAATCCACGTGACCACTACAGATTCCGAGATTCCGATGCCGCCTATGGAAAATACCGTCTCACAGTTCAGCTCTTCCATCAGAGTCTCGCCCAGATTCCCCATAACAACACTTCCTTTCTTGATATTTTTGCCGTAATCTGATACGGCCTTCTTAATAAATAAGAAAAAAAGGCCTTATCCCTCGTACGAATCATATTATAGTACGTTATGGAAAAAATGCAAGGTGACTTTTTGAAAATATTTGTTTAGAATCTGTTTATTTTTTCGTGAAAATTACAATTGTCGTTTTTCGAATATCTGTTTGCTTTTTTCAGGCATCCATGCTATAATGAAAAAAACGAATGTTCGATTCGCAAAAGGCCGGGGAACAGGCGGGCCGCAGTGGAACTTGATTGTCAACGGAGGCCCGCATGCTGCCCGGAAGGGTCTTTCGCCGCGTATGCGGCGTAAGATCCTTCCAGATGCCGGGGAGCGGGCGGGCCGCAGTGGAACTTGATTGTCAACGGAGGTCCGCATGCTGCCCGGAAGGGTCTTTCGCCGCGTATGCGGCGTAAGATCCTTCCAGATGCCGGGGAGCGGGCGGGCCGCAGTGGAACTATAATTAAGGAGGTATTGATACATGGAATACGGCAAGATCACCCAGAAACAGCAGGAGATTCTTGATTTTATCAAAGCAGAGATTTTGAAGAAAGGCTATCCGCCTGCAGTGCGCGATATCTGCGAAGCAGTACATCTGAAATCCACATCTTCCGTTCACTCTCACCTGGAGACTCTGGAGCGGAACGGCTATATCCGCAGAGACCCCACCAAACCGAGAGCCATCGAGATCATGGATGAAGATTTCTACATGCTTCGGCATGAGATGGTCAATGTCCCGCTGGTGGGCACGGTGGCAGCCGGGCAGCCGATCCTCGCTGCGGAGAATATCGAATCCTATTTCCCGATCCCGTCAGAATACGTGCCCAACGCGGATACTTTCATGCTGAGGGTAAAGGGAGAGAGCATGGTGAATGCAGGGATCTTCGACGGGGATCAGATCATGGTCCAGCAGCAGACTACTGCGGATAATGGAGATATCGTCGTGGCGCTCATCGATGAGGAAGCAACCGTCAAGACCTTTTACAGAGAAAACGGCCACTATCGTCTCCAGCCGGAAAATGATACCATGAGTCCGATCATCGTAGACGAAGTGACCATTCTTGGAAAAGTATTCGGAGTGTTCCGGTTATTCAGCTGAATCCAGATACTCCTCCAGCGTGATGCCAAGGCTCATGATCTCTTCCGCCGCTTCTACGCCTACATAGCGGAAATGCCAGGATTCATAGGAGACTTTTGTAATGTCTTCTTTTCCTTCCGGATAGCGCAGGATAAATCCATACTGGCTGCAGTTTTTCTGCAGCCAGATAATCTCGTCTGTCCTGCCCTGCTGTTCGTCCAGGATCTGATAGTCTTTTGACACGATATCCACCGCAAGTCCTGTGGCATGTTCACTGCATCCCACAGGCATCGTCTCCCGTACTACTTCCTCATATGCCTGAGAATAAGAATACCCCTGATGCACCAGCGCCTCAATATCTTCGTCCAGAAGCTCTCTCTGACGCTCCATACTGCGGTAGGACGATGCGATCCAGAAGGAAAGCCCTTCCTTATTTCCGGCCTTCAACATGGCGTTCAGCGCGTCGTAAGCCTGCTCGTCCACATCAGCTCCATAGTCGTTCATCCTTTTCAGAGACGGTGTATAGTTCTCCGGAAGGGGATGTGTTTTATTGACCAGCAGAATATCCTCCTTTTGCGCGGTTGAAGAAGCATCCTGTTCCCGGAAAGTCTCCTGCAGCCGGTCTGTTGCCGGATCTGCAGACACTTCCTCCTGATCCGGTTCCTTTTCACCCGGCATCCGCCGAAGGGCAAAGGAAGTGACATGCCATACAGCCGCCATGAGCGTAATCCCGGCAACACAGACTGCAAGGCACAGCGCGGCCTGCATCATCTGCCTTTTTCTCCTGCGTCTCCGTCTTTCTCTGGTCCTCTGTTTCATATCTCTTTCTCTCCTTTCGGTATGTTCTGATCTGTTCATTCCTGCAGATCCTGTTGCCCCCGGACCCAGTGGACCAGGTCCTGGAAACCAATACAGATTCCGTTGTATTTCCAGGATGCGTCACTCTCCACTGCAGACATTTCTATATAAACAGGAACATCATTCTCAAAGTAAAGAATGAAAATCCCTAATTTCTGATACAGATTTTTCGTTCCCACATATTCGCATCCCATCGCTTCATAATACAGTGCACATCCGTCGGCAAACGCCACATAAGGGACTGTGTCAGCAACCAGGTCTTCTTCCCATCCGTAGGCAGCCGACTCATCCACTATCATCTGCGTAGCAATATTGTGCAGCTCTGCATAATAGATCTGATAATTGACTGCATTTACAATAAAAGAATAGTCAAATCTCTCTCCGTCTGAAAACCGCACATACCAGAAGTTCAGCAGTTCTTTTTTTTTCGAATCCTCTTCC
The DNA here is from genome assembly GCA_910574805.1 of Lachnospiraceae bacterium. Taxonomy (GTDB): domain Bacteria; phylum Bacillota; class Clostridia; order Lachnospirales; family Lachnospiraceae; genus Hominiventricola. The sequence goes on along the minus strand of CAJTCV010000006.1, from coordinate 215,357 downwards.
GATTCGAAGGTTATGGTATAATACTGCGCAGATTTCACATAGTCGATCCAGTTTATCCATACTTTTGAGAGTACATTCCCTTCATCATCTCTTTCTATATCTTCAAATGGTTCATTCCAGACGAATATGCTGTTTTCGTCCATCGTCCTTACTTCTGAATCTGTAAATGGTCCGATCCACGGCAGCATGCCGTATTCAACGGCAGTCATTACCTGGATATAGATTTGCTGCAGCAGTTCGCTGCTGATCTGTATGGGTTCGCTGATGGTCGTGAGAAGGATCGGATCCTCTTCTCCCCATTTCAGATGTTCAAAGGCACGGGCTACATCGTACAGATCATTGGAGCCCTGTTCCAGGAAAGAGAAATCTTCCCTTTCGGATGCTTCCACCTGATTCAGATTTCTCATATCCAGGCTCCTGCTGAAATACCGGGGCAAAAAAACCACGCCTGCAGTCAGAAAAAGGGTCCCTGTCAGGCAGAACAGAAAAAGATGCTCTTTTATCTTCATTCTCTCTTTTCCTCCCCGTTCTCAAACTGCATGGCAACCACTGTCCCTTTCTTTGAGATACTGAAAATCCGCCACCTGACGTTGTGAAGCCTCAGGATCCGGCTGCACAGCGTCATCCCAAGCCCGGCTCCGCCTTCCTTTCGGGCACGGGATTTGTCCACCATATAAAATGCTTCTGTAATCCGGGAGATCTCCGCCTGTTCCATGCCGCATCCGTCATCCATGATACAGAGCAGACAGCGGTTCTGGTACTGTCTGCCCCGGATCCGGAGCTCTCCGCCTTCGTCCGTCGCTTTTCCGGCATTGTCCATCAGATTGGTAAATACGGAGATCAGAAGATCCGGTTCCCCATTGATCAAAGTATCCGGTACGTCCGTCACAAGACGCAGCTTCTTTTTCTCCCGGCGTACCCGTGTCAGCCGGACAGCCTCTCTCACCAGCGCCCGCATGGACACCGGACGAAAGCTATAGTCCTGCTTATCCGATACAATCAGCTCCAGCAGCTTAAAGGACAAACTTTCCAGACGTTTTCCCTGATGAAAGATATAATTGACCGCCTCAAACTGCTCCTCCTGACTGCATTCCACAGTTCGCAGCATATCTGCATATCCGATAATCGAAGTCAGTGGTGTCTTCAGTTCATGGGCGAAGGAAGCTGTAAAATCCTCCTGCTTTTTCGCCTGCAGCGTCAGCTCGTCCATCTTTTCCAGAATGGTATCCGCCATGTTGTTAAAATCTTCCGCCAGCTCTGCAATCTCGTCGCCGCCCGTCTCCGGTGCGCGTACTTCATAATCCCCTTCAGCAAATCTTCTGGCTGCATGAGAGAGCGCCGCGATGGAGCGGGTCAGCATATGCGTAACCAGAAAGACCAGAACGGCAATCACGGCTGCCAGGACCAGCATGATCATGGTATACCAGTCATAATAGGCTTCTCTTTCCTGATAGATTTCTGAAATATCCCGGACATTCTCCAGATAATAGCTTTTGCCTCCCACCACAGAACGGCAGGCGAACAGCAGATAAGTCGCATCCTCGGTCTTCAGGCGCTGATAGCCACAGGGCATCTCATCACTCAGGGAGCTTCGCAGCAGATCACTGGAGAAGCCTGGATGTCGGTTCTCATACAGGAGTTCCTGATCGCCGTTGTAGATCATAAAAGCGCTGCCGCCATCGGAGAGATTCTGTATGATGGAACCGGCAGTCACCGGGATGACGCCGTCGCTTCGATAGACTTCATCCAGCGCAGTCAGATTCATCTCAAAGGAAAGCTGGAACATCCGGTTCTCCCGTTCTGCCTCTGCCAGTACACGCTGCCAGGATTTTTCAAAGGTGAGCTGTATCATAAAGGTCCCGAACGCTCCGAAGGTCAGAAGCAGCAGGACGGTAAAAGAAAAATAGATCTTCCAGAAAAATTTCATCATTCTGTCTCCAGGCGATAACCGATCTTATAGACGGCACAGATATGCTTTTCCCAGGAAAGCTTCTTCTTCAGACGCTGTACATGCAGGTCCACCGTACGGCTGTCGCCGGTGTATTCCTTCTCCCACACCTGTTCATAAATGGATTCCCGGTAGAGGGCGATATTGGGATTTCTGGCGAAAAACAGCAAAAGCTCATATTCTTTCAGTGTCAGCAGGACCTGCTTTCCATTCTGGAGCACAATTCTGGACGTCAGATCAATCTCCACATCCAGAATGCGGATCTGCCTGCCGATCTTGTTGAAACGGCGCAGGACGGTTTCCACTCTCGCCAGCAGCTCCACGATCTCAAAGGGTTTGGTAATATAGTCTTCCGCTCCCATCTTAAGCCCGGTTACTTTGTGATCTGTCGTCCCCATTGCCGTGATGAAGATGACCGGCAGCTCCAGTGTCTTTGCATATTCCATCAGCTCATAACCGCTGATCTTCGGCAGCATAATATCCAGAAGCAGCAGGTCATAGTGTTCTTCCTCCATCAGATCTGCTGCGGTCTCCCCGTCAAAGGCGCAGGTGCAGGAATAACCCGCTTTGGTCAGGTTCAGTCGGATCAGGTTTGCAATGGGTTCTTCATCTTCAGCGATCAGTATTTTCAGCATGTCTTTTGTGCTCTCTCCTTTGAGTTGATATCAGAATATAATGGACTTGCATCAAAATTGTATCTGTATAAAATATGATGATTTTATTATAGAATTGCTGTGCGGAGATTGTCATCATAAAAAATCTTAATTTTCGCAGTTCTCCACAAAAAAACGTCCGCCATGACTTTCGTTTTCTATGTCCTGGCAGACGTCTGTGTGCATTGGATTATTTTATTTACATAATTATTTTATGTCACTCATCAATTTCAAAACAAAATTCCTGATCCCAGTATTTACAGATATCTGTGATCTGAAGATATGCTTCCTCTGGAAGCTCTTCGGGATCTGTGACCGGGATTCTGAGCGTGCGTCCCGGCAGACTGCCCCAGCCAGACCAGCGAATCTGAAAATGCTCTGTGCCCTGGATTTCTTCCAGCTTACCGGTTTTCTGGTTCAACCGGTACCGCTTATTCTCACTCATAATTCCCAGGTCGCCAAGAAATCCAATGAGACGGGTATCTGCTTCCAGCTCCACAGGCTCGATCTCGATCAGGAGCTCGTCTCCGTACAGAGCTGTCTCCGTACCGTCTTCTTCCATCTGGAAATATTCATACGTACCGATGCTTCGTGTGATCTTTGTGATCCGATACTGATCCTCTCCTGCACGAAAAAGAATATTTGCAGACACAGAAGTATCCGGCACGGGAATCTTAAGGACCGGAATCTCTCCGGTAAACTGAAGTACTGTGGAATCAATGGACAGCATGTACGGACGATCCCCTGTGTCCTCTGCCTCATAATGAAAGACCGGCTCATCAATCAGCCGTTCAGACTGCCAGTCCGTATGAAGTTTTGTCCCCAATCGTATGATCTTCCATGCATTTTCTGAATACGTATACGCATCCGCCAGAAGCCGCCCGTCTGTCCATTCCGGCCGGAGGACAATGGTGCGCCCGGAGTGAGTCCGGCTGCTTCCGATACCGCTGAAATCCTCATATGTTTGGATGGGATTCATCTGGAAGGTATATGCTTCATTGAAGATCAGAAAGGTATACTGATCCAGGGCCTCCGGCACTGAATATGTCTGTTTCAGCAGGGATGGAACCCCTTCTCCCTGCGCGGTGCTCATCTTTTCCGCAGTTCTTTTATGGCCTTCCACCGGCTCCAGAAGACATACGGAAGCTTCCGCCTGAGTACCGCTCAGGGTACTGTCCTCAATCTCCATCTGGAGGTACAGCTCCTGCTCCTTCCATACCAGACTCTGGAGCGTCACTTTTCCATGATCCGTCTCAAGGACTGCCGGGACTTCCATACACTCATACCAGATCGCCCCGTCCATTCCCTGAAGGCCGGTGGAAGGACTGAAACGGATCCGGCAGACAACAGCCGCCGCACACGCGGTGAGGATGCCCAGAACCGCCAGCACCGCCAGGATCCGGCGCAGCTTCCTGAGACTCCGCTGCTGCCGTTTCTTCACAGTTTCCAGCGGCAGATTCATGGACCGGGCAATCTCGGCACAGGTCATGCCGTCATAATACCGCATCCGGATCATCCGGCTGTCCTGTTCCTGAAGTTTTGAGAGCGCCTGGTCCAGCACCGTCCGATTCAGAAGCTGTTCGATCTCATCCCTTCCGTCTGCAGGTTCTTTTTCCAGAAACTCCGTCCGGTACAGGCTGTTCTGTCCGGCCGCCCGCACAGCCTTCCTTCTGGCAATTACGTACAGATAGGCTTTCAGCGTGCCCTTTTCCAGACAAAACCGCTCTCTGCCGGCATAAAAATCCACAATCGTATCCTGCACACATTCCCGGATATCTTCCGGATCGTCCAGATAAAGTTTACAGGCACTCCAAAGGAGCCCCATGTACTGCTCCATCAGAAGGCTTACGCCTTCCGATGGATGCTCGTCCATAAGACGGAGAATCTGTTCGTCCATATTCTTTTTCTGATTCATGGAAACACTCCCTTTCATCCTTGATCTGCCTTATCATTGCAGTTTGAAAGGGAAATGGGGACAATCGTATTGAAAAATTTGAAATTTACACTTTTGAGGCGTACTTTTCTCAGACGGCCGCGAATCCTTTTGCTTTCATACAGGATTCCACCTCATAAATGTCTTCCTCCGCTGCGTGCATGATGAGGATCGGCTGACCGGAATCCCGGTTAAACGACAGATAGATATAGTCCACACTGATATTACTGTCAAAGAGTGCTTTCAGCAGGCGGTTCAGGTTGCCGACTTCATCTGTCATCTCGATCCCCATCACATCCACCAGCCGACACATATACCCGGCTTTTTTCAGGGCATCATACGCGCGCTCCGGTTCCGAGACAACCATGCGGATGATTCCGAATTCAGGACCGTCATTGTTGACCGAACCAAGGATATTGATACTCTCCTCTTTTAAGATCGATGTGATATCTCTCATGGTCCCCTTTTTATTTTCCACGTACAGGGATAATTGTTTTAACATGTCTGTTCTCCTTTGTGTATAAAATAAGTCTGCTGTTTTATTATATACGCACCTGAAAAACAGCGCAAGGAATTTTTTAATTCCGCCGCAGTGCCTCAATGGGGCTTAAGTGCGCCGCTTTCCTCGCCGGATAGATGCCGAAGAAAATACCTACGCTGCAGGAGAAGAGCGTCGCGAATACCACAGCCGACACACTGACCCGGGGCGGGAATGTAACCATTGGAAGCGAACAGACTCCATATGCCCCCAGGACGCCCAGCGTGATCCCGATCATGCCGCCGATGCCGGTGATAATCGCCGACTCTGCCAGAAACTGGATCAGGATGGATCGGGTTCTGGCACCCAGAGCTTTCCGGATACCGATCTCTCTGGTCCGCTCCGTGACCGACACCAGCATGATGTTCATGACTCCGATACCGCCTACCAGCAGAGAAATACCCGCCACCAGCATGATAAAGATGGTGATCATATCCAGCACCTGCATGACGGATGCCATCTGACTGTCAAAATCTTCAGACATGAATGCGTCTTCTCCGAAGATTTCGTGCCGGCTCTCCAGAAGAGAGATTGCCCGTTCTGTAACTTCCTTCGCATACCCGGTCTCAGCGAAAATATAGACCGAATCGAAATCATTGTACTCCGCCCAGTACCAGTCTGCGGTCATGGGCATGGAAATATCCAGATAAGAACCGTATCCGGAGCTGACAAAAGTGCCCTCTATGGCTTTTTTCACCCCTACAATCCGCACATCCTGCAGCCCGCTCCCGTCGTCCATCTCGAAGGTCAGTCCCACCACATCGGAAGTACCGAACATACGTACGGCATCCATCTCCGATACGACTGCCACCGCCCGGTGCGCATTGTAATCATCCCAGGTAAACCACTGTCCGTACAGCATCTCCGGGCTGTTCGTATATTCACTGTCCGGATTTCCATAGTCAATGATGGCATCAAAATTTCCCTTGTCCGTGGAAATGGTGCTCCACTGATTCATAAGCGATGTGGCGCCTTTCACGTGCTCCAGCTCTCTCAGGGCATCCCGGTCTTCCTCGGTGATAACCGGTTTCTCTCCTTCCAGATTGCTGTTGACCGACAGATAGATCTGTCCTCCGGCCACACTGGTCAGCTCCTCTTCCATCTCCGATTTGGCACCGTTGCCGATGGACATGATCAGGATTACGGAAGAAACACCGATGATAATACCCAGCATGGTCAGAAAGGATCTGCCCCGGTTCATCCGGATGTTGCTGACCGCCATTTTCACATATTCCCAAAGCTGTGCCATCCGTCAGCCCTCCACCGAAGTCACCTGGGTGCCTTCCGGAAGGCCCATACTGTTGTTCAGTACGACCTGCTCCGTTCCGTCGAGACCTTCTCTGATCTCCACAAGATCCATGGACGAGATCCCGGTCACCACATTCCGGACTGCCAGGACTCCGTTTTCCACGATATAGACAAAACTTCCGTCCCTGCCCACATTGACTGATTCAAGAGGAACCGCAACGGCATCTTCTGCCACTGCTCCCTGGATCTTGACCTTTGCCTCAACGCCCAGGAAAAGATTCTCATCCGGATTGTCGATATGTACCTCGCCGGAGACAACAGAAGCGCCCTTGTCATTCTTGGTGGCAGACTTGCTGATCCTTGTGACAGTTCCCTCATATTCTCTGCCTACTACGGTAATGACCGCCTTCTGTCCCTCATGGACTTTTTCCAGATCGCTCTTGCTCAGAGAGATCTCCACGCATACGTCTTCATTGCTCTCAATGGTCAGGAGTTCGCCGCTCTCTTCAATGACGCCTCCCTGCACCGCTTTCACATCCGTGACCACACCGCCAAAATCCGCCTTCAGGCCGTCTGCCACCTGTGCCACGGCTTCCGCCACCTTCTCCGCCTTCAGAGCCGCCAGCTCTTTGGTCGCTTCAATCTGTTTTCTGCCGTTGGCTGTCAGCATGGAATCTTCAGTAGAGTTCTTGATCCCCTTCTGCTCTGCCAGATTGCTCTCGAATTCTGCCAGCTCTTCTTCCTTGAGTGCGAGCGTGTTCGTTGCCTGATCGATCCGGTTCTGATACTCCTCTGCCAGTGTGGTGTGCCCTTCACTGGTGGCATCCCGCAGGTGACATCCCATATCGGTCAGATACTGCTTCAGTGCATGTACCTCTGCCTTCCAGTCTTCCACCTGCTGCTCCAGGATCTCTATATCATGACTGGAGCGGCTGTATTCTGCTGCGTCCGCATTGCTCTTTCCCACCGTATCCTGATAGGTATAATAAGCTTCGTCATTCTGCAGCTTCGCCTCAGCCTCCCGGTTCTTCAGGTCCTCCGCATCATAGACAATCAGCACATCGCCCGCTGACACGGCATCGCCTGCCGACACCCGGCATTCAGAGATCTGAGCGCTCAGCGGAGAGAAATAGGTCTTTTTCTGCTCGGTCCGGATAGTTCCGCTGGTGTCTACGGTCTGCTCAATGGTTGCCGTCTCTACTGCACGCACAGTCACCATGGGAAGTACCTCGGGCGCCATCATGCGGCTCACGATGAAAAGTGCAACGCATGCTGCCACAACACCCATGAGGATACGTTTTTTCCTCTTTTTCTTCTCGGCAGGCGTCAGGACTTTCTTTTCTTTTTTCACTGCTGCCCCGGCATCCGGCATGTCATTTTTTGTTTTCTTCCACTTCATCTTCATGGCTGTTCTGTATCTCCTTTATTCATAAAATCTGCTTCGATCCTTCCGTCCTTGATCCGTACGACCCGCTTTACCTGTGCGGCGATCTCATCGTCATGTGTGATCAGTATGACTGTCCTTCCGCTCTTATGCAGATCCTTCAACACATTCATGATTTCCTGGGTGGATCTGGAATCCAGATTTCCCGTAGGTTCATCTGCCAGGATCACCGGCGGCTTTGCCGCAATCGCCCGGGCAATGGCCACTCTCTGCTGCTGACCTCCGGACATCTCGCTGGGCTTATGGTCCATCCGGTGGGAAAGTCCTACCATGTCAAGAGATTCCACTGCCAGCGCCGCGCGCTCCTTCTTTCCCACGCCGCGGTAGATCAGCGGAAGTTCTACATTCTCCTGCGCTGTCAGATTCTGGATCAGGTTAAATCCCTGAAAGATAAAACCGATTTCCATATTCCGGATATCAGAAAGCTCATCATCCGTCATATTTGACACGTCCTTCCCATTCAGAAAATATCTGCCGGAGGTGGGCACATCCAGACAGCCCAGCATATTCATCAATGTGGACTTACCGGAACCGGAATGCCCGATGATCGCCACAAATTCACCCTTCTGGATCTTCAGGCTCACATGATCCAGAGCCCGCACTTCATTTTCGCCGGGATTATAGATCTTGCACATATCCTGCACTTCAACCAGTGTCTCCAAAACGCAGATCAACTCCTCTCTGTATTATTATCTTAATGTCCTAATCGTTTAATACAATAATGTATTTTTGCAGTTTTGTCAAGATGCATTTATGAACTTTTAATACCATATCATATTTTCTTCATAAAATGCGGCACTTTGGAAATTCTTAAGAAAAGTTCAGAGGTTTTTAAGGGCAGATCCGGGCACATACAAAAACGACTGCCCTGTATCAGGCAGCCGTCTTCTCTCAACCGGACTATCTTTTTAAAATCTCCAGGATATACTTCCACGTCCGTTCCACGGATGATATGCTGAGCCGTTCCTCCGTCGTATGGATTCCGCTCATGTCAGGGCCCATGGAGATACAGTCCAGATCCGGAATTTTGGAAGCAAGGATTCCGCACTCCAGCCCTGCATGGATGGCTTCCACCTTCGGCTCTTTTCCGAAGAGCTCCCGGTAGATCCGCACACAGTCGTCTCTGAGGGGGGAATCTTTCCGGAACTCCCATGCCGGATAATCTCCGTTGGTATCCATGGAAGCTCCCTCCTGCTGGACCGTCTGGTGAAGCTGTTCCACCAGCGCCTCCTTCTCCGCACTCACAGAGCTTCGAATGGAATACCGGAGTATCAGGGCATCCTTCTCTGTCTTCACGCTCCCGAGATTCAGAGAGGTCTGCACCAGCCCCTGGATATCCTGACTCATACAGATCACACCATTGGGCAGAGCGGTCAGGAGTGCCCTGGCATGCTCCAGCGTCTCCCCGGTGAAAACTCCGGCCTCGGTCTCTCCTTCTGTATGAAGGCGGATGGACAGGCCCGGATCAGAGGAAGCATATTCCGGTGCCATACGTTTCATGACGGCACTGCAGACATCTTCTGCCCGCCGGATCTCGTGAGAAGCTCCTTCCGGAAACAGCAGTTCTGCACGGCATTCCCTGGGGATCGCATTGTCCTTCTGTCCGCCTGCAATGGAAATGCACGCATAATTTATCTCTTTTTGCAGTTCCGTCAGAACCGCTGCCAGCAGACGGTTGGCATTTCCCCTGCCCTTATGGATCTCCGCCCCGGAATGTCCTCCCTTCAGTCCATCCACAGTCAGTATGACTTTTATTCCCTTTTTTTTCTCTCTCGTGAGCGGGAGCCGGATTCCGGCGCTGCAGCCGCCTGCGCAGCCTGCCAAGAGAATGCCCTCCTCTTCGGAGTCCAGATTCAGCACCGTATGCCCTTTCAGCATGGATACATCCAGAGCCCATGCTCCGTCCATCCCCACTTCTTCGCTGGTGGTAAAGATCACTTCCAGCCTTGGATGTTCGATCCGGTCGTCCTCCAGGAGCGCCAGAGCATACGCAACTGCAATTCCGTCATCGCCTCCCAGCGTCGTTCCTTCTGCGTAAACCTGATCCCCATCGATTCCCAGACGGAGTCCGTCCTTCTCAAAATCAATTCTGCAGTCCGGCTTTTTCTCGCACACCATATCCAGATGTCCCTGCAGGATCATGGGCTCCCGGTCTTCATATCCGGCGCTTGCCTCCTTAATGATCACCACATTCCACGCCTCATCCTGCCAGACCTTCAGACCATGTGCTCTGGCAAATGCCACACAATGATCACTGACGGCCTTTTCATTCCCCGAACCATGGGGGATCCCGCAGATATCCTCAAAATGCTTCCACACCCCTGCAGGCTTCAGTTCGCTCAGTATACCCATGCTTTATGCTCTCCTTTTGCTCCATATTCCGTCCGAAGCAGGTCCTTTTCCATTCTGTCAGCTCCGGATATTTTATGTAACTCATCATACCATATTCTGCATCAAAATGCAAAGCTTCCGCACATCCGCCCGCAGCACCGCGCAAATGTCCGCCTCAGGCGGACACTGTAAACTGCTCTCTTTTAAAGCCGGTCCCGGGGACGCTTTCTGTACGCCCCTGGACCGGCCTGACCTTTTACTCTGAAGGTTCCCGCTCTTCCATCATCTCCCGAAGCTTGCGGTAGGCTTCGCTGATGCCTCCCACCTCGTCAATGATCCCTTCCTGCACCGCCTGGTGCCCCACAAGGATGCTGCCCACATCCTTTGTAAGCTCTCCGGTCTCCAGCATGAGCCGCATAAGGCGCTCCTTGTGGATCCTGCTGTGCTCCACCACAAAACCGCTGATCCGGTCCTGAATCTTCTGAAAATAGTCAAAGGTCTGCGCAACTCCGATGATCAGTCCGGTCATACGTACCGGATGGATCATCATGGTACCCGTGGGAACGATAAAAGAATAATCCGTGGATACCGCCAGCGGCACACCGATGGAATGACTCCCGCCCAGTACAAGGGACACGGAGGGTTTGCTGATGGAAGCAATCATCTCCGCAATCGCAAGCCCGCTCTCCACGTCTCCACCCACGGTATTGATCATGACCAGCAGTCCGTGAATCTCATCATTTTCTTCCACCGCCGCCAGCATGGGGAGTACATGTTCATATTTTGTTGTCTTGCTGTTCGCCGCCAGGCACTCATGTCCTTCCACCTCTCCGATGATCGTCAGAAGCTGTATATGCGATTTCTCCTTATCCTGCAGCTCTTCCGGCTGCCCGTATTTCTCCAGTCCGTCCTGATTTTCTGCCATAAAATATAATCCCAGCCTTTCTGCCATACAAAACTGAATTTAGTATGTCAGAAAAACCGGGATTCTATACATTTTGATCTTTTCTCAAACCTGATCGAGTGCCTGTGCCAGATCATCAATGATGTCCTGGGGATGCTCGATGCCCACGGACAGCCGGATCATTCCCGGAGTCACGCCGGCTTCTCGGAGCTGCTCCTCATTCATCTGCCGGTGGGTGTGGCTTGCCGGGTGCAGTACACAGGTGCGTGCGTCCGCCACATGGGTAACGATGGCGCAGAGCTTCAGCGCATCCATAAAACGGACCGCGTCCTCTTTCGTTCCTTTCAGTCCGAAGGAAAGCACGCCGCAGGTTCCGTCCGGCATATATTTCCGGGCCAGATCATAATACCGGTCGCCCTTCAGCATGGCGCAGTTGACAAATTCCACCTTCTCCTGGTCATTCAGGAATTCTGCCACCTTTTTCGCATTGCTGCAGTGTTTTTCCATACGAAGAGGCAGCGTCTCCAGCCCCACATTCAGAAGGAAAGCGTTCATGGGAGACTGGATGCTTCCCAGATCCCGCATGAGCTGTGCCGTAGCCTTGGTGATAAATGCTTTTTTTCCAAACTGTTTCGTATATACGACCCCATGATAGGTCTCGTCCGGCGTGGTGAGTCCCGGAAACTTGTCCGCATATGCTTCCCAGTCAAAATTGCCGCTGTCCACAATACAGCCGCCTACCGCCATGGCATGCCCGTCCATATATTTGGTGGTGGAATGGGTGACGATGTCTGCCCCGAATTCAAAGGGACGGCAGTTCACCGGCGTGGCAAAGGTGTTGTCCACAATCAGGGGAACGCCGTGCTTATGCGCAAGTGCAGAGAATTTTCCGATGTCCAGAACGGTCAGCGCCGGATTCGCAATGGTCTCTCCCACGACAGCCTTCGTATTTTCCTGAAAGACTCCGTCAATCACGTCAGCGGAATCGTCCGGATCCACAAACGTGCAGTCGATGCCCAGTTTTTTGATGGTTGCCGCATACAGATTGAAGGTGCCGCCATAGACCTTGGCAGAGCAGACGATATGGTCTCCTGCCTGGCACAGATTGGCAATGGTATAAAAATTCGCCGCCTGACCGGAAGAAGTCAGCATGGCTGCCACACCGCCTTCCAGCGCCGCGATCTTCGCCGCTACCGCATCATTGGTGGGATTCTGCAGGCGGGTGTAAAAGTAGCCCTCATCCTCCAGTGCGAAAAGTCTTCCCATTTCGTCTGTGGTGTCATATTTAAAAGTGGTACTCTGATAGATCGGGAGCACCCTCGGCTCCCCCTTCTTCGGCTGCCATCCCGCCTGTACGCAGATGGTATCCAGTCTGTGTGATCTTTCCATATATCTTTAGCTCCTTATTAAAAGTTCCGCATCCCGTCCCCGGATGCTGTCCCGTTTATGAATCGTTCTTTCAGTTTCAGGACCATCTGCCGGTAGCCATCTTCACACGCCTGATAATCCCGCGCCTCAATCTGCCGGATGCACGGAAGCAGATAGTCTTCATACATCTGCCGGTAGATCTGTTCCCGGTCCGGCTGTTTTCCGATCCGCTTGACGATCGTGGGAGCGATATCATAGTATTCCTCCACCAGGGCATGTCCCTCCGGCGTCGTGTCCAGATAATGGTCCCGGTAATCCTTCAGGAGCTTCAGCTCCCTGCAGTCCGCTCCCTTTCCCAGGCTCTCGCAGATGGCTGTAGTAATATAGCAGAGCTTTCTGTGAAAACCATTGTCGATATCGTCATAGGTTGCCTTCCCGATGGAAGTCTGAAATGCCCGGTTCCAGGAGGAGATCAGAAGATCCGCAAAAGGCTCCGACATCCGGGCCGGATATTTCAGAGCCGCCGGGACCAGATAGACGCTGACAAGGAAATTATAATCCAGTAGTCTCTGGGAACGCTGACCCTTGAATTTATATTCCGAAAGATCTGCCCTGGTCTCCTCGATCACACAGTCCACCAGCTTTCCAAGCCATTTTTCCGGTACTTCCTCCTGCTGATAGACATATTCCATCGCTTCGAACATCCCTCTGTGAGAGGAATAAAAAGCATCAAAAACTCCTTCATACAGGTCCTTTTTAAAATCCTGCATGGGCCTGTAACAGGTCCGGATCAGCTCCTTTAAATCACCCATGGCACGATTGTAATTCTCACCGTATGCCACCGGATCCGTCTCTTTTTTCTCTGTCCCCAGCGCCTCCGGCACGGAGATCTCCTCCCCACAGTACATGCAGATGATCTTTTCCCGGTCATCCGGAACCTGTATCTTCTCCTGGCACCTGGGGCATGTTCCTTCTCTAAACATCCGTCACCTTTACTCTTCCCAGTTGTGATATACCGCCTGAACATCATCGTCGTCATCCAGAAGATCCAGCGTACGGTTCAGGAATTTAATATCATTTTCATCAGACAGTGCCGTGTAGGTCTGCGGAAGCATGGTCACCTCCGCCTCTGCCATGGCAATGCCTTCCTTCTCCAGCGCTTCCCGCACTGCGGTGAGATCCTCCGGTGCGGTCAGGATCTCGAAGCTGTCATCTTCTTCTGAGAAATCCTCTGCGCCCGCATCCAGGGCCAGCATCATCAGATCATCTGCTTCCATCCCGCACTCTTCCCGGTCAATGATAATCTGCCCCTTCTGATCGAACATATAGGAGACACAGCCGGTAGTGCCCATGCTGCCGTTTCCTTTGGTAAATGCATTGCGCACATTGGAAGCGGTACGGTTCTTGTTGTCCGTCAGCGCCTCCACGATGATCGCTACACCGCCCGGGCCGTAGCCTTCATATGTAACATGCTCATAGTTGACCGAATTTGCATCGCCTGCCGCCCGCTTGATCCCCCGGTCGATGGTGTCGTTGGGCATATTGTTGGCTTTTGCCTTGGCAATCACGTCTCTCAGGCGGCTGTTGTTGTTGGGATCCGGTCCGCCCTCCTTCACTGCCACAGCCAGCTCACGGCCGATGATCGTAAAAATCTTGCCCTTTGCCGCGTCGTTTTTTTCTTTTTTATGCTTTATGTTGGCGAACTTGGAATGTCCTGACATAAAATACTCTCCTTTTCTCTCTTTTGTTGCAGTCGGCCGTAAGCCCACAGTGCAGCGCTCACAGCTAAAAACATTCTAGCACGGGGAATCCAGGTTGGCAAGCCTATGTATCCAATTCCAGGCTGATTTTCAATGCGGAATCTATTTTTTCCAGGATGGACGCATCCAGATGGCATACCTTATCCTTCAGTCTCTTTTTGTCAATGGTCCGCAGCTGTTCCAGCAGGATGACGGAATCTTTGACCATATGATAGGCCGATGCTTCCAGTTCCACATGGGTGGGAAGCTTTGCCTTGTTCATCTTCGATGTAATCGCCGCACAGATCACGGTAGGACTGTGCCGGTTCCCGATATCATTCTGGATGATCAGTACCGGACGGACGCCTCCCTGTTCCGAACCGATCACCGGTCTTAAATCTGCATAATAGACATCTCCACGTCTGATAATCAATTTTTTTCACTCCGATCTGCCAGACTTTAAGTTTGTTTATGGCTTTTTCAGTCAGAGTATTTCCAGTCTGTTCCTGTTTTATTCACATGCCTGCAGATCGCCCCTGGTCAGAGGGCCGTAAGTCCGGTCACCTCATGATAATCCTGTTCTGCCACGGCCCTGCCGTCCTTCCAGAACCGGCGGGGGACCCGTTTGCCGATATCGCAGGCAAGCTCATAGTGAAAACGCCCGGACAGCTCGCCCAGATCTTCCATGGTCAGCTCCCGTCCTCCGTCGGATCCGATCAGTGTTACCATGTCTCCCTCCGCTGCACTGGGGATACCGGTCACATCCACCATGAACTGATCCATGCAGATCCTCCCCACCACAGGCGCCTGCTGCCCCCGGATCAGGACACAGCCTTTATTGGACAGAGATCTGGGATAGCCGTCTCCGTAGCCCACAGGAATGGTAGCGATCCGCATGGGATGCTCTGCCACAAAGGTTCCTCCGTAGCTTATGGCCGTTCCCGTCTTCACTTCCTTGATATATGCCACATGGCTCTTCAGCGTAAGCACCGGCGTGATGGGCACCGCAGAGCGGTCTACTTCGTCGGACGGATGCAGTCCATAGATGGAGATTCCCGCACGCACCGCATCCAGATTCGCCTCCGGCAGATCAAAGATCCCTGCGCTGTTGGAACAGTGGCGGAGAGGAATCTCCACTCCACCTGTCCGGACCAGCTCTGAAAATGCAAGGAAACGGGACAGCTGCTTTCTGGCATCCGTCTTATCCCGTTCATCGGCCCTTGCAAAATGCGTAAACAGCCCTTCGATCTTCAGGTTCGGCAGCAGACTCACTTCTTTTACAATCCCCGCTCCCCTCTCATCGTCCGTAAGTCCGATCCTGGACATGCCCGTATCCACTTTCATATGTACATGGACGGTCTTTTCCTGTCTGACCGCCTCTTCCGAGAGCTGTCTGGCCGCCTGCAGAGTGAAGACAGCCGGGCGGATATCATGGCGGACCAGATCCTCATACGCATCCGGAAATACAAAGCCCAGGATCAATATCGGCTTCTGGATGTCTGCACGCCGCAGCAGCAGCGCTTCCTCCGCCGTCGCCACCGCAAACCCCCATATATAATCATATTCCTCCACCATCCGGGCGATGGGGACTGCTCCATGGCCGTATCCGTCTGTCTTGACAACAGCGATGATCTTCGTCCCCTCTGCAAGATTATTTTTCATGCTCCTGAAATTATATGCGGCTGCATCCAGATTGATTTCCGCACATACTCTGATATATGGTTTCATCCTCTCTGCTCCTTGTTCATGGCCTCCGGCAGATGCTCCACCAGATGTCTCGCCATCATTCCATAAGTTCCTTCTTTTTCGACTGCCAGATCACCGGCCCGTCCATGGAGCCATACGCCCAGCAGGGCCGCCGGAAGCGCCGGCGTTTTCTGGGCCAGCAGCCCGGCGATGATTCCGGTGAGTACGTCTCCGCTTCCACCCGTGGACATGCCGTTGTTGCCGGTGGTATTCACATAACAGTTCCCCGATGCATCTCCCACAGCCGTGGGCGCATCCTTCAGCACACAGATACACCCATGCGCTTTTGAAAAGCGTACCGCCTGCCCGGGAATGTCTTTCGTGACCTCCTGGATACTCTGTCCGGTCAGTCTTGCGAACTCTCCCGGATGCGGCGTCAGGATCAGCTCTCCCTTTCGCTCCTTCAGAAGCTCCCTGTGCTCCGACAGATGGTTCAGTCCGTCCGCGTCCAGCACCAGTGGCCCGGGAAACTGCGTCAGCGCCAGACGGGTCAGCTCATATGCCCATGGTTCCTTCCCAAGCCCCGGGCCGGCCGCCGCCGCATCTGCCCAGGCAAACGCCTCCCGGAGTTTCCCCTGATCCGGATTCTCTGTATCAAACGTAGTAAGCAGCGCTTCCGGAAGCAGAGTCTGGAGGATCACCCGGTTTTCCATGGGCGTCAGGACCCTCACAAGCCCCGCTCCGGCCCGACAAGCAGCCCAGGCACACAGATAAGCTGCCCCTGCCATATTCAGACTTCCTGCCACGCACAGGACTTTGCCGTAAGTGCCCTTGTTGGACCGTTTTATCCGCCCGGGCAGATACGACAGGATCCTCTGATCGATCTTCTGGTATTCGTTCTCTGTCATATGAATTTCTCCCCTTCACACAAAGGGGTGCCGCAGAAAGTACGCCGCCTGTATATCCGGCAGCGCCGCATTCTGCGACACCTCCTTCGTATTCTTCTCTATCCCTGTTCCTCTTCGTAGTTACTGATGCGGTAGGAAAGCTGCATCAGGCTGTCCGACAGGTGGACATTCTCCACTACAACGCCTTCCGGCACATCCAGATCCAGATGCGCAAAATTCCAGAGTGCCCGGATCCCGCAGCAGGTCAGCCGGCGCGCCACTTCCGCCACACGGCTCTTGGGAAGCGTCAGGACCGCGATCTCCACCGGTTCCCTGGACACAAAATCCTCCAGCCGATCCATCATCATGACCGGAATCCCACGGATATCCGTACCGTCCAGCTCCGGGCGCACGTCAAAGATCGCCTTGGTGACGAACCCGTCCTTTTCAAAATCATAGTTCGCCAGCGCATGCCCGAAATTACCGCCGCCGATGATGATCATGGGATGGATCCGGTCCACTCCCAGAATCTTGCCGATCTCATCATGGAGATATTTTACATTATACCCGTACCCCTGCTGACCAAACCCCCCGAAATTGTTCAGATCCTGCCGGATCTGGGACGCAGTCACCTGCATTTTGTTGCTCAGCTCTCCGGAAGAAATGCGCTCCACCCCACTGTTCAGTATCTCTCCCAGATACCGGTAATATCTCGGCAGACGTTTAATCACTGCTTTCGATATCTGTCTTTCTTCCATTCATGCAGCCTCCAGATTGATATTTGTTAAATCTATTATAAATCCCTGTCAATTTCTTGTCAAATAGTTTCCTGCACCTTCTGTTTTTCATTGATTCCCTGTTAACCATGCTGTATAATAGGTTTATTATAAATCAGGGAGGTGGCCCATGCTGATCTCAACCAGAGGACGCTATGCGCTGCGGGTCATGATCGACCTTGCCGAACATCCGTCGGACGGGTATATTCCGCTGAAGGTGATCGCCGCACGGCAGGAAATCTCGGAGAAATACCTGGAGAGCATCATCAAACTACTGGTACGGGCAGGATTCCTGCAGGGTCACCGGGGAAAAGGCGGCGGATACCGGCTGACCAGAACTCCGGAACAGTATTCTGTAAAATGCATCCTGAAACTGACAGAGGAATCTCTGTCTCCCGTCTCCTGTCTGGAGCCGGGCGCGCCTTCCTGTCCGCGCATGGCGGACTGCAGGACCCTGTCCATGTGGAAAGGACTGGATCAGACAATCTCCGACTATCTGTCCGGTATCACGGTCGCAGACCTGATCCGGACAGATCCGGATGCAGGCAGCTATGTGATCTGATATCCTGTTTTTCCCTGGCTTTATGGTATTATAATACCAGCAGGAAAATTTTTTGCAGAAAACGATGTAAAACCTCCCGGGACCGGGAGGTCTTACATCGTCTGTATGTATGGACAGTTCTGTTATTCTGCCGCCGGATATTCATTGCACAGCAGCCGGTAGGGAGCCTCATCCTCTTCGATCACAGGAAAGCGTCCCATCTTTTCATAAAACCGGTTGTCAGTATTGTCATCGTTGCACTGGCTGACTTCTCCGATCAGCACTGGTCCGGTTCCCTGTTCCACTTCAAAGTCATGATACATATAGGGATAGATGCTGATGCTCTCCCCGGGGCTCAGTTTTACCTGCGTCCCCGCCGGCACGGTCAGTTCTCTCCCGTCCAGATGTACATGCACTTCATTTACCCTGTCCAGATCCTCATCCTCTGTAGAATTGTAGACCCGGATCAGAAGATTCCCGCCCCCGCGGTTGATGATATCCTCCATCTTGCTCCAGTGAAAATGCATGGGCGAATACTGGCCTTCCTTGATATACAGCAGCTTTTCCGCATAGGTCTTCGTATACTTGTCCTTCATCTTCAGATTCCCGTTCCGGATCGTGATCAGAGAGAAGCCCACCTTCTCAAAATCACCCAGCCCATAATCAGTGATATCCCAGCCCAGCATATTGTCGCGGACCTCGTCATAGTCATGTCCCTTTTCCTTCCACTCCTCCGGAGTAAAATGGCAGAACGGCGGCAGAGATATCCGGTAGTCCGTGATCATCTGTTCCATCTCTTTCAGTGCCCGGTTGACTTCGCTTCGTTTCATCTTTTTTGACCTCCTGTTACTTTATGATCATATAATTTTCGCTTTACTGACTCTCTGTCACAAAAGTGTGAAAATTTAATGCCATACGCACCCGTTTACTACTCTGTACATGTTATTGTTATACCAGATAACCCCGTTATAATTCCAGTCCAGTGCTCCATTTCGGATATACCACCACCCATGTTCATTTTTGCCTACCCCAGTATAACTCCAGTCAAGCGCTCCATTCCGGATATACCACCACCCATGCTCATTTTGAGCCACTCCGGTATAGCTCCAGTCAAGCGCTCCATTCCGGATGTACCACCACCCATGCTCATTTTGAGCCACTCCGGTATAGCTCCAGTCAAGTGCTCCATTCCGGATGTACCACCACCCATGCTCATTTTGAGCCACTCCGGTATAGCTCCAGTCAAGCGCTCCATTCCGGATATACCACCAGCCGTTTTCATTGGGTGCTACCCCGGTATAACTCCAGTCAAGCGCCCCATTCCGGATATACCACCAGCCGTTTTCATTGGGTGCTACCCCGGTATAACTCCAGTCAAGCGCTCCATTCCGGATATACCACCAGCCGTTTTCATTGGGTGCTACCCCGGTGTAATTCCAGTCAAGCATTCCATTCCGGACATACCACCAGCCATTTTCATTGGGTACTACTCCAGTACAACTGGTATCAATTCTTCCATTTTTATATACATACCAGTTGCCTGAAATATTGTCATATTGTAATCCGTTCCGATCATCTGTAATGTCATCACCGCCTCCGTTCATCCAGAAATTTATATCTACATATCCGGATACGCCGCTTACCGTTCCTTTGGATGTACACTGCCACATATCATGACTTTTTCCATATCGACAAGTAGAATTGTAATGAGCTACCCACTTTGACCACCCTGGATTATCAAATGCATCATCTGTCAGATAATTATTCCACCAGTCCAGATTCGCATAAATACCAACTTTATATCCGGCTCTTGAGACTGCATTACAAAATATTTCCGCATACTCCCCTTTTTTGCTGCGTGATACGGATAATAATGTATTATCTTCCATATCGTAATATATGGGATATGCAGGCCGATGTCCTCTTAAAAGCCGCAGAACATGTTCGGCCTCACTTCTGGCCTTCGCAGATGAATTCGCATAAGAATACAAATATACGCCATATGGTATCCCCAATCGTTCACATTCAGATACATTATATATCCATTGCTGATCATCCTGACTTGTATAGTCACTTCCATAACCACATCGGATCATGGCAAAATCAATACCATCCTCTTTCACGCGTTCCCAGTTAATTCTTCCATTATGATGGCTTACATCTATTCCCTTTCTCGATGCCCCTCTGATTACTTCCCCCCGGTCATTCATATAATGTCCATTAACTTTTTGCCATGCATATCGATAGCCTGCCCTTGCCTGCACAGCTTCTGTATCCACTAAAATACCATTTCGATAACGCCAACTGTTTTCCTTTAATTCCTCTGTATTCATACCTGGTTCCGATGTGGATGATGCAAAAACATGCAGGGAACTTCTACTATTGCTCCCCCAGATCATCCCGATCGCAATACATATTAACAGTATCTTCCGCACAGTTGACTTATTCATTCCCATGTCCTTTCTACTTTCGTATCAGTCTTTGCAGCAGATGTCTTTCCGCTTCATTTTCCATCAGTATAGCACAGGTAAACCTGAAATGTACAGAGGCCATTTTAACTGAATATCCGCGAAATAGCACTTGCCTTTTTTCTTTCTTTCGATATAATAAAAAGAAGTACGCAGACGAATGGAGAAAAATGTATGATTTTAGCATGTCAGAATATCACCAGGGCATTCGGCGAACATGTGGTTCTGAAAAATGCCTCATTTCATATAGAAGAACGTGAGAAAGCAGCCATCGTGGGGATCAACGGTGCCGGTAAGTCCACGCTCCTGAAGATTATCATGAAGGAGCTTCTCCCGGACGAGGGACAGGTCACTGTCACCCGGGGGCGCACCATCGGTTATCTGGCACAGCACCAGGAAATGTCTACTGGTCATACCATTTTTAATGAGCTTCTCACCGTCAAGCAGGAGATCCTCGCACTGGAAGCGCGCATGCGGGAACTGGAACAGTCCATGAAGCATGCAAAAGGGGAGCAGCTGACACAGCTTATGGAAGATTATGCGAAGCTCAGCCACGATTTTGAACAGCAGAACGGCTATGCCTGGAAAAGTGAGATCACCGGAGTCCTGAAAGGCCTCGGATTTGATGAAGCGGAATTTGACAAAAAAACAGATACCCTGTCCGGCGGGCAGAAGACCCGGGTCTCTCTGGGCAAGCTGCTTCTCTCCCGTCCCGACATCATCATGCTGGACGAGCCCACCAACCACCTGGACATGAACTCCATCACCTGGCTGGAAACCTTCCTGATGAACTACCCGGGAGCGGTCATCATCGTCTCTCATGACCGTTATTTCCTGAACCGCGTAGTCACGAAGATTGTGGAGATCGATCAGGGGACCGTTACCACCTTTCACGGAAACTATACCGACTACGCGCAGAAAAAAGCCCGGCTCCGGCAGGCGCAGATGCAGGCGTATCTGAATCAGCAGCAGGAAATCCGCCATCAGGAGGAAGTCATCGCCCGTCTGAAATCCTTTAACCGGGAAAAATCCATCCGCCGCGCCGAGAGCCGGGAGAAAATGCTGGACAAAATGGAAGTCCTTGAGAAACCGACAGAAGTCCGCGCGGATATGCGTATGGAACTGGAGCCCCGTTATCCCAGCGGCAACGATGTGCTGTCCGTGGAAGGACTGACCAAGTCCTTTCCGCCCAGGACGCTCTTTACCAATATAAATTTTGAAATTAAGCGGGGAGAACGGGTGGCGCTGATCGGGAACAACGGGACCGGCAAAACCACGATCCTTAAGATCTTAAACGGCGTGCTGCCCGCGGACAGCGGCTCTTTCCGTCTGGGCGCCCGGGTGAAGATCGGCTACTATGATCAGGAGCATCATGTCCTCCATATGGAGAAGACCGTCTTTGAAGAACTGAGCGACGCCTATCCGACACTGACCAATACAAAGATCCGGAATGTCCTTGCCGCCTTTTTATTCACCAATGACGACGTATTCAAAAAGATCCGGGACTTAAGCGGCGGAGAACGGGGAAGAGTCTCTCTGGCAAAGCTCATGCTCTCAGAGGCGAATTTCCTGATCCTGGACGAGCCCACCAACCACCTGGACATCATCTCCAAGGAGATCCTGGAGCAGGCCCTGACCCTCTATACCGGCACGGTCCTCTTCGTTTCCCATGACCGGTATTTTATCAATATGACTGCCACCCGGATCCTGGACCTGACCGACCGGACACTGACCAACTACATCGGCAACTATGATTACTATGCGGAGAAAAAGGAGACCATGACCAGCTTCACTTCCGGTGCAGACTCTGTAAAGGATACCGTCCCTGCTGCTCCGGAGTCAGAAGCAAAACTGGACTGGAAGCAACAGAAGGAGCAGCAGGCGCTGCTTCGCAAAAGACAGAATGATCTGAAACGTGTGGAAACACGGATCGAAGAGCTGGAGACGCGGGACAAGGAGATCGATCAGCTCCTGACCCGGGAAGAGGTCTTCACGGATGTCTCCCGGGTCACGGAACTCTCCCGGGAGAAAGAAGAGCTGCAGGAGGCGCTTGCCGGGCTCTATGAGAGCTGGGAGCTTCTGTGCGAAGAATGAAACGATGAAGTGCTTCCTCGTTCTTTATCCTGCATCTGCTGTCAGTCCGGGCGTCCAGTCATACACAGTCAGTCCACAGCCCTCCAGCTTCCGGATCAGCTCTGACGACGCTGCAGAATCGGTACGGTCCGCTCCTTTTTCTGAAAAGAGCACAGGAGCCTCACCTGTCATCTCTGTGATGGTCTCACAGGTGTTCTTAAGATCCGCCAGATAATGGTCCACATCTGCATACACCGTTTTGTAATCCTTCCAGCTTCCATACATACCGATGGTATGTCCCGCCTCCACAAGCTGCACTGCCAGTTCCGGCACCTCCTTCAGCGTCCTGCCGCTTAGGAAAAAGGTCGCTTTCACATTCTGTTCCTTCAGTGCGTTCAGACTGGTCTTCAGTTCTTTTTCCGTCACCTGGTCGCCGACAGTCAGATACAGGACCTCCGGCTGGAAATACCGGTGAATACCCGAGGCGATCCCGTCTGCCAGCTGTCCCTGATAGACGGGATCCGCAAGCTTCCTTCGTTCTGCCGCATTGGTCAGGAATCCGGTCTCGATGAGACAGGCCGGCATCTTTGCTTCCCGGATCACGCGGATGTTTTCCCACTCAAAAATCGATCTTGCTTTTGCCCCGGTATCTGCCAGCACATCCCCATGAATAAGCTCCGACAGACGCAGACTGTCCCCCTTTGCATTCTGCGTACTGTAATAGACTTCCAGTCCGTTGACTTTGTACAGATCACTGGAGTTCTGATGGATGCTCACGAAGATATCCCCCTTTGCCTCTTCCGCTGTCTGCACCCGCTCTCCAAGGCTCAGAGACTCGTCCGTATCCCGGGTCATCACTACCTGATACCCCAGCTTTTCCAGACGTTCCCGAACTCCCAGGGCAATGGACAGATTCACGTCCTTCTCCTTCACGCCTCTCCTGGCACAGCCCTCATCCACTCCGCCGTGACCCGGATCGATGACTACCGTGATCTCCTCCGGTCCCTTTACAAGCCCTCCCACGGGCCCTGCATAATAGTTGTACCCTGTCTGACCTTCTGCGAAAATCCCCTGATACAGCTTTGCCAGCTGCGCCTGCCCGGGGGCAGGCGCCTCAGAAGACGGACCCGCCACTGCTCCGGGCGTGGTGGATGCCACATAATTTCCTTTATGCAAAGCGGCATATTCATACCACGCCACCCCTGCTGCCAGCAGAAGCACCAGCAGAACCAGCTCGCTGAAGATCCACTGAATCCATCTGAACCGGTCCTTTCTTCTGTCCTGACATTTTTCCATACATCCGGCACAGGTCTGCACCATGCACATCTTCTCTTTTATCATCTGTATCCGCCCCTTTTATCTCAAAACAGTATCTGCTTCATCTGATACCGCTGCTCTGTATTCCATATACTCACTATACCCGCATCCCCCATCGAAATTCCATCCAAACTGCATCAAAGTTGCATCATCCGCCGGAATATCATACAATTTTTATAAACAGCTCATTGATTCCTTCATAAAACCCCAGTGTTACCACGATACTTTTGTCCTCCATCCCTGGAAAACGGTATTTCACATATGCAGAGGCCGTCTCCAGAAGCGGGTTTTCCGCCTCATACGGCTCCCGTCCAGAAAGCCCCAGATAGCTGCTCCAGGATGCGGCGATCTGCTCCGGATCCAGTTCCTCCCAGGTGACCTCCGTGCGCACATAGAAACCGTATATTTTCCCCGTAGCTGCATCCACATAGGCGTCAATCAGCCGGTTGGTCTTATCCGCATTCTGTTGGCTGGTGGACAGACTGACCTTCCACACGGACAGGTTGTTCTGCGGCTCCAGCACATCAATGGCAGAATAAAGCACAGCATCATAGGAAGCAGCCGTTACCTCCCGGACACCATCCGGCAATATCTCCTGCGCCTTCAGCTCCGCCATCTCCCGGTTACAGATCTCATAGATCCGGTCGTCAGTAATCTCCTTTCCGGAAGGCCCCTGCCGGTTCACCACAAAAGCATAGGTTCCCATAAGATCTTCATAATCCACACCGGAGGGCTCCAGGTGGGTCATGGCGCTCAGCTCGCTTTCCGGCAGTACCTGATGCTTCAGGCATTCAGACAGAAGCCAGAGCTTTTCATTGCTGCTCAGCGTATAACGGTAGCCTGCAGCCGTAGGTTCTGCTTCCTCCACGGAAATCTCATTTAACATGCCCTGGTCTTTGTACCTGGCCATCTGCTCCGGCCCGAAGATCGAAGCCAGCAGAATCAGCGCAGTCAGGGACAGGAGCACCAGGTTACGTTTTTTCTGCCGTTCCATCCGCCGACACCTCCTCCCAGGGAATCACAAACCAGAAGCAGCTTCCCTCTCCCGGCGTACTCTCGATCTCCAGACTGCTCCCGTGAAGCTTAAGGATCTCCACGCAGAGTGCAAGCCCAAGACCCGCGCCGTTGTGACTTCTGGACCTGGATTTGTCCACCATGTAAAATGCCTCCGTGATCTTCCGGCATTCCTCCGGAGGAATGCCGACCCCGTGATCCTCCACCAGAAAGCAGTAGCCGTTCTCCCCTGCTTCTCCCCGGACCTCCACCGGGCCTCCGGGCTCAGAAGCCTTGCATGCATTGTCCGTCAGGTTCAGAAGCACCGATTTCAACAGATTTGCTTCTACGCGGATCCGCGCAGCCTCATACCGGAAGAGGACCGGAACCTCATTCCGCTCTGCATACAGGTCCTTCAGATAACCAAACAGCTCATCCACCTCTGTATCTTGGGGCTCATGCTCGTACCTTCTGGTCACGATGATATCCAGCAGCCTCAGGGACATGGTTTCCAGCCTTTTTCCTTCTGTATAAATGTAATTGGCGGACAGAAAATGTTTCTCATCGTCCAGCTTTCTCGAACGCAGCATATCCGCATACCCGATCACCGCTGTCAAAGGCGTCTTCAGTTCGTGAGAAAATGCAGCAATAAAATCTTCTCTGGCCCGCACCTCATCCTCCAGCTTATGAATATTCTCTTCCACCACCTTGGCCATATGGTTGAAATCCATGGTCAGCTGTCCCATTTCATCGCTGCTGATCTGCTCTGCCCGGGAGCTGTAGTCTCCCGCCGTCATTTTCTTCGTCGCTCCGGTCAGGATCCGGATGGGCTTGGTAAGCCAGTAGGAGAAGATATACATGACAATGGAACAGCAGACCAGGATCAGAATCGTCAGTCCCCGGTACACGGCAAAGCCTCTGGTCCTCTCTGCATACACGTCCGTCACATCCTTCATGGTCTCCAGATAGAGCGTACGGCCAAGCGCATTCACCATGACTCCGGTCTGGATGTAATAATGCCGGTCCGGATGAATGATCTGATATGCCCTTACCTGCTCCCGGATCTCTCCCAGCAGCACCGTATCCCCCAGAAATCCGTCACTGGCATAGAGCACCTTCTGATCCTCATCGCACAGGCGCAGGAGGCGCCTGGAACCCTGCCCGCTGTTCTCCAGGTTGCCCCCGATTTCCTCGATGACAGAATTCTGAAGGATATCATATTTGGACGGAATATTCAAAGCAGCCGTCTCGAAGGCAAATTTCAGGATGCTGCTGTCGTCCGCCGCCTGCCCGATCTCCCGCTCCAGTGACGCCTGAAACACATCATTTACAAAAAAATACCCGCCGATCCCAAAGGCCGCAGCCATGGTGATCAGGCTGCAAAGCAGTATCTTATAGGAAAATTTCATACCCTAAATCTCCAGCCGGTAGCCCACCTTATACACTGCCACCAGTTTTTTCTCCCAGCCCATCTTTCTTCTCAGTCTCTGCACATGCAGCTCCAGCGTCCGGCTGTCTGCAATATATTCATCCTTCCAGACCTTTTCATAGAGCGTTTCCTTGAAGAGCGCCACATTCTTATTCTGCATAAACAGTACCAGAAGCCCGTATTCCTTGTTGGTCAGCACGATGGGGCGCCCCGCTCTTGTCACTTTCAGCGCTTCCAGATCTACTGTCACATCTCCCGCCGTCAGGATATTCTCTGTCTTGTGAAATCTCCGGAGCACCACCTCCACCCTGGCCACCAGCTCCAGCACGTCAAACGGCTTTACCAGATAATCCTCTGCCCCCAGTTTCAGTCCCCGCACCTTGTCCCGCACATCGCTTCTGGCGGTGATAAAGATAACCGGAATTTTCAGCGGCTTTATATATTCCATAATATCAAATCCGTCTGCTCCCGGCAGCATAATGTCCAGGAGGATCAGATCAAAATCCTCCTTCTCGATCAGGTCAATGGCGGCAATGCCATCCTGTACGCTCCTGCAGTCATATCCCGCCGCAGACAGATTCATATCGATCAAATCACAGATTGGTTTTTCATCATCCACGATCAGTATCCGTATCATGCTTCCACCTGCCACCCCCAGTACTCTCTTATCTTCCAGATCAGATCCTCCATCGTATCTTCCTCCTGACACTGATACGTCTTCTCAAATTCTGTATCAATATCAAATCCTCCTGTCCTCTGATAGTAGATCGAACACCTGTTCTCTATCCGCGATTCCTGTTCTTCCGTCTCGATGCTGTATCTTGCCAGCACCACCAGATCTTTCAACCCGTCCCCGTCCACATCTCTCCCCATGACGCTCCTCAGGGAATACAGACTGTCATAGTCTCCCATGGGTTGAAAGCTCCATATAATATCTCCGTTTTCATTGACCAGATAGATCATAAAGATCTCATAAGCCGATATTTTCACCGTCCCCGGTACGACCCTTAAGCGGCCCAGCTTCTCAAAATCTCTCGTATAGCACTGTTCTTCAATGATCGTAAAGCCCTCCGCCAGCAGTTCTTCCAGCGTCGATGCGGTATAGAGAAATTCTGCGGACCTTCCGTCCCTCACAAATGTAATAATATAATTGGCGCTTTTGTTCATGCTGAACCGGTTGATCTTGTCGGATATACGCCAGTCCCGGTAGAATGTACCGTCCCCCTGAAACAGCACATCGCCTACCTTATACGGGATCCCTGCATAAGGTCCTTCTGGATTTACACACCGGGTGATGAGTATAATATCTGTCTTCCGGTCATGATTTACATCGGCAAAAGCCACGGAAGCGATGTCCATGGTCAGCTGACGCATCTGTCCCGGCGCACATTCGTTGGTCTCCAGCTGGCTGCATTTATACCGGATCTGTCCTTCGGCATCTGCGATAAAAAGTGCCAGCCGTTTCCAGGTATCATTCATGGCGGGAATCAGCGTCAGCTCTTCCGTCCCGAAACTCTCCGGCGTGACAGGAAATACCTGCTCTTCAAGGACCCGATATCCCGCTTCTTCAATTTCATCCACCCGTTCCAGCCCGTCAAACCGGGCCTGATACTGTCGGTACTGCTCCGCAGACTCCCGGGGTTCTGAGGCCTCCGCCCGCAGGGGCAGGCTCCCCGCAAGAGACAGCAGGAACAGAAGGCAGATCTTCCGTATTCCTGATCTGTGCAGCATACAGCTTCTCCTTTTTGTACTATTTTGTCCCGTCAGGCGATGAACCGGGCACTGCACCTGACGTTTCCTGCTCTTCCTTCTCCAACAGCTTGCAGGTCAGAAGCAGATACAGAAGCTGATCCGGATCCTCCAGATCTATATGCACCATTTCCCGGATATGCGCCATCCGGTATAAAAATGTACTCCGGTGGATAAACAGAGCCTTTGCCGCCTTCACTGCATTCATCTGGCAGCAGATGTAGGTGCGCAGCGTCTCAAAGTAATCTGTCTTATGTTCCCGGTCATAGTCCCGGAGCGTCAGAACCGCACGGCTGCATACCACCCGGGGCTTCAGCTTCTCCGTGCATTTTCCCATCAGATAATCCAGCGCGATATCTTCAAAACGGTTAACCCATCGCAGCGGATAGCGTTTCATCCCTTCCCTGAGCGCAATCCTGGACTGGAGATAGTACTGCTTCAGCGACTGCAGTCCGGTGAACTCATAACTGATACCGGCCTTCAGATAGCTGTCCTTCAGAAATACCGTCATGGTCCGGACTGCTTCCTCCAGGGTCTTTCCGCTGCGGTTCAGGTTCACATAAACCACAATATTCTCTTCCAGCAAAAAGGCGCAGCACCCTTTCATAAGACTTTCGATCTGATGGCAGATGAACCGGATCACCGTCAGATTCTGCCGGTCCACCGTGGACACGTGGATATTCATACAGAAATAGGTGTGGTTTTCTTTCCAGTGGAAATTTTCGAACCTCGCCTCCATGGAAGTCTGATCCATGTGTTCTTCCGTCAGGATATTGGACAGCAGCCGGTCCAGCGTATAGCTGATATCCGACTGGAGCACCGTATATTTTTCCAGCATCTGCTGTACATATTTGGCCAGATGAAGCAGCAGATACTCGTCATAGACCTTCAGCTTTCTGGTCGCCTCCACCAGGATAACCCGGTATCTGTATCGGTTCTTGTCGTAGATATCCACAAACAGATTCTGCTTTTGTGTAATGGGGTCCTCATAGTGCGTCACCTCCAGAGGCACTCCGGGCGCCCGATCCTCATTTTCATATACGGTCACCTTATTGTGCTGCAGGATCTCCTGAAATTCCGGCATGGCATCCAGAAGGCTGCTGTAATCGATGACAAACCCCCCGGTGGTACTGACCATGATAGGATTGTGAAAGATCCGGTGAGAACCGTCCAGAAGGGTTTTCAGAGTGCGTTCCGACAGTGCCAGGTTCTGCATACGCTCGTCCCACGCGTCATAGGTATCAAAAATCCTCTGAACGGTATTGAACAGTTCCTCTGCATTGACGCTGCACGGAAAGAAGCAGGTGCCGAAAAAATCATCTGTTCCGTGCCAGAATCCGTTTCCCACGATCAGAAGCAGATTATCCCCGTGATTTTCCAGCATGGAGCCGGTCACATCGGCCTCTCTTACGATATATACTTTATTCTTCTTGAAATCGGTCCCGTTCTGATAGAAGAGCGGGCGCTTCAGACTCATCTCCTCCGACATCCTCCCAAGCTGACAATCCGGATAATTCTGTCTCAGTCGGTCCGCCAGAATCTGCATGCTGATTCTCATATGTTATCCTCTGTTCCATTCTCTATGATTTTAGTATAGCCTTATCCGATATTTCTGTCAATTTCTGATTTCTTATGACAGACTTCGATCACCTGACTGACAGGGGCGCAAAAAGGCCGCCGCAAAATCCCGGGACCTTTCCCATGCTTTACGGCAGCCTGCTCTGCATACCAATACGTATTTGAAAAATTATGCGAATTTTCTCATGGCAGCTTCCACCACATGTCCTACCAGCACAGAGGTGGTAACACTTCCTACTCCACCCGGTACGGGGGTGATTGCTTCTACAATCGGCTCTACTGCTGCGTAATCCACATCGCCGCAGAGCTTGCCTTCTTCGTTTACATTAATACCTACATCAATAACGATCTGGCCCGGAGATACATACTCTGCGCCTACGACACCTGCACGTCCTGCCGCTACGATCAGGATCTCACCTTCTCTCGCCACGGACGGCATATCGATGGTTCTTGTATGACAGGTGGTGACGGTCGCATTCTTCTTGATCAGCATCTGTGCCGCCGGTTTTCCCACAACCAGGGAACGTCCGATGACAACTGCCTTCTTACCGGTACAGTCGATCCCGTAGTGATCCAGGATCTCCATACATGCCTGAGGCGTACAGGGCGGGAAGCCGACCTTTTTGCCGGTGAACACGCCGCCAAGGGATGCGTCGGTCTGGCAGTCCACATCCTTATCTGCAGCCAGGGCATTCTCTACCAGAGTCTGATCGATATGCTTCGGAAGAGGACGGAACATAAGAACGCCGTGAATGTTCTCATCCTTATTCACCTCATCCACAACCTTCAGAAGCTCTTCCTGGCTTACATCTGCCGGAAGCAGGTATTTCTTATATTCTACTCCAAGAGTCTCGCATCTCTTGGTTGCCCCTCTCTCATAGGACAGGTCATCCGGTCTCTCGCCCACACGAATAATACCAAGGGTCGGTTTTACTCCTTTTGCGTTCAGGGCCGCCACATCCGCTTTAATACGCTCATTCAGCGCAGCAGTTACTTCTTTGCCTAATAATTGTTTTGCCATACCAGCTTATCTCCTATTACAAATCCGCATCTTTCCTTCCTCATCCCTGCCCCGGTCTCCAGAAATAACTGCCCGGGGTCGCAGGACACACAGTCCGGAGCGATACTGTTTTATTATCTCAACCTTGCATTGACTGCAGCAAAGATCTCATCTGCCTTTTTGCTGTAGTCCGCGATCATCTTATCTGCCTTCTCGTTCAGGGATGCCGCATATTCCTTATCCGCCATGGACTTGGTATTGATGAATACATTCAGGGATGCTCCCAGAAGCGCTGCCTTACAGAAGACCACGCCAACGCCTGCATCCGAGATTGCAAGCGCAGAACCCTTTGCCGCAAATTCCTCAATCACGTCGATGGCTTCGCAGCATTTCTCCATGATTTCCATGGGAACCGCACATGCATCCTTCAGGACGATTGCCATAACCCGTGCCTTCTCAGCTTTCTCTTCCTCCGTCTCTCTGGGCATGCCGTATGCTTTGGAAAGGGGTTCAAATGCCTCTGCATCCGCTTCTACCAGACGGAGAAAATCTGCCTGGAGCGCAGTCGCCTTTTCTTTCATTGCGATGATGTCTGCTTCCACATCCGCATATTTTTTCTTGCCCACAGTCAGGCTGCCCACCATGTTGCCAAGAGCCATGCCGATGGCGCCAACCAGAGCGGATGCGCCGCCGCCGCCCGGGACCGGAGCCTTTGATGCCAGTACATCTACAAATTCTTCACAGGTTCCTTTTGTGAATCCCATATATTACCTCCATAAAATATCAATAAAATGCAGGAAATCCCACTTGATCCGCATGGCCGCCGGGGGAAAACGCTTCACCGGTCCGGCAGGCATGCGTATACATGACAGTGAGCAGGGAACATACATTCCCTGCTTGCTGTCATATGACTGATCCTTATGTAAATCTGCTTAGAACAGTCCGGTGATCTTACCGGTCTCGTCCACATCGATTCTCTCAGCAGCCGGAACCTTCGGAAGACCGGGCATCGTCATGATCTCGCCGGTCAAAGCTACGATGAAACCTGCGCCTGCGGAGATCTTCAGATTACGTACAGTAACTTCAAATCCGGTGGGAGCGCCGAGCTTGGTCTGATCGTCGGTAAGGCTGTACTGAGTCTTAGCCACACAGATCGGGCAGTTGCCGAACCCAAGATCTTCCAGCTCTTTTGCCTGCTTCTGAGCGTTTGCAGTCAGGACAACTCTGCTTCCGCCGTAGATCTTCTGAACGATTGCGTTCAGCTTATCTTCGATGGAGGTGCCTTCCAGCTCATAGGAGAAGGTGAAGTCGTTGGGCTGTTCAACCAGACGAAGTACTTCTTCTGCCAGTTTCACGCCGCCGTCGCCGCCTTTTGCCCAAACCTCGGACAGAGCAACGTTAACGCCCAGCTCTTTACATTTTGCCTCTACCAGGTCAAGCTCTGCCTTGGTATCGGTCGGGAATGCGTTGATGGCAACCACACACGGAAGTTTGTATACATTAGTGATGTTGCTCACATGCTTCAGAAGGTTCGGAAGACCTTTCTCAAGTGCTTCCAGGTTCTCATTGTTGAGATCAGCCTTCGGAACGCCGCCGTTGTACTTCAGAGCACGTACGGTAGCAACGACTACGACTGCGTTGGGTTTCAGGCCTGCCATACGGCACTTGATATCCAGGAATTTCTCAGCACCGAGGTCAGCGCCGAAGCCTGCCTCTGTGATGGTATAGTCGGATAATTTCAGAGCCATCTTGGTAGCGGTCACAGAGTTACATCCATGAGCGATGTTTGCGAACGGTCCGCCGTGAACGATTGCCGGTACGCCTTCCAGAGTCTGAACCAGATTCGGTTTCAGAGCATCCTTCAGAAGAGCTGCCATAGCGCCTTCTGCATGCAGATCGCCTGCCGTTACCGGTTTCTGCTCGGAAGCTTTGCCTCTTGTGTAACCAACGATAATTCTTGCCAGTCTCTTCTTCAGGTCAAGGATATCGCTTGCCAGACACAGAACTGCCATAATCTCGGATGCAACGGTGATGTCATAGCCGTCTTCTCTCGGCATACCGTTGGTCTTTCCGCCAAGGCCATCCACTACATTACGAAGCTGACGGTCATTCATATCCACGCATCTTCTCCAGGTGATCTTTCTGGGGTCGATGTTCAGATCGTTGCCCTGGAAAATATGGTTGTCAATCATAGCTGCCAGCAGGTTGTTTGCTGCGCCGATCGCATGGAAGTCACCGGTGAAGTGAAGGTTGATATCTTCCATAGGAACGACCTGTGCGTAACCGCCGCCTGCAGCGCCGCCTTTTACACCGAAGACCGGTCCGAGGGACGGCTCACGAAGAGCGACCATGACCTTCTTGCCGAGCTTCTGCATACCGTCTGCCAGACCTACGGTCGTGGTAGTCTTGCCCTCTCCTGCGGGAGTCGGGTTGATCGCGGTAACGAGGATCAGCTTGCCGTTGGGAGCATCTGATGCCTTGAGCAGGTTGTAGTCGATCTTTGCCTTGTACTTGCCGTACTGCTCCAGATACTTGTCGTCGATCCCTGCTTTGGCTGCGATCTCGGTGATCGGTCTCATCTCACATTCCTGAGCGATCTCGATGTCAGTTTTAAATCCCATAAGAATTACTCCTTTCTTCCCCTTTGGGGTACCTTCTTCCCTTCAGGGCACGCGTTCTGCGCGATTGTTTAATTTTTAACAAAGGATTGTCGGTCCTTTGAACATAACGACATTATACAGTATTGCTAATTTATTGACATCCTACATATTGTACTATGTGCATTTTTGTGTATATCGTAGAAATACAGCCGCCACCCGTTGGCAAAATCATCCAAAGGCTGCACAGTACCGCATCCGCCGGTGTTTTCAGGCGCACAGGCTCTTCACTGTCGTGATAGACAGGTCTCCCGCCACCACCATGTCCTCCGCATGAAATCCAAACTGAAAGTTGTCACTGTACAGGATCTGAGCGGAAGGCGGAAACTCATCATCACCTTCCCAGAAGATAAACTGCATATGATACCCGTTGACCAGTTCAAATTCATAGGAAACATCGCCCATGGAGAGCTTCTTCACCCCGGGAATGCGTTCCATGGCCTCTGCAAATGCGTTCAGTTTATAACCGAATCCATAGGTCAGGCGTTTCAGACACCGCCCGGTAAAGGGCTGAATGTACAGTTCGCCGTAGGTGGGCACTTCACGGAAGGTCATGAACTTTCCACTGCCCTGCACGTACTGTCCCTCCAGAAGATAACGGAGAAGGAACATCTGCGCGGGAATACTGGACCGGAACAGGTCCGGTTCTCCCTC
This sequence comes from Lachnospiraceae bacterium, assembly GCA_910574805.1. Lineage (GTDB taxonomy): Bacteria > Bacillota > Clostridia > Lachnospirales > Lachnospiraceae > Hominiventricola. The sequence continues at coordinate 181,443 of CAJTCV010000006.1, read as the reverse complement.
TGGAAGATCCAGCGGACGGACTGCAAATACCGGGCAGGCCACCGCATATTCATGACCCATAAAGCGGAGCCGGAACTCCTGGTCCTCTGCATCATACAATATGTTCAATCTTTGTGCCGCTTCCACCGGATCCAGTGATCTGTATTTCTCCAGGTAATGCTCGAACGGCACTTCTTCTTTATGATTTTCTATTTCCAACGGAATCTCCTCCTTGCCGCATATTTCCGGCTTCCTTATGCCGCGTCAGATCTCTTCCTGAACTACGCTGGGAAACAGCGAAGTATCTGTATGGGGCAGGAAACACGCCGCAACAAATTCATCCATATAACCCGGATCCGTACTCAGCTCCATATAGGTCATATTGTGCGAAAGCTCATATACCTTCTCTTCTGCCTGTCTGGACAGCACCATATTATAGGCTCCGGTCAGGGAGGAATTGCCGATATAGTGGAATTTCTCAATCTCAATATCCGGGAACATACCAATGGTAACGGCATTTTTCATATTGATGCCGCTCCCGATCCCGCCTGCCACATAGACATTTTCAATCATGGATACATCAAAATCCAGAGAACGGATCATTGTACAGATCGCTGAGAAGATCGCTCCCTTTGCACGGATGAAGTTATCAATATCTACTTCGTTGATGACCACGTCCTTATGGCCTGCAGCATCCTCTTTGAACGCCAGCACATAGCTTCCGATTCCATATTCGTCATGACGCACTCTCTCGCCCTCTCTGACGAATTTTCCCTTGGGGCTGATAATTCTGCAGCGGAACAGCTCAGCGATCACATCAATGATACCCGATCCGCACAGACCCACCGGCTTCTGGCCTTCCTCTCCCACGATGGTGAAGGTGGGTTCCATGGTCTTTGCATCGATGGTACATGCTTCAATGGCTCCATCCGTGGCACGCATGCCGCAGCTGATATCGCCGCCCTCGAAAGCCGGTCCCGCAGAGCAGGCGCAGCTCATCATAAAATCCGAATTGCCGAAGACAATCTCCCCGTTGGTACCCAGGTCGATGAACAGATTGAACTCCGGTTTGTTCCAGATCATACTGACCAGAGTTCCGGCTGTGATATCGCCGCCCACGTAGCTTCCGATGTTGGGCGCGATCACGATACGGGCATCCGGATGTACCTGAATCCCCAGATCATACGCATTCAGATCACCGGTCTCGAAAAATGCCGGGATATACGGTTCCATACGGAGCGGATCTGCATTGACTCCTGCAAACAGATGATTCATTGTCGTATTGGATGCCACACACATATGATAAATCCGGCTTCCGTCCAGCTTCGACGCACGGCACATGTTCCGGAGCATGGGATTGATCGTCTCCTCAATGATTGCCTTCTGCAACTTTTCTCTGCCGCCCTCTTTGGTGGATTCGATAATCCGGTTGATGACATCCGCCCCATAACGGATCTGACCGTTTCCGGCGGATGCCTTGGCCAGCAGCTCTCCGCTCTCCATATCCAGGATCACCGCGGAGACAGTGGTTGTACCAATGTCAATGGCTGCCCCACAGATCCGTCTGTCCTCCGGCGGAAGTATGTCATACACCAGCACGCCGTGCCCGCTCTTCCTGCACACTGCATTTACCCGGAATCCATTATCCCGAAGCACATCCGGCAGCTTCTTCAATACCTGATAGGTCAGTCTGACCTTCTCCACACCGGCTGCCGCCTGGAGTGCCCAGACCAGACGCTCATTATCCGGCATGGTATCGTCCAGGGTCGGTGCTTCCATCTGAAGCTCCACTACAGAAAAATCATTTTCAAACACAATGCCGGATTCTTCCACATCTTTTTTTGCTCTATCAAAAATGGCGATCTCTTCTTTGGAACTTAAGTCTGCTACCTTCATCCGGCTCTTGTACGCAGACGCAATATCCGGTACCATCACTTCCACATCACCTGTGATGGTACTGACACAGGAAAGCCTCCATCCTTCTGCGAAATCCTGATCCGAGATATGCCGTGTCTTTTCGCTGTCTAATTCTCCACTTAAATATTTCACTCTGCACTTTCCGCAGGAACCGTTGCCTGAACAAGGTGCATCGATCGCTACATTCGCCTTGCGCGCCACCTCCAACAGGTTCTCTCCGGCTGTCACCGCAACGACAGTCGCGGTTCCGTCTTCAAATCTGAATGTTACATTTGGCATAATTGTTGATCTCCATATTTTCTTCTCATACATTCGGTTAACTGCGGATGCTTCTAAGAAAACACCGGCAGACCTGGCAGCATTTTATCAGATGGTCCCTTTCGTGACATCCCGCCTGATCCTCATCAATACATATAGGTAAGGTATTCGACGATATAGCCCAGGATCATCAGAGATGCCAGTGCCAGACCAATGATGGACAGAATCATCCCGATAATCGGCATCGCTTTGGAATCTTCCTTCACCAGACTGATGATTGCCATGACCATTCCGATGATTCCGGTGATCAGGGATATGGGCGGCGCCCAGAAAAAGATCAGCGTGACGATACCCAGCACCAGCGCCGCAATCGCCATCCGGTTTTCCTTCTGCTGACCGACTTCCCGCAGCACCACCTGGGAATTTCCCGGCGGATACTGCTGGGGATACGGCGGCTGTCCTCCCGGCTGCATGGAAGGATCGTTCCTCCAGTCAGGCATATTATTATTATAATCCATAAAGTATCTCCTTCAAGTCTGTTACATATTATACAGTGCCGCCTGCGCCATGGCAGCCAGAACTGCCATCACTGTCTGAAGCACCGCCCATATGATAAATATCCCAATCACTTTTCCTTTTTTTCCAGAGATCGCAGCGTTGATATACAGGGTACCAAACCCGATACCTACCACGATTCCCAGTGCACTGTTGCATAAAAAACCGACGATTGCACTGATACCCACCAGCACCCATACCCACGCAGGCGTATTTGCCTGAACAGGAACATACGGCTGTCCGCTTCCGATATATACTCCGTTGATTGCCACATCCACTTTGGCGCCAATAGCTACCAGACGGATATCGCTTCCGGCAATCTCAATGGAATAATCGATCACGTTGACAAACCAGTTCTGTGATTTTAATTTATATGTAGTTCCATCCACGATCAGCTTTAATCCAAATCCAGCTTTATATACAATGCTGTGCTCTTTTCCATACGTATCCGTAAAAGACCAGCTTTTCTTCATTCCAATACACTCTCCTTACATATATTTCCGCATTATGATCACGCATTACAAATACTGCCAGCATAATGGGAATGCCGGCAGTATTGTTTTGCATTTCTGTATGTTATGTATCAGATCTCCAGATAAGAATCTGCATACAGGGTATTGTCCTTGATGATATCGCAGGACTTGATGGTCTCCATGAGACGCAGATCGTTGGGGTTGACGATTGCGGAAGTCAGACCGCAGGTCATACACATAGCAACCATAGCGGAATCCATAATCGGACGGATATGCTTCGGCATACCGTTGGAGTTGTTGGAAAGTCCGCCGGTGGAGTTCAGACCCATATCGGAAAGCATCTTGATGCACTCCAGAATCTGCATCTGCTTATCCTGCATACCCTTGATAACCAGGAACAACGGATCGAACCAGAGATCCGTCTCTTCCATACCATGCTCCAGACCTCTCTCAAGCATGGTCTGGCAGTACATCATACGCTCGTCATTGTTCGCCGCAATGCCTTCGCCGTTGCAAAGTGCAATAACGATCGCGTCGTTTGCTGCTGCAAGGTCAATGTACTCGATTCTGCCTGCTGCGTCTGCAGAGTTTACGATCGGTTTTCCCTTGGAACGGTTGTAAACCGAGATACCTGCTTCAATGGCAGCTTTGTTTGCCGTATCCAGAGCCAGCGGAACATTGTCGAACTCGCTCTGAAGAAGCTGAACTGCCCATTTCATCAGTTCCGGTCCATCATTTTCAGCCGGTCCGATGTTGACATCCAGATAAGATGCGCCTGCATCCAGCTGCTGTTTTGCACGCTGAAGGATCGGCTGCGGATCTCTCTCTGTGAAAGCCTTATTCACAGACGGAGCAGTTGCAGATAATCTCTCCCCAATAACAATGAATTTTCCCATACTACTATTCTCCTTTATGCTTTTCGTATGACCGGACCGCATGTGACTGCAGTCCGATCATCAGGTTTCTTTAAATCTCGCCGCCTGCCTGAAGATCTTTCAGGAACTTCACAAGCTGAACTGCCTCGTTGGGAGCAACGATCACCTGCCATCCTTCCAGCTTGGCTTCGATGTCGCCCTTCAGGACAGCAACCTTTCCGGGAATGATCAGCTTTCTGCACTTGATCTTCGGCTCTACTTCTTCCTTAATGAACTTGGATACGGAAGTAGAGGACAGCTTGCCTGCAGCCCAGGAAGTCAGAACGGAAAGTCCGCCTGCATCGCTGATCGCCAGATTACACGGTACGCCGGAACGCTCCAGCTCACCGGATACGACGAAATAGGTAAGTGCAAAGTCAACGGTGGTCAGGACTACGGAATTCTCGTCTCCGCCGTTGATCGGATAGATACCCGGCTCTACCTTCATCGGCTTCTGCGGGTCGGTATAGACGTTCTGCCTCAGACCGAAGAGTGCAAGACCTCTTGCATAGTTCATGGTATCCATAACGATGATGGAGCCATATTTCAGGATGAATACGGAAGCCAGCGCGATCTGCATCGCCTCATCATCCGGAGCTACTTTGGACAGGTTTACGATGGACGGATATCCGAAGGTTCTGTCGGGATCCTTTGCCAGACATGCGCGTCTTACCTGTACGGTCGTTGCGAAGGTCTCTTTAACCGTGGCGCCGGTGGTATCCAGCACCAGATCTTTGAAGCCAAGCTTCTCGATGGCAGCCGTAGTGTCATACAGTTCGTTGATGTCTTTGCCGGACACACCCAGAACAACACCCGCTGCTTTTGCGATCTCAACCATTTCTGCGTAATTGGAAGCATCTGCGCTGTTGATGATCGGCTTCTCATCCTTGCATACGTCCAGAGCTTTCTTAATCGCATCTGCATTCTTGCAGGACAGCACAAGAACCTTGCCTTTTCCGGTTACTTTCTTCACTGTTTCCACAAATGCGTCTGCATCACCGTTGCAGTCTACGAATACCATCTCTGCATGCATTCTCTCGCCGATACGGTCATAATCAACCTTGTTTGCCTCAGCAAGAACTGCATCTGCATCCATATCCGGAGTTACGCGCACTGCAAAACGGGGTTTGCTGACGAACGTTTTCTCATGCCTTGCCAGCACAGTCTCGCCGCCCAGCGTATACTCTGCATCGCCGGTACCCACTTTGATCGTCTTCATGGGCGGAGCCGTCGCCTCAGATAAGGTAGCCAGAGCCTCCTCGGACATATGCGGACACTTGGAAATCTCCACTGCCCCCTGTGCAACTTTCATGGAGAAAGCCATACAGGTGGGGCTTCCGCACTCTTTGCAGTTTGTTTTTGGTGTTAATTTAAAGATATCTAAACCTTTTAATGCCATTGTATTTTCCTCCTTCCCGCGATTACATCAGTTCTTTGATCATTTTAGAAATGGTTGCAACGGAAGTCGGATGTTTCAGAATGACTGCGTTGGAACCAGATGCCAGTACAGAAGCAGCCGTGGATACTTCCATGCCTACGCCGCGGGCTTCCTGAGCGCCCCACTCCGGCATATCCTCTTCAGAAGCCATAGCCTCTTTCACATTCCATGCCTCGTCAGCGATCGGCGTGATAATCGGCATCTGTAACTGTTTGTCGTCCTGGGACAGAGCTGCTGCTTTGATACGGTCCATGGTAGATACCACATACTCGAAACCATAGCCGACAGTCGCCGTACCAACGTTCATAACGATGTTGGACGGAGCTACGCCCAGCTGGGAGATCAATACGTTAAGCTGTTTTGCAAGGTTGATATCCACTGCAGACTCTGCGCCGACCTTCTGATTGTAAGCAAGACCTGCAGCCGCACCGATACCTTTGTAATCTTCTTCTTTTGCTGCAAGGATGATGGCGTTCTTACCCTGTGCAACTTCAGAAGCCTTCGTCAGAAGCTCTGCATCTTTTGCCACGTTTTTGCAGCCTGCAATTACCAGAGGTACGTCGATGGCGTCAACTACTTCTCTGAGAACTGCCATGCAGTCTTCCACGGACTTGTCCTGACCGTTGGGATCTGCTCCTTCCAGCTTCAGACATACGAAATCTGCGCCCGGCATCGCTGCTGCTTTCTTCGCGATATCAGCCATGGTGGTGCATCCTTCGTAATATGCCTTCACGCCTGCCGGCTCGTTCTCAAGACCAAGATCTGTGATCATAACGCCGACTTTCGGTGAATTCTCAATCGGAGCATCAAACGTGTAGAACGGTAATACATTCTCGCCGCCGATTTTGATCGCTTTCTCGCCACAGCCAACTTCGACTGCGCCTATGGAAGCATTGAATTTTCCTGATTTTCCATTGAATGGCATTGGTTATATCCTCCTTAAATATGTAAAGTCCGTTCAGTGAACATCCTGCGCCTCCAAAATATCCCTGAACAGTAATATTATACCATAAAAACCTCCATAAGAAAAGCTTTTATGCATTCCAAAAGGGCAACCCTGAACGCCAGGGTGCCCTGATGGATCAGCCGGATGCTGCAACAGATTCCCTGGTTTCCTCAGAACCCTGCGGCACACAGACGCATGCTGCAGAAATCTGCTGCGCAGTCTCCGGAATCTTACATAAGCGGCTCCAGTTTCAGTGCCGGATGTCCCTTTTCAGTCAGGAACTCAAGCAGAGTCTCGGGATCGGTTGCGATGGTTTCATCACCGATCATATCCGTGAAGTTGTCGATATCATAGACTTCTTTTGCTGCCTTGTTCAGTCTGTCTGCCACAGTATCTTTCAGATCCTTCGGCATCCATACAATACGCTCGAATCCGCCCTCAGCCTTCATGAACTTCTTAGAAGCGATGAAGTGTTTGCCGTGGCCCATGAAGCCAGGTGTCTGTACACCGCCGCCGGTCATGGAAGCCAGCTCGCCGAAGGTCATTCCAAGAGGAGTCATGCCTGCATATTCACGGTTGGTGATTGCCACACCGTTGGAGCAGGGCTCGATACCGCAGATACACTCGAAACATCCGCAGGAGGTCATGGGATCTTCCATAATGGAGTACAGAGTAACATGCTCCAGAGCGCCCTGGGAGAATTTCGCAACTGCCTCATCTACGTCCTCGTAACGTCCGAGGTTCTCGTCGATGACTCTTTCTTTTGTGATCACCTGGCACGGTCCCTGGGGATCCAGCTCGTTGGTTGCTTTCGCATCCAGCCATGACACAGCGCCGCAAAGTCCGAGTCTCTCCGGCGTTACCACGCATACGTGGCTCGGGGAGAATGCCTGGCACATGATACAGCTGTAGTATACCGGAACCGCCTCATCGGTCAGAGTCGTCAGACGCTCGTCACGGCGGTCATAAGCCGGGATTGCCATCTCATGGCGAAGTTTCGAACACTCAGCCTCATCCGTAATGATGGTCACTGCACATTTATCTACCACTGCGTCGAACTCGTTCTTGATATTCGCATACAGTACTTCTGCAAGGTCTTTTGCACGGAAACCTGCCTCAAAGGTAGCTTTGCTGATACGCACGCGGATCATGTCACGCTGTCCAGTATGCATTACACCCTCGATGCAGTTTACATAGCTGTGGAACTTACGCTCGAACACCGGCTCAAAGTCGGACTGCATGTTCTTTCCAGCCACATCTACGATATAGGAGATCGCGTTCTTGCTTCCAACTTCGAACTCGTCGAAGTCTTTTCCGATCAGGGTGAACTTGTGGTCTTCGATCTGGGTCAGCTCTTTGGTCTGCACCAGCTCGAAGCAGTCTTTTCTGGAACCGTCGAACTCTACCTGCATATCGCCCTTACGGATGATCTCGCCCTCGAATGCGGACGCGAAGGATACCGGGATATCGATTTTCGTGATCTTGATCTTGATATCACGCGCTTCAAGAGAAGTAGCGTTGAATTTGTCCACGTCTTCCTGAACGATCAGGCTCTTCGGTACGCGGAAGATGTTCTCGGTCTCGTTGGTCACAACCGGGAAACCAAGTGCGATTGCGCCTGCGCCGCATGCCACGATCACATCGTCCAGCGGTTTGAATGCGTTGACGAACGCCGGTACACGCTCGAAGGTGTACTTCATCAGGTTCGCAGCATCGCCTGGTGTTACGTTACCGAAGATCAGAGCCGCACGAAGCGCAACGGATACCACATGGATCACAGACGTTACATCTTTGCCAAGAGGCACGATACGGACCGCATAGCCCATGTTCAGGCCGGCTTCCACGCACTGGTCGATAACGCCGCCTACGAGCGTTACGAGGATACCCTGTGCCTGATAACTCTTCACCAGAGCCACTGCGTCCTCTTTAGTGGGAGCGCTTCCAAGGATAACTGCCACGCCGGGGATATCGCCGGTAACCAGCGGCACGCCCAGCTCACGGATGGTCGCATCTGCCAGATGTCCATAAAGGGGCTCTTCGTACGGAGTCGCTCCGTCGAGATATTTCAGTACCTCGATAAACTCTGCGCAGAGAGCCGTAGCAACACCGCTCATAAACGCATCGTTCAGTCTCTTTTCTCTGGTCATGAGTGTCTTGACAACGCCGAGGGCAGTCTTTAACTCACCCAGGTTGGCAACTTTCGTTCCGGTCACTGCGTAGTAGCAGGGCAGGCTGTAAGCCGTATGCGGGAAGGCAACTGCCTTGTCAGCACCATGCTCTGCGATGGCTTTGTCGATGGCAGCCTCAGTTAAACCATAGACTGCGTCGTTTCCGCCGAATACTCTATCAAATAATGTCACGGTATTATACCTCCAAATTTAAAAATCAGTTTGCTTGATCGAGGATCTCCTTGATCTTCCGGATCTCCTCCGTTGCGGATTCGCTGAAATCATAGGGAGATTTTCCCTGGCGGTCCGCGTCGATCACTTCCGTGTTATAGTGAATAAATCCAAGTAAATCTTCTGCCGGAATCTTTGAACGGATAAATTCTTCATCTTCCGCACTCCGAACCTTATTGGCAACTACCCGCACCTGACGGATCCCAAGATCGTCGGCAAGGCGCTTCACATTCTTATAGGTCTGTACGCTTCTTGCTCCCGGTTCAATTACAACAACAAACTGTTCCATGGATTCACAGGTTCCCCGCCCCAGATGCTCCAGGCCGGCCTCCATATCCATAATGACCACATCGTTGCTTCTGAGTATCAGATGGTTGATAATCCGCCGCAGCATCACATGCTCCGGACAGACACATCCGCCTCCGCCTGTCTCTACCGTACCCAGAAGGAGAAGCTTGACGCCATTGCAGGTCTTACTGTACGTATCCGGAATATCGTCCACCTTCGGATTCAACTTATAGAACTGATTATCCTCGCCGGCTCCGGTACGCTCTTCCACCAGCTTTCTCATCTTACTGATGGGAATGATGGAATCCAGCACATCCTCCGGAAATCCAAGCGCCAGCCCCAGATTGGCATCCGGGTCCACGTCAGCGGCAAGAACCGTCCGTCCCTCCTCTGCATATAATCTTGCAAGTGTTGCAGCAAAGGTGGTCTTTCCGACTCCGCCCTTTCCGGTAATTGCGATCTTCAATGTTTTACCCTCCGGTTAAAAATTTACTTTTCTTTATTAATATCGAATGATCAGATACCGATTGCCGTTCTCTTCTCTTCGATTCTTTCGATCATCAGATCAACCAGTTTCTCGATATCGGTCTCAACGGTATAAGCAGCCTCTACCCAGTCGCGAACGCCGCTGGTCAGGAGTTCCTGCATCTGTGTAGAACCGCTCACATACGGATCTACACCAAGGAAGGTATCGATACCGGTGGAAACTACGTAGTTACCAATGGAAACTGCCTTCTCAGACATCCACTCAGGAGCACAGCCCACAACCGGAAGCTGGGAGATATTCAAGCCGGAATCCTTTGCAAGCTCTGCAACCAGGATCATCATACGGCTGATATCCACGCAGGAACCCATATGTAATACCGGCGGAATGTCTGCCAGTTCGCACACGCGCTTTAAGCCTGCGCCGCACAGATCTTTCGCTCTCTTATCCATCAGTCCTGCCTTTGCCGCTGCCTGAGCCGCACAGCCGGATGCTACAACTACGATATCATTTGCAAGCAGTTTCTTCATCAGCTCGATATGAGCGGTATCCGGACGGATCTTCGGGTTGTTACATCCAACCATAGCCACCGCGCCGCGGAGTACGCCGGAGGTGATACACTCGATGAGCGGTTTGGTCGTTCCAAGAACGTCTACCTGAGAGTTGGTAACGCCGTCAAGCACCTTTACGAGAGCCTCTACGGAATAACCCACAGTTGCTTTCTGCTTCATATCCGGGATATGGACCAGTTCTGGTTTCCGGTTCTTGAAGTTGTCACACGCCATCTTCACGATCTGTTTTGCCTTCTCTGCTGCAGTTCCCACAGTAAAGTGAATATACTCGGAATCCGGCATCTGAGCGATTGCGGAAGTCGTGATGAATTTGGTATGGAAACATTTGCTCAGAGGTCCAAGTGCCGGGAAGATGCACTGCACGTCAACAACGATTGCCTCGCATGCCCCGGTCAGAACCACGTTCTCCTGCTGCAGGAAGTTACCCGCCATGGGAATACCGCGGCGCATAGCCACCTCATTGGAAGTACAGCAGACGCCGGACACGGTGATGCCCTTTGCGCCCTGTGCCTTTGCGTAAGCGATCATCTCAGGATCGTCTGCATACTCGCATACCATCTCGGAAAGCGACGGGTCATGTCCATGGACGACGATATTGACGTTGTCAGCGTTCATAACGCCAAGGTTCGCCTCGGTATCGATCGGCTTCGGAGTACCAAACAGGACATCGGAGAACTCCGTACCGCACATGGAACCGCCCCAACCGTCGCCAAGACCCGCACGGAAGGACTGACGCACCAGAGCCTCCGGCTTGGAGGAACATCCCATATGGGACATATGCAGAGAACAGGATACCTCACGGTCGATTGCTCTCGGCGTAATCTCTGCTTTCTCCCACAGCTCCTGGGTGTGCTTCGGCGCACGTGCAACCCAGCGCTGGAAGCCAAACGGTTTACCATACTCCAGAAGTGCCAGCTCTGCCACTTCATGAGCCAGATCATAGATATCTTTTCCTTCGGTCTCAACGCCCCACTCTTTTGCGATGCGGATGAGCTTCTCGGGATCTTTTACTTTATAAGCTCCATCGGGAGCGGATGCATACAGGGTATGGCAGATCTCACGGCCATGATCGGAGTGAGTCGCTGCGCCGCCTGCAGTAAATTTCAAATAATTACGTCCTACGATACCATGAGCATCACAGCCGCAGATTCCTCTCGGAGCCTTCGGAGTAATACGGCACGGTCCCATAGCACAGATACGGCAGCAGATACCCTGCTCACCGAATTTACAATGAGGTGTCTGGTTCTTTACGCGGAGCTGCCAGGCATCAGCGCCAACCTTAGCGCCTGTTTCCAGCAGTCTGTTAGTAGCGGCTTCGAACTCTTCAACTGTTGTTAATTTAAAGTCTCCCATATAAATCTCCTTTTTTGCAGTCCTGAATCATAATTCCAGGCTGTCAATAATCTTGTATAATGCCTGTCTTACAGGATTGTCTGACGGAAGCTCGGTCGTTGGGGTACCGGCACTGTCAAACTCATATACACCATCATCCTGGGGTATTACCCCAAGAAGCGTCAGTTCCTGTTTCTGAACCTCTTCCTGAATACCTTCATTCAGGACACCCCCAGGTGCCCGGTTCACGATCAAGCCGACCTTCTTCGGCTTCAGTCCGCATTCCGGAATCAGCCGGGCGATCCTGCCCACGGCCTGGACCCCTCTGCGGGAACAGTCACTTACCAGAATCACAACATCCACATTGGGAAGAATCCCGCGGCTGATATGTTCCATACCGGCCTCGTTGTCAACAACAACATAATTGTAATGCTGTGCACGTCTGGCAACCTGAGTTGACAATAAGCCATTCACAAAGCAATAACAGCCTTTCCCCTGAGTGTGTCCCATGACCAGCAGGTCATAGTCATCCTCTTCCACCAGGGAAGAATCAAACTTGAACTCCGCGTAGTCCTGCTTGGACATTCCGGGAGGAATAGGGCTCACCTCCGCCATCTCCGCTTTTGCGATTTCTTCACGGATATCCCCAAGGGTCATATCCACTTCCACACCGAGCACTTCGTTCAGGTTGGAATTCGCATCCGCGTCCACCGCCAGGATCGGTCCTTTCTTCTGTTCTGCTAAATACTGGATCAGCATGCCGGTCAATGTGGTCTTTCCCACACCGCCCTTGCCTGCCACTGCTATCGTCTGCGGCATATTATCATCTCCTACATTCTAAAATCTTTAACCTGCATTTGAGTACGTGTCCCAGGCAGATCAGTGATCTCTGATCCCCGGTCTGTACCTGTTCTGTTTCATTGCTGTCGACAGCCCCACCGTTATCTACCTCCTCTCCGGTCTATATAAATCAGCAATTGAAACCTGTTACTCTGTACAGTTGATTTTCACAACTGAATTGGCGAGGTCAACCATGGCGATGGTTCCCTCCACCGTAATCTCGCCGCCCATGATATCGCGGATACGGATCACATTCCCTTCCACATCAAGGCGGCTGGCATTTTTGATCAGGATGCTTTCGCTCTCCTGCTTCTTACCATATACAGTTGCAAGACACATTGGACCTTACCTCCTGTTTTAAATTCAGCATCTGCCCGGGGGCACTGAACTGATATCAATTACTGCACCAGCGAAAGTGCGATGGACAGCCTCATGTTGCCCTTTTCAAAATCCTCCACGCCCTTCTCGATCTGAGCGGCCGCTTCTTCCTTTCCCTGCTCTCTCAAGTGCTTTGCAATGGCAGCAAGCTCCTGCGCATGGTGCTTATTGTGTTCCAGCATATACTTCAGAACTGCTGTGTCCTCATCCTTCGGCTGCTCTCCATGATCATGACCGCAGTGGTCATGGGTATGGCCGTCGCATCCGCCGCAGTGGTCATGATTGTGCTCATGCTCGTGCTCGTGGCCTTCTTCATGGCTGTGCGCATGCGTATGAGTTGTATCACCATGTGTATGCTCATGCGTGTGCTCCTGCCCGCCGCAGCCGCATCCACAGTGCGTATGCTCTTCATTGGTTAAATGCATCTATTTCCCTCCTTTTCATGAAAAAAACACGCCAGGATTTCTGCTATGTTATTTTTTTGACATTGTTTATTAGCATTATACCTCATGGGGGGATATTTAGCAAGTGGATTTCTGTATATTTTCTACAAAAATATGGAAAATCTTTTTTGAAGGAAAAAGAGCTGGGGAAATTCAGTCATGTGACGGCAAAATTCCGTTTTATACGGCCTTTTGTCCGCCCGTCAACTACAGTCGGCAAAAGAAATGACCGAAAGCCTGAAAACGGCTTTCGGTCATCTGAAAACTCAGGAGCAGGCCTGCATATATCCAGCAGAAGCCCCTGAACATAAGGTCATTCAGCCGACGCCCTCTTAGATTCCTGCCTGTTCCAGCAGAGACGGAACCTTGGATTCCCAGCCAAGCGCCATGATATGGAGCCCCTGGCAGTACGGCTTACACTCTTTGATAATGCGTGCAGCAATCTCCACGCCGGTGATGCCTGCTTTTGCCTTTTCCTTGTCCGCCTTGAGCTCGTCGATCATATCCTGCGGTACATGGATGCCGGCAACGTTGTCATTCATGAATTTCGCCATTCCTGCTGATTTCAGGATTACGATGCCAAGCTGAACCGGTTTGCCGAATTGTTTTGCCTTCTCCATGAATTCGATGAACTTCTCCGGCTCATAGACAGCCTGGGTCTGGAAATATTCCGCGCCTGCATTGACCTTGCGCTCCATCTTCGCCAGCTGCGAATCAACGGAATCGCTGCAGGGAGATACCACTGCTCCCTTGGCAAACTTCGGCGGCTCGCCTACCAGCTTGTTGCCGCCCAGATCTTCGCCGGACTCCAGTTTGCAGATCGTGTGAAGCAGGGAGACAGAATCCAGGTCAAAGACCGGTTTTGCGCCTTTGTGATCGCCCAGCTTGATATGGTCGCCGGTCAGAGCCAGTACGTTATCAATGCCCAGCATGGCTGCACTCAGAAGATCCGACTGCAGTGCGATACGGTTCCTGTCACGGCAGGTCAGCTGATAGATCGGCAGCAGCCCCTCGTCTTTGAGGGCCTTACAGGTAGCCAGAGAGCCAAGGCGCATGACAGAAGACTGATTGTCCGTCACATTTACTGCCGTAACACCCTTCAGATAGGTCTTCGCCTCCTCCAGAAGATGATCAATATGGATCCCCTTAGGCGGTCCCACTTCCGCAGAAACCACGAATTCGCCGCGTTCAAATAACTCTGTAATTTTCATTCTATATCGCTCCAATCCTTATATTTTTTATATAGTTTCCTTATTTTACACTTCGTCATCTGTTGCGTAATTGCGTATCTGTACCGGGCTCTTCAGCGCATCCAGACGCCCGATCTTCTCAAGCCGTCTGTAGATCCGCTCCCAGCCGCACTCCATATTGGGGTCCACTTCGCATTTGCCGTTCTTTGCACCGCCGCACTGACCGTTCAGCAGGCTCTTGGAACAGGCCGTGATCGGACAGATTCCTCCGGTCAGATTCAGATAGCACTCCCCGCACTGGCCGCAGTCGTATTCCAGCGGCGTCACGCCCTGGAAGCCCGGCAGACGGCAGGAATCGCAGGCTGCGCACACCATCTTATCTTCCAGATATTCAGCAATGGTCTGTACGCCGACGCCGCAGGAGAATACAAGCACCACATCGGCCGCTTTGATCGCGTCCATGTGCTTTTCAAGGCGGAGCTTCATATTTTCCGGATTGCATATGTAGTCTGTGGTTATGGTCCCTGTCATGTTCCCGGAAGCTCCAAGTTCTTTCTGGAGTTCTGCAGCTTCTTTTTCCGGGAAATGAACTTCCTTGCATCCCTGGCAGTTGATGACAAAGAATTTCTTTCCATCTACCAGTGATGCGATGGTTTCTTTCGATTTTAACTGGGTAATTAGCATATCACTTCATCCCCCTTACTGCATTTTTTCCGGCTTTGATCTTGGTGACTAACGGGATCTTGGAGGAACAGATGTACTCACAGCATCTGCACTCGATACAATCCATAATGTTCATATCCTTGTCGCCCTGCCAGTTCTCTTCATCCGCAAATTTTGCGAAATACAGAGGAGACAGTTCCATGGGACAGACATCCGCACAGCGGCCGCACTTGATACACGGCTGTTCTGCTGTATGGTCCGTATCTACCACGATGATACCGTTGGAGCCCTTCATGATCGGCGCCTTCGTATCGTTCATGACGAATCCCATCATGGGACCGCCTGCCTTGATCGTAACATCGTCTCCCGTGATGCCGCCGCAGTGATCGATCAGTTCCTGGGTAATGGTACCGATCTTCACGATATAATTGCCCGGCTTCTTCAGATTCTCGCCGGTTACGGTCGTTACACGCTCCACAAGCGGCATACCCTTCTGAATCGCATCGGAAATTGCCTTTGTGGTGCTGATGTTGCTTACCACGCAGCCTACATCTGCAGGAAGTCCTCCGCGGGGAACCTGTCTTCCCATCACGCGCTTGATCAGCATTTTCTCAGCGCCCTGCGGATATTTCGTCTTCGCCACTACCACTTCCAGATTGTCACAGTCAGCAGTCTTTGCTTTCATCAGCTCAATGGCATCCGGCTTGTTGTCCTCAATTACAATAATTCCTTTTTTCGCGTCTACCGTCTTAACGATTGCTTTCAGGCCAAAGATCACGTCGTCTGCAAACTCCAGAAGCACTCTGTGATCCGCTGTCAGAAGCGGCTCACATTCACAGCCGTTCAGAAGAACAGCGTCAATGGGCTTGTTGGGTTTTAATTTGACGGAAGTCGGGAATCCTGCGCCGCCCATACCGACGATCCCGCTGTCACGGACAATCTCGATGATCTCATCGGGAGTCAGGCTGTCAAGATCTTTATGGGGTTTTACAGATTCGTGCAGAGTATTTTTTCCATCAGACTCAATAACAACAGACAGACATTCGCCTCTTGTGGCATGCGGATGGTTCTCGATCGCCGTTACCGTTCCGCTGACACTGGAATGAACCGGGGCACTGATAAAGCCTGCCTGCTCGCCGATCACCTGTCCGACTTTCACTGTATCGCCCACCTGCACCACAGGATTGGCCGGAGCGCCTGCATGCATGGACAGCGGAATGACTACAGTTTTCGGATCCGGGAATCTCTCCAGCGGAATATGCTCGGTAAATTCTTTCCGCTCTGACGGATGGATACCGCCGTAATACCCTTCCAGACGGTTTTCGCGAATAGACTTCACATAATCATTTACAAATTTAAAATCAACTTTGGAATAATCCCGAAGCTGAACGGGCTGAGCCAGGAACTCGGAGAGACGACCCTGTTTCTCCAGTCTCCGGTAGATCTTCTCCCATGCGCAGTCTTTGTCGGGATCCACTTCGCATTTGCCGTTCTTCGCGCCGCCGCACTGTCCGTTGACCAGGCTCTTGGAGCAGTCCACGATGGGGCAGATACCGCCGGTTACGTTCAGATAGCACTGCGCGCATGCATCACAGCTCTTCTTCGTCAGAGCCATGCCATGATGTCCTGTATAATTCAGAGAATCACTGGCTGCGAAGACAGACTTCCCGGTCAAATCTGCAACCGTCTGGATACCAAGGCCGCAGGAAGCCACCAGAATATGCTCGGTCCCTTCCGGAATCATATCCTGTAACTTTCTCTGTGTCTGCGTACTGTTGCACAGGAAATCCACTCTTGCAGTACCTGTGACTGTCTTTCCCTGTTCGGTGACGAGCTTCTCAAGCTCGCCGCACTCTGGTTCGTCAATGGTTTCAAATTCCTTGAAGCACTTGTTGCAGGCAATGATGAACAGATTGTCCCTATCGGCCAATAAAGACACCAGTTCGTCATTACTTTTCAACTTATACTTAGTATAGTTTTCCAATTGCTCACCTTCCTTATCTGATTGATTTACAAAACTTATACTTATCTGTTTTTGTCCCTTTTTCCACCTCTGCACTTGAAGAAAAAATGACAATAGACAGATTCGTCAGCCCTGTATTTGCTACCGAATTAAGTATAATACATATTGACCAGTTTTTCCAGTCAAAATCTATATTTTTTTGTAAAAAGTCCGCAAAAATATCCAGAGAAGTTTTTTGCAGCAAAAAAGCCCTGAAAAACAGGCATTCCGCCGTTTTCCAGAGCCTTGAACCATATGGTTTTTAAAAACCATGATATGCCTGAAACATCCATACCATGATCGGAATCATGCAGACTCCCATGATAAGCCCCAGGAAAAGATCCCCACTGACTGCGATGAAATAGACCAGAAGTCCTGCAGGGAGCAGACCGGCGCCCAGGATCCGGAACCATCTTCTGTGCTGCCTGGAGACACCCTGCAGATCTTCTTCCAGTTCTTCCGGATGGGTCATTCTGCACCGGATGGATGCGCCGAACCGATAGAACCTGCGTTCTGCCGTGTATTCCACTCCGTCAATCTCGAAGACCGGATACATGCTCTCTTTTGTGATCACCAGATTCAGGTGATTCTCATCTGCATACTGAAACAACGCTTCTGAGAACTCCGCCGGTGTCAGCGCCATATTGTCCGGTGTAAAAGAAAAGGTCCTTTTTCGCTCTGCTTTCGCATATTTTTTGTAATCTTCTATAATGTTCATAAATCTTCCCCCTTTTTCCTCTATTTTTTCCATTTCCTGAAGAACCGCTTCTGTATCCACGCGGGACAGTTCTGTATGGACCAGTTTTCTGCAGATGCTGATCCCTGCCTTCAGTTCCTTCTGCCGGTTCTCCAACTCCTCCAGATGCTTCTGCATCAGCTGATCCAGGGGGATCCGGCCTTCCAGCGTCTCCCGGATATCTTCAATAGAGACATCCAGCTTCCGGAACATCCGGATCTCCTTCAGGGTTCTGACATCCTCTTCGGTATATTCCCGATAGTTGTTTGATGCATTCCGCTTTGGAGAAAGCAACTCCTTCCTCTCATAGAAACGTATGTTCTGTTTTGTGATGCCGGTTCTTTTTTCAAGTTCCTGAATGTTCATGACTATCTGCCTCCTGAGCTTCTGATAGCCCTAATATAAAGGATATACCTGGTATAAGGTCAAGGGATTTCTTAAAAAAAGAAAAAAATGAGAGCATTTGTCCGGGCTTTTGTGTATAATGAAAGATAAAATACGGCCAGCTGGAGGAAATGACTATGAACATACAGATCTTTGGTACAAAGAAATGTTTTGACACAAAAAAAGCAATGCGCTATTTTAAAGAAAGAAATATCCCGTTCCAGTTCATTGACATGAGGGAAAAAGGAATGAGCAGAGGGGAATACAGAAAAGTGAAGCAGGCAGCAGGCGGACTGGAGGCCCTGCTGGACTCCGGCTGCCGGGATCAGGATACGCTGGCCCTGGTCCGTCACCTGGCGGAGGAGCAAAAAGAAGAAAAGGTGCTGGAAAATCAGCAGATTCTGAAGACCCCGATCGTAAGAAACGGGCAGAAAGCAACCGTCGGATATCAGCCAGACCTGTGGAAGGACTGGAAGTGACCCCGGAGCCTCCATCCTGCTATGGACTACAAAGAGACTGCCTGTTCGGAACAGGCAGTCAGCAGTAACTAATACCTCTTAATCTTCTTCGACGGCGTCTTCGCAAACTCCGTATCCCGCACTTTCAGCCGATAGATCTTCTTGTACGCCGGCGCGCCCTTGTTCCAGTCGTCAATCAGTTCCTGGAGCGCTGCCTGCACATCTTTGATCTCCTTTTTCTCCACATATTCCGCATCCGGGAAAATCTCGGCCTCAATGACGCCTTCACTCTCGCGAACCAGAACTTCCTGAACGATGGGCGCCTCGGACAGCCGGTTCTCCAGCTCCTCCGGCGACACATTCTCCCCGTTCTTTGTGATGATCAGATTTTTCCTGCGTCCGGTCAGATAGACAAACCCCTCGTCATCCACATACCCGAGATCTCCGGTCCGAAGCCAGCCGTCCACCAGCGTCTCCTCCGTCTCCTTCGGCATCTGGTAATATCCCTGCATGACGCTGCTGCCCCGGACCCAAAGCTCCTCGTCCACCACTTTTGCCTCGCAGTTGGGGATGAGCTGCCCCACGGAACCCCTGCGGACGTTCCAGCTCACCGTGGTGCTGATTACCGGTGCGCACTCGGTCATACCGTAGCCCTGCAGGATCGTGATGCCGTATTTCCCGAACAGATCCAGCATGTTAGGCGGCAGGTACGCGCCCCCGCTGCAGATGGTATGAAACTGTTCTCCGAATACCTCCCGCTTCACAATCTCCGGCGGAAGTCCTGCCGCTTCCTGCAGCTTTTTCGCCATGGTCTCAATCATCAGCGGCACCATCAGAATCACATTGGGTTTGAACAGCTTGATATTTTTCGCCATACGGATCAGCGAATCATTGATGCAGATGATGCTGCCCAGGGACAGGCCTTTTAAAATATCCATGCTCAGACAGTAGGCATGATGGATCGGAAGCACGGAGAGAATCACCGTCCGCTCCGGGAACTTCATATCCAAGCAGGTGGCATTCTCCGCCAGATTCCGGTGCGTCAGCATGACGCCCTTGCTCTTTCCCGTCGTTCCGGAGGTGAACATGATCGTCGCCAGGTCCTCCGGCTTCGGCTCATACGAGAAGGCCCCCTCATGCTCCTTTAAAAGCTGCCGGAAGGAAAGAGCTTCCTCGTCCGCCGCTTCCTTCTGCATGGAGATGATGTATTTCAGCTTCGGACATTTTGCCTTTGCCGCCAGCATCACATCCTTGCGGATCTCATCCACCACCAGCACAGACGCGTCCGCCCGGTCGATCAGCTCGCACATTTCCTCCATCGGAAGGGACACATCCAGAGGAACGCATACGGTTCCGCTGTTCACCGTCCCCAGATAGGTGACCAGCCAGGGATAAGAGGTCATACCGGTAACCGCCGCATGGCCGCCCTGTACCCCCAGCGCTTCCAGCACTCTGGAAAAGCTCTCACTGTCCTTCTTCAAATCAGTATAGGATTTCGCCTCTGTGGTATCCTTCCCGATCTTATAACGGATGGCATCCTCTGCCCCGTATTTCTGTTCTGCCTGTACCAGAATTTCCCGAATGGTACTGATTGTCATCATTCTCCACCTCCATTGCGATCTCTGACTGCGTCTACTCTGCCGACAGTCTGTTCAGATATTCCACCGCTTCCTGCACCGTGCGGATATCCGACACTTCCTGCTGGTCAATCTCCACATCAAACGCATCCTCCAGTTCCCCGAGCATGCTCATAAAGTCAAACGATGTAAAACCCAGATCCTCCATAAAACGGGATTCCGGATGTACATCCCCCGGCTCTACCTCCACGTAATTGCAGATAATTTCCACCAGTTTCTCAAACATTGTTTCTTCCTCCTTCCTGTTCTAATCGTTCCGCCCCTTCGTCAGACCAGCTTTATGATATCGCCGATCTTCAGATTCGGATTCTCTGTGCCTTTGAACATGATCTTGCAGAGATAATAATAAAGATATTCCAGTTTCTCCCTGGATACCGCTTTTACCTGATGCTCAAAGCTGAAATCCAGTCCGTTGTCATCCGGCCGGTGCATGACCGTCAGGTACATGGCCTGCGTAGTCGCTCCGTTGGGATACCATTTGGTCTTGTACTTGATGTCGCCCAGCTTCTCCAGTCCTTTCTCCTTCAGCGTCAGCGGCTGGTAGGTCAGCGACATGGGCTCGTAGGTCTGTCCGCCCGGATGGGGATATTTGCGTCCTCTGTAGGCAAAGTAGGAAACCGGATCATAGTTCGCATGACGGAAATATTCGTTCTGCAGATCCCGGATCTCATGGATGCCTTCCAAAAATGTCCTGTCCTCCGAAATGATCGTACGGAAGGGGAAGGAATGGATCCTGGTTCCGCCGGATTTCTTCTCTTTCAGCGTCGCCCTTCTCGCGATGGCCGTATTGATGGACACATCGTCATTTCCGTTCATCTTCTGGAAATAAGTGCGAAGCCCCATGAGCAGCAGGCATACTAACGATACATGATACTTCTCGCAGAAATCCATCAGGCGCTTCGTCGGTTCTTCCTCCAGATGGAAGATATCCAGGGCCGAATCCACCGAATCGGACACATTCACCGCCGCCCTCGCACCGGGATTCCCGCTTCTCTCCCGCTCTGCCTCCAGAGCGCCGGGGCCGTCGATTCCGTTGTAGATGGGCTCCGGCATGTTGTCAATGAGATTCTGGAAATACGCCTCATCCCGTTCCTTCGCCCTGCTGCCTGCTTCATATGCCAGATCCTTCTCCAGCTGTTCGATATAGGAAGCCATGTCTTTTGGATAGTCCACACCCTCATACATGGTATTGCAGTACAGCTCGATCACATCCCGGAGAAAACAGATCAGCGACTGAGCGTCCATGATCCGGTGGTCCACCAGCAGGTACACTCCCTGAAATCCATCCGGCATCTTGATCATGACGATCCGGCTCATGGGCGAATCCTGGGGTTTAAAGGGAACTGCGGACCACTCGGTCATGGTCTTCTCCGCCTCTTCCATGGTCCCCGCGGAAAAATCCATGAACTCCACATCCGGCCGGCCTTCTTCTGTATTTACCACATACTGGTACCAGGTGCCCTCTTTGTCCGCCGCAAAACGAACCCGGAGGCATTCGCAGCGCTCATACGCCTTGCAGATGGATGCCTTCAACACCTCCATGTCCAGCTCCGCCTCGATGGTCAGGCTGGTCCCCACATTCAGCACCTCTTTTTTCGGGCAGAAATTCTGGTAGAAAAAGTGAAATTTCTGTGCCGCCGTCAGTGGATAAACCGGATACCCTTTTCTTTTCCTCATCATTTTATCAATCCTCCAATAAACTCGTCCAGTGCCTGTTCATAAGCTTTCATATCTTTATAGTAGCTTTCCGCGTGAGCGGCGCCTTTGATGATCAGCATCTTCTTGTCCGACGCAACATTTTCATAGATCTTTTCACACATGCTGCAGGGAACGAAGGTATCCGCATCCCCGTGAATCAGAAGGATCGGCACCTGCGCCTTTCGCACCTCTCTGGCCGCGTTGCAGTCGTCCAGTCCGTAGCCTGCTTTTTTCTTATTTACCAGACTGGCAATCTGAATCATGGGAAATGCAGGCAGGTGATACATGGAATGGAGCACATGGGTAAATACTTCCTTCGCCGATGTAAACCCGCAGTCCGAGACGATGCCCTTCACCTGCCCGGGCAGCTCCAGGCCGCTGGCCATAAGCACCGTGGCGCCGCCCATGGACGTCCCGTGCAGCAGGACCTGTATATCCTCTCCGCATCGCTCTGTGAGCCACTCGATCCACCCAAGCGCATCCATCCGGTCCAGGCAGCCAAATCCGATGTACTCGCCTTCGCTGTCCCCGTGGGACCGCTCGTCCACCAGAAGCATGGAGAAGCCCCGCTTCATATAATAATCCGACAATCCGATATAATCGCTCATTCCCTGGCTGGTGTAGCCGTGGAAGCAGATCACCGTCTTTTTCCCGTCTCCCGCCGGGAACCAGGTGGCATGCAGCTTCAGCCCGTCCTCCGACATGCGGTATACATCCTCATGGGGCTGCGCCATCATATAGTCTTTTCGCTCCTGAATCACCGGCATATACTGATTCCAGTCCGTGCCTGCCATCTTTATGGTCCGCTCCTTCTTCGCATTTCCCCGCTTCATGGTCCTGCGGTAAAAATACGCCG
Source organism: Lachnospiraceae bacterium (assembly GCA_910574805.1). Lineage (GTDB taxonomy): Bacteria > Bacillota > Clostridia > Lachnospirales > Lachnospiraceae > Hominiventricola. The sequence continues at coordinate 158,603 of CAJTCV010000006.1, read as the reverse complement.
AGCCGCCCGCTTCCGCCACCGTTAAAAGCCCAAGAAATATGGCGATGGCACCTGCTTTTTTCTTCATTTTTACAACGCTCCTTATTTATTGATAGTTCCGCTTCAGCCCCTCCGGGCTTCCGCTGTTTTAACGCTTTGCTCCGGCCCTGCTTCTGTCCGCCAGCTCTTTGAAGCGCAGCGCCTTGTCGATGCTTCCTTCCACCTTCAGCTTTTGGACCGTAAACGCCAGCACCGGATCCAGCGTCCCGTCCGCCAGTTCCCGAAGAGTCTGGGCACTGCAGATGAACAGCGCGTCCCGGTCAAAATACTCGTAAGGTTCCACATGGAGCGTCCCGTCTTTCACTTCCACATAGAAGATACCCGACGCCTCTCCTGTAATATTAAACTGATAAGCCAGATGCTCCTTGATGTCGCTCACATCCGCTTCCATAAATTTTCCTTTTATCTCTGAGAAAAAATCCGCATATGTCATTCCCTGATCCTCCTGATTTAAGTTCCGCAGCTGCCCTCACTTCGTTCCGTAAAATCCTTCCGGATCTGCTTTTGGACCGATGCTGTTTTTCATAAACCTCTTGGCACTGCCATGTCATATTTTGTCTTTTTTCGACCGCTGGTCGATTTAATTCTCCTGTACTTTATCATCTTTTCGACCGTCGGTCAACTGTATTTTATCTAAAATTTCAAAGAAAATGAAGGGATCTCTGTATAAAATATGAAAAAGCCTGTACCGGATGCACCCTGTACTGCGCTCTTTTGTGGCTCTTTCCGAAAAATGATTGTATAACCGGACTGATTTGTGTATAATACGAACCATGGAACAGAAAGGAGAGTCCCCATGGCAAACGATACGAAATATACGAAGATCCTGGACGCACTCCAGACCCTGCTGGAGGCAAAAGACATACAGAATATTTCTGTCAGCGAGATCGCCCGCGCAGCGGATATGGGGAAGGGAAGTCTCTATTATTATTTTCCATCCAAAGAAGCGATCCTGGAGGCACTGGTGGAACGGGACTATGAAAAACCTCTGGAAACGGCCAAAAGTCTTGCCGCCAAAACGGATATTTCTCCTTTTACCCGCATGGCCATGATCTTTCAGGCATGCCGGAATTCTTCGATTCAGTTCCGTACCCGCAGAAATACTCCTGCTTCTTCCAGTGCTCCGGAACAGGCATTTATCCATCAGAAGTATCTGACTTATCTGACCGCTGAACTGAAACCCGTGCTGACCGATATCATCCGACAGGGAATTGAAACAGGGGAGATTCATTTTGATCATCCGGCAGCCCTCGCAGAAATCGTGCTGATCGTCCTGGCTGTGAAGCTGGACAATACACTGGTGCCCTCCACTCCGGAAGACACGGAAGACACGATTCAGGGACTGATCGCCCTTCTGGAAAAGGGAACGGAAAATCCGGCCGGATCACTGAACTTTCTGCGTGCCATCTGACAGCATATATTTTTTCCATATTTTGTTCTTTTTTTCACGATCCTGCCGATATATAAACTATAAAGGGTCCGCGGAATCATTCCATAAGGAGGTTCCACATGAAGGTTACAGAGAGAAACTGGCAAATGGATAACGGCCGAACTGCTTACCGGTCTGTCAGATTCAAAGAAGACGCTGCAGATCCCGTTACTGAACCGAGAGGAAATTCCGCCCGCTCCGCTGACAGGATCACAAAAGATTCCGGAATGAATGCAAAAGAAGCTTCTGACAAGTCCGATTCCCGGATCAGATCTTCCACCCCCGATGATTCTGTCGGGCAGCTGGCAGCAGAGCTTTCCCGTTCAGAAACAAAGCTGGATGTGCTGCAGGTTCTGTCGAAAGCGACGCGTGCACTTGCCAATCTGAAGATGTCTGCCTATACCTGTGAAGGAAAGGATTCCAAAAAGGTTGCGCAGATGATACGGCGCATGGAAAAGCTGATCAAGCGCATTCAGAAAAAGGTAAAGCAGCTTGGCAAGGAAGAGCAGCTGGAGATTCAGCAGAAAAAAGCCGAAAAACAGAAGGAGCTGGAACGGGCGAAGCAGATCAGGGAAGAACTGCGCGGCAGACGCAGAAAGCGCCGCAGAGAAGAACGGGATTACGCCATGAAGGAACTGGCAGAAGACGGTAGGGAAGCCATGAGCGAGACTTTATCGGGCATCATCGGTGCCGGAAGCGTCTTATCCGGATCTCCGACAGCATCCGGCAGTGCAGCAGGCGGTATGGATCTGTCTTCCATCTCCATGGAAGGGATGTCCATCGATGTCACTGTCTGACAATCCATCCGTTGACCAAAAGGGGCAATCGGGAAACAGATAGCCCTACACAGGGGCAGATGTGGTTCATGCAAACTGCACCTGCCCCTGAAATTTGTCCTTTGATAAAGAAAAAAGACGGCTAACGACAACCATCTATATTCATTATTTTTCTTGTTTCCTCTTGCTCTTCCGAGACCTCCATTCCGGCTTCGAACGCATCATAACGGTACTGATTTTTTATCGTTCCCGTCTCATCCGTGATCAGCATCGTGCTGAGTTGTTCGTCCGGATGGTAGTAATACGTTCGCTGTCCTCTCCGAACTGCCTCGATCTACTGATACCGGAAGGACAGCAGGATGTCGCATTAGCATAGCATAACTGTTCTCATATGTTTTAGAACAAGTCACTTTTTATCGGCTTTATTGAAAAGGAACTGGCTACTTCAATACAATCCCATGTTTCTCCATATTCTTGTATAATTGTAACAAGCCCTAATAAACGCAATGGGTCTGTTGCTGAAAACTGTTTTTCATCTTTTTCGGCTACCCATATAAATTTGTCAACAAAATCAGCCATATCATTTACCACAGAAATCTTGTAACCCCAATCGATTAGTTTATCAATTGCATAATTATATGTATTTGGAGCATCAACCATCTTCATAAAAGTTCCCATTTATACACTCCTTGAAATGCAATACAAAAAAATGTAATTTTTCTGCAACCTGTTATTATATTTCAAAGCAATTTTTTAGTTTTTCTCATAAATCAGATCCTTATAATAATTGGGAACAGGCTTTTTTTCAGCCCAGTCTTCCTGAATTATATATAATGCAATCAAATGGACTGGATCTGATGCATATAACTGCAAATCATCACGAATTGCCATCCATTCAAACTCGTATTCATTATACTCTATATGTATTTTAAAATTTTTTTTAATCAATCGATATATTTGATAATGTGCAACCTGACTGTCTAACCATTACAATCACCTCCACCTATAGCAATCCAACAAATTATTGCACATAATTACATGAATGAAACCACCCTGAACAATCCGAAGGACGGACAGTTGAAAATGCCTTTTCTATTGCGCCCGGTAATTCTGACGCAGTACGGACTTTTACTTTTCTCAAATATGCTTTGATCTTTGACCATATTTTTTCAATCGGGTTCAGATCCGGGCTGTAAGGCGGAAGATAAAGATATCTGATTCCTGATGAGTCCAGAATCTTTTTGACCACTTTCGCATGATGGGAGCGCATATGGTCCATAATGATGATGTCATTTCCCGACAATGTCTGCAGTAAAATGTTTTCCAGATATTCTGCAAACCGTTCCGCTGTAGTGCCGCCCTGATAAACCGTATGGACCGTCTTTCCGTCCAGCCATATGGACGAGAGGATCGTGGTGCTGCACGGCGTATTTACAGGCGCACGGTCCACTGCCCGCTCATTTCTTTTCGAACGGACGTAATGCCCTGTCATATCCGTGTTGACGCCGCTTTCATCCAGAAATACCAGGTTATTTACGTCTCTCTCCGGTATATGTTTTTTCCATGCTTCCCTTTTGGCCCTGACATCGGGGACGCTCCTGTTCGGAAGCGTGGAGGGACTTCTTTTTATAAACGTATCCAAGTTTCAGGACTGCTTTGCGGACGGTTTCATCACTTACCTGCAGCTGGAGTTTTTCCCGTATTTCATGGACTGTAATATCGGGCTGTTCCTGTATCAGCCGGTCGATATTGTGAATATCCATCTGACTCAGGGCCGGTTTACGCCCGCGCAGAGAAACCCTGGTTTCCACAGAGCCGGTTTCCCGCATTCTTTTTTCCAGACGGTAAACCGTGCTGGTATTTACGGAAAAGCATTCTGCAACTTCCTTTGCATTATGGTTTTTGTTCCAGGCTTCAATAAGTAGTTTTCCTGTTTCATTATGCAGCATGGCAATCACCTCCTGACTCTATCATAAACCCTGTGTCAAGCAGGTGCAGTATAATATTGGATTGCTATAGTTGTTCCTTCAAATACATCATGTCCGACTAACTATAAATTCTCCAATATATTGCAAGGGACACTTTCTTATGTGAAGTATCCTTCCGCCTCTCTTTGTCTGGCACTGATAGAATCATGTTTCTGTATTATCCAGACCGGAATTACCATCATTTTTCTTCAGCGCAGAAATCCATGTTTCGATTGCCCTGGCAAGAATAAGCTGCTGCTCAAGGACTGCCATTCCGTTTTCAGGAACATCCGGCATATCTTCCTTTGCGAGAAAATTTTCTTCCAGACAGGATTTTAACTGCTCGACATTGCTTTCAATATTTGCCAGACATACATCCTGTTTTTCCTGCGAGAGGCCGTCCAGGTTTACAATCACGGCATTAAAATCCAGATAAATACGAATGGACTTTGCGGCAATTTCCAGCATCAGTTTTTCAAATTCCTGTTCTCCCTGCCGGGTTAAAGAATAGACGGCTTTTTCCGGCATTTTTCCCTCTTTCTCAATACGGCTTTTGATGAATCCTTTTTCTTCCAGTTGAAGGACTTTTTTATAAATTGAGGGAGTGCTGATTTTTACCCATTTGGATATGTTACGGTACTCAACCAGTTTTTGAATATCGTAAGCACTTAAAGATTCCCTTTTTAAAATTCCCAGTACAATTAGGTCGATTGTGGCCATATTCGCTCTCCTTTAACACTTGACAGATACTATAAATTATAGTAATATGTTCTCTGTTGCGCAACTATTATAATTTATAGTAGTATAAATAATAGTATTAGTCAAGCGAAAGGAGAAAACGACATGAACGAGCAAAGCAAGAAAATGGAACTTCTGGGGGCTGTGCCAATACCAAAGGCTCTTTTGGCGCTGGGACTGCCGACTATGATAGGTATGCTGATTAACGCACTTTATAATCTGGCAGATACCTATTTTGTCGGTGGATTAGGTACGGATCAGATGGGGGCGGTTACGGTAGCTTTTCCTTTAGGGCAGATTGTTGTTGGCCTGGGGCTGCTTTTCGGGAACGGGGCGGCTGCATATCTTTCCAGGCTGTTGGGGCGAGGGGACAAAGATACCGCTGATAAGGTAGCCAGCACAGCTTTATACAGCAGCGTATTGATTGGTGCGATTGTTATTACAGGCTCCGTCATATTTCTGAAACCCATATTAAATCAGATAGGCGCATTGGAAAGCGTCATGCCTTATGCGATTACCTATACCAGCATTTACATCACGTTTTCCATTTTTAATGTTTTCAATGTCACCATGAATAATATCGTGTCCAGTGAGGGAGCCGCAAAGACAGCCATGTGTGCGTTGATGGCCGGCGCTGTCCTGAATGTGATATTAGACCCTGTATTTATCTATGTCCTGAATCTTGGAGTTGCCGGTGCAGCCATTGCCACCGCTATTTCTCAGGTGATTTCCACGGTGGTTTACCTGTGCTATATCTTCCGGAAAAAGAGCATATTCCATTTTCGTATGAAAGACTGTTGTTTTTCAAAGGAAATCATGTCTGAAATTTTGAAGATAGGGATTCCCACATTACTCTTTCAGGTTCTGACCAGTATGTCTATCAGCATGATAAACAATGGGGCAAAAGAATATGGCGGCTCTGCCCTTGCTGCCATGGGGCCGCTTACAAAAGTTATGTCTATGGGAACTTTGATTGTTTTCGGTTTCCTGAAAGGATTTCAGCCAATCGCCGGATTCAGCTATGGAGCAAAAAAGTTTGACCGCTTGTATGAAGCGATTAAAACCTCTGTTCTGTGGTCAACCATATTCTGTGTGGTTTTTGGTTTGATAGCCGCTATATTCCCATCACAGATTATGGCATTGTTTACAAAAGGAGATACCGAAATGATTCGGATTGGTGCGGCAGCGTTACGGGCAAATGGTCTGTCCTTTATCCTTTTTGGATTTTATACCGTGTACTCTTTCCTGTTTCTTGTAATGGGAAAAGCAAAAGAGGGCTGCTTTCTTGGCGCCTGCCGACAGGGAATCTGTTTTGTGCCGGTTATCTGGTTCCTGCCAGGGATTTTAGGATTAAATGGTGTCATTTACGCCCAACCGGTTGCTGATGTTCTGGCCGCCATTATCACTGTTTTTATGGCTTTGAATCTTCATAAAAAACTGTCTGTTGAAGAATCCCGTATGGCTTTGCAGTCAGAAACACCGAAAAAATAGGAACTATCATAATGGGTAAGGTATGCTGATTTCTAAAACCAGACGCAAGCCGCAGAGTAGGAATTGGTATCAAGAAAGTGTGATGTAATGAAAAACAAATCCTTGTGGATTCACTGTCCGGCTTGTGGAGGCAAGACAAGGACGAAGGTGTATGGGGATACGGTACTTTTGAATTTTCCGCTTTTCTGCCCGAAATGCAGGAAAGAAATCAAAATTAATGTATAGCAATCCAACAAATTATTGCACATAATTACATGAATGAAACCACCCTGAACAATCCGAAGGACGGACAGTTGAAAATGCCTTTTCTATTGCGCCCGGTAATTCTGACGCAGTATGGACTTTTACTTTTCTCAAATATGCTTTGATCTTTGACCACATTTTTTCAATCGGATTCAGATCCGGGCTGTAGGGCGGAAGATAAAGATATCTGATTCCTGATGAGTCCAGAATCCCTTTGACCACTTTCGCATGATGGGAGCACATATTATCCATAATAATGATGCCATTTCCTGACAATGTCGGCAGTAAAATGTTTTCCGGATATTCCGCAAACCGTTCCGCTGTAGTGCCGCCCTGATAAACCGTATGGACCGTCTTTCCGCCCAGCCATATGGGACGAGAGAATCGTGGTGCTGCACGGCGTATTTACAGGCGCACGGTCCACTGCCCGCTCATTTCTTTTCGAACGGACGTAATGCCCTGTCATATTCGTGTTGACGCCGCTTTCATCCAGAAATACCAGGTTATTTACGTCGTTCTCCGGTATATGTTTTTCCATGCTTCCCTTTTGGCCCTGACATCGGAGACGCTCCTGTTCTGAAGCATGGAGAGACTTCTTTTTATAAACGTATCCGAGTTTCAGGACTGCTTTGCGGACGGTTTCATCACTTACCTGTAACTGGAGTTTTTCCTGTATTTCATGGATTGTAATATCGGGCTGTTCCTGTATCAGCCGGTCGATATTGTGAATATCCGTCTGACTCAGGGCAGGTTTACGCCCGCGCAGAGAAACCCTGGTTTCCACATTTTTTAGCAATTACACATCTGGACACAGGCAGCCACTCATGGTCCGAACCTCCATGTCTTAATTGATATGTAATGCCATAGTTTGCTGTTTCAGCTCTTGTCCTTCCTACTCCCGCCCCATATTCTTTATCAGCCATCAATATGGATAACTCATCAACTGACAATTTATTAAACCAGGAAGCAAAATTGTCACCTCTTGGTACTTCCCCCACTTTTCCATAAGTTGTATTTTGAGTAGTCCTCTGCATGATATCCATTACTTCAGAAGATGCATTACTTACTTCTTTATACCCACTCGGATCCCAATAAACCACCGGATTATTCCGACAGTAAGCATACAGATTCAGCCCGTCTCCCTGATAGACGTCCTCCTGCAGGAACCTGCCCAGTATCGGGTTATAGTACCTTGCACGCAGATAATACTGTTCTGTTACTTCGTCATACTGCTGGCCGGTATAGCGGATGCGGTTGGGAAGCTCTTCCGAGACCTCCAGTGCGGCGTCGAACGCATCATAACGGTACTGATTTTTTATCATTCCCGTCTCATCCGTGATCAGCGCCGTGCTGAGCTGTTCGTCCGGATGGTAGTAATACGTTCGCTGTCCTCTCCGGACTGCCTCGATCCCCGCTCCCAGGTGGCAGCTGGCTGTTTCCTTATCCCCTCCTTCTTCATACAGAAGTTCTCCGTTCTGATACACGAACCGGAACAGCTTCTCATTTTCTCTCATCTCATGGCGCAGACCTTCCGCGTCGTAGCGGTTTTCCTGTATCTGACCGTCTGCGCGTTCCACCCGGATCTGCTGGTTTTTACTGTTGTAGAAATACCGGCTGATCCCGGATTCGGTTTCCTCCCTCAGTATACTTCCCTGTTTACTGTAGGTAAAGGTATTTCTTCTTCGGCCCCCGTCTGGCAGGAATTCTTCCGTATGGATGAGCTGGTTCTTTTCATTGTAGGCGTATTCGGTCCGGACCCTCTGATCTTTTCCTGTCTCTTCTTCCTTCCGGATCCGGTTCCCGACAGCATCATAACTGTAGCGGAACACCGCATCCTTCCGGTTTTCTTCCAGAAGCTGTCCGCGTACGTCATACTGATACGTGATATCCAGCGCACTGCTTCCGTCGGTTATCGGTCCCTGCGTCCCCGTCTTGGTCAGGCGGTTGCCGTTGCCGTCATACTGATACCGGAAGGACAGCAGGATGTCGCTTCCCATACGGGTCTCCAGATGCGATACGCTGCCGTCTGCGTCATACTGATAGGACGTCCTGATTCCGTTCCCGCAGCGGATCTGTTCCAGACGGTCCAGGCAGTCGTAGCGGTACCGGACTTCCATCCCTCCCGGGCTGCTGATCCGGCTGGTGCACCCGAGGATATCGTACTCGTAATGCGTCGTCACGCCTGCGGGATCCGTCATCTCCGTGATCTTTCCGGCCCGGTCGTACGTGTAGGAGATCAGCCGCCTTCCGCCGGAACGTTTTTCTTTTAACCGGCCCTGATCGTTGTAGATGTATTCGTAGGAATGGCCGTTGCAGACCGCATGGGTCAGCCTGCCCAGGCTGTCGTACCGGCAGGTGGTGACGACCGGGTTCTCTCCGTTCTCATCCACGGCTTTTTCACAGACCAGGTTCCCGAATACGTTATACGTGCGGGATATCCGCCGCCCGTCCCGGTCGATGTGCAGGGACAGGTTGCCTTCTTCGTCATACCGGAAGGTTTCTGTATCTCCTGTCTGATCGATCCGTTCCCGTACCTTTCCGAAGCTGTTGTAACGGTACCGGATGACGCCGCCGTTCCCGTTGACGGTCCGGCTGATCTGGCCGGACGGGGTGTATTCATAACCTTCCGTCACGCCGTCGGAGAAGCCGACGCCGGTGATCCTGCCCCAGGTGTCCAGATGATAATCAATGCGTTCGCCGTTCCCGTCCGTGATCCCGGTGATCTGGCCTCCGGCGTTGTACTCGTAGCTCTGAAGTACTTTGTACGGGCTGTTTTCCCTCTTTCCTCTCCTGACTTCTCTGATCTGTCCGTCCAGGGTGTACCGGTATGCGGTCTCATTCCCGAGGCCGTCTCTTCGCAGGGACGGCATGTCCTGAAGGTTATAACTTCTCTCTTCCACCACCTGGTCCAGTCCGTTGGTGACGCGGATGAGGTTGCCCCGGCTGTCGTAGCGGTAGGAGGTTCCTGCTCCGCTGTCGCTTTCTCTGTTATAACCGTAAGGCGAGATCTCTTTGAGCAGCCGGTCGTTCTGGTCGTAGAGATAACGGGTGACGGCTCCTCCCGGGTTCGTCCGGTGCGTGATCCGGTCCTTCAGGTCATACTGATACGTGACTTTCAGGTTTTCTTTCTGCGTTTCTTCCTCCGGGCCGGCCCCGTATACCGATACGCTCAGGATATTCCCGGCTGCATCGTAGGTGTAACAGGTCCTCCGGTCGATGCCGTTCTTCCTGTCCAGTATCCGCTCTTCCGTCAGGCGATCGTCCGCGTCGAAGGTCCGGCGGATCTCATATCCCTTCGGCGTCCGGATCCAGTTCTGATTCCCGTTTTCATCATAACCGTAACGGGTGACGGCCAGTTTCTTTTCGCCGTTTCCCTGTATCGTCTCGGTCCGGCTGATCCTCCAGCCGTTCTTATTGTAACCGTAATGGATCTTCTGGACAACGCCTTCTTCTATGACCCGTTCTTCCAGCGTCCGATTGCCCAGGCAGTCATAGGCATAACGCATCCGGGCGCCGAAGTCATCTTCTACAAGAATCAGGCGGTTATTGGCATCATAGGAAAAGCGGATTTTATGCCAGCTCACCGGGTCTGCGTCTCTCTCCACTTCCTGCTGTCCGTATGCTTCTTCCACTTTATTGCCCTGCCGGTCATAGCGGTAAGCGATCACCCGGTAGCAGGTACATTCTCCTTCCTTCCGGACGCTGACCTGCTCTCTGGTCTTCAGACCCAGTCCATTGTAATGAATGAGCGTCTCTTTTCCTTCGCCGTCGATCTCCCGGATGACCTGGTCATGACCGTTGTATTCATAGCTGCGGAGACGGTTCCCTTCCGGGTCATGGATCTGAACCAGCCTGCCGCGAATGTCGTAATGGCAGGTAAAGCCCGCTCCGTCATCGGTCTTCGGGTCGTAGGATTCCGGCATGACCTGCTTCAGCATACGGCCTTCCGCATCGTAAAACCTGCGCTCGGTCCCGCCGTCTGCGTAATGGATCCGGATGCAGTTCCCGTCTTTGTCATAGTCATAGCGGGTGCCTGCTCCGTCTTCTCCTTTCTGCGCATAGCTGACCGGATGGATGGTGCGGATGATGTCTCCGTCAAAGTTCCGGTACTGTCTGTGATGCTCGTTCAGCGGAGTGACGGTGTCCACCAGCCGTTCGAGAAAATCGTACCGGTACTGATACCCTCCTGCCTGTTCCTTCCACTGCTTCGCCGGACAGTAATCGGTCAGGCTGCCCATCCGGTCGTAGAACCAGCGGCTTTCGTTTCCTTCCCCGTCGATCCGGCTCGTGACAAAGTTCCGGGAGTTGTAGCTCATCTCCACGGCGCCGTATGCGTTTTCGATGGACATTCTGCGCCCCACGATATCATAACCGTAATCGGTCTCCTCGCCCTTTGGTGTAAGGATGCGGATGGGATGGGCGCTGTTCTTATCATACTGACGGAGCGTGACGTTGCCAAGGGCGTCGCGGATGGAGGCACACTGGCCTTTTTCGTCGCAGGTATAATGCGTCTCCCGGTACTGGCCGTCTGTGATCTTTTCTTTTCGGCACAGCAGGTTGTGTTCCGCATCATACTGGAAAAGGGTCTCTCTTCCTTCGCTGTCCCGGCCGCAGACAAGATCGTGGGCTTCGTCATAAGTGTGGTATGTTTCGTATCCGTCCGGCGCGGTCTCCCGGATCAGGCGGCCATATGCATCATACTCCCATTCCGTCACGGCACCGGTACGGCCGGTCTCCCGGGTGCGCAGGTTATCTTCAGAATATTCATATGCGGTACAGGTTCCGTCTTCATAGAGGAGCCGGTCCGTAAGCAGGGCCTCGTTGTATTCATAGACTTCGGTTTTGTCGTTCTCGCTGCAGGTGATGGTGTTCCGGCGGTTTCTGTCGTCGTAGGAGAAGTCCTGACGGACGCCGTTTTCAAATTCCTGTCTGATGATCCTGCCCCGGCTGTCGTATGTATTTTCCTGGTAAATATTTTAATACATATTCTCTTCCAGTCCAACATCAACAAAACCTTCTGGAGACACATTAACTCCAAAATCCGGGTATAATACATTTGTTCCTAAAATCCGGATTCGATCACTGAATAATGTTATTTCTTTCAACTTTACCAGACTTAATATTTCATTCTGATTTTCTGCTTTCTTTATTTTTTCAGCAACTTTTTCACCAAGGTATCTTACACAAAAATCATCATCGTAATCGGTAGCTCTTTTTTCCAGAAAATCCCTGACAATTTCTTCCTCAACCAATTTCATCATCTTGTTGGGATCGATAAGATATTTTTTATATAATTCCCTTTGTTCCATTTCCCATTTTTCCGCTCTTTCAATTGTTTTATCTGTAAAATATTCCATTTCAAACTGCCTATTAATATTGTATTTCGTCTCAGTATATAAAATATCCATAAATTCAATATAAAAACTTATGGAGTATTCTTTTCCATTAAATGGCAGAATATATGGATCTATTTTCTCCCACGCATTTCTTTCCTCATTGTGTTCCAATTCTCCATATAACTCATCATCATAAATAACTTTCATTTTTATTCATGCATTTGATTAAATGACAAAATATTAGCATTTACAACTTATCTCATATCTATAATTAATCTAAATGCTATAATAGTTGATCATGCACAAATGCTTTCCTCCTTAAATATTATTAACAGGGTTTTTGTTTATTTTGTTCTTTTTCAACTCTTTTTTGTTCTGAAATGCCTCCTAAATGTTTTAACCTATTATTTATTTCCTTAGGTACCCATTGTGTTGTGGTTTTAATTTCATCAGCCTCCAGATTCGTTTCATGAATTACTTGACCATGTGCTTTTTTTCACTATCTAATACACTTGCCATCACACTGATTTTTTTTCTATACTATCTGTTATCCTCAAAGCATTTTGAACTTCCTGTGAATTTATCACCTCCTTCGCAATCCTTTGAGATTCCAATGTCCCACTGTTTATACCCATCACACCTGCTTTAAACATGGCATTATAATCTCCTTCATACTCTAAAATAATCCTTGCAATCTCTTTATTCGTCTGAAGATGGGTAGTTGAACGACTGCTGCTTATTTCTACTTTTACAGAAAATACAGCAAATTCTTCCATATCAATCATAGAGTTCGAATAACGAACTCTGTCTTTCCCATAAGCCTTCATTGTTGCTATAAGTCCTGCATATTTAGAGTTTGTATTCGTCATATCCACTATAAAATCACAATTTCCTCTAAAGTCAGGATTTTCCCATTTTCCATAAGCATTATCTATTGCTGGAGTACTCTTTGTACGCAATTCTAAATCTTCCTGAGTATTAAATCTCGGGTTTAAAGTAACTTCATACCCGCTCGGATCCCAATACACTACCGGATTATTCCTGCAATACGCATACAGATTCAGCCCGTCTCCCTGACAGACGTCCTCCTGCAGGAATCTGCCCAGTATCGGGTTATAGTACCTTGCACGCAGATAATACTGTTCTGTCACTTCGTCATACTGCTGACCGGTATAGCGGATGCGGTTGGGAAGCTCTTCCGAGACCTCCAGTCCGGCTCCGAACGCATCGTAGCGGTACTGATTTTTTATCGTTCCCGTCTCATCCGTGATCAGCGCCGTGCTGAGTTGTTCGTCCGGATGGCAGTAATACGTTCGCTGTCCTCTCCGGACTGCTTCGATCCCCGCTCCCAGGCAGCAGCTGGCTGTTTCTTTATCCCCTCCTTCTTCATACAGAAGTTCTCCGTTCTGATATACAAAGCGGAGCAGCTTCCCGTTTTCTCTCATCTCATGGCGCAGGCCTTCCGCATCGTAACGGTTTTCCTGTATCCGGCCGTCTGCACACTCTGCCCGTACCTGCTGGTTTTTACTGTTGTAGAAATACCGGCTGATCCCGGATTCGGTTTCCTCCCTCAGTATACTTCCCTGTTTACTGTAGGTAAAGGTATTTCTTCTGCGGATTCCGTCTGTCCGGATCTCTTCCGTGTTGATGAGCTGGTTCTTCTCATTGTAGGAGTAAACAGTTTCAATATTCCGGTTTTCACCTGTTTCTTCTTTCCGAATCCGGTTTCCGGCAGCATCATAGCTGTAGCGGAACACCGCGTCCTTCCGGTTTTCTTCCAGAAGCTGTCCGCGTACGTCATACTGACAGGTGATATCCAGCGCGCTGCTTCCGTCGGTTGCCGGTCCCTGTATACCTGTCTTCATCAGGCGGTTGCCGTTGCCGTCATACTGATACCGAAAGGACAGCAGAATGTCGCTTCCCATGCGGGTTTCCAGATGCGATACGTTGCCGTCTGCGTCATACTGGTACGAGGTCCTGATTCCGTTCTCGTAGCGGATCTGTTCCAGACGGTCCAGACAGTCGTAGCGGTACCGGATGGCGCCGTTCCCGTCCGTGATCCCTGTGATCTGGCCTCTGGCATTGTATTCGTAGCTCTGGAGAACTTTGTACGGGCTGTTTTCCTTCTTCCTCCTTTTTGCTTCTCTGATCTGGCCATCCAGTGTATACTGATATGCGGTCTCATTCCCGAAACCGTTTCTTTGCATGGATGGCATGTCCTGAAGATTGCAGCTTCTTTCCTCCACTACCTGTCCGAGGCCGTTGGTAGTACAGATGCAAAAAACTCAAAAACACATTGAATCATTTCATATTACAATGAACTCTCATCTAATCTCCAGAATTTTAATGCTCTCTTATATGCAGTTTGTGCGCGGCCTTTGGCCTTCCCTTTTAATAATTGTAATACTTTTATTGCATATTCTTTTCTCATATATATGGTCATATCTGCCATTGCTTCTTTTGTATACATTCTTATTCTCATTTCCGTAATCTTTTTAAAAACGTGATACATTTGCTCATATAAAGAATCGTCCAAATCTGCAAACAAATCCTTATTTCTGCTTGCATGAATTATACTGTCAAGCGTAAACAAAACTGCATCTGAATAATCACCTCTTGATAATCTGCGAATCCAGGACATTTCTTTTTCAATATACCCGTCCAGCAGTTCAAGAATCAGCTCAATGTCCTCTGCCTGATACGGATATCCTTCCCCATAATAAGTAAGCAAATCATATTGAATGGCTTCATTGGCATCTTCAGAAAAAAAATATTCTCTTACTCCTTCTACCCCCTTCTCTACACGAAGTATTTTGGCATTTAACAGTGCCTTTTCACTTAATTCGTATTCGTAATCTGTTTCGTCAAACTGTCGTTCTTTTTCTTTCAGTTTTTCAAGTCCCTTCCTGCCGTCAATCCACATAATACTGTCCGCAGCTCTCAGACGAATATATAATCTCTCATCATTCAAATATGGATAAATATATGGCAGATATTTTATTTTATGCGAACACCCCATTGCCATAATAATCTCTGACTTCAATGGGTGTCCTTCCAGTATACTTTTTTCAATATCTTCGTCTGTCACTTTTTCAAGTACATTAATGTCACTAAACACTTCATACATCTTTTTTCATCCTTTCTTTTGAGTTTTTGAGGTCTTACTGCGATCAAAATCAGAAGGACTATACGATTTTTCTTCTACAATTTTTAATGTTTCTTTATCATATCTTACAATTATTACCTCATTAGGAAGCTTACCATACAGTTTTTCATAAGCTTCAATATTTCTTCCTATCTCTTGAAAATCTTTAGAGATACGACGCTTCTACTCTGGTATACAATGGACGAAATTACACTCAACAATATAAGTAAAATATATCTGTTATATCCATGTTTTCAAATATGTTATCACCAAAAACGACTTGTTTTATAAAGATACGGATAAATGTCTTTATCCACTTGGCTCCATTCCAAAACAGTAAAACTGCCTACAGAAAAATTGCCTCCTTCTTCATATGTCAATCCATGTGACACTATCATTTGACTTTTATTTGAAAATATCAATAACAAACCAACCTCTCTTGGTAAATAATGAAGTCTGGGAGAAAATATATGGTGTGGCAGACCTTCATCAGGAACTTCAAATTTGATTATTTCATATCTGACCAGAGTTTGATTTATTATACTGGCAAAAAACTCTGTTGAATATTTCTTATCATTGGCCATAATAGGAAATAAATCTTTATCATCTTTTAACAATCCATATATGGGACGATCCTGTCCCATATATCGTTCTGCCCAGGTAATAACACTATATCTTTCTTCATCACTGCTAAATCCCAGGGAAGTTCCATTTTCAAATTCTATAACCAACGCACTTTCTGACAGAGAAAAAGCCATTCTGTCTTCAAGCTCATACTCCTGAGAAAAATTCTCTTTAGGATCAAGTCCGTATCTGATCATCTGTTTCACTTTCTGATTTAAGACACTCTTTAACAAGTTCTCTTTTTTAGAAGGAATATCTAATTCATAAACATCAAAGTTTTTCACAATCAGTCTCCTTTATCCATTTTTTCTTGCTTCCTCAATAAGTATATCAAGCATTTTAATATTATTTTTGCCTGGTTTTTCTCCAGGAATCACATCTAATCCGGATGGTAGTAATACGTTCGCGGTCCTCTCCGGACTGCCTCGATCCCTGCTCCCAGGCAGTAGCTGACTGTTTTCTTATCCCCTCCTTCTTCATACAGAAGTTCTCCGTTCTGATAGACGAACCGGAGCAGCTTCTCGTTTTCTCTCATCTCATGGCGCAGGCCTTCCGCATCGTAGCGGTTTTCCTGTATCCGGCCGTCTGCACACTCTGCCCGGATCTGCTGGCTTTTGCTGTTGTAGAAATACCAGCTGAGGCCTGGATTCAGTTTCTGACTGCATCATAAATTATGAAATACTATTTTTTGTTTCAATAATATTTCCAAAATACAAATAACTAAATAACACTTTCCCTATATGGATCCAAATAATTAAAGTAAGATTCATCAAATTTTTGTTCTAAAGCTTCCAAACCATTTTGCTTTTTATAATTCTTTTCACTAATTGTTATAGGAATAAGCCATAAAAATCTTATATTTTTTAATTCGGCCTGCAAATTTTCAAATACTGGACCATCCAAATAAGGTAACGAAATCAAACCATATTCTAAACCTGAACCTTTACACCAGGGACATCCAAAATTAATAGTATGACCTAAATCCAAATTCCCTTCCGTCACATGATAATGAGCGATTACTGTAAGTAATTCAACTAAAAAATCATATTCTGCAGATGAGAACATATGTATTTCGATTGCGTTCATACCTAATTTACCAGACATCCCACAAGTCGCATATGTCCACATATTACGTTTGCCATGAGGAGGAAATTTCAAAATACAAAACTCAATCGGCAATTCACTAACAGGTCCTTTGTCAAATCTATGTTCCGTAAATTCCCCCCAAAATTCGGTATAATGTTTTTTTATGTTTTCACTATAATCCATACTTCTTTTTCATTCCTTTTGAATATCGTGCCATTTCAGCACCCTGCCTTCTTTGAGCTTCTTGAGTTGAAGGCCTCATACGACTTCTATCATTTGCACTGGCTCTTCTTTCTTCAGGTGTCATTAAATATCCTGGTTTTTCACCAATGCCGGGTATCACCTTCGTAATAACGTTGAACCAAAGGCGGATGTAGTGTCACTCTTTTGTTGATTCGTTTGATCTTGCGGATTTTCTTCAGTATTGCCAATTTTTCCAGTATTACCACATTTATCAGGTTGCTCATTATACCCGCTCGGATCATAATACACCACCGGATTATTCCGGCAGTAAGCATACAGATTCAGCCCGTCTCCCTGACAGACGTCCTCCTGCAGGAATCTTCCCAGTATCGGGTTATAATACCTTGCACGCAGATAATACTGTTCTGTCACTTCGTCATACTGCTGACCGGTATAGCGGATGCGGTTGGGAAGCTCTTCCGAGACCTCCAGTCCGGCTCCAAACGCATCGTAGCGGTACTGATTTTTTATCGTTCCCGTCTCATCCGTGATCAGCGCCGTGCTGAGCTGTTCGTCCGGATGATAATAATACGTTCGCTCTCCTCTCTGGACTGCTTCGGTCCCTGCTCCCAGATGGTAGCTGGCTGTTTCCTTATCCCCTCCTTCTTCATACAGAAGTTCTCCGTTCTGGTATACGAACCGGAGCAGCTTCTCATTTTCTCTCATCTCATGGCGCAGGCCCTCCGCATCGTAACGGTTTTCCTGTATCCGGCCGTCTGTGCGCTCTGCCCGTACCTGCTGGTTTTTGCTGTTGTAGAAATACCGGCTGATCCCGGATTCGGTTTCCTCCCTCAGTATACTTCCCTGTTTACTGTAGGTAAAGGTATTTCTTCTTCGAATCCCGTCTTCCGGGAGTTCTTCCGTATGGATGAGCTGATTCTTTTCATAATAGGTGTAAACGGTTTTGGTATTCCGGTTTTCACCCGTTTCCTCTTTCCGGATCCGGTTTCCGGCTGCATCGTAGTTATAGCGGAATACTGCACCCTTCCGGTTTTCTTCCAGAAGCTGTCCTCGCATGTCATACTGATACCGGAAGGACAGCAGGATGTCGCATTAGCATAGCATAACTATTCTCATATGTTTTAGAACAAGTCACTTTTTATCGGCTTTATTGAAAAGGAACTGGCTACTTCAATACAATCCCATGTTTCTCCATATTCTTGTATAATTGTAACAAGCCCTAATAAACGCAATGGGTCTGTTGCTGAAAACTGTTTTTCATCTTTTTCGGCTACCCATATAAATTTGTCAACAAAATCAGCCATATCATTTACCACAGAAATCTTGTACCCCCAATTGATTAGTTTATCAATTGCATAATTATATGTATTTGGTGCATCAACCATCTTCATAAAAGTTCCCATTTATACACTCCCTGAAATGCAATACAAAAAAATGTAATTTTTCTGCAACCTGTTATTATATTTCAAAGCAATTTTTTAGTTTTTCTCATAAATCAGATCCTTATAATAATTGGGAATAGGCTTTTTTTCAGCCCAGTCTTCCTGAATTATATATAATGCAATCAAATGGACTGGATCTGATGCATATAAATGCAAATCATCACGAATTGCCATCCATTCAAACTCGTATTCATTATACTCTATATGTATTTTAAAATTCTTTTTAATCAAATAATCAATCGATATATTTGATAATGTGCAACCTGACTGTCTAACCATTACAATCACCTCCACCTAAATTTCATTTCAGCATTTCCTTCCTTTTATTTGTTCCTTAGGCACCTGCTTAATCATATCAGCAGGAATTTCGTCCTCAATTAAAACTTCTTTATTCTTTCTCATATTTTCATAAGTATCATTGGCCTCTCTTCTCAGACCTTGTTCATGCAAAATTTTTTTTGCATCTTTATCATCATAAATTTTTATTACTCCCTGATTTTCTAATTCTTTTAAATCGCTTATCTTAACTTTAATCACTTTTCCATCTTTGGTAAAGCGCAATGCTGGTTTTAATTCCTTTGAAAACGATGTATATATGCTTGATCCACTGGTTGTTTCTTTATTGTTTACGTGAACATCAAAGGATACAATATCTGCACCATCACCTATTGGTACTCCAATATTATTTCCCTTTTTGTAATCATCATCACCTCTAAAGAAAAAGCTACTTCCATATCCGCTCGGATCATAATACACCACCGGATTATTCCTGCAGTACGCATACAGATTCAGTCCGTCTCCCTGACAGACGTCCTCCTGCAGGAATCTTCCCAGTATCGGGTTATAATACCTTGCACGCAGATAATACTGTTCCGTTACTCTGTCATACTGCTGGCCGGTATAGCGGATGTGGTTGGGAAGTTCTTCCGAGACTTCCAGTCCGACTCCGAACGCATCATAGCGGTACTGATTTTTAATCGTTCCCGTTTCATCCGTAATCAGCGCCGTGCTGAGCTGTTCGTCCGGATGATAATAATACGTTCGCTCTCCTCTCTGGACTGCTTCGGTCCCTGCTCCCAGATGGCAGCTGGCTGTTTCCTTATCCCCTCCTTCTTCATACAGAAGTTCTCCGTTCTGGTATACGAACCGGAGCAGCTTCTCATTTTCTCTCATCTCATGGCGCAGGCCCTCCGCATCGTAACGGTTTTCCTGTATCCGGCCGTCTGTGCGCTCCACCCGGATCTGCTGGTTTTTGCTGTTGTAGAAATACCTGCAGGTTCCGGATTCGGTTTCCGGCTGCATCACAGGTATAGCGGAATACTGCGTCCTTCCGGTTTTCTTCCAGAAGCTGTCCGCACACGTCATACTGATACCGGAAGGACAGCAGACTATCGCTTCCCATAAAGGTTTGTAAAAGTATTTGTAAATGCAGTTACATCAAATCTACCATGGTCTGTACATTTCCTACACGCCGTTTTTCGCATCTTCTAAATCTAATTTGTTATACTCTATCATCGCCTTAAAAAAATCTTTAAAAGATTCAAATCTGTCTATTTCACCTCCTGCCAACCAGATTATTTCTCCAAATCTCCTTCCTGTTTTTAAAACCATAACAAATAAATCCATGTCTGTTCTTGACACAGCAACAGGCAATAAATATTTATTTATTTCTAACAATTCGTTATTGTTCTCACATTCATAAGACAGCATCTTTAACGCACGCAACATCTTATCAGACATTAGCTCATTTGTACCAAACAAATCTACCATCTGGTAAAAACAGGGCCATCCATTTGCGCACAAAAGAAACTCTTTATATTCTTCGCTTAAACATAAATTGATTTTTTTCTGAACTTTCTCAATCTTATCTTTAGTAGTCGCAAGACCAGGCAAATGATATTCCCATAATTTTTCTTTGTCGGCTTCCATTAATTGGCTCCGTATGTGTACCAAAATCACTATAAGTTTTTTCCACTCATCCATTAATCATCCTCCTTGTAGACAAATTCTGTTGGTTTATATCCAACTGAATATTTTTTAGATTGTGCACCAAGACTTGTGTTTACTCTTTCATCTAAATCAAGCCAACTAAAGGGTTCTGGATTGTTTGTCCATGTTGTATCAGGTACATGCCCTGCCTGTCCACTATACGGTCTGCCTTCTCTAATTGCAGTTTTTCTCTCTCTCGATGCAGATCGCGATGCCTGCCTACGCAGTCTTCCTTTTGTTGAAACCCTGCCTGTTTTTGACAATGCTCCTGCCGCTAATGCCTTATTACAACCTGCAACATATTGTTTTACCTGCTCAATTTCCTCCGCTGTAGCATCTGGAGGTGCTTTAAATTCAACTTTTCCAGAATTTTTGTTTTGTTTATCATCATCTGGCTTCTTTATACAAGTAACAGATGTAATTTCTTCATTATACCCGCTCGGATCATAATACACCACCGGATTATTCCGACAGTAAGCATACAGATTCAGTCCGTCTCCCTGATAGACATCCTCCTGCAGGAATCTTCCCAGTATCGGGTTATAATACCTTGCACGCAGATAATACTGTTCCGTTATCTCATCATACTGCTGGCCGGTATAGCGGATGCGGTTGGGCAGTTCTTCCGAGATCTCCAGTCCGGCTCCGAACGCATCGTAGCGGTACTGATTTTTTATCGTTCCCGTCTCATCCGTAATCAGCGCCGTGCTGAGCTGTTCGTCCGGATGGTAGTAATACGTTCGCTGTCCTCTCCGGACTGCCTCGATCCCTGCTCCCAGGCAGTAGCTGGCTGTTTCCTTATCCCCTCCTTCTTCATACAGAAGTTCTCCGTTCTGGTATACGAACCGGAGCAGCTTCTCATTTTCTCTCATCTCATGGCGCAGGCCCTCCGCATCGTAACGGTTTTCCTGTATCCGGCCGTCTGTGCGCTCTGCCCGGATCTCTTCCGTGTTGATGAGCTGGTTCTTCTCATTGTAGGAGTAAACAGTTTCAATATTCCGGTTTTCACCTGTTTCCTCTTTCCGGATCCGGTTTCCGGCTGCATCGTAGTTATAGCGGAATACTGCATCCTTCCGGTTTTCTTCCAGAAGCTGTCCGCGCACGTCATACTGACAGGTGATCTCCAGCGCGCTGCTTCCGTCGGTTGCCGGTCCCTGCACGCCTGTTTTGGTCAGGCGGTTCCCATTGCCGTCATACTGGTAACGGAAGGACAGCAGGATGTCGCTTCCCATGCGGGTTTCCAGATGCGATACGTTGCCGTCTGCATCATACTGATAAGACGTCTTTATTCCGTTCCCGTAGTGAATCTGCTCCAGACGGTCCAGACAGTCGTAGCGGTACCGGACTTCCATTCCTCCCGGGCTGCTGATCCGGCTGGTGCGCCCAAGGATATCGTACTCGTAATGCGTCGTCACGCCCACGGGATCCGTGATCTCCGTAATCTTTCCGGCCCGGTCATACGTGCAGGAGATCAGCCGCCTTCCGCCGGAGCGCTTTTCTTTTAACTGTCCCTGATCATTGTAAATGTATTCGTAGGAATGGCCGTTGCAGACCGCATGAGTCAGCCTGCCCAGGCTGTCGTACCTGCAGGTGGTGATGACCGGGTTCTCCCCGTTCTCATCCACGGCTTTTTCGCAGATCAGGTTTCCGAATACGTTATACGTCCGGGATACCTGTCTCCCGTCCCGGTCGATGTGCAGGGACAGGTTGCCTTCTTCGTCATACCGGAAGGTTTCCGTATCTCCCGTCTGGTCGATCCGTTCCCGTACCTTTCCGAAGCTGTTGTAACGGTACCGGATGGCGCCGCCGTTCCCGTTGATGGTCCGGCTTACCTGTCCGGACGGCGTATACTCGCAGCCTTCTGTTACGCCGTCGGAAAACACAACGCCGGTGATCCTGCCCCAGGTGTCCAGACGGTATTCGATACGCTCGCCGTTCCCGTCCATGATTCCGGTGATCTGGCCTCTGGCATTGTATTCGTAGCTCTGGAGAACTTTATACGGGCTGTTTTCCTTCTTCCTCCTTTTGGCTTCTCTGATCTGGCCGTCCAGTGTATACTGATATGCGGTCTCATTCCCGAAACCGTCTCTTTGCATGGATGGCATGTCCTGAAGATTGCAGCTTCTTTCCTCCACTATCTGTCCGAGGCTGTTGGTAGTGCAGATGCAAAAAACTCAAAAACACATTGAATCATTTCATATTACAATGAGCTCTCATCTAATCTCCAGAATTTTAATGCTCTCTTATATGCAGTTTGTGCAGTACCTCTGGTTTTACCTTTTAATAATTGTAATACTTTTATTGCATATTCCTTTCTCATATATATGGTCATATTTGCCATTGCTTCTTTTGTGTACATATTTATTCTCATTTCAGTAATCTTTTTAAAAACATGATACATCTGCTCATATAAAGAATCATCCAAATTTGCAAACAAATCCTTATTTCTGCTTGCATAAGTTATACTGTCAAGCGTAAACAAAACTGCATCTGAATAATCACCTCTTGATAATCTGCGAATCCAGGACATTTCTTTTTCAATATACCCGTTCAGCAGTTCAAGAATCAGCTCAATGTCCTCTGCCTGATACGGATATCCTCTCCCGTAATAAGCAAGCAAATCATATTGAATGACTTCATTGGCATCTTCAGAAAAAAAGTATTCTCTTACTCCTTCTACCCCCTTCTCTACACGAAGTATCATCGCATTTAACAATGCTTTTTCGCTTAATTCATATTCATAATCTGTTTCGTCAAACTGTTGTTCTTTTTCTTTCAGTTTTTCAAGTCCCTTCCTGCCGTCAATCCACATAATACTGTCCGCAGCTCTCAGACGAATATATAATCTCTCATCATTCAAATATGGATAAATATATGGCAGATATTTTATTTTATGCGAACACCCCATTGCCATAATGATCTCTGACTTCAATGGATGTCCTTCCAGTATACTTTTTTCAATATCTTCGTCTGTCACTTTTTCAAGTACATTAATGTCACTCAGCACTTCATACATCTTTTTTCATCCTTTCTTTTGAGTCTTTGAGGTCTTACTGCGATCAAAATCAGAAGGACTATACGATTTTTCTTCTACAATTTTTAATGTTTCTTTATCATACCTCACAACTATCACCTCATTAGGAGGCTCACCATACAGTTTTTCATAAGCTTCAATATTTCTTCCTATCTCTTGAAAGTCTTTAGAAATTGGCCTTCCAGCCGGCTTATCATCATAAATAATCCCTCCTTTTTCCGGTCCTTTTATAGCATCCGGAATTACCCCTTGCATTTTCTCACCTGCATGCCCTGTTTTTCTTGATATATTATGAGGAACCAGAATTACATTTCCATCTGCATCTTTTAACTTTTGATTTACATAGTCAAACTCCCCACTCTTTTCTCTCCATTCCTTCAATTCTGCGTGAGCATCTTTTCCTATAACAGTGTCTTCGGTTTCTCCATTTTTTGTTTTTACACAATCTGGTATCTTATTATACCCGCTCGGATCATAATAAACCACCGGATTATTCCTGCAGTACGCATACAGATTCAGCCCGTCTCCCTGATAGACATCCTCCTGCAGGAATCTGCCCAGTATCGGGTTATAGTACCTTGCACGCAGATAATACTGTTCCGTTACCCCGTCATACTGCTGGCCGGTATAGCGGATGCGGTTGGGAAGCTCTTCCGAGACCTCCAGTCCGGCTCCGAACGCATCGTAGCGGTACTGATTTTTTATCGTTCCCGTTTCATCCGTGATCAGCGCCGTGCTGAGCTGCTCATCCGGATGGTAGTAATACGTTCGCTGTCCTCTCCGGACTGCTTCGATCCCTGCTCCCAGATGATAGCCGGCTGTTTTCTTATCCCCTCCTTCTTCATACAGAAGTTCTCCGTTCTGATACACGAACCGGAGCAGCTTCTCGTTTTCTCTCATCTCATGGCGCAGGCCTTCCGCATCATAGCGGTTTTCCTGTATCTGACCGTCTGCGCGTTCCACCCGGATCTGCTGGTTTTTACTGTTGTAGAAATACCGGCTGATCCCGGATTCGGTTTTCTCTTTCAGTATACTTCCCTGTCTGCTGTAGGTAAAGGTATTTCTTCTGCGGATTCCGTCTGTCCGGATCTCTTCCGTGTTGATGAGCTGGTTCTTCTCATTGTAGGAGTAAACGGTTTCAATATTCCGGTTTTCACCTGTTTCTTCTTTCCGGATCCGGTTTCCGGCTGCATCGTAGTTATAGCGGAATACTGCGTCCTTCCGGTTTTCTTCCAGAAGCTGTCCGCGTACATCATACTGATATGTGATATCCAGCGCGCAGCTTCCGTCGGTTGCCGGTCCCTGCACACCTGTTTTGGAAAGACGGTTCCCATTGCCGTCATACTGATACCGGAAGGACAGCAGGATGTCGCTTCCCATACGGGTCTCCAGATGCGATACGTTGCCGTCTGCATCATACTGATAAGACGTCCTGATTCCGTTCCCGTAGTGAATCTGCTCCAGACGATCCAGACAGTCATAGCGGTACCGGACTTCCATCCCTTCCGCCGGAACGTTTTTCTTTTAACCGGCCCTGATCATTGTAAATGTATTCGTAGCTTTGGAGAACTTTGTACGGGTTGTTTTAGCCGGTGTTAAAAGTGATGGTTCAACTGGTAGGCTGAACTGTAACTATTCTTCTGCTTCCAGGATAACAAAATAAGACTGGCTCTGGAATGTTTAAAACTGTAAACATTTCAAAGCCAATCTATGATAAAACCAAAACAGTCAACGTAATAGTGAGCACTGCTATCCGTTGTTTCATACAGGAAAACCTTTTATTAAAACTGAATACCGGTATTCTTATTTCTTCTCGGAAATATAAATCATACTATAAATTGATAATCCGGCGTGCCAAACACACCTGTTTCCGTCAGCTTCGGATAAAGTGCATTTCTCAATACCTGAAAATCCAGACTGGCGTTGCAGAATCCTTCCAAAATAATCTGTGCACCATTCTCTGTCAGAGTCGTATCACCTTTATAACCTTTATGCAGCCGGATCCATTCATCTGCCGACCGGACGTTTCTTATTGACATACTGATCAATATGGATATTTGACAGAGAGTATCCAACTGCTGAAACGGAAATGCTATACTGGATTCTTTTCCATTTTTTAATACTGCATGAATCGAACAAAATGAATCACAGAGAGCCGCCAGACGGCGGTATGGATGGCGTCCGCTTGCAGTAGATATGGACAGTATGGACTTCAGTTCTTTCGTATATTTATAAACTTCATTGATCTTATCTTCCACATCTTTCATACGTTCAGATATGTCAATTTTTTCCGGTTCAGATAATTTGAATATTTTTGTAAGTCTTTTATCATATCCACTGGCATCATCGAAATCCCCAGTTGGAATAACAACATTATAGGAATCATGCTTCGCAGCATCAGAGATCATGGAAGCGCTCTGGTATGCCAGACCGTCAAACCGTGTACTTTGCCGAATCCATTCTGTCAGCAGTTGAGAAATTATGTATTCTTCATAATAATACACACTGCTTCCAGAAAATTTATCTTCTATACCAATGAAGCATGCGATTCTTAAAGGAAGAGTAAGCAGATACTGTTCGATCGCTTCCATCCGATCTCCCTTATGCTCCTTGCATTTTGCATTGTCATACTCCCAAAGGTAAACAGTGCCTTTTTTAGCCAGATGTAAAAAATTCAGTGTCTGCTGCGGCTGAAACAGGCAGATATGATATACCCTGGGCATTCCGCATTCAATCCATGATAATTCAGGTGCATCTTCAGAAAGAAGTTTTATTCCCGGATATATGGACAGATATAAAGCGGGATTTCCGGGAATACTGAATCTTTGTGCAGAGGCAGACGCTCTTAGATGATACGGAATATGAAATAAATTTTTTCGATCATATGGACCGTCTCCTTTCCTGATTCTGACCAGTGCAGTATTATCACCTGTTGAAATATATCTGAGTGCTCCGTATTGATGTAACATCAGCATCAACTCATCGAACTTTTCAAATTTTTTGCTGTACTGATGTGCTTGGTCAAGTTTCAGAATCTCTGATATCATCCCGCACTGGGCTTTCATTTTCGGAATAATATCAGCTGCTAATTTCCGGTAAAAAGGTGCGGGAAAATCGTCGAAGCCAGCTTCCGCAGAATCGGCGAGTTCTTTTAACAGCCTGTCATAATATTTTGACAGAAAATAGATTACCGGCTCATTTTGACGTGCTACAGGCAGGGTATACCTGCGGATGATTTCATGTAAATTATAAGTCATATGTTCTTCCCCCTTATTGTCTTTTGCCTTTTTTCTGAATAATATAAAATCCCATGTATGTATTGTTCTTAAAAGCACAAGTATCTAACTAAAAAATATCAAAATAAATCTATTATGATAAATCACAGGGATTCTATTTGTATAGTTATATTATTTCCCTCCCTGTCCTGGCATCTTATCTCAAGAACTCCATCATCATATTTAAAATTCTGATAATTGTTGGAATATTTTGCATAATATTCTTTCTCTTCTTTCTCCGGCCATACGATCTCTACAAAAGATTCATTGGTCTCGATCAATGACACTATGGAAACCGTATTTTTAAATACAGTCTTTCCGTCACGCAATACTGTGACTTCTGCTTTGTGAGTTCCCCAGTGACCTGCACCAGAATGTATATACTCCCGTATTGCATTCTGTGAATCTGCAAACTCTTCAAACGATAATTTTTTGCTCATCCTGTTCCTCTCCATTCCATTTTATTAAACAAACGTCTAAAATTAATTTTTTTTTAAATAGGGATGCAGGAAAAACATGAACTTTTTGTGCATTTTTTCCCTGCTCCCCATTTTATCTTCAATATGCCTCTTAATAGAGATGATCCCTCAGCCTGACGCTCCCCGCAGGAAAATGATTACATCATTTTCCAAATGCAACAAACAGAGTTTTAAATTATCAGTACTCCCATGACTCATTAATCATATTCAGAAAATCACTGAAGCTGTTTGCTATTTTGCGCAAGACCGGATGAAACTCTTCCGATTCTCCGCCATACCATATCACAATTGACGGATTTTTCTTATGATAATACAAACATACATAATCATCTCCTGCCAATTTTGCAATCGGCACAACATCTGTTCCAATTATATCCTCCTCCTCATTCATCAGCTCGCCTTTTGCAGTCAAAACCACATCAATATCATATTCTCCATTTTCCTGATCATATATTGGTTTTTCCAGTAAACATAAAAATCTTTCCACTAAATATTTCCTTCTTTTAAAAGTAAATATATTGGTTTCAGGAATTGCACCATTATATTTTTTCAAAAAACATTTATAGTCCTGTGGCAACTCTACTCTGGAATCATTCTCAAATGCTTCAATCAGTTCATCAGTTGGTAATGGTGTTACAATACTGTTATTTTCAATTTTCATAGCTGCTCTCCTACTCATTTTAATCAATATTTTTTACATCGTTGTTTAAATACATTTTAATCATCTTCCAAATATTCGATAAGCCCAATGACCAAAACTTGCACCTCCTTTATGATTATAAATATTGTGTATTCCAAATGGCACCAGTTCCATCACTCTTGGTATCTTAGTATAATGCCATGTCGTCCCAACCGGCCTGCCACCTGTTAATTTATCCAGATAATCAAACTGTCTTTTATCTCTTGACTTCCAATAAGATTCCGGAAGTTCTTCCCGTGCGGTCGGTCAGACCGGACAGGTTGTGCCCTGCGCAGACCCCGTTCTCCTGTCCACTGATTTAGAAGCTTTCGAATATCTTCTGGTTCAGGATGTTATAATAGTACTCTGCTCTGGAGTCCTGCGGATCTTCCACTGTGGTCAGGCAGTTCCGGACACCGTAGGTGAAGTTGTCAACTAAAATGTTCACCTAACTATTTCTTTTTTGATTTTTCATATAACATTTTAACTGTTCCTTTGGCTTCTTTCGTTTTTACTCCTCGATTTCCCAGTTTAGAAAAAACTTCTCTTATAATATCTGTATTATTTAACAAATATAATATTTCTATTTCACTTCTGAACTCCTTAATAGTTTCCTTATTTTCTCTTTTCAAAAAATCTTCAATAAGGTTTTCCAGATCAGAATCA
Source organism: Lachnospiraceae bacterium (assembly GCA_910574805.1). Classification (GTDB taxonomy): domain Bacteria; phylum Bacillota; class Clostridia; order Lachnospirales; family Lachnospiraceae; genus Hominiventricola. Next base: position 129,961 of record CAJTCV010000006.1, on the reverse strand, counting down.
TTCATTGACCAATTAAAATAATGTTTAATGAAATATCCAACAGTATCAAACCTACTGCATTGACCTGATTATATTTAGCTAAATTGATTTTCATTTGTAATGTCAAACTTAGGGTAGAGCGATGTCAACTTGGTTCTGGCCTTGTCGGTGGTAAAGTGCCAATGGATACAGGCAGTATGTTCATTGCGGTTGCTCTCCCATGCATCCAGTTCCTGCCGCAGTAAGCCTATGTCATCAATCCTCCGGGACAGGCACTGGCGTGTCATCACATTGAGTTCTATTTCAGCAATGTCCAGCCAGCTCCCATGCCTGGGCGTGTAATGGATTTCCAGTTTTTTGGCAATCCTGCGGGCTTCCGGGGCTGGAAATGCTTTATACAGAGAGGAAAGAGCATGGGTATTCAGGTTGTCCATGACAAGTATGATCCTGTCACAGTCAGGATAGCTGACATCCACCAGATACCGGATCTCCTCCGCCCAGTCAACCGCAGTGCGGTGTTCCCGGACGTTGACGTGCCGTACACCGCCCAGAGGTTCCACGAATACAAATATGCTGCAGGTACCGCCGCGCACATACTCGGAATCAATTTTCCGGGTATCCCCCGGGCGCATGGGCAGCGGCTCCCTGGCCTCCCCCAGCAGCTGGTATGGCTTTTCGTCCATACATACCACTGGGACAGCAGGGTCATACGGCTTTTCGTAGATGTCCAGGATATCCTCCATACAGGCTACGAATTCTGCGTTTTCTTTTGGAGGGATGCACCAGTAGGCGTTTTTGTGAGGTCGAAGTTCATTTTTTTTAATGTCTGACGAATGGCTTCCCTCCCAACGGGGATATCGAGTTCAATACGGGCTTTCTCTTCCAAAAGCCGGATCGTCCAGCGCGAATGTCCCTCGGGGGCAGGACTGCAGGCCATCTGGATGATATGTGCCTCGGCACGCCCATCCACCTTTCGCAGTGCAGCGCTGGAATTGGGGCTGATATTGTAGCGGATAATATCCTTTATGCCATTCTTAACATAAGACTGGATGATGTTGGTTATGGTAGCAGGACAGACAGCATAGCTGTGGGCAAGCTGGGCATGGGTCAGTCCAGTCCCCTGTTCTTCGTCCAGCTCAAGCAGTATCTGACAACGCTTCAATACAGTTTTACAGGTCTTCTTATTATGGATTGTTTTTTGAAGTGTAGCCCGTTCATCGTTACTGAGTTTAATGATATATGTCCTGGGTCTTGCCATTGTCACCACCGCCGTTTCTTTTTAGTATAACACGGAATGGCATTATATGGAATGATTATTTGGCTGAATATATATCGGTCACTACACTACTAATATTCATTATTCTAATCCTTTCCTTTATTTCATATAAACCTTATTAAAATTTAATCAAAAACAGGATATGCAGTAATTATTTTATATCCGTTTGGCATACCAGCGTCCTTTACCATAAATATTTGAGATTTATTTAGGCCATATGTAATATTTTTAGATGCAGTTCCATAAACATTTACTTCAACGCCTTTACCAATCGAAAAATCATGTGTCGTCTCTGTTACCAAAAAATCTTTGGACTTTGGATTATTTAGCCAATCTGATATTTTATTTGCATTTTGACGAAGATTCTGTTGAATTGCATTGGTCGCAGTTCTTTTATCTGAAAAAGATGTAGCCGCAACTTGCCTGTATATGGATTTTGAATATGGATTCAGACACACCTGTCTGTTCCCATCTGGCAAAACATTTGTATATGGTGTTCCAGTTTCCATAAACAGGCGGCAGATCTCTCCACGGAGAACCCGTCCGCAGGATCCAGAGGATACCATTAACCGTATCACGTACATTATCGAACGGGCGCCCTTTACGTCCAACCGGCAGATATGGATAAATCCGCTCCCACTGTTCATCTGTCAGATCGCCTCTTCGACTGACTGGTAAATCGTGTCTCTGCATGGTATATCCTCCTCTGTTACAGCTTTATACATAGATTATAACAGATTTATGCATTATTCAACACGCCCTAATGATTAATAAAACTTTTATTTCGAATATCGAGCCTTATATCTCTCATCATTTTCCAACCATTCAACAGCAGTTCCCATAGCAAACAGACATTGAGAATGATTATATCCTAATAAATAATCGGTATCCCAATTTGTAATATAAAATTCTATCACTCCACATTCATCATAAAACTCGACAAATTCACTCCCATTCTCAATCTCATAGAAATGCTCTGTCATATCTTTATTAAAAAATAAGATAATCGAATCATCCTTGAGAAAATCTCTAATCCATCTCCACGAATCCGGAACATCTACACCAACCATTGAAGAAAAAACCACAGCGTCAAATATAGAATACCCAATGTCTGTGTGTGGTCTTAAGTATTTTGTTTTAACTGCATTCCATATTCTCCCTGTATCATTCTCAGTTAATATTTTAATTTTTTTTCCTGTTGATTTCCAAAATTCTAACAAATGTTCTTCCATAATAAATTTCTATATCTTTTATCTCCTTTTTGTTTTCAGGATAATTTAATGACTTTTAGGCCATGTTACTTGTACTTGTTCATAAATTTGTCTAAGTAAATCAGAATATGTATAATCTCTTCCTGTAGGTACAGCATCCAAAATAATATGCCCAACTGTTTTTCCTTTTGTTCCAAACTGCCAACCCACATGCGGGGCATCTGGACCACTCGCCCAATTTCCTTTTCTGTCTATTCCATAGTGTTCAAAATCCATATCTACAAAAGAATTATCTGGACCCAAATATTCTACGGGAATTGATTTTCCATTTATATCTCTGGCCCATTTTGTTACTATAAACTGCTCTCTTTTATATCCTGTTAATAATTCAATCTGAGCAAAAGCTTCATTAATAGCATCCTGATATGTCTTACCAGTACCACGCCAGTCCATATCATAGCCCTTCAATTGATATTGAAGCTCTGTTTTATTCCTTGTATCTGCATTAGGATTCGTTTTCCCGCCCGGACACAACTGCGCATACCCGCTCGGATCATAATGCATCACCGGGTTATTCGCACAGTATGCGTACAGGTTCAGCCCGTCTCCGCGGTATGTATCCTCCTGCAGAAACCTTCCGACCACAGGGTTGTAAAATCTTGCCCGAAGGTAATACTGTCCGGCGATTCCATCATATATCTGTCCTGTATAAGTCAAGTGATTAGGTATATCTCCCGTCTCCTGCAGGATATCTCCAAAGGCGTCATAGCAGTACGACTTCCGGATCTCGTGCGCCTCATCCAGCAGGAACAGGGTGCTTCCCGTCTCGTCCTGAACAAAGGAAAAACGGCTCTGCTCTTCTCCATCCTGATGTATCAGGAGCAGCGGATCATATCCTCTTATATAATGGTTCTGAGCATCTTCCCGGGTGTGACGTTCGGTCAGCTGATTTTTCGCATTGTAATGATAAGTTTCCGTCTCCTGCCCGGTTTCTTTTTTCAGACGGTTTCCTGCCGGATCGTAGGCATACCTCACTCCTTTCCCGTCCTGTATGGATCCGGTCAGGCGGTTCATCCGGTCATAGGTGTACGTGTTCTGATACGGTTCTCCGCTTTTTTCCGTGCAGTTCCCGTTTCCATCATAAGCGTAGCGAAGATTCAGCAGCACGTTTCCCTGTGCCGTCATGGTCACAAGGCCGGCAGGACTTCCGTCTTCCTGATAGTGATACTCCGTCTGCAGGCCGTTTCCGTAACGCAGCGTCTGAAGGGGTCCGCCTTTGTGGTAGTGATACGAAGCCAGCACGTGCTCCGGTCCTTCCGTTACCTGCGTCAGACGGTCCAGCGCGTCATGGGCATAGCAGACCGTTCTCCCTGTGCGGTCGGTCAGGCCGGACAGGGAGCGGTTGCGGTCGTAGGCGTATTCCAGAAGGAGGATTCCGTCTGCGGATTTTCTTTTCAGCAGGCCGTTTTCTGTATAGGCGTACTGATAGGTGATCCCTCCTCCGGCGGCTTCCCGGAGCCTTCCGTCTGTCGTTCTGGTCACGGCAGTTACAGAGATAACAGCTTTCCTGTCCGTTATCCTGTTTTATATCTTTTTATGTCATATCAATCCACCAAAAACACCATCTCTCCAAAACTTGAACAATGACAAAAGCTAACAATATTCCCTGTAGCAAAATCAACAGGAATTATACTCTGAGCAACAGAATCTTTACTCTTCTGCGTCTTCATCCAATGGGAAATACGCTATGAATCTGCCTTCTGTAAGTTTTCCTTCCCAGCCACACGGCCACCCGCCCAGTTCATAGATTTTGAGCATTCCCTCAAAAAAAATATTTCGATAGCCGCAAATTCTTCTACAGCGTATGCACAGACATAAATCCTCGTAAATTTCATCCTCTATAGATAAAGCTTCTTCACTATAAGTTATCTCATCAGCTTCTGGAACCGCCATATCCAATATTTCTTTAAAATATCTTTTATAATCAGGCTCTTTATACAATAATCCCAATACCTTACTGGACTGACGCTCTCTTATATCTGTCCATGTCATTCCTTCCATTTCACCTTCAAAATCCATCATTTCAAAGGCATAAAAATTTGCCTGTTCAAAATCATGAATAATTTTAAAATCATACGTTCCACCATCAATACTTCTAAAAAGATTCATATTTTTTACAGAATCGCGCATCTGTTGCACAGCAGTACTGTTATCCACCATATCTATTCAGCCACCTTTCAATCAAATTCTCTGTACGTATACCTCTTTTTACTCCAAAAATCTTATTACTCGCATTTTTTAATCTGCGTATTCGGGGTTCATTATCTATTGGATATATTGGTACTCCATTTTCCAACATGCTCCTTGATGCTTGTTGTAATTTATATACCTCTGCTTCCAGTTCTGGTACACTTAATGATAAATCCATCTGATCTAATTTTTTTAGAACAGCACGATTATATGGTGAATGGTCCCCTCTATGTCTGGTCATCGTACTCACTCCATCATCACGCACTCTTAAAAATATGCCATTACTTGCATCATCAAGATCCATTCCTGTTTTTTTAATAACTGGATGATCCATCGCCTCAACAGGTATTATATGTTGAGCTTGGTATCTGCCTCTTTTTGTACCTCTTGGCAACCCCATTTCCTCAAACATATTTTCCCCTGATTTTTTCGAACTTCCGCCATCTACCACACCCGGCTGCCCAAGTATTTTCCTGGAAGAATCATTTCTTTTTTCCAGATGTTTCCCATGGGGTCTCTGGTCTCAATCAGCCGGTCGAAGAAATCGTACCGGTACATCCAGCAGGGACCGTCCGTTCCCTGCGCAGGAGGGAACAGGGCGGTGAGGTTTCCCATCTTATCGCAAGTTCTGTACTGTTCGATTCCGTTTCCGTCTCTTACGCAGGTTGGATAGTTCTGACGGTTATAACGTATTTCCGCAGTTCCCATATCCGTCCGGACAGCGGTCCTTCGTCCGAGAATATCGTATTTGTAGACGGTCTGTTCTTCTGATGCGTCTTCCACGCAGGAGTTATTATATATACTTTATATATCACACATCTTTTGGTATCGCATAATTAAACATTCTGTTTGCTCCGCTGTCCATTCCGTTAATCCACACATTGAGTTTTTCCCATGGTCCGACGTATACCAGGTGATTATCTTTAGCTGCAATCGTTATTCCTTCATCGCCTGACCATGCACAGTCCCCCCCTATGTTTATAACTGGAACATCTTCATCTTTTTTGTCGCATTCATCAAAATGGCATACTCCAATATCTATGTATTGCAAAATAGATTCTGGATCTTTTTCAAAATCATCTAAAATATCTTCCGGAAGATCCTCGCATAAATCCGGATACATAATTTTATAACTTTCGTAATACCTTTTCACAGCGGTACACATGCTTTCCAAAAATTCTCCTTTTAAATTATTTAAATATTGAATATTTTTTTCCACATACTCCTGTGAAATATTTTTTTTATACATTACTTTTACATCATAACCTAAAATATCCGAATAAAATATACCCTCCATACATCCAAATTCATTTTCATGCAAATCTTTTATCATTTTCTTTCTCCTCAATATTACAGCTTCCATTTTTTCCAGTTACGAAATCCCCATGTTGGTTTTGAACTAAATAGCTCAAAATATAAATTAATTTCACCTACGCCTCCCATATGTCCAAAATATTTATTAATTTCACTTGGGATCAGCTGCATTGCTTTCATGTCATTACATTCATGCCATTTATAAGGCCTTCCTTCTTTTATACTAATTTCCGCCTGTGTATATCCGGCTCTCGCAAGTCCATCTGCCCAAAGAAGAATTCTCTTTTGGCGTTGCAGCAATCCGTTTATGATATTGAACATCTGCATACTCTTCGCACTGTGCAGATGTTTTTCCATTCACACACAGCCGCGCATACCCGCTCGGATCATAATACATCACCGGGTTATTCGCACAGTATGCGTACAGGTTCAGCCCATCCCCGCGATACACATCTTCCTGCAGAAACCTTCCGATCACAGGGTTGTAAAACCTTGCCCGCAGATAATACTGTCCGGCGGTCCCATCATACATCTGCCCTGTATAAGTCAGGCGATTAGGTACATCTCCTGTTTCCTGCAGGATGATTCCGAAAGTGTCATAGCAGTACGACTTCCGGATCTCATGCGCCTCATCCAGCAGGAACAGAGTGCTTCCCGTCTCGTCCTGAACAAAGGAAAAACGGCTCTGCTCTTCTTCGTCCTGTATCAGGAGCAGCGGATCGTATCCTCTTATGTAACGGATCTGAGCATCTTCCCGTCTTTCCTCCGCCAGTTCGCCCCGGTCGAAGAGAAAGCGGATGACTTTCCCGCTTTCTTCCGTCTCATAACGCAGATTTTCTCCGTCATAGCGGTTGAGCTGGACAAAACGCTGCTTCCATACATCTCTGGTGCCGCCTGAGACTTCCGCCCGGTTTATTCCTTCTGCTCCGTCCCCTCCACCCGTCGATTCGAATACAGCAACGCTGACCTGCCTGTCGGCCGTATCGTACAGGCTGCCGTCCATGTTGTAACCGGGTATGCTCCGTGTTCCCGTTGCGGTCGATGTGCATCTCCTGACGGCCTTCTTCGTCGCAGCAGAAGTACTCGCTGTGTCCTTCCGAATCCCGGATCTCGCATGCCTGTCCGAAGCTGTTGTAGCGGTAAGTAATGGTGTTTCCGTTCGCATCCGTAGTGCCGGTGATGTTGCCGGCGCAGTCGTAGGCGTAGTGTTCCACGCCTCCTTCCGGCGTATGGATCTCCAGGATCCATATTTTTTCAAATTTTAAAAATCTAATCACAATCATACAGACTTTTACCGATATGAATTGCATTTTCCCCGAAAATATAGGGCTTTACAACATTGATGTCATACCGATATTATCGATATACATAACTTTCGGATATTCTTTTAATTTTCGTTGGCATATCGGTAAAATAATAAATGATTGTGTCCAATATACTATTTTTATAGTAGTATTGGCTTATAGCTTAATGCAATCTCCACTATTTCCTGCGGAGTTCTTTCTTCTCCCCAAAAAATCAAATCACTAACTCCTGGATCTGGTACATTCTTCTCTAATAATTTAATCATCTCATCAATTTCTTCTTCCGTACCGTCACACTTCATTATTTTTTCCACTAATATAATTAAATCTTCTTTTGACATCTCAATTTCTCCCAATATTAAAATGAAATTTAGGATCTAAAATACTTTGATGCATTAACGGTGTAACTATTATTATATTATTCAAATCATATACACCACCACCATTATAAATTGGATTCATGTGGTGCAAAATATAACTGGATAGACCTCCATAGCTTTGTCCTAAAACAACTTTAGGTGCCCGCCCCTTTTTCATTCTTGAAACATTTGATGCAGAAAACTCGCTGGCATATTTAGAATCTGCCATTTCCATCCAAAAAGCTTCCCTAAATTTCTTAAAATTATCAAATTGTTTTCCCTGTAATTTATCAGCAATTTCTTTAGGAATTATACCGATATTGCCCTCTCATCATCTTTTCAACATCATGAGTATATTCACTTCCTGTAACTCTTCCTGGTAACTCTCTTGGATCAATTTCATTTTCTGTATTCGCACTAGGATTCGTTTTCCCGCCCGGACACAACTGCGCATACCCGCTCGGATCATAATACATCACCGGGTTATTCGCACAGTATGCGTACAGGTTCAGCCCGTCCCCGCGATACACATCTTCCTGCAGAAACCTTCCGATCACAGGGTTGTAAAACCTTGCCCGCAGATAATACTGTCCGGCGGTCCCATCATACATCTGCCCTGTATAAGTCAGGCGATTAGGTACATCTCCTGTTTCCTGCAGGATGATTCCGAAAGTGTCATAGCAGTACGACTTCCGGATCTCATGCGCCTCATCCAGCAGGAACAGAGTGCTTCCCGTCTCGTCCTGAACAAAGGAAAAACGGCTCTGCTCTTCTCCGTCCTGTATCAGGAGCAGCGGATCGTATCCTCTTATGTAACGGATCTGAGCATCTTCCCGTCTTTCCTCCGCCAGTTCGCCCCGGTCGAAGAGAAAGCGGATGACTTTCCCGTTTTCTTCCGTCTCATAACGCAGATTTTCTCCGTCATAGCGGTTGAGCTGGACAAAGCTTCCCGCTCCGTCTCCTCCACCCGCCGATTCGGATACGGCAACGCTGATCTGCCGTCCGGCCGCATCGTAGGCATACTGTTTCCTGCGGGTCTCTCCCTGCTCTTCCAGGAGATTGCCCTGCAGATCGTAGCGGTACCGGATAACTCCTTCCCGGGTATGACGTTCATTCAGCTGATTTTTCGCATTGTAATGATAAGTTTCCGTCTCCTGCCCGGTTTCTTTTTTCAGCCGGTTTCCTGCCGGATCGTAGGCATACCTCACTCCTTTCCCGTCCTGTATGGATCTGGTCAGACGGTTCATCCGGTCATAGGTGTAGGTGTTCCGATACGGTTCTCCGCTTTTTTCCGTGCAGTTCCCGTTCCCATCATAAGCGTAGCGAAGATTCAGCAGCACCTTTCCCTGTGCCGTCATGGTCACAAGACCTGCGGGACTTCCGTCTTCCTGATAGTGATACTCCGTCTGCAGGCCGTTTCCATAACTCAGCTTCTGAAGGGGGCCTCCTTTGTGATAATATTGAGAAACCAGAACTACAATAACCCCCTTATACAGGTAATCCTTCAACCTGACGCTTTCCGTAAGAGAATGATTACAACAAAATAGGTTTATAGTTGTAAAGTTTTTCCATTATTTCCTCAATAGTATCATTACCAACAGACATAATGTACTTTATCACATCTGGATTAACTGTAGAACCTTTCCATTTTAGCCTGCCTCTTGATTAAAATATTCCGCAAACAGTTTTGATAAGTTTATACCATAAATTGAATCTGAAGATTCTAAAGATATATTATATTAGCCTCATATAACTTATTAACTACCTCTTCTGTTGTAATACCACTACCCGACATAATTGTTCCAATTATATTTCTATTTGGTACAGATGCAGATATTTCTCCTATCCACTTCTCTACTTCATCATCACTTCCCAAACCCATTCTTATTTTTTCTACATAAGCATAAACTTCATCTCTACTTAACATATCCCTATGTGTCTTCCTTTCTTGTTTTACTTAAAAAATTTATTAAAGCCATTATATCCATGATAACTTGGCAATAACATTTCTGCATGATAACGTGGTGTAACAATCACAATATTTCCTATATCATATACCATTCCTCCTTGATTAATTGGCGTAACATGATGTAATTGATATGTTAAGCTTCCATCTAACACCTGCGAATCCATAACCAATGGAGCTCCACCATTTCGCATTCTATATAAATTTAATTTATCATTATTAAATATAAACTCGTTTGCATATGATGATTCAGCTACTTCTTTCCAAAAAGCTTTCCTGAATTCATCAAAATTATTATATGTTTTTCCCCTTAATCTATCAGCTATTTCTGCCGGAATTACCCCAGCATTTTTTTCACTACCATACATCATCCTATTAGTCTTCGTACCAGTGCCTTCTACCGTCCCCATCGAATTCCTTTTTTCTGTAGCAGTTTGTTTACTTTCAGGATTAGTTTTCCCACCCGGACACAGCCGCGCATACCCGCTCGGATCATAATACATCACCGGGTTATTCGCACAGTATGCGTACAGGTTCAGCCCGTCTCCGCGGTATGTATCCTCCTGCAGAAACCTTCCGATCACAGGGTTGTAGAACCTTGCCCGGAGATAGTACTGTCCGGCGACTCCGTCATATATCTGCCCTGTATAAGTCAGGTGATTGGATACATCTCCTGCCTCCTGCAGGATGCTTCCGAAAGCGTCATAGCGGTACGACTTCCGGATCTCGTGCGCCTCATCCAGCAAGAACAGGGTGCTTCCCGCCTCGTCCTGAACAAAGGAAAAACGGCTCTGCTCTTCTCCGTCCCGATGTATCAGGAGCAGCGGATCGTATCCTCTTATATAACGGATCTGAGAGTCTTCAATGCTTTCCTCCGCCAGCTCGCCCTGGTCGAAGAGAAAGCGGATGACTTTCCCATTTTCTTCCGTCTCGTAACGCAGATTTTCTCCGTCATAGCGGTTGAACTGGACAAAACGCTGCTTCCATGCAACTCCGGCACCGCCTGAGGCTTCCGCCGGGTTTGTTCCTTCTGCTGCGTCTGTCGTTTCCGCTCTGTCTCCTCCATCCGACGATTCGGATACGGCGATGCTGATCTGCCGTCCGACCACATCGTAGGCATACTGTTTCCTGCGGGTCTCGCCCTGCTCTTCCAGAAGATTGCCCTGCGGATCGTAGCGGTACCGGATGACTCCTTCCCGGGTATGACGTTCGGTCAGCTGATTCTTTGCGTTGTAACGGTAAGTTTCCGTCTCCTGCCCGGTCTCTTTTTTCAGCCGGTTTCCTGCCGGATCGTAGGTATACCTCACTCCTTTCCCATCCTGTATGGATCCGGTCAGGCGGTTCATCCGGTCATAGGTATAGGTGTTCTGATACGGTTCTCCGCTTTTTTCCGTACAGTTCCCGTTCCCGTCGTAGGCGTAACGGAGGTTCAGCAGCACGTTTCCCTGCGCCGTCATGGTCACAAGGCCGGCGGGGCTTCCGTCTTCCTGATAGTGATACTCTGTCTGCAGGCCGTCTCCGTAACGCAGCGTCTGAAGGGGTCCGCCTTTGTGGTAGTGGTACGAGGCCAGCACATGCTCCGGTCCTTCCGTTACCTGTGTCAGTCTGTCCAGAGCGTCATGGGCATAGCGGACCGTCCTCCCTGTGCGGTCGGTCAGGCCGGACAGGTTGCGGTTGCGGTCGTAGGCGTATTCCAGAAGGAGGATTCTGTCTGCGGATTTGCTTTTCAGCAGGCCGTTTTCCGTATAGGCGTACTGGTAGGTGATCCCGCCTCCGGCGGCTTCCCGGAGCCTTCCGTCCGGGCGGTACCAGTACTGACTGACCACCGGATGCTTTCCGTTCCGGTCTTCGCACCGGCGGTAGTACAGGCTGCCGTCCATGTTGTAATGGGTGTGTTCCGTATTTCCGCTGCGGTCGACGTGCATCTCCTGACGGCCCTCTTCGTCGCAGTAGAAGTATTCGCTGTGCCCTTCCGGATCCCGGATCTCACATACCTGCCCGAAGCTGTTGTAGCGGTAAGTAATGGTGTTTCCGTTCGCGTCCGTAGCGCCGGTAATGTTGCCGGCGCAGTCGTAGGCGTAGTGTTCCACGCCGCCTTCCGTCGTATGGATCTCCAGGATCCTTCCCCAGCCGTCCAGAACGAAATCCGTCCGGTTCAAAAATCATCTTAACGATTACTTGAAATTTCTACTCAAAAATCGAGTCAACAGAAACATTAGCAGTTTCTATTAGCTGGTCTAAATCCTCCCATTTTTGGAGTTTTGCGTTATTTTCACACGCTAATCTTCCATCATTCCTGTTAAGTTCCGGAGTATCGTTATAACAAAAAAATCTTCGCAAAACATGATTATTATCCATCACAATCCATTCACAATCCATTTGTGCATCATCGCTGAAAAAATAAGCCAACTTTTTTCCCGAACTCATTTCCAACAGTACTTCTTCACAATATGTATCTCCTGATGTTATGATAATCAAACACCACTTTCCTCTGTTCAAAAATATCATATCTCCATAAATTATTCTTTCCTCCTCAAGGATGCATTGCCCAGTATTGTCTATATTAAGATAGTTTTCATATGCTTTTTTATAATTCAAATTTACATATATACTACAATCTACCATTTTAAATTATTCCTTCTAAAATTATTTGTTTTTTGCCAAATATATATATATTTTGTTGTAATGTAGTAGCTTCTGTATGGGCAGGATTCTTTCCAAATCGAACTATTCCATTTACTTCATACACTGCAATTCTACTTGGATGTGGATTGCGTTTTGTAGCATATATTGAATCATAATAATCCAACGCTTCTGGTGGTAACATATTTCTCGGAATAAATTTCTCCCCTGTTGGAGTAATGTTTCCTTGTACATTAGTTCCGCCATCTGCTATTCCCAATATATGATGTCCTGGTTGCAATTTCCCATCTCTAACCATACTGGTATATTCTTCCCTCATTTTTATGTATTCATTTTCTTCAACAATACACAATGTATCTGGATCTGGAAAAAATTCTGGATTTTCAATATGTTTTTGTTTTAAGATTTCATAATATGGTTATCTAAAAATATAATCATATCTATATATTGTTCTTGAGAACACATATATCAAACTGAAAAATATTATAGTAAATCTGCAGGATAACTCACAGAGATTCTATCAGTATCACTATGTTATTTCTCTCCCTGTCCTGACATCTTATCTTAAGAACTCCATCATCATATTCAAAATTTTGATAAGTGTTGGAATATTTTCCAAAATATTCCCCCTCTTCTTTCTCCGGCCATACGATCTCTACAAAAGATTCATTGGTCTCGATCAATGACACTATGGAAACTGTATTTTTAAATACAGTCTTTCCATCACGCAATACTGTGACTTCTGCTTTGTGAGTTCCCCAGTGACCTGCACCAGAATGTATATACTCCCGTATTGCATTCTGTGAATCTGCAAACTCTTCAAACGGTAATTCTTAACTCATTTTTATTCCTCTCCATTCCCATTAATTCAATGCCTAAAATATTTTAGATAAAATAAGGATGCAGGAAAAAGGATGGATTCTTTTTGACTGTTTTCCCTGCTCCCCATTTTATCTACAGGAAACCTCTTACGCAGGTGATCCTTCAGCCTGACGTTTCCCGTAAGAGAATGTTTACATCATTTCTCAAATGCTGCAAACAGAGTTTTGAATCATCAGTACTCCCATGACTCATTAATCATATTCAGAAAGTCACTGAAGCTGTTTGCTATTTTGCGCAGGACCGGATGAAACTCTTCCGATTCTCCGCCATACCATATCACAACTGACGGTTTTTTATTATGATAATCCAGACATACATAATCATCTCCGGACAGTGACGCAATCGGTACAATATCTGTTCCAATTACATCCTCCTCCTCATTCATCAGCTCGCCTCTGGCGGTCAAAACAACATCAATATCATACTCTCCATTTTCCAAATCATATATTGGTTTTTCCAGTAAACATAAAAAACTTTCCACTAAATATTTCCTTCTTTTAAAAGTAAACATATTAGTTTCAGGGATTGCACCATTATATTTTTTCAAAAAGCATTTATAATCCTGTGGCAACTCTACTCTGGAATCATTCTCAAATGCTTCAATCAGTTCATCAGTTGGTAATGGTGTTACAATACTGTTATTATCAATTTTCATAGTCGCTCTCCTGCATATTTTGTCAATATTTTTTACATCATTGCTTTAAATATATTTTAATCATCTTCCAAATGGTCGATAAGCCCAATGACCAAAGCTAGCACCTCCTTTATGATTATAAATATTGTGTATTCCAAATGGCACCAGTTCCATTACTCCTGGTATTTCAGTATGATGCCATGTAGTCCCAATCGGCCTGCCACCAATTAATTCATCCAGATAATCAAATTGGGCTTTATCTCTTGAATTCCAGTAAGATTCTGGCAATTTTTCCCGCCTTAAAACCACTCCTGCTCCCTCAAAGTCAGCATATTGTGTCCTTGGCTTGATTTTCACTTCAAGAACCAGTCCTTTCTCAATTGCCAAACTTTTTATAAAATTTTTTTCTGTTCGAGTCAAGAGCTTCCCACCATCCAATTCATTCCACGTCCATATCCTGTTTGACTCAACCATCTCTGCGTATTTTTCCGCATAACGCTCCATCCAGTACTCCTGGTATCTAATGGCCTCCTCATAATCCATTCCTTCAATAAATGTGCCTTTATTCTTTCTCTGATTGGCTGGATTTTGTTTTCTTCCCGGACAAAGCTGCGCATACCCGCTCGGATCATAATACATCACCGGGTTATTCGCACAGTACGCATACAGGTTCAGCCCGTCTCCGCGGTATGTATCCTCCTGCAGAAACCTTCCGACCACAGGGTTGTAGAATCTTGCCCGGAGATAGTACTGTCCGGCGGCTCCGTCATATATCTGCCCTGTATAAGTCAGGTGATTGGGTATATCTCCCATTTCCTGCAGGATATCTCCAAAGGCGTCATAGCGGTACGACTTCCGGATCTCGTGCACCTCATCCAGCAGGAACAGGATGCTTCCCACCTCGTCCTGAACAAAGGAAAAACGGCTCTGCTTTTCTCCGTCCTGATGTATCAGGAGTAACGGATCGTATCCTCTTATGTAACGGATCTGAGCATCTTCCCGTCTTTCCTCCGCCAGCTCACCCCGGTCAAAGAGAAAGCGGATGACTTTCCCGTTTTCTTCCGTCTCGTAACGCAGGCCTTCTCCGTCATAGTGATTGAGCTGGACAAAGCTTCTTTCCTTATCTCCTCCATCCGCTGATTCGGATACAACAACGCTGATCTGTCGTCCGGCCGCATCGTAGGCATACTGTTTCCTGCGGGTCTCTCCCTGCTCTTCCAGAAGGTTGCCCTGCAGATCGTAGTTGTACCGGATGACTCCTTCCCGGGTATGGCGTTCGGTCAGCTGATTCTTTGCGTTGTAACGGTAAGTTTCCGTCTCCTGCCCGGTCTCTTTTTTCAGCCGGTTTCCTGCCGGGTCGTAGGTATACCTCACTCCTTTCCCATCCTGTATGGATCCGGTCAGGCGGTTCATCCGGTCATAGGTATAGGTGTTCTGATACGGTTCTCCGCTTTTTTCCGTACAGTTCCCGTTCCCGTCGTAGGCGTAACGGAGGTTCAGCAGCACGTTTCCCTGTGCCGTCATGGTCACAAGACCGGCGGGCTCCCGTCTTCCTGATAGTGATACTCCGTCTGCAGGCCGTTTCCGTAACGCAGCTTCTGAAGGGCACCGCCTTTATGGTAGTGGTACGAGGCCAGCACGTGCTCCGGTCCTTCCGTTACCTGCGTCAGACGGTCCAGTGCGTCATGAGCGTAGCGGACCGTTCTCCCTGTGCGGTCGGTCAGGCCGGACAGGTTGCGGTTGCGGTCGTAGGCGTATTCCAGAAGGAGGATTCTGTCTGCGGATTTGCTTTTCAGCAGGCCGTTTTCTGTATAGGCGTACTGATAGGTGATCCCGCCTCCGGCGGCTTCCCGGAGCCTTCCGTCCGGCCAGTACCGGTACTGACTGACCACCGGGTGTTTTCCGTTCCGGTCTTCGCACCGGCGGTAGAACAGGCTGCCGTCCATGTTGTAACGGGTATGCTCCGTATTCCCGTTGCGGTCGACGTGCATCTCCTGACGGCCTTCTTCGTCGTAGTAGAAATACTCGCTGTGTCCTTCCGGATCCCGGATCTCCCATACCTGCCCGAAGCTGTTGTAGCGGTAAGTAATGGTGTTTCCGTTCGCGTCTGTGGCGCCGGTGATGTTGCCGGCATAGTCGTAGGTGTAGTGTTCCACGCCTCCTTCCGGCGTATGGATCTCCAGGATCCTTCCCCAGCCGTCCAGAACGAAATCCGTCCGGTTCCCATTCCCGTCTGTTGCCCCGGTCACGTTCCCCCAGGCATCATGCTCCAGTCTCTGGGCCGCCCGGCGCTTTTGAGCATTGCGGCTTCCCCGGTATACGGCAAGCAGATCCCCGGACAGGCTGTATTCGTATTCGGTATGGACGAGCTGTGCGTCCAGCTGTGACCGGATGTTCCCGAAGTGGTCGTAGGCCTGCTCCTGCAGGACGTTCCCGTCCGGACCGGTGATCCGGGTCACCCGGTCACGGCAGTCATAGGTATAGCAGAAGCCTGCGCCGTCGTCCTGCGCGGCGTCATACTGCTGCGGGCGCACCGCTTTTGCGATCCGGTCGTTCCGGTCGTAGAACAGGCGGGTGACAGCCCCGCTTTCATCGGTCAGGCGGATCAGGCGGTCTTTTCCGTCATAGTCAAACTGCCGTTCGGTGGGCCTGTCCAGACTGCAGTCCCGGCGGACCAGAAGATTTCCGGCCGGATCATATTCATACTGAATCGTTCGATGAATGCCTCCGGCTTGATCCTCTTCTTTTTCTTCCGTTATACGATCCAGTATGTCATACTGCCATGTTCTCTCATACCCTTTGGGGCTGATCATGTGTATACAGTTGCCGGCAGGATCATACTCATACCGGGTGACGGACCAGACCATGCGGGAGCTGCTGCCGGGCTTCCGGAACCGTTCTTCGATCCCTTCGCTCCGCCGGATCAGGTTCCCCACGGCGTCATATTCGTACCGGATGACCCGCTCCACGTGTTCGCTGATCCGGAAGCTTTCGTACGTTTTCTGGTTCAGGCTGTTATAGCGGTACTCTGCTCTGGCGCCCTCCGGATCTTCCACCGTGGTCAGGCGGTTCCGGGCGTCGTAGGTGAATCGGAGTTCGTGGGTCCGCACGGGAGTCTGTCCTGCGCGGACTTTGTCCAGTCCTCTTTTTTCCCTGATTTTGTTGGACTCGGAATCGTATTCGTACAGCGTGACCCGGTACAGGACCTCTCCGCCGTCCGACATTTCGACAGGTTCCCACATCCCGGTGCGGTTTTCTGTGAGGTCGTACGTATAGAGGGTCGCATATCCGGCTCCGTCAGACTCTTCTTCCAGACGGCCGGATGCATTGTAACGGAAAGTATGCTGAACCTGTCCATCCTCGTCCGTTACCTGCACCAGCCGGTTCATGCTGTCGTAGACGTAAGTGACGCCGATGCCGTCATCGGTCTCTGCCACGTAGTTCTCCGGCCGGACTTTTTTGATCAGGTTCCCGTTTCCGTCATAAAAGCAGCGTTCTGTGGAGCCGTCTGCGTAGACCGTCCGGATTTTCCGGCTGTCCGCGTCATACTCGTAACGGATCTCCCTTCCGTCCGGCATCTGTTCACAGAGGATGTCTCCTGACAGATTCCGTTCTTTTTTCCAGATGTTTCCCATGGGGTCTCTGGTCTCGATCAGCCGGTCGAAGAAATCGTACCGGTACGTCCAGCAGGGACCGTCCGTTCCCTGCGCAGGCGGGAACAGGGCGGTGAGGTTCCCCATCTTATCGTAGGTTCTGTACTGTTCGATTCCGTTTCCGTCTCTTACGCAGGTGGGATAGTTCTGGCGGTTATAACGTATTTCCGCAGTTCCCATATCCGTCCGGACAGCGGTCCTGCGTCCAAGGATGTCGTATTCGTAGACGGTCTGTTCTCCTGATGCGTCTTCCACGCAGGAGGGTTCCGGCAGGAAGTGTCCGTCCGGACTGTCGTAATCGTAACGGGTGACACGGCCCAGGCTGTCGGTCATGCTCAGGACGCGCCCGCGGAAATCTCTTCTGTATTGTCTCTGTCTCCACGCTCCTTCCCTGATCTTTTCCGACTCTTCGATGACGAAACCGTATTCATCATAAGTGTAACGGAACGTTTCCCCGGTATCGGCTCTTTTTTCCAGCAGTTCCGCTCCGTCTCCGTAGCGGTATTCCCATGTCTGTCCAGAAGGCAGTGTCTCTTTTAGAAGCCTTCCCAGACCGTCGTACAGGCGGCGGGTGACGTTTCCGTTCCGGTCTTTTTCGAAGATCCGGTTGCTCCACTGATCGTAATCCGTCTCTTCCAGAGTTCCGTCGTCGTGATAGGTATGGGTCACCAGATGGTCTTTGTTGTACCGATAGCGTTCGGTCCTTTCCAGTCCTTCGATGTAAACGGTGTTTTCCCGTTTTCGGGGATCATAGGTCAGAATGCTCTTCGTGCCGTCCGGATAGTACTGCACAGTTACCCGCCCGCTGTCATCGTATTCATTTCTTACATAGGCGTGTCCGTTCTGGTCGACGACCTGCGTGATATGCCCTTTTTCGTCATAATGGTAGGTGGTCACGCCTTCATCCACGTGGCTGACGGCGG
The DNA here is from genome assembly GCA_910574805.1 of Lachnospiraceae bacterium. Taxonomy (GTDB): domain Bacteria; phylum Bacillota; class Clostridia; order Lachnospirales; family Lachnospiraceae; genus Hominiventricola. The sequence continues at coordinate 111,567 of CAJTCV010000006.1, read as the reverse complement.
TCAGGCGCCCGTTCTCATACCGGTACCGGAGGGTCCTGCCTGCCTCGTCTCTGATCTCTGCGATTTGGTCTCCTTCATACCGGAAATCAAGCACATAGCCGGATGAGGTCACGACCTGGCTGATCTGCGCCTCCTGATATCGGATGCTCAGTTTCGTCAGGCCCTTTCCCCGGATGGAGAGCAGGCGTCCCATACTGTCATAATCATACCGCTTATGCTCCGGAATGTAAAGCAGGACGAAACCGTCTCCCGTCTCTGCTTCCTTCAGCTGATACCGGGCGTCTCCCTGCCTGCGGCTGATCCATTTTCCGTCTTCGAGGCGGAAGCGTTCTGCGTGGCCGTCCGTACAGACTGCGTCGATCAGTCCTTCCTCTTCCCGGAGAAAAAGGCGGCTCTCCAGTCCCAGCATCCAGTTCTTTCCAAAGCCGCCTGCGCAGGGGATGACGGAGTTGTAGATCCGCTGCAGCCGGAAGTGTTCTTCCATCAAGTCGGGAAGGAGCAGGTCCGTGGCTGTCAGGCAGAATCCGCCCGTCGCCATGTTGACCGGATCGATGGAGAAGGCGATGTTGGAAGCCAGGGAAGTCAGAAGCGACATTTTCAGGTCGAATTCCCGGTCAAACACGACGCTGGTTCCTTTGTCCACTGCAACGTCGATGATCGTCTCTCCTCCGATGATCAACGCCGGCGCAAACTTTCCGGATTTTGCAAGAATGCCCGTAACCAGCTCTGATTTGCTCCCGGCCGCTGCCGCTGCGGTCCCGAGAGCGAACCCGATCCCGGCGACTGCGGCGGATACGCCAAAGGTGGTGCCGTATTCCTGCCAGCCGGCGTCCACGTAGCCGTCTGAGACATCCTGAAGGTACATGGTACCTGCGGCCAGGCTGCCTGCCGTCAAGGCCTGGCCTGCCGCAAGAATCCCGTATGACTTCAGTCCCATAATTCCCAAGGTTTTCAGCAGGTCCGGCAGCACTTTGGCAAGGGGCGAGAGAAGCGCCCCCAGTCCGATCATAACGCTTCCGTACATGACCGTTTCATACAATTCCTGATTTCCGCCCAGAAGTCCGTCTCGGACGAAATTACAGGACTGAGAGAAGTCTCCGGATTCCATTTTGGCCAGATCCCGTCTTCCTTCCATCTCCAGCGCAGTCCCGCATGCTGTTGCGGTTATGCCGGCGCCGAGAGCAACCAGCGCCACTCCGCCCGTCAACACGGTAGCCGCCCCGATCACACACAGCGCGCCAAGCCCTGCCACCACCTTACCAACCCCGATCTTTCCTCTGGATTCTTTCTCCCGGACCGCAAAGACTTCTGCATTGTGCGCTTCTCTCTGAGCGGCGTCTTCTTCTCTCATTTCCGTATCTGAATACCGGACTCCCGGCGGTTTCATCTGTTCGGGTTCATAGAAGAGCGTTCCCGATGCAATCAGCCAGACATCCGAGTTTTCGTCGATCAGTATTCCGCGGTCTTCCTTCATCGTCACTTCTTCATCGGTAACGTCCAGAATTCCCAGCCCCACCGTACCGGTCTCTGACTGAATCACGGTATCTTCAGGAATGATCTCCTTTACTTCTTTCCCGATCCGGATCATGCCCTTTCCTATATTCAGTTCCGTCTGAGCCGAAAAGACGATATCCGCCGCTTCCATGTTCAGCGTGCCGTCCTTCGATACGGTAAAGCAGGAAGCGTCAGATACCGAGGAGAAGCTGATCCCGGTACCGGTAAGCTGCATGGCCTTTCCGTCTGATGTAGAAAAGGACTTGTCTTCTACCGCGCCTCTGGCGGAAACAGAGGCCGCTGCCGCCTCGCTTCCCTGCCGCATGGCCTGCACTGCGATCCCGGTGGTTTCATCCTGGTTCTGAAAATAGATGTGGACCGTGCTTCCGGGTTCCGGAAGGCAGTACCAGCTGGTCGTCTCGATGGCATAGGTAAAGTAGTGGTTATTTCCGGGCCGATACTCCGGATCGATGGAGAAATGGACGCGGAGGCGGTTCCCGTTCCGCTCTTTGATGACGGCCGGCAGGCTGAGGCCGGAAATCTTCCGGTTCCCGTAGTATCCCGCTTTGACTCCCTGCGTCCGCTTCAGGCCATGGATGTACCGGATCTCCGCTCCTTCCGTCTGCATGGCGGCATGGACGACCTGGCAGGATACACGGTTCCACAGGACAGTTTCTCCCGGTTTGTATGCACTTCTGCCGGAGACCAGCCAGTCCAGGTTGTCCTGTAGCATCATGCCCTGCGCCACATTCTCTGCATACTGCCGGTATGTCTCCAGATTCTGGGAAATCTGATAACAGTTGGAGTCCACCTGACCGCCCCGGTTCTGTTCCGGGATCCCGAAGTAAATCTGTCCGGTTTCCCCTGCAGGCTCTTCCAGAAGAAAGGCCTCAAAATGGGAAGCCAGCCTGCACAGAAATTCCCAGTCCGTTTCCTCATACTGCAGAAGGAACCCCGGAATCTTCCTCTTCGTGCCGACGGAGCTGATCCATGAGGCGCCCGGATAGGCTGACAGTACCTGCCGGATGACATCCTCATAGGAGGCATCTGTATTCTGGAAGGTTCTGCTGCGCCGGACAATATCCCATTCCTGTGTCATAGATGCTGCTGTCAGCTTCAGGATCAGCTGTCCTTTCTCGTACATAAGGGATACTTCCTGAATTCGCCCTGTAAAAAACGGCGTTTTCTCTCTGCCTTCTTCCATGTGGCCTGCCTGTATCTTTTCCCGTTCCGCCGGCTGATTCAGCACGTCGCTTTCTCTGTCGTCCTCACATATGGCTGTAACCTGCAGGCAGGCATGACAGTTCATGCCTTCTGTCATTCGAACATCCGTGATCTGAATGACCGCATACGGCAGTTCTATCCATATGGACTGGTATGTTTTTCTCATACTGCCTCCTTATCCATTCTGCCCGTTATCAATAATGCGGATGACGCCTCCATATCTGCATACAATCGTATCTGGCTGGATCAGCGTCGCTTCTCCTCCCAGCTGACTCTTTTCATTGCCTTCCTCCCAGACTGCCTCTTCTGAAAAGCATGGTTCGCATTCGCAGATACAGAGCTCCTGCAGTTCCCGGCTGGCAGAGTCAACGGTTTCGGGCGGACCCATGAAAAAAGAGCGGAACTTCTCCCAGAACCCCTGTGACTTTTCCTGATTATATCTGTTTGTCGCATCTACTGCCGCCTGTTCCATCTTTGGATTGTCCGCACTGAAGCAGTTTCCGAAACACATGATATTCGTCAGGGCTTCTCTGTCCCTGACGGTCATCTGCGGATTTCCTTCCAGCAGCGCTCCATGGTCCAGCGGCACCACCAGGCGGGCCTCTCTGGAGCCCATGGAACACAGCATTTTCGCTCCATGAACCACATAGCAGGGAGTTTCGGCCGCCGCCTCTGCCGCCGCCTGATCTGCGATCTGCATGGCAAGAACCACATCCGTATTCGCTCTCGAACTTTGTCTGGGACTGGTCTCTTCCTCCTGATTCTTTTCCGGTTCTTCCGCCTTTTCCCCTTTCTTTTTTTCGTCCTAATCTTCTTCCTCTTCTTTTCCGAATATCTCTTCCAGTTTTTCCTTCTGTTCTTCCCCTTCCAGACTTTCGATCTCCTGAGCCGTTCCGAGAAAATCCTGAAGATCCTCTCTGGTGTCTTCTACAACTGTGATCCTTACTCCGTCCACCATTTCCGTTCTGGTTCCGGCCATCCATATCCCTCCCCTGTTCAGACCGCTTCTACCGGCCTTAATGAGATTCCCTGAAACTCCCTGCGCAGAATGCTCTCGGAGACTTCCAGATTTACAAATACTCTGGGCGTCAGTATTCCCTTTGCTTTAAAGACCCGTCTTGAGCCGATCCGTTCCCGGTTCAGCACGATCCTTTTGTCCCAGCCGTTGGAATATTTTTCGGAACGTGCATCCAGACAGTCCAGCTTTTCGGTCAGAAGAAGCCAGTACTTCTTCTGGATCTCCCCGCCCGCCTGATTCAGTGTGATTCTGCGGTACAGAACCTCCGGATCATAGGCATATAACAGCTTCTTCAGAGCGTCGGATACCATAAAGACCGGCGCGTCCACCACATCCGGATAGACGCTGTCTTCGTCTCCCAATGTAAACAGCACGGTCATATCCTGAATCTGCTCAAACTCTTCCGGTTCAAACTCTCCGCGCACGGCAGTTTCCACGTCACGGAACCGAAACCGGTTCTGAATTCTCCTGTCCTGCTCCAGTTCAAAATACATAAGGCTCTTCCTCCATCCGAATCTTCTGAAGCTGGCCCGCGTCCAGTCCTTTGCAGAATAAGCCGTCTCTTGAAAATACGGCGCGGTCCATTACGGAACCGGTAAACACAGCATCCTGAAGTTTTGTTCCGGTAAAATCCGCTTCGGTAAGATTGCACTCAAGAAACGTTACCTGTTCCATCCGGACGCCCCGAAAATCGCTGCCGCTCAGATCACATCCGGCAAAAGTAACCTGTCTTAAATCAGAACCACGGAATCCGGCGCCGTGCATCAGGCAGTTTTTCCACTGACAGCGTTCCATCCTGCACGATCGCAGGGCTGCGAACAGCAGATTCTTTTTCTCTGCATAAAGGTCCGTGAACTGCGCCGTCTCCCAGCTCTGGTATACGTACCTGAAATCCCACTGTTCTACTGTATTTAGTTCATTATATGTAAGAAACTGTTCCTGTTCTTTTTTCCCGGTATCTGTCAGAAATACGGTCTCGCAGGCCTCTTCGAATCCTCCCCATTTTACCGTCAGACGCTGCACTGCCTGCAGTCCGCTTTCCGACAGCCAGAGGTCCAGATCACGAAACAGAAACCGGCAGCGTTCCGCCTGTTTTTTATAAACAGCCATGGCCGTTTCCCGGATCATCCGGTCCGCATCATACTTCTGGACTTTTCCCTGATATTTCCTCAGTGCCTGGTAAAGCGGTGTCCTGGCTGCTTTCAAAAGCGTAAACAGATCACTGATATCTGCTGTCTGCATCCGGGGAGCCGGATCCAGAAAGTATGCTTCCCTGTGAAACGACACCAGCATCTCATAGAGATCTTCGTCCATCCGCGAACGCAGAAGCGACAGCTGAAGATAACGTATTTTTTCTTTTTCTTCATAAGCGGAATACAGCTGATACACTGTCTTACGCACTGTCTTAACGAACTGTTTCTCCCCTTCTGCAAAGCCGGATTTCAGCCGCTTTGAAACATTCTGCAGATACTCCTTCACGTCCTCCTGATACTTCTGTACCGCTTCTTCCCGATTCATACGTCCTCCGCTAATTACTGTAAATCCTGGAACCTTTCAGCCTGATATCTCCTTCTTTATCCAGTGTGATGCCCGTTCCCTCTCCCTTTTTTATAGCGATGGAATTCGTCGCGCCCACCAGAACCTGGCCATTGGAAATCAGAGACAGTGTATTCTGTGCTGTTACATTCACATCGGTGCTTCCATATACCGTCAGTTCTCCGGAATTTCCCAGAAATATGGTAGCCTGTCCGCTTCCGGAATTGATAATGATTCCATCCTCGGCAAACTGAATGACTTGATCTGCCTTTGTCCTCAGATACTTCACATTGGGATTCCCCATCGGATCCTCTTCATCTCCCGGTTCCGGTTCGTGTCCGCTGACGGCGCTGACCGCATAAGCATCCTTTTCCTGACAGGTGGGAAAATACACCCTTACCTGATCCCCTTTCTCCGGCATGCAGTACCAGCCGCTTCCGTCCGGCGAAGCCGACATGGTTGAATATGGAAACCACCAGGCTGCTCTTCCTGCCTCGTCGATTGCCAGCTGTACCATCACCTTATCTCTGGAAATGTCCGTAACCTGCCCGGTAATCGATGCTCCGACGATTTGTTCATTGTAGAGTTCCATCCCTCTGAGTCCTCTTTCCGGCCTTAACTCATACTGGTTCTTCAGGATCCCGTCCTGCAGAATGCGCCTGAGTGACTGTATGATCAAAGGAATGCCGCGAAATTGAACCCGGTTCCCGGCCCGATAGATCTGATAATCCTGAATCTGGAAAACCGTGAAATCTGTTTCCAGTGCGTCCGGCCAGCGGTTTCTTTTTACATACAGATATTCATCCACCTTCTTCACCAGGTTATACCGGCATGGATTGACCGTATATGTCTCTCCGTTTTTCGGAACACCCACAAACAGCGCAGTCTTTTCCGATACCATATCGGGAATCAGAACCGCCCCGTAATGGGAAACAAACCGTTTCAAAAACTCCCAGTCTGTCTCCTGGTACTGTAACACAAGCCTTCCAATCGGCTCATCCGGAATCCGTATGATGCAGTCGCTGTTTTCATACCCCGACATGACTTCCCGAATCAGCTGATGTACCGTCATGACCGGGTTCTGAAAGGAACGCGAACGTTTCACAATATCCATGACGCAGGTTTTTCCCTTTGCCGTCAGATCCATATAGTATGTATTCCCCTGACAACTGATCTGGATACTGGTTACGATCCCCCGGCACAGGATCTTCGTACTGCCGGTCTCACTCAGATAGCTTAAGGTCACCGGCATCATGGGCGCAGTCGTATAGACATACTGCTCCGCCGTTTCTTCCGGTACAACCGCCGTCATATGAAGACTGCCATGGCTGTCTGCGTTTTCCTCCATCTCAAGGGTCAGGATATGTTCGGTCTGATATGCGTCTAATCTGATTCTTTCATAAGTAACTGCACAGTCTCCCATTTATTCATCCTCCTGAAACATCCGGCTGATCATCGCCTGAAACAAATGTCCAAATGTATACCGTTTTGCCAGCCTGCATGTATAATTTCCTGTAATTGTCCTCTTTTTTCCGCTGCAGTAAAAATTATTGATGAATACGCCGCCCACTGCGCTGGCCAAAGCCCCCTCCGCACAGCAGATTCTGTAATTTCCTGATCGGAAATTTCCTGTTTCCAGAGGATAATAGGTCAGTTTATCCCTGAAATACTGTTCTGTTATTTTTTTCTGGAATTCTGCCTCATTTTTTATAACTGCCGGCTGATTGATAAACGTAAGGTTGGTTCCGATCTCCAGTGTCCGGTAAAAAACCGTCGCCACATTGTTTTCTTCCATGATTCTGTCCACATCCTCCGGGAAAACAAATACGGGAATGCGACTGTTCAGCAGACATCTCTTTTCACATTGAAATTCTCTGCCGTCCAGTTCTACCCTTCCAAGCTTCAGCTCACAGATCCGTTCCTCCACCGTTTTCTGTTCCCGCTCCTGACGCAGAATATCCTCTCTGATTTCCGTCAGGTGCTGTTCCCGCTTTTCCTGTTCCTTCCGGCTGTATTCTGCCCGAAGCAGCTGTTCATCTAAAAACATTTCTTTTCCTCTCTGTCTACAGCAACAACATGTCCCGATTTGCCTTTACTCTGCGGTCAGCAGACAGGCCGTTTCCTTCCGCCTCGGCAAGCAGCTTATGAAAAGCCTGATAGATCTCCTCCGGCCGGTAAGTCTCCTTATCCTGCATAAGGCGGACATTCAGATAGCCCTGAATCATGGCGTGGGGCAGCGCATCTCCCTCCTGCAGACAATGAAGACAGAATGCGCCGTCCCAGAAGTTTTTGACCGGATGTTTCATCATACTGGCTGCATACGCTTTTGTAATCTGTGGATGGACCGTGCTCTTTACCGGCGAAGCATACGGCGCATGGATCAGGATCAGCGTATCAAACTCCGTAGCATAATCATAAAAACCGGTATACTGGTCCCGAAGCCTCGCTCCTTCCTGAAGTTTAAAACGGGCCAGTTCCAGTTCGTCCTTTTTATCGGGCGGTCTGTCATCTATATAAATCCGCGCTGCTGCTTCTCTTTTTTCGATTCCGCCTGCCGCTTCCAAAAACCGGACTTTGATATATTGTTCCTTTCCCGTTGGTTCGTACAGCAGCCGTTCCGGGCTGTTCATAATATAAAATTCTTTGTTATAGTACAGGATTCCCGGTTCCACACACACATAAGGCTCCTGTACCTTCAGTTCGCATCCGACTAATATTCCGTCTGAATAATCCTGATACAGAATATGGAAAACATCTCTGGGATAGTCTCTGAGATTTTCCAGCATCTCTTTTTTCAGAACCTTTTTCCTCTCAAACAGAGGATATGTATTTTTAAACATCCGCTCCTCCTGCTCAGTATATGGCTGTCTCGTCTGTCCTCATGGTACAGTCGATTCCGATAATTCCAAAATGTGCTTCATAAAAGATTTCTGTATGATACCGGATATCCAGAAAAAGGTCCTGAAGAAGTCTGAATTTCTGCTCCAGCATTCTGGACTTTTTAAGACCAGTATAAATAATCACATCATCCGGACATTCTCTGCTGCGGTAAATAATGCTGTCCGCAACAAGCCCTCTGACCATGTCCATAAAGAGCAAAAGCGAACTCCCGGTCCGAAAATTCCTGAGCAGTCCTCCAAGCAGTATCTCCTGTTCTTCCCTCTTCATGCTCTTCCAGACGCTTTTGGCTGTCCTTCCGTAAACGCCTTCCAGAATCTCTCTTTTTAAAAGCTTTTTGTAATACTCTTCTCTGCACATCCCTCTGCGTAAATCATTTTCCGCCAGCATATGAAGCGTCAGGTTGGTCAGACTTTCCCGCAACGCGGTAACTTCTGTCAGATCCGGACGGAACAGATCCTTAAAAATATCATAAAACCGACAATAAGTATTGATTTCCAGCACACGCTTCCCCAAAGGGCCTTCCTGATTCAAATACGGAAGCGCCATTTCCATATAGGCGCTCCCTCTTTCCGAATGAACGAAGCGAAGATCTTTCGGCGAAATTCCTTCTTCCGCAGCTCCCAGCACTGCCTCCCACAGATACATCACAAAAGCTTCCCTCCGCATTCGTATTCCGGATAGATTCGCTGCACTTCCGATACCAGAAAACTGGCGATATCCCTCTGGAGCCACGGTTCTCTGTCACCCGGATAAAAATGCTCAAGTCGGAAGACTTGAGGCTACACAAAGTGCCCCCCATCCCGTGTATGTCAAGTTAGTGTCACGAACTTTTTTACTTATTTTTTGTCGAGAGTCTTGGAAAACCTGGTATTTTCGTAGGGCTGATGTTAGATTAGTGTCAAGTTCAGCGTAAATTGATGTTAAATTAGTGTCAAGTTGTTTTCGTGATGAAAGCCCCTTTTTACTCGGAAAAACTCCACTCAATCTCCACCCGCCTATTCTTATAAACCGTCACCTTCCGGATAAAGACATCCACCACCTCCTGGGTTAATGTCTCCAAATGAGAATAGCGGATAATCTGTTTCATATCCTGCTTATCCCTGCCCGCCTCTTCCTCCATCTGGCCGTGTTCCTCCTCCACTTCCTGAATCCTGCCGGAAAGTTCTTCCATCCGGGCAGTCAATCGGTCAGCCCTGCTCCGGTATTCCTGGGCATCCATCTGACCAAAAGCGTAGCTCTCGTACAGGGAATCCCTCTCCCTCTGCATATCATGGTATTCCTTCCGGCACTCCCTGCCTCTCCCCGCAAGCCTCTCCAGATTCTCCTTCTGGAACTGCTCCAAAGCCCTACGCTGTCTGATCTGGTCGCCCCTGCGCATCAGTTCCCGATCCAACAGGGTAAGCACCGTTTCCTCCAGAACAGCCGCATTAAAATAGGTGCAGCAATCCGGTATCTGCAAAAGGGAATACTTCCTGCACCAGAAATGGCGTGTAGTGTTTCCGCTCTGTGGCGCGTAGCTTAAGGAGTATCCACACCCTCCACAAAAAATCTTTCCGGTCAGCGGATGCTTCTCCCTCTTACGCTTCGTGGAATGCCCGGGAGTTTCCCGGGCGACACGGGCGAAGATTTCAGGCGTCACCAGCGGCTCGTGGTGATCTTTCAACACTTTCCACTCGCTTTTAGGGACAGCTTTTCCTTCTTTACTCCCCACCGATTTACGCACACTTTTCCCATACGCCATCTCACCCAGATAAAAACGATTACTCAGGATATGCCGGACCATAGAACTGCTCCATGTATGATTTTTATTCAGGGTACTTCTGTCAGGACAGCGCAGCTGTGTTGCCGTGGGAACATTTTCTTCAAAAAGCCGCCTTGCGATCTGCACGCTGCTCATGCCATCCAATGCCATGGAGAAAACAGAACGAACAATCTCCGCCTCCCTTTCATTGACAATAATGGTATTTTTCACTTCCCTGCTCTTCTCATATCCCAGGGGAACCTGTCCGAACACATACTCTCCGGCTGCGCATTTACTGTCAAAAGCCGTTTTTACTTTGATGGAAATGTCCTTGCTGTACAAGTCATAAATTAGAGTCTGGAATGCCGTGTCAAAAGCAAGCGCCATGCCTTTCTGCTCCCTGCTGTCATAGCCGTCATTTACAGCTACAAAATTCACGCCCATAAAAGGGAACACCTGGTTTAAATATGTCCCCGCCTCAATATAGTTCCTGGAAAAGCGCGAAAGGTCTTTCACAAGGATACACCCAATCTGATTCTGCTTTACTGCTTTCAGCATTTCCTGCATCCCCGGACGCTCCATGTTGGTGCCTGTGAATCCGTCGTCGCAAAATTCCACCACCTCACTGTCAGAAAGCCTTTTGTCCTTTCTGATATATTCCTGAAGATACGTCCTCTGGTGGCTGATGCTGCAGCTTTCCTCCTGTCCCCTGCAGTTCGCCTTAAAATGCATATCTTCTGTGGAAACCCTCAGATAGATGGCTGTTTTTCGTCTCTCTCCCACTTTACTCCACCCCTTCCCTGTGGATATCTCCGTAAGTAAATACAATCTCCACACGTTTCCCCGGATAGACATAAATTTTCTCAATCAGCGCCTCCACCAGCTCCCTGGTCAGGGCGTTCCCGCTTTTCAGCCTGATCAGGGAGCGGACAGCCCTCAGATAGATATCTCCTTTCCGTTCCAGCTTCTTCCCCTCTTCCTGATACCGCTTTTTCTGTCTCTCCAGTTCCCGAAGACGTTCTTCCTTCCAGAGCCGGTAACGGACATATTCCTCTTGGGGAAGACTGCCCAGCCGGTATGCCATATATTTTTCGCCCTCTTCTTCCGACAATGCCGCCATCGCTCCTTCTGTCTGGCGCAGCTGCCGTTCCAGTTCCTGTTTTTTCTGATGAACCAGAGCCTGCCCCTGCTCCACATAATCCCTCTGCTTTTTCAGTTGGGTGGCAAATTCCGCCCGAAACAGGAAAGACAGGATATCCGCCAGCTCTGTCCTGGATATCCGGTTGGATTCCAGACAGGTTTCCCTCTTAGTGCTGACGCTGTCCAGGCAGAAATAACCGCCTTTCCGTTCCCGCCTGCCGTCCCCATAGTCCTTTACATAACTGTGCCGGGTCATTTTCCTGCCGCATACGCCGCAGTACAGAACCTTGTCGAAGATATTCTCCCCGATGGGGCATCCCTTTGTGGGATGGTTGTGGCTGCGTGTCCGCTCCTGAATCCTGCGGTGGATTTCCTGTGCCTGCCCGTAAAGCTCCTGGCTGATAATGGCCTCATGGGTATTTTCCTTTCTCACCCATTCTTCTTTTGGTCTGCGGACACGGTTTCCCTCTTTCCCTGCGGTAAGGGAAGTCCTGCCCTGCACCAGCCCGCCGATATAGGTAGCGCTTTTCAGGATGCGCTCCACCGCGCTCTTGTCCCACCCTTTATATGTCGTTTCAGCCGGACAGTAGACCTCTTTGCATTTTTTATAAACGGTCGGCGGGTTGATCCTTCTGTCATTCAGTTCGTCTGCCACAGCCTGATAGCTTCCCATTTCAAGAAATTTCTTATAGATGAGCCTGACAATCTCCGCCGTATTCCCATCCGGCTTTAGTTTCCTGAGCCTTCCTTCCAGGCACGCCTCATATCCATAAGGCGGCGGGCCGCCCACATAGGAGCCTGCTTCCCTGCGCTGTTTCAGGGACAGCTTTGCCTTTGCCGAAAAATCCTTTGCATACATATCGTTCACCAGGTTTTTTATTTCGGATGCCATCTGCTTTGTGTTATTGACTTCCGTCCCGGTATCGTACCCGTCTGCAACCGCAATGAAACGGACTCCCAGAAACGGAAATATTTTTTCTATATAATTCCCTGCCTCCAGATAGTTTCTGCCAAACCTGGACAGATCCTTTACGATCACACAGTTAATATCGCCCAGACGGATGTCCTGCATCAGCCGTTTGAAATCGTCACGGTCAAAATTCGTCCCTGTTTTTCCCAAATCGGCGTATTCACCAACAATCTCTATCTTGTCTCCATGTTGCTGGTTCCAGTCCTCCACATACCTTTTGGCAATCTCAATCTGCGTTTCCACAGACTCATTCTTTTTCAAATCCCGATCCGAAGACAGTCTGGCATAAATACCGGCTTTATAATATTTTACTCCCTGCATCTTTCTCTGTCCGGTTCCTGGCGCAACGGATTCGGCACCGGCGGCAGCACAGGCGCGCTTCGATGTCCTTCCCATATCATGCCCCCCTGTGAAAATCTTTCATTGCCTGATACTGATCGGTAAAATAAAATTCAATCTCTATCCGTTTCCCCTCATACACCCAGATCCTTTTCACAAGGCTTGCAAGGGTATGGCGGTCAATCTCTCTCAGTTCCAGGGACTCCTTAAACGATGCAAGCCGCCCTGCGCTCAATACGCCCGATTTGAACATCTCCCGGACAAGCTGCTCCTGCTTTTCCTCCGAAGCTGACAGGCTCTCCGCCTTCCTTTGAAATTCCCCGTGGAGCCGTTCAAATTCCTCCCTGGTAATGACTCCCGTCCCCAGATCCTCATACAGCCCGGCACACAGGCTGTAATATTTATCCTGCTCTTTTTTCAGACGGGCAATTTCCTTATTATAGCTGATGACCGCCTGCAGGTTTGCCTCCCTCTCTTTTGCCTGTGCGAAAAGCTGTTCCTGCTCCAGAAAATCGTTGGCATACTGACGGATGGCAGTCCCGGTCAGTTCCTTCAGCACGGTTTCTTCTATGCTGTGGCGGCTGCATCCCTCCCCACGGTTCTTGGTGGAGCAGATATAATAGATCTTTTCCGTCCCTTTATAGCGGTTGACCCTCCTCACCATCTGCTCCCTGCAGTCCCCGCAGAACAGAAGCCCCATAAACGGGCTGATTTCTTTCTTCTCTGGACTGATGCGGCCGTCCGCTTTCAAAAGATTCTGAACAATGGAAAAATCATCGGCAGAGATAATGGGTTCATGAGTGTTTTCCACCCGTATCCATTCCTCCTTCGGTTTTTCCACACATTTCTTTACCTTATAATTAACCCGCTCTGTTCTGCCCTGTACCAGATGACCCAGGTACACTTCGTTGGTCAGTATCCGCCGGACAGACGGGCTGCTCCACCTGGAGTCGCTGCCCCTGGTAAAGCCTCCCCGATAATTCAGCCCCAGGGATTTCTTATATTCCTTTGGAGACAGGATATGCAGGCCGTTGAGTTTTTCCGCTATGGCGGAAACAGCCATTCCCTCAATCTTCCACGCAAAAATCCTGCGGACAATGCCCGCCGCATAATCGTCCACCAGCAGCCTGTTTCTGTCTTCCGCCGATTTCCGGTAGCCATACACGGCAAAAGCCGCAAGGCATTCCCCCTTCCTGCGTTTTATCGCAAGCTGGCTTTTTACCTTGGTGGATATGTCACGGCAATAGCTGTCGTTTATGAAATTTTTTACCGGCAGTACAATGTTGCGCTCCCCGGCATCTGCCGAAAAGCTGTCATACCGGTCGGTAAGGGCGATAAAACGCACCCCCAGAGCCGGGAATACCTGATCCAGATACCTCCCGGTCTCAATATAATCGCGCCCGAAACGGGACAGGTCTTTCACGATGACGCAGTTCACCCTGCCCGCCCTGATGTCGCTTATCATTCTTTTAAATTCTGGTCTCTCGAAGTTGCTGCCGGAATAATTGTCGTCTGCATAGCAGTCAAAAAGCTCTATGTCCTCCTGTTCCCTGATAAAGGAACGGATCAGCTCCCTTTGGCTGCCGATGCTGTTGCTCTCGGCTCTGAATGTGACTTCCGCACTTCCTGCGCTTCCAGTGTCAGCGGTGGTTCCCACATCGCTGTCCTCCCTGGAAAGCCGGAGATACATGGCCGCATAGAAATGTCTTGATTCTTTTTTTGAATATTCGTTTTTCATGGTATCACTCCTGACTTTTTTAGCCAGAGAAAAGCCGATGGCTTTCATCAAACTGGGAGCCAGGAGTTCCACTGATTTGTCCTGCCATCAGATTAACATAAATCCTGTCATTCTTCAAGCCTCTTTCGGAGACTTTTCCGAACTTTTCTGAAATCCGTCCTGAAATTCATTTCGGACTCTCTCATTCTTTTTTATATGTAGATTTCTGACATCCTCCGCAGGTACTCCGCCATTTTGTCATCTATGGTTGCCCCGCTTTCCTGAAACCTGACCTTTACCACATAATCTCCAATCCGGTTCACATAGATGTTCTTTGTCTGTTCAGCAAAGGCAGCCAGTTTTTTCTCCACCGGCTGTGAAGTGTCAATTTTGATATCCCGCAGATCGGTCAGTTCGGAAATGTCCGCAGTGCGGATATCGGTCTGTGCCATTTCCGCAAGCATCTCTTTTGTCAGCTTCATGGCAGCCTCTCCTTTCCTTCCGGTATACCGGTTTTGCAGTCAGCAGATACACTGCTCTGATTTTGTTCGGCAGCTGTCTGCTGTCCCGTATTCATTTTATTTTTCTTTCAGATTGTCCTATGACAACCCGGATTGTCCTTTTTCCTGCAGTTTTCCATGCCCTGGCCGACATCCGCTCAAAATCTCCGCCCGCTTATTCCTTATCCTCAAAATAGCTCTCCGGCTTATTGCTCCTGATAAAGATCCCCACATCCTCCATCTTCTCCGTCACCGGCATATCCGGCAGAGCCGCCAGAATGTCATTCCTATACCGCCCGCCGGCTCTGCAGTCCAAAATAGAGAACACGCAGGTATCCGTTTCTCTGCGGATGCCCCGCCCAATCCACTGGCGCAGTTTCATCAGCATCCCCGGTACAATAACTTCCGCCAAATACTCACGGAAATCCTCATGCAGGGACTTCTCATATTCCAACACCGGATCCGGCACGGGGAAAGGCAGCTTCACCACCACAAGGGAAGAAAGGATATCCCCGGCCAGGTCAATCCCCTCCCCGGCGCTGTCGCTGGCAAGCAGTATCCCGTTCCCGCTCCTGCGGAACTCCCGAATGGCCTCCAGCCTTCCCTTTCCCATGGAAAACAGCGGAAAATCTTCTATCCTCTCCACAAGCTCCTGATGCACCATCTCCATCATCCGGTAGGATGTGAAAAGCGCCAGCGTATGCCCGTGGCTCTGCCGGATCAGTTCCTCCAGTCTGTCTGCCACCGCCTTCCGATAAGCTGTTTTCCTGATATTGGGAAACGGCATATCTTCCGGCAGATACAGCAGGGCATGGTTCCAGTAATCAAAAGGAGAGGCCTTGCTCACACTCAGAATCCGGTTCCGGTTCAGCAGGTCAATCCCTGTCTGGTGCATGTAGCGGCTGAAATCGCCGCCCACGGACATAGTGGCCGAAGTCAGAAGATATGGTTTCCCGCTGCTCCACAAGTCCTCATGGAGCAGGAAGTCAAGGTGCTTTGGCAGAACGCAGAGCCTGCAGGCCGTCACCCCTGTATACTCCAGCCAGCAGATAAAATCCTCATGGTCACAGAGTACCGCCAGCTTCTCCTGCTTCTGTTCCAGCCTGCCGGAAATGCGCTTATATACCGTATTCTTTCGGTCTGCGGTATAAAAAAGCACTGACAGGCTCTTTACTACAGCTGACAGTGCTTTCAGGGATAACAGGATGGACGGTGTGAATATGATTTCCATGCGTTTGTTGTCATACCGCACCCCTGCAAATTTTTTCAGATTTTCAAACAGGGCTGTATTCAATTCCAGCATTTCCTCACACAGAGAAAGCGCCCCTCTCTTCTCCGGTCTGCCCGCTACCGCTCTGATGATGCCGGCCGCCATGCGCTCCAGCTCCACATTTTCAAAGCTGACCCCGTACATCTGTCCGGCAGCCTCCGGCAGCTTATGGGCTTCGTCAAAGATTAAGATGCCATGTTCCGGGAGCAGACGGTTTCTGCCGCCTTTCCTGCTCAACATATCTGCCAGTACAAGGTTATGGTTGGCAATCTGGAAATCCACTTTCCCCTGGTTGGATCTTCTGAGGGAAGTGCGGTAACGGCATACACTGGAAAACCCGCAGCTGTTCCGGCAGTTCTCCACACAGATCCTTTTCTTTACATAGTCTGTCAGGGGCTGATCGTCCAGGTCAAGGGAAGCGGCTCCCACAAAAAGGGCCGTGAGAACCTCAATCAGTTTCTTATCCTCTGGCCGGTTATTATGTCTGATTGAGTATAAATAAGTCTTTACCCTGCTGTCGCATGCATAATGATTTTTCCCCTTACGCACTGCAAAAGTCAGAGGTTCCTCAATGATACGGTGCTCCAGAAGAATCCCCGAAATCCGGGGAATATACTCCTCCGTCAATGCTTTCTGCAGGGCAATAGTGGACGTGGAGATCATCACCGGCTGTCTCTCTCCATGAAACAGACGGTAAATGACTGCCGCCATAAGATAGGCATGAGTTTTCCCCGTCCCCACCTCGGCCTCACATAACGCCACTTTCTCTTTCTCCATGGCTTCCAGCATGGCAAGGGAGAGAGAAAGCTGATTCTTTCTCAATGCCAGTCCGTACTCCGGCAGAATATCATAGAAGATATGGGCAAGCAGTTCGCCCGCTCTCGAATTGCCATCCTGCACAAATGCTGCCCCGCCATCTGACTGCGCCGCCATCTTCTCTATGGCTCTCCGGTATCCCGCCTCATTCAGCGGTGTGGGCCTTGAAAACAGCTTCTTTGCTTTCAAAGTATATAAATCCACCATGCGGTAGCTGTATGTCTTTCCTGTAAAATGTTCCAACAGCACGCAGTTTTTCGTGGTCAACACAATTCTTTCGTCAGACTGGAAAATCCCTGCTTCATGTATCCTGTTCCTTATGTCCGCCGTGCAGACAATCCATTCCTCACTCAATTTTAAGCCTCCTTTGAATCCTAAAGGAGCGATACATGCATAACGGCGGAAAACGGCAAAGGTTGGTTATCTGTTGACAAAGGGGCCGGTTCCGCCGCATGGTATCTATCACTCCGATAGAAATTGTTTTTAAAAAAAGGTGTGGCTGACGTTCCGCTGGTAAAGGAGCATATCAATTATCCCACGGACACCATAAAAGCCGCCCCCTGTTCTTTCTCAAACAGGGGTGATGCGTTTTCCCGTTTTTCAGGGCTGCCATTTTTCGGCAGAAGTACCATGATAAGTGACAGGGGTCATCGCAATCCGCCCCACCACGGGGCGTCACTGCCACGGACTGGATCGCTCGGAGTATGCCTGAGACAGAATCTCCGGCATATCGTCTTGGCGCGTCCCGGCTTGTCGCTTCCGGTCTCCCGGCCTGTCAACGTGTATCCGCCACACCCATATGAAGTTTTCAATGTGCGGGTGAAAGGACGCTCAAAAAAATTCCTTTCACCCAACGTGAAAAAACAGGGGGTGTGACGAGTCATTCCTCATAAATTTTTTTCAGTTTTTTCTCTGCCCACATGAGACTGTCCCAGACTGCCCGCTGATGGACGCCCTCCAGCTTCGCAATCTGCCTTGTGGAAAGCCCCTGAAAAAAGCAGAGACAGAACCGCCTCTTCTGTACGTCTGTCAGCTTTCCGCTCTCCAGCAGACGGAGGGCTGCTTCCAGCACCTTTTTCTCTTCGTCTTTCTGAATCAGTTCCGTATCAACAGAAGGAGCCGAAGTAACAAGCATATCTTCCATCCCGCTGATACTCACGTTCCGATGGCTTACACGATACTCCTGCCTGTCCTGCTGATAATAAATCTCATCGGACAGAGCTTTCAGCTCTGCAAAATCTTCCGCTGTCTTATCCGGGTTGTCACGCAGGTAATCTTCCAGGGTTATCTCTACGATGCCGTCCGAAAATTTATAGACGATCCCCTGACTGTATCGGTTCAGGGCATAATCGCTGTCCTTATAATTTCTCAATTTTCCTTTCCTCCGGGTTTGAATTTTTGAATTTCAAACCCGGAGGCGGACTGCGGCATCTGTTTAGTTCCCCTTTAAAGCACCAAAAGAGCCGAAAGGCGGTGCTGCCTGTCTGCTCTTTTTTCTTCCTGCTCATATCATTCCTGCACTGTCTTATATCCCATCATAAAGAGCCCGGTTCAAAACCGGACCGCATATAAATACGGACAAAAAAACTGCCGACCATCAAGTCGGCAGTGATCTGTAAACTTCAGTCATATATTATGTTTTAAAATAATTGTTATCATCATCTTTAATTTTGTTCATAATTATTTTACAACACCTGATTTCTTCTTAACCTCCGAAACTCTAATTTGACGATCCTTCATACATGGTCACGCCTCTACTCCCGTTAAGGTTCACTGTCTGTCCTTTTAACTTCACTTCAAACGTAAAAATTATTCATACCATATTTCATCTGGAATAATATCAGCATCAGAAACCGTAGTTTTGCTAATTCTAATATTCCATTCGTCTATAAACCTTTCAATATAGTTCATTATTTCCATATCATAATTTGAGTTTATAACAAATATTCTTTGATTTCCCAGCATTTTATCAACAGTAATATCCAGCATCATCTCTTCTTTTAATTGTTTTATAAAATCAAACATTAATAATTTCAAACAAATATTATATTTATCAAGCGTAACCCAGATTTCTGATTTATCTCCTTTATTTTTTATTTTTATTTTCAATCCTTCTTTTTTAAACCACTTGGTATCCTGGTTGCTTTTTTCTATTCTCATTATATCCTCCACTAATCATCTATACCCAATATCGCATTCATTCCTTTATTTATTTTAACACTGGAATAAATCACATCTTCATAAGAACCATATTTTTCAAATAGCTGTTCTGCAGTCGGCCCCTCTTTTCGACCGTATTCTATCAAATTTCTATTATACAGTTTTTCAAGGTTCTCGTAATCCTCTCTTTCCACATAAGATCTAATCCTGTCTAAATTTCTTTGCTCCACTTTAATTTCCGCTATTTCTTTAAAATCTTTTCCTGCATTTAAATATTCTTCAACTTCTGAATTTAATTTTGCTCTTTTTATTTCCATAGCTTCTAAATATTCTAACCGAGCTGCACGAGCTTTTGCAACCTCAGGATCATCCAATAGATTTTTACTTGAGTTTCATTAGATTTTCCATTTATGCTATCTCCTCTCCACACCAGCCCCGCCATCACCGCCGAGAACATCCCGTCCCCGATCGCCAGCGCCCAGTTGATCTCTCCGTCTTCGTTCAGCAGGCCCTGCGCTGCAGTGCTCCCCAGGAAGCCTTCCCCAAATCCCAGCGACAGAACCTTCCCCAGGCTGGCTCCCTGCATCATCAGACCGCTGGCTCCGGTCAGAAATCCGACGACGCTGCCTGCGAGAGCTTTCCTGACATATTTTTCCGTGTCTCCCAGCCTTCCGCTGACGGCGTCCGATACGGCCTGCTCCGCCACATGCAGGCTCCCGGTCAGAAAGACGACTCCTCCGACGGAGGCTGCCTCACTCCCCGCACTGACGTTTCCGGCAGCAATCAGGCCTGCTCCGGCGACCGCACCTGCCATGAATGCCCCCAAGATCGTTACGCTTCCGACCACCACCATTCCGGCGGCAGTTATGATCACTTCCGGTGCCGGGGCGCTTTCTTCTGCATTCAGAAATTTTTCCAGGTCCGGAACGGCTTTCCCTTCATATATGGTCACGCCTCTGTTTCCGTTAAGGTTCACCGTCTGTCCTTCCAGCTTCACTTCCCCGGCTGCCAGGATGTGGAGTCCTCCGCTCCCTTCCATGCAGATTCCCGTCAGGTCATCCAGAAGCACTTTTTCCTTCAGCGTCGCGACTCCCATGTCGCACCGGCACAGGCGCATCTGCATCCCGTGTTCCGTGGCCAGGCTTTTCTGTTTCCGTTAAAGTTTTAATCATTCTTCAATTTTTAATTTTATTCCCTTACAGACAGCCATATTTTTTAATTCATTTGCATCTCTTCTTGAAAGTTCACAAAACGTCCATTCATTCGTTTTCACGTCAATTTGTTTCATCAGCTGTGTTACTGATGTTGAAAACAAATTTTTACTTATTTTTTTCAGTTCTAATAATTGTTTGCTTATCGACATATCTTTTTTCCATATGATTGATACCTTTACTTTTCGACTCAAAAAAGCTTCCATCTTTTTGATCGCGTCCTGCTTTGATAGTTTTGTTTTATTTTTTGTTTCCAAATCATACTCTATAACTCTAACATCATGTTCAATCATCATTCTAATTAATGAAAGATAAATATTATCATCCTCTTCTATAAGTAACATCATGTTATTTTCATCAATAATGTAATAATCCTCACCTGACATTCTGATATGATAACTGTTTTTATTAACAGTCCATAAATCTTCATATTGTTTTAATCTATCCATTATTCCTCCTGATTTTAATCATTACATCTGTACATACTTTCTTTATTTTTAAAATAATTTTCCTAACTCGTCTATTTGATTAATTTCCTTCAGCTATTCATCTTGTCTTCTATCAATTGACTTAT
The DNA here is from genome assembly GCA_910574805.1 of Lachnospiraceae bacterium. Lineage (GTDB taxonomy): Bacteria > Bacillota > Clostridia > Lachnospirales > Lachnospiraceae > Hominiventricola. The sequence continues at coordinate 90,956 of CAJTCV010000006.1, read as the reverse complement.
CCTTCTACGTTAAAATTCGATACTTCTATTTTAACAAAAAGTATAGAAAAAGCGAACTGCAGCATATCCTCTTTTCGTCAAAATTTATGTCATAAATTACAAATGTTGAATAGTTGCTCCTATTCACTAATCAACCAGAAACTGCCTTTATTGTATTTGTGTGTAAGTTCCATTTTTATTAAATCGAGCCGTTCCATTTCCACCTACTGGTATAATTTGTGAACTTCTTTGTGGGGATCCATACTCTTCTAACAATTTCATAATTCGTCGATCTGCATCACTTGCACCTACCGAGCCTTTAGGATGTGTATGATATATCGCGATAACGTCACTCCCAACAGGTATCTTAACTCTATTTTCTATTCCTGAATATAACCAATATTGGCCTCCTGAACCATTCTTTCCACTTCCCAATCTGTATACTAACGAAAATTCAACTCCATACTCTTCTGTTAAATATGACATTTCTTCCACCGTCAGCCTTCTTGGGATTTTCATGCCCTCTGCTCCAGGCAGTCTTTCAACATCAATTTTCTGATTGGGTAAATAAATTAGTCCTTCATTGAATTCTCCTATTGCATTTTTACCATTATTTGTAATGTCTCCATATAGACTATTGTTATTCCACACCAGCCCCGCCATCACCGCCGAGAACATCCCGTCCCCGATCACCAGCGCCCAGTTGATCTCTCCGTCTTCATTCAGCAGTCCCTGCGCTGCAGCGCTCCCCAGGAAGCCTTCACCGAATCCCAGCGACAGAACCTTCCCCAGGCTGGCTCCCTGCATCATCAGGCCGCTGGCTCCGGTCAGAAATCCGACAACGCTGCCTGCAAGAGCTTTCCTGACATACTTTTCCGTGTCTCCCAGCCTTCCGCTGACGGCGTCCGATACGGCCTGCTCCGCCACATACAGGCTCCCGGTCAGAAAGACGGCTCCTCCGACGGAGGCTGCCGCACTCCCCGCGCTGACGTTTCCTGCAGCAATCAGGCCTGCTCCGGCGACCGCACCTGCCATGAATGCCCCCAGGACCGTTACGCTTCCGACCACCACCATTCCGGCGGCTATGTTCAGCCTCCACTGCGCCCAGTCATAGTCTTTCTGTTCCGGCTCGTCCCGGTAACGGTTTGATGGATGGCTCAGATCCGCATGCTCCCATGCCAGATAGTACGTAACCTTCTCTCCCCGGTTCTGGACCGTATCCTCTCCTTCCTCTGTGGACAGTTCCACTTTTCCGGCTGCAGTTATGGTCACTTCCGGGACCGGGGCGCTTTCTTCCGCATCCTGGAGTTTTTCCAGGTCCAGGACCGCTTTCCCTTCGTACATGATGACGCCTCTGTTTCCGTTAAGATTCACCTCCTGTCCTTCCAGCTTCACTTCCCCGGCTGCCAGGATGTGGAGCCCTCCGCTCCCTTCCATGCGGATGCCCGTCAGGTCATCCAGAAGCACTTTTTCCTTCAGTGTCACGACTCCCATGTCGCACCGGCACAGGCGCATCTGCATCCCGTGTTCCGTGGTCAGGCTTTTGTCCAGAGGATCAGCTTCTTTACATCCTGCTCCGCTCCGGATGCAGTTCACTGCTATGGCGCTTTCTTCTTCGTCTCCTTTGAAATACAGTGAGACGCGGGTCCCTGCCTGCGGCATCATGTACATCAGATTTCCCGTAGTGGGAACCCAGGTCCATGGATAACAGGGCTGTCCGGATCTTCCGCTGTCGATGTCCAGCTCCAGTTGCACGGTCTCCCCGGCGCATTTCTTTACGGTTCCAAGAAGCGACATCCCGGAGATCTTCGGATTTCCCAGCCGCCTCTGCCACGTCCAGCTTCTGTCTGCCAGAACATAGGTAAATTCCAGATGTCCGCCCTGCATGCGTGCTTCTCTGGCGCAGACGGGAAGCTGTTTTCCGTCCCACTCCGCCAGGTCTCCCACCCGGAACAGGTCCAGGCTGCGGACTTCACAGGTCCGGTACTGTCGGCGGTCTCTTCCTTCCTGCTCCCCGCCTGCCTGATAGAACTTCCGGTCCATCCGGGCGGTATAGCCCAGGCAGGACATGGGCTTCACCGTCCCGGTTTCCGGCAGTCCAACGCACAGCTTTCCTCCGCCCATGGTCGGCTCCGGGTATACCGGCAGTCCGAATCGGCTCGCCAGACGCCGGATGAACTCCCAGTCCGTCTCCCGGTACTGGATGACCGGGAAACCTACTGGCTCTCTGTCCAGCTCTTCCGGGCAGAGTATGGTCATTCCGGACTCCGCAGCCGCCTTCCGGATGATCTGCCCGCAGGTCATGGACACATCCTGAAAAGACCGCTTTTCTTTTTTCAGGTCCAGGAGGACGCTCCCGCTGCACAGCTCCAGACGGAGCAGGCAGTATCCGTTCTCTTCCCGGGACTCCGCTTTCTGGATGATTCCACTATACAGCGCCCGCTCCATTCCGTCCACATGGATTTCCACCGGACTGTTCTCCGCCAGCCAGGAAAAACCTGAGGTCCCGCCCTCTGACGCTTCCATGATTCCGGTGAGTTCCGCCCTGGAATGTTCTCCCGGGTATTCCCGCATGGAGAAGTCCAGGATACGGCCAAATCCAGGACCGCCTGTCAGACGCAGCTCTCCTGCTGTAATCCCGCTCACTCTGCCGCCTCCCTTCTACTGGGCCTTTACATTTGCATTATGATAGACCACATTGCTTTCAGATATCTTGATACTGCTTTCTTTCTGTACAATATTCACTCCGGACGCTCCTGCAATTTCCACAGTTTCGCTCAGACTGGAAATGTCAATGAATGAGTCAGATTTGATGGAAACCCCCAGAGGACTTTCGATGATGATACCGGCTGTATCGTCCAGCAGGATGCGCATCCCGTTTCCTGCGTCCAGCAGGATACTGTGCTCGGACAAATCCACCATTTTTTTCGACGAAGTGTAAATGGTCTTATGTGTGGGATCACAACGGCAGACTCCCGGATTTAATTCTGCTGATTTACCGTTATTGGCCGCCGGCTGCTGTGGAGATGCTGAAGTCTCCGCAGCGGCAGACTGCTGACCGGAAGAAAATGCCCCTGCAGCGTCAGGCTGCTGGCCGGAGGAAGATGCCTGTGCGGTTACCGGCAGATGAACAGAACTGATTACATATGCATGTTTTTCCTGTTCTGTTGGGAAATAAAGGCGAATCTCATCGCCCGGCTCCGGCATACAGTACCAGCCGCTTCCATCCGGCGATGAATAGACCGTGGAAAAGGGAAACCATTTCCCGCTTCCTCCTTTTGCATCGGCTTTTAAGGAAATTTGAACCACATCTGCACGTACTCTGGTCACCCTGCCGTCCAGGGAAGCTCCAATCACCTTTTCATTGTACTGTCTCGGAACTCGAAGCCCGCCTTTTGTTCTGAGACAGTAAGTATTCCAGAGCTGATGCCCGTCCAGCCTGCTCTCTGACCGCTCCACGTAAAGGGTGCGTCCGTTCATTTCCACCAGTTCGCCCGCTTCATACAGTTCCTGATCCTCCACAATGAAAACGAGACTGTCATCCTCCATAAGCCCTTCTACCCGATTCTGCTTTTTATAAAGAAATTCATCCATTCTTTTCTGCACACGATAAGCGGAAGGCGACATCTGCGCAGCTCCGCCCCATTCCACCAGGCCAAAATACAGTTTTACTCCGGAAGAAGCATAACCCGGCACAACGACTCCGTGAAAATGACTGGCAAGCCGTTTGACAAACTCCCAGTCCGTCTCCTGATACTGTACGATCGGTTCACCAATCGCAGTGCCCGCTCCAATATTCATAAGCGCATGTCCGCTCTGGTACTGACCTGCAACACAGTCCAGCACTTCCTGATAAGTCATGGACGGAAGCTGAAAGGAACGGCGGACCGGCTTCAGATCCATCAGATATGTATAGGGAACGATTCGAAGTTCCATGAGACACAGAGCGTTTTCATGAATGATTTTCATGTCTTCCACGATCCCGCAGTAGATCTGCCTGCTTTCTTTTTCATCCTCAACAGCCCGGATGGTAACTTCTGTCTGTTCACCGGCCATCAGCAGATACTGCTCCTCCCTGTCAGGAGAAATATAACCTTTCAGTATGGCAAAACCATGTTCATTGACCGCTTTTTGTATCTCACACTTTATGATCTGAACAAATTCAAACGGCGCTGTCAGAATTCTTTCTGCTTTCATCTGATATCACCTCGTTTCTCTTCCTGATCTGACCGAATCAAACACTTCCAGGGCATATGGTTTCCACTCTTCAAAAATTTCTCCGGACGAATTAAAAATGCAGAACAGAAGCTTTCCTTCTATCTCTGTAAAAGCATGGATATTATACCGATGCCCGTCCAGCGTCGGATTGCTGAAAGCATACCAGCCCAGTATCCGGGTCTCATCCTTATCCATAAAGTGCTCGCTGTTATCCAGATACTGATTTCCCGGGTACATGCGACGCATGGTTTCCAGATAATACCGCGTACACATGATTACCTCATCCATCCGGATTTGAGAATTCAGACAGGAAAATGCAAAATTTACGGTCATGGACGGACTGGTCCGTATTACATCCGGCCGGTATTCCGATGGATACATCTTCCTGGCAAATTCCTCCGGCAGTTTCAGAAACGTTCTGGGCAGCATGATCCGTACATAAGGATAAAACAGATCCTGCTCTGCAAACTCCAGACGCTCCCTTCCAATATAAACATAATCATCATGGATGCTTTTATGTGCTTCCATCTGCGCCGCTTTCCGCATGGCCTCGATTTCCTGTTCTGTGAATTTCATTGGCTCACCCCCTGCTCTTTAAACAGATTTTCTATTTCCTGAACCTGGCCCTTACGTTCTGCATCCAGACAGTCGGAATATCGTTCCACCTCCCGACTGAAATATCCGTATGTCTGTTCTTTTTCATTTTTAAGTTCCCGGATTTTATTTGCTACGGCAATGACCGCATCGGAATCTTCCATGTGGCTGGCCTGACGCATCTGCGCCTCCAGTTCTTTCTGTTCCTGTTCGAACGTCTCTGCCTTTCCTGTATAATACTGGTAGAATTCGTCTTCCTCCGGCGTAGCACCGGCCAGATTCTTCTGCGAATTATATCCGCAGTCCAGGCGCAGTCCGGAATATCTTTTCCGCATCTCTCCCAGTTCCTCATCTTCCAGCAGACCCGACCGCGCATACTGAGACACCATATTTCGGACCGACCGCCGTTCTTCTGGCCCCATATGATCCAGCCCATGCCAGTACGCATTGTCCAGACATTCTTCATATGCTGCCCGAAGCTTCTTTGCAGACGCTCCTTCCTCTTCCAGTTTTCTGATCCTGTTCTGATACCACTCCATATATTTCTCTGTACCCGGATAATCAGGCGGAATATTGTGCAGATCGCACCAGTTTTCAAACGCCTTCTGATCCTTCTCATCCAGTTCTTTCTTCTTTCCATTCAGGTCGACAAACGGATAATTCAGAAACGGCGCCGTATAAGTAGAAAACTTCAGCTGTCCGCTTCCCAGCGGAACTATAATTCCTCCATGTTTGCAAACCAGGTAGGATGCGGTTGTGATCGCTTCATAGCATATGCATGCATCCTTCCCTTTTGCTACCGGAGTCGCATCCTGCGCAATTTTTGTTTCCTTTTTACAGTTTTTCCAGCCGTCGTCGGCAATCTCCGGCTCGCATACAAACCCTGTGATCACCCGGTCGTCCGGAGCATGAAGGTAATTTCCTTCCTGATCGGTTTCCGCTCCTGCAAAAAAGGAATCTCTCTTCTTCAGGTTATGGACCGGAGAAGTGCATATACCAAAAGGCAGGATGTTCTCCCCAACTTTGCAGTCTTTCCGGTGCATGACCGGATCATCATTCAAATAGACTCCATGAGCTTCCAGCATGTCGAGATAACGCATGTGAGAACCATACCTGCATCTCAGCGGCGCACCCCGGACCAGGTATTCCGGATTGCCTTCCGCCTTTTCTTTCAACGCGTCTACCAGTTCCCTGTTGGTCCGGCTGTTTTTTGATTCAATGGAGGTCTCCAGTGCTTTTTCCGATTCTGTACGCCTCGCTTCATAATCCATTTGAATCACATTTTCACCTATGGTCTCAAAGGCAGCCAGCGCTGCGCTGTCGCTGGCCTTTTCCATGGCATCCCTTTCCATTTCCTCCCGTACTGCATTCTGGATATCCATATCTGAAAATACGTCCACCTGTTCTTCGGCGGGAATTTCATATATTTGATAGTATTCCTGCATCTCCTGATATTTCCTGGCCATCCGGGACTGGAACTCCGCATCCGACGTATAGTCTGCAGAATAATCTGCATAATTTGACCGGTATGTGGATTCAAACTGTTCCCACCGGTTTGCCGCCACAAGACCCCAGTCTACGAGAATACCGCTTTTCACATCCAGTTCTGACCACTCATTCCTGTATTTGGCTTCTATGTAGTCATATACGCTGCCGTATCCTTCCTTCCCTGTTACATCTTCGTCATAATCCGCCATTTTCTGCACCTCCTTCCTGTATCCGAACCGGGAGCACTTCCACTCCGTCAAGCCCTCTCCTCATCAGGCTTTCCAGCAGCGCAAGCCTGACCAGCACCTGCAGCTTCTCTCCGGTTTGCACATAAACCGCCGGAATATCTTCCGGCCATGTTCCCATCAGATGAACGATCCCTTTGTTTTTATCTCTTCCTCCATCCACGTCTCCGTTTATTCGGAGAAAAAATGGAAGATAATACCGTTCGCTCCTGTTGTTTTTCTGGTCCAGAAAAACATATTCCCTGTACCTGCACTCCCATAAGAAAAGATCCAGCGATTTTCTTGTTTCCGCATGAAACAAAGGAAATGGCGTCAGAAGCAGGAGCCCAAGATCCGCCTCATTGTTCAGGACACAGATACTCCTTTCCGGCATCTCATAATACAGGCCCTTTTCAAAAGCCTGGTAATTGATCACCTGGTTATAGTCTTTTATATCCGGCCTTTGAATTCCTTCCAGTTCCCTGATTAAATAACCATCCATTTTTTCACAGCTCCCATCCTCCAATCCGTTCCGACTGGTCCAAATATGCTCCATAAAAAATCTGCACCTCAGGGGCCAGGCATCCGTCCAGGCATTCTCTAATCTCCGGTTCAGCAATCAACGCCTTCAGAACCGGCTCCAGGACAATAAAGTTACCTGTCTGAAAGTAAATTCCGGCCTTCTGCCGTTCGCAGGCAGTCAGGCGGGGCAGTTCCTGCCTCAGATGCTCTTCCATTTCATACAGCTCCTGCTCATACTCCGGGAAAAGCATCCGATAATCCCAAAAACAGTCCACTTCCTGCAGATCCGCAAAATAACGCCTGTCATAAAAATCAATCTTAAGCCTGCTTTCTCCTGTCAGAGCCCCGCTTAACAGATACGAAAGATGAATATAACAAACGGGAGATTTTACATGCGCTTCCTGCATGACTATGATCTGCTCCCTTCCCTCCTGGAATACCTCCTGAAAGGACTTAAGGATCTCTGTTTTCTGTTCCTCATACGTCTTCCGAACATCCGTTTCCAGATGCCTGCTTCTCTTTTCCATACATGCCCTGATACTGTCCAGAAACTGTTTTTTTCTCGTTTCCAGATTTTGTTCAGGGAAATAACCAGACTGATTCATTTCGCATTCCCACTTAATTCCAGTTTCTCAAACCCTTTATTCTATGACTGACGCTTTTATTATTCGAACTTATATGGCTTCCATATTTTTAGTGGCGTTCCCGCATTGACACCCTGAAAAAACTCTATCCTCTTTGTATTTGATACTCATTTTCATCCAGTGCACTGATATCTATATCTGTACAAACCCTTGCAGTACCATCACTTACATCGACTTCAACTTCAAACAAAACTTTAATATTCTCAGGAGAACCCGATTTAAGAACCACAAATTCTTTTCCTGTTTCTGGATCTTTTTCTACCAAAACAGGATTTCCTTTCAAACTTTTTTCCCAATATTGATTAGGTCCTAATTGTTCCTTGTAAAATAAAATTTTTCTCATTGTCCATTTTTTACTTCCAGTTTTTCTTCCAGTAGTTAACATATATTTTTTTAACCACTCTGGTTGTTCTTCTTCAGGATGTCTCTTTTCAAATTCTTTTCTGGCAATAAAAGTTGCAATATCGTGATCATCATAATGCTTTTTTTCATCGACTGTTGTTCCCATAGTAACCTCCAACATTTATACTACTTTCAATTATTCTCATATAACTTTCTCATAATTTCACGTTCAGCTTCCCTTCTGATCTCGTCAGTTTCCATATCATCTACTCCAAAAAGAAAACCTCCATTACGTTTCTGTCCATAATTATCCACACCTGTTCCCCAAATTGCACTCCTCCTTTGTCCCAAATCTAACAGAAATGCTCCATCACCAGGTCCTGGCTCAATAGAATAACCTGGTGGATGAGTATGCCCTGAAAACTTACCATAAACTCCGGTAATCAGATCATTTTTCATTTTCTTTGTAACTTTAATTTCACGCCCTGATCCACGGATAATTAACCTTCGGCTTCCATTAGTAAACATATTAAATTCATCCCCTGTAACATTTGTTAATTGCCGTAGATCATTCATCGAAACTGATTTTTTATGAACTAAAACTGTATCTCCTGGATTACTTAGTTGTTCAAGCAGTTCTCTCTGTCTTTTATTTAATGATTCTACTGGATTCAATTCACCAAAAGCCGGATCAGTATTTGAAGTATTTATTACAATCTCCTTCTCTTGGTTCTTTATAATCTCATTTTCCCCTTCAATTCTCCTTTCTCCATTGCCGCTATACCTCCACACCAGCCCTGCCATCACCGCCGAGAACATCCCGTCCCCGATCGCCAGCGCCCAGTTGATCTCTCCGTCTTCGTTCAGCAGTCCCTGCGCTGCAGTGCTCCCCAGAAAGCCTTCCCCGAATCCCAGCGACAGAACCTTCCCCAGGCTGGCTCCCTGCATCATCAGGCCGCTGGCTCCGGTCAGGAACCCGACGACACTGCCTGCGAGAGCTTTCCTGACATATTTTTCCGTATCTCCCAGCCTTCCGCTGACGGCATCCGATACGGCCTGCTCCGCCACATACAGGCTCCCGGTCAGAAAGACGGCTCCTCCAACGGAAGCTGCCGCACTCCCCGCGCTGACGTTTCCGGCAGCAATCAGGCCGGCTCCGGCGACCGCACCTGCCATGAATGCCCCCAGGACCGTTACGCTTCCAACCACCACCATTCCGGCAGCTATGTTCAGTCTCCACTGCGCCCAGTCATAGTCTTTCTGTTCCGGCTCGTCCCGGTAACGGTTTGATGGATGGCTCAGATCCGCATGCTCCCATGCCAGATAGTATGTAACCTTCTCCCCCCGGTTCTGGACTGTATTCTCTCCTTCCTCTGTGGTCAGTTCCACTTTTCCGGCGGCAGTCACGGTCACTTCCGGAAGCAGGGCTCCTTCTTCTGTATCCAGAAGTTTTTCCAGGTCCAGAACGGCTTTCCCTTCGTACATGGTCACGCCTCTGTTTCCGTTAAGGTTCACCTCCTGTCCTTCCAGCTTCACTTCCCCGTCTGCCACGATGTGAAGCCCTCCGCTCCCTTCCATGCGAATGCCCGTCAGGTCGTCCAGAAGCACCTTTTCCTTCAGCGTCACGACTCCCATGTCGCACCGGCACAGGCGCATCTGCATCCCGTGTTCCGTGGTCAGGCTTTTGTCCAGAGGATCGGCTTCTCTGCATCCTGCTCCGCTCCGGATGCAGTTTACCGCCAGGGCGCTTTCCTCTTCGTCTCCTTTGAAATACAGGGAGACGCGGGTCCCTGCCTGCGGCATCATGTACATCAGATTCCCCGTAGTCGGAACCCAGGTCCATGGATAACAGGGCTGTCCGGGTCTTCCGCTGTCGATGTCCAGTTCCAGCTGTACGGTCTCCCCTGCGCATTTCTTTACGGTTCCGAGAAGCGACATTCCGGAGATCTTCGGATTTCCAAGCCGCCTCTGCCACGTCCAGCTTCTGTCCGCCAGTACATAGGTAAATTCCAGATGGCCGCCCTGCATATGTACTTCTCTGGCGCAGACGGGAAGCTGTTTTCCGTCCCACTCCGCCAGGTCTCCCACCCGGAACAGGTCCAGGCTGCGGACTTCACAGGTCCGGTACTGTCGGCGGTCTCTTCCTTCCTGCTCTCCGCCTGCCTGATAGAACTTCCGGTCCATCCGGGCGGTATAGCCCAGACAGGACATGGGCTTCACCGTCCCGGTCTCCGGCAGTCCGACGCACAGCTTTCCTCCGCCCATGGTCGGCTCCGGATATACCGGCAGCCCGTGTCGGCTTGCCAGACGCCGGATAAACTCCCAGTCCGTCTCCCGGTACTGGATGACCGGGAAACCAACCGGCTTCCTGTCCAGTTCTTCCGGGCATAGTACGGTCATTCCGGACTCTGCAGCCGCCTTCCGGATGATCTGCCCGCAGGTCATGGACACATCCTGAAAGGATCGCTTTTCCTTTTTCAGGTCCAGGAGGATGCTCCCGCTGCACAGCTCCAGACGGAGCAGGCAGTATCCGTTCTCTTCCCGGGACTCCGCTTTCTGGATAATTCCATTATACAGCGCCCGCTCCATTCCATCCACATGGATTTCCACCGGACTGTTCTCCGCCAGCCAGGAAAAGCCGGAGGTTCCGCCCTCTGACGCTTCCATGGTTCCGGTGAGTTCCGCCCTGGAATGCTCTCCCGGGTATTCCCGCATGGAGAAGTCCAGAATCCGGCCAAATCCGGGACCGCCTGTCAAACGCAGCTCTCCTGCTGTCATCCCGTTCACTCTGACGCCTCCTTCCTGCTTTAATCCACCATAATCTTCCACCGCTTTTTCGTGCTGCCCGCCTCTGTCCGTTCTCTTGAATACACCTCTTTCTGTATTCTGGCCAGTTCTTTGTACAGAGTAAGATTGGAAAGCTCCTTCAGCTTCTTTTTGTCCCTGCGTCTCACATAGGCCGCCAGTGCGGGAAGGCCGACCGGATGCTCCTGTCCCAGAAGCTGCAGACAGAACAGCGTGTCCAGTTCCGACAGTTCCTCTGCCTTCAGCATCTCTTCCGCAAATTCCCGGACAATCTCCGGAGACAGCGTCGTCCCTCCTTTAACCGAATATGCCGCATAAATAGTATTCAGGGTATCAAATTCCGTGTTCCGGTCCTCAAAGTTCTGATACCGGTAACGAAGCACCGCTCCTTCCTGCAGTTTAAAACGGCACAGTTCCAGCTCTCCTTTCCGGAGTTCGGTCTGTTCGGTCAGGAAAAGATCGATTTCCCGGTAAATAAAGTTCCCGTCCGTATGCTCTTCGGAAAAACACACTTTTAAAACCGTTGTGGTGTTGGTGGGATGATAAGCCACCGCCATAGGCTCCTTGATCAGGAACATCTGTCCTTCGTAAAAAAGCACCCCTTCTCTCAGAAAGATGGAATCCTCTGTTGTCGTCAGTTCGCATCCAGCCAGTATCCCGTCTCCATAGTCTTTGTGCAGGAGCTGGTCGGCCAGAAATGCATAGTCAGCCAGCGCTTCCAGCATGCTCTTTCTCAATATGTGGAGATCCCGAAAGACCGGAATGGCCTGTACTCTCATGGGCTTTCTTCCTCCTTACTTCGTTCCGTCAAAGAAATTCGTCAGCCAGTCTTCCGTCTCAAAGAGGAAGAACTGGTCCGGCCCCAGCATCAGCCGTTCTTCTTTCCTGAGAACCGGCACCACCAGGAAGCCCCACCGTTCTTCGTCAGCCAGCACGAAGGAGCGGAGTTCCTTCTCCACAATGGAGTCCACATCGTCCTGAATGATCTGCCCCTGATATTTCTCCACGATTTCTTCCGCTTCTGCCGGTCTGAATTCCTTCCGGTTGAAGGAACAGTTATATTTATACCGCTGCTGTCCGTTTAAATCCTTCAGAAAAAGCTGCAGGGTCAGATCGGTCATGTTTCTTGAGATATAACCCCAGGTCTGTTCCCGGTCCAGGCTTTTTATAAGTATCTTCTCTTCTCCTGTATGCGTGATCGCCGTTACGATATACGGAAACGCCGGCTGTTCGCTCACAATCGTCACATCCGCGTAACCAAAGCGCCGGTCCTTCATATATTTGACCGCCCCGTCCAGGCACATCAGCTTTAAGGCGTGCTCTTCCGCTTCCGGATGGTTCCTTCCCGAGGATTCGATCATCCTCCCCGGGATGAATTCCTTTAAGGCCTCCCGGAACAGGTCGATCCTGCAGGACTGCCCGGTCAGCCGCAGGATGGAGTAATTCTGCAGCTGCTCATTTTCGTAAGGCGTCTCGATAAACCGTTTTACAATCCGGTAGATGTCTCCCTGGAGCAGGCGGTTCAGCTGGCTGATGCTCAGATACACGCCGGGGATATCTTTGAGCACCTGCAGCCGCCCTTCGGAACAGACCGACAGCTTAAACCGGTCCGCCAGCACGCATGCGGTCGCAGACTCCGTGATCGGAATGCTGCTGACTGCCACGCGCAGGATGTCTTTCTGTCCATAAAATGTTTTCTTGATCTCCTCCGCCAGTCCGAACAGGAAGTAAAAATTGTTCTTTACCGCATAATAGTCCGTATTGCTTCTGTGCTCATACTCTTTGAATCTGGTCGGAATTCGCTTTTCCGCTTTCCGGTATTCTTCTTCCAGAAGATGGTATACCTGTTCCGCCCCATCCTGATCGATTCTCCGGAAGATATCCGTTCCCATTTCTTCCATGATATCCCTGACCCGGAATTCTCCTGCGTCGTCCAGTTCCTGTGCGATGGCGGTCTTTAAGAGCTGCATGATGCGGTACGTCAGGTTGTTTCCGCCAAAATCCGTGTCCCCGTTCTCGTACGCAGTGGAAATGCGGATTCGATAGGATACCTGCCGGTCTTCAATCGTAAACCGGCTGGAAGAAAGATCCGTAGTACCGCCGCCGCAGTCAATGATCAGGGCCTGAAGCTCTTCGTTATTATGATACCGGTTCTGAGCGATCAGCTCTGATATGGAATTGTAGAGCACCGACACGCCCTCGTCCAGCATGTCCGATTCTTCCATGATCCGGTACTCCGGAAAGATTTCTTTATACAGGCGGACAAACAGCCGTTTCTGTTTGACCGGCGCAGAGATATGCAGGCTGGTAAAACGGCATTTGAATCTCTGAGTCGCACAGGATATGACATAGGAAAGGAATGCCTTTATGATCTCTTTCCGTTTAACATAACAGCGGTGACCATTCTGGTCCACCAGTTCTTCCTGACGGTCGAGATCGCTGATCCAGCGCTTCATATCATAAAAGACGCAGAACCCTTCATCTATATAACTGGAATGAAACAGCTGATCCGCCTGATGCCCGAATACATACCGGATCTGTTCTCCCTGGATGCTCTGCACGCCTGCCATGGACGGAAGAATCGGGGATTCTTCTCCATTCCCTGTTTCGAACATTACATAGTTTGTCTCATTTTCCCGCAGGCGTTCCCTGATCGGGTCGCCTTCCAGCCGCTCTATATAGCTGGAATCCAGATAAATGCCCGCCGTTGTATTGCTTGTCCCAAAGTCAATGGCCAGAGGCATGTCCATCTCCATCAGTTCCCGTACCTGAAAATCCATAACCGGCGCCATATAAAAATTCAGATGTTCCGGCTGCAGGTCATAGATTCCTTCGTACAGGCGATAGATCAGATCCGACTGCCGATGGTCCATACAGTATAACTGGTAGCTTTTAACCGAAGATTCTTTGCAGGGGAACTCTGCCGATTTTGTCAGATACAGACGCTCTGTCTGCCCTTTTTTCTGACGCACCTGAAAAACGGTACAGATCTGGTTTCCGCTCACCAGAAGGGCGTTGGTGTCCGCAATGTCCTGCAGATATCCGATCGTAAATTCATCTGCATAAGTTACCGCAACGCCTCCATAGGTTACAATCCTGGCGCAGCCCCGTATGGGCTGCGGCGACAGATGGATCCTGGCCGTATGAAGCAGTTCCGTTATGCGCTTCATGCCATCCTTCCTGTATCCGGTAATGAACAGATCGTCTTTTCTCCCTCTGAACCGCAGAATCTGCCGAATCAGTTCGTCCCGGTCCAGAGGCGCCTGAATTCCGTTGATGATGCGTTCCCTCCAGCAGATATCCCGCAGCTGATACGCCGTCATCAGTTCCAGCTCCGTTCTGCTGTAACAGGAAGGTTCCTGAGGAATGGTATCCTGTTTTAACATATAGGTATATTTATCCATGGCCTGCCCCGTTCTCCTTTTGTAAATCTTCAGTAAAGCGCCGTTTCATCCAGTTTCATGGCATCTTCAATCCCGATCACGCCAAAATGATACTGCCAGAAAATCCGCAGTTCAAAGCCGGTCGGCAGAAACAGATCCTGCACAAGCCGCATAACCTGTTCTCCGGCATCTGTCTTCCTGCTGCTCAAATATAAAAGCAGCTTCTTCCGCTCGTATCTCATCTGGTACAGCATGGCTTCCGGATACAGGATCAGCACTGCGCGTCTGAAAATAATCAGGGAAGAACCGGTTTCCATCTGAGACAGCAGCAGCGCTGCCAGACGGTTCTGCTTCAGATGTTCAATCTGACGGAACGTCCCCGCGGCTTCTTTCCAGAATGTCCCGTCAAGCAGTTCTTCCCGTATTTTCCGGATATAGAGATCTCTTTTACTGAGTCCGTGTCTCAGATCCGTATATAAGACTGCATGCAGCACCGCATCTACAAAAAACATCCGGAATTCTTCATATTCCTCTTCTTTCAGACCGATATGTTCCGGCGCCAGTATGTCCTGAAACATATCCGCAAATCGGTAAAGCAGATTCAGCTCGATGGTGCCGGAGTCAATCTGCTGCTCGTTCACACAGGAGAACGACGGTTCAAAAAACGGACTGTACTCCTGCGCCTGCCGGAAAAACAGTTCCTCTTCCTTCCATCCCTGTTCCTGCGCACACAGTACGATATCCCATAAAAAGTTCAATTCTCTTCCCCCTGTATCAGTCTTCCCACGCAATGATATTCCGGAAATATCTTCTGCACCTGCGTGACCAGAAAGCTCATGATATCTTCATTCAGATAACAGTCTGCATCCTTTACCGAAAAGTCAAGGAGCAGGACCTGTCTGGAACTGCCGGTCCGTATCTCATCCTGAATAAATGCATCCATATTGTAATTTCCGGCAATGCATTCTTTCGGAAGCTGATCGCAGATCCGGCAGTTTTGAAAGGTTACATATCCGTCATAAGAAAAGGATTCGATCAGCCTGGCCATCTCACCTTTGGTTTTGATGCTTTTTCGAAACATCTCGGTAATGCTTCCGGAGAAGCTGTCCTTATATCGGTTTGAGAGCACCGGATACGGATAATGCTCCTTTCCGGTTCCGCAGTTTACCTGATACAGCATCCACTCACAGGGCTGATCCACAGGACAGGTAATATAGAGGTCTCCTTTCAGGCGCCGGATATTGGTGATCTCCATATCGGTGTTTCTGATCAGATACCCGCACCGGGGATTCAGCCTCCGGGAAAAGATCTGATGTTCATAGTTAATCTTGTCAATACTCGGATTGGGATAGGTACTGGTCTTTTCCGTCACCGGCTCCAGATTCCATAAAGGCACCATGTCATACCGGATGTTGGACGCATATTCTTCAAAATCCACCTGGATCTCAAGGATGTTTTCTTTTTCTTTCATTTTCTCTGCATGGCAGATATGCACATCCAGCATTTTGGACAGATATGCGGTACATACCGTATACCATGGCTGATAGTTGGCGCCGAAAATATAGTACAGAGATTCCACATACTTCCTGTAAGTCTGATTCTGTTTCAGCAGAAAAGAAGCGCTGTATTCTCTCTTTTCTGTCCGGATTGTTCCATGGAACAGCCGGTTCTCCTGACGAAGAAGTTCATAGATTTTTGACGCACTCATCTCAAGAAACACGGAATACAGTTTTCGCGGCTCTTTTTTGTCGAACGCATCCTGAATGTCCTCATAAGAAACCTTCCTTTCCTGCGTATCTTCCTGACAGATCGGATGCATAAAAGGATCGGTTGCATCATAGTGCCGCCGGTCCGTCAGGGCGATGGAAACCGCATACCGCTCCTGAGAAGAAGAACATTCTTCCAGAATTCTTTCCTCCAGGCTGTCATATGCCTTTTGATTATAGTCATATAACGCCAGAAGGATATCTCCAACTGTTTCTTTAAACAGCCTCCGTTCATCAAGACTGGTAATCTCCAGCATGCGCTTTTCAATATATGCTTTCATGTCAAAATCCTGGCGGTCGTACATTTCGCTCTTCCTCACCCCTGCGGAGGGGCCTGTGACGCCCCATCCAGTCCTGCCTTTATATCCAGCGCATCCATTTTCCTTGTGATCTCATCTACTTTATCTTCCATTTTCAGAGACGCATATACATCCCTGGCAAGCAGATAATATTTTTTTGCCGTCACGTAGTCCAGTGCATCCGCTGCTGTCTGCGCCTGTTTTGTATAGCCCTCTGCTTCCTGCTTCTTTGTGTCGCTCTGCTCTATCTTTTTATCTGTTGCATTCAGCTTTTCTTCTGCAGCTTCCGCCTGAATCCCGTCTCCCATATCGCTGTAGGTCTGCTTTGCGGAAGCATAATATACTCTGGCACTGTCATAGTCTCCCTGCGCAAACGCCTCATCCCCTTTTGTGATATAATTGACCCCTGCTTCCTGCTGTGCCAGCTGTGCCTTTATCTCTTCATTTTCTGCTTCTTTTTCCTCTTTCTGATCCTCATACAGTTTTTCCAGCGCATCCATGGCGCTTGTCCGGCCTTCGTCAAAATAAATCCTGCCTGCAAGAGCCTTTGCCTCCAGATATTTGGACTCCGCCTTATCATACTGAAGGTTCAAAGCCAGCGTATCGCCCAGACTGATCAGATCATATACGGAAAGATAATCTGCTGTTAACGCCAGCCTGTTGTTGATATACTCCATCCCGGCATGATCTGCATATCTGGAACGGTCTGACGCCTGTTTATAGCCTTCCTGCGCTTCTGCATACTTTTTTTGTTCCAGCTGCTCCTCAGCAGCAAGAACCGTTTCAATCAGTTTCTGATAATTTCCCAGTTCTTTCTGCATGGAAAGATCTTTCAATTCTTCTGCTAATGTCTGTGCTTTTTGGCAGCATTCCTGCGCTCTTATATAATTATCCGCCTGGATATACTCAATCGTGTCTGTATATCCAAGCTCCATCTGCTCCCTTTTTTCCAGTTTCCGATTATAACGGAGCGCCATGATAACAGTCAGAACCGTCAAAATAATAAGGATTGGTATCACCATCATAAGAATCCGCCGGATTCTGCGTTTTTTATTGGGGTCTGTGAATACCTTATTGATAAACAATACGGCAAGTGTATATTTTCCCAGACCTTCCGGCTGCTTTGACAAAAGCAGTTCTTCCACGTTGTCAACCAGCTCCTGCGGTTCGTTGGAAGCATCTTCAAATGCGTCCTTCAGTTCTCCTTCATCTATATGCTCCCAGATCCCTCTGGTATATAAAGCCACTGCGTCTGTATTCATCAGGCGGATCTTTTTCGAAATAAAAGGATGAAACTCCCTGCTTTGCCCTAAGTATGCATACAGATTGTTCCGCTCCTCATGCTCTGATACCCTGTCCGGTTCCACACGTTCTTCTCTGACCAGGTCCGCCGTCAGAGACTGATCGGTGGATTCCAGCCGGACAAAACCATTCCGATACAGGCGCAGGCGTATATTCCCCGCCTGCCCATACCTCAGTTTTACATAATTGGTCAGTACCACAAGAATGGAAGCCTTCAATTTCATTCTGCTTCTGGCTTCCAGAAGCGCCTTATTTGCGGCGTGCAGACATGCCCGCATGGTCCGTTTACTCATGGACGGGGACTCTGAAAATGTGCTGACTGCCGCTGCAACCGCAAGCCGGGCGCTCATGGCATCCATCTGATCGTCAATCCCGTCTGCAATCACATAGCATGCAAAATCATCCAGCTCCACAAAACCGAAATAGTCTGTATTTTTCAGATCATGATCTGCTTCTGACGTAAAAGCAGTCTGAAACTCCGAATTCTGCTTCCTCATTTATGCCTCTGCTCCATTCCCGATCCCAAGAAGGAGAATACTCGCATTGTCCTTCGTCTCTGAGGGATTCTGATTTACCAGCTCAATAATATCGAATGCCTTTCTCTGGCAGTCGGATGCCTGTTCCAAAATCGTTTCTATTTCTTTGAAGCCAAGAAGTTCATAGATTCCGTCACTCATCAGCACTACGATATCGCCCTGCTTTAATCTGACAGGGGCATCAAAATACTCAATATCCCGAAATCCGTCCTGGCCCAGATAATTATAAAGCCGCTGATTCTCTAAAAGTGCAAGTGCGTCTTCTCTGGAAATTGTGCCTTCCTGGAACTTCTGTTCGGCCAGTACCGCAACCGTGTGCCCGGTTGACACCGGTACAAGCGTACCTTCCCGATAAACGCATATTTTTACATTTCCCACCAGTGCATAGTATAAAAAACCTTCACGTATCAAAACGCAGCCTGCACTGGCAGAACCTCGTCTTTCATCTCCCAGAGCCTTCAGTATTTCCTTATTCGCACAGTGATACGCTTTCCGAAAATAATACTGGGGATTGTTAAATGCGTTATAGTCCTTAAATATATCCACACATGTATCTACCGCAATCCGGCTGGCAATCCGACCGCCGTATGCCTGCCCTGCGCCGTCTGCCAGCACCGCCATCATGCCGGTGTCTGTTTCCAGTGTTTCCGCCTGGTCTTCCTGTACCTCCCGGCTTCCGATGGTCATGCTTTTTCCCACATCAATCTCATTTCTTTTTTCCAGCTGTATCGGCCGATCCATAAACAGCTTCACAAATTCCAGAAGCAGAACACAGGCCGTCATTAAAATGATAAGCCAGACATAAATATCCATATGTACCTCCGATTCGACCGGACAGCCGATTCCATCTATTCCGGCGCATTTCCCCACATAAAGTTCTTTCCGCAGAATGGGATAAATACAAACGTTGACTTTCCAAGTTCTATCTTGTCATATGGGTTAAGCGGAGTCGGCACATATACTGCATTTTCATTCAGGTATACCAGGCCATTGGAATCTCCCGGCAAAAGGACCGTCTCTTTCTTCTTAGGATCAAATACAATAACTGCATGGTTACGGCGGGATATCTCATTATCACCCAGTATCTGAATGTCCATATCATCCGCTCTCCCCACAAAATTTTTACCTGAAATCACTTTGTAGTCTTTTCCCTGTCTGGGACCGGATATACAGACGATCCAGCCGCACACAGGCTTGACATCCTCACGGAACAATGCTTCTTCCAGATCAATCTCCGACTGGCGCGTCTCTTTCTTCTCCGGTGTCGCAGTCTCAATATTACAATACGGACATATTGTACCATGCCGTTTTTTACTGAACATATGTCCATTCTGGCATCTGATCAAATTTGAACCTGTCTCTCCCATTTTCCATTTCCTCCGCAAATTCATTGTATTTTACAGCAGCTGAAGTCTGGTCAAACCGATATGAATCCTGTCTCCCATTTCTAATTTACATGGTTTTCCATAGGCAATTCTGTATTTCTTTCCATCCTTTTTCTGCACACTTACTCCGTTTTGTGATGAAATATCCTCAAGATACCAGTCGTTGCCGGAAAAATTTAACACTGCATGTTCGATATCAATCATACTGGCATAGACTGTATGATCCAGATTAACGGTCACATGATTTTCTCCGGTATCTCTCCCAATTACAATCCCGTTTTTCCCATAAATATTCCACGACGCAATCCTGCAGTCGTTTTCATTTAACAGTACCAGTTCTGTGGGTGTTTCTTCTGATACTGTTGAGGGTACACTGGTTTCTGTTTTCTTTGTTACACGGACCGGAAGAAACAGATGAAGCAGGCAAAAAAACACCGGAATCAATATCCAGGGCCAGTTTTCCTTTCCTCCCGGCTTTATCCAGAGCAGCGCTGCGATCGCCATACAGAGTATGGAAATGATCAGATTGATTTTTCTTTTCATAACTATCGTTTTATCCCCATAAATTTTTCAAACAGATCCGTCGTATCCAATGGATTATGTGATCCCGGGTTCAGCTTCTCTTCATTCACAATCTCTTTTGTATCCGGATGGAACCCAAAAAACTTTTCAAATTGTTTATATGCGTCCTGAAAATCCACTGGCCCTGCATGAGATGTCTGATTCCCCGCCGATGTTTTTCCGGATTTCCGCTCCTTTACTGCAGCTTTTCTCTCTTCATCATATGCCCGGCGTTTTTCCGGATCAGAAAGAATCCTGTATGCCTCTGAAACAGCCCTGAACCGTTCCTCACACTCTGGATCTCCAGGATGCACATCCGGATGATATTTTTTTACAAGCTTTCTGTATGCAGCTTTGATCATTTCATCCGTCGCCTGTTCTGAAACCTGCAAAACCTGATACCAGTCTTTTATATCACCCACCGCCTTTCATTTACATTCATATCAAAAGCTTTTTCTGCAAATATTTCAGAAAAGGGCACGTCCACCCAAGACATGCCCTTTCTCTGCATTTTGATATTCGTCAGGCTCCTGCGTATCCGCCTTCAATCTCAATCGCATCCAGCTTGTCTTTTTTCTGTTTGATCACGATTGTAAACTGACCCGTTCCGTCGCTGTTTGAAAAATCTTCTTTATAATCAATGACAAATGCTCTCGGAAAACTGTATTTCCGCTCTACAATGCCGGCGCTGACGATCTCCACTTCTACCTGACGGTAAGCAGCTGCATCTTCCGCCGGAACCATAGACCATTTTCCCATCTGAAGCGTACTGTCAAAAGGATCTCCATCCGTTGCCACCAGGATCTTGCCGGATATCTCAAGGGTACACCCAACGTCTTTTGTCCTTGCATTGGAATCCAGCGGAATATCCGTCCGGAACTTTACTTTCTGCACACATTCTTTTGCCACTTCAAAACTGTTTGCTCCATTGACTGTTACTCTTAATGACATGTTTTCACTCCTCTCTATGCTCCAAATCCGCCCTCAACAGCAACCATCTTCGTCAGATCCTTTTTCTGCTTGACATGCAGGTAAAATTCGCCCACTCCGGTTTCATCATCGAGCGATTCTTCATATTCCATAACAAATGCATTCGGCAGAGTAACCTGTCGTACAATCTGTCCTGCAGCTACCACATCCACTTTCACATTCCTGTAAGCATCTGCGCTTTCACTGGGAACCACACTCCACTTAGCCAGATTCAGGGTCGCGTCCTGCGCCTCAGCTCCCAGGGAAAACAGCATTTTCCCCCAGATTTTCAATGTTGCGCCATTGTCAGTCGCACGTGCATTGGAATCTGCCGGAATTTCAGACTGAAATTCCACTCTTTTCACGCACTGTTCCGTCAGGTTTACCGGTCCCAAACCATCAATTGATACTCTGAATCCCATACATTCATTCCTCCTTATATATAACTTTCATTACGCATTGGAAGCCAGACGGTTGATCTGTACTTCCAGGTTTCTCGGACTGCCGTTAAAGGAAATGGTCAGTTCACAAATCCCTGTACTTTCATCAATCGTGTATTCCAGATTGTCTCCTTCTTTGATGATCGCATTGATACAGTCCTTCTTTGCCAGCCACTGACTCTTCTGGCTCTTCGGATTGGTGGAGAAGAAATTCTTAAGGTTATCTTCTTTAAAGTCTCCTGTCACATACCGAAGAATCCTTTCAATATAAGTAGTGACCTGCGTCTTATATACCGGCTCATAAGTCGAGTGTTCAGAGTCATATAAGAGGTTCCTCGCTTTATAAACCGTTATATTTGTAATTGCGGCGCCATTTAAAGACGCATTCTCTGAAGCAAACACCCAGCCAAAATTTTTCTGGTTGATCTGTGTTTTGATCGTATTAGTAAATCCTGTGATTTCCTTGGGCATGGTCGTATATGCCATCAGAGAATTATTTCCTGCCTCAACGTCAAACCTGACGCCCGGCAGTTCCAGATCTGTCTTCACTTTATTGACTGCAAAATGATTCTTTATATACTCCGGGCACTGGCAGGCGGCGCGGAAACCGGCTGCTATGTATGCACCGTTAATATAGACACCCTCAATCCAGAGTCTTATAACATCTTCTTTTTCCTTCGACAATTCCACCCCGTTGTCATCTGTCAGGTGCATTTTACTGTCAAGAATAACGCCGGATTTGTTCTTGGGTAGAACCGTAAAATTAGGAACTACCGGTATTGCAAACTCACTGTACGGCTTACCGATCAAAGGCGCACAGCGTTCTATCACTTTCTCAATTCCTTCTGCAGCAATCGCATTGAAAGTCGTTTCCTCTCTGTTTTCAAAAGAGAAGAAAGTCTCCACCCGATAATCTTTCAATACATCCAGCAGCATGGATAACGATTCCATACTGTTTACATCTGTCCCGGCTTTTTTCACATTTCCCTGGAACCTTTCCCGATGGATCTTGTTTGTAACATTCTGATTCCAGGATAAATTTGGATAGATCGCATACCAGATGGTATCGTTAAAATTATTTTTACTGTTTGTCGTATTCAGATATGTAATCAGCCTCGGAATATTGGAGCTTTTCGCCAGCATTTCCGGCGAAATATTGGCAATAACCAATGTCGGAACCATTCCCTTTGTCCTGGTCTTATACTGATCAAAGAACATCCGGATTCCCAGCAGCTTCTCAACCAGCGGTTTTACAACTTTGATAAAATTATCCTTGGAAGTACGATAAAACTCCAGGTACGAGTTATAATTTGCAACCTCCGTCTCCACATCCACTTCTGTCTGATTCATGCTTGTCAATGGACAGAAAGTACGCACCACAAGGCTTTGTACATAATCGTTCGGCGTTTCTTCACTGACCGCCTGATAATCGTCTTTTAAAACTTCGATCAGTCCGGTAGTTGCCGTATCCTCCAGAATGGCCAGACTGGTCGTCTCTTCCTTCGGCGCTTCCAGCACCTTCAGCTCTCCATTTTCCGCCATGGTCAGAACTCCGGCAATGACGCCCTTTCCGCCATCCGACTGTTCCCCTGTCCCCAGCAGAAGACGGGTCTTGATATCTTCGATTGCCAACGGAAGCATTGCCATAATATTATTGTAGTTCTTGCTGGCGTCTTCAAACAGAAGATTCAGTTTATCACCCAGATCCAGTTTGGCAGGATCGCCGTCCTCCAGTTCTGAGTACTTCCTGTAGTTATACTGAATCTCTTTACGGATCTGCTTAATATCCTCCATCACCTTTTTCGGAGAAATCATTTCAAGCAGCTTTTCAAAATGGAACTCCACGTTCAAAAGCCCCTGCGATTTTCTGGAATCCATAACCGTCAGGATCGTCTTAAAGAAACTGTCATAATCGTTCAGATTGATTATAG
The DNA here is from genome assembly GCA_910574805.1 of Lachnospiraceae bacterium. Classification (GTDB taxonomy): domain Bacteria; phylum Bacillota; class Clostridia; order Lachnospirales; family Lachnospiraceae; genus Hominiventricola. The sequence continues at coordinate 67,568 of CAJTCV010000006.1, read as the reverse complement.
TCAGCATGGACTCCGGTATATTTTCCGGCCTTTCCAGTGTATATTTGACAGACTGCGAATTCGCATCGTAGAACGACCATACCCGCGGCTCAAACTTCTGTTCCACCTCTTCATAGCTGCGGCATTCCAGATGCTGATTTATTTCCCGCATTTTGTCATCGCTTAAGCTGTCCTGACCTCTGACATCCCCAACCAGCGTCAGCAGATCCATTTTGTCCGGATTGATCACATCCAGAAGCAATGTTCGATTGGTTTGGTTGATTATCTCCATCCTTCTCTACTCCTTACTGTATATTTTAAGATGTATCTTTTTAAATCCGCCTGTCATATGAACTTCAGACCATTTCGGACGGTTTTAAAACCTTATATTGAAAAGTCAGTTCACTCACTTCATCTTCAAATGTGATATCGACCTTTGCATCTTCATATAATGGATAACTTTTCTGCTTCATCAGTATTTCTCCGCTCTTCATAATGCAGCAGTCGGACTGGTTCGTCAGAACAATGCTTCTTCCCTGACCGGAATTCAGGTATATCCGGCCCGCTCCTTCGAATATCTCCTTTATGCCGCAGCTTTCCAGAACTTCTGCCATAGATATCACTTTTGAAGATGGCAGCCGGAAAAGATTATAGGACAAAGGCTCAATATCATAACCTGACGGAGCCCTGGTAATATAAATGTTCAGCTTCCCGACATAACTGGATTTTCCGGGCGCCGGACGATCATCCTGAACCGAAACAAACTCTTCTTTTGAAGCTGTTCCTGATCTTCGGAACATAAGAACCGCCAGAATACCAGCTATAGTTGCTGCAAGAATTCCATACACTGCATACGGCGGATCCGGAGCCGGCTCTGGAACAGACTCAGGGACCGGAAGCAGTGGAGCTTCTTCAAATTCCAGTTCTATATCCGGCATGGACAGCACATTAACCGGAAGCTCTGAACAGTCAAAATGTATGTTCTGTATCAGCTTCTCATTTACAGGCATTCGGCATGTCAGCCGCCCGCCTTCCAGCACTTTTTCTTCTGTTATTTGCCCTGTCTGAATACAGATTCTTCCATATTCAAAATATTCTTCTGTCCACAGCTGAATATTCTCATTATCCGCATCAAAAAATGTATACTCCAGGATCGCATCTCTCTCATAACGATCTACTGCATCATCAGATGGTACGCTGTCTTCATAAGCAACTGTCACCTTAGGAATTACCTGATATTCCGGAATCAGTGTAATCTGTACCTGTTTTCCGGCTGTTCCGGTAAAACTTACTTCCAAGTGACTGCTTTGGGGATTTTTTATCTCGATAAGAGAATACCGTTCGCCTGTAATCTGATCTGCACTGTCTGCCTTGAAATTCGTCTTTACGTTTTGAATTGGCGAATCGCTGGTCAATAAAACCCGGATCACGTTTGCATGAGCAAACGGCAGTTCCAGAGGAATCTGTTCTGAATCGCCATCCGTATCTATAATCGCTGCCGTCATCTGCCGGATTCCGAGCTGCTCAGTCAATATGGATTCCATTGCAGACGGAAGTTCCAAAGCGTGAGGCGTATAATAAATACCGCCTTCTGTCTGTACAGCCGCCTGAAAGATCGAGTTTTCTGTATTTTCCATATCTTTTCCAAGGCCGATCACATGGATGGTGGTTTCTTCCTGAACTGCTTTTTCTATTGCTTCCTGATATGTCCTGTATGACTGTTCTGTTGATTCTTCGTCTTCCATCAGGAATTCTCCATCCGAAAGCATTACAATACTTTTGTCGTCTGCGGAACAGGACTGCAGCATCTCCACTGCCTGTAACAATCCAGCACCTGCATTACTGTAATTCTCATATGACACATTTTGAGCCGATTCCATAATCCGGCTTCTCTGTGAATTGCCAAGAAAAGGCTGGCTTGCACAGATTTCATTATTATACGCCACAAACCCAACCTCATAATCTGTCGGCAATGTATAAATCAACTGTGCAATGCTGTCCACAGCATACTTCTGGGGATCATTTGTTTTCATGCTCCCGCTTGCATCCAGAAGAAATACGATCGCTTTTTTATCCATCCCATGGTTTTCTGATGCATATACAGACTGAGAAAACAGCAGGCACAGGATCAGGCACAGACAGGCCCATCTTAATTTCTTCATCTCAGAGTCCTCTTCTTAATCGTTGTTTATCTCTGCATCCATTTTCTTTCGACTTTTATCGATAAAATTATATGATTCTTCGTTATATTTGTCAACAAAAAATATTTTTATAAAATGATTTTATCTTTTTTATATAAGAATTTACTATTTCTAATAATAATTAAACTTATATACAAAAATATCTTTATATAATCGCAAAGTACAATTACAGCTGTTAGCTGGCTTAAGTAAACACATATAATATCTATAATATCTGCATAAATATCTGTAGAAGTTTTTAAATTTCCTTGACAATCATATGTTTTAACTATAATATTATCTTAAAGGCAGGTGAGAAAATGAAGAGGAAATCTATCGTATTGACAAATAGAGAATACAAGGTAATGGAAATTCTGTGGAATCATGAAAAAGCTTTGACAATCAATGAAATCGCTGAACTCTCCAGTGATCAGAAAGTATCGACTGCTGCCGTTGCACAGGTAATACCGCGCCTGTTAAAAAAAGGAGCTGTCCATGTTGAAAGTTTTGTTTCGGTAAATACCAAATATGCCCGCACATTCCTTGCCGATATTACACAGGAAGAATATATGGCAGGCGAAATTCAGGAATTATTCCAAAAATCAGGTGTCAGGACCATGCTCAACGCCCTGGTACACATCAACAGCCACGATGATAATAATAAGCTTTTCCAGGATTTAAAGTTGTTCATACAGGAGTATGAGCAAACAGGAAAGGATGAATCTTCTTGAGCATCTCTCTTATGACCATAATATCGATCAATCTGTCGCTCTCTGTTTTTCTGATGATCCTGTTACCACTGTTAAACTGGAATTTTTGTCTGAAGAATCTGGGAGGCCGCTGTCTTACGACATGTTGTATCGTAATTATGATACGGGCGCTCATTCCGGTTGAATTTCCGTTCTCCAGAACGATTCCCAACAGCCGCATCATTCCTGTTGTGCGACATATTATGATCTATCCTGTTAATGCGGGGATTTTTTCCATAAAAGTCTATGAAATACTGCTTTTTCTCTGGGCAGGAGGAGCCGTACTTTTGATTCTTTGGAAGTTGTGGCTTCATTTCAAACTGCAAAAGGTAATCCGGAAACTGCCTGAATGCAGGGATGAGGACATTCTGGAAATCTGGCAGTCCCTGTTGGAAAAATACCCGTCTGCCAGATCTGTCAAAATCGTCATGACAGATCAGAATATCAGCCCAATGATCACAGGACCTGGAAATCCACTGATCGTTCTCCCCGAATACTCATTCACCAGAGCAGAATATCAGCTGATCCTGGAACATGAGATTCTGCACTGGATACGGCATGATACGTTTGTCAAATTCGCAGCAGATATCATGTGTTCTGTTTACTGGTGGAATCCTCTGTTTTATTTTCTGAGAAGTAAAATTTTTGAACTGATCGAACTTGGTAATGACAGACAATTAACATCCTCTTTCTCTTTTGATGAAAAAGTGGCCTATATGCGTTGTCTGACAGATACCGCCCATAAAATATGTTACTGTCCAGCTCCGTTCACTCTTTCATTTGACAGTCATGAGGGAAAAGTATTACGCAGACGAATCCATGTGATCGGAGATTTCAGAACAATTGGGCGCATAAAAGAGAGCCTCGTCTTTGGAACATTAATCCTGTTTTTATGGCTCAGTACGTCTTTTACTCTGGAGCCGTTTATTTTACCTGAAGACAGAGCCTGTATTCCATTAAATGAAAGCAACTGCTATATCATCCAAAATGATGATACATATGAATTATATTTTCAGGATAAACTCTATTTTACCATAGACTCCATAGAATACCTTGATCCTGATATCCCAATTTATCAAAATAAAGGAGATATGAAAAAATGAAGAATCTGTTAAAATCTTTCTGCATTGTATGCAGTCTTGTAATGTTGTTGCTGCTGCCTGTTTCGGCAAAACCCGTACAAGCTGCCGGCGTTCCCTCTCAAACCGCTGCTTCTGAGGGCGAAACCATTCAGCCCCGCGCTCCCATCATCCGCTGGCTGCTCAAAGAAATAGATGGTAAGATGTACCGCCGCTTATACAATTACTCCACCGGAGAGTGGATCGGCGACTGGATTCCCTGTGAGTAAGATATACAGTCAACCGCTTTAAGAACTCTGTGAATATACTTTTCCTGACAGAGACTGCCAGCCTCATCTGATGAGACTGGTAGTTTTTATTGATTTTTTACCACATTAACCACAGTTGGTAATTCCTCTGATTTTTCAACATTTACATAGGTAAATGGAATCCATTTCAATATAAGCTTTCTCTTCTCTGATCCGTCTTTCTTTCCGGTCCAATAGGTATGCCAGTGTCCCCTCCTGACATGGGGCGCCAGTTTGTAACGGACCGACGATTCATAATTTAATCTGCCAGACTGCTGCTTTGTTTCTTCGGTATGTTTTTCATTCCTTCTCCGATTTTGACTCACCATACGCATACCAACATCCCATTTTCTGATTTCTCTATAGCAGTCTTTTATATCTTCAAATCTGCGCAAAGTTCCGGAAGGTTTTGGCTCCACCGGCTGAATATCTGCATTAGCAGAACATATATACAATACCAGCTGGAGCATTTTTTCTGCAAGCTCTATATGTTCCTGCACTTCATCATCAACAGATTCCCGCTGATAACATTTTCTCAGGACTTCAGCTATACATTCTCTCAGGGTTTTTCCTTCAAGTAATTCAAATCCACGAAATGCTACATCCTGCCCGTTTCTGCACAAAACAAGAAATTTTAATACATCGGTACCATGCCGGTCCATATCATAATAAACAAAGAAACCATGGTACTGATCGTCTTGAAGATTCGGCGATTCCATATAAACGCAGGGATATGGCAGACTCTTTAATACTTCCACAGGAATCTGATCATCTCCCACCTGCTGATACAGGGCAAGTTCTAAATCCGTATTAAATCGATACACCTGTTTGCTGATCCGCCAGGAAGCCAACGCACTCACAATATTCGCAATACGCACTGCATTTTCATATTCATCGTCGCGGATCTTATCATAGCTATTCATGGCAAACAGTACTTCAAGAAGCGTGATGTATGCAAGGTCAGAGTTTTTATACCGCCCCCTTTTTCTTAATACTGTACGCATCTCATCCATCTGTTCCCAGGTTATCCGCCCTTTTTTATTATAATCTTTTATCATCTGTAATGGCGGATATATCTCTTTTGTTTTTTTCATAATGCCGTTACTCCCAAGTCCATATCGCATGAAGCAGCCAGGTATTTAAAAGAGCCTGTTGCTTGCTGTAATTATAATATTTGACAACCGTACATAACGTAAGGAAGATGCCCTATGTATAGTTTAAAGGATATTCAGCTCAAATACAATAAGCGGTTTATCGTATATTGTGACGGTAAATTTTGACATAAGCGAACTTTCCTATGATGAAAGACTCTTTGCGATCAAAGAATTCATCTACGCCTCTGACATCGAAAAATACTCGGCATGATTATAAAATTGAGCATATTGGTCAGCACAATCTACAGGCCATAGCTACAGCCTTTTACCAGTCAGAATATGAGTGATTTGGAATAAAATTATACAAATTTCTCTGTTTTTTCAATATTTTTGCAAAATCCGTCAAAAAATCAGCAAAATCCGTTTTCACTTTTTATTCTTCTTTTATCTGTCCTTCGGTATTCTCGAATTCAGGAAGCTTTGATAAACTGATACCAAAACAGGAGGATTTATCATGAATCGTTTACAGACACACATACAAACCTATCTGGAATACTGCCAGCGACACAAAAGACTCGACCCCAAAACACTGAAAGCCTATCAGATCGATCTGACACAGTTTGCTGCAAAGATCCATATATCTGATTTGATGGACATCACATCCATCGCACTGGAAGAATTCATTGCAGACCTCCATCAGGAGTATAAACCAAAAACTGTAAGGCGAAAGCTTGCGTCATTAAAAGCATTCTTTCATTACCTTGAATACAGGGAAATTATTGATCGAAATCCATTCAGCAGGATACAGATACGTTTCAGAGAACCTGTCATTTTACCGAAAACGATTCCTCTGCGTACCATAGAAACATTTCTGTCGGTCATCTACAACCAGCACAGGAATGCGCAAACCGACTATCAGAAGAAAAAAACGCTTCAGGACGCTGCCGTCATCGAACTGCTCTTTGCAACCGGAATGAGAATCTCCGAATTATGCTCTCTGAAAATGCACGACGTAAATCTGGATGAAAAAAGCGTACTGATCTATGGAAAAGGTGCAAAGGAGAGAAAGATCCAGCTCGGAAACAACTCGGTCCTTTGCGTACTGAAAAAATACAAAACCGCCTTCCTTCCGGAAATGCAGGCCTGTAATCACTTCTTTGTCAAACAGTCCGGCGTAGCATTGTCTGACCAGTCCGTCCGAAGAATGATCAATAAGTACACTGCCCTGGCATCTATAGAAATGCATATCACGCCTCACATGTTCCGTCATACCTTTGCCACCTGCCTGCTGGAAGCAGATGTCGACATCCGTTACATACAGGAAATGCTTGGACACAGCTCCATTAATGTTACTGAGATCTATACCCACGTAACCATGTCCAAACAGAAAGATATTCTCTCCAGAAAGCATCCAAGAAGCAGCTTTTGTATATAATTTCTCATTGATAAACAGCAATCCGAAGTGTTTGATGACTGGATTGCTGTTTTTTGTTGTACAAGGTTTGGTTTGTCGGGAAGAGAAGTAAATGATAATTTGAAGTTATCTATCGAATTTCTTTTGAAAAGTAGAGCTTGATTCTGGCTGTTTATGTCTATATATAACATACAGAAACTGTGTTACGATATGGTGTTGCTTTATCTGGAAGGATATCCCGGAAAACAGATTTCAGAGATTCTGCATATTCCCAGCAGGACGGTCAGGGACCATATTTCCCGTTATGAAAACGGTGGCGTGGAGTCCCTTGTTTTAAGAAAGCGGCCGGGCACTCCCAAAAAGCTTTCCGATGCACAGGAGCCAGACTTCTGACCGTAATTTCCACAAAGACTCCGTAAGAAGCAGTTGTTGGCGTTTTCGCCAACTGGATTGCTTCTCTCCCATGCGCTTTTGTGAAACATAGATTCAGAGTATCTTTCAGTACCAAGGGGGATGCTCAATCTTTTTTAACGGCTAGGGCTACGTTATACCAGATCTGTTTATACATTGAATAAAGAATATTCCAAAAGCAGGATCAATTCAGAAAAAACTTTGAAACATTAAAAACTGTTGAAAAATGATATCTGTGCAATCCTGTTTGAAGATGAATCCATGATCAGAAATTATCATGCCATCATGAAAACCTGGTTTTCAAAAGGAAAACAGCGGATCATACCGACTTACGGAAAGCATGAGGGCGTAAAACCGGTTGGCTGTCCAACAGGCCGTGTTTATGTGAAAGAACACCGGAAATATAACACGGAAGTATTTCTTCAGTTTCTGAAAAATGTACTTTCACAGTATCCGTATGGAAAAACGGTTCTAATCTTGGACAATGCAAAAATCCACCATGCAAAGCAAAGTTGCTGGAAGGTTTCCTGAAAGAGAACGGAAAACGTCTGGAGCTGGTATTTCTTCATCCTTCCATTCCCAGTCTGAATAAGATTGAGGAACTGTAGGTCTGGGTGTAAGGCTACATAATCAACAATGCATTCTTTCATTCCCGCGAGAAAATTCGGGAGGCTATACAAAGATTTACCGACTGGTTGTCTACAGTTCCACAGATGATCGTAGATCGTCTGTGTTTATGAGCAATAATTTATCACTTTATATAGAGTATGTATCTGCTTTATCTAAAATCGTTCCAGATATATACTACGATTAATTGATGAGGATGAAAATGGAAATAGCTTGGAGAAAAATAGAAGGAGGGTTTCGTGGATTTGAAAAACTTGCTCGGTTATTTGTAGAAGAGCAATTTCCAAACCCTTCTTGGAAAAAGACCGGCGAAACCCGTGATGGGAATACGGATGCGATTGCATATGTGTTTGGGTACCAGTCGAATGAAAGAGAGCGGGTTCAGTGGTGGATGGAAGCAAAATATTCCACGGAACAAACTCTTGTTACAAGATATCGGTTAGATGCTACAATTGTTAGTGCTATATTGGCTGGAAATGTAAAAAAGGTTATTTTTGTAACAAATATTGCAATTCGTGCCAAAACGATCATTGATATACGAAATGCGCTCACAAAATCAACATCTTGCAATGAGATTTTATTTTGTACTAAGCCTATTTTAGAAAATTGGCTGTGTAAAAATCCATCCATTTATCAAAACTTTTTTTCCCCTTTGGATCTAGGCGAAGTGTTGGAACAATCTGAGAATATGTATCTTACGCAAGAAATAGATTTTTACCAACGAAGCTCGGATTCTGTGGCTTTTGTGGAGCCTTGCAAGATTTTGTACAGCAATGAATGCTATGTCGGTCATTTTTCTGTATATTGCGATAATGATAGAACTGTAACTTTACGGAAAAACAGACGTTGCCGAGGCATCTCATTAAGAGGGAAGCATACTTTTGAACTGCACCCTGGCGATAATCCGATTAAATTTGAAATTGTTCTTACCTCAAAATTACCAGATGAGAATTCCTTTTTCTTTTTATTGGACGATGTTGAGGTATTTCCAGCCAACTGTATCCACTTTTCTCCTCAGCTCAGTATACACTACGAATTACCAAGTCAAAAAGAAATTATGGGGAATATCCGAAAGGCTTTAAAACTATTTTTAAAGAAGAATCACAGTGTGTATTGCGCAATTTCAGCGGTAAGTGGTAGTGGTAAAACTGAAATGCTGGAACAACTAGTGTCTGATCCAGTGCTGGCTAATGAATATTTATTTTATCGTTCGTTTTCTTTTTCAGATACGGACAACTGTTTGTTGCTCGTTGATTTCATCCTTTTTTTGTTGTTTCCTTATTTATTTCCTGATGAAATTGATGCAAACTACTTAGATCATTTGGAAAACGAGCATATGATAGAGCAGGTCCATAAACTAATTCAGTTGCGACATAACTATAATGCGTTGATTGATTTTTTGATACAGGAATGTACTCCAGAAGATTTCTTACCTCATAACATGAGAATAAATGCGCGCATTGTCTATCTGGACAATGTGCATAATCTGTCTGATTCATTGTTCCTTTTCTTCCAAAAACTATTGGTTGAACTCCAAAACCGAAAAATTCCCATTTACATGGTGATAACTGTGGACGAGAGCACCCTTTGGCAGGAGCGTTGGACAGATTTTGTTTTTCATTGTGATATAGAAATCTATCATTTCCATCTCTCTGTCGAAGACATCCTCTCTGTGATGGGGGGATCCTTACAGATAAAGGAAACTACAAAAAACATTCTGCAGTCAGGTAATCTGACTGCAGTCGAGCTATTCGCATTTGCACAATATGTTTCATCAGAATCGAACGTAATCGAAACGATGGAGCAATTATTAGCCGCAATGCGGATATTTCAGTATAGTGATGTTTTGAGGAAAGACACAAGGGCAAAGTTTATCAATTTATTCAAACAATATCCAGAATGCCATGCCCTATGTGATACTATTTTTTATTCTTATATCCCGGTTCAGATGTCGGGGACTCCTACGTTAGGACTGAGCGCTTTGCTTGAAAACAATCTGGTGCGGTATGACTTATATAATCGCTTAACTCCACGCAATGAAAATATTCGCGAGTGTTACCGTAATTTTTTTAACATCCGCACACAGCAGGATAACACATTTATCTCAAAGGAAGACCGTCTGCGATCAGTTCTAGAAAACGAGCACTCCCCAATGAAATTGTGTCAAGCAGCACAAGAAATTATTGTACTGTCTAATACGAAACAATATAATTCTGTTATATATATTGGAAAAACACAGTTTGAAAATGAGGCATCACGACATGAATTGGAGGGCAGGATAATGAATCGCACACTGTTTTTAGAGATGTACTTTTCTTATTCTTATGCTGCTCACATGCAAAGCAACGTGGAGAATCCGCAAGAGCATTTTAAACAGATTATTATCCGATGTAAAGAAAGTGTGAATGAACAATTGCTCCGGCTTTGCCTGCGAGCACAGTGGGAAATAGCGAATAGTGATTTTGAAAATTTTCGGTATTATAAGGTATTAGATGATGTTCAAGCGGGAATTTCAACATTAAAAAAAATGCAGAAATATGGTTTTTTCGAAGGAGCTATTGATACCCAATTAAAATTTCACGATTTTATGGCAATCAAAAGCTTTGCGGAGTCAGAATTAGGTCAGGTAACCGTGACCTATCTATATGGTCAGGAAATGCCAGATAGCATAAAGTACAGATTTACCGATCGGTATTACAATACAAAAATACGGTTCGCATTGACGAGAATTACAGTCAATACGCTGGAAAGTTGTCATGAGCTTAAAGAAGGTATACAATATTTTAAAGAACACTATAATGGAAATCATAAAATGTTTTTATTTGGAGAATTCTCTCGTTTATATTATGACATAGTGCTTGAAAATCATTGGGCTCTTATAGGACCACTAACCCAAATACATGAAGAAATGAAATTACAACAACATAATAACTATCGAAAACGGAATTTCGCCATGGCGACCTATTATTATTGGATGGGAGATATTGAAGCAGGCAGTCGCTATTTGTTTTCTGAAATATTTATGATACGAAACCTAGCTCAACGCGCAACAGGTTTCTATCATGAGACGTTAGCACTATACAAGTTGCGAAATAATGAGCCTCAGCAAGCAATCCAGTCACTGCGGCAAGCGCAAGAGGTTTTTGCTTCGGTAGAATCATATGCTCAAATTCCAAAACATAACATCTCCGTCCTAGAGACAACACCGGTGGAGAAAATTGTGATCCAATATTGGCGAGGCACCTCATTTATGCTGGACACATACTATCTCGACCTTAGAATCACTTGGTAGAGGCAAATTACTCTTTAATATAACGATGTGTCGTGAATATCTGGTTGCAAATGCCGACGGATTGTTTCTGCATCCAAAAAAGCTAACCATTCTTCCGCTGATACAACATCAAAGCATTGCTCTAGCATTTGCTGGATATACTTCTTTTTGAGGTCCTCGTTGGGCACGTATTCAAATATTTCTTGGATGACCAAGTCAAATAAGAAAATGCACTTCCGATAGTAACTATCTTTATAAGTTTCAAACCGACCCATGTCCACAAAATATTTTCGAAGCGTGCGACAACAGTTACCAAAATCTTGTATATGCTTAACATTAAACGACTGAATAATGGAGCCTTTCCTTCGAAAATGGTGATATGTAATATCCGGAATACAGTTGATTTTTGACGCACGCAAAAAAGTAAAGATGGAAAACATAGTTCCTTGAAAGTATACACCTTCCTCAAACCGTGCGTTAATCTTTTGCAGAAAATCATGGCGATAGATTTTATTCATACAGGCCGATGCTACTTTGATTCCAACATCATCATAATCACCGCACATAGCATGAATAGCTATTTCGGGATCCAGGGTATAGTGTTGACTGTAGCGACACATATAGGTTTCGTCATCTATATTTCTAAATGGAAACTCCCTTTTCATTGATACCATGACAAGATCAGCAGTCGTTTTATCTAAATGGTTACAAACATGCTCATAATAATTCAAGTCAACCCAATCATCGCTGTCGCAGAAAGAAATATATTGTCCTTGCGCAATGTCTAACCCCTGATTTCGGCAAGCACCAGGCCCCAGGCTGACTTCATTGCGCAAATAGATCAACTTTTGCGTATATCCATAACTGTTTAAAAATCCAGAAATGTCTTGCGATGAGGCATCGTCCACAACAATGATTTCAATATCACTACAGGTTTGAGCCATTAAAGAGTCGCAACATTTCTTAAAATAGGGAAGAGTGTCTTTCAATGGGATAATGATACTAACACGTGGGTATTTCATTTGTATACCTCCAATCTTTATACTGGTTTTTGATTATTCAATTCATCAAGTCCCTCCCGCCATCTAGAAGGGACGAGAAAAACGGCACGTAAATAGTAATAAACGGACTTCAACACATGACACTGTAATCGATGCATGCGCGCAATTTTGAAAAAAAGACTGCATAGGCTATCTGTATTGCTTTGAAGATCTTTTTGGTATTTTTCCAAAATCAGCAAATATCCATTTAGAGATGCCTTGCTCGATTTGGATATCTGTTCCCCGTTGTGTAAATAGTGACGAAATAGAAATTCATCTATGCCTACCGTTCGCCCTAATTTAGCCAAACGCAGACACAAATCATAATCTTGGCGAGCAAGAAATCGAGTGTCAAATCCATCAATTTGCTCCAGTGCACTTTTCCGCACAAGAAGTTGAGTTGTTGTTCCTATATGGTTCTTTTCCAAAAGAGATTCATAGGAAACGGATAAAAAAAAGTCTTTTTTTTGTCGATACGGCATTATAAGTGGAGGATTGTAACGGTCATCCACCCGCCAACCGTTGCAATACACCAAAACAACATCTTGTGTAAAGGCTTTTACTTGACGCTCTATCTTGTCAGGTAACCATTCGTCATCATCATCCAAAAAAGCAATCAGTTCTCCTTTTGCACAGGAAATTCCAACATTCCGTGCTGCACAAGCTCCATGGCTACCGATGTTCTTTATATACTTTACTTGCGGTATATTTTTAAGAGCTGCTTTGATTTCTGAACTTAGGCTTAACTCCGTATTGTCATCGACCAGAATCACTTCAAATACTGGATAGTTTTGACCGAGTACGCTAAATATAGCACGCAAAATAATAAATGAACTACGATGTGCAGTTGGAATTATAACACTCACTAATGGTGAATTCTTTCGATCCATTTTTTCACTTCCCATCTGCAAGTAATTTGAAATTGCTTAGTGAACTCACGGATAATCCCAATTTTGATTTTCGATAGATAACTTCAAATTATCAATCAAATTCTACCATAATTTAACCTGCTTTGCCAGTAGAAATAAAAACTTCGTCAAAATGTGCTGTTCTATAGTTATGCACCACCACGACTATGAAAGGAGACATATTGTGCCGAAGCTTCAAGACTGCTTCCATTTCACAAATCAAAATGTGGAAAATATGGATACCACAAAATGTCTGACTCTGGAATTATTACTTTGAGCATCTGTTGCGGGCTGATTGGAATGAATTCTGAAAATGCCTGGTATTCCTTTGCAAAACGTAATTGCAGGTACCTGTAAATCTGAATGTGCCCGCTACTGCCGTTCTTTATGTAAAGATGGAACAAATTATAAAAAAGCATTTCCCAAAAAGAGACTTATTTCGATTTCAGATTACAGAGTCCATGTATACGCAGCATTTCTCTTAAAATTCATTATACCAACATCCCATCTTTCTGACAAACATCTCACATCACATCCGGTACTCAAAACATCATATTTGAATTTTTTTCTAAAAAAAGTGCATTTTTTTGTCAAACTTCGTCGTCATAATCGTTTATATTATATAAGCACATAGAAATAACATACAGGTATTAACCATTTCATCAGACGAAAAACAGGAAAAATCAATGAAAACCGAGAATCTGCAATCTTATATCCACACCTTTATTGCCGCTTATGGCGAATCGGCTTTACGGGAAGCAATGCAGCAGTACATAGATGACAGGCAGCTCTATATCTGCAGAGCCAAATCCCATATTGCCAGAATACCGATTCGAGATATCTGCTATCTTGAAATCGAACAGCACAACATAACCATTCATACAACGCACGAAGTATATAAAAAATATGGGACCCTCAATCAGGAATTGAAAATACTCTCTCCCTTTGGGTTTATCAAATGCAATCAAAGCTGCGTTGTATCTTTGAACAAAATTAAGATTATTCAAAACAATAATATCATTTTGGTCGACAATACCGTGTTAAATTCCAGCAGAACATATGCGCCAAAAGTCCTGACCGCCTTCAACAGAAAAATCTACTCCGGCAATTTTGCCTGTTCAGCAGGTCCGAAATAAGAAAAGGAGTACATCCCTCCCCAATGTCAGTCAGGGAACTGCATCCGTAACAGCCAGGCCTTATATACTGCTTTCACGCTTTTCTTACCCGTTAAGATGAATTGTTCATGGGGATATCAGACTGACCCCCGCCCCCGGTCACAGATATCAAAATATCCGTATTGTTGTCCCCTGTTTTTTCCGTTTCTTTCCCATTTTTTATTACGTCAAAATTGATATATTCTGCCTGAAAATTCCCTGTTACTGACACAGTTTTTCCCGATATTTCTGAGGATGTTTCACATTTTTCCAGTGTTTCAGGACAAATATTTTCGGTCTTTCCCTGATTTTCAAGCAAAATGAGCGTATACAGATTACTGGTCTGCCCTTTGCTCTTCTCCCGAAACCTCGCATCCTTTTTTATATACCCCTCATCCACCAGTTCCCGCAAAGCACGTTTTACCGTAGATTCCGAGATATGCAGTTGTTCTGCTATCGTCGAAATCGCCGGAAAGCAGGTCAAATCTTTATTGGAACGGTCAATCAGATAAATGAGCACAGATAACGCACGGCTTTTCAGTGTACCTGCATATGCCTGTTTTTTCAATTCAGCCTGTTTTGTCATTATTTCAAATTCCTCCCTGTGGCAAAGAGACCGTGCCGACGCCTTTTGACTTCTGCACGGCCCCCTTCGATCAATCCATACATCCTGCGATATATTTTGCGATCACATTTTTATACTGTTTCCCATTACCGTCACTGTCCGTCAGTTCCGGCTGATACTCTAAAAACATTACCTTATGGTAATCGTTCTGCAGGGCATCCGCCAGTTCATCCTTCATTCCCTCTGCCACAAAGGGGCAAAGCAGATATGCACGGATTCCCGCAAGGGATGCCTGCAGACGGACGGTGAAGCCCAGCTCATAGGGTTTCGTACCGCATATCAGCAGTTTGATATCCGCACTTTCCAGCAGTTCCCGCTTCTCTGCAAGTTCGTTCCCCAGGTCATACACCACAAAGTTCACGTCTTCCTTCGGCTCCATACTCCGATAATGCACCCCCTCAAACTGCCAGCCGTCCTCTTCCGCTTCCATCTCATACCCACGGGCCAGAGCTGCCAGATGGCCGTCTGAATGAGTCTCCACATAACACACGGACGCACCCACACGGGCCAGCCATGCACTCAGTCCCACGGCTGCGGTGGTGGTTCCGATCCTGGACTGGGAGCCAACCACAGCCACCGCCACATTCTTACAGTCAAAACGGTAATGCTCCTGCCCTCCCGTTCTGGCCTGCCTTTCTTTTGCCGCATACCGTGTCATACCCTGATCACTCAGACATTCCCTGATTTCCTGCTGAATTTCCCCAATCTCCGTATCACACACGATATTTCCCACGCCGCTGTCAAGCAATGCCTGAAACAGCAGATCTGCCTGTGTAAGTCCCTCACAGATCACCGTCACCCTTGCGGAGTACATGGTGAGAAATTCCTCAACAGCCTCTGCAAATTCTTCGTCCGTGTCCCCGAAAGCGGGACGGTCAAGCACCACATCCGTAAAGTGGGCAAAACTGCGCATATCGTAGACCACAAACTGTTTCAACACGAAATTCCCCACCATTTTCTTGACTGGCATCTCGCTGTCCGGTTCATAGAATCCAGTAAAGTCCAGCAGATTGGTATGCTGGGTGGATGATAAGTATAAAATCATATTCTTCTTCCTCCTCGTTATCTTCCGATTGCCCAGTACGGGCCGCCGGAACCTGCCGCCTTGTTGGATTCGTCCATAATAATGGATAAATCCCATTCCTGTTCGCTCCTGCCATAGCTTGCCGGATCTGCCACCAGAATCTTCCCCTCGCCGGTCACGCCCCGCAGGACAATGAAATGCCCGCCCCTGGTGAAGTGGCCTTTGCTCATAATCACTACCACCAGCTTTCCGGAAGAGAGAGCATCCACAATCCCCTGGGCATCCAGATTCCTGTCACAGTTCAGCCCGTAGGCAGCCGCCGCTGCCGGAATCAGGCTGTGATAGGAGCCATTGCCCTCGCAGCGGTGTCCGTTTGCCGCAGACCATCGGGCCAACTCCACCGGGTCATGGGGCTTCCCGGTCAGAGTAGATATTACGATCGCCATGGATGTAGGGCCGCACCCCGCCTGACCGATGGTGCTGGAGTTCCCGTACATAATATCCGCCCATCGTTCATCCAGCTGATTATAATACATCACTTCCATGCCGCCGTCTGCAAGTGTCACATCTTCATAAGACTGAGCACTTCCATTTACATAATCCTGATCAAAAATCCCAAGGTTCTGATTATAACCATACTCCTTCTGAAAAGCTTCAATTGCTGCAATCTCACTGTCGCCAAACATCCACCCCATAAACAGCGTCAGCGGACTCACCAGAAGATAGATGATAAAAGCGATCAGTAACAGCAGAATCAGCACCGGCGTCAGAATTACGACAAACAGGCGCTTCCGCGCCTGCTCATCTGCGGCTGTCTGCACTGCCAGCCATGCCAGAACTTTAATCATTACCGGACTTATTGTCATACAATCCTCCTTTTAAATTGTGCATTTTTACCAATTCCTCCTATAATATATAATTGAAATCTTTTTTCTCAGCATTGTTCTGAAAATGCTTTATCGCCATTTACAAGGACCTTCTGGTATGCTAAACTTCTACCATCTTAAGCAAAGGAGAATTATATAATGGCTGATATACTAAAAATCGAATCCGAAACAGATACCGTTCGTCATATTATTAAATTTTATCTTACGAGTCCCAAAGCTGCTCAACACTTTGAAGCAGGCTGTCTTCTTTCTGTAAGAGAAATTTCTCTGATGGCAGATTTATATGCCAGAGGAAACATTTTATATTTAGACACACCAAATGAAGATATGACAAATTACATAGGTATTCGTTTAAAAAACATTATCGAATCGACCCCTGTACTTTCATAGAACAGACCGCAGGAATACTCACCTGCAGCCTGTTTTTTATCTTCCTCCTGCCCTGCCCATATAAAGCATCTTGTATTCCGGGATCTCAAAGCTGATATGCAGCCTTTTGGCTCCCACCATAAACAGGGCATGTCCCCGTTTCCTTGCCAACAGCAGCTCCTGCTCCGCTTCCGTCAGATCGTAAAGATCTGCGGTCTCTTTCAGGTTCTTACCGTCTGTTCCCATCAGCACCTTATAACAGGGAATATCAAGAAGCGCCTGCCCGTACTGTTTGATGCTTTCGCTCAGGAAATCCACAATACTGTGGGAAATGATAGCCAGAGCACCCTCATATTTCCTCGCCCGCTTCATCACATTCCTGAGATACACAAGGGACTGGGGGACTTTCTGATCAATCATCAGATACGCCTCGTCACAGATTAAAAGCACCCTTTCCTCCCGGTTCCGGCTCATCTGCTCCCAGCACCAGGTCAGGATATTGAAATACTGCGTCCGTTTGATATGGTCGCTGGTCTCCTGCAGGGCATTGGTATCCAGCACAATGATGGAACCGCTGCCGTTATCCTTCTCCGTACCGTCTTTGATACTGCTCCTGCCGTTCCAGATAAAACTGTCGGATCCCTCTGCGATATCATATAAAAGCAGGGCCAGATCTGCATACACCTGACGATCGGTTTCTTCCTCCGCCTTTTCCTGTACCAGCTGATAAAGATCGGAGAACACGGGAAAGTTCTCTGCTCCCAAAAGGGAAATATCCGTTTCCCAGACAATGCCGAAATTCCGGTACAGTTCAATCAGGCATTTCTTCAGTACCGCGCGCTGCATGTCCGTGATGGACGGAATATAGAGATTAAAGAAAATCTCCAGGTTTTTCATATGCAGGGCCAGATCATTCATCCCATACCCTTCATCCTGGTACAGACGATCGGCCTCCTTCTCCTGCTCGTCATCATGGGGCGAAGGACGGACCTGCAGTGGGTTGATCATCCCTGCGGAACCGCCCACGGCGTTAATCCAGTCCCCGTTCAGATTAAAGCACAAGTCCCTGTATTCGGATTCCGGGTCTACTACCAGGATTTTTGTGCCCTTCATAAACTCGGATAAGATGATATGTTTGATGGCTGTGGATTTTCCCACACCGGAATTTCCCATGATGACAAAATTGCTGTTGGTACGGTCTCCGCCCCGGCGCCAGGTATCCACGATCACCAGTCCGCCGCTGGTATCCTGGGCAAAGTAGTATCCCTCTCCGTCATTAAACCCGCTGCTGGCAAAGGGAAAGCCGCCTACAAAAGTGGAGATTGGTACAATCTTCTGCAGGATACTCTCAATCCTGGCATTGGTGGGAAAAGACGGGGAGATGTTCCGGAAGCTCTCTTTCTGCAGGTTGGGGATCACCCGCATCTTACATTTCATGACGCTCACCATGCTCTCCGCACGACGGCACACTTTCTTGAAAGTCTTTTCATCCTTGGCGATGGGCATGACCGACACGCTCATCAGCCCTACAGTCTCGCCCTCCCGGTCAATCTGCATGATGATCTTTTCCCCATCATCGGCAGCCTTTTCTGCCCGCTGTCTGGATAAGGGGTCCTTGGCACCGTCCGCCAGTCCCCTCTGCTGTACCACGCTCCGGGAGATGGCATTGATCAGCGTGGCATTATCCACTGGCCTCCATCCAATGGAAACGATGGTGGACGGGATGTTGGTGATACGGGAGAGCCATTCCACCTCTACTTTCTGGGGATAGCGGATAAGCCCGTACACCTTCCCCATATTTTCCCCCAGATCAAGACTGTTCTTGGAAAAACCCAGCCCTACCGGGGTGATGACGTTCAGCAGGGCATTATTCCTTGTTTCCTGCTCCTGCACGTTTTCTCGTTTCAGCATAAAGTTCCTCCTGCTCTATATTTAAAAATACATTCCTTTGACGTTTTCTGTCCTGCCTTTAGTACTCTAAAGTTGGGATGGCTGCGGAAAACTCCGTATCCTCCAGATGGGTATAGGACGGGTTGTGGACCAGGTTCAAAAGCCGCACAATCTCCTTCTCCCCCAGTACGTCACAGGGAATGCCGCATCCGGAAAACTTCTCCGAAAACAATGCCGCCCGCTTCAGCAGTTCTTTCTCCGCTCCTTCCTCTGCCCTCTCCCAGAGAGAAACATAAAACTGCCGTTCCACAATCTCCCCGGACAGGGCAAATCCGGACATCTGTAAAATCTCCTGCCGGAGCAGTTCTTTCCGCCTGTCATCCGCCTCCTTCAGCATGGACTGCATATCCGTGATGACCGGAGAGATATCCACCGGCCGGCTTACTGCCAGAAACTTGAAAGGATACTGGATATCCGACAGTTCTGCCGTCAGCTGGCGGATCAGGCTGTTCTTTTCCGCTCTGCTGTACAGGTCAATGCTGATGGAGTGGATGCGCACAAAAGTAAGGATCAGCCCGTCCGTGGTGTAAAGGTATCTGTCCCGAATGTCCCTGACATTGATGAACTCCTGGGCCGTCTGTATGGCATGGCTCTCCCCGCCGCCTTTGTATTTCGGTTTGCTGTGTTTCAGTACAATCAGCAAAAGACCGCCTCCCAAAAGGGTGACGGCCAGCATGATGATTGGAAAAATAAGTCCTTCCATGATTCGCTCCTGTCTGTCTGCTTTTGCAGACGATCTTCATATTTTTATCGTTCCAGTTCCTCCTGCCCGCTCTTTGGTTCCTCCTGTTCCAGCATCTCCCGGTATCTGCGGCGCTGTTCCTCCGCCTGCGGAGATTCCAGATATTCAGAAAGCTGCATACCGGCACGGGCATCCTCCAGCTTCTCCCCAAGGCCGGTGCTGTTATGGTAGACGGTCAGAAGCCTGTTAAAATCTGTGATGCCGTGCTTTTCTCCATACTCCAGCAGCCGCCTGACATTCTCCAGCCCTTTGTCAAGGTCTATGGAATAACTGCCCATTGTCCGATACCAGGGACAGTTGGGATTGTACTCCAAAATGCACTGGTTTTCCTCTACATCAAGGGTGATCCACATTTCCAGCTGCCTTCCTCTGACATAGGCCTCTTCATAAGCGTCCACTTCTCCCGGCTCAATCCCTGCAAAAAACATATCTCCGTCCAACAGACGCTCCTTCTGATAACCGCCGTCATAGTCCAGATGCTCGAAGATATGTGCAAGGCTTCGATTCCCTGGCAGCTGCTTCTGAATCTCCATAGCCTGCCACAATCTTAAAATGGGAGACAGCGCATTTGCCCCGTAATGGGCATAAAAGTAATTTTCTTTCCCGTCCTCTTTCAGGCAGTAAACCGACCGGTTTCCCATACGCACCTCCTCTATTTTATCGGGCGGATATGCCAGTCATCATATAAGGAACCTCTGACCGTCAGCGTATCCGTCAGGTTAATCTTAAGCATCCCCGCCGGGGTCCAGGCATCCAGCACCTCCACACAGGTTGTATACCGCCCGTTGGGATACCACACCGGTGAAAAATGCACGGGACGTCCATAGGTGCTGTATGGGTTCACCTGAAATTCAAAGGTGCTGGTATATCCTGTATTCTTCCGTTTCAGAAGCCGCCAGTATTCTCCGTAGTCAAATTCCGGGAAATAAGCCACCACATTCTGCGCCCCGGTAATATGCCCGCCGGGGGCTGAGGAAGTCACACGGGCAGAGACATCGGCATTCAGCCCGTATCCGCTCTTCATATTCTTTCCCGATGCGGTGGGATTCTTCTCGTCCGGTTTTGTGGAACATGCAGCACTCAGGGAAGCAGAATAAGAATCCCATGCATACTCCCACCAGCCATGGTCACACCAGTAGCTCTTTTTATTCCCATTGCTGTCATACCTTGTATGCTTTACCCAGTGTGCATGCCACCAGCAGTCCCATTCGCCCCAGGTCAGTTGCGTAACATTCTGTCCGGCGGGAACCGGCGGGATGGAAAATCCGTCATTTCGGTCGTCTGCCTGTGGATCCGGCGGCGGATTGTCATCCATATCCACGATTTTCGCCCGGATCTGTCCGGTACTGGTACTGCAGTTACTGGAAATCGTAATCGTCACAATTCCGGGCTCTGATGGTGTATGCCATTTCACCCAGGCCAGCTGAGAGCCATTCTTCGGAATATAGATATTGTTATGGGAATAAGTCCTGCCGTTTACAGTAAATCCGGCATATGCCGGACTGTCCGGTGTCTTCTGGCTTCCGGTCGTCAGCCGGACAGCAACAATCACATCTGTATCCACCCGATATTCCCTGTCATACGCAATATCCGTCTCCGGCACTCCCTGATAACTTACAATACCGATTCCCAGCACGGAAATCATTTCCTCTGCAGACCTTGCACTCCCCACAGGTCCTGTCCACGCAGCAAATCCCAGATCGTTTTTCTCCAAAAACAGAGCAAGTGCATGATTTTTCATCACCACCGTTGGAAAATGATAGCCCAGGTCGCCGTCCGTCACCTGGTTATACAGCCCGGCTTCCGTAGTCGTCATGGCAAAATACAGGTGTTCATAGACCAGATAGATGATCGGCTCAATGACCAGTTTATACTTTCCCTGCTCAATATCCGCAAACGCAATCCCCGTATCATTCGCCACCATAACTGCAGCCGCTTCTGAACAGAAATAACGCCGAATAGCCGGAATACTGGCTTTTCTGCTGTTGCCGGAAATAATCTGAGGCAGGGAAGCTGCAGGCTTCCGGCACACATATCCGCCAACCTGCGGCGACAGACCTGCGCCTCCTTTATAGTCCACTTTGCTGACCTTTCCAAAGTGACAGATAACCGCTGACATGGCATGGACATTCAGATTCGTATAGTCTATCGGAACACTCACTCTCCGCCCGCTCTGCGCATCCACCACCGTCACCCGCACTCCGTCATATCCAACCTCCGGCCAGTAATAACCATCCTTTCCATGATTCAGACTTCCGCCGCCACCGTCCACATTTCCACTGCCTGCAGCACAGACAGGAACTGCTGATACGATGAAAAAAACAAAAAGCAGCACAAATGCTGCCGTTCTTTTTATCCGTTCCATTTGGTTCCTCCATGAAAAAAGGGCATGGACTTTTTCTGTCCATACCCTCATGCTTATTATGTTGCAGTTACTGCATTGTCCCAATCTGCCTGTTCCAGTCCCCGTCTGTGCCGGAAGTACTCTGCTCACTGGAACCGGAATTTTCCATATACCCGAAACCCGGTACATAAACTGCACCTTCCGGATTGACGTCTCCGCCCTGCGGCAGATCTTCCTGTGGCTGTACATGGTCCGGCTGACAGATACCGTCTTCGTCCGGATTTTCCACTTCTACCGACTGTTCCATATCCGCAGGCGGCTCAGACGGCGGAACGGCTTCTTCCGATGTCCGGGGATTCCCGTCTTCACGAGCCGGAAGATCATCAGGAATTTTTTCCTCCATGATTTCCTCTGAAACCGGTTCCCCTGTCTTTTCTCCGGTTTCTTCCGTTTCCTGTTCTGATTCTGCTTCTGCTTCCGTGATACCGTCAATACGGATCTCCGGAATCCTTGGATCCGGCCCGCTTTCTGATACTTCCGGCTCCAGCACCGGCGCCTCTGTCTTTTTCAGTGTTCCCACATACCAGATCAGCATAACCGCCAGACAGACTGCCAGAATTGACAAAGCAGTAATCACAGCATATTTCTTTTTGTTATAATTTTTGTTCATAAATGGACCTCACTTTCATTTTCTGTTTTGGAATGAATTGTTTCGGCCCTGTCTACCCAAATCTTCTACCTGATTTTATTATACGGGGATTCTTCCCTTGCGTCCAGACATTTTTTAGAACTGTCCGCTGTTTTCAGAATTTGGGCATATAGGCCGCTTTTGTCCTGAGTTCCATGGTCAGGGGCGGAACCACTCCCCAACCAAAGGACATGGGAATTTCAATGGTGATCCGTGCGTCCGCCTCAAAGTTTCTGGACGCACTCCCCGGCGCCAGTCCTGTATTGGTAATCTCCACCCGCAGTCCGGAGAGCCGGTATTCGTAATCTCCATCCTGCTCCTTTATATGATAGTTGCCGTCCCTTTCTGTCCCCAGCAGGCTGTCCAGACGATAATACACATCGTCATAGTCCAGATCCTCCACCCACTGCTCCCCGGACAGCCGGTAGCCGCCGGAATATCCTTCCCGCAGCCCCCGGTAAGTCTCGTCATAGTTGGTGGTCGCCATACTGATGACCGCCTGCTGGAGTCCGTCCCGCACTCCCTGGGCAATAATCATCAGGCGGAAAAACTCCGACATGGCACAGACCAGGAACAGAAGTCCCAGGATAAGGGCGATGATGGTCGGGGTGGAATTTCCGCTTTTATCTCCTGCAAGTGCTTTGCCACGGGAAAGCATAGCCTTGCCCCTGAATCCCTTTCTCCTTCCATCCTCCCCTTTGCTCTCATGAAAAAAATTCTTTGATTGTTTTTTCTTCAAGCTCCATCACCCCCGTCACTTATAATAGACTTCCGATTTGCCGGATGCTTTCGCCCGTATCTGAACAGGAAAGGAGCCGAAGAAAAAGAATCCGATATCCACCGTATCCGTCAAAGTCACGGAGATATCGCCATTCAGCTGCACCCGGCTCCCGCTGAAATAGTCACATTCCCATTCAATCTGCGGGTTCAGGCGGGTCTGCCGGCGCATGGTGCTGATGCGGGATGATACATTGGTTCCTCCTGCAATCTCCGCCTCCCGGACAATCTCCGCCGCAAAGAGGTCAAGCTGCTGTTTCGTGGTAAAGACAGGGAAAAAGCTGACAGCCAGCGCCACCACCAGCATCAGACACAGGATGCCGATGGCGACATCTATATACCCCTCTCCCTGTTTCGATTTCAAAATTCGTTTGAACACAGTTTCACCTCCTAGAAAATCCCCGACATAGTGCCAAGAATCTGATATCCCATCACTCCCATGTACAGCAGAAGCATACAGCCCAACAGCAGGAAAGAATACCTCCGTATCTTTGGCGGCCGCTCCATTGCCAGCTTTTTCAGCCGCTGCAGTTCCAGCTGTTTCATGTCATGGCTGAGCATCCGGAAAAACGCCACACCGTCATCGCCACGCAGGACACCGATCAGTCCCCGGACCACATCGGAAAGCATGGCGCTGGACACTCTCGCTTCAAATCTGGTCAACGCACCCTCAAAGTTCCCGGTCCGCATGTCTGCGACCGTAATGGCAAGTTCATTCTTCAAAGCTGCCCCTGCGTTTTTCTGATAAGTTTCCAGCATGGAAAGCACGTCCCGGCTGGCCTGCAGCTCCTGTGTCAGCGTTGCCACAAACCGGGGCAGCTCATACTCGATTTCCTCCCTTCTGGCCGTAATCTTCTTTTCCGCCTTATTGCTCTCGGAAAAGTAAATCCCGATACCGGCGATAACAAAAGCGGGGGAGATGATGGGAGCGATAAACAGGCAGGGGATGACACCCAAAAGCACCAGACCGGCCTTCACCATGGCAAGGGAAACATACTGTTCCGCTGTCAAAGGAATTTCTGCCGATTTCAGTGTGGCGGTCAGCTTCCTTCTCTTGTAATCGTCCATGGGCAGCACTTTTGCCAGCTTGGATGCCAGTTCCATCAACACGGCATCAAAATTTTTCGCCTGCTTTCTGTTCTTCTTCACGGTATTCAAGACTGCCTTTGTCACCCTGTAAGTTGGCACATGAAATACCGCTGCCAGAATCAGATACAGCCCCATGGCAAAAAACAGGGCAAAGAAAAGTAAGATCAGATTGTGCATCCTTTCACCCCCTACCGTTTGTACTCAATGGGTCTTGTATGTCTTGCCACCGCCGCCACGGAAACAAAGATCACCCCGCCGCAGACTGCCAGCAGGATCTTCCCAAACTCCGTAAACATCAGTGTGTGATACCATTCCTGATTGAGAAAATACATCAGCGGAATACTTCCTAAAAGAAGCACCACCATGGTGATATACTCTTTTACCGGCTCCATCAGCAACAGATCCAGCTCTGCAGACACCACCCGCATGTCGGACAGCTTCGCCACAATGGGCGGCAGAGTGGATTTTAAGTTGTAATCGTCCTGGCAGGCGATCACGGCATCCACCCATTCATGGAACACCCCGTTGTCAATCCCCGGCTTCATCTGCTCCAGTGCCTCTTTCAAATTGGAATTGATGAGTTTGGCCTGCAGGAGAAAGTTTCGGAATACTTCCGCCACCGGTGGGTTTAGATAGGGCTGATTTTCCTCTATGGCACGGATCATGGTATTCTTTCCCCGCAGATAGCTGGTGGTGATAATAGAGAGCGCTGTTTCCAGTTCCGTGTTGATCTGCTTCTTATGCCGCCCTGCCGTGAACTTCACATAATAAAAGGGAAGCAGAGCAAGACCGGCCGCCAGTACAGGGACCATGTAGGTATTCTTCATGGTGAGCGCCATAAGGACACCTACCACAAACAAAAACATGGACAGGACGCAGAGCATGGAAAACATGCCGCTTTTTCCTGTCACCCGCAGGACTTCCTTTGTTTCCAGAAATAAAAGTTTCAGTCCTCTGGGCTGCCTGCTCTTCCGGCTTTGTTCAATCCGGCTTTTCAGTGTCTGTTTTTCCGGCTTTATAAACGCCGCCAGTCCTTCCAGAAAAGAAAATGGCGATAACCGGAGTATGAGAAAGCACCCCGTCACCGCCAGTAAAAACGCTGTTGTTACCAGTGTTGTCAATCGTTGATTCCCTCCTTTTTGCTTTTAAAATTCTTGTCTGTTTCCCGCATCAATCCTGCTAAAACACAGGAATTGCCTAAACGCTATTACCACTTTCCGGATTTTTCCGGTTATCTTCCCATCGCCTCCATTTCCTCTACAAAATCCTCATACCCCTTATAAATGGTTTTTGTATCAGATATCTCCTGCAGTTCCTCCACCATGTCCCGATGGCTCTCCGGCAGGACTTCCCCTGCAATCTCTTTCAGCACATCCTCCAGATAGCCCAGGAATCCCCAGCAGCTGTCTGTTTCCTCGCCGTTCTCATACAGGCGGTATCCATAGCACTGACCGGACAGGTAATAATCATAATCCTGCACTTCCGATAACAGCCTCTGTCTGGCTTTTTCCACGTTCTCCGCCGACACGCTGCCATACTCCGCCCGAATTTCCGAAGCTGTGGCATAGATCCATCCCACCTGCCCGGAATCCCATTCTGCGTGCTGCGCCTGCCCTATAAAGGAATCCGCTGACATCCGCAGACCGGAGTGGTCATACAGGTTCAAAGGCAGTATCACATTTTCCGCGCTGGCAATCTTCAGCAGGTCGCTGTCTGACATAGCTTCGATCAGACAGTCCGCCACATCTCTGGTATTGTCCTCCAGCCGGCCTTCCACAAAATCCTCCTGATACCACTTCTTAAAATAGCCATTATAGCTTTCTATGGACCAGCCGTGGGCTGACTTATCATAGGAAAGGCGGATGGTATCCGATTTCCCGAAACGGGCGTGGCGGATAATGGCATATTCCGATGCTGTCCTTTTCACAAGGTTCATCAGAAAATCATTTGGATCTTCAAAACGGTTCTCATCCCCCAGATTATACCGCCTGTGCCAGCACATCATGTGGCCGAAATTGTCATAGTCCTCACGGGGGTTCAATGGCTCATCATCATACATGACCTGTAATAAATAAGGCTGTTTCAGGGCAACAAGGCTCAATCCCATCACCTCCTGTCATCTAAATGCCGAAGAGCTGCTGCTGTGTCCTAAAGGACATCCCATTCTCCCGCAGCCGTTTCAGAAGCCCCTCGGAGGGCGGCTCCACTTTTTCATAGTGTCCGATGATCTTCGCTTTTCCCTCCACAATCCGGTTGTCCGTGATATTGAACCGGTACAGGGTTCGCATCCTCTGCCTGCTCTCACCGGGCCGGGTGCTGTCCGGCAGGTACTCGCACTCGGAGATCTCCATAAGCCTGCGGCTGTTGTCCTCCAGCTTCTTCGCAAAGGCCACAATGGGGAAGGCTTTGGTGGCAAGCCCCATCAGGGTGGAATCGTCCATGTCATAGGACTGCTTGCACAGCGTCACCATCCGGTAATAGGTATCCGCGCAGGAATTGGCGTGGATGGTGGTAATAACGGAATGGCCGGTGTTGGCCGCATTGATGGCCTGCATACTCTCGGCGCCCTTCATCTCCGCCACCGCCACACAGTCCGGGTTGATGGTCAGGGTGGTCTCCAGCAGTTTCACAAGAGTGATATTCTGCTTGGGGTCATCGGAGAACCGGGTCACAAGATGGACCACGTTGTTCAGCACGTTCCCCGCTT
Source organism: Lachnospiraceae bacterium (assembly GCA_910574805.1). GTDB lineage: Bacteria > Bacillota > Clostridia > Lachnospirales > Lachnospiraceae > Hominiventricola. The sequence continues at coordinate 40,173 of CAJTCV010000006.1, read as the reverse complement.
CATCCTCTGCCGTCAGGTCAAACTCCCGGCAGCCCTGCTCCAGCGTGACGATACGCTTGTTGTAGGGAACCTGCCCCAGAATCCAGCTCATCAGTGTGGTCTTTCCGCTGGACGTGGCACCGGTAATGCACATGGATACCCCATGGCAGTAGCAGGCGGCCAGCAGGTCCAGCATCTCCGCTGTTGCTGTCCCATAGTCCACAAACTGCTGTTTTGTCAGCTTCCGGGGATTGACGATACGGATGGATGCTGACAGCCCCTTGTCCCGGTCGATCACCCCGTCCCCCATGACAGTGATACGGATCTTGTTGGAAAGATGGCCCACCACGATGGTCTGGGCGCTGTCAAAGATCATGCCGGATTTGTGGAGCATCCGTCTTATCACATCAATGGCGTGCTGGGGTGAATTGAAATGCTCCTTACAGGGCAGGATCTCCCCGTTGGAATAGGTGACTTTTACATCTTTCCACTGGTTGATGTTGATCTCCTCCACATCGTCCCGGTAGAGATATTTTGTCAGGAAGGAAAATCCGGTCATCTCCCCGTAGATCAGTTCGCATAATTCTTCCTGCTCCGTATCCTCCACTCCCAGATGGTTGTTTTCCAGATATTTCTGGATATATGACTTTACAAGCTCCCGGCTCTCGTCCGGGTCGTCTTTCAGGGTGGATGCATAGTTTTTTGTGATATGCTCCTGCACTTCCTTCAAGACTTCCGGAAATGGACGCTGGAGGATCTCTCCGCCCAGCATCCCCGTATAACTGTGAATGTCAAATGTTTCCTGCAATCAGGCTCCACCTTCCTTTCCCGTTTGTTTTTTGTGTTATCAAAACTCCCCCCGGTTCCTTGCAAAAGGCACCTTGAAGCCGCCTTTTCTGCTCTTTTCCCTTCCCATCATGGATGCCGCCTCCGGCCTGTTCGGTGCAGCTCTTTTCACATCCGCCATTCTCTTCCCTGTCTGGCAGGCCGGTGTCACCTGAAAATCAAACACATCCAGCAGAATGCGGTTGATCTCTGCCTGATATACGGTGCTTTCCTGGGAAAACATCGGCTCAAACAGCGCCATCTCATTGTCCTGCTGTTCCAGCTCCGCTATGTAAGGCAGCATATAATCCACTCCTCCATACTGGCCGGAAACAGATTCCCAGTCCTGCCCCACTTTCAGGTTTCCCATTGCCGTTACCTGTCTGTCCTTCCGGTAGCGGCTGTCTGCCAGCATGAGGGAATGGGTCTGGAACCAGGAGATGCCTTTCAGATTGGCCGTCCCCATCTTCAGCACCCTGTCTGCCGTTTCAATGGCCACGAAGGTTGCCGGGTCTGCTTCAAAGATGGTAGTGCCGTCTATAATGACATAATCTGCCAGATACCGCAGAGAAACAAACAGTTCCAGCGCCTTGTCCCGTGTCACCTTTGGATAGTTCATCAGACTTTCCCCTGTTTTGTACCCCAGCAGGCTGATGTATTCACTCCCCGGCGCCGGAACACAGGCATTCAGGATGTTGCCCTGTGTCAGACCCGGCGCTGTCAGAAGGAATCCCAGGGAAGTATCATGCACCGTCCCTGCCGGGAGCAACGCAGGGATCACAGGAGTGAACGGATCACACAAAACCAGAATCACGTTCCTTCTCCTGGCCGCAAGGGTGCGGGCCAGTTTCACGGCAGTAGTGGTCTTCCCGCTCCCCGGACTCCCCATGATGGTCAGCATTTTGTCCTGCTCCATATGCCCCCGCCTCCTTATTCCTGATTTCCCGCATCATCAGTTTTGTCACTTCCGGTCTCTTCTGACTGTCCTGCTTTTTCTGATTCTGCTTCGGTCGGTTTCTTTTCCCCATCTTCAGAACTGCCTTCCTCACTGCTTTCTCCTTCGGCCTTTTCATCATCCGCAGGATTTTCTTCCTCTGAACCTTCCCCGCCTTCTGCTTCCTCCGGTTCTTCCGTATACAGTTCTTCCAGGACTGTGGCCTGTTCTTCCAAAAACTTCTCTGCATTCTCACGATTTCCACGATACACAAGAGCCGCATGGATGCTTCCCTCCTGTTCCAGTTCTGCAAGAAGTCTTGCCTGCTCCGGGGTCACAAGGACGGTGATGGTGGAAGCCAGTCCTGTGTCATCCTCTTCCTCCTGCATGTCGCTGTCCGTTCCGTCACTTAAAGTTGTGGCGATAATCTCCACATACTGCAGTTCTGCCGGGATAAGTGTCTCCCGCAGGTCTCCCACGTCACTGGCGATCAGGGAAACAATATCCCCCCGTTCCAGCTTGCCGGACAGCCCCGCTGCAAAACTCTTGATAGTGATGGACATGGCGCGGTTCGTTCCGTCCAGGCCGGTGAGGTATTCATTTTTCAGCTGAGGTGTATCTGACAGTTTGCCGGCAAGAATATAGTCCCCTTTATAAAGATCGGTGTTGGCATACCTGCCCACCACGTCCTCCGTCCGGTACACTACGTTAGAAGGCAGGTTATAGCCGCCCACCTCCGCGCTTGTCACCATTTTCGCCGTGATCTGGTCTCCTTCCTTTATCTCTGTATTCACCCGTACAATCTCTACCGTGGAAGTCAGAGCATCATTGAACATGGGCGTCAGTCCAAAACAGATGGCAAGTGCCACAATGATGCAGACCAGCCCCACTATAATCCGGTTCTTCAATAGATTTTTCATTTCGTTTTATCCTCCAATCGAATTTGATACGCTCCTGAGGCTGCCAGATTATATCAACAGAATCAGGAGCGCCTGCATTTCCCCGTTTCAATTACTTTTCTTTTCAGAAAAATAATATTCATATTTTGTTATGAGACAGGCAGCAATACCACAAAACAGCCAAATGCCAGAAAGGGGGCCAATGGAAGGCTGCTCTTTCCCTGCCGCATGGATGCGTTCCACAAAAGCGCCATCAAAAGCCCCCAGAACATCATCCAGAAACCGCCAGACACCCCCAGAGCAAAGCCGCTGGCTGCCATCAATTTCACATCCCCGCCTCCGATCTTCCCGGTTTTCACTGCTGCAACCAGAAAGGGCAGGGGAACCAGCAGAAATCCCAGCAGCGCAGGAACCGGCTGAAATCCAATCAGTCCCGCCATGGCAACCAGCAGATGAAAGGCATCCGGTATCTCACGGGTGGCAATATCCGCCGCCCCTGCCAGTATCAGAACATAACACAGCAGGACACAGCGCAATGCAGCCGGAGTAAATCCGTGGATTCCCGTGAATACAGCTGTCACCGCCATGCCGATACCCGCCGTCATATGCAGTTCTTCCGTTTCTTTCAGATATCTGCGCATTGCCATATCACATAACAGACCGGCAAACAAAGCAAACAGAATACATGCTGAAAACAGATCAAAATGCCTGAGACACTCCATGGTTCACCTCCATTTCCTTCAGTTTCAGGCCAATTTCATACACAGCATTGACAGTCACTGCATTCCCAGCCTGTTTATAAAGCTGCGTATCACTGATCCCCGCTGCCTCTGCCTGGTCGAACAGGAAATCCTCAAACGCCTGAAGCCGCCAGCATTCTCTGGGCGTCAGCCTGCGGACACGAACAGCAGCCGGATTTCCTTTGCAGATAAAAACGCCGGAAGTCTCCCCTTTATGGTTCGTGATACCGGCGTACTGTTTTGCCATAATACTGCGGGAAATATCCGTAAATTTCGGATCCCGACTCAGATCAATAAAGGATATACCGGGCAGACTCTCTACTGCCACTGCATACAGACCGGTCCGCCCTGCAAATCCTCCGCTGGTCGCGTTCAGAGTAACAGATATTCCTCCTGAATCGTAAATGCGCTCCCCCTGTCTGCCATCTACAAGTCTTTTAACAGACGCCGTGTTTGTTCCGCCGACAGGAAATACTTTTCGTCCACTTCTTCTTCCAGAATATCCAATAAGGTACACTCTCTCCCGATTCTGGGGCACGTCAAAGTCTTTGGAATTGACAACACACCATTCGCAGTCGTACCCTGCTTCCCATAACTCAAAGAGAACGGTGGTAAAATCTCCGCCTCTCTTGCCAGACAGAAGATGTTTAACATTCTCAACGATAACATATCGGGGCTTATTTTCGGAAGCTGTGCTTTTGAGCAGACCAGTGACCGTAAAAAAGAGTCCACTTCGCGCTCCATGAAGTCCTGCCATTCGGCCGCTGATACTAATGTCGGTACAAGGAAATCCAAAAGTCCAGATTTCAGCTTTTGGAATCTCTCCTGCTGTGAGCTGTTTAATATCTTTTGCGTACCACTCGCCTTTACATCTCTCTCCGTCACATTCATTCCTCACCTCCTGGCTGCACATTCTGCAGCTGTTTACATCCGGACCGGTATCTGTCTCGTAAGGACAGTACATAAGTCCGTACATTGCCATATAACTCTTATTTGCATATTTATCAATTTCGACATGCCCCGCACAGACATGTCCGCTTCTTTCGAGACCTCTGCGGAATCCTCCGATCCCTGCGAACAGGTCAAGAAATGTCAAGCAGTTATCCTCCTTCCATTTTTACCGGCTTCCCCACTCATCCATCATACGATAGGGATAAATCTGCTGACTCCGGTAAAACCGCACCATGTTTCCGATTTGATCCACTACACTCTGGTTATTCTGGTCTCTGGTGCACATCATTACGCTGCCAAAGATTCCGGTCAGCGCCGCTACTACAGTCAGCGCCACGTTCCCGGACACCAGCCACAAAAGGGCTGCCAGTGCACCGCCCAGAAGGGAACCCACGGCGCTCTGTAAAAGCTCCCGCCGCCCAAAACCGTTGAAAAGTTCATTCTGAGCCTTTACCCCTGTGGGGATATACAGGCTGATCTCAAGTTCCATGTTCCGTTTTCCTCCTATGATCCGTAATAAAAAAATACAATCTCCCTGATCTGCCAGACGGATTCCGCAAGCACATAAAACAGTACTGTATTTTTTGCCCGCTTCCGGTACTGCATCTGCTCTTCCTCCGCGCTCTCCAGACGGATCATGCAATAGAGAAAGCGGAAAACTGCCCCTGCCCGGATCAGGGCAATAACTGCCATGGAAATGTCATCCAGTTTCACCATATCATCACCGTCCTCACTTTATCAGATTTTTTGCCATACCTGCCAGCCGCACGGAATGATAGACATTATTTATGACTCCACCTCCGCCGACAGGGACCATGAATTCATTCAAAAACCGGGGTGTCCTGATGGCAAGCACGATGCAGGCAATCCCCCAGAACACACGCATGTTCAGCATCATGCCCACACCCAGTTTGCAGAGTACAATCTGCACTGCCACTGAAAAAGCAGACTGGAAAAATTTCATCATATAGCTCCTGAATACGCCTTTGTCATTATCCAGAAGTCCCGTACATGCGACCGGCACTCCGACCCTCAAAATCATAATCTCAAGTCCCCGCATCAGAAACTGAAAATACAGCATAAAATAGCTGATGACAAATACAAGTCCAAAGACTGCCGTTACAATGCCTCCGGAAGATACCGTATCCACCCATGCAATCCAGTCATAATCTGTGGATACTCCCACAGCCGCCAGCAGTTCATCCGTCAGTTCTGTGGTAATATCCGCCATCCACCCGTACAGCACCGGGAAGCACACCGCCACTGCAACTGCCTGGATAAAACGCGTCACAAGATAAACCGGTTCACTGTCCGGATCGCCGTCTGTCCACATGACATAACACTCAAAGCCTTTTTTCAAAAATTTCAGTATGATCAGTGATACGCCGAAACCCAACAGAATTTCAAACAGAACCTCCACCATGTTTCCTCCATATGCACCGGTCATATACTGATCTGCATGAAGTGTCATGGGAACCAGCGCAGAGATCATCTCATCAATAAATGCCACCGCGCCATTTAAAACTGCTGTGATCAGCAGCGTAAGGATTACTTCCAATCACTCACCTCCTTCGTCCGGCATAATAAAATCCTGCCGGGTATTTTCTCTGTCTGTTTACGGGCCTGTCTGTTCCGGCTCTTCCGCATCTGCTTCCATGAGACAGTCGTTCTCCGGATGGGAGTAAGCCTCCAGCACACTGTCCCTGATCTTCTTATACAGTTCCGAAGTAATCGGAAAACAGATATCCCGGTATTCTCCGGTACGAATTTCCCGGCTGGGCATAAACACGGTCAGACCTTTCCTGCAGTCCGATACATGCACTCCGGTGATCAGAAACTTTCCGTCCAGACAGACGGTTGCAACAGCCTTTAACCTGCCCCTGTCCCCGTAGCGGGCAACTATTTTGCTCTTCACTTTCATAAAAGTCCTCCTGCTTTCATAAAAATACCAGCTCTGCCAAATGGCAGAACTGGTAAATATCGTTCTTGTCTCAAATATAATTTACATATCCAGTGTTTGAAAATTGACCGAAACATATAAAAACAGCACATGATTCTCAGCTCTATAGAAGCCTGAAACTGTGCCGTTTATATGGTTCATGATTTTAAGATGATTTCCAGAAATTCTTCCGGGACAACTGCCGGGACTGCAGAGCCTTCAAAATCATCCGTATTTCTCGTGATAATATATTCTGCTTTGATCCTTTCAGCGCACCTGTCCTGAAGACAATCTTCAAAGTCTTTAAATTCTGTCATTTTGATTGCTTTTACCACATGTATACTGCCAGATTTCTTCTCTGGCAGCATCCAGCCTGCGAAATGCCTGCATTCCTCTATTCTCTTCCGGTGATGGCATGGCTGCCATATTTGTTTTTTCACTCTGTGACATCAGCCTGCGGATAATCTCTATTAAAAAACTGATATTGTCATCTGACAATCCGCTGATCATTCGAACCGCTTCCTGCTGCAATTCAGACACAAAAGTCACCTCTCTTTTAATCTTCATAATACCTGCAGTTACATCATATCACGTTGCATGCACCTTCACAACCGAAAAAAGAGAAACTTTTAAAGCCAGTTCAAATACTTTGAGGACTGCTTTCTGGGACTCAGTATCTGTTATCCTTGATAATTGAACAGATTCACGATTTTCTGTGTCAGAGTCGGCAGGATGGTATCTTTAAAAAGCGTATACAGACCGGCCAGCAAAAGGGCTCCTACTACCACAGAAATCAGGATTTTAAGCGCTGTATCCACAAATCCTTCCCCGGATTTCCGGGTGAAAACCTCCGCCAGCTTCGCCCTGACCTGCATCCCCTTCACATAGCCCTTTACCGCCAGATCGTTCATTTTGTCAGTCATTCTCTTCATAGATTCATTCTCCTTTTCCTTGTTGAAATTGTTGGTTGTATGGCAGATCCGCAGGAAATCCCTACGGTTATACCCGTTTCATTGCAAACTGCTTTACTGATAGTAGCCGATGATAATGTTCAGCGTGGCGCTCCCCAGCACTGCGCCAATGCAGGAAACGATGGCAACCACAATGCGGTTGTTCCATTTCTTCTGATCCATCTCGTCCGCCGCTGAGCGCCGGATGCAGAAATAGATAATCAGAAGCCCCGCCACCACAGGCGCCAGTACCATAAGCCAGGTAGTGGCATCGGCAATCAGTTTTTCTGTTCCAGTAGCAAGCTTGCTCTGGCTAATGCCGGACGCATATGCCGTGGTACTGTTCGCCAGCATAAGGAAAGCGGCTGTCCCCATGACACCCGCCGCCCGAAGTCTTACTGCTGCATTTTTAATCTTCCTCTTCATTCTTGTCTGAACCTCCTACTGTTCTTCTATAACCTTTCACAGACGAAAACATGGTGCCGGCCTGCGCCCCAAATGTCTGTGATTTCTGCTGTGCCTCTTTCAACTGCAGATCTTTGGCGTAATACACCCAGATATTCCACAGGGGGATTTCCTCCATCCTGGCTGAAAGCACCGGACGGGCTTTTTCCCTGACCTCCCGCACTTTCCGGTTGTGTTCCGGGTCTCCCAGACCGCACATCCGGTTGAAATACCACCGGGACAGATCGGGCGCGTTCATCATGGCCGGGTGCGCCCTGCTGATAACGATCTGACTGGGGCGGGAAATCCGCCGTATCTCGTCCGTAGTCAGCAGTTCTCTCGCCACAAGACTGATGCTGTGAGAGCTGCTGGGATTGACATACCGCCCGTGCTGACTGGATAACTGATAGGCCGAAGTGGTGTATTTTCCCAGCTTATCGCATACATCCTGCAGGGTCTCCTTATCATCTGCCTGCAGATAAATCCAGGTTTGACAGTTGGACTTGACGATGGCCGCCGTTTCTCTGTCATATTTCTGAGTCAGCTGCTCGAAGCTCTGCAGAAACAGATTGAACCGCACGCCCCGGCCTCCGGCCACGGTCAGTTTGTTGGTGAAGTCATTCAGTTTCGTGAAATTTCCAAACTCATCCAGGACAAAATTCACACGGTTTTCCAGTCTGCCGCCCCGCAGGTCAGACTGGCGCACCAGTAACTCATACAGCTGGGACACCATCAGACTGGCGATGGGATAATATGTGGTCTTTTCATCTGGAAGAATCAGAAATAATGCCTGTTTCTTCCTGCCGATATCTGCTATGTTGTAATCACTCTTATGAGTGATGGCGTAGACGGAACGGCTGGTAAACAGGCGCAGGGTGGTCAGGGCGGACGTATCAAAGCTGCCTTTGGTGCGGCTGGGCGCCACCTCCGCAATGGACATCAGTGCCCGCGCCGGGTGTTTGGCCGGAAGCTTTTTCATGTACTCACTCATAGGGGTCTTTCCTCCCACGGACTTGCTCATCTCTGCGATAAACCAGTACACGTTCGTCAGATTCTGATATTCCGGTCGTTTCCGGTTGTCCGCCACCACACAGAGAATGGCCGCCGCTATGGTGGACTTTTCCCCGTTCTCCCAGATCTTTTCATTGGACGTGTTGTCCCCCACCAGTATATTGGTGATATCCCACGCATACATCTCTGCCCGCTCCACATCATCTTCGTTTATGGCGTCAATCACCGGCTCAAGCAGGTTGTAACGGGTGCTCTTTTCCGGACTCTTAAAATCCAGACAGATCACCTCGTAGCCCAGCTTTTTCAGGTAGTCCGCCGTATAATGATACAACTCCGCTTTGGGATCGCTGATGACCAGACTCTCCCCGGACAGCGCTATGGAGCAGATGGACTGGATGACCAGGCACCGGGTCTTTCCGGAGCGGGTGGCGCCGATGGTCAGAGTGTGGGTGTCGTCCCCGATCAGGTACAGCTTTTCCCTGTTTCCCATCTTTTCCATCCCCACCACAATACCGCCTTTGGGGAAGAGTCTATACGGGTCGGTTCCTTTGTCTCCATCCTCTGCTCTCACTGCCCTTTCCACTGCCTCCCCTTCTGACAGCTGCTTATCTGCCTCCTGTCTGCCTGTACCGGTAGGGGAGACCACATACTCTACCATTTCAAAATCTTCATCCTCCTTTGTCCTTAATGAATTTACAGGAACGGACAGCGAAAAAGCGGAGACTGCTGTTCTGTCCTCCGGCACACTTCCTGCTTTCTCCTGTCCGGTATCCTCTGTCTTATTTCCTGTGCCATTTTCCTTTTCCAGAAACGGCAGATTATCATACCCCGTATCCAGGAGCATCCGGATCACTTCGTTATGCGGATCGATAATCTGAGTCTCAAATACCCCGTCCCTCTCTTCCTTTTTCAGCCACCGTGACGAACCATGCTGGTACTGGCCTGACGGGGCCGGGGTATAGATATCTCCGGCAACCTTCACAAGCTCACTCTGATAGCTTCGGCTGTTCTGCACCCAGAAAAGAATACAGCACAGCGCCAGAAAGCCCTCAAAGGAAAGGAAGAGCAACAGCTGCCGGCGCTCGGTAAACAGTCCCGACAGACACCGGAAAAACGGAACCAGTGTCAGCGTATTGTACTCCCTGGACATCAACCCGTGCAGGGCAGCCGTAAAGAACAGATTCAGAATGGTTCCTACTGCCAGCATGACACTGCTTAAAATCAGCTTTTCTTTTTTCTTCATCGAAACAGTTCCTCTTCTTCCTCCTGCTCATATTCGGCAATCCCGCTGACAAACTCCGGGTAGGTGTTTTTCAAAACCTCCACGGTTTCCTCTTTGGGAATCCCCAACAGTTCCGACCTTGACACAGCCATGCGATCCTGGTCAATGGGATGATAAAGATGAACGGTATCGCTGAAACCTCCCGCATTTCTTTCACAGTCGGGGCCATGGGTAGCAATCCACAGCTGATTGCGGGCATTGCGGTATTCCGGTTTCAGGCTTTCAAGCTTCAGCACCACCAGCCTGTCCATATAGTTCTCTCCCCGGCTTCCCTCTCTGCAGTCCCGTCCGTCTAAAAGCGGATTTTCATCCGTGCTGATTGGATAATATTCTTTCAGACCGGGGTAGGGGACAAAATATGTCCGGATTCCATGTTCCCTCGCAAAATCCACCTCTCCCTGCATCCCCTGGCTGATTTTCTTTCCCATCACCCACATCTCATCACATTTTTCCAGCAAAGCAAGTCCCAGTTTTAAGCCCTGTTCCCTCAGCTCCGGAACCGTATCACTGCACCACTGACTGAAAATAATGTGGGGCGCCAGCGGCAGCAATCCGCACTCGCTGACAAGCCTGCTGTAGTTCACTGCGTTTTTGATATTCCTGTCATAATTTCCCCGCAAAGGACTGGCAAGGTATACCATTTTCAAATGAATCTCACCTCCAATAGCAAAGGCAGGCCATGTACCTGATGATTCAGATACAGGACCTGCCTTATTTTCTGATATTTTTACCACTGTCATCGTAATGATTTTCATCGGTTTTCTGATTTTCCTGCTTCCACGGAGTATCCTTACTTCACCGGATTACTATCTGACAGGGTAGTCGATCTGTTCGCCAAATTCTTCCTCCATTTCCTCTTCTACAAACCGGCTCTCCGGTTCCTCCCTGTCTCTGGCCGCTTCCAGCTGCACCGCAAGGAACAGTTCCGCAGGAGCATCCGCCTCCGGTATCTGTTCCTCCTTCGGCACACAGTCATTATACAGCTGTTTGTAGGCAGGAAATTTCTGATCCAGGGTGGCATACAGGCTGTCCTCGGAAATAACCAGCGCCGATACCTCATCAAATACCTGTTTCAGTTCATTCAGCATGACAGCGCTGGATGCAGTGTCGTAAAACAGATAGTCTCCCTGCCTGCTCCCGCATTCTGCCGCCATGGGCGACATAAAGTTGTCTGCCACTGCCTCGTGGACGGCAAATTTCAGGCTTTCTTCATCCTGGATCATGTAGATGCCGTTCCGCACATAAAGCATGTCATCCACCTGTCCGGCAGGCGTTTCCACCGGCGGCCCGCACTCCCCGAAATAATCGGTCAGAGACAGTTTTCCGTCTCTCCGGATTTCCTCCATCTGCTTCATCACAACAGCTTCCATCCGCCTGCACAGCGCCATGCGCCGCTGCAGCACTTCATATACAGGGATGTCCTTCCTGTCCTCATCAAAACAGAGCCATTCCCCGTCCTCCCTTCCCATGACGGCGGCCTTCTCCGAAAGAGTATCTTTCACAGCATTTTTCCGTACCATGACCCCTTCTCTTTCCATTCCCTGTCCGTCCACGGCCACGATCATATAGACATTCAGCGCAATCTCCACGCACGTATTGATGGTTCCCCAGATAGATTCTCCCTGTGGTGGCTGGTGCATAACATCACTCTCCTTTCTTTTTCCCGTATTTGATATCACTTAACTGTTAAGTGACTGTATAATAGTTATAAAGAATATCATAAAATATATCTGATGACAAGTAAGTGGAGGATATATATCTTATGGCTACAAACAAACGGGTATTTACCCTGAGACTGGAAGATGAGGTTTTTGACAAGATCGGGGCGCTTTCCACCGCACAGCACCGCTCCATGACGAACTATATTGAATATGTTCTGTTAAAACATATCAAAGAAGTGGAGCAGGCAGAAGGCGAGATCCGGCCGCCTGTCTCCAAAGACCATGACTGACAGCCCTCCCGCTTTAGCGGCGGGGCTGGAATGGGGATGCCAAAATAATGTATCCCTCCGATTTTGAGCGGGAGCTTCTGGAAAGCGTCCGTGTCCTGCCGGAAGAGAAAGCGCAGGCTCTGCTCCAGATGGCAAAACTCATGAAAAACTGACTGTTCTACCATAACAAACTGTCTTTTTCCTGGCAGGACAGTATTCATACACATCCAGTACCCAAAGTGCCTTCCCACGGCACTTTTCTACCGTTCCCTAACATTTTCAAGGGGTGAAAACAGCTTCATGAAATCAAACGTCCTCTCCTTTTTCCCCAGCTCCGGCACAATATCTTCAATTCGCTCCACCAGCGCCGCCACAGATTCCATGCCGTCCTGATCCAGCTCCTGATCCTCCGTCCGCAGTTTCACAAGCCCCGCATGAAGAATCTTAAGTTCCGTTTCGGTAAACAGTTTTTTCTCGTCCACCAGACCGCTCCGCAGGGCAAAATCCTCAAAGGCCTCCTCCCGGTTATAGAAATACTGCCTCTGGATGGGAGCGCCTCCATGCTCCATGTCCTTCCGATAAGTAGACAATACATAATCAAAGATGGGGTGCTGCCTGCAAACCAGAACCACACCGTTATGCTCATTGATCTTCACCAGGCCACTTTTATCCTGCGTAGCTGCTTCATTATAAGGACGATCAGAGCAGATGCCGCAGCCAATGGCCGTGGACTTTGCCAGCGCCTGCAGACGCTCCATCAACTTTTCCTCCACGTCTGTAAAGGGATTTTTGATAATGGTGTCCTGCCTTCCGTAAAAGGCAATCTGCCGGTTCCTGTGATAAATGTCCGCCACATAATCCGGCGAGGACGGCGGACGGACGGAGAACCCTTTTTTCTCCAGCGTTTCAAAAAACGCCTGGTAAAATTCCGTCTTACTTTTCATTTACATCTCCTTCCTGCTGATCTTCTTTGGAACGGTAGTATCCGGTATCTGTCCTCACTCCGGCCTAATGCTCATATCCTTTATCCTGATATTTCAGATACAATTCTTTTCTGGCCTCCTTAGACAGTTCCCCCTGCCATGCTTTCTCAAAATCATCATACTGGCGACAGCTGGTATCCACCAGGGAAGAAAACATGTCAAACATCTCCAATACCATCTGCTCCACATAATATTTCTTCCTCCCCTCCCGATACTCTGCCTCCCTGCCCTCGTCATCCAGGCGGTTTAAAGTCTTTACCATTCCCAGAATCCGGTTGGCAATGATCCTGTCCGCCTCAGCCTCAAATTTCTTTCTCTGAGATGACAGATATTCCTCACTGCCCCCGTACAGATACACCATCTTCATCCTGCTCTCCACATAGTCTGTCCGCAGCTTTTTCAGCTCCGGCACCTGGGAGAGCAAGTACGCAGTAAGCGCATCCACCTGTTTTTTCAGTTCTTCCGGCAACAGCTGATAAGCAATCCTGCCCTTTGGGGGAAGTGCGGATTTCAGGCGGAAAATTCTGTCCGCAGTTTCGTTCAGCGTGTGATCGGAAAAATCAAAATCTTCCGTCAGTTCTGCGTCCAGGTCGTATTCCTCCCGGAACTTCCGGTATTTCTTATTTCCCAGCAGGCGGATATGGCGCTCGAAATCATTCACCAGGCTGTCGCTGATGTTCCGCAGGTCAGCCGCCGCTTTGGTCTTTTCCTCCCCATAGGCCCGTATCCGGTCGACAAAAGTGTCCTTTATCATCTGCCTGCGGATGTTATTCGGGACAGATGGATGAGTAAAAGGATTCTTAATCTTAGTCTTTTCATCGGAGTCATCCCAGAATACCACGTGAAGATGAGGATGACGTTTTTCTTTGTGCAGAGCTGCAGCCCACTGGAAATGCTCCCGCCGAATGCCGTTCTTCTCCGCAATGGTACGGATATGGTTCTCAATATACCGTTCCCATGCTTTCTTATCCGTCAGCAACAGCTCCTTTGCCGTATCTTCTCCAAAAGAAACCACACTTCGGTACATGGTGACATGCCGCCGGGAGTTCTGATAGACCAGCCTCGCCACGTCCTTCCAGTCCTGAAACTCCGTCAGGGATGTCCCCGGCTTCAGGCAGCCGAACAGCCCATGGTTCATGCCCTCGTTCTTTGCCACCCTGGGCCGGGTGGCGATATAGCGCACATGGGCATAATTTTTGCCGGCTGTGCTTTTGTAGTTGGGGTTCTGGAACCGCTGCTTATAGACTAACAGGGAAATAGGCCATCACCTCTCTTCCTCCCATTCCTCACCGGTTTCTCCGGCTTCCTCTTCTTCCTCCATCCGGCAGGCATGTTGATAGTTCTCCATGGTGGTGCGGTAACGCTCTGTTTCTTCCTCCAGATACCTAAGCCCTGTGGCCGTACTGGGCAGCACCGATCCATAGGTTCTGTAAAAAAAGTAACGGTCACAGGCCGGGTCACTTTTCGGGGACAGCATATCCAGAAATCCATCATAACCATAAGGACAAACTTTTTGGATCTCCTGACATACCCTGTTTAATTCCAGGAACAGATCCACACATTCCATTTGGGACAGCACCATCTCCCCCACAAGTTCCTTTGCTTCCAGCTTTACCCGGATATTTCCTGTGCCGGAAACCGGCAGGGACGAAGCCTGCCAGGTAATGCCGATACTGGATAAATGCTCCTGCAGTTCATACAGCTTACAGGGCAGCTCCACCACCAGGGTATTTCCCCGATGCTCCAATACTGCTGTTATCATAAGCGTCTCCTTTATCGTTCCATTTCCATGTCCTCGTCCGGTTCCCCAAACATTTCAACCCCTGTCTCTCCATTCTGCTCCCCCAGCCCCATTCCCATATCTTCGGGCTGTTCTTCAAGCATCTCTGTATACATCTGCTCCATCCTGCTATGCAACCGCTGTGTCCGTTGATACGGTGTACTATCCAGAAGCAGTTTTGGCTTCCCGTTCCCTGCGTCCCGTATCTGTACTTTCACCTCGCCGGACGCAATCCAAATGGCATTACAGACCAGTTCCATGTAAGGATAGCCCATACGGGAAACATCAAAAGGCGTCACCCTGCATTTTCCCGTCCACTTAAACAGGTTGTGAGCAACTTCCACTATCTGCAGACTGGTTTCATCAAAGCCCCGCATGGAGCGTCTCAGACCGTCAAATCCGATACCCATAGCGTTCACATGCCTTTTTGCCACATCATATATCACCTGCTCACAGGAGAGCAGATAAAAGGCCGCATGGTAAGAGGAATCCAGCATCTTTCCCTCCGTCCGTGCAGCCAGTTCCTTATAGCGTTGTGCCTGATTCATATATCTACTTATCTCCCCATTTCTTCCATGCTTTCGGTTTCCATTCCCCCATATCCAGCTGAGGCCATTTCCATGTTCCCGGCCAGTTCCTTAGTCTCTTCCGGGGATGTAGCCAGAGAAATCTTCTGCTCTTTTCCGTCATAAAAAAACACCTGATTTGACAAAACTTCCTGGGGCTCTACTTCATTCTGGTTAATATCCATCACCATACTCTGCAGCGCCTTTGTATCCATGCCATTCACTTCTTTGACAAGCAGCACTTCATGAATACTGCTGGGCAGGATGTAAAAACTGGACCGGGTGGCTTCTGCGATGGACTGCAGAAGCCCCGGATACAAGATGGTGGCCGCTCCATTGCTTTTTTGCGGATTTGACAGGATATACAATCCTTCCTCACGAAATACTTCTTCCGGTGCCAGGGATTCCTCACTGTCAAAAAATACAGACATCATGCTGTTGAGTTGGGCAGGTGCCTGAACCACCGTGTTTGTCAGTGCAGTCTCATACAGGGATTCCACATCCGTATCCCATTTCTCCATAATCGCATCGGTTATCAGCGCACTGGCACACTCCTTCCCCCTGTTGTTATAAAAGATAACACGGAATACCGCCAGAAGATCCGTGCCTTCAATTTCTTTTTTAGGGCAGTGCCGCAGGCTCTCCTGATTTGCTTCTTTGTTCACCACCTGAACCCGGATACTGTCCTTGACAGAATCATAATCCTTCACAGAATCTGCCATGGTCTTTATCTGTGACAACTCTGCCTGTGCCTTCACATATTCCTCTGCAATTGTTTTAAATACAGTCTGCTCTGAAATCCATTCCGGAAATTCTGCATAATATCGTTCCAGATATACCGTAGCGGCCACCGTCTGACCATCCTTCCTTATGGTCATGCCCACTCTGTCCTGGTCGTTATTTTTCTGCACATGAACGATGTCCACCATTGCTCCCTGGTATTCCTCCGGCATATAGGAAAGAATCCCGTCCTTTACTTTCTGCTGAAACTTTTCAAAACCTGTCATATCTTCTCTTTCCCTTTCTTTTTATAATTTGTCTGCAATCCGGCGCAGGTTGCCGCTGTCTGCCAGGAAACTGTTGATCTGGAAGTCCTTCTTCTGCATATAGTCCACCCCCAGAGCCACCGCCTCCGTCAGCATCTGGTCGAACTGCTCCTCCGACCCCTCATGGGCCACGTTTATCAGCACCTTGACCAGCAGAAAGAAGGCCGCCGCATCCACTTTGCCGGATTTCATATGCATCCTGGCGATACGGTTTGTCTGCTGTTCCACCACCGCCTTGATATCCTCGATATGATAGACCGCCTGCACTTCCTGCCGGATGATACCTGCGATCAGATTTATGTCCTGGCTGTATCCATCCACAGTCAGCCCTTTCTCAATGTAGCGCCGGATCTGTTCATTCCGGGAGATATGCTCCCTGTCCGCCATCTTGTCAATCTGCCCGCACATCTCCTTTGTCAGATAAACCGAAGTGATGATGCGGTCGTCCCGTTTTGCCATAACTTTCCTCTCTGTCTGTGAATTATTTTGTGTACTGCCTGCACTTTTCAGTACATTCCTTTTTTCCGATTCTGTGGTATCCTGTCCCTGTATCCCCAAACCAAAGACTGTCGGGACACAGAAAGGAAAAACCTATGAGCAGAAAAGAACTGGAGCGCATCATAACTGTATTCAAAGATTACATCCATGCCAGCCCGCACCTGGATATCGTATGGTCAGAGAAAGCCGGATATATCTATCTTGACCTCACTCCTTTTGAAACAGGCCATGATCCGGATGCTTATCTCATGGAAACCGGTGAGGAACTGTTTGAAAAGCTGTTCTCCGAAATATCTCTGGATGTTTTTGAACTGACCGGAAATGAGGATGGCCTGTCATGCGCCAATCCCCTGGAGATTGCAGAACTCAAGCGCCGCCTGGAACCATTCCTTCTAAAGCTGCCGGAATACCGGCCTCTGGCCGAACAGCTGATATCCTCCAAAGCCAACACCTGAACCTGTGGCAGGCGGCAGATTTCCGCGCCGCCTGCCCCCTGCCTTCCATACTCTCTTTAGTCAATTTTTAACAGCACAGTTTGGAGTTTAACAAGGGTACAGGCTTTGCCTGTACGGTGTTTCCCCGGTTTGTTTCACAAACCTATTCCTGCCTTAACTCCAAAATCTCCGATTTTGAGCGAAAGTCCCCTCTGCGCAACATCGGGGCAGAGGTCGCTCCGCTCCCGAAAAGCGAAAAAAGAAGTACCATGGTCTCCCACGATACTTCCCCTGAAATCTTTCCGCTGTTTTGTTTTACCGCTCCCATCCCTGCAGGTTCTCCCAGCCATGCTCTGCTTCCTGCTCTGGCAAAGGAGTAAACTCAATGCCGTCAATACAGTTCTCATACAAAAACTGTTTGATCTCCGTCATGTCATTGGATTCATAAAACCGGATCAGCAGTCCTGTAAAGGCTGGCTGCAGTTCAACGGGAACGGAAATAATACCGCACCCATTTGAAATCATCACATGGTTGCCCGCCAGCATGGATGTCCTCTTGTTGCCGTCCAGAAACATCTGCTTCCGCACAA
The DNA here is from genome assembly GCA_910574805.1 of Lachnospiraceae bacterium. GTDB lineage: Bacteria > Bacillota > Clostridia > Lachnospirales > Lachnospiraceae > Hominiventricola. The sequence continues at coordinate 22,392 of CAJTCV010000006.1, read as the reverse complement.
GATAGAGCATCATGGTCAAGGCCCGGTCTGTCGGATTCCCGATCTGTCCGATTTCCGCCATTTCCTCCTTAATCTGGGATTCTATGGGCATGTCCGGCTTCCACGTTGTACCGCTGATGCTCACCGACACATTCCGCAGATATCCGGCCCGAATGATCAGGCTGTTTCCACCCACGCACCGGTTCACCTTACAGACAAAAGGATAATCTGTCGGCTCGTCCAACCTGTCCAGCATAAACTTCCATGCGTGTTTCAGATTGTTCACCGCCACAATGTCGGATACCTTCACCCCATGGACGCTCATGCCATTATAGATGGCCTCTGTGTCCGGGTAGGTCACGGCCAGCCCCTCCAGCCTTGTGCTCTTCCAGATATAGTCCACGATATTCCGTCTGACAACAAAGAGCGTTTCTTCCCTTGTCATATGATATCTTGCTTTCAAATCTGACTTTCTCCATAAAATTTGATATTCAGAAATACCTCTTATCTGGGGTAGATATTTCTGCCAAATTCATACGCTTCCTGCAAATGTACCGTCTTGTCAATCTGCGGCCTGCCATTGGTATCCCCGCATCCACCGGCAAGCACCATGCCCCTGTCATGAAAACCGATGTAATTGACAAGCGCAAACTGATAATACGATACCGCCTGCTCAAACGTCCAGAAAAAATCATCCGCTGATGTCATCAGCAGGGCGCAGTCCTTTACGGGGTACTTCTCATACCTGCCAAGCGGCGGGTTTGGATCTTCCTCTGCAATACAGTAAAACCGTTCGATAAATGCCTTTATCCTGGCAGATACCGTCCAGAAGTACAGAGGGGAGGCAAACACAATACAATCTGCATCCTTGATCTTCGGCACAAGATTATTAAAAGCGTCTTTCTGGATACAGGGCTTCCCGTAACGGCAGGCATTGCAGCCCAGACAGCCCTTGACCTCATTCTTTAAGAGCGAGATCACTTCGACAGAATGTCCGCTTTCTTCTGCCCCGGTCACAAAACTGTTGACAAGCTGGGAAGTGTTTCCCTTCGCCCTGCCGCCGCCCTGTATCACAAGTATCTTCTTCATCCGCATTTCCTCCGGTTTCTGGTTATCTGCCCTTAAGTATAGCACAGATCCGGGCCTGCACAAAGTATGCTTTGGAACTATTTCTTCCAATATCCCTTAATACCGTTCCAAAAGGTCGCTGATCTCCCTGCACACCCGTTCCCCATGGGCAAGGGCAGACACCACAAACACAGCAACCTCCGCCACTGCAGGCATTCCAGGCAAAACCACTTTCATACACACCTCCATCTTACCGTTCCCACTCATCCTCCTGCAGCTTTATCCTGTCCTCCGGTCGTCCACAGGGATAGACAAATGGCGGTACATCATCAGATTTTCTCGCCTCTCGTAAAATGCTGGAGATTACGGCTGCATCCGCCAGACGGAACTCTTCATCCGCCTTTCCGGAATCATACTCCCCGGCATAAAACACCATAAGGTAGTTCAGGTCCACGATCTTGGAATCCATGCCATTCTGTACGGCTTCTTCAAAACTCATACCATAATACCGCTCTACCTCGGCTTTATCACCGCCACAGCCATGGAGAATCAGCCCCTCCAGCAGTTTCCTGATCTCCATCTGCTTCCGCTCTTCCAGCTGACACACATAAACCGGTCTCATAATCCTCCTTTCCAACATCAAAGATATGCCTCTTTCAGTTCTTCCGCTTCTGCCTTTTCAGGACTGTCCCTGCTTCTGGCCGACATTTTCCGGAATGTAAGAAGATCTTCGTTAAAGTCCTTTGTCTGCGGAGTCTGGATGAACACTTTATATCCTGCCTTTGCAAAAACTTCCGCTGACTGATTCGCCTGCACCTGTCCATGATTGCGGGGCTGTCCGCCTGCGTCTTTCCCATCCACGTCATTGTCATAGCAGAACACAATTTCCCGGATTTCCGGATGGCTTTTCAAATAGCGGGAAAGGGCTTTATCCGACAGGCATCCCTCCGCCACCCGGTGATCCTCCCGCCAGTCAATACCGTACAGCTTGCACAGAGTAGCATGGCTCATGGCGTCAATGGGCGCCTCAAACTCATACACCCGGTCAGAGCGCCCCTCCATGCAGAAGCCATAGGTCTTGTCGGAGTTCTCCATGTCCTGCCGGAATTTCCGGTCACTGCTGGGGGACCGGAGCGCACAGTACCGGGGCCTCCCCTCCCCGTCATAGCCTACAAAAGCGCAGTTCCGAAAAGTGTACCCGTTCTTCTGGGTGACTGCCTGATAGACCTTGTTCTGGTTGATCATGGCATACACGATCTCGCTGTCAATGCCACGGGTATGGGTCAGATAAGCGATGGTTCGATTAAAATCTTTATCTTTCGGCGGCAGCACCAGCTCACCTCTGGGCTTCTTCTCCACCGGTGTCACATAATGTTCTGTCTGTTCGTAGGCACGGCAGCCCAGAATCATCTCCACCGCACTTTTGAAGTCTGCGGCTCCCAGATATTCCTGTGCAAACTGGATGATGTTCCCGCTCTTCTCCCCGGCAAACTGATAATATCCCCGTCCATGTCGGAACAGATACAGGCCGCCGCTGTGCTTTACATGAACCGTGTTCCGGTCGCCTTTCTCCACCTCAAAGCCGTGGCTGACAGCGAAATCAATGATATTGGTATCAAAGACCTGCTTCATCTGCTCTTCGGTAAAGGGCATGGGGCGTCGCCTCATGGCTGTTTGTCTGTCCGTAACTGTCACCTCCCTGTAATCAAAAAAGGCACCGGCAAAATGGTTTTTCTTCCATTCTGCCAGCGCCCTGCACTGTATTGTCATTCTGTTATTGTTTCCGTTTCATCTGCAGTTATTTCAGCTTCATTCCGTCCTGAAAAGCGTTCCCCACCTTTTCGCCCAGCTTCAGGTATGCGTTGTTCACCGGGTCAAACACAATGGGTTCCAGCTTTGCCGGGTCGATCTTCCCGTTTTCATCCAGGATCTTTTCATCTGCGGAGACATTGACGATCTCGCCCACCAGTCTGCAGGTTTCCTTATCGTAGCTCACCAGCCTGCACTCCACCGCCATGGGCAGCTCCACAATAACAGGAGCATCCACATGCTCCGCCTTTTCTGTATGGAACCCTGCCTTTGCCAGCTTGTCCGGCACTTTGTTTGCGGACTCAATCCCCACATAATCGCACTCCACCACATGGGCCGCATCCGCCATGCTCACCGTAAAAGCGCCACGGGCAAGGATATTCGCCACTGTCTTATGCCCTGCGGAAAGACACATGGAAATCTGTGTGTCGTCACTGATGCCTCCCCATGCAGCGTTCATGGCGTCTGGTATCCCGTCCTTCCCATAGATTGCAATGATAAATACCGGCTGCGGATACGTCCACGGCTTCGCTCCAAAATTCTTCCTCATCCGTTTTCCTCCTTTGCTCCAAATCGTTCTTTCAGACCGGAAAGCGTATCCACATCCGCCATATCCTCTTCCGTCAAAAGCGGATACCCCTTCTCTGCCCGCAGTTTATTTCCTTCCTCTAAGATAGCCGCCCTGACAAAGCTGTCAAAACGTTCCATCAGTTCTTCATCTGTCTCTTTCCGCTTTTCCTCTGCCATCCTGCATTTACCTCCCGGCTCTTATTTTCGGCAGGCTTTCCCGTTCCGGTTATATAACAGGCCGTATTGACAGCCTTATCTGCACCGGAACACCTGTCGGATGGCTCCAGTATAGCAGACCGGCAGCCCTTATTCAATGCCTCCGCCTTTTTCATCGTTCTATTTCTTCTGTTTTTTCCGACAGCACTTCTTTTCCTGCCGGTTTCTCCGTCTGCGGCTCCGGCAGCCGGTGAAATCGGTCAGCCCCCGGCACAAGAGCCAGGGACCTGCCGTTCTCCCAGATCATATGCAGCTGTCCCGCATCGTCCACAGACTTCACAATCCCTTTCAGTCCGGGCGGCATTCCCTGCTCGTTCATGTAATCCAGTTCTATCCGGGAACCTGCGGGATACCGTTTCCGTATTGCTGCAACCTCCGCCCGTGTTTTCCATCCCGCCATGGCATCCTACCTTTCCATATCCCCGTCTGTCGTATAATCAAGCAGATTTTCCGACACTTCCTCCCGACTGCACGGCACAAACACATGGTTCCTGAAATCCGCCAGAATCTCCTTCAGCGCATCCGGCAGGCATTCCTTATCCACATGGATATCGTCTGTGAGAGTTGCCGTGTAACCGTAATCACAGGTTCTGTAGGTCTCTTTCAGAAACCGGCGCACTGCGTCCGGCATTTTCTCTTCACAGGGATTGATACAGCCGTACTTTGTCAGATAGTCCGTCCCACGGTGTTCCCCGGATGAAGATAAATCCAGTTCCAGAAGGGAGATGCAGATATTTCCGTTCTCCCTGGACTGCAGTACTCCCGGCAGAAGGATAAATCCCTCTTCCAGCGTGTCACGGTCAAAAGTCTCCGTGCCGTACACTTCCGTCACGCCCTGGTGGAGCGCATTCAGCACGCTTTTGACATATGCTTTTTCTTCCGTCTGGTAATCTTCCTGGAGACATGCGTAATTGATCCGGTTCAGTACGTTCCGGTTGATATAATCCACATAGAAATTCATTTTATAATCGTTCATCATTCCCTCTTTTCTCTCCTGGCAGTCCAAAAACCAAATTTATCCTGCACCGGATTTCACTGGTGATCGTCAGAATATTCCGGAACTGCCTTCTCTCTGTTCTGCCGGACGACATCTATCGGATGACATCTCCCGGCAGTTCTTCCTGCTCTTCGGCCGGTGTCTCCCTCTGCCCTTCCCCTGGCAGGAAACACTCCGCCTTATGGATAATGCTGTCCAACAATCTGCTCCCATCCGGCTCGTTTTCCATGCCTGCCTGCAACGCAAGGGAATAAATCTTTCGCATTTCCTCTTCATTAAAAAGCGGTACTGCATCCTGTTTAAAGTACCGCAGGATATTCTTTTCCCCTGCCTCCATACCAAACAGCTTTCCATGGAAAAGGGCCTGATGGTATGCCTCCTTATCGTGGACCGGCTCTCTGGAACCGTCCTCATTTAATATGTAGCACTTCAGTCCCTGATTCACCGCCCGTTCCGCATCCATGGGGCCGGTCAGCGTCAGATCTCCTGCGGTATGGCCGTAATCATGGAGCCGATCATGTTCCAGACGCTTCACATAATCATCCACCTCCGTCACATCCACCGCGTCCCAGAACATCTTATAAGTACCCACAATATCCCGGAACAGCTGGTATTCATCCTCCACCAGATACCGTCTCCGTTCCACCGTCCCGTACCGTTCTGTGATGGCCCGCCAGTTCTGCTCATACTCCTGCCACCCAAATGTGCGGCAGCTGCTGGGATTCTTAAACACCACCTCCACCTCTGCCGGGTCATGGGAATGGGTGCAGAGATAGTCCAGATGCTTCTGATAATCAATCTCCAGAATGTCCCCCATCACACAATTATCCTTCATGCCCTGTACCTCCACCCAGAACGCCTTCACCTGCTCGTCCCGGCATCCTCCATAAAAAAACCAGGTATTGTGCGGGCTGGTCTGCCGGATATGCACGCTCCGCTCCGGGAAACACCAGGTTCCGCCCTTCCTGCTCATCCAGAGAAAATGCCGGGGTGCGTTCCTGTCGCCCGCAGCCTCCAAAAGTATCTCCCGGTCATATTTAAAATCCGTCTGGTAAAAGCTGGTATTCTGTTCCATAATCTTCTGCAGGGTTTCCAGCACGTCCACGTTCTGGAAACAGGCATTGGGCCGGAAGTGGTATCCCTGTTTTTGCAGGCTTTCCCGAAGTTCCGCCATCACCTCTTCCCTTGTCCCCTCCATGGACGTCCCATTATACTGGTTCCTTTGTGAAAAATCCGAACCCATATTTTTTCTCCGGACACACAGCCCGCCACGGCTGTCCGGCAGGATAAAATTCATCCGTCCATTTTCCATACCTTCTCTAAACGGAATCCCCTCAAACACACTCCGCAGATCATCGTACCCTGTCCCTTCCAGCTGCCGGATCTCCTGGATCTCCTCACGGGGCAGGTACAGCTTTCGCAGGTGATACTTATTCGCTTCCAGTTTTGCAAGTGCATAAATCTCATTACGCTCCATCTTCATTCCCCTCTCCCTGCTTCATTTTTTTACTGTCCTCCAGGCGATAGGGAACCCCGATAAAATCCAGCACCCTACCGCATCCCAGACGATTGATGCAGTAATCATAATGTTTTGGGTGGGTCATCTGCATCCGCTGAAACCGGTTGGGTTCCTGCTCCAGATGGACCCCGAACATACAGTACATGCAGCCCGATCTGGATACTCCGCTGGTCTTTAATATCAGGCTGCCGTTTTTCTTTTTTGTTTCTTCTATTTTTCCATAAATAGAGCAATAGGGAATCCCTGTTCTCTTCAGATATTCCAGGATATCCTGCTCCAGCCAGAACGCCATGGGCTGGCTTAAAGGCCGTTTTCTCTCAAAACCGTTGCATCCATGTTGAAGCCACTTCTGTGTCCGCAGACGGCTCTCCTGCGCCATCACCCCCACAATCCCATGTCTGCCGGTCTGATGCTCAAACCGGTAAATGGGCGCCTTCTTCATATGGTAACAGCATCGGGACGATATCTTAAACGGCGCCTCTAATAAATATCGGTAATTTCCGTAATTGTACACGGACTTACTGCCATCCGGCGCCAGCGCTGTCCCGTTCATCCTTGCTATCCGTGTAGCCTGCCCTTTTCTTGCTCCGTCCACACATTCCGCCACTTCTTTGGAAATGACCGGATACCCATACTTCTCTATGATCTGCGGAAAGGGATATCTGGGCCGCAGCCAGTTCACATTTTCCTTTGTTCTCACAAATTCCCGAAGTTCCGGGTATTCCAACCCCGTATCCACGAACACCGCCGGGATATCGGGATATACCCTGCGGGCAATATCTAAAAGCACCGTAGAATCTACCCCGCCTGAAAAACTGACAAAGACCTGTCCCCCGAATTTTAAGTACCATTCCAGAATCCGGGTCTGCGTCACCTGTATTTTCCGTTCCAGATTCCACCCCTGCATGGCTTTTAAGTCATCTCTGGTATGTTTCAATCGCAAAATACCTGCCTTTCACAAGAAACGTTTATCTGTGCCTGCTTTCGCTTCCTGTGAAATCCTGTTTAACCTTTCGGCTCCTGCAGTGTTTGGCCTGTTTTCGCTTTTTTAGAATCTACCTCCTATCGTTCCATACCGTTTTCTTCTTCCGCTTCATACCGTTTGATTTTTACCGGCTCAAATCCCTGATTTTTGATATTGGTGAACCACTGCAATATAAAACAGTTCAAATCCTTTACCCTGCCGGCGGTGACATCTGCCGTCTCATAATACACTCCCCTGTCATCCTGCAAAAAAGAAGTTGGATGGATGGACCGGCTTTCCCTGTTGATGGTAAAGGTAATCTCCAGGTCACGCATGGAATCCCCGTTCTGATCGTAATAATGGGCAATGCTGTACTCCTCCTCTCCAAGGGCCTCCAGCACCAGATCCTCATACCCCTTTGCCTGCAGCTTCATATAATAGGCTTCCCCATCCAGAATCGGCGCAGCAAACAGACAGAGTTTCCGGTAAAGCCTCTGTTCCAGTGTAGGCGGCTCCTTCCTCTTTCCCGGTTCGTTTCCTTCCCCGTCTTCCTCCGCTGCCATCACGTCTTCCCCGTCCTCCTTAAATTCCAGCGCGAGGTCAAGCTGTACTTTTTTCTTCTGTAATTCCAGCAGCCGTTCCTCATCCGGAAACGGTTTTCCGCACTGTTCCTTTGCTGCTGCAAGCTGCTGTCGCACATTGTCAAGTTCTTCCCTGTCATACTGGTCATCCGACACAATATGATCTGCGAGATGCTCGATGCGGGTGATGTTCCCCATGCCGGAATCTCCGTAATCGGTGCTGTAACTCTTTTTTCCGCACAGCTGAATCGTCATCAGACCCAGATCTGACTTCTTCAGACGGACGGTAAATCCTGCATAGTTTCCAACATCAAGAGCGGAATCCGCCTTCATCTTCATGACCCTGCATGCGCAGACCATGAGATGATCTGCCGCCTTTGTGCGCTCTTCATAAATACGCCCCTCGATCATCATACGAAAATCTTCCGTTTTATTTGCCTGATATGTTCGGATATCCTCTTCTCTGAATGCTATCTCGTTTTCCTTCCGGGCAATCCAGGCCGGATAACGGCAGTTGATCTGTTCCTGCAGCCGGGTCTGCTGCGTCTGCCAGGAAGATTTCAGTACGGTCAGCCGGTTAATTTCATTGTCCGTCTCCATCTTCTCCTTTACCCTCGGGTCAGAGGTCGCCAGCGCCTTGAACTCCGCATACTGCAGCACGGTCTCATCCAGATCCTCGCAGGTTCGCAGCGGAGAGCGGCCGGTCATGATCTGACTGATGTACCTCTGCTTCTGCTCCAGGATCTGCCAGAGGTAGCTGTCAAACGTATTCTCCGTGATATAGTTGAAGATGGAGACTTCCTTATTTTCATTGCCCTGCCTTAAAATCCGCCCATTCCGCTGGGTCAGATCGGCTGGGCGCCACGGTACATCCAGATGATGCAGGGCAGTCAGCTTCTCCTGCACGTTCATGCCGGTTCCCATCTTCTCCGTGCTGCCCATCAGGATGCGGATTTCTCCTTTTCGTACCTTCTCAAAAAGCTGTTCCCGCTGTACATCCGTCTTTGCATCATGGATAAAGGCAATCTCTTCTGCCTTCACCCCCTGTGCAAGCAACGCCGCCTTTGTCGCCTCATAAAAGTTAAAACTTCCATCGTATTTCGGCGTCCCCTGGTCGCAGAAGATCAGCTGGGTCAGCCTGTCCCCTGCTGTCTCCTGATAAATCCCTGCCACCTTTCCGGCACACAGATTCAGCTTGGTATTGGGATCGTCCGGTATCTCCGGATCGATGGCTCTGGGGTCGATGGAGAGCAGACGGGCCTCATGGGTCAGCTTCAGGAAATTATCCTGGCTGCTGTCCACGTCACCGTTCCGGATAGCCTCCGCCCGTTCTGCCAGCTCCATGACAATCCGCTTCTGGTCCGGAGTACAGACAGACCTGATGACCTGGGAACTGCCGCTTTTCAGCTCCGGTGTGGGCAGTTCCAGCATGTCCGCCGTCCGTATATCTGCAATCATGGAAAACATGCTCATCAGCTCCGGCAGATTATGAAACTGAGAAAAGCGGTTTTTCATCTGATATCCATTACCCTCCGGCCTGATTTCCAGAGAGGACGTAACCCGTCCGAATGTTCCCGCCCAGGCGTCAAACATCAGAAGCCCCCGCCGTTCCAGCTCCTGGGGCTGCAGGGTTTTCTGCATTACATATAATTCCGCCATGGAATTGCTCACAGGAGTCCCGGTCAGGTAAATAACCCCCTTTCCTCCGCCGATCTCATTGATATACTGGCATTTCTGGTGCATGTCCATGGCCCGCTGGCTGCTCTGGCTGCTGACTCCCGCCACATTGCGCATTTTTGTGTAGGAAAAATTATTTTTATAGGCATGGGCCTCGTCCACAATCAGGGCATCCACGCCCAGTTCTTCAAAATTGATCATATTATCTTTCTTTTCCGCATTGAAAAGCTGATCAAAACGGAACTGCAGGTTCTTCCGGAAAATCTGCATCTGCTTTAAGGTCCAGTCCTTTCTGGAACAGGATTTCTGCGCGTCAATGGCCTTTGTCACTTCGTCCAGTTCCACCCTCATGGCCGACAGCTGCCTCTCTCTGGATAATCCGATAAGTTCAAAGCTGGAATGGGCCATAATGATACAGTCATACTCCCCGGTAGCAATCCTGCTCACGAAACGGCGGCGGTTTGCCCTCTGAAAATCCTTCTTTTCCGCTACTAAAATATTGGCACCGGGGTACAGTTCCATATAGGCATCGGACCACTGCCCCACCAGATGATTGGGCACCGTAATCAGCGGTTTCGACACTTTTCCCAGCCGTTTTAATTCATGAGCCAGGACAATTGCAGCATAGGTCTTTCCTGCCCCCACCTCGTGGGCCATCAGAAGATTCCCATCCCCGTATAGGCCGTGGGCTATCACGTCAAGCTGATGGGGGCGCAGACGGATATCTCCGGATAACTCCGGAAGCACCAGGCCAGAGCCGTCATAAGTGCGGGGACGGATGTTGTTGAACCGGTCATTGTACAGCTTTGTCAGACCTGCCGCCCGTTCCGGTTCTACAAAAAGCCAACGCTCAAACTCCATCTTGATCTGCGCCTGCTTCTCTCTGGCAAGGATGGTCTCCTTTTTGTTCAGGACATATTTCACTTTTTCCTCACCGGTATCCGGATCCGAATACTCCACCCGGTCTTTCACATCCACAAACCGAAGATTCAGAGAGGCTTCCAGTATCTCATAGGCATTCATCCGTTCTGTGCCATAGACCTGAGTAGCGGTGACAGAATCATCCTCGTTCCCTTTATTGGCAATGAAATAAGCGCCGCTGTATCTGGAAAATTCCAGTTCCGTGACATAGCGTCCGGTTTTGCTCCCCTCCCGCGTCTTAAATACTTCATACATAAATTCCTGATAGATATTAAGTGGTATCCACGGCGTTCCCAGAGAAAAACTGATTTCCCGGGGCGTCAGTGGTGCAGGCTGCACCGTCCGCAGGGCCTCTACATTTCGGGAAAAGCGCTCCGGATCTTCCTCCGCTTTGAGAACTGCTTCTGCCAGCTTGTCTTTGACATATCCGCTCAGATATTCTCCGGCGGTCTGCCATCCGGCGTAGGGATCCCCCGCATACAGTACCGGGTCCTGGTAGATCTGTTCTCCCAGTTCTTCGATTATTTCATCCTTTGTGGCTTCTCTGCCATCCGGTTTCCGGTACAGCTGTGCCATGTAGTCCAGATCAAGCCTGCCCTTTACATTCAGGGAGACTTTTAATGCCTCTTCTGCGGATTCCACCACAGTTGGCATGGTCTTTGGGTGAATGGTAGCCCTGTAAAACATGGCTGTTTTTTCAAATACACCTTTTTCGTCCTTCTTCTCTCTTTCCACAGAGCGCAGAAGGGGTGCGCTGGCATCTCTGGAAAACGCAATCACATTGGCATAAGCATTGATATAGCCATACTCTCCCACAAAGCGGTCATAGATCTGATTCAGATTTCTGATATGCTCCTGCAAAGCCGCTTCATACTCTGCTCCGGACAGACTTCCCCGTTCCTGGTTCTGGAAGTCTATCAGCCCCCGGACTGCCTGTGTAATCTCCAGAAGTCCTTTGATACGCTCCGCTTTCTTTCCCCTGATATCCTGTTCATACATCCGGGAATGTTCTCTGTAATACAGCTTTCCCTCCACCAGTGTATAGGAAAAGTTGCGCACTGACGGATCTGCCGGAAGAAATCTCTCTTCAGATGGTTTTTCCATGCCCGGCACGTCCTCTTCCTGTCCCGGTTCCTCATACTTCCCCTTCAGACAGCTGACGGCACGTTCCAGCTGCTCATCCAGGTTATCTCCTGGTATGGGATGGCAGGCCGTACTTTTCTCATTGCCATACACGCTCTCATCAAACACCATCTTTCCCAGCACCATCTCCGGGTGGTCGATGAACCAGGTATTCATGGGGATGCCCTCTGCATTCTGCTCCACCGACAGCCACGGGCTGTTGGTCTCGTCCGGCACAATCTCCCGTTCCCGCTTTTTTAAGAACAGGATGTCCGTGGTGGCCTCCGTCCCCGCCACCTGCTTAAAGGCATTATTGGGCAGGCGGATGGCTCCCAGAAGCTCCGCCCGCTGCGCCAGGTATCTCCGGCTGCCGGAGTTTGCCTTGTCCATGGTATATTTGGACGTGATGACCGCCACAATACCCCCCGGACGTGTCTTGTCCAGGGATTTTGCCAGGAAATAATCATGGATGCGGAAGTTATAACGGTTGTATCTGGGGTCGTCCACTTTGATGGAATTGAAGGGGATGTTGCCGATGACCACATCAAAGAACTGATCCGGGTGGCTGGTATGCTCGAAGCCTGTGACCTGGATATCCGCGCCGGGATAAAGGTGCTTTGCGATATGCCCGGAAATGGGTTCGATCTCCACACCGTACAGCCGGGAGTCTGCCATGCTTTCCGGCAGGACGGAGAAAAAGTTCCCGGTAGCCATGGCAGGGTCTAAGATATTTCCTCCATGGAAGCCGAATTTCTCCAGCGCATCATAGATGTGCCGTATCACCCCCTGCTCCGTGTAGTATGCGGTGAGAGTGCTTTCCTGCGCAGCCTGAAATTCCTCTTCCATGAGAAGCTGCCGGATTTCCTCATACTGTGGTTCCCATCCGCTCTTTCCCGGTGTCAGGGCATTGGCCAGACCGCCCCAGCCCACATATTTCGCAAGAACGACCTGTTCCTCTGCGGTTGCCTTTCGCCCCTGTTTTTCCAGTTCTTTCAGCAGCCGGATAGCCGCCACATTGTTCTGGAACTTCGTTTTGGGGCCGCCGTCATACAGGTGATGCTCTTCTGAGTAGTGGTAGTTAAGGCCATAAAGCCCCCGCCGGTCGAAATCCTCCAGAATGGCACGGTCATGGGCTTCATTGGCCTGCATGATCTGTTTCGCTTCCAGCAGAGCCTCCGTCTGCTCCGGCACTTTATCTGCATCCAGCAGGGCGTCCCGGCCGGAACCGGTATTGTCCTCATAACCGGATTCCATTCCCATATCAAAAAAGGAAAGCTGTTTATTGTCCGGTTTTTTCGGAGTCTCCATTTCCTCTCTGAAAGAATACGCCTCTTCTGCAACATACTCCGTTGATGTTTCCAGCAGGTCGGAGGAATGGTCTGGTGTCTCCGCTGCTCCCTCTGCCGCAGCTGCTTCTTCCTGCGGTTCCTCTCCCATACCTGTCCTGGATACCTGCATGGTTTCCTGCGACTTTGGCGGCACAGCAAAAAAATCGCCTGCAGACGGTCTAAAACCATCTGCAGACGATTTTGTATTTTGAGGGGAAGGCGGGGACACAGGTGTTATCTGGCTTTCAGCACCACTTCGTCCATCACGGTCTCTTCCGCTTCTTTCGTTATCATGTTCATATGTCCGGCTCTCTCCATGGTGTCCTCCGTCTCCGGCATGGGGCGGACGGCCAGCAGTTCCTGGATCAACGTTTCCTTCCTCTGTTCCGCCTCCTGGTCTACCTGAAGGATCATTTCGTTGATCCTGCCCTGTGACACTAGTTCCGACAACCTGTGGGGATACTTCTCCATCATGTACACTTTCCACCGGCTCCCGAACCGTCCCACTGGCATCCGGTCGGTCTGCGGGTTCTCTGATACTGTGACTTCGGGATACATCATCCCGTCCTCTCCCTGTCTGTATGTGAAGTTCATCAACGGCTCTGTTCTCATAGATTTTGCTCCTTTCGATTTTGATGTCCTGGATCTCCCGGTAAATTTCATTCAGGATGGGCCTTGCGATGGAGACTGTGCAGCTCCCCAGCGCCATAAAAAGCTGGAGCGAGTTATAGTTGCTGATATTCTCAAAACTCTCATCCTCAAACATCTCTGTGGAAATCCCGCATTTGGAAAATACCGTATAAGCTGCACTTTCCATTACCAGCTCCATGAACTCCACTTTCACCGCATCCTCCGGCATCCCATGGAGAGGGCTTTCTTCATCCTTTACTCTGAAATTCTCCATATAGGGAAGAATCCAGTCCCTCACCCGTCTGCTCACCAGATGGTACAGGCAGGCATCCACGCTGCGTGTGGGAGTGTTATATTTTTCGTGGAACCGCATCATGACGCTGGGGCGGTACTGTTCCTCCAGTTCCCACAGAAATTTCTGCAGATTTCGGTAGGACTGGACGCTGCCGTTGGTATCCATGAAATCGAAAAGATACTTGATGCTGGCATTGGGGTTTACCATGTCGATGACCGCTATGCTTTTAGCACCCCGGTTAATGCTGCGCCCTACCCGCTTATCATGCCACTCGTCAAAGGTTCCCAGCTGGGTGGCATCCGGCTTCTGTGCGTAAATCAGTACCGCATTGTCAAAGGAACGCTTGTAGAACCGTGCGACACAGGACAGCAGGCCTTTCCACTCTGCCGGTGTTTTTGTATACTCCTGTACGGACGCTCTGTAAAGGTCTGCTAAACTGGTCGCTCTGCTCAAGCTGTTCCCCTCCCTCTTTCATTCATGTTACGCATATCCCTCCAGCACATAAGCCCTATGGCTATATCCGGCTGTTTATTCATCCAGAGAGTACTCTTCCTGCTCTTCCGGAATATGCAGGTTTTCAAAGTACAGTGCCAGCGCCCGGTCTATGGTGCCCTCGATCTCTTTGGCGCTCTGGCCTGCGGTGAAGTATTTGGTGATCACCGCAGGTTTCACCTTAAAGGGCTGCGGCTTACTGGTTTTTGGTTTCCGTGTCTTCTCTCCGGAAAGTATCTGAACGGTTGTTGTGTCATTCAGCTTTCCGGTCTCGTAGTAGCTGCGGAGAAGTTCTGCCTTTTTCATATCCACCTTGTAGTTGTCACTTTCCATCAGTTCCGCTATCTGAAGCTGCCGGTCTCTATCCTCGATAAAAGACAGGTTGTATGCAGCAAGGAAGGCGATTTCGCCAGTATCCACCTTTCCAATCAGCGGCTCAATCAGCTTTGAAATGCGGATATATTTTGCCACTTTATCTCTGGAAAGCCCATATTCCTGGCCAATTTTTGTGTCTGACCGCAACTTCGTCTGAACCTCAGACGAAGTTGGATTTTCCTTGGATTCATGCGGATTTAAGAGCATTTCTATCTCTTCTAAAAGGTCATTTCTCCTGCCCTGTGACTTCAACGCCTCGTAGTGCTGGGCAAGGCAGTATGCCCTCTCGGAATGGCTCATATCCCCGAAAGAACGCTGACGGAGATTGGTTTCTGTCACGATCAGCACGGCTTCATCATAGGTCAGGTTCTCTTTTATGATAACCGGGCCTTTGGTAAGTCCTGCAAGCAGTGCTGCATTATGGCGGTTGTGGCCACTCAAAATGATATATTTCCCATCCTCGTTATGCCAGAGGATAATGGGGAGCAGAACGCCGAACTGACGGATACTCTCCACCATGTCAGCAAGCTGCTGTCCCTCATACAGCTTAAACTTGTGGTTGGGGAACGGCTCCATCCGGGCAAACTCCATTTCCCGGATGCCTGCCGGTTCCTGAGTTTCCCCCTGCGCAGATGCCACAGTCGGAACGTCCGTCACCGCTTTTTCCTGTTCTGTATCAAAATGCAGCATATCGCTGAAATCCTCCAGGTTGACTCTTGGCTTACCCAACTGACTGCACCTCCCTCTGCTCATTTTCCAGAAGCTCGTCCGTAAATCTCTCATAGGCCAGCGCCGCCGGATTGTTCGGCATAAACTCACAGATGGTCTTATGGTACAGCACCGCCTCCGCCACCTTGATGGAGCGGGGAATATGGGTCTTGAAGATCGGCACCGCACCTGCAAATCCCTGTTCAATCAGCTGCCTGACCTGAACCGACACGATGGTATTGGGAGAATCCATGGTGATCAGAATGCCCTCAATCCGCAATTTATGGTTGCTGTTCTTCCGGATGATCTGATAGTGCCTGAGCAGCTCCGCCAGCCCCTGCGTGGATAATAACTCCGCCTGTGTGGGGACGATGATGCTGTCTGCGCACATCATCACGTTGATCATGGGTGTTCCCATCTGGGGCATACAGTCAATAATAATATACTGGTACCTGTCCCGGATGGTATCTACATACCGGGTCAGTATCCGCTCCCGGAAATCCACGTTGCACAGATTCCTCTCCAGCGTGAAAAGCTGGGAATTGGACGGGATGACCTCCACGCCGCTCTCATGCTTTATCACATAGCTGTCCGGCTCCGGCAGCGGCTCGTCCTCCATAATCTTCCGCAATAATGTGTTGATCGTTATTTCCAGCTGGTTGATGTTCTTTATTCCATAAATGATACTGGAATGTCCCTGACCGTCAAAATCAATCAGGGCTGTCCGTTTTCCTCTCTTTGCCAGCAGGTAAGCCAGTGTGGTGGCCGTGACTGATTTTCCCACACCGCCTTTCTCGTTCATTACGGCTATAATCTTTGCCATTTTTGCTCTCCTTTCGTTTTCCTGTCCGTTTTCCAGATGTAACGGTATACCAGAACGGTAGTTTGTGATAAGATGTGTTTGGGTAGTTTGGGTTGGGTAAACAGGGTCTTGAAAAAACTGACAACTGACACTGAACTTTAGAAAATACTTTACGAACAAATAGATAAGATTATATTAAATCTGATATTAGACAGGTGAATGTTATTTTAGTGTCAAGTTGCCTGATTTTCCAATTTCAGGGATGAAAATGGGTCGTTTTCATCCCCTCTGCTGCTTTTCACAACGTTTTTTCTCTTGGACGAAATCAGTGGAACCCCTTGATTTTTCGGGATTTCCTCTAACTTGACACTATAATAACACTCTCCCCCCAGATCCGGTTCGGATAACTGTAGAAACTCCTGCCCTTTCCTTTCTGATTCCGGCAGCTTCTCACACTCTGCCATATCATCCCGTATCCTTGCTCTTCTCTGTTCCAACCCGGAAATCCGCTGTTCCAGTTCTCTGCCTCCTTCCAGATATCCTTCTCTGGTACAATATCCTGCATGATAGCCTTCCAGAAGCAGTCCTTTCTTTTTCCGGATCATGGGCGTCCGGCAATCCCCGCAGGTCAGAATGCCGATGAACAGACTGGCGCAATCAGAATCCTCTGACTTTCTTCCGTCATATTTCAGTAAATCCTGCACAGTCCGAAATTCCACTTCCGATATAATGGCCTCATGGGTATTTTCGACATAAACCCATTCTTCCCGAGACTTATAGATCCGCTTTTTCAGCTTGTAGTTTACTTTTTCCTTTTTTCATCCATAAAATTGCCACAATCGCAGATGGAAAAAGTCCTGTATCTGTGATAAAATAAAAACAGTAAAACTTCGGAAGGAGGCGGAACGCTTGAAACCTGCTGTCAAACTGCCCATAGGCATCGAAGATTTTAAAGAAATCCGTACAGAGGGATTCTACTATGTAGATAAAACAGGAATGATCACGGAACTTTTAAACAGCTGGAGCAAAGTGAACCTTTTCACACGTCCCAGACGGTTCGGCAAGTCCCTGAATATGAACATGCTCAAATATTTCTTCTCTTATGACTGCGACCCGAATCTCTTCGACGGGCTCGCCGTGTCCGAAGAAACGGAACTCTGCGAAAAATATATGGGGAAATTCCCGGTGATTTCCATAACGCTCAAGGGTGTGGAAGGCATGAATTTTGAGGAAGCCCTCTCCATGCTGTGCGTTGTCATCGGACAGGAGGCGTTGCGTTTTCGTTTTCTTCTGGAAAGCGAAAAGCTTTCGGACACGGACAAGGAGCAGTATGCCCGAATGATCCGGGTAGGCACACCGCCGGAACCCATGTTTCCCATGGAAAAAAACGTTCTGACCGGCAGCCTGAAGACGCTGTCTGATCTTCTCTGCAGGCACTACGGCCAGAAGGTAATTCTTCTCATCGATGAATATGATGTCCCGCTGGATAAGGCGAATCAGTACGGATACTATGACGAGATGGTCCATCTGATCCGGGGACTGCTTGGGAACGCGTTAAAAACCAACGAGAACCTGTTCCTGGCCGTACTCACCGGATGTCTCCGGGTGGCGAAGGAAAGCATCTTTACAGGGCTCAACAATTTTAGTGTCATGTCCATTACAGCTGCACAGTTTGATGAGTATTTCGGCTTTTCCGATGAGGAAGTCCGGACCATGCTGAAATATTATGGACTGGAGGAATCCTACGGGCTGGTCAAGGAGTGGTACGACGGTTACCGCTTCGGTCATGCTGACGTCTACTGTCCCTGGGATGTGATCAACTATGTCAACCGTCTCCGTTTTGATCCGGATGCCGAACCGGAAGCGTTCTGGATCAATTCCAGCGGCAACGCCATCATTCGGACGCTTCTTCAGAAAGCTACCGATCAGACCATGGAGGATCTGGATCAGCTGGTCAACGGTCTGTCCGTCACGAAGAAGATCAATGAAGAGCTGACTTACCGGGAACTGTATGACAGCATTGACAACCTCTGGAGCGTCCTTTTCACCACCGGTTATCTGACCAGACGGAAAAAGACTGCCCCAGGCACCTGCGAACTGGTGATCCCAAATCAGGAGATCCGAGTCATCTTTACTGAACAGATCCTGTCCTGGTTTCAGGAAGAAGTCCGGAAAGACGCACCCACGCTGGATGCTTTCTGTGAAGCATTCTCCGCCGGAGACCCTTCCAGAATCGAACAGATGTTCTCATCCTATCTGAAGAGGACGATCAGTATCCGCGATACTGCCGTTCAAAAAGATAAAAAAGAAAACTTCTATCATGGTATCCTGCTGGGGCTCTTAAGCCACCGTCAGGACTGGTCTTTAAGATCCAACGCGGAATCCGGTAAGGGGTACTGTGATATTCTGATCAAGATCAAGTCCATTTCCATGGGAATCGTGATCGAAATCAAGTATTCCGAAAGCCGGAATCTGGAAGCGGCCTGCCAAAAGGCACTACAGCAGATCGAGGAAAAAAACTATGCAGACCAGCTCATGGAAGACGACATGACGACGATCCTCAAATACGGCATCGCCTGCCGCAGAACTGCCTGCATGGTCAAAATGGCGGATTAAAAAAGAAAATCTGCTGCCCTTGCACCGTCCCGGAAACAAAGGATTCCGGCAACATCCCATGTGCCGGTACCCTTTGTTTTCAGCGGTTTTCCTGCCGAATCTTTTAATATTTCAGTTCGGCTATCTGCTTTAAATACCGTTTCAGCGCATCTGTTGCGGAATAATCTTCCTGACCGAAATGCACACGCACCACGTATCCGTCATTTAAATGGGTCGTAAGATCATTTTCCCCGGACATCATGCTTTCCAGTTTCTCTCTGACTGACCTTCCCTTTCCCATGGAAAACAGCGGAAAATCTTCCATCCTCTCTATAAGCTCCTGATACACCATCTCCGTCATCCGGTAAGATTTAAAAAGCGCCAGCGTATGCCAAAAATGACATAACTTCTTTTGGTGTATTCCCAGAAAAAATATGAAACGTCTGTCACATAGATCAAACTCTCTCTGACATTATAAGAGCAGGAAAGCCACGGGAGCCTTCCAGTCTCTGCCTTCTCCAGTCTTCTTTAAAAGTGTAGTCTTTTTAATTCACTTTTATGTGTAGCCCTTTTTCATAACTCGTTTTTTCTATATTATAACGGTTTTTTCTGCTTTCCCCATTTTCTTTTATCAAGACGGTTTTCACACAAGCTATAGAGATAACAGATATCCTGAATCTGCACAGACCATCTATTGGAGTGAGCCAGGAGTATCATCGTCCTGGCGGTATGCCTGCGATTTCCTGCATTTTATTCCCATCATACAGACGATAATTGGGGGCCTATTATGTGACAATTATTTTTATCTACCTTGCTTAAAAATTTTTTTAATTGTACTGCACATTGCGGTATTCTCTCCTCAAAATCATTCCAGTTTATAAATTCCAATCTTTCTGGGAAAATAATATCATAATACAAGTCATTCATTGCCATCCAGTTTAATCCTGATAATGTTGATAAATTTAATTCCTTTTTTAATTGTCTAATAAATTCTTCCTCTGTGTTTATTTTTTTACAATCTATTCTGATACTTTTCTTTGGTTGGTATCTTTTCTTCAATATAGCAACTATCTCTCCATCATTCTTTTCAATAAACCGTTCAATATATGCATCAGATATCATATTATATAAAGTAGAATTATTTGATAAAATATATTGTTTCAAAAAAGTCACCAAACTTATACTTTCGATTTTGGACGAAAAATTTGTACATAATAATTCCTCATATACTAAATCCGGCAATTCATCTTGAAACTGTTCCATATTATTATAAAAATAATTTTCAAATTCATCAGTAGTTAAATATCCATTTAAATACAAACATATAACCATTTGGCAATTCATCTTCATTTCCTTCCTGATAATCCACTTATTCTTAGCGTGCTAACCATATTATATTTGGCAAAACTCTGCAGGATGGCGTGCCCCGCTTTATCGGACATATTCGTTCATCTGCAAGACGAATTTTCGATGGCGTAACGGTGACGAGTGGAAAATTCATCGCAACAGACGAGCGAACAGACAATGAGATTTTGCAGAATATAATACAGACAGTACACCAGCCTGCAATCTCTAAGTTGGTAATATTCTAAATGTCTGACTCCATAAATAGTAATTATTAATTCTGCCTGTGGAATAATTCTAAACGTAGTTTTATAGTGATCAAATGTACCCTATGAGGGAGAAAGGGAGAAATTTCTATGGATTGCACCGAAGCATACAAGGATCACATCACATTCCTCACATTGTATTCTTTCAACGTTTTCTGCAAAGTCGTCATACCTATACAAAACCAGTCTGGTTCTCATTCCCATCCATGATCCCGATCACCTAGCCCCGGCTGTTATAGTGGTAACTCTGCAGTCTCCTGCCTTCCTCCCTGTTCCCGGCCATCCGCCCCTTTCCGGTGCAGGGAGACCACATTCCCGGCATAGTCGCAATCATCAATCGTCACTTAAAGCATCTTCATATTCCCATAATACTCCAATTTTCATTTTGTGTCATATCATCAATATCTGCCTTATTATTAATACATACTTGGATATTTTCTAAAGCTATTTTTGGGGGTAATGTCAGTCTGTCTTTGAAAGGAACAGAAGTTTCAATCAAAATATAATTTTCATAATCAACTATTTCCAATGATGCAATAATCTTCTTATGATTAAAGAAAAAAATATGAGAAATATCATCTACAGCATCAATATCAAAATTGAAAGTTTCAATAAAAGTCCAAAATTTCACGTCAATTATTTCAATTTCATATGCTTGAACATCTAATAATTTATCTGGCTTTTCTAAAATATTAATATTACTATACAATGGGAACTTAGAAATAACTGTTTCATATGTCATTCTAGTATAGATAATAATCTCATTACACATTATCTCACACCACTTAATAAAGCATTTCCATTGCCCCATTGTAAACCTTCCCGTCCTGTTATATTGCCCTATACATAATATATTAACCATTTCTTTCATTCATCTCCGTTTCATATTATGCATCAAACTTCACTTCAAATGTAAAAATCAATCATACCATATTTTATCTGGAATAATATCGGCATCAGAAATCGAATTTTTGCTGATTCTAATATTCCATTCATCTATAAACCCTTCAATATAGTTCACTATTTCCATATCATAATTTGAGTTTATAACAAATATTCTTTGATTTCCCAGAACTCTATCAACAGTAATATCCAGCATCATCTCTTCTTTTAATTGTTTGACAAAATCAAACATTAATAATTTCAAGCAAATATTATATTTATCAGACGTAACCCAGATTTCTGATGTTTCTCCTCTATTTTTTATTTTTATTTTCAATCCATCTTTTTTTAACCATTTAGTATTCTGGTTGCTTTTTTCTATTCTCATTATATCCTCATCAGATTCCCCATAGTCATATGTTAATTTTTCCTATACAATCATCGTGTCCTTCAAAGCAAAAATGCTCTTTTGAAAGATCTGTAAATTTAAAATTTATTTTATCTGTAAAAATATCCATAAAGACAGAGCTTTCATGAACAGATAAATTTGCAATACAATTTTCAGATATGACTGCAAAATTAGTATCTGAGTACTTTTCTATTTTTTTCTTTGCTTTATCAGTAAGTATTATTTGAATTTCACCGCTGTAAATATGATTCAAGGCTAAATTGCTTGTTAATAAAAAAGGCAGTTTCATAGTAAAATTATCGGTGTCAGCAATCCATTTTAGTCCAAACCGAGAATAATGTATCATGCTTACTTTTCCAGAATTTCTCACCGATCCATCTTTTGACAGTTGGATAAATTCTCCCTCATAACATCTTTTCTCAAATCCAAATCCCATTTCATCATCAAATGAATTTCCATCGAATACAATACCTTCCTTTTTAGTTTTTTGGAATACTGTATCCACCCATATATACATTTCTTTATTAATATCCATATTTAATACCATGCTTTCCCAATTGCTCTATATCCCACTCCAGCTATATAATCTCTTCATCACAACCTTTCATCAACATATTTACATATTACCATTTCATTCAATTTATCAACTATAACTTTAAGCCTCTGTTCTAATACCAATATAGTGTACTGACCTGTTGATATTTAACCAAATAATTCTGGTAATCACAGTTGTTCTGATGTATAATAAAAGAAACGGCGGTGATTCCTATGGCAAGACCAAAAAAGTACAGTATCCATCTTACGGAAAATGAATTAAAAAAGTTGAAATCTGTTATCCGTAAG
>CAJTCV010000005.1 GCA_910574805.1 Lachnospiraceae bacterium | reverse complement strand
TCCCAATGTGGCCGTTCACCCTCTCAGGCCGGCTACTGATCGTCGCTTTGGTAGGCCGTTACCCTGCCAACTGGCTAATCAGACGCGGGTCCATCTCACACCGATAAATCTTTTCCAACCAGAGCATGCGCCCCTGTTGGCTTATGCGGTATTAGCGGTCGTTTCCAACTGTTATCCCCCTGTGTGAGGCAGGTTACCCACGCGTTACTCACCCGTCCGCCACTCAGTCACAAAAGACTTCATCCGAAGAATCGTTCTTAAGTGCTTCGTTCGACTTGCATGTGTTAAGCACGCCGCCAGCGTTCATCCTGAGCCAGGATCAAACTCTCGATAAGAATCTGTCCCGTCCAGAACAACACTTGGCTGTTCTATCCGTTACTGTTTTAGGTCGCTTTACTGTTAAGTAAAAGCTGTTCTCAAAAAATCTTTTTCAAAGAATTTTCGAAGACTTTATAAAAGCACTATTTAATTATCAAGGTTCATACTGTTCCGCCTCCGCTTTCGCGGCGACTTGAACATCTTACCAAATCTTTCCTGCTTTGTCAATACCTTTTTTTACTTTTTTCAAAGTTTTTTGACATTGACTTTTTATCCAGAAAAGAACGGAGAAAGAGGGATTTGAACCCTCGCGCCGCTATTAACGACCTACTCCCTTTCCAGGGGAGCCCCTTCAGCCACTTGGGTATTTCTCCAAAGTGCCTGTCATACAACAGACTGTATTTATATTCAACCACACTCTCTCGTGCGGAGCGGAGAGAGTGGGATTCGAACCCACGCGCCCTTACGGACAAACGGTTTTCAAGACCGCCTCGTTATGACCACTTCGATATCTCTCCATAAGCGACATGTGATATTATATCAGCAAGGTTCGATTTTGTCAACCACCTTTTTCAAATTTTTTCAATTTTTTTGTCGTTACTTTTCATGTCCTGGCCAAAAGCCGGCGGGAAGCGAAGATTTCGGCGATTTCCATATCCTCAGGTGTGGTGATTTTCAGGTTTTCATAGGATCCTTCCACCAGCCGTATGGGGCATCCGCAGACATTTTCCACCACCATGGCATCATCTGTGATCTGGATGCCCTGCTCCAGGAGAGCCTGCTCCTTCCGGATCACTTCCCCATAGGCGGCAATGATCAGATCAGCGGCAAATACCTGGGGAGTCTGAATCTGCCAGACCAGGCTCCTTTTAGGGGTCATATGGATGCATCCTTTTTCATCGGCGATCTTTACCGTATCCTTTACCGGCATTCCCACTACGCAGGCACGGCTTCTTACGACTTCTTCATACGCCCTCTCCAGTATCGCTTCGCTGATAAAAGGACGGGCTCCGTCATGAATGAAGATATATCCATCCTTCCATCCCGCCTGCTCCAGTACACGAAGTCCTTCCCAGACAGAATGATAACGCTCCACTCCTCCCTCCACAACTGCCCGGATCTTCTGAAAGCCGTATTTCTCTATGATCTCCTGCCGGCAGTAGGGAATCTGTCCCTTCCCCGTCACCAGGATCACATCATCAATCACCTCTGAACGCTCGAAGACATCCAGAGAATACCAGAGGATCGGCCTGTCCTGAATCATCAGATACTGTTTTGCCAGTGTCGTTCCCATGCGCCTTCCTCTGCCGCCGGACAATACCACCGCTGTGCAACGTGTTTTTTTCATAAAGATACTCCTATCTTTCCCCCAGCCTGAGGTTGGGGACCGCGTTCAGGTCCAGGCCATGCCGGACTCCTTTCCGATACTCATAGTAAGCTGCTGCGCCGATCATCGCCGCATTATCCGTACACAGGATGGGAGACGGCCGGTAAAATGCTGTCTTTTCTCTTTCACATGCCTCCTGCATCATCCGGCGGAGAGTGGAATTGGAGGCAACACCGCCCGCCAGAGCCAGCTTTCTGATTCCCTGGTCCCGGACTGCATCCATGGCATGAGAGACCAGCACCTCGCAGACTGCCTTTTGAAAAGACGCGGCGATATCTGCCTGAACGATCTCCTCCCCTTTCATTCTGCAGCCGTTGAGATGATTCAGCACCGCTGATTTGACGCCGCTGAAGCTGAAATCATACGGGGCATCCTCTACCTTCGCCCTGGGGAAATGAACCGCGTCCGGATCACCTTCTTTTGACACCTTGTCAATCTTTGGCCCGCCCGGATAGCCCAGCCCGATGGCTCTTGCCACCTTGTCAAATGCCTCCCCTGCCGCGTCATCCCTGGTCCGCCCAAGGATCTCATATACTCCGTAATCCCGAACTGTCACCAGGTGGGTATGTCCTCCGGACACCACCAGACAGATAAACGGCGGCTCCAGATCTTTATTTTCTATATAATTGGCGGAAATATGTCCTTCAATGTGATGGACGCCCACCAGAGGCAGCTTCGCCGCATAGCTGATGGCTTTGGCCTCTGCCACCCCCACCAGAAGCGCTCCCACGAGCCCCGGGCCGTAGGTTACACCCACGGCATCCAGATCCTTCAGGGTAACCCCTGCCTGATCCAGTGCCTCTTTTATGACATAGTTGATCTTTTCTATATGCTTTCTTGATGCGATCTCCGGTACAACTCCCCCGTACAGCGTATGCAGCGCAATCTGCGATGAGATTACATTGGACAGCACTTCTCTTCCGTTCTTCACCACTGCCGCTGCCGTCTCGTCACACGAGCTTTCGATCGCCAGGATCAATACATCCTTCTTGTCTTCCATCTTGTGTGTCACGCTTCCTTTTCAAAATCCAGCTCTACAGACTTCCGGTCCTTCCCTGCTTTTGCCGCCGGGAAAATCTTCTGTACTTCCTCCATATATTCCTCCGGGCGGGTGAGAGAAGGGCTGTAATGCGTCAGCCACAGTTCCTTTACCTGCGCTTCTCTGGCAAGCTCCGCGGCCTCATAGAAGGTCATATGCTTGTGCTCTCTTGCTTTCGCCTCTTTGTCTTTTTCCCCGTACATGCCTTCACAGATAAACAGATCCGCGTGCATGGCGTGTTCCACAATGGAAGGAACCGGCCTGGTATCCGTGCAGTACGCAAGCTTGATCCCTTTTCTCGCCCCGCCCAGCACCATATCCGGGGTATAGGTCTTCCCTTCTGCCTGGATGGTCTCTCCCTTCTGCAGCCGGCTCCAGTACATCTTCGGGATATCCAGCCGCAGTGCTTCTTCCAGCTGGAATTTTCCCGCCCGGTCCAGCTCCAGGGTATAACCATAGCAAAGTACATTGTGCTGAACCCGGAAGGCTTTCAGACGATAGCCGTTCAGGTGAAATTCCTCTTCTGCACCGCCTATTTCTTTATAAATGATCGGGAACGGGAGCTCCGGTGCAATCACCCGCAGGGCATTCACCACACGCTCCAGGCCCCTGGGCCCGATCAGTGTCAGCGGCTCCGTCCGGTCTGCATTTCCCATGGTCAGAAGCAGGCCGGGCAATCCGCTGATGTGATCGCCGTGGTAATGGGTAAAGCAGATCACATCAATGGGCTTGAAGCTCCAGCCCTTTTCCTTGATGGCGATCTGAGTCCCCTCTCCGCAGTCGATCAGAAGACTGCTCCCGTTACAGCGCACCATCAGAGAGGTCAGCCAGCGATACGGAAGCGGCATCATCCCGCCGCTTCCCAGCAAACAAATATCAAGCATAGTTTCTCCTATTACAGTTCCGCACCTGCGGCCCAGGGCACCGCAAAGCGGACACTTTTATATAAGCTCGGTCTCTTCTTCCACAGCAGCGGGAATCCGGAAGCTTTTCAACAGCTGGTCATAGCATGTCTCGCAGAGATCGAACGTATGTTTCTCTCCGTCTTTTCCGGAGAAATACCCCCAACGGGCTTCCCCTGAAAATACGCCTTCCTGCAGAATGCCGTTCTCCAGTCTCAGTTCCCGTCCGCACTGATTGCAGACGACCTTTTCCAGTGTTCTTTTATCCAAATCCAGATACTGACGCATGATCTTTCTCCTCCTCGTATGAAATCATGATGATATGACTCCGGCAGAACTGCATCTGTCTTCTGCCTACGCGGAGATTATATCGTCTTTTTTCAATCAGAGGAATAGGAGATCGCTGGTCCGTCTTCCAGCGCTCCTGAAGGGCTCTCCCCTTCCCGCTTCCACATAATCAGGGCATCCTCTGCCGGATGCTCATAGAAGCGTCTGCGGACACCTTCACGGACAAATCCAAGGCTTTCATAGACATGGATGGCCGCGGCGTTGCCTGCCCGGACCTCCAGTGTAAAGGCATGCATGCCTTCCCTTCTGCCCTCTGCAAGAAGCGCTCTGGTCAGATCCTTTCCGATCCCTCTGCCCCGGTATGCTTCCTCCACGACAATATTTGTAATATTGCCTTCGTCCAGTATCTTCAGAAGCCCGGCATAGCCGACTACCTTTCCCTGTTCCTCTGCTGCAAGAAACAGATATTCCGGAGCCTCCAGGCTCTCCTTCAACTGTCTCCCGGACCAGGGCATGGAAAAATAAAGCCGCTCCAGTTCTGCCGCCGCCGCCAGATCCGCTTCCCGCATCCGGCGGATCACGGCGCTTCTCCCTGCCGGGCGCGTTCCTGTTCCGCCCGTTCCCGTTCTGCCTGGGACAGTCGAAGATAATCCGGCTGATGCTCTGCTGCGGTCTCAAGCTTTCCCTCCCGCATATACTGAAGGGCCAGCGTTCCAATGGATCCGGCTCTCTGCCTGTTCAGGTGCGCCGGTGCATATTCATGGTATTTTCCTGCCGCATGCAGCTCTGTCAGCAGTATCTCTGTCAGCCTGTGCCGGTAGACAGGCACGCCGTCCCCCAGAAAAATCACGTCTCTTTGCAGGGCGCACAGCTTCTCTGCAATCTCCTGGATGTCCACCGCCATGGGCGGCTCGATCCGCCGGAGAAGCCCTCTGGAAAATTCATAGATCCCCGTATAGACCTGATTCCGCCTGGCGTCCATGAGCGGACAAATGATCTTCTCCGTCCCACAGAGGTTATATGCCAGTCCATCCAGAGTCGGCACCGCCACCAGAGGCTTTTCCAGCGCAAGCCCCAGTCCCTTGGCTGTAGCGGACCCAATCCGGAGGCCGGTAAAAGAGCCCGGTCCCGCCGCCACCGCAATGGCATCAATGGTGTCAAGCTCCAGCTCCGTCATCTGCACAATCTCATCCAGCATGGGGAGCAGCGTCTGGGAATGTGTCTTCTTATAATTCACTGTATATTCCGCCAGCAGACAGCTCTCAAATCCATTGCCCTCCACGATGGCAACCGAAGCCACCAGCCCGGAGCTGTCCAGCGCCAGGACCTTTTTCATTTTCTGATACTCAAGCTCTCTCTCCATCCAGCTCCACCTTCAGCCCTTCCACTGTGATCCTCCGGTAATCCATTCCTTTTTCCATATCTTTTTCTATGGTAATCCTGCAGGTTTCTTCCGGAAGCAGCTCCTGGATCAGATCTGCCCATTCCACCAGGCAGACTCCCTCTCCATAAAAACAGTCCTCGTATCCGATTTCTTCCATCTCTTCAATATCCCCGATCCGGTATACATCAAAATGATAGAACGGAAGCCGTCCCCCGTCATAGATCTGCATGATCGTAAATGTCGGACTGTTCACCGGCTCCCGGATCCCGAGCCCTGCAGCGACTCCCTGAGTAAATACGGTCTTGCCCACTCCCAGGTCCCCCACAAGGGCGATCACTGTACCGGGGCGCACATGTTCCCCGATCTTCCTGCCAAGTGCAAAGGTGTCCTCTGCACAAAATGTCTCTGTCATAGCTTTCTCCTGCATCATTTCCGCAGCCGGGACACAGGCCGGGGCTGCATATACGTGATTGTAGCATATTTTTTTTTTGATGACAATCCCGGGATGGAAGATCCGTGACAGGGATCCGGGCTTGACCCTCGCTCCCCGCCGTATTATGATAAATATCACAGGACAGCCCGGAACCGTCTGTCCATGCCGGAAGGAGGATACCGCCATGCGCTATATTATTTCAGACATACATGGTTGTTATGAAGAATACCAGGAGCTGCTCGGCAGGCTTCGTTTTTCTCCCGCGGACGAGCTCTATGTGCTGGGGGATGCTGCGGACAGAGGACCGCAGCCTGTGAAGGTGCTGCAGGATATGATGATGCGGCCAAATGTGACTTATCTCGTCGGAAATCACGATTACATGATGCTGTGCACTTTGAAGAAACTGGCTGTGGAAATCACAAAGGATAACTGGGAAAAGCATCTGACATCTGATGATCTTATGAACTATTATTACTGGCTGCAGGACGGCGGGCGGGTGACCTCGGATCAGTTCCGCACTTTGCCCCGGGATGAGCAGCTGGATATTCTGGATTATCTCAGCGATGCACAGATCTGCACGATTCTTGAAGACCGGGGCCGGCGGTTCGTTCTGGTCCACGCCGGGATCCGGGGCTTTGACGAGTGCAGAGACCTGGATACGTATGAGCTTTCCGATCTCATTTTTGAACGCGCAGATTACAGCCGGAAATATTATAAGGATCCCCGGACCTTCCTGGTGACCGGACATACGCCAACCATGCTCATCCATCCCCACGGCCGGCCGGAGATCTATCAGGCCAACGGCCACATCGCTGTGGACTGCGGCTGCGTATTCGGCGGAAGACTGGCTGCCTACTGCATTGAGACCGGAGAGACCTTCTATGTGAAGAGCAGACAGCAGGGCAGCTTCCAGTCAGCCTGAAAACTGCCCTGCCCTCCGGTTTTTTCAGCCTTCTTCTCTCATCGTCAGGCAAACCGGATGAGATCCAGATCCCGGTAATCATTCATCCGCTCCACAACTGCCTGTGCATCCGGATCCGTTCCGACAAACGCACAGTCGGCCCAGATCCGATCGATCTCCTCCTGGATCTGGGGAAGCCCGCGAATATCTCCTTCCCTGGTCCGCAGATAGTAGTCTTCCATCAGCGTACAGGGGATAAAATCCGTCTCCGCAGGCTCCGCATCCTCCACAGCCCCGAAAGAGCTGCAGAATACGTAGATGCATTTATCCAGGAAAATATGGAAACAGGTAAACATGGAATTTCCATTCATATCAAAGACCTGCAGCGCTTTTCCCTCTGCTGTGGCCACCTGATTTGCCGTATCCGCGAATGCCTCCGAATCGCTGAAGTCATAAAAACGGGTGATGAAATCCTGCAGATATTCCCTTTCCTTTTCCGTAAGATCCCCGGCAAGACCCCGGCAGAAAATATCCAGCACCTGCCGCAGTTCTCCCAGGATCTCACATTCCGGACAGACGGACAGCCGCTCCAGCATTCTCTGCAGACGGGAAATACTCAGAAGCCCCCATATATAGTTCTGCCGGTTGCTCAGCTCTTCCGCCTTCTCTGTCACCTGCTCCAGCAGACCATTGTAAATCAGATCTTCCTCTTCCAGCGCACCGATCTGCTCGTCGCAGTCTTCCATGAGCACTTCCGACTCCTCAAATACCTGATCGAAATTGCTGTACAGAGTGGAAGCACGCTCCAGATACAGCCGTGCGCGCTCCAGATCGCCCTTTCTCTGATATTCCTTTCCCTTCCGGTAACAGATCTCTGCAGTCTCCGAAAGTTCCGTCTTCTCTTCCCATGCGGCCTCCTGCTTTTTCTTTCTCTGCTCTTCGCTTTCCTTCTCCGCTTTCCCTGTGAAAAGATTTTTTAAAAATCCTGCCATCTTTCCTCTCCTTTTTCTTACATAAATATTTTCTCTGTCTTGTCCGGTCAAGGGTTTTTCATGACCTGACAACATCGCTACAGCTTCATTGTCAGCGAAATCCGCTTCTTTGCCATATCCACGCTGAGAACCTTTACCTCCACGATATCTCCCACTTTCACCACTTCCAGCGGATGCTTGATGTACCGGTCCGACATCTGAGAGATATGGACCAGACCATCCTGATGGACGCCGATATCCACGAAAGCGCCGAAATCAATAATATTCCGGACCGTCCCTTTGAGCACCATGCCCGGCGTCAGGTCCTTCATATCCAGCACGTCGCTTCTGAGCACCGGACGGGGCATCTCGTCTCTGGGATCCCTTGCCGGCTTCTCCAGCTCTGCAATGATATCCTGCAGCGTCAGCTCTCCGACTCCCAGCTCCTGCGCCATCTGCTTCGGCTTACCAACCTTTCTGGAAATTCCTTTCAGGCCGCCGCTCTGGATATCCTCCGCTGAATACCCCAGAGACGTGAGCAGCTTTGTGGCCGCCTCATAGCTCTCCGGATGCACGCTGGTCGCATCCAGCGGATTGGTTCCTCCTGCGATGCGCAGAAAACCGGCACACTGCTCGTATGCCTTCGGCCCCAGCTTCGGCACCTTCAGAAGCTGGCGGCGGTCCGCAAAGCGCCCGTTGGCCTCCCGGTACGCCACAATATTTTTCGCCAGCGTCTTCGTAATGCCGGAGACGTATTCCAGAAGAGGCGCCGACGCCGTATTCAGGTCCACGCCCACTTTATTGACGGAATCCTCCACGACTCCGCCCAGCGCCTCGCTCAGACGCTTCTGGTTCATGTCATGCTGATACTGCCCCACGCCGATGGCCCTGGGATCGATCTTCACCAGTTCCGCCAGCGGGTCCTGAAGCCTTCTGGCAATGGACGCCGCGCTTCGCTGCCCCACGTCAAAATTTGGGAATTCCTCGGTCGCCAGTTTACTGGCTGAATAGACGGATGCACCCGCCTCGCTGACGATCACATACTGCACCTTCTGGGGAATCTCCCGGAACAGTTCCACAATGACCTGCTCGGATTCTCTGGACGCAGTTCCGTTTCCAAGGGAAATCAATGTGATGTGGTATTTCTCGATCAGTTTTTTCAGGGTCGCCTTCGCTTCCTTTACTTTATTCTGGGGCGCCGTCGGATAGATGACTACCGTATCCAGCACCTTTCCGGTGGGGTCCACCACCGCCAGCTTGCAGCCGGTACGAAACGCCGGGTCCCAGCCCAGGACCGTCTGCCCTGCAATGGGCGGCTGCATCAGAAGCTGCTCCAGATTTTTTCCGAACACCTGGATCGCACCTTCCTCCGCCTGCTCCGTCAGGAGATTCCGGATCTCCCGCTCGATGGCAGGGGCGATCAGACGGTGATAGCTGTCCTGAATGGTCTCTTTCAACGCCCCGGAGGTATGCGGGTTGTCCCTTTTGACCACCTGCTTCTCCAGATAACGCAGAATTTTCTCCTCCGGCGCTTCGATCTTCACCGTCAGCATCTTCTCCGCCTCTCCCCGGTTCAGCGCCAGCGTCCGGTGTCCCATCATTTTATTCAGAGGCTGGCTGAAATGATAATAATTCTCATAAACCGACTCCTTTGTCTCGTCCTTCGCCTCCGACGTGATCATTCCCTCTTTTAACGTAATCGTACGGATATAAGTCCGGTAGTCCGCCTCATCTGAGATACTTTCCGCGATGATGTCCTTCGCCCCCGCCAGGGCCTCCTCCACGGCGGCTACGCCCTTTTCCTCCGACAGGTACGCTTTCGCCTCTTCTTCCAGAGGATTTTTCGTCATCTGCAGGAGAATGATGTTCGCCAGCCCTTCCAGCCCTTTCTCCTTCGCCATGGTGGCGCGGGTTCTGCGTTTGGGACGGTAGGGACGGTACAGGTCGTCCACCGCCACCTGGGTCTGGGCCGCCTCAATCTGGGCCCGCAGCTCATCGGTCAGCTTTCCCTGCTCCTCAATGCTGGACAGAACCTGGGCTTTTTTGTCCTCCAGATTCCGCAGATAGGCCAGACGCTCGTCCAGCTTCCGCAGCTGCTCGTCATTCAGAGCCCCTGTGACCTCCTTTCGGTAACGGGAAATAAAAGGAATCGTGTTCCCTTCGTCGATCAGATTCACGGCAGCTTCCACCTGCCACTTTTTCACCTGTAATTCTTCGGTCAGTTTCTGTAAAATATCCATGCTGCTCCTTTATATCTTCCTGTTTTTTCTCGTGCGCTTCACATTATATACGAATTCTCCTATTTGTGCAATCCGGACGCCCTCTTCTTGACATGGTACATTCCTTTTTAACGTGTTCTAAATAATCTACTGCCTATTTTATCCAATTCCGTCTCTTTAAGCAAGGAATATTTGTCGACGGAGGATAATACCTTCAGCGGATATCTTTTCATACCGTACCTTTACCATGGCGCAGGCAGAACTTCGAGATAAAATTGCTCCGGATCTTCTTTTGTATTATACAGCATCCAATTACTGCTCCTGTATTCTGCCATACAATACACTTTGTCATGAAGAAAATTATATTTTACAAAAACTTCAGAAAATTTCAGCAGAACGTAACTGGACCTATTATAAACTGGCAAAGGAATCTTATATGCCGCTTTCTATAATTCGTAACATTTTCCGTACCCCATATAACCCGTCTATCAGTACATTATCCCGGATATGCGACGGACTCGGAATTACATTAGCACAGTTTTTTTCAGAAAAGGACAACTATATGGATTTATCTTCTGAACAGATTGAACTGCTTAACATTTATGATAGATTGACGAGTCTCCAAAAAGAAATGGTCCTATCATATGCAAAAGGAATATCTTCTTCAGAGTAATCGGTGCAATTAAAGGACATATTCGGAGCTATTTTTAATATCTTTGCATCACGGCGGAAAACATTAAAATAAAGAATAGCTACAGCAAAAATGCAGAGAGAGAAAAAATGCCTGATCAAACTTGAAGCTTCTGAACCACGATAAAAGGGACTGTCCTGCTGTGACAGTCCCTTTCTATCTGTTCTTATTTCAGCACGCCTTTAATCGCCGCCAGAAATTCATCATATTCTTCAAATGCCGGAATATCCGGATTGTCCTTCTTAATCTGCTCCGTGCTCCGGAACAGGAATCCTGTCCTTCCTGCTTTGATCATCCCTAGGTCATTGAAGCTGTCTCCGGCAGCGATCGTCTCAAATCCTGCCGACTGCAGCGCTTTCACCGTGGTCAGCTTGGAATTTTTAATCCGCATCCGATAGCCGGTGATCTCCCCGTCCGGCGCCACCTCCAGGCTGTTGCAGAACAGCGTGGGCCATCCCAGCTTTTCCATCAGAGGCTTTGCAAATTCCGTGAAAGTATCGCTTAAAATCAATACCTGCGTCAGCGTCCGCAGTTTATCCAGAAATTCCTTTGCTCCGGGAAGGGGATCGATCCCCGCGATGGTGTTCTGGATCTCCTTCAGCCCAAGATGATGTTCTTTTAAAATATTCAGCCGGAAGTTCATCAGTTTGTCATAGTCCGGCTCATCCCGTGTGGTCCGCTTCAGCTCCGGTATTCCGGTGGCCTCTGAAAAGGCGATCCAGATCTCCGGCACCAGCACGCCTTCCAGATCCAAACATACAATATCCATCCTTACGCCTCCATCTCTAGCCTTCCACCCGGATCATACTGATAATTTCGGCATCCTTCGCCTTTTCGGCGTATTCCGCCTCCGTCATCACCGGCGTGATAAATCCGATCTCACCCGAGATCCCCGCGTGGATCCGTTCTCCGTCGCCAAACAGCTTCTCCGGCTCCGTATCCGATTTCATCCGGACAAAGAACCGTCTGGTCATCTGTTCCATGGGCGCAAGCGTCAGTTTTTCCGGATCCCAGAACAGGGTGATGATCTTGCCCAGATGCCTTGCCGCATCCACCATATCGCCGGCCACCGCACTGGCCGTGGGCAGCTTGCCCGCTCCGCTTCCGTAGAACATGGAATTGCCCAGCATATTACCTTTGACGAAAACGGCGTTGAACACGTCATTGACCACATAGAGCGGATGCTCTCTGTGGACCAGCGCCGGACTCACCATGGCACAGTAGGTATCTCCCTCTTTCTTACTGATGGCCAGCAGCTTGATGGAACGGTTCAGCTTCTTCGCATACAGGAAATCCTCCGAGGTGATCTTCGTGATCCCCTCTGTATAGATATCGTGGAAATCCACCTGATTGCCGCTGGCCAGCGAGGTCAGAATCGCAATCTTACGGCAGGCGTCCCAGCCCTCCACATCCGCTTCCGGATGGAGCTCCGCATAGCCTTTATCCTGCGCTTCTTTGAGCACATCCATATAATCCAGGCCTTCCCGATCCATCTTGGTCAGCATGTAGTTGGTCGTTCCGTTGAGGATGCCGGACACCTCCAGGATCACATCCGCTGTCAGCGAGGAATTCAGCGGACGGATAATCGGAATACCGCCGCCCACGCTCGCCTCGAACAGATAATTCACCTGATGCTCTTTGGCGATCTGGATCAACTCCGCGCCGTGCTCCGCCACCAGCTCCTTGTTGGAGGTACATACGCTCTTTCCCGCCTCCAGGCAGCGTTTTGTAAATTCATACGCCGGATGCAGCCCGCCCATGACCTCCGCCACGATGCGGACTTCCTCATCGCCTATAATGTCCTCAAAATCGTGGGTCAGTACCTCCATGACCGGATCTCCCGGAAATTCCCGCAGATCCAGCACATACTTGATGCGCAGCTCCTGCCCCACTTTTTTATCAATGCTCTTCTCGTTGGTCCTGATCACCTCAAAGACACCCGAACCAACAGTGCCATATCCCATAATTGCCACTTTTATCATTCGCTCTTACTCCCTGCCTAATATTTTCAGATAGTGTACGCCTTTCTGCTCCTCGATCTTCTGGATCATGGCAGAGACGTCTCCGGTTGTCAGTAACACTTCGATGCTCAGCGTCAAAGATGCCACGCCGCTGATGGGTATACTTTGATGAATCGTCAGGATATTGGCGCCGAACTCTGCCACGATATTCAACACCACAGATAAAAGTCCCGGTTCATCCTCCATCTGCAGCACAAAGGTGACCGTCTTCCCCCTGGTCTCATCGTGAAAAGGAAAGATGTCATTCTGATATTTGTAATAAGAGCTCCTGCTGATGCCAACCTGATCCACCGCCTCCTGCACAGACAGAACGCGTCCGGAATCCAGAAGCCTTTTGGCCTCCACGACTTTTAAAAGCACCTCGGGCACCGCTTTTTCTCTAAGTACAAAATATCTGCTCTTTTCTGCCATTCTCTACTCCTCCGGCGTCAGATTAATCCATTTCAGATACGCATTAATAAATGGATCGATCTTCCCGTCCATCACACCGTCCACATTGCTGACCTCCGCACTGGTTCGGTGATCCTTTACCATCGTATAGGGCTGCATGACATAAGAACGGATCTGATTGCCCCATGCGATATCACTGACTTCTCCGCGGATGCCGGACAGCTTCTCCGCCTGCTTCTGCTGCTCCAGCAGATAGAGCTTCGCCTTCAGCATCTGCATGGCCTTATCCTTGTTCTGATGCTGGGAACGCTCATT
Organism: Lachnospiraceae bacterium; assembly: GCA_910574805.1. Taxonomy (GTDB): domain Bacteria; phylum Bacillota; class Clostridia; order Lachnospirales; family Lachnospiraceae; genus Hominiventricola. Next base: position 226,194 of record CAJTCV010000005.1, on the reverse strand, counting down.
CTGACACTGAACCACGATCCCGGTGGGGATATGAGTGATCCGGATCGCAGATGACGTCTTGTTGATATGCTGTCCGCCTGCCCCGCTGGAACGGTACGTATCAATGCGCAGATCATCCTGATTTACTTCGATGTCAATATCATCCTCAATGTCCGGCATCACATCCAGGGATACAAACGAGGTCTGCCTCTTTCCCTGCGCATTAAACGGCGAAATCCGCACCAGGCGGTGAACGCCTTTTTCAGACTTCAGATAGCCATAGGCATTTTCTCCATTGACCTGGAAGGTCACGGACTTGATGCCCGCCTCATCTCCGTCCAGATAATCAAGGACCTCCACGGAAAATCCTTTTCGTTCTGCCCAGCGGGTATACATCCGGTACAGCATCCCTGCCCAGTCGCAGCTCTCCGTTCCGCCCGCACCTGCATTGAGCTTCAGAATCGCGTTGTTGCGGTCGTACTCTCCGGACAGCAGCGTCCGGATCCGCATGGACTCCAGCTTTTCCACAAAATCGTCGAGTTCTGCCTGGATCTCCGGGATCAGAGACGCATCGTTCTCCTCGTATCCCATCTCCAGCAGCGTCTCGATGTCCTCGTATTGTCCCTGCAGGCTCTCAAATTGTTCCTTTTCTTCTTTGAGGCCGTTTAATTCCTTCATGCCCGCCTGGGAACGCTCCACATCATCCCAGTAGCCGGGGGCCTCCATCTCTTTTTCCAGTTCCTCGATCCTGAGCGTCTTTCCAGCCAGGCTAAAGTGAATCCCTCAGTTCCGTCAAGGGCTGTGCATAGTTGTTCAGTGTATATTTGAACTGATCCAGTTCTACCACAACGACACCTTCTTTCTTAATTATAGTTCCACAACTGTCCATGGGACACACGGGTTGGAGATGGACATCCAGTCGCTCCGCGCCTGAATATCCATCTGTGTGTCCCATGAACAGTTGCTGTTTTGCTGTTTTATTTTCTGCCGCAGCACTGCTTGTATTTTTTGCCGCTTCCGCACGGGCATTTGTCATTGGGATATACCTTCTGCGCGGCCCGCTGCACCGGCTTTTTAGCCAGAGAGGCATCCTTGTTCGTCCCTGTCACCTTGGCGACTTCCTCCCGCTCTGCCTTTTCCTCCACCTTAATGTGCATCAGGATCCGCACGGTATCCTCCTGGATACCGTTTGTCATGGCCTCAAACATCTCGTAACCGCTCATCTTGTATTCCACCAACGGATCCCTCTGGCCGTACGCCTGGAGGCCGATGCCCTGACGAAGCTGATCCATGTCGTCAATATGGTTCATCCATTTACGGTCAATCGTTTTCAGAAGGAAAACCCGCTCCAGCTCCCGGATCACCTCCGGATTGGGGAATTCCGCTTCCTTCGCCTCATAGAGTCTGGTGGCTTCCTGCTTCAGCGCATGCTTCATCTCTGCTTTATTCTTACAGCCCAGGCGTTCTACCGTGACCGTCTGCAGGGGGATCACCGGCAGCAGCGTCTCATTGAGCCCCGTCAGATCCCATTCTTCCGGATCCTGGTCGTCCCCAATGAAGGTGTCGATGGTATTCTCCACAATATCCGAGATCATCTTATAGATGGAATCCCGCATGCTCTCTCCGTCCAGGACGCGGCGGCGCTCCGCATAGATCACTTCCCGCTGCTCGTTCATGACCTGATCATACTCCAGCAGATTCTTACGGATCCCGAAATTGTTGTTCTCAATTTTCATCTGTGCCTTCTCTATGGCATCCGTCAGCATCTTGTGCTCGATCTCCTCATTCTCCGGCACACCCAGAGCATTGAACATCCCCATGAGCCGCTCTGATCCGAACAGACGCATCAGGTCGTCCTCCAGAGAGATGTAAAAGCGGGATTCGCCCGGATCCCCCTGACGCCCGGAACGTCCCCGGAGCTGATTGTCAATACGTCTTGCTTCGTGGCGCTCCGTACCGATAATTTTAAGACCGCCGGCTGCCCTTGCTTCCTCGTCCAGCTGGATATCCGTACCGCGGCCCGCCATGTTCGTGGCGATGGTTACAGCCCCATGCTGACCGGCCAGAGCCACGATCTCCGCCTCGCGCTCATGGAACTTGGCATTCAGCACCTCATGCTGAATCCCCCGCTTTGTGAGCATGCGGCTCAGCTCTTCGGATGCCTCGATTGTGATCGTACCCACCAGCACCGGCTGCCCTTTGGCGTGAGATGCTTCGATGGCGTTGCAGACGGCAAAGAGCTTTTCCTTCCGGGTCTTGTACACCGCATCCTGCAGATCCCTTCTCTGTACCGGACGGTTGGTGGGAATCTCGATGACATCCATACCGTAGATGGCACGGAACTCCTTTTCCTCCGTCAGCGCCGTACCGGTCATGCCGCATTTTTTGTCGTATTTGTTAAAGAAATTCTGGAACGTAATATTGGCCAGTGTCTTGCTTTCTCTTTTGACCTTCACATGCTCCTTGGCCTCAATCGCCTGATGCAGGCCATCCGAATAGCGGCGCCCCGGCATGATTCGCCCGGTAAACTCGTCCACGATAAAAATCTGGTCGTCTTTTACCACATAGTCCTGGTCACGGAACATGAGATTGTTGGCACGAAGGGCCAGCTCCATGTTGTGCTGAATCTCCAGATTCTCCGGATCTGCCAGATTCTCGATATTAAAGTATTTCTCAACCTTCTTGATACCATCTGCAGTCAGATGAACGATCTTATCCTTCTCATTGACAATGAAATCACCGGTCTCTTCGATCTCTTCTCCCATAATGGCATCCATTTTTGAGAATTCCTTACTGGCCTCCCCCCGCTTCAGCGTATGTGCCACATAGTCGCAGAGCTCATACAACTTGGTAGATTTCCCGCTCTGACCGGAAATAATCAGCGGGGTACGCGCCTCGTCAATGAGAATCGAGTCAATCTCGTCGATGATGGCATAGTGAAGATCTCTCTGCACCAGCTGATTTTTGTAAATAACCATGTTATCCCGCAGATAATCAAACCCCAGCTCATTGTTGGTGATATACGTGATATCACAGGCATATGCCCCGCGGCGTTCTTCTTTGGTAGAGCCGTTCAGCACCACGCCCACAGTCAGCCCCAGGAACTCATGTACCTTGCCCATCCACTGGGCATCACGATTTGCCAGATAATCGTTGACAGTAACCACATGGACGCCTTTGCCCTCCAGCGCGTTCAGATAAGCCGGCAGTGTGGATACCAGTGTCTTACCTTCACCGGTTCGCATCTCTGCGATACGCCCCTGATGCAGGATCATGCCTCCGATCAGCTGTACCCGGTAGTGTTCCATACCCAGCACACGTCTCGCCGCCTCCCGGACTGTGGCAAACGCCTCCGGAAGCAGATCGTCCAGTGTGGCGCCTTCTGAGAGTCTCTGCCTGTACTCCTTTGTCTTCTCCCGCAGCCCTTCATCATCAAGTGCCTGCATCGTGGGTCGCAGTTCCTCGATCCGGTCGATGACCGGAGTGATCAGCTTCAGCTCCCTCTCACTGTGGGTCCCGAATAATTTGTCAAAAATCTTCATGCTGCTCTCCTATCAAAAGTCACCTGCGCCGCCATTCGTCGGACATACAGGTCCTACTCACTATCGCCCATTATAACACAAAAACGGGATTTGGCAAATGCCAAATCCCATCCTGACTTCTACAGCGTTCTTTTTTATGATTTTTTTATAAATCCGGCTCCAGAATTCCGTAGGTACCACCCCTTCTTCTGTACACCACGTTGATCTCGTCCGTCTCCGCATTCACAAAAGCGAAGAAGGTATGTCCCAGAAGTTCCATCTGCACACAGGCATCCTCCGGATACATGGGTTTGATATCAAACTTCTTGGTCCGGATAATCCTGACTTCCTGGTCCTCCGAATCCCTCTCCATGAATTCCTTCTGAAAATTCCCCCCGCCCTGCTGCCTTGCGATCAGCTTGTTCTTATACTTCCGAAGCTGACGCTCGATCACTTCCTCCACCAGATCAATGGACACATACATATCCGTACTGGACTGCTCCGAACGGATGATGTTCCCCTTTACCGGAATCGTCACCTCAATCTTCTGACGCTCCTTCTCCACACTTAAAGTCACATGAACTTCCGTATCAGGAGTAAAGTAGCGTTCAAGCTTCTTCAGTTTGTCCGTCACCGCCGACCGGAGACCGTCCGTAATGTCGATATTCTTTCCGCTGATGATGTAACGCATGAAACCACTCCTTTGCTTTTTATTCTACATCCCCGCGCTTTTTCAGTTTACCCCCGCGCAGCCGGATGCCTGTCTCTATCATACCATTATTCCGCCGATCCTGCAACGAATTTCACAACCTCTTCGTATTTCATCTTTCCTCCAAACAGATCCAGTGCGCTCCCGATGGTCACGTGGAGCCGGTCTCTCCCAAGCTCTTTGAGTTTTTGCAGATCTTTAAAGCTCCCCACGCCTCCCGCATAAGTCACCGGGATCCCTTCCCAGCCTCCCAGCAGGCGCACCAGCGGCTCCTCCACTCCTTCGGCCCTTCCTTCCACGTCCACCGCATGAACCAGAAATTCCCCGCAGTATCCTGCCAGCTCTGTGAGCACCTCCTCCGAAAGCGCCACATCCGTATACTGCTGCCACCGGTCCGTCACGATGTAATATTCCTCCCCCCGTCTCCTGCAGCTTAAGTCCAGCACCAGATGTTCTCTCCCGACTTCCTGCTGAAGTTTCCTGAGATTCTCCCAATCCACCCTGCCATCCCGGAACACATAAGAGGTCACGATCACATGACTGGCTCCTGCCTCCAGATACCCGGCTGCATTCTCCCTGTGGATCCCTCCGCCCACCTGAAGCCCGCCCGGATACTCCGAGAGTGCCAGCAGCGCCTGCCTCCTGGTCGCCTCGTAATATTCTGTTCCTTCCTTATTCAACAGGATAATATGCCCTCCCCGGATGCCGCCCGCCTTATAAAACCGCGCGTAAAACCCCGCATCCTGCTCCGATACAAAATTTTCCTCTGCCTGACTCCCTGTATCTCTCAGGCTTCCTCCGACGATCTGCTTCACCTTTCCGTTATGTATATCGATACACGGCCGAAATTCCATCTGTTGTTCTCCCCTTTCTCTGTTCTCCTATCGTTTCAAAAAAGGGGGCTGCATTTTGCAGCCCCCCATGTCTTACGGCAGTTCCGTTCCGGTCCCGTTTCCAGTTCCGACCGTCCCGTCTCCCGCGTTGTTTTCATTTACATTTCCGTCCACCATGGTATCATCCCCGGTCACATCATTGACCAGATCGTCCACCACATCATTGGCATCATTTCCGATCTCCTCCAGAAGACCGTCTCCGTCCACATCCGTATGGTCATAGACGCCGTCCCCGTCCGTATCGAACAGGATGTCATCCACGTTCACACCCGTATCACCGGCATCGCCGTCCGTGACTGTCCCGTTGGTGTCTCCGGCAGTCCCGTTGTCATCTGTCGTGACCCCGTTGTCTGCTCTGCCGCATGCGGTGACAAATACAAATGTCGCCAGTAACAGCATAAAAGCACAATACTTCTTCCACTGTTTCATAAACGTCTCTCCTTTTAATTAAAATAAAGATTGCAAAACAGTATTTGACCTGCTGTTACTAATATGGACAACTCTCCGGCTTTTATTCATTTTTTAAAAATATAAATTTTTATGACTGGGCATCGATCACATGGCTCATCTCATAATGTCCCGCCGGCTTTCCCGCCAGAAATTTTGCAGCCTGGATCGCACCCTTTCCAAAGACCGCACGGGAATAAGCCGTATGGCTGAACGTAACCACCTCGTCGGTTCCGGCAAAGATCACATCATGGTCTCCCACGATCGTACCGCCCCGGACGGCAGAGATCCCGATCTCCTTCGGACTGCGCTTCTCCCGCGTCTGACTCCGGTCGAACTTATATTCGTACACATTTCCCAGCGCCTCATTCACCGAATCCGCCAGCGCCAGCGCCGTACCGCTGGGAGCATCCACTTTCCGGTTGTGATGCTTCTCCACGATCTCGATATCAAATCCCGCCGGTGCGAGGACATTCGCCGCTTCCTTCAGCAGCTTCAGGAGCATGTTCACTCCAAGGGACATATTGGCGGACTTCAGGACTGCCACCTTTCTGCTGGCTTCTTCCACCGCTTCGAGCTGTTCCTCCGTAAGACCCGTGGTACACAGGACCATGGGAATCTGACGCTCTGTTCCAAAGGCCAGCAGCGCGTCCGTGGCTTTGGCAGAAGCGAAATCGATGATCACATCCGCTTCCACATTACAGTCGCTGATTTTCGTAAACACGGGATATCCATTGTCCCTGCAGTCCAAAAGATCGATGCCTGCCACGATCTCGATCCCTGGATCTTCTTTGATCAGGCCGGTGATCACCTGACCCATATAGCCGTTGCAGCCATGCATGATCGCTCTGACCATCAGTTTTCTCCTTTCGCTTTCAGTCCAAAGGCGTCCATCGCCGCCTTCAGGTTCTTCTGGTGTCCTTCTTCCATGGTGGTAAGCGGCATCCGCAGCGGACCTGCTTCCCATCCCAGCAGATTCAGCGCTGCCTTCACCGGAATCGGATTCACCTCGCAGAACAGCTGTTCGATCAGTGGAAGCGCCTTTAACTGAAGCGCAAGACTTCCGGTCAGATCTCCCTCCATGAACTTCGCCACGATGTCATGAGTCTCCCGGGGCGCGATATTGGAAAGTACGGAGATCACACCCTTGCCTCCCAGGGACAGAAGCGGCACGATCTGGTCGTCATTGCCGGAATAAATGTCCAGGGAATCCCCGCAGAGCCGGGCAATCTTCGCCACCTGAGAGATATTCCCGCTGGCTTCTTTGATTCCCACGATATTCTCCACATTTTTCGCCAGATATGCAACCGTCTCCGGCGCGATGTTCACACCGGTACGTCCCTGGATATTGTACAGGATCACCGGAATCTTCACCGAATCCGCAATGGTCTTGAAATGCGCGATCAGTCCCTTCTGAGTCGCTTTGTTATAGTACGGACTTACAAGCAGAAGTCCGTCCGCGCCGTATTTTTCCGCTTCCTGAGACAGATAAACCGCTGTCTCCGTACAGTTGGAACCGGTTCCTGCGATCACCGGGATCCTCTTTGCCACCTTTTCAATGGTAAATCGGATCACCTCCAGATGCTCTTCATGAGACAGCGTGGAAGCCTCTCCCGTTGTCCCGCAGATGATGATACTGTCTGTCCTGTTAGCAATCTGGAATTCCAGAAGCTCCTCCAGTTTTGCATAGTTCACCGCCCCGGTCTCAGTCATCGGGGTAACAATGGCAACTCCGGCACCTGTAAAAATTGACATAATCTTCTCCTCCTGAAAATCTTTTGTTCAAAAACTGTAAAGCAACCTGTCTGCACAGGACGCACAGGACACAGCTGTCAGATTCCGTATACGTCTCTGTACATAAAGAAAGAGGCGTGCCTTCTGTACGCCTCTCCAGAATCCTGACATGACAAATGATACATCCCGCATAGCATCGTCATTTCCTGTCCGGATAGCGCTTCATCTGTCTCAGATGACAGTCATGTGGTTCTTCACCCCATGCCCAAGCAACAGACCTGCAGGATATCTGTCCTTTCGGCGTTCCTCCCTTTCCTCTGTCTTCCTCTGTGCCTGCACACATCTGCCAGCATACTCATGATTCACGCGACCTCTATCTCTCATTCAGCTGTTTTCAATATAGCATCTTCCGGTCCCTTTGTCAACACAGGGACTCATTCCTTCAGAGCCGAGATCTGATACACCTCATCCGCCCATTCCATGACCTCCGAGCAGAGACGGATCCCGGTAAAGATGATCTCCGTATCCTCAGAAGCCTCCTCCAGAACAGACCGGATATCCGCAACCTCCGCGATCCCGTAATCCAGAAGCCCCAGAATCTCATCCAGCACCAGCACGTCGCACTCCCCCGTGGCAAGCACCTTTCTGGCAAAGTCCAGACCGTTTTTCATGGTCATGACCTCTTCTTCCCGTTCCTTCTCGCTGAGCTCTTCAAAAGCCGCCTCCCGGCGCTGAAAACGGAACAGCCGGATCTCCGGCTCCAGCCTCTGGATGAAGCTGATCTGCTCCGGCTGCCTTCCTTTCAGAAACTGTATGATGATGACCGACTTTCCCCCGCTGGCCTCCCGGATCGCCTGACCCAGCGCCGCTGTGGTCTTTCCTCTTCCGTTTCCAAAATAGATCTGTAATCTTCTCCTGCCCATAACTTCCCCACATTTCTGAACACGAAATAGAATCCTTTTTTGTATTGTTCTATCTTACACCAGCACAGGAAGAAATGCAAGACCTTCTGTCTAATCCAGGTACTCCAGTTTACTCACAGATACCTCATATGCTACTCTTCGTTCACTTTCCTCCTCATCTATCTTCTTCATGTACTCCCGGCTCTGGATCCTCCCCCAGATCTGAGTATGGCCGCCTACCTCAAAGCCGGACGCAAAGCGGGCATTTCTCCCCCAGCAGATACATGGAATATAATCGGATTTGCCATAGGGACGGTTGACTGCCAGCAGGATATCCGCGATCTCCCTCCCCAGTGGAGTCTTGCGGTACACCGGCATCTTACAGATAAAGCCGTCCAGAAAGATCTGATTGGTCTTGGCATTCTCCACCTCTTCGTTGATGAACTCCAGCTCCCGCACGAAGACGGACAATACCAGACGGTTCTTCTTCTCCTCATGGCGGTTGTAGGAACGGAACTGTCCGGTGGCCTGGATATATTCTCCCCGGTAGTCTCCGTTCACATCGATCAGCCTTTCAGAGATCATCAGCGGTATCACGTCACAGGAATCGCTCAGACGCCTCACGGACACATTCAGCATATAGAAGCCTTCCCCAAAAACTTCATGGCTGAAGGAAAAATCGGACACGACTTCCCCGAAAATGGATACCTGGTTGTTTTCAATGATCTTATCTGACATAATTTTGTTCTCCCTTCTGTTTGACGAAGTGTCTCTTTTCGTATTTTGTCTGTAATATATATTCAGCACCTCTTTGAAATATTCCTGTTTTTGCAAAATTTATTCCATTTTTTACAAATTCATGTCCTGCCGCCCTGGATTTTTTTCTAATAACGCTTGTTTTCCCGGGAAAATGTGATACACTATTAGACTTGTAGAGAATGCACAGGTAATTCAGATAAAGATAAAGATAAAGATGAGGATTGATTTTATGAAGCGTGAAGATGTAAGGAACATAGCGATCATTGCCCATGTGGATCATGGAAAGACAACACTGGTGGACGAGCTCCTGAAGCAGAGCGGCGTCTTCCGTGCCAATCAGGAGGTGGCGGAACGGGTCATGGACTCCAACGATATCGAGCGGGAGCGCGGGATCACGATCCTGTCCAAAAATACCGCCGTCTTCTATAAAGATGTGAAAATCAATATCGTGGATACCCCGGGACATGCGGATTTCGGCGGCGAAGTGGAGCGGGTGCTGAAGATGGTAGACGGCGTCATCCTGGTGGTGGACGCCTTTGAGGGCTCCATGCCGCAGACAAAATTCGTGCTGAAAAAAGCGCTGGAGCTGGAGCTTCCGGTCATCGTCTGCATCAATAAGATCGACCGGCCTGAAGCACGCCCGTCGGAGGTCATCGACGAGGTACTGGAGCTGCTCATGGACCTGGAAGCCTCCGACGAACAGCTGGACTGCCCCTTCGTCTTTGCCTCCGCCAAAGGCGGCTATGCCACCCTGGATCTTCAAAAGGAAGCAAAAGACATGACGCCTCTGTTCGACACGATCCTGGACTATATCCCGGCCCCTGAGGGAGACCCGGAGGCGCCCACTCAGGTGCTCATCAGCACCATTGACTACAATGAATACGTGGGACGCATCGGCGTGGGCAAGGTGGACAACGGTAATGTCAGCGTCAATCAGGAGGTGGTCATCGTCAACCATCACGAGCCGGACAAGATCAAGAAGGTGAAGATCAGCAAGCTCTATGAGTTCGACGGACTGAACAAAGTCCCTGTAACCACGGCTACCGTGGGCTCCATCGTGGCCATCTCCGGTATCGCCGACCTGCACATCGGAGATACCCTGTGCGCTCCGGAAGCCCCGAACGCCATCCCCTTTCAGAAAATCTCCGAGCCGACCATCGCCATGCAGTTCAATGTCAACGACAGCCCTCTGGCAGGTACAGAAGGAAAATACATTACCTCCAGGCATATCCGGGACCGTCTGTTCCGGGAGCTGAACACCGACGTGAGCCTGCGCGTGGAAGAGACGGATAATACGGACAGCTTCAAGGTGTCCGGCCGGGGCGAGCTGCACCTGTCCGTCCTCATCGAAAACATGCGCCGGGAGGGATACGAGTTCTCCGTCAGCAAGGCAGAGGTGCTCTATCGTTATGATGAAAAGGGGAAAAGGCAGGAGCCCATGGAGCTTGCCTATGTGGATGTGGATGATGAATACGCGGGCAGCGTGATCCAGAAGCTGGGCGAACGTAAGGGAGAGCTTCTGAACATGCATACCAACAGCAGCGGCTCCACCCGTCTGGAATTCTCCATTCCGTCCAGAGGGCTGATCGGTTACCGGGGCGAATTTATGACGGATACCAAGGGAACCGGCGTGCTGAACACCATTTTCAACGGCTACGAGCCCTACAAGGGCGACATCCAGTACCGCAAGCAGGGATCTCTTATCGCCTTTGAGTCCGGCGAGTCCATCACCTACGGGCTGTTCAACGCCCAGGAACGCGGCACGCTGTTCATCGGTCCCGGCGAGAAGGTCTACTCCGGCATGGTCGTGGGACAGAACGGCAAGTCTGATGACATCGAGCTCAATGTCTGCAAGACCAAGAAGCTGACCAACACCCGTTCCTCCAGCGCGGACGAAGCGCTGAAACTCACGCCGCCCAGAGTCCTGAGCCTGGAGCAGTGCCTGGAGTTCATCGACACCGACGAACTTCTGGAGATCACGCCCAAATCCTTACGGATCCGCAAGAAGATCCTGGATCCCACCATGCGCAAACGGGCAGCCATGCGGAAGGAAAGCGTATAAAATTCTGTACTGGAGATCCGGCCGGGACATCGGCCTGAACAGATATCGGGTTTATCATAGCACACAGAGCATCCAAAAGCAACTGCCTGAAGAAAGAATCAAGAAAATGCGGCCGGGAAATATCAGGTTTCCCGGCCCATTCTGCACAGACAGCTCTATATCAGACTGTCCAGAAACTGTACATGATCCATGACTTTCCCGATTTTGGGGAAAATCACCTCTTCTGCATACTTTTGTTCCCGTTCTGTGTCCGTCGCCGTACAGTCCCCAAGAACGATCACCCGATAGCCCTTGTCATAGGCAGAGCGGGCGCTGGATTCCACGCACCAGTTGGTGTGAAAACCGGTAAATACCGCATACTCGATCTCATTTGCCCGGAGCAGGTAATCAAGAGCCGTGGAGTGGAAGGCGTCCAGCGTCTTCTTTCCCTCCACCACGATATCGCTCCCTGCAAGTTCAAGCTGCGGGATGATCTCCGGTCCCGGCGTCCCCTGAAGCCATGCCCCGGTCCCCCAGTCCGCCTCCATACCGATCTCCAGTCCCCGCAGGCCCTCATTAAGCGGGTCCGCCCTTTTTCAGCTCCGGAAAACCCGTTGCAAAGCTGTGAAACGGCACATAGAGGATCTTCACGCCCTTTTCCCGCGTCCCTTTTAACAGTTCCTGGAGATTGCCGATCACCCCCCCCCGCTCTCTCAACTGCTCCTTGATAAAAGCGTACATGGTGCCGCCCTCTGTCAGAAAATCATTCTGCGGCTCGATTAAAATAACTGCTGTTTTCTCCACTGGTATCTTCATAGCTTTTCCTCCTGATTATAGTTCTGCATCCTTCCTTCCGGGCCCCGGAAGGAAGGATGCTGTTTACAGACCATTTACTCTCGTCCACACCTGCATCTCCGAAAAGCCCCGGTTTCCCCACAGGAAATACGGAACTGCCCTGATGGAAACCGGTTCCTCATGATTGACACAGAGTCTGTATTTCCCGCACCATCCGGGAATCCTCAGAAGAATCCTCCCGGTCACCGGACATGCAGTCCCGAGAGTCATCACGATCCGGCCGTCCCACGGATATCCGGTCTCCATCCGAAGCACAAGCGGCTGGCCGTTCATACATGTATCGATCCGGCATTCCGTGTACTGATGGATCCAGACCGCCCCATCCGACACAGAAGCGATCCTGTCTCCCATGGAGCCCAGCAACCGGCAGATATTGGGCGGGCAGCAGGACACCTGGAACCAGAGCTGGCACACGGCATACCTTTTGTCATTCAGGACTTTGCCGGCATGCCGGTAAAAGGGCGGATACACGGAGAGATAATTCGCATAAAAGAACCGTTCTCCATCCTCCGAGACACTGCCGAATATGATATTGTACAGCGTCTGTTCCAGAATATCCGCATACTTGGCATCCGCCTCCAGCTGCAGCATCCGGTCCGCCCGGTCCCACAGCGTCCGGCAGGCCTCAAGAAGCTCCTGATCTTCACAGGCATTTGCCACATCCGCCATGCCGCTGTACAGATACATGGCTCTGACCACATGCCCCACCGGCTCCTTCTGGCTGCGGACCAGACAGTGAGCCTGATATTCCGCATATGGACCTCTGGACGGCAGAAAATCCTTCAGATGTCTTTTCTGATTGGCAGTCTTCGTCGTATCCCCCCCGGCCAGACTTTCCTGTTCAAAATAATAAGGTTCTGTCCCTCTCCGGTCCAGAAAACACCGGGCAGGATCCAGGTAGCGCCTGTCCTCCGTGACCCGGTACAGCCGGACCAGTGCCGGCTCGATCTCCGGATGTCCGCAGTACCCGGCGCGGGCCTTCCCGGAATCTGAAAAGGTTTCCACCAGAAGATCTGCATAGCGGATCATCAGATCCAGAAACCTTCTCTTTCCTGTGGCCTCATACCAGGCAACCGCCCCTTCCATGAGATGTCCTGCGCAGTACAGCTCATGCATGTAATACAGGTTCCTGAAACGCTCCGATTTCGGCTCCGCCGCCTGAAAATACGAATTCAGATATCTGTCCGGTTCCTGCAGTTGTTCCATCTGTTCTATGACGCGATCAATTTTATTCTCCAGTTCCGGATCCGGATGCAGGATCAGCGCACAGGCGGCCCCTTTGATCATTTTTCCAATATCCGAGTCCCAGAACGGGTGGGGCTTCTGTTCCGGATCTCCGTCCCATTTCCAGTGGCGGAGCCCCCCCCCACTCTCCCCGTTTCCAGACACCGTTCATACATCAGCGGCGCCGTGACCTCTGCATTTATTCTCATCTTTTTCCCCAGCAGTCCGTCCAGCATCTGTACGCGGCGCAGGGACACGGGAACAAGCACGGCAGGATCAGCGGTATGAACGTGTTGGTAAGACCAAGCTTCGTCCACATGACAAAGCTCGGAATGATCGTGGCAAAATACGGAAGCATGATGCTGGCCATCAGAATCGAAAAGACCAGATCTCTTCCCTTCCACTGTATCCGCGACAGCCCGTAGGCGCTGAGAGAGCAGGAAATCAGGATTCCTGCCACACAGAAGGTCACGATAAAGACCGTATTTCTGAAATAGGTAAGAAACGGCAGTCTCGTCAACGCCTCCGGAAAATTCTCCCAGCGGACAGCATCCGGAATAAAAACCGGCAGATATACAAAGATCTGACTCATGCTCATCAGCGCACTCCGGATCATCCAGTAAAACGGCAGCAGCCAGACAAGCGCCGCGGCAAAGCATACCGCCATCCGGATACCGCTTCTTTTTCTTCCTCTTCGCAGCATTTTTTCCTCCTAACTTTCATCACCGTAAAAGACCCAGTATCTGGAGCTCCAGAACAGAACGCCCACTGCCGCCAGAATCATGAAAAACAGTATCCAGCCAAGGCTGGCGGCCTTTCCGATATTCTGGAAATCAAATGCCACCCCATACAGATAGTACACCAGAAAATTCGTCTTATTATCGGGTCCGCCCTGAGTCATGATATAAGCCGGCAGAAATGCCTGCATGCTGGAGATTACAAACATGACTGTGTTGAAGAAAATCGTCGGCGTCATATGGGGAAAGGTACAGTAGATAAATTTTGCCCATGCCCCTCCCCCATCCACTTCAATGGCCTCGTAGAGCGTCTCAGGCACCCCCTGAAGCCCTGCAAGGAAGACCATCATGATATTTCCGCTGGTCCACGCCGTCATAAGCAGCAGGGACGGCAGCGCCGCATTCCCGTAGATCAAGTTGCTTACCGGCAGATGCAGCGTCTTCAGAATCAGATTAAGCAGTCCGAAATCCGGACTCATAATCCACATAAAAATCACGGCGGTCGCAACAATCGGCAGGATTGCCGGTATATAAAAGGCCGCTCTTAAGAATGCCCGTCCCCGGATGCGCCGGATTGACGACGGCCCACTGATTCAGAAGCGACTCATCCGTATACCAGTCCGTCATCAGGGGCATCCACAGACCGGACTGATAAGCCTCCAGCGAATGGGACGGGTCCACCAGCCATTTCCACCGCAGCCACGCCTCTTTGGGATGCTCGGAAGATTTGAAGATGCCTATCGTCCCCCAGCCGGGGCTGGTGGAATAAGTACCGCCCATCTTCGGAAGCACGCCTACGCCAAAGTCCACGCCGCTCTCTCCCAGATCCAGCAGCACCCACTGGCCGATCATAATGATGGCTGACTGTCTGGTCGTCAGACTGACGGCGGTGGACGGAAGACTCTTGGTCACGGCAGGAGACGGCGCCACATGGTATTTCGCCACCAGCTCTCCCATCTTCTCAATCACTTCCAGGCCTTCCTTTTCCGCCAGCCCAAAGCCCCCGTCCTCTGTCATATAGGTCCCGCCGTTTCCATGCACCAGCGGCATATACGACCCCTGATTGAAATCGAAGCGGATCCCGTATTGTTTGATATGCTCCGGGTCAAAATCCGGCGACTGTGCATTGTTGCCGTTCTGGTCCAGTGTCAGCTTCCGGGCGAGGTCCACCAGTTCCTCCCAGGTCAGCGTCTCCTCTGTCTTCGTGGGCAGCTTCTCCACCCCCGCCTCTTCAAAGCTTCGGTGTTGTAAAACAGGGCGTACGCTTCTCCTGCCGTATAAAGTCCATAGGATTTTCCCTCATCCCAGTACAGATAATAATCCTTTACAAAATCTTCCTTATCCAGCTCTTCATCTTCATCGATCAGGTCAAAGATATTGTACAGCATATCCTGCTCTGCAAAATCCAGTGCCATATAGTCCTGGATGTAAGCCAGATCCGGCTCTTCCTTTCCCGCGACCATGGCGCTCATCTTTGCCCCATAGTCCGACGGAATATGCTGGCTGTCCACCTGGATATGAGGATACACGTCTTCAAAATCCGCGATCAGTTTCTCCATCAGCGGCTGTTCATAGCTTCCGCCCCAGTAAGTAAAGCTCAATGTTACCGGATCCTCTGTCTCTTCTGTCTGCTCATCCGGAGCCTGTTCCGCTGCCTGACCGGACGGATCTGTACCTCCCCCGTCTGTACGGTCCTTTGTTCCGCATGCAGTTGTCACTCCCACCATTACAGTTAAAAGCAGTGCCAGTAATCTTCGTTTCATGATCTCACCCTTCCCTTCTTCTTTTTTGTGTTGTTATCCGTTTACATCTACAGGATAATCTATACAAAAATTTTTGGAAATTGGAATTATTTTAGTTTATTGTGTTTATTTTGCATGTTTGTCCGGGAGATGGCTCTGTCCTTGACATGTTCCAGTTTCATCTGCTAAAGTTGGGACAACCTGATAAAGTTTTCTTTTATATATTCCGGGAAGTGGTAATATTGTACAGACTGTTTTTAGTCGATGACGAATATGGACAGCTGGAACTGATACGCAGGATTCTGCTGAAAATGAAAGAGGATCTGGAGGTCGAATGTTTCACCCGGCCTCTGGATGCACTGTCCGCCATGCAGATCTCCCCGGCTCAGATCATCATCAGCGATATCCGTATGCCCCAGATGGACGGGCTGACCTTTATCCGGAAGATCCGGCAGGAATATCCCGACACGATCATTGCCATTCTCAGCGCTTACCAGGGAAAGGAAGAACCGGCTGTTCAGGCCATGGAACAGTTTCTGGAGCGGAACAGGACGCAGAAGCTTTCCGGATCCCCTGCCGCCGCCATACAGAATTTCAGCCACATTATGCTGGTACTGCACCGGCAGCTTGGCATGGAGATCCCGGATGCTGTCTTTCGGGAGCTTGAGTCCTGCCATTCTCTGCAGGAGCTGTGTGCACTGCTTCAGGACTGTATTGTAAAAAACCTGCAAAGGCGCCGGGCTCTGAATGAACAGGGGACTGTCCGCATCATCGGAGAAATCACACAATACATCGAAGAAAATCTGGAAAAAGACCTGACTCTTAATACCATTGCACAGCAGTTTCATTTCAATCCCAGTTATCTGAGCAGCCTTTTTAAACGGCAGACAGGCACGGGGGCTGAAAGAATATATGATCCAGAGACGGATCGAACGGGCTAAAGGACTTCTGACAGGCAGTGCTCTGAAGATCCAGCAGATTGCCTCCCGGTGTGGTTATGAGAATGACAGCTATTTTGTCCAGCTGTTCAAACGACAGACAGGTCTTTCCCCCAGCCAGTATCGCAGAAAAATCTGCCGATAAACATTTGAATAATACATGGAGGTAGCTGCATGGAATGGCGAAGACATTTCAGGAAATTTCATTCCCCGGGACTGCAGATCAAATTTTTCATTTCCTATTGTCTTTCAGTCTCTCTTCTGTGCGGATCCGTGGGGCTTGTATACTACAAGACCACCCGCCACGCTCTTTACCGCCTGATCACCAAAGATGCCATGAGCATACTTCAGAAAAACAATCAGACTATCGATCAACAGCTGGCGAATATTGAAAACTATGCCCACAGCTTTGTAGCAGACAGGGCACTGAATGATTATCTCTCTCAATATCAGGACGCCCGGTCTGTCTATGACTATTATCAGCTGGACCGGCCCATTACCCGGCTTCTGCACAATTATTTTTCTTCCTCCCCCAGTATCTTTTCCGCCTATGTCCTGACCCGGCGGATGTCCTACGGAGAGCTCTTTGGCTCCAATATCATTCCCGTACAGAATTTCCCCGAAAGCAGCACCTGTCAGCATGCACGGGACGGCGCCGGCAGGACTGTCTGGATCCCGACCTATGATTTTTTCCAGGAATACGGACAGTCCTCCATCCCCTCCGAAAAGGGCCCCTACCGGGACGTTTTTTCCGCCGCCAAGCTGATCCGGGAGACATCGGATGACTATGTGATCCTTGTGATCAATCTCCTGAATGATGTGTACTCGCAGATCTTCGAGACCCAGTTCATGGAATATGAGAGCAGTTATCTGGTCCTCACTCCGGACAGGCAGATCGTCTGTCAGAGCGACGCCGCTGACCCGTCCTTTACCCAAGATCTGTCCGTATTCGATCCTGTATTTCTAAAAGGCAGCGGATATACATTACTGGAGTTTAACGGCGAGTCTTTTATCGTCTGTTATGACACATCCAGAGTGACCGGATGGCTTTCTGCCTGGATTATCCGGCAGGATACACTGGTCAATCAGTTCACCCGGGAAATGTTTCAGAATCTTTTTGTCATTCTGATCCTTCTCATCCTCCTCCCCCTGCTTCTGATCCTGTTCATCAACAACAAACTCATCCGCCCACTGGACGCGCTGCAGTATGGTATCCGGAAAACGGGAAAAGGGGATTTTAAAACGGTCGTAAAAGTAGGCGGATTTGCTGAAATACGCGCTCTGATCCGAAGTTTTAATGAAGCAAACGAAAAAATCGATCGGCTGATCAAAGAGAATTATGAATCTCTTTTGCCTGCAAAAAAGAGGCATACCTGCCTTGGTGTGCCTCTCTCGTCCGATTCCTCCTAATCCCACCAGAAATACCAGACTGTGGAATGTGCAAGCCCTGCTGCCAGCTCTGAGATCGTATACGTCCTGGTCCCCTGATCCACCCGGTCGGTGCAGAAAGCATAATGCTCCTTTGCAGCTTCCAGGCTGTCTGCGCCGTTCAGACCGCGGGGTGCATAAAATTCCATCACGTCATGGGTAAATACTGCCGGAACCGCGCGGTATCTTTCGCACCAGTATTTACAGACCGCAATCATATCCTCTGCGCCGGGACAGTCGTTCCAGCCGCCCATGGGCAGATATCCGATAATTTCCCACGGATTTTTGACCGGAAGTTTCAGAAGCAGCGCATCTGCCGCCAGTGTGCCGTCATCAAAAGAACAGTAGCCGATAAAATGATGCAGTTCATCCCCTTCCGTCTCCTGTCCGATCAGTCCGCTGCGGGACCCCTCTCCATAATCTTCCAGATACTCTTCCAGGCGTTCTGCCAGAATCTCCCTGCCGTTGTCACCGCAACCGGCGATGACCTTCTCCCGGTCGTAACCATCCTGTGCAACGATCTCCAGCCATTCTTCCGCATACTCATCCAACAGAAGGATCGCCGGCCAGAAGCCGTCCCTTTTCCCTTCCTTCAGCGCCTCCATGTAGGCCCGCTCCAGCTTCTCCGGTTCGCTTCCTGCCTCGAACACCGTATACGGACAATGAAAACTCTCCGCCATCTGTTTCGTTTTTGCATCCATCCTGTCGTTCCTCCTTTTTGTTTCCTGTTTTTTGAATATACCGGCTTTTCTGCCATCTGCACCTGTGATTTTCCTCTTACCGGGGAAATCGAACCCATCTGATCAGAAGCATTCGATTCCACCCTGACCGATCAGCACTTTCTTTCCTTCAAACGCAAACCCGTACCGCCGAATCCGCCCGGCCGGTATGCCTTTTACCTCCAGAGACGCCGCATATTGTTTCTCTTCTATCTGTGCCAGCGCATTCTGAACGGTCTCTTCCAGACTTTTTTCCTTTCCCGGATTTCTGACCTTAAATTCCAGAAGGACCGCATCCTCCTCTTCCCTTTTCGGTTCCAGCATCACATCATACCTGCCAAAACCGCTCTCCCTGTTTGAAGTAATGACATACCGATCAGCCAGGTCCACGGTCAGCCCCAGCACAAAACCATGATAAAACCGTTCCGGTTCCGACTCCTTTGACGGCTTTATCCCGCTGTCAAAATAGCTGAAGGCCGCCATCTTTTAATATCCGGCCGGCCATCAAAAAGTCAAACTGGCTGTACAGTTTTTGTATCGCCATACAAAATTTCTCCCTGGCCCGCATATGCCACCGAAAAGAACCGCTCCATCATATTCATATTTAAGGTTTTCCCAAAACGGCGGGGACGGGTGATCAATGTTACATCTTCGTATCAGTTTTTCAAAACTCTGGATTCCGATCCCTACCGTTCTTGCCACAACAGCACCTCCATCAACCCTGTCCGCCCATCTCCCCTGCAAACACCCGCATGGCCGCCTCTTCTTCAAACTGTCTTTCATACAGTTCCTGATAGCAGCCTTTCTTCTCAAGCAGCTCCCGGTGGGTGCCCTGCTCGATGATCTTCCCGTCCTTTACCACCAGGATCAGATCTGCTTTCCGGATCGTGGAGAGCCGGTGGGCGATCACAAAGGACGTATGGCCTTTCAGCAGATGTTCCACTGCATTCTGGATCAGCCGTTCGGTCCTGGTATCGATGGATGAGGTGGCTTCATCCAGCACGAAGATCGCCGGATCCGCCAGAATCGCCCGGGCGAAGGAAATGAGCTGCTTTTCTCCCACGGACAGTCTGCCGCCGCTCTCTCCCACGTTGCTCTCATACCCCTGCGGAAGCTTCGCCGCCACAATGTCCGCCGAAACCTGTCTGGCGGCCGCTTCCACCTCCTCGTCGGTGGCGTCAAGCCGCCCGTAGCGGATATTTTCCCGTACCGTGCCGGAGAAGAGGTGAGGATTTTGAAGCACATAGCCCATCTGACTGTGCAGCCAGAGCTGGGACCGCTCCCGGTAATCCACGCCGTCGATGAGGATCCGGCCCTTCGTCGGTTCAAAGAAGCGCCCCAGCAGGTTGACCAGCGTGGATTTCCCGGCGCCGGTCTCTCCCACGATGGCCACGTTCATCCCGGCGGGCACATGGAGGTTAAAATGCTCCAGCACATATTCCTTCCCGTCCGGATACATAAAGGACACGTCCTCGAACACCACATCCCCCCGGATCCGCTCCCAGTTCTCCCGTTTTGCCGTAAAAGCGTCCCCGTACCGCCGGATCACGTCCTCCCGGTCCACCACATTGGGCTTCTGCTCCAGAAGATCCGTCACCCGCTCGATGTTGGCCTGGCAGGAAATCAGCTCAGACAAAAGCCTTGCCAGCTGCTGAATCGGCTCAAAGATCACCACCGCATAGGAAATAAATACCGACAGCGTGCCAAGCTGCATCAGATCTTCCCGTACCAGACCGCCGCCTTTCGCCAGCACGATGGCGGAAACCACGGAACCGAAGAAAAGGATCATCGGAATATAGACCGCGTTCAGCTTCGCCGCACGGCCGGAGGCCTGGTGCATTTCGGTTGTCTTTTTATAAAATTCCCGGTCATTGTCCTCCTCGATCACCATGCTCTTGGAGGTCCTGACACCGGTGATCCCTTCGTTGTAGGCGCTGGTGATCTGGGAATTGATCCTCCGGATCTTCCGGTTCCAGCGGAGGATTTTGTTCTGAAAATACACGGTCAGAAGGGCGATCCCCGGCACCACCAGCATGATGATCAGAGCCAGCCCTGCATTCAGGAAGAACATGACGCCGAACACAGTCACCACATAGAGGAACGCCCAGAACATATCCACCAGTCCCCAGGCCACCATGGTGGCGATCTTCAGGGTATCGCTCATGACCCGGGCATGGATGTAGCCCACAGGCGTTGTATTATAGTAGGAAAAAGAGAGGGTCTGCAGATGCTCAAACTGCGCCCGCTTCAGATCCCGCCCCAGATTCATCTCAATGGTCGTGGCCGCATGGACGGAAAAATACACGCTGACCGTCTGGGCAGCGATCATCAGCACATAGACCGCGGTAAAGGGACGGATCCCCTCCAGCGTACTCAGCGTGATAAAATGATCGATGGCATAGCTCTGAAACAGCGGCACCAGGATATCCACCGCCGCCAGAAAGACATTCAGCCCCATGGTAATGAGAAAATATTTTTTATAGGGTTTAAAAAAGGGAACCATCTTCGCCCAGATCCGAAAACTGAACGGTCTGTTATACTCCTGCTCTTCGTATGCTGCCATATGCGCTCACCTCTTCTCCCGGTCCATCTGGATCTCATAAATCTGCCGGTAAATCCCGTCTTTTGCAATCAGTTCCTCATGGGTTCCGGTCTCTTCCACCCTGCCCCGGTTCAAAACCAGAATCCGGTCTGCTCCCATCAAAGTCGTGATCCGATGGGAGATCAGGATCACCGTGGAGCCTTTCTGGTGTTCTTTCAGGGCCTTCCGGATCTCATGGTCCGTCCGGGTGTCCACCGCGGACAGAGAATCGTCGAAGACCATGACCGGCGCCTTCTGAAGCAGCATCCGGGCAATCGCCACCCGCTGTCTCTGTCCGCCGGAGAGAGTCACGCCCCGCTCGCCAACCAGCGTCTCATAACCGTCCGCAAAACTGCTGATGGACCGGTCCACGCAGGCTGTCCGGGCCGCGTTTCTGATCTCCTCCATGGAAGCTTCCGGCCTGGAAGCCGCGATATTTTCCCGGATGGTCCGGGAATAGAGGAAGGGCTCCTGCAGCACCATGCCCACATGCCGGCGCAGCCAGGCAAGAGGGAGCTTTTGGATATCGACCCCGCCCAGCGTAATGGTCCCTTCCTCCAGCTCATAGAGCCTGGTCAGAAGCTGAACGACCGTGGATTTTCCGCTGCCGGTGCCGCCCAGGATACCGAAGGTCGATCCCTGCGGGATCATAAAGGATACGTCGTCGAGCACCTTTTCGCCCTGCTCGTAGGAGAAGGAGACATGGGAGAAAGCGATGTCCATGCGATCCGGCGACTCCGAACCGCCGTATGCTTCCTCCTCCCCATGGATGATGTAGCCCACGCGCTCAAAGGACACCCCGGCCTTACTCATATCGGACAGGATCCTTCCCAGACCGCGGACCGGCCAGACCAGCACGGTGTTGTATGAGGCAAACGCAACAAAATCCCCCACGGACAGATTGCCGTGAACGGCTTCCATGGCTCCCAGCACGATAACCGTCGTCACCTGCAGACCCGTGATCAGATCCCCCACGCCCCAGTAGAGGCCGGACAGGGTCCCCAAGCGGATCCACAGGCGGGCGAACGCTTCGTTCTTCTCCCGAAAGCGGTTCATCTCGAACTGTTCCCGTCCAAAAGCGCGCACCACCCGCACGCCCGTGGCGTTCTCCTGCACCACCGTGGACAGCTCTCCCTCCGCCTCGTCCGCATCTGTAAACCGCCTGGCAATCAGCCGGTAGAACACCGCTGAATAGACTACCACCACCGGCACAAAAAGCAGCACGATGAGGGCCAGCTTCCGGTTCATGGACACCATCATGGCGAAGGAGATTCCCACCAGAAAGGCGGTCCGGAATACTTCCAGAAGCTGCGTCACCACAAAATTCCGTATCACCTCCACATCCGACGTACAACGTTGGATAATATCGCCGGTCTGGTTCTTGTCATGCCAGCTCATGGGAAGCCGCTGCACATGGGAAAACAAGGCGTCCCTGAGATTCCTGGCGAAATTCTCCCCCGCCCGGGCCGTGCAGACTCTGGTCAGGAACATAAATATCCCCGACAGCACGGCTACCGCTACAACAGCCAGGGACAGCACAAAGAGGTGTTCTCTCAGATACGGATATCCGCCGCTCCCCAGCACCTTGTCAATGCTGAAACGAAAGATCTGCGGCGTCACCGCATTGAGGGCCGTGGTCAGAAAAGAAGCCGCCACCGCGCACAGGAAGTACCGTTTGGAGCCGTGAAAATATCGTAAGATCAGTTCGGTTTTTCTATATTTTTTATTCACAGCTGCTTCCAGATATTCAATCTTCATATCTTTTTTGGAACCTTTCATCCAGTTCCGCCTGTGTATGGGTTTTCGCTCCTGCAATCCTGGCATTTTCCGCAGCCAGCACCCGGCTTCTCATCAACAGCAGCTCCTCCCGCCTCTCAAATGCCTCTATACTCATAAATACGCCGTCACCCGCTCCATTGATCGTGATATAAATCGGCTCTCCAGTTGTCCTGGCCAGATCAGATACTTCTTTATATTGATTCCGCAGATCGGCGGAAGATCGAATATTCATTGTCAGTCCTCCTTTTTCGTGTATAATTTTAATATAATTATACACCGCAGACATCATATTTCAAGGTTATTTCACAGTTTCATCCCCTCCGGAAACGCTTCTTTCCTCATCAGTCCCCACATCCGGTCGATATAGGAGAGGGTATAGAAATTTTCGTAATAATGATAATAGAACGCCCCCTTCGGCGTCATCTCATACTCCCCGTTTTCCTCCGTGACAAAGCCCAGAAGCTTCACCAGATACAGCTCCAGGCCGTACATCTTTTTTAACGGGACCCCGAAAAACTGCTGGAACGCCTGGCTGCTCACCTTCGTGCTGTAGGCGGTCCAGAACAGATAATACACCATCCGCTGACGGCGGGTGAAGCGAAGCGTCAGGGAGGTGGGCAGAAGTTTCTGTTCTATCCGTTCTATATATGCTGTTACAGAAAAGGTGTTGATTTTGAACTGATCCACAAGAAGGGTGGCCGCAGAACAGCCAAAACCCAGAAAATGATCCCGGGTCATGGAAGAATACCCGGCATGTTCCTCACTGGAAAAGGTCCAGATGGAGTTCCTTACGTAACCCCGGTCTTTACAGTAGGCTGTCACCGCATCCAGGAGACGGCGCTTCTCCTTTTTCGGCATGGCGGGAAGGGGGCTGGACGTAAAAGTAAAATCAATAAACGGATAGATTGCCATATGGTTGGCGCCGCTTGTGAAAACGGTGTCAATGTCCTCTCTCAGATCCTCAAAGGTCTGCCCCGGAAGCGCGAAAATCAGATCCATGGACACGGTTTCAAAGGGCACTTCCTGAAGCGCCGCTTTCAGAGCCCCCGCATCCACCGGCTTTCGGCCCAGAAGTTTCTGGTATTTCTTCCCGAAGGACTGGACCCCGATGCTGATCCGGGTCACCCCTGCTTCTTTCAGCGTTCGGAGCACCGGGACTGTCACGTTGTCCGGATGAAGCTCTGCGCCGATCCCCTCCGTGATCTCAAAATACTCCCGGATCGTCCCGATGATCTCCCCCATGCGGTCTGCCGCCAGCGCCGGCGTCCCGCCTCCGAAATACAGGCTGGTGACCTTTTTCCTTCCCTTTGCCTGCTGTCCCGCCAGACGGATCTCTCCAAGCAGTGCATCCACATAGCGGCTGCACAGCTCCTCCGAATAGAGGACCTTGCAGTAGGGACAGAAATCGCAGATGCTCCTGCAGAACGGAATATGGACGTAAAGCCCCAGCTCCCCGCACGCTTCAAAGGGAAGCAGCTGGTCGTATTCTTTTTGAAACAGAAAAGGCTTAACAGAACGGGTCAGCCACATCCTGGTCAGATCGGTAATTACGCGCATCGTTTCCCCCTCATATGTATGATACCAGGGTCAAATATCTTTTAATCCCAATATTATATGTATTTCAGATAAGTCCGCAGCATCTCCAGGATGATCCTTAGATTTCCCCGGAACAGTAATGTATACTCCGCCACGAAGAAATATCCGCAGGACTCACACAGACCCTCCACCTCGATGCAGCGCCCGCAGATGCTGAGTTTTCCGTTTTCCATGACCACGCACTGGCGGCAGGGTGTGGGAAAGCGGTTGTCGATCAGGTACGGAAAAGCGCTCTTTAGATTGAAGACCGGCGCCCCTTCCTTCATCATCCGGGTAATCTCCCGGCAGCAGGCGGCCTTTTCCTCCCGCCCAAGGGCCAGCTCCTTCGTATCCGGATAGGGCGTGTGAAAATTAAAAGAGACTGCCCGCACATGTTCCATATCCTCTGCGGTCCGGCACACCTCCGGAATCGCGTCCTTATTTATCTGGTTGACCGCCATGTAAAAGCAGATGTTGTCCGATGTGGCGTGACGGATGTTCTCCATGATAAGATCGTAGGTCTCGCCCCGGATCCGGTTATGCCGCTCCCGGTCTCCGTCCAGGCTCAGAAGGATCAGGTCCGCCTCCGGCAGATCGATGGGAAAGGTGCCGTTGGTGACCACGTTGACGATGAGAAACCCCATCCTCTTCGCTTCGATCACCAAATCCCGGAGGCTTTTCTCCCCGTCTCTCCACAGAAACGTCTCTCCGCCACAGAAGAACAGAATCCGCACGCCCATGGCATACAGCTGCTCCATCTCCCCTCTGATCTGCCCATATGGATGAACCACCCCTGTGAGATTATTGACCGAGCAGTGACGGCAGCTCAGATTGCACTTGTCCGTCACGATAATCGTGCCGAGGATCGGATCCTTTTTCCGGAACAGGATGGTCCGAACGCCGAATTTTGCAAAATACAGGAATGTGGAAAATTTCATCGGGAATCACCCTTAGCTCCGCCGTCCCTGCCCAAAAGCCCCTTTGCATAATCCGCAAAGTCTTCCACGCGCCTGGGCCGTCTGACGTCCCGTGCTTCCGGGACGCACCCTTCGAGCACCTCCGCCACCTGGCACAGCAGCGGCTTTTTCAGTCCTGCCTTCTTCAGCACTTCCTCGTCCCGGAACACTTCCTCGATCTCCCCGTCCTGGATAATCTCCCCCTGGCTTAAGACCACAGCACGCCTGGCAAAGCCGTAGGCAAAATCCACATCATGCGTAGAGACTACCAAAGTAATACCTGCCTCATTCAGTTCCTCCAAAGTGCGCTCCAGAAGCGCCACGTTCTCCGGATCCAGGGAGGCCGTCGGCTCGTCCAGAAGGATCATATCCGGCTCCATGGCCAGAATGTCCGCGATACTCACCCGCTTCTTCTCTCCGCCGCTTAAATAGTGGGGGGCGCGGTTCTCATATCCCTCCAGATTCATCCGGGCCAGAGACCGGGTGATCCGAAGTTCCACCTCCTGGCGGTCAAGCCCCAGATTCATGGGCCCGAAGCTGACTTCGCTGCCCACCGTTCCGGCGATGATCTGGGTGTCCGGCTCCTGAAACACAAGCCCCACCGTCTGCCGGAGCCTGCGGACGTCCTCTTTGCTACCGCTCATCTTCTGTCCTTTCAGGAAAATCTCTCCGCTCTGGGGATGGAGAATCCCGTTGCAGCAGAGAAAAAAAGTGCTTTTCCCGGCGCCGTTGTTGCCCAGCACCACAATCCGTTCCCCTCTTTGAAATGTAATGGACACATCTTTCAGGGCCGGAAATTTATCTTCATAGCGAAAGCAGACATGCTCCAGCCGTAAAAGTTCGTTTTTCATCTGTTACCTCACCAAAAGAATATGGAAAGCCCAAGGGTCAGAAGAATCAGCGCCCCGGCAGCCAGGACATGGCTTCCTCTGATCTTCCCCGCATCCTCCAGAAACCGGATCCCGGAATCAAAACACCGGCTTTCCATGGCGTCAAAATTCCGGTTTGCCTGCCGGTAACTGCGAAACAGCAAGCTGAAATAAAGATTTCCTGTCGTCCGCAGGCTGGTCCGGTAATCCCCAAAGCCAAGCCTGCTGGCGGCCGCATCCCGCATGGCATGATACATAGAGAGGAGGATAAAAATATACCGGTAAATCAGATACATCAGATCGATCAGCAGCTCCGGGCAGTGAATCCGGCGCAGGACGCCGATCAGATCGGACATGGGCGTCGTCAGACTGAGCATATACAGGCAGCTTAAGCTTCCCAGCGCCCGCGCCATGACCAGCATCGCACGCGTCTGCGCCGCCTGGCTGACGCACAGCCAGAAACCGAAGACCGGGATCCCAAGGACGCCGGTCCTCTGCACGGTCACTTCAAAAAGCAGGGCCAGACCCCCAAGCAACAGAAAAGAGAGCGGCAATGCCAGCAGATGGATATAATCATGCAGTGCAAGGCCGCCCCCACAAACGATAAGGATCAGCATGAAAACGGTCAGAAAAAGTCCCACGAAAGAACTGGACGCCGACACGCACAGAGCCATCAGGATCAGCGCCGTCCAGAATTTCAGCAGGGGACTGACCCTGTTCAGGCGGGAAGTCTGCGCCAGTATATCGATCGTGAGAAACTGCCCGGACCCGTGCCTGCCAAGCAGCGAAAGCGCCGCTCCCAGCCCCCCGCCCAGCAGCAGCAGAACCGCTGCTGGAAGTCTGCCGTAAAACAGACACCAGACAACGACCATGGTCAGGATCCCGGTCACCATATGCCGCACCTCATGACAGGCTTCCTGATTCCGCGTTCACCCGCGGCTCTTTCCCGCCGGAATATTTCTTCCTCGCCGCCAGATAGCCGAAGCAGTAGGCGATGACGCCCACTCCGATGCCGGTCTGGATGCAGAAGAACAACGTCTCCACCTCTCCCGGCAGTTCTCCGCCGATCATCCGTTCCAGCACCGGTTCAAACCACGGCTCATATCCGCCGCCGGTCATCTCGCTGACCATCTCGCTGCCCGCGCCGTCGCTGCCTTCAAAGGAAGCGCCCTTCTGCAGAAACAGCGGCACGAATATAATCAGTACCGCCAGCACGATCAGAACGGGTACTGTGATGCTGTTTTTCTTCATATGTTTATTTCGCCTCCAAAAATGAAATCTCCCGGAGCTCCGGCTCTGCAAACTGCTCCATGCCGATCACGATCAGAACGGTCAGCAGTCCCTCCACCACCGCCAGAGGGAGCTGTGTGGGCGCGAACACGCCCAGGAACCGGACCGCGCTGGACGCCATGCCGCCGACCGGATCCGGATAGGCGGCAGCAAGCTGCAGACTGGTCACACAGTAGGTCAGAAGATCGCCCAGGGCCGCCGCCAGGAACACGGACGCCTTCCGGTTTACCTTAAGCTTCCTGCCCGCCAGATAGAGAAGCCAAGTCAGGACGGGCCCGATGATCCCCATGCTGAATGTATTGGCTCCCAGGGTCGTAAGCCCTCCATGGGCCAGCAGAAGCGCCTGGAAGACCAGTACGATGACGGCCAGCACACTGGTCACCAGCGGTCCGAAGAGGATCGCCGCCAGCCCGGTGCCCGTCATATGGCTGCAGCTTCCCGTGACCGACGGGATCTTCAGCGAAGAGATCACAAACACGAAGGCGCCGGACATGGCCAGAAGGATCAGGATCCGGCGGCTCCGGTTCAGGATCTTACGGATGCGGATCAGTCCGGCTGCCAGAAAGGGCAGACAGACCGCGTCCCATCCCACGCAGTGGGCGAGAGGCAGATAGCCCTCCATGATGTGCATGGCGTGAACCGTCCGGGCACCCATGAGAAATATCGCTGCCATGCAGGACAGTGCCAGTATGTTTTTTTCCGTTCTTGTATAGTTCATCTGTGCGGCTACTCCTCAATCACCAGTCTCGCCGATCCGAAGATCCCGGCATCATTTCCAAGAGTCGCCAGAACAAACTCTGCATCCCTGCAGCCTTTATAGGTATATTTCACATAATATTTCTTTATGTAATCCAGGATCACCGGGCCGGCCTTGGACACGCCGCCGCCGACGACGAACACTTCCGGGTCCACCGTGCTGGCGATGTTGGCAAGCGCCAGACCCAGATAGCTGCCAAAACGCTCTGCCACCTCGCAGGCAAAGCCGTCCTGCTCTTTTACGGCATCCCAGATATCTTTGGCCGTCATGGTCTCCGGATCCAGGACGGTCTCTTTTGCCCCGGACTCCTGCATCCATTTTGCAAGCCGCACGATTCCGTTGGCGGACGCCACCTGCTCCAGACACCCCTGATTGCCGCAGCCGCAGAGCCACGGAATGCTGTCATCCACATGGATATGACCGATCTCGCCGCCTGCTCCATTGGTCCCCACGACGATCCGGCCGTCAATGATGATACCGCCGCCCACGCCGGTGCCCAGGGTAACCATGACGCCGCTCTTATGGCCGGCTGCAGCCCCCTTCCACATCTCTCCCAGCGCTGCCACATTCGCGTCATTTCCGCCTCTGCAGATCACGCCGGTCAGCTCCGACAGTTCCTTTGTCACTTCCTTGTATCCCCAGCCCAGATTCGCCGTATGCGGTACGACTCCCTCTGCGCTGATGGGTCCCGGAACGCCGATCCCGATTCCCGCCACATCATCTCTGGAGATGTCCTTTTCCACCAGCTTCGCCAGCGCATACGCCGCAATATCCGGAAGTATCGCTTTTCCGCCGTCCTCCGTCCGGGTGGGAATCTCCCACTTGTCCACCAGCTGTCCGTCGGTCCTGAAAAGTCCCATCTTCACCGTTGTTCCGCCTACGTCGATTCCAAAACAATAATTTTTCATCCTTTTGCTTCCCCCAATCTGATTCTGCTGCTTCAGCGCTTGTTTTTATTGATGCTTTCCTGAACCCTGCGGTACAGCTCCTGCGCCGCGTTGTAGCCCATTTTCTTCTGTCTGTGATTGACCGCCGCCGCTTCCACGATGATGGCCAGATTCCTGCCCGGACGGATGGGGATGGAATGACAGATAACCTTGTTTCCAAGGAATTCTGTATATTCCTCGTTGAGCCCCAGCCGGTCGTATTCCTTATCCTTATCCCACTCCTCCAGCTTGATGACCATGTCCAGCGTCTGGGTCTCCTTGACGCTCTCCACGCCGTACAGCGTCTTCACATCGATGATGCCGATGCCCCGGAGCTCGATAAAATGTCTTGTGATCTCCGGGGAGGTCCCCACCAGGGTGTCGTCGCTGACTTTGTGGATCTCCACCACATCGTCGGTGATCAGACGGTGGCCTCTCTTCAGAAGCTCCAGTGCTGCCTCGCTTTTTCCGATGCCGCTCTCTCCCATGATCAGCACGCCCTCGCCGTATACGTCCACCAGCACGCCGTGGATGGAGATACAGGGCGCCAGCTCCACATTCAGCCAGCGGATGATCTCCGCCATCAGAGATGAAGTCGTCCGTTCACTGGACAGCAGAGGCTTTTTATATTTTTTTGCCAGTTCAATCATCACCTCATCCGGCTCCGTTCTGGAGGCATAGATGACACAGGGGATCCTGCTGGACATAAAAAGCTCGTAATTTTTCATCTTTACTTCCGGTTCCAGGCTGTTCAGATACGTATATTCCACATATCCGATGATCTGTACCCGGTCACAGGCAAAATGCTCAAAATACCCTGCCAGCTGGAGCGCCGGACGATTGATCTCCGAGCTGTTGATCTCGATCCCGTCCGTCTCCACCTCCGGGACCAGATTCGTAAGTCCCAGTTTATCAATCATCTTGTTCAGTGCTACTGTCTGCATAGGTGTCTTCTCCTTCTCACGGCTCTTCCGCCGCTTTTTTCATCATACCATTTTTTTCACTGCTTATCAACATGAAAGAAATCAAAAACCTGCCCGGCAGCGCGCCGGTTCATACCGGGCACCGCTGCCAGTTCTTCGACCCCGGCATTCCGGATCTCATCCAGCGTCTGAAAGCCTTTCATCAGCGCCTTCCTCCTGGCCGGACCAATCCCCGGGATATCGTCCAGCACCGAATGCACCTGCTCTCTGCTCCTGAGAGAGCGATGGTATTCAATGGCAAAACGGTGCGCCTCATCCTGAATCCTCGTCACCAGCCGGAAGCCCTCGCTGTCCCGTTCGATGGGAAGCTCCACATTGTTAAAATAGATGCCGCGGGTCCGGTGCCTGTCATCCTTTACCATACCGCACACCGGTACGTGGACCCCCACCGCATCCATGACTTTCAGGGCGATATTTACCTGTCCTCTTCCGCCGTCCATCATGATCAGATCCGGATAATTCTCATAATGAGAAAGCCGTCTGGTCAGCATCTCCTCCATGCTGGCATAATCGTCCGCACCTTTGACTCCTTTGATCCGGAATTTTCGGTAATCCGACCGCTTCGGCCGTCCTTTTTCGTAGACCACCATGGAACCCACCGTCTGAAAACCGCTGATGTTGGAGATATCGTAGGCCTCCACCCGGCTGATCCCGGGAAGTCCAAGAAGTTTTGCGATCTCTTTCATGGCGCCGATGGTCCGCCCCTCCTCCCGGCGAATCCGCTCCTTGTCCTGGGTCAGCACCATCTGAGCGTTTTTCAGAGCCAGCTCCACCAGCTTCTCCTTCTCCCCTTTTCTTGGCACCTTAAGATGGACCTTCTGACCTTTTCTGCCGCTCAGCCACTCCTCAATCAGCTCCTTTTCCCCGATCTCATACTGGATCATCAGCTCCCGGGGAATATAGGGCGTCCCCGCATAAAACTGTTTTAAAAAAGTAGTCAGAATCTCTTCCTGATCGTCCTCCCCGGCGATATGCAGGCAGAAATGGTCTCTTCCGATCAGCCGCCCCTCCCGGATAAAGAAGATCTGCACCACTGCGTCCTCCTCGTCCGACGCCATGGCGATCACGTCCTTGTCATCCATATGGCTGCTGGTGATCTTCTGCTTCTGGGCAATCTTGCTGACGCTGTTCAGAAGCTCCCGGTATTCAATAGCCTTCTCGAACTCCAGTTCTTCTGATGCCGCCTGCATCTTCTCCTCCAGCTCCTTCAGGATCAGCGGATAATTTCCATTGAGAAAAGAGAGCGCCTTCTTCACCGCTTCCCCGTACTCCTCCTTTGAAATATAGCCCTGACAGGGCGCCGGACACTGATGAATGTGATAATTCAGGCAGGGCCTTTCCTTCCCCTGCATCTTCGGCAGCGCCTTGTTGCAGGTCCGTATGCCATACAGCTTGTGGATCAGATCAATGGTATCCTTCACCGCTCCTCCGCTGGTATAGGGACCGAAATATTTTGCCCGGTCCTTCTGCATCTGCCTGGCCAGCATCACTCTGGGATATTCCTCCTGTACCGTCACCTTGATAAACGGATAAGTCTTGTCATCCATGAGCATGGTATTGTATTTGGGCCGGTGCTCTTTGATCAGATTGCACTCCAGCACCAGCGCCTCCAGCTCTGAATCTGTGATGATATACTCAAACCGGGTAATATGGGTCACCATCTGCTCGATCTTCACGCCCTTGTTTCTGCTGGACTGAAAATACTGCCGCACCCGGTTCTTAAGGGAAATCGCTTTCCCTACATAGATGATTGCATCCCTTTCGTCGTGCATCAGATAGACTCCCGGCTTCGCCGGAAGCTTTTTCAGTTCCTCCTCAATGTCAAATGCCATACTCCTGCCTCCCTCCATGCGTGCATACGCCGCCGGAACACCTTCCTTTGCGCTTCCCCGGTGCAAACAGACTGCGGGCTTTTGTACGCTCCAGGCGGACACCCGGTCCGAATGAACATACAAAAGCCCGCAGTCTGTACAATCTCCTTCCATAACAGACGTTCCAGGTCCCGGCAGCCGTATCAGACAGCAGACCTGTCACTCTGTATCACTCTGCGAAGATCAGCTCCTCCTGCTGATATCCGTCTGCTTCTTCTTTTACTTTGCGGAAAATCTCCATGAACTCTTTCCCGGTGATTGTCTCCTTCTCGATCAGGAACTCCGCGATCCTGTCCAGACAGTCCCGGTTCTCCGCCAGAAGCCGCTTGGCCTCCACATAGGACGCCTTCAGAATGCGCATAACCTCACTGTCCACGTCTGCCGCCGTCTCATCACTGCAGTTTAATACAGTCCCGTTATTTAAATACATGCTCTCCTTCGACTCCAGCCCCATGAGTCCGAATTTCTCAGACATCCCATACTGTGTCACCATGGCCCGCGCCAGCTTTGTGGCCTGCTGAATGTCATTGGCCGCTCCTGTGGTCACCGTCTCGAACACCAGTTCTTCCGCCGCGCGCCCGCCCAGATAGCCCACCAGCATGGCCTCCAGCTCTTTCCGGGTATTCAGATATTTCTCTTCCTCCGGCACATGCATGACATAGCCAAGAGCTCCCATGGTCCGTGGGACAATGGTGATCTTCTGGACCGGCTCCGCGTCTTTCTGCAGAGCGCTCACCAGCGCATGCCCCACCTCATGGTAGGACACGATCTTACGCTCCTCCGCGCTCAGGATGCGGTCCTTCTTCTCTTTTCCCATGAGGACCACTTCCACCGCCTCGAACAAATCCTTCTGGGATACGGCCTGCCTCTTGTTTTTCACCGCCAGGATCGCCGCCTCATTGATCATATTGGCAAGGTCGGAGCCCACCGCACCGCTGGTCGCCAGCGCGATGGCTTCCAGATCTACCGTCTCATCCAGCCGCACATTCCTGGCATGGACCTTCAGTACATCCACGCGGCCCTTCAGATCCGGACGTTCCACGATGATTCTTCTGTCAAACCGTCCGGGACGCAGCAGCGCCTGGTCCAGGATCTCCGGACGGTTGGTCGCCGCCAGCACCAGGCAGGCTTTATTGCTCTCAAAACCGTCCATTTCCGCCAGAAGCTGATTCAGCGTCTGTTCCCGCTCATCGTTTCCGCCCAGCCTGGAATCCCGGCTCTTTCCGATGGCGTCAATCTCATCGATAAAGATGATGCACGGCGCATTTTTCTTGGCTTCTTCAAACAGGTCCCGGACACGGGAAGCGCCCACACCTACGAACATCTCCACAAAGTCCGAACCGGACAGGGAGAAAAAGGGCACATGGGCTTCTCCTGCCACCGCCTTCGCCAGAAGGGTCTTGCCGGTACCGGGCGGGCCCACCAGCAGCGCTCCCTTGGGAAGCTTGGCGCCGATCTCCGCATAATGCTCCGGATTATGCAGAAAATCCACCACTTCCACCAGAGACTCCTTCGCCTCCTCCTGACCTGCCACGTCCTTGAAGGTCACGCCGGTCTCTTTCTCAATATAAACTTTTGCCTTGCTCTTGCCGACACCCATCATGCCGCCGCCACCCATGCGGCGCATCAGATAGCCCACGGCCACCCAGACAAGAATCAGCGGGAGCAGGCTCCACACCACCTGCCAGATCAGCGTGGAAATGGTATCCTGGATATAGGGCGTGATCTCGATGTCCCGCTCTTTGAGCATGGGCAGGAGCTCTTCATCGTTCATCTTGCCGGTATAATAAGTAATCTCCACGTTCCCCACCGGCTGCGTCCGGGGAGTGATCTTCCAGGTGAGCCCGGTGTCTTCCACCTTCTCCACCTTATCCTCCTCCAGCATATCGATAAATGCATCGTAGGTGATCTCCTTGGAGCCTGCATCCTTCCTGAAATTCTGGACAAAATTCAGTGCCAGAAAGCTTACCAGCATAAACATTAAAAATATGACGACGCTCTGCCGGTTCTTTGGTGTCTTATGATTGTTATCTCCATCTCCTGTTGGAGTAATCTTATCATTCATCTCTTTCCTCCTTGCGCGTAGCACTTCCTATTATAGTGAACCTTCCCCTATAAATCAATACACCTTCTGAGAAATTTTACCCTCTTTCTATTAAAATACTATAAAAAATCATTTTCTTCTTTCCCCTGAAAAACTGGTGGATTTTTTGATACAGATAAGCTATAATGAAAAGAAGTTTGTTTCTGAACAGTCTGTTGGCAGTTTTCATCCACATTTTACGGAACATATCAGGAGGAATCAGATCATATGCCAGTTAAATACGTATTTGTCACAGGAGGCGTCGTCTCCGGTCTTGGAAAAGGGATCACCGCAGCTTCCCTGGGGCGTCTTCTGAAAGCGCGCGGCTACAAAGTCACCATGCAGAAATTTGATCCCTATATCAACATCGATCCGGGGACCATGAATCCGGTACAGCACGGAGAGGTGTTCGTCACCGATGACGGTGCGGAGACCGATCTGGATCTGGGGCATTACGAGCGCTTCATCGACGAAAGTCTCAACAAGAATTCCAATGTCACCACCGGAAAAGTATACTGGTCCGTGCTTCAGAAGGAACGGCGCGGGGACTACGGCGGCGGCACCGTGCAGGTCATCCCCCATATCACCAATGAGATCAAGAGCCGGTTCTATCGAAATTTCACTTCGGAGGACATGCATATTGCCATCATCGAGACCGGCGGCACCGTGGGAGACATCGAGAGCCAGCCCTTCCTGGAGGCCATCCGGCAGTTCCAGCATGAGGTGGGGCACGACAACGCCATCATCATCCACGTGACGCTGATTCCCTATCTGAAAGCCTCCGGCGAGATGAAGACCAAGCCCACCCAGGCCTCTGTAAAAGAGCTGCAGGGCATGGGCATCCAGCCTGACATCATTGTATGCCGTACGGAGCTTCCTCTGGAAAAGGGGATCAAGGACAAGATCGCACTGTTCTGCAATGTCCCGAAGAACCGCGTCCTCCAGAACCTGGACGTGGAATATCTGTATGAAGCCCCCCTTGCCATGGAGGAAGAGCATCTGGCTCAGGTAGCCTGCGAATGCCTGCGCCTGCCCTGTCCGGAGCCGGATCTGACCGACTGGACCGAGATGGTCAACCGGCTGCGCCATCCCACCACAGAGGTCAATATCGCCCTGGTGGGCAAATATATCCAGCTCCATGATGCCTATATCTCCGTGGTGGAGGCACTGAAGCACGGCGGCATCGACAACCGCGCCGTCGTCAATATCAAATGGATCGATTCCGAACTGGTCACAGAGGATAATGCAGGCGAACTTCTGAAAGATGTAACCGGCATCCTGGTACCGGGAGGCTTCGGCGACCGGGGTATCAACGGCAAGATCGCCGCCATCCGTTATGCGAGAGAGCACGGTGTCCCGTTCCTGGGGCTGTGCCTCGGCATGCAGCTGGCCATCGTGGAATATGCGCGCCACGCCGCAGGGCTGGAGGATGCGCACAGTATTGAGCTGGATCCCAACACGCCCTATCCGGTCATCGCTCTGATGCCCGACCAGAACGGTGTGGAGGACATCGGCGGAACTCTCCGCCTTGGTTCCTGTCCCTGTGTACTGGACAAAACTTCCCGGGCCTACGCCCTCTATGGGACGGATCAGATCGAGGAACGCCATCGCCATCGTTATGAAGTCAACAACGACTATCGCTCCGTCCTCACAGAACACGGCATGGTCCTCTCCGGCCTGTCCCCGGACGGACGGATCGTGGAGATGATCGAGCTGAGAGAACATCCGTTCTTCCTGGCAACTCAGGCGCATCCGGAGCTGAAATCCCGGCCCAACCGCCCCCATCCGCTGTTCAAGGGATTCGTGGAGGCCGCCATAAAAGCACAATCATAAGAACAGGGTGCCGCCCTATGCGGCACCCTGTTTTATACAGAAATGGTCAATGGATCATATCCTGATAGAATTCATACGCCTCTTTATCCGTAAAGCCTTCATGAACCACCTTACCGATGGCCTGGGCCATCTCCACCGGATGCGCGCTCTGGAAGATGTTGCGGCCCATATCCACCCCTCTGGCCCCTTTGGAGATCACCGTATAGGCCATGGTCAGCGCTTCCGCCTCCGGAAGCTTCTTCCCGCCGGCCACGACAATGGGCACCGGGCAGGCTGCCACCACCTCTTCAAAATTTTCACAGTTATACGTCTTCACCAGCTGAACGCCCATCTCCGCCACGATCCTCGTGGCCAGCTTAAAGAAGCGGTCAGTCCGTTCCATATCCTTTCCTACTGCCACCACGCCCAGGGTCGGGATGCTGTAACGCATGCCCGCGCTGATGACCCGGGACAGATTGTCGATGCTGGAGAGCTGCCCGTCTGCACCGATAAAGGTCTGCACCGCCATACAGTCCGCATTCATCCGGATGGCATCCTCCACATCCACAGCCACCACTTCATGAGACAGATCATCATTCAGCATGGAAGAACCCGAAGTTACCCTGAGCGCGATCCCTCTGGTGATCTGCGGCGGAACACAGGTGCGAAGCGCCCCCCTGGTCCCCATGAACACATCCACATACGGCGCCAGCTTCGGCAAAAGAAGGTCCAGCCTCTCCAGCCCCGCCGTAGAGCCCATAAAATATCCGTGGTCGAACGCAAACATCACCGAATTACCGCTCTTCGGATGAAAAATATTGGACAGATGCTTCTGCATCCCCCAGTCCAGAGCATTCGCACCTTTTACATAGAAACCTTCCTGATTGGCAAAAGGAACATCCACATGGTAATCCTTCGCCACTTTCAGACCGTCTTTATCCGCCATTCTGATTCCTTCCTTTCCTGTTCTTTTTCTGCATCTGCAGACATCTCATTCCCCACTAATATACCCTGTCCTCCCCGCCTTTGTCAACCTCGCCGGACTTTGCCCGATCCCTGTTGACAAACAGCTGTTTTCGTGGCACACTTCCCTTATAGAACGCAGAACAGGAGGGTTATCATGGAGGAAAAATATTTAATGGCCATCGACGCCGGAACCGGGAGCGTACGGGCGGTTCTGTTCCATACAGACGGAACACAGGCGTCATGTGTCCAGCAGGAATGGGAACACAAGGAGGATCCCCGCTATCCGGGCAGTATGGATTTTGACTGGGTACAGAACTGGAAGCTTGCCTGCGAATGCATCCGGGGCGCCGTCAGGGAGGCCGGTATCCTGCCGGAGCAGATCGCAGCCGTATCCACCACCTGTATGCGGGAAGGGATCGTTCTCTATGATAAAGAAGGAAATGAGATCTGGGCATGCGCCAACGTGGACGCACGCAGCGATGACGAAGTGGGAAAGCTGATCCGGATGGATCCGGAACTGGAAAAAGAGATCTACCGGAAGAGCGGTCAGACCTACGCCCTGGGCGCCCTTCCCCGTCTTCTCTGGGTGAAGGACAAGATGCCGCAGATCTACGAAAAGACCGCTGTCCTCGGCATGTTCAATGACTGGCTCATCAGGAAGCTCACCGGCCGGGAGGTCATCGAGCCCAGCAACGGCTCCACCACCGGTATCTTTGACCTGAAGAGCCGGACCTGGGACGCCTCCATTGCCGAATGGTGCGGCATCCGCAGCGACATCTTCCCGCCTGTGGCAGAATGCGGCACCGTAATTGCCCCTGTGAACGGAAAAGGCGCTGAAGACACCGGGCTGAAGGAAGGGACTCCGGTCGTCGCCGGCGGCGGAGACTGCCAGCTGGGAGCCGTCGGCACAGGCGCCATCCGGCCGGACCAGGCAGCCGTATTCGGCGGCAGCTTCTGGCAGTACGAGTTCAACACCGCCAGCGGAGCGACGGACCCGGACTGCCGGGTGCGCGTCAACTGCCACGCGGTTCCCGGTGTATGGCAGTACGAAGCCCTCGCCTTCAAGCCCGGCCTGGTCATGCGCTGGTTCCGGGACGCCTTCTGCCAGCCGGAGCTTGAGAAAAGCAGGATCACGGGGGAAGATCCCTATGACCTGATGAATCAGGAAGCAGAAAAGATCCCTGCCGGCTGCTACGGCATGATGTGCGCCTTCAGCGACGTGATGAATTTTATCAACTGGCGGCACGCATCTCCTACTTTCACAGGCTTTGAACTGGATCCTGAGAAATTCAACCGCTACACCTTCTACCGCGCTGTTCTGGAAAATACGGCCCTGCTGGTCAGGGGACATATGGAACTGGTCCGGGAGGCCACCGGAAATATGCCTTCGGAGATCATCTTTGCCGGCGGTGCCTCCAAAAGCCCCCTCTGGTCTCAGATCCTTTCAGATGTCCTTGGCATGCCGGTGAAGGTGCCCGCCGTCAGAGAAGCGACCGCCCTCGGAGCCGCCATCCTCGCCGGATACGGCGCCGGCATCTATGAGAGCATCGAAGAAGGCGTGGAAAAAACCGTGCGCTGGGACCGGACTTATGAACCGGATATGGAAGCCCACAGAGTCTATGAAGACCTGTACGGGGTATGGCGAAAGGTCTATGCCGCGCAGCTTGAACTGGCGGACCAGGGGCTTACAAAGCCTCTGTGGACCGCTCCGGGCCTGCAGACCGCATTTCCCGCCGGCCGGTG
Organism: Lachnospiraceae bacterium; assembly: GCA_910574805.1. Lineage (GTDB taxonomy): Bacteria > Bacillota > Clostridia > Lachnospirales > Lachnospiraceae > Hominiventricola. Next base: position 187,375 of record CAJTCV010000005.1, on the reverse strand, counting down.
CTGAACATACCATAAAATCAAGAGAAGGAGAAATGACCTATGTATATCGTTGATGAAAAAGACCGGGAATACCGCTTTGGAGACAGCGGCCCCAAATATCTGATGAAGGGCCCCCGCATGAATTTTGCCTTGGTGCAGTTTATGCCCGGGCAGGATTTCAGGGCTCACTACCACAACGTGATGGAGGAAGATTTCTTCATACTGGAAGGAGAGATCGATATCGTGGTGGACGGCGTCGTCCATCATCTGCATCCCGGCCAGCTTATCCACATCGAACCCGGAGAGGTACACTATTGCAAAAACAACTGCCACCAGCCGGTAAAAATGGTCTCCACCCTGGCTCCCTATGAGGAAGTGGACAAGGTGGAAGTGGACAATCCTGTCTGTTAGGAAAAAGAACGGGACTGATCCGGTCAGAATGCCGGTCCAGTCCCATTTCTGTATTTTTATCTCATGCTTTCAGTATCATTTCCTGTATCTCTTCCGCCCTTCCCATAAGAGAGCCCTGCACCATCTCCGGCTTCCCGCCGCCTTTTCCCTGAAAACGTTCATTCATTTCTCTGGAAAATACCCGCAGATCCGTCGTCCGGCTGCCCAGGATATAGTGATATCCCGTTTCGTCCGTGCCGATAAATGCGCCGCAGATGCCGCCGCATTTTTCCATGGCGCTGTTTATGAAGTTCCGGGCCGCTACACTGTCCAGCTCTTCCTCGAAGATACAGACATTCCGGTCCTCTGCCGTCAGCTCCTCCAGCTTCCGCCCAAGATACAGCTGCTGCATCCGGTTCAGCTGCTCCCGCAGCCGCCCCTGCTGCTCCTTTGCATGCAGCACTGCCTCACCGATCCTCTCCGGCTTTGCGGACAGAGCCACGGACACTTCTGTCACGCTCTGCTGCTTCCTCTGATAATCCGAAAGAGCCCGGAAGCCGCACAGAATCGTCATCCGGCAGCCGCCCCGGTGCTTCTCACAGCCGATAATCTTGATCAGTCCGATCTCTCCGGTCCGGTCCACATGAGGCGCGCAGCAGGCGCAGATGTCATACCCCGGGATGGACACGATACGGATCTGGCCTTCGATCTCGATCTTGCTCCGGTAGTTCACACTCTTCAGCTGCTCCTTCGTGGGATACAGCACCTGCACCGGCACATTTTCAAATACGCCCCGGTTGGCCAGACGCTCCAGATCCTTCACCTGCGCTTCCGTCAGCTCGCCGTTAAAGTCCAGAGTCGTGACCTCCTCCCCCAGGTGAAAGCCCACATTATCATATCCGTACAGACTGTGTACCAGCCCGGACAGAATATGCTCTCCGGAGTGCTGCTGCATCCGGTCGAACCGCACGTCATAGTCGATCCTTCCCTTCACCGTACATCCGGGCTCCAGCGGCGTCACTGTCTCATGGTAAATAATGCCGTACTTCTCTCTTGTATCCGTCACTTCCGTCTCACCCAGCCGGCCCCGGTCCCCGAACTGTCCGCCGCCCTCCGGAAAGAACGCGGTCCGGTCCAGTACAACGCGGTATCCGGCCGCCTCCCCTTTTATCGTTTCCTTTTTCTCACAGGACAGCACAACGGCTTCAAATTCCTTCAAATGACTGTTTTTATCATACAGGCGTTCTGTTTCCTGCCCTGAAAGCTTCAGCTCTTTTGCTTCCATCTGTATCTCTCCTTCCGTGACTTTTCTGACCGGTGTACGCTCCGGTTAATCTGCATCTCCTGCTCTGCGTCCCTCCTCCGGGGACAGCAGCGCATCCAGCGTCGGCCGGAATCCGAATGCCTCCTTCAGCGCCTCCACCTCCCGGCGGGCTTCCTGCTTCACAGACTGGGGGATCACGGTCCGCACCCCGCGGATCAGTATATTCTTCGGCGTGTGGGACAGATCGACAAATTCCAGAAGCTGCGTCTTATAGCCGCAGGCAGTCAGGAGATTGCCCCGGATGGCATCCGTCATCAGCGCAGCGGTCCGCTCCTGCACGATCCCGTAGCGGGTCAGGATGGACAGTTCCCGGCCCTTCATCTGCCGGTTCAGTTCGTGCTGACAGCAGGGAACCGAGAAGATCAGCTTCGCCTTCCAGCGGACCGCGTGATAAAGCGCATAGTCTGTCGCCGTATCGCAGGCGTGGAGAGAGAGGACCATGTCCACCGGATGCGGACATTCATACCCGTTGATATCGCCCAGTTCAAAATGCAGGCCTTCATAGCCGTACCTTTCTGCCGTCCGGTTGCAGTTCCGGATCACGTCCTCCTTCAAATCCAGCCCAATGATCCGTACATCCAGCCCCCGCAGTTCGGTCAGATAATAATAGAGAATAAAGGTAAGATACGATTTCCCGCATCCAAAGTCAATTACGGTAATCTTATGGTCTTTGGGCAGACTGTCCACCTCATCGTCGATCAGTTCCACAAAGCGATTGATCTGCCTGTATTTATCATACATGGAACGTACTACTTTCCCTTCGGAGGTAAAGATTCCCATATCCGTAAGAGGCGGAATCACCGTCCCTTCCTCCAGAATATAGCGCTTCTTCCGGTCGTGCCCTGTCTTTTCCTTCGGTGCCTGTGCAGTCCGCTTTTTCTGAAAGGAAGCCTTCCCGCCCCTGGAAATGCGGATCGTAAATTCCCACTGGCCGTCCCAGGCATTGCACTGACGAAAGACAGAGGACAGGGCTTCCAGCAAAAAGGCCTCCGCTCCGTCCTCTCCCAGGTTCTCATGAAAGACCTGTTTTTCTGTATACTGTTCTGCCTGCCAGCCCCCGTCCAGCCGGTTCAGGACGATCTTCCGGTATCTCCGTACTCCATGCCCCTCATCCGGAATGGCTTTCCCGGGGTTGCTCAGGATTATTTTGTACGGATGCGCCCCAAAGAGCGCATCCACCATCTGCTGCAGATTCTGTTCCATATCCTCCTGCCCTATTCCCATTCGTCCAGCTTTTCCAGAAATTCGATCAGCTCCTGCTTGGTCTGGGCAATCTGCTCCTGATCATAGGAATTCAGTGCATGCTCAAACCTCCGGAGCACCTGCTCCACCTGCGCCCGCTTGTAGCCCAGGCTTTCCTCATAGATCCGCTCTCCCCGGAGCAGCAGGAACTTGTTCTCCTCCTTATCCCGCGGATGGATCTTCAGATAGGACAGCGTCTCCAGACGCTCTTCGATCTCTTCCTCGCTCATATCCAGATCCCGGTCCTTGAACACCTGTCTGGTCTTCTTCCCGCTGGAGAGTACCTTGACCTCCACCTCCAGAATGGAGTTGATATCATAGGTGTAGGTCAGGTCCACGGCTTCCTCCCCGGCCTTCCCCGCAGGGACATCGATCATCAGCTCTCCCAGGGACAGATTGTTCACGGCAAAGCGACTCTCCCCCTGAAGGATATGCACCCGGATCTTCGTCTGATTATCCCTGACTGTATACAGCCGCTCGGTCCTGCTGGCCGGGATGACCGTATTCCGCTCGATGACAGGGAGAAAGACGCCGTTTTCGAACTGGTGTTCTCCGTATTCCCGCACCACCTCCGTACCCAGCGTAAAGGGACAGACGTCAGTGAGGATCACCTCCCGGATGCCCTCCTTACGCTCCTTCATGGCAGCCTGGATCGCCGCTCCCAGCGCTACGGTCTCATCCGGGTTCAGATTGGTATCCGGTATCATATGGAACAGCTTTCCGGCAAATTTCCGGATCACAGGAGATCTGGTCGCGCCGCCCACCAGCACCACCTTGTCAATATCAGACAGCCGGATATGCGCGTCCTTCAGGCTCCGTTTCACCGGCTGGCGGATCCGTTCCAGCAGCTCCTCACAGGCTTCCTCATAGTCGGACAGCTCCACCGGCATGGTGTATTCCTCTTCCCCGATATGGCAAGTCATCACAGAGGTGCGGGAGGTTCCAAAGCCGATCTTACACTGCTCCGCCTGCTTCCGAATATGCCTCTGGGCTTTCTCGCTGAGGGTGAAACGGTTGATCTGCGGATATTTCTCATAGAACATCTTCTCCAGCACCGCCGTGAAATCCTCTCCCCCCAGGAAGTTGTCCCCTGCCACCGCATGGACCTCCAGGATCGTGTCATACAGCTCCAGGATGGACACATCGAAAGTTCCGCCTCCCAGGTCAAAGACCAGGAACCGGGCCTGCCCTTTCTGCTGCCACAGGCCGTAGGCGATGGCAGCCGCCGTGGGCTCGCTGATGATCCGCTCCACCTTCAGGCCTGCCAGCTCTCCCGCGCGCCTGGTCGCACGTCTTCTGGCATCGTTAAAGTATGCCGGCACGCTGATGACCGCCTCTGTCACCTCTTCCCCCAGATAGACCTCTGCATCCTCCTTCAGGAAACGCAGCACAAAGGAGGAGAGCTCCTCCGCTGTAAATTCCCTGTTCCCCAGGGAAAATCTCTTATTGCTCCCCATGCTTCTTTTAAAGAGGGAAGCCCCGCTGCCCGGATGGAGCAGCATCTGTTCTGCCGCCGATTCCCCCACATAAATCTGCCCCTCTTCGTCCATGCTCACCACCGACGGCGTCATGGGTTTTCCAAGACGATTGGGTATAATCTTCGGGCCTTCTTCCGTATAATATGCCACGAGACTGTTCGTGGTCCCAAGATCAATTCCTACGATCATCTGTCTACTTTATCTCCTTACGAAGTTTTTTCACCATTTCCTCCGCCTCCAGATCCGGGGGGCAGAGCTCCCATGCTTTCTCATACTGCTCCAGCGCGTCCTTTCTGTGCTCTTCTCCCAGGCACAGATAATAAAGCCCCAGATTCCGGTATTTCTCATAGCACTCCGCATTCCTGCAGTGCTCGCACCGGTAACCGGCGTCCATGAGCCGGAACATGTCACAGGCTTTCCCCATCTCTCCCATGTACAGATAGCATTCCCCCAGCCTTGAGAGATGAAGCGGCCGTTTGGCCGGATAGGACAGATAGGCACTTTCCGAGCAGGCCTCCTCCAGATACAGATCATACGCCCGCTTCGCATGCTCCCCGGCCTTTTGATAATGTTTCAGAAAATAGTGCAGCCGGGCCTGATAGCGCTCCTTCGTCGCCCGGGAGATTCTGGAAGCGTTCCAGCCCTTATTTGTATAGCCCCGGTCCGCCTTCTCCAGAATGCGCAGCGCCCCCGCATAGTCGAAATACAGGTTCATCAGCCGCTCCGCATAGTCCACGTGCCGGAGATATGCATCCTCTTTTGGATCTGCGGTCTGAATCGCCTTTTTATAAAATGCTTTCGCCCTGCGGAGCTGTCCCTGGGCAAACCACACGTCTCCGATCATCAGGAGATGTTCCTTGTCATTCCAGCGGGCGCCTGCCGCCTCATAGGACTTGATGGCATCCATATATTTCTTATCGTAAAAATACAGGTCTCCGATCTCTTCATAGAACACGGTACGGTCCGGATACCATTCCAGGTCCAGCTGATAGCATCTGATCGCCCGCTCATAATTCCCCAGGATCTCATAGCAGTCCGCCATATTGCTGTAGGGAAGGATCCGCCTGTCATTCTGCCGCTTCAGCATCTCCAGAGATTTCTCATACATCTCGAGGCTCTTCTCATATTCCCCCATATGCTTGTAGCAGTATCCCATATTGTTGTAGGCGGCCCAGTCCTCCGGCTGAAACGTCAGCGCCTTCTCAAAATCCCGAATGGCCTTCTGAAGATGCATGGCCGCCCGGTGCATAAGCCCCCGGTGCACCAGAATATAACAGTTCTCCTGCAGCTCCACCTGACGGTCGATATAGCGGACGGCCTTCTTATATTCTCTTACATCAAAGCTTCTCTTATACCGCTCCATACAGAGATCAGCCAGCTTTTCATTCACATCCCGGAAGGAATCATTGATCTTCACCGCCTCCAGATAATTCTGAAAGGCAGGGTCCTCCTGGCCCAGTCCTTCATAACAGCATCCGATCCCGTAATAATAGCCTGCCGTCTCATCGTAGTCTTCCTTCGCTGCCTTATAAGCGCTCAGCGCTCCCTCAAAATCCCCTTTTCCCCGGAGGATCTCTCCCCGGATCATAAAATACTGGCATTTGGACGGATTCTGCCGGATCGCCTCCGCCAGATGGGACAGTGCCTCATCCACCCGGTCATCATCCCAGTACAGAAAAGCAATCTCAAATTCGATCTCCGACGGATCCTCCAGATCTGTTTCATCAGAACGTACGTTCTCTTTCAGTTCCTCCAGGATCCGCATGGGTTCCTTCCGGTCTTCCTCGCTCTCCGACAGATACCGCAGAAGCCGGGCATGGCACAGCTTCATCTCCCCGCTGAACTCCACCTGATTCTCAATGGCGCGGTCCATGACCTGCTTTGCATCCTCATACTGGTCATAGATGAGAAATACCCTCGCCGCAAGCAGATACGGCTTATAATACCCCCCGTAGATCTCCACGGCCCGGTGATAGTCATCCACCACGCCCTGAGCGTTGTGCATGTCAAAATATGCCTGCTGCCGAACCAGATAAGCCGGATAATACCCCGCATCCAGCGCAAGGATCTGGTCGCATTTGTCCACGGACTTCTCGTACTCTCCCATGTCGCCCCAGGTCTCCGCCAGCTTGTGCATGGCGCCCAGACGGTCATACATGTCCTTATTTTCCGTCTCCGCCTTCTCCAGATATGTAACCGCTTCCTGATATTCCCGGATCTTCGAGAGACAGATGCCCAGCATCAGATAAGCGGTCCCTTTCCTCCGGAGCCGCTTCTTCGCTTCCTCACTGCCGTCGTCCACCACTGCCTCGATCATGGACAGCCAGAGCCTCAGCTCCGGGACAGCCTCTTCGTCCCGCTCCAGAGCCGCCAGCACCCTTCCCTTCAGATTGTGATAGCTGTAGTAGATATCCTCTCCCGGATCGATCCTGTCAAGGATCTCCAGAGCCTTCTCTGCATTCTTGTTCTGATATTCACACCAGGCCATCTCCACCCGGATGGCGTCCTTTTCCTTCTCGTCCCCGGACTCTGCCACCTGCCTTTCATATCTGGCAAGCAGCAGCCGGTTTGCCTGTTCTATGTATACATCCGCCCGCTGGCCGGAGCCGTCCGCCTCCCACAGATCCAGCGCCAGCTCCTTGGCCCTGTCCGCGGTGTCTTCGCTCTCCAGATAATATTTGATGATCCCGATCCGGGAATTGTACGCGCCTTCCGACTGCTGCCACCAGGCAAACGCCGTCTCCTTCTCCCCTGCGTCCCACTTCAGGTCCGCTGCCCGGGAGACCAGATATCCGTCCTCCGGATAATCTCTTACCAGCTCCTCCGCCATCCGGAGTGCTTCCTCCATCCTGCCGTCCGCCTGCAGAAGCTTCATCCGCTCTGCCTCTTCCCAGGGATACCAGACTCCGTACGCCGGGAGCTCAGACAGCTTTTCGGCCGCTTTTCCAAAATCATTCTGGTCGCACAGATTCCTTATTTCCATATAGGCCTGAATATAGCCGTCCACATTGGCCTCTTCCGACCGGACGGACTCTCCCCGGAACTTCATCCGGGAAAAGTCCACAAAATATTCATATTCCATGTAATGTCTGGCATAATCCAGAAAATCCACCGGGTAACGCTCCTTCAGAGCATCATAGTCCTCCACCAGCTGCAGTTCCCTGTCCAGGCACTGCCATACCTGTCTTGGGAGATAGAAATGGCTCAGAAGCCATGCAAGCAGCGCTTCTCTTGCATCCAGAGAGGTATCAAGGCTCTGGCAGATCTCCGCTTTCAGAAGATTCTCCCAGCAGGCCGTATCTCCCCTTGTCCGAAAATCCTTATATACCGCCTCGATCTCGTCGATCCAGAGATCCAGTTCGGTCTTTTCTTCCTCTTCGTCCTCTTCCTCCGCTTTCCGCAGAAGCTCCAGCGCCCCTTCATACGCTTCCCGAAGCTTCCGGAAGCCCTCCGGATCATCCTCCGGATTCGTAACCCTGAGCTTCTTCATATAGGCCGCCTTGACCGTCCGCTCGTCGGTCAGACGGTCCAGCTCCAGTATATGATATATCAGTTCCCTCTCCATGGATAAACCTCACCCTCCTGTATGATGTGACTGGTATTTGCATTCATGGTAAACAGTATATCACCTTTTGAGGAAATTTTACAGGACAAAAAAATATTCTGTCCCGGGACTTATTTCATGGAAGCCACACGCTCAAATTCTTCCTGTATCTCTCTGGAGGGAGCCGCCGTCAGAAGGCTCACCGCCACGTTCACTGCCAGCGCCACCAGAAATGCCGGGAGCAGCTCGTAGATCCCCAGCACGCCGCCCATGGGACGCACCAGGAATTTCCAGACGAAGACCATGACGCCGCCGCTGAGCATCCCCGCCAGAGCGCCGGGAAGGTTCGACCGCTTCCAGAACAGCGCCAGCAGCACCAGCGGACCAAAAGATGCCCCGAAGCCCGCCCACGCAAAAGATACGATCTGGAAGACGGAGCTGTTGGAATCTCTCGCGATAAACATCCCGATCAGTGCGATCACCAGCACAGTGGCACGCGCCACCAGCATCCCTGTCTTCTCATCCATATCTTTTACGAACACTTCCTTCAGAATATTCTGGGAAGCGCTGGAGGATGCCGCCAGAAGCTGGGAATCCGCCGTGGACATGGTCGCCGCCAGGATACCTGCCAGGATAACGCCTGCCACCAGTGCCGTCAGTACGCCGTGCCGGGAGATCAGATCCGCGATGGTGATGATGATGGTCTCCGCATCCTCAAGTGTCGGAATGGAACCCACTCTGGTCATGGCGTTGCCGATCACACCGATGAAGATCGCCACTGCCATGGAGATCACCACCCAGACAGTCGCCACTCTTCTGGAAAGATCCAGCTTCCTGGCATCCTCGATGGCCATGAAACGAAGGAGCACGTGAGGCATACCAAAATATCCAAGTCCCCACGCCAGCATGGAAGCGATGGTCAGCGCCCCGTAAGGAGCCGCCGTACCGGAGACCGGATCATGGATCTGCGTCAGGCTGAAATATCCTGCCATGGATCTGGCATTGTCGATGACTGCCCCGAAGCTTCCCACATTGCTGATGCCGAAGCCGAAGACCACGATAATGGCAATGGTCATGATAATACTCTGGAGAAAGTCCGAGGTACTGGCTGCCAGAAAGCCGCCCAGCGTTGTATAGGCAACGATGACCACGGCGCTTATGATCATGGCCGGCACATAATCCCAGCCAAAGAGACTGGAGAAGAGCTTTCCGCAGGCCGCAAAACCGGACGCCGTATAAGGTACGAAAAAGATGATGATCAGCACTGCAGCCAGCACGGACAGAAGCTTTTTCTCATCCCTGTAGCGGTTGGAAAAGAACAGCGGCAACGTAGTGGAGTTGCCGCACTCGTGGGTGTAATGGCGCAGTCTTCTGGCCACAATCAACCAGTTTACATAAGTACCGACGGCCAGACCGATGGCGGTCCACGCCGCATCTGCCAGTCCCGTCACATAGGCAACACCCGGGAGCCCCATCAGGAGCCAGCTGCTCATATCCGATGCCTCCGCACTCATGGCGGTGACAAAGGGGCCCAGCTTTCTTCCTCCCAGATAAAAATCTTCTGTAGTATGATTCTTTTTGGCCAGAACCACACCCATTCCCACGACCACTGCCAGATACACAAGGATCGCCAGCAGCATCAGTATACTTGTGGATGTCATACTTTATTCTCCTTCTCGTTCTATTGTAATATAGTTGAAAAAGTGCTGTATTTACGCACTATCCTGCATTCTATCACAATATAAAACAGGACGCAATACAGAGTAAAGTACAGAATCCGTTCTGGTATACAGTACAGTTTTATTCCGGCGCAGCCCGGGACAGAGTGTCCCTCCGGCACCGCTGTCAGACCCGGCAGCCGGTCAGGGCGCCTGATGCAGACCGTCCTCCCGAAGGCTTTGGATCATCAACGGCAGCTTCCTTTCCGCCTCCCCGGAGAGAGAGTATTCTCCCTTCCTCAGGCACCATTCATAGAGAAGGGCGCGTTCGCACATGGCATAGTAATGGACCATCTCCCCCACGCTCAGGGCTCTGGTCAGCTCCCCCCGCTCTCTGCCCCTGGTGATGATCCTGCGCAGCAGCTTATAATAGGTACGGCCGTGGTCCAGCAGTGGCTTCTCCCCCCGGGTGACCAGCTGAGTGGAATAGAGTCTGGCAAGAAGATCCAGATTGATGGACTCTTCAATCATGGTCAGAAGCTCATGGTTCAGATACAGAAGCACCTCATAGCAGTCTGCATCCTCCGGGATGCCCGGCTCCAGCTCCTCGTATTTCTCATCCATCATATAGGCCAGTGAACCAAGCAGCGCGTCCTTTCCTTCAAAATAATGATAAAACGAGCCCTTGGATGTTCCGGATTCTTCAATAATCTCCTCGATGGTCGTATCCTCATAGCCCTGTTCATAGAACAGCTTCCAGGCAGCGGACACGATCCTGCTCTTGGTCTTTTTCTGATTTTTCTTAGCCATATCCGGTGCTCCATCCTTATAATTCCGAAAATTCCGCCAGAAGATGCGGAAACATGGCGATACTCCGCCTCAGGATCCCGTGCATATGCGCGATGGCCACCCCGTAATTGGTCATGGGAACCCCCTGATCGCGGGCACATTTCATCCGGTAACGGACCTCCCGCTCATTCAGCATGCAGCCCCCGCAGTGAAGCACAAGAGCACAGGAAGACAGATCCTCCGGAAATTCGGTCCCGGAGCAGAAGGAAAAGGAAAGCTCCTTCTTCGTATGCGCCCGCAGCCATGCAGGAAGCTTCTCTGTCCCGATATCCCCGCACTGCCGGTGATGGGTGCATCCTTCCGCCACCAGAATCCGGTCTCCGTCCTTCAGCCGGTCCATGGCCGCCGCGCCCGGCACCGTATAGTCCAGGATCCCCTTGTACCTGGCCATAAGAATGGAAAAGGACGTAAGAGGGATATGCTCCGGCGTCTCCTTCGAGATCCTTCCGAACACCTGGCTGTCCGTGACCACCAGGGCCGGTTCTTTTCCAAGACACTCCAGCACCTCCAGAAACTCTGTCTCCTTCACCACCACCGCGGCAGCACCGGCATCGATCACATCCCGGATCGCCTGCTGCTGGGGCAGGATCATGCGGCCTTTGGGCGCCGCCGAATCAATGGGCGTCACCAGCATCACGAGATCCTTCGGAGCGATCAGATCCGCCACCAGACGAAGCTTCCCCTCCTCCGGCGCCAGCGCGCCCAGCCGTTCCTTCAGCTCATGGACCCCGACGCCTTCCCTGGCGCTCACATACAGCACATCTGCCGCCTGCTGTCCTCCGCCTCTGTCTTCCAGCAGATCCGCCTTATTCATCACCACCAGATACGGAAGCTCCTTCTCCCGAAAAAGCTCCAGCAGCTCTTCTTCACAGGCGCCCCTGCCCTCCATGGCATCCACCACGAGGACTGCGATATCCGTCCTGTTCAGCACCTGTCTCGTCTTTTTGACCCGCAGCGCTCCAAGGCTCCCCTCATCATCATAGCCCGGTGTATCGATCACCACCACCGGTCCCAGCGGAAGCAGCTCCATGGATTTTGTCACCGGATCCGTGGTCGTCCCCTTCGTATCCGACACCACCGCCAGATCCTGTCCTGTCACTGCATTCACAATACTTGATTTTCCCGCATTCCGCCTGCCGAAAAAGCCGATATGTACCCGGTCCGAGCCGGGCGTGTCATTCAATCCCATAGTTCTCTCCTGTCTGCCATTCAGCCGTATAAAAGCCTTCTCATCCCCTGCCGCACCGCCGGGTCTGGAAGAACACAGCCCAAGTATACCACAGTTCCGCCCGGATTTCATCCTGTATCCTGCCACACAGACGCTCTTTTTCAGTCCTGTCCGGCAAAATTTTTCTTGTACTTTTACTCCGGATATTGTATCTTAAAACATGATATATCTCCCCGTACAACCGAAGCGGGACTGTTCGGCAGACCGCATTTCTTGATTATGAAAGGACTTACTTATGGAAAAATATCCGGAATACCCCCAGTCTATCATGGATATCTTCGGAACCAATGTATTTAATGAGAAGGCCATGCGCCAGTACCTCCCCAAGAGCATCTACCATGAGCTGCGCAAGACCATCGAGGGCAGAAAGGAACTGGATCCCGCCACTGCGGACATCGTGGCAGCCGCCATTAAAAAATGGGCCATTGAAAAAGGCGCTACCCACTACACCCACTGGTTCCAGCCGCTTACCGGTTTTACCGCTGAAAAACATGATTCTTTTATCACGCCGCCCAAGGAGGACGGCTCCGTCCTCATGGAGTTCTCCGGCAAGGACCTGATCAAGGGCGAGCCGGACGCTTCCTCCTTTCCCTCCGGAGGACTGCGGGCCACCTTTGAGGCAAGGGGCTACACCACCTGGGACTGCACGTCCCCGGCATTCGTCCGGGAGGATGCTGCCGGAGCCATTCTCTGCATTCCCACTGCCTTCTGCTCCTTCACCGGGGAGGCTCTGGACCAGAAGACTCCTCTTCTGCGCTCCATGGAGGCCATCCAGAAGCAGGCGCTCCGGGTACTGCGTCTGTTCGGCAACACCACCGCCACCAAGGTCATTCCTTCCATCGGCGCGGAGCAGGAATATTTCATCATAGACCGGCAGAAATACCTCCAGCGCAAGGACCTGATCTACACCGGCCGCACCCTCTTCGGAGCCATGCCGCCCAAGGGCCAGGAGCTGGACGACCATTATTTCGGCACCATCCGCCAGAGAATTGCCGCATACATGCGCCAGGTCAATGAAGAGCTGTGGAAGATGGGTGTCCCTGCCAAGACTCAGCACAACGAAGTGGCTCCGGCGCAGCATGAGCTGGCCCCCATCTACGCGGAAGCAAATGTGGCGGCAGACCACAACCAGATCATGATGCAGACGCTGAAGCGGGTGGCAAACCAGCAGGGACTGGTCTGCCTGCTCCACGAAAAGCCCTTTGCCGGCGTCAACGGCTCCGGCAAGCACAACAACTGGTCCCTCACCACTGACGACGGGCAGAACCTGCTGGACCCGGGCAGAAAGCCTCACGAAAACCGGCAGTTCCTGCTCCTCCTGGCCTGTATCCTGAAAGCCGTGGACACTCATGCAGACCTGCTCCGGGAGTCCGCCGCCAATGTGGGAAATGACCACCGCCTGGGCGCGCACGAAGCGCCTCCGGCCATTATCTCCGTATTTCTGGGCGAACAGCTGGACGACGTACTGCAGCAGCTCCTCCGCACCGGCAATGCCACCCACAGCGCCAGAGGCGGCACCCTGCACACCGGCGTCAAGACGCTTCCAGACGTGATCAAAGATGCCACGGACCGGAACCGTACCTCGCCTTTTGCATTTACCAGCAACAAATTTGAGTTTCGTATGGTGGGCTCCAGAGACTCCATCTCCCCCTCCACCGTGGTCATCAACACCATCGTGGCGGAGGCTCTGGCCGATGCCTGTGATATTCTGGAGCAGGCTGAAGATTTTGACACGGCGCTCCACGACCTGACCATTCAGTACATCGCCGAACATCAGAAGATCATCTTCGGCGGCAACGGCTATTCGGAGGAATGGGTGGAAGAGGCAGAGCGCAGAGGTCTTCCCAACCTGCGCTCCATGATCGACGCCATCCCCGCCCTGGTGACGGAAAAATCCATCCGGATGTTTGAGCGCTTCAGGGTCTTCAGTGAATCCGAGCTGCATTCCCGGGCGGAGATCAAGTATGAGAGCTACAACAAGGCGCTCAACATCGAAGCTTTGACCATGATCGACATGGCCGTCAAACAGATCATCCCGGCGGTCATCGGCTACACCGGCACCCTGTCCGGCATCATCCAGTCCATGAACGCCATCGGGGTAAAGCCGGTCGTCCAGTCCGAACTGCTGCAGGACATCAGCAGGCTCCTGGAAGAAGCCAGCGGCGCGGTCGGGATTCTCCGGCAGCTGGCGGAGGAAGCTGTCAGTATCATCGACAACCGGACCCGGGCTCATTTCTACCATGATTATGTACTTCCTGCCATGGAAGCGCTCCGCCGCCCCATCGACCGGCTGGAGATGCTGGTGGACAAGGAAGTATGGCCCATGCCCTCCTATGGAGACCTGCTGTTTGAGATCTGATTCCCGGAGGCGATATCTGTGAACAGAAAAGAAAAGACAGAGACACTTGCCCACCATACCATGGCGGTGGTGGGCGGATTTCTGGGTGTTTACGCCCTGATGACGCGGAACGAGACTTTCGGGTCTTCCGAAACGTCCAACCTGATCTATCTGACCATCGCCGGTCTTGGCAGCTCATGGAGCTCCTTTGCAGTCCGGCTGGGAGCGACGCTGTGCTATATCGCCGGAATCGTCTTCGCAACGCTGGGCCCGAAATACGTGAAACATACCGACTTTCGGTATGTTTCACTTCTGACCGATGCGGCGGCCTGCCTGATTCTGGCCCATATCCCTGCAGGCACCGACCCTGTCCTGGCGCTCTACCCCATGTTCTTTGCCACAGCCGTCCAGTGGCTGGCCTATACGGAAGCCGCCGGCTTTGCCAGCGCCACCATATTTTCCACCAACAACCTGCGGCAATGCTTTGCAGGTCTGGCAGAATACCTCCACAGCCGCCAGGAGGCGCAGCGGAAGCGGTTTTTCTTCTATGGAGGCACTCTGATCTGCTTCCATCTGGGCGTCATCTTCTGCTGGTACTGCATGAAATGGTGGGGAATCAAGAGCATCTACGCCTGTCTCTTTCCCATCAGCCTGGGTGCGGCAGCGACGTTCCTGGATGTTCGGAGCAAAGCATCAGAAACGGCATAGGAGCCACGGCTCCGGAAGTATAAGAACCTGTCCGGGCTCTATATGATCCGCATCCGGAAGGCCGTTGCAGACTGCCAGCTCCGGATACCGGTCCGGATCCCCCGTGCATGCCCCGGCAATGGAGGACAGGCTCTCTCCCTTCTCCACCACGACTCTGCCGGGCAGCGGGACGAAGCCGCGCAGGGCGGACCAGACGAAACCATAGGGTCTGGCATTATCGCTTTTTCTTGTAAAAAGCAGCAGCCACCGGGCACAGAAGCCTTCTTCCCTGCTGCCGCTCACCGGAAGCACCGCCACATTGTCTGCCATCCTGCCGTCCTCCATCTCCACAGCCAGAGCTGCCAGCGGATCATCCCGGTAATGGATCAGTGCCAGTCCGCCCCCCAGCACCCGTTCGCCTGCCTGAGGGCAGAGTTCTGTCACGTGGCAGTCATCTTTGTAGCTGTAGCCGGGATGCAGCCAGTGCGCGCCCGGAATATCCGTCCACAGATCATGGGCAGTGTCTTTTGTAAAATTCCCTCTTTCGTCCCGGTATCCATTCTCTGCTCCTGTATCATCTGCCAGTCTGAGAAGCCACATCTGCCCGTCATTCCAGTCCTCTTTCCCATCCCTTCTCTCCACACAGAGCGCATAGGGAGACACTTCCTTTATCACATATCCTTCCGGAGCGGTCAGGCAGAATTCTCTGCACAGCCAGACATCCTCCCGATCCGCACTCAGCAGAGATTCCGCTGCACCCAGAGGCACCAGCGGCAGCTTCTCTTTCGCTTCCTCCAGATCAAACTGCCAGTTCGCCGCCGTATACGGGATACTGTCCGGATCCTCCTTCCAGCGTGCAAGCGTCTCCCCATCCAGCTCCATAACGCTCTCATGACGCATACTGCCCGCAGCAGTCCCCTGCAGGCTCACGCAGCCCGCCACTGTATTGATCCAGGAAAGCGTACCGCCAGCAATGCCGTAAGTGGCCTCCTCTCCTTCCTCCAGAATGGTGATCTGTCCGGTATTATAACACCCCTCTATGGTGTTCCAGCCCATACTTCCGCAGATTCCTGCTGCCATGGCGCGGTCATACCAGTCCGGATGGTCCGGATAAAGATATCCTCTCTGATACTGCACCTCCACGCTCCCCTCATTTCCGCAGCTTCTGATATCTGCACAGTCATTTCTGGCGCAGATCCCTCCTGCCTCCCAGGGCGCCCGGATCGTCCCGTTGTTGACGCAGCCCTCGATAACCGGCACAATGGGATCCTCTTCGCTCTCTCCGTTCAGCACCCTGCATTTATTCAGGCCTGCAATCCCTCCCGCACCATATTCTCCCACACCCGTCAGAGTCACATCCGCCTGATTGACGCAGTCCCGGATCGTGCCCCGGTTGATGCCTGCAACAGCTCCCACATAGCACTCTGTCCCTTTCATGCTCCCTTCCGTCCGGCAGTTCCTGATCTCCCCGTAATTGATCATGCAAAGCATACCCACTCCATACTCATCCATTGTCCAGCACAGGTCCCTGGCATGGAAGGTCAGATTCTTCACCACGCCGCTTCGCTCGATGCTGGTGAACATCCCGTTCCCTCTGCCTTCCTTCCAGGTGATCGTATGCCCGTTCCCGTCAAAGGTTCCCGCATAGCTCAGTATACACTGACGGATATAGGGATGGTTCTTCATGGAGCCATACTGCACAAAATCCCCGGAAAGAAAAGGAAATTCTTTCAGAGGCCCGAAGGCATTCCCCGACGTATCAATATCGTTCAGCAGTACGGCATCCACTGCTACGGCCGCCTCATTTTCCGGCTCTTCTCTATGGGCCCGGTTCAGGTAGCCTGCAAAGCGGATATAATCCCCGAAATCTTCTATATAATAGACGCCTTCTCTCCAGCATGGATCCTCCTCCATGGTGTCATACAGCGGATCGTATGTTCTTACATACCACCGGTATGCAGACAGGACGGCTGCAGCCAGCGCCAGAAGGATCAGGAATCCTGCCGCCCTCCCGGTCAGTCCGCCCGGACGGAGAAACCCGCTCTTTTCTCTGCTGCCTTTTACATGTACTTTCACCTGATACCCCTCCCATATTTACTGAAATACAGTATAGCACGGGACAGCGTCAGAATTGCATCATAAGAAAACAGTTTCAAAGCACCTCTCTCTTAGCGAAATCTAAACATTTTTTGATTATTTTCCCAAAATCTACTGACATTTTCAGAAAAATCATATATACTATTTCTAAACAACTATTTAAATGGTTTATTTTCAGAAAGGAGGAAGGCACAGACTTAAACTGACATACCCCGGAGCCGGTTTTCCGGCAGAATATTTCTATATATTTATGTGATTCATGCTCCGTTCTGGAGTCATCTGAAGTAATTGTTCATAGGAGGCTGAATGTATGAAAAGGATTTTCGTTTTATGTTTATGTGCAATGTTACTTACCGGCTGCGATGCGAGTACAAATAGAAATATGGGGTCAGGATTCGGGTTCGGCGCTGTGGTCAGCGTCCTGGAGGCTTGTGTGTAGCCTTCCCAAAAAACCCCCGGAAATTCAGCATTTCCGGGGGGTTTTTTATCCTGTCTAGCACACGCCCTGGGCCAGCATTGCATTGGCCACCTTCTCGAAGCCTGCAATGTTTGCACCTGCCACGTAGTTGCCTTCCATCCCATAACGCTTTGCGGCGTCATCGATGTTGTGGTAGATATTGACCATGATCTGCTCCAGCTTTGCGTCCACCTCTTCAAAGGTCCAGCTCAGGCGCTCGCTGTTCTGGGTCATCTCCAGTGCGGAAGTCGCCACGCCGCCGGCGTTGGAAGCCTTGCCGCAGATGAACAGCACGCCGTTATCCTGCAGATATCTGGTCGCGTCCAGTGTGGTGGGCATGTTGGCACCTTCGCATACAGCCTTGCAGCCGTTGGCAACCAGCTGCTTTGCATCCTCCAGATGCAGTTCGTTCTGAGTCGCACACGGAAGAGCGATATCACATTTGATCTGCCATACGCCGCGTCCCTCATGATACTCTGCCCCGGGTCTTGCAGACGCATACTCGGTCAGACGGGCACGTTTTACTTCTTTGACTTCCTTCAGAAGCGCCACATCGATACCTGCCGGATCATATACCCATCCGGTGGAGTCGGATACGGTCACGACCTTCGCACCCATCTGCTGTGCTTTCTCGGTAGCATAGATTGCCACATTGCCGGAACCGGATACGCAGCACACCTTATCCTTCATATCCATACCATGGCATTTCATAAGCTCGCGGGTGATGTACAGAAGGCCATAACCGGTTGCCTCCGTACGCGCAAGAGAACCGCCGAAGCTTAAGCCCTTACCGGTCAGCACGCCTTCGTACAGTCCGGTAATTCTCTTGTACTGTCCGTACATGTAGCCGATCTCTCTTGCCCCTGTTCCGATATCTCCCGCCGGTACATCCACATCCGCACCGATATATTTATACAGTTCTGTGATGAAGCTCTGGCAGAACGCCATAACCTCTCTGTCAGATTTACCCTTGGGGTCAAAGTCGGAACCGCCCTTGCCGCCGCCGATGGGAAGTCCGGTCAGGGAATTCTTGAAGATCTGCTCAAATCCCAGGAATTTGATAATTCCGATATTAACCGACGGGTGGAGCCGTAAGCCTCCCTTGTACGGTCCGATGGCATTGTTGAACTGTACACGGTATCCGGTGTTCACCTGTACCTGTCCTTTATCGTCCACCCACGGAACGCGGAACTTAATCTGACGATCCGGCTCGGTCAGTCTCTCCAGCAGCGCTTCTCTGCGGTATTTCTCCTCATTTGCCTCGATCACCGGCCTTAAGGAATCCAGTACCTCTTCCACCGCCTGCAGAAACTCCGGTTCCGATGCATTTTTCTCTTTGACTCTTACGAGCACCTCATCAACATAACTCATTTTTTCATTCTCCTCAGCTTCCTAAGTCTTCGTTAACTTTTCAACGGTAACATTTTATTACGATTTTTTTATTTATGCAATAATTTTTGCATGATTCTTTGATTTCTGAAAAATTTTTCGTTTGTGATATATTTAGATGAATATTTTTCATCTTATAAATTACTTCTTTTCACTTTTTCTCCGAAACCGGTTCGGAGGGATGAGCATTTGCCAGAATTCCTTCTGCCAGTCTCTTCGCCATCAGCTTCTGATAGGCTTCGTCTGTCAGATCCGCACATTCATTCCGATTGGAAAGATATCCCATCTCCACAAGCACGGCAGGCATATCCGTTTTGTTGAGCACACGGAAATCCCCGATCCTTGTCCCGCGGCAGCTGATCTCCTCTTCTTCCTCCATCCTCCGGACGATGCTCTCGGCCAGCGCCTGCCCCTCCGGGCTGCTCTCCCGGTAATAGCATTCCACCCCTTTCACCCCCGTGTCGTCCTCGCAGAAGTTGCAGTGAAGGCTTACAAAGATCTCCGCCTCTTTATCGTTGGCATAGGCCGCCCGTTCCTCCAGCCCCACCTTTGTGTCGTCCTCTCTGGTCAGGAGAACAGCAGCACCAGCTGCCCTCAGCTCCTCTGCAAGCTTTTTTACCATGGCCAGATTGATCTCCTTTTCCAGCGCTGATCCTGCGCTCGTCCCCTGATCTCTGCCTCCATGCCCGGCGTCCAGCACAATCAGAGGAGAACCCTCCGGCTCTTCCTCTCCTCCTTCAATGATCCTGGCCCCCTGAAAGACATCCTCCAGCTTCTCCGGACTTTTCAGAATCCATATGGCGCCTTTTATGATCAGGAATCCCACCAGCAGGAGCACGGTCAGCACCAGCGCCCGCGCCGCATATGCTCTGAGTCTCCTCCGGATACGCCGTAGCTGTTTTTTTCTCCGCTGCATCTGCCTTCTCTTCTGTCTCGTTGTCATCTGATTCCCCCGCCTGTCCTTGATCTCAGTTTCTACAAGTCCATTGTACACCAGGATTTTCTATATTTCCTCTAAATTTTTATTAAGATTTTATCCTGTCTCTGTAACAAATCCTGATAAAATGGGATATAAGAAGTACAAGGAGGTGAAAATGCAATGAAAAAGCTGCCGGACGATCCCATGGACATGGACCAGATCTACCGTACCTATGAGCGGATGGTCTATCAGTTCCTCTATATGAGAACCCACGATGCCCATTGGTCCCAGGATCTTTTGCAGGAGACCTTTCTTCGGGCCGTCACCTCCATATCCCGTTATGACGGCTCCTGCAAGCTGTCCGTATGGCTCTGCCAGATCGCCAGACATGTACTGTGGCAGGAGCTGCGAAAACGGGGAAAAACAGACTTTGCAGAGCTTGCGGATTCCATCCCGGACCCCGGAAATCCCGATGCAGAGACTCAGGTACTGCAAAGCGAAGATCGGGTGGGACTGTACCGGGCCATCCACAGGCTTTCCGAAAAGGAGCGGGAAGTCGTCCTGTACCGCATCACCGGAGAACTGTCTTTCCGGGAGATCGGCGAAATTCTGGAAAAAAGCGAAAACTGGGCGCGGACTACTTTTTACCGCGCCAAATTAAGACTCAGAGAGGAGCTGAAAGCAAATGAAAGAAACGACCGTCCATAACTGTGAGATTATCAGAGACCTGCTGCCCGGATACGCAGAACAACTGCTGAGCCGTTCCGGAATGCAGGCTGTCAGGGATCATCTGGACCGCTGTCCGGATTGTCAGAAAATTCACGAACAAATGCAGAAGGAAGTACTGGAAACAACGCCTTCTTTGGAAGACCGGCGCGCCCTGGACGGGTTCCGGAAGATCCGCAGGCGCACCCGGCATTTAAAACTGCTGGCAGCCGGTACGCTGATTCTCATGCTGTCCGGCGTCCTGTGCGGTTTTCTCATGCTGTTCGTCATCGGAAAACCCGCAGGCACCTCCTGGATCGACTTTGCCTCCTGTTCCTACGATGAAGAAACCGACAGCCTGACCATCCAGGGACACGCGGGCAATCTCAATATTCAGAAGGTCCTCTGGGAAGAAGACGATTCCGAAAACACCCTTATCAACGTACTGGTCTACGAGACCGAGGCTCTGCCTTTTACCGCCGAAACCCACGACTTTACCATCACGATCCCCGATATAAAAGGAAGGGATGTCTGCCTGGCCTGCCCGAACTACGACCGCACCAGGATCTACAGCTGGCGGGACGACCACTACGAGCTGATTGAACAGATGGAGGAAGCCATCCGCCGGGAAATCGATACTTTTGATCCGGAGCGCAATATTCTCTACTGCTACCCTTACATTTATGATAAAGACGGCCGGAAATGGCTTACCTTCCATGCGGACCGGGTGACCGGAGAAAATGCTTCCTGGTGGTACTGGGGGGACAGGATCGTCACAGACGGGGATCTGGAACCGACGGGCTATGAGATCTGGGTCTCCCTCTCAGAGCCCCGGCAGATCCTGTTTTATGATTACCGGAACGGAGAATGGGTCGGCGACCCGGACGACATGGATATGACCCGGACGAACGAGTCCTGAGATCCCGACTCCGAAACATGCGTTCTACAGCTCATGATAGTAAGGACAGATGTCCTCATAATGCCCGTCCTTCATGCGGAATCCCCCCGGGATCACCCCCAGCTGGACAAAGCCAAGCCGTTCGTACAGATGCCTTGCATGCAGATTGGACGCCACCACCGCATTGAACTGCAGCACCCGGAATCCGTGAAGCCGTCCCTGCTCCAGACAGTCCAGGACCAGCTTTTCGCCCGTGTGCCGCCCCCGGTGCGCCCTGCTGACCGCATAGCTGGCGTTGCAGATATGTCCGCACCGGCCCTCATTGTTGGGATGCAGGATATAAAGTCCAAGCACCTGACCTGTCTCCTGGTCCACTGCCGCCCCGCAGTACGTCTGGGACGCAAAAAATGCGGTCCCGGTTTCCATCGTCAGCGGCTCTTCCTGGGGGAAGGCAATCCCTTCCTCCACCACCTCATTCCAGATCCTGACCATATCCGGTATGTCCTGTTCCCGGTATGCCCTGACTGTTGTCTCCATCTCTTCTCCTCCGTAATACCTGTTTCTGCTTCCCGGCGTAAATCCTGCATTCGATGCTGATACAGGCAGTATTTTCCTGCCTCGCTGCCCTCAGGCATCCATATCAGATCTTTTCTTTCCCGCACATCAATACAGCGTACAGTGTATAGAATTCATATATTCAGCCTATCCAGCAGATCCGCGATCATGCATCCCACCGTCTCATAGTGGACAAAATCCGTCACACACTGGTCGACCAGTATCTGCGCCTTTGCCGGAAAGTCCTCATCCTGATCCCAGAACACCAGTCTGAGATGCACCTGAGGAAATGCTTCAAATTCACAGGCGGCATCCCCCGCCTGAAGCTCTACTCCGCCTGCCATCCGACAGGCGGCCTGAAGCTCCTTCACCCTTCCTGCACATTTCTGTTCAAAGGGTGACAGAAGCGGATCCTTAACCGCCGGATTCCGGCTCACCACACCGTCTATGGTGTGGCAGGGCACCCATTTCCCGGAAATCACCGGGAGATCCTTTGTAAAATGCAGCAGGTGATAGACTGCCATGGACTCGTTGAAATAAAGTTCCTGCGTCCATTCGTCACCCTCCTGCTTTTCCAGCACTCCGTCCGCCAGGTGAAGTCTGTACGGAGCTTTGTAATAGGTCAGGTACAGATAATCCGGATCTGCTGTCAGATGCAGAATCTTCCGGATCCGTTCCGGATCGTATCCTGAAAATTCCTCCCTCCACTGCTGACACACTGCTTCGTGCTCGGAAAAGGGTACGCCTCTGCTCTGCGAGGCATGATAGTTCACACTCATTTGCTCTTCCTTTCTGACGCGCTCCGGGCGGAACACGTCCTGTCATCCTTCCCGGAGTCTCTGATAAAATTCCCCATAAAAATCTCCCTGCAGGTCATACGGCTCCGTATAGAACCGTTTCAGAAGCTCCAGACTGATCTCCCGGATCAGCTCCGGAGCTTCTTCCACCTTCTTTCGCAGCTCCTTCAGATAAAAGTGCCAGTCGCAGATGAACTGTTCATAGCGCTTAAGCTCCGGGATGCCCAGCCACCGCTTTACCTTGATCTTGGCCTTTGGCTCTCTGGGGCACTCATGAATCTGCAGGAAATACCGGAAATCACCGTCCTCATAGAATCTCCCCAGCGGGAACAGGCGGCACATGCCCGGACGGAATGCATGGATGCTGCACCGCCCTTCGGGATTCAGAAATGTACAGACCTCCTGCTCTCCTGCCATCTTAAGGTTCGGCAGAATCAGCCGGTCCGCGATATTCAGCTCGATCCGGTCTGCCATCAGCGCTTCAAAGCACTCTCCCAGACCTCTGCACAGGCAGAAAATATCATAGGGGTCCAGCGTGACAGAGCTCCCCATCCCCCGGCAGCATGAGGAACATCCATGGCAGCCGCCGCAGTCCGCCTTTACCAGATCATTTGCCAGATAGAACCTTCCGTCCGACACTTCTTTCATATCAATATTCCGCTCCAACTGTCACTCCCGCCCTTCTTCCATGCTCTTTTTTCCCAGCCGCACTTCCCTCATCCATTCTGCCAGCTCTTCCGGCAGACAGTCAAACAGATAATTTCTGCTGCCTGGAAACTGCTCTACATAGTCCTCCCGAATCTCCCGGTTGATACGGTCCACTTCCTCCCGCAGCTCTCTGGCGGACATCATGGCGCATCCCTGCCCCCGGATGATGATCTGTTCCAGACCATCGGAGGTCGCCACCGTAACCTGACATTTTCTGCCCATCTCGTGGACCGTGCGCTCAATGTACTGATCCGCCGTCTCCGCTTCCTTCGTATAGACCACATGGATATTGTGATATTTTACCACTTCCTCAACATGCCCTTCCACCCGGTAGGCATCGAATACCAGGATCAGGCTGCACCTGCGGAAACCCTGATAATTACAAAGGATATCCATAAGCTTTCCTCTGGCGCTGTCTATATTCGTCCTGGCCAGCTCCCGGAGTTCCTCCCAGGCAAAGATCACATTGTAGCCGTCCACCAGCAGATATTCCGGTAATTTTTCTTTTGGTCGGTATGCAGACGGTTTCGTCTTCCCTGCTTCCCCGAATACTTCCCGGCGGACATGATCCTGTCCGGTCCGCTCTCTGGGGGCACCGTAGGTGCGCGCAAAGATCTCCGCCAGCTCCTTCTCCTCTTCTGCCGTGCCGGGAACGGGCCGCTCTCTTTTCTCTTTTATCGCAGGTTGAACGTATGTTTGTTTTTTCCATTCATCTGCCAGACAGCTTTCCAGATGCATATGCGATGCTGCCTCATACCAGGGGATCACAGTCCCCGCCCCATGATAGCAGAACACGGAATCCGGCGTATTTTCCACATCCAGCTCCGGATCATAACTGCTCTCTCCCAGAACCTCTTCTTCATTGTGACAGGGCCCGTAGCCCCTGAGACGGCAGAACAGACGCCCCCGCCCCCGGGTATACGCCGTGACCTCCTGCTGGTAGTTCTGCATGGCGGCCACCGGAGCCGTTCCCTTCAGAACCGCCCACTCGTCCCCCGGCTCCGGCGCCTCCATGGACCCGCACATCCGCTCCACGTCCGACATGGCCCGTCCCACGGACTCCCGGGGTATCTCCAGCCGAAATGCATAATAAGGTTCCAGCAGTACGCTTTCCGCCTGCATAAGCCCCTGCCGGACCGCCCGGTACGTAGCCTGACGGAAGTCTCCGCCTTCCGTATGCTTCAGATGCGCTTTTCCGGATATGAGCGTGATTTTCATATCCGTGACTTCCGCTCCTGTAAGCACTCCCCGGTGCACCTTTTCTTCCAGATGGGTCAGAATCAGCCGCTGCCAGTTCCGGTCCAGCACATCCTCGCTGCAGGCCGAGGCATACTGCATCCCGCTCCCCGGCTCCCCGGGCTCCAGAAGGAGGTGTACCTCCGCATAATGGCGGAGCGGCTCAAAATGCCCCGCTCCCTCCACTGCATTCCGGATTGTCTCCTTATACACGATCTGCCCCGCTCCAAAGTCCACAGCTACTCCGAACCGCTCCTGGATCAGCGCCTTCAGAATCTCGATCTGCACCGCTCCCATGAGCTGGGCCTGAATCTCCTTCAGTTCCTCATCCCACCGGATATGGAGCTGGGGCTCCTCCTCTTCCAGAAGTCTCAGGCGTCCCATCATCTGTCTGGCATCCACATCCCGGGGAAGTTCAATCCGATAAGTCAGCACCGGCTCCAGGACCGGCAGGGCAGACGTCACTTCCTTTCCCAGCCCCTCTCCTGCATATGTTCTGGTCAGACCAGTCAGTGCACAGATCATTCCCGGCCCGGCTTCCCTGACATTCTCGTACCTGGGGCCCGCGTAGATCCGGATCTGATCCACTTTTTCCTCCCAGGCTCCGTCTCCTGAGCCGCCGGTCAGAGGCATCTTTATCCGCACACAGCCGCCGGTCACCTTCACCCAGGTCAGTCGCTGTCCCTGTTCATCCCTGCTGATCTTAAAGACCCTGGCTCCCATCTCTTCTCCATACTCCGGGGGATCCATGTAAGTCTCCATGCCAAACATCAGTTCTCTTACGCCGGTCCCCTTAAGCGCGGATCCAAAATAGCAGGGAAAGAGGCTGCGCCCTGCGATCAGGCGGCCGATCTCTTCTGCTGTCACAGTCCCCTGCTCCAGATAGCGCTCCAGCGTCTCTTCCTCACAGACTGCCACATTTTCCAGAAATTCCTCCGAAGACGGATCCGCATCGAAATCCACGCACCGGTCATCCAGCCCTGCCTTCAGCTTCGCCATCAGCTGCGCTCTGTCAGTTCCTTCCTGATCCATCTTGTTGACAAAGAGAAATACCGGGATCTCGTATCTCTTCAGGAGCTTCCACAGCGTCTCTGTATGTCCCTGGATTCCGTCCGGGCCGCTGATGATCAGCACGGCGTAATCCAGCACCTGCAGGGTCCGCTCCATTTCCGCTGAAAAGTCCACGTGCCCGGGCGTATCCAGGAGCGTGAACTGCTTCCCTCCCAGCTCAAAAGCTGCCTGCTTTGAGAAGATCGTGATCCCCCGCGCCCGCTCCAGCTCGTGGTCATCCAGCAGAGTATCTCCCTTGTCCACCCTGCCCATCTTCCGGATCCTGCCGCTTTCGTACAGAAAACGTTCTGATAAAGTTGTCTTGCCGGCATCTACATGGGCCAGCAGGCCCATGCAGATATGGTCATGCCCTCTCAATGCTTTTCATCCTTCAGATATTCCATGAACCGCTCTTTGTTCTCCGTCGCCGTCGTCGTCGGCCGGCCCAGATCCTTCCGGGAGCCGATGGAACATTTCACCTCCAGAAAGCTCAGGGATTTCCTGACTTTTGCGGCAGCAAGCTCCCGGTCCAGCTGTTCAAAGCTTTCTGCGCAGGCCGCATAAGGATACCCGCACGCCTTCGCCGCTGCCACCAGATCCGCGCTGCCCGCGGCTGTGGGCATGCCTCCCACCGTCTCATGGGCCCCGTTGTTGATCACCACATGGACCAGATTATCCGGGCGGCATGCTCCAAGGACCGCCATGGCCCCCATATGCATCAGCACCGCGCCGTCTCCGTCCACGCACCAGATTTTTTTCTCCGGTTTCTGAACCGCAATCCCCAGTGCGATGGAAGAACTGTGGCCCATGGAGCCCACCGTCAGGAAATCATACTGATGTCCCTGCCCCCTGGCTTCCCGGATCTCGAACAGCTCCCGGCTTGCCTTTCCGGTGGTGGACACAACGGGATCTTCTCCCGAGACATCGACGATGTGCCGGAGGATCTCTTCCCTTGCCATCGTACCAATACCGGTATATTCCATCTTTTCCTCACAGGACAGCGCACCCTTCCGGATGACGAACGCCACGCTCTTCCCCTGTGCAAGGATGGTCCGGAATGTCTCCATTATCGCTCTCAGTTCTTTTTCCGTTGTCTCTTTTCCCACGATGCAGGTCCTGATATCCATGTCTTCCAACAGACGCACAGTCACTTCTCCCTGATAGACATGCTGCGGTTCATCATGAACTCCAGGCTCTCCTCTCCATCCCACGACGAAAATCACCGGGATCGCATATACCCGGTCGTTCAGAAGGGAAGCCGCCGGATTGATGATGTTGCCTTCTCCGGAATTCTGCATGTAGACCACCGGAATTTTGCCGGTGGCGAGGTGATAGCCGGCAGCCAGCGCCGTACAGTTTCCCTCATTCGCCCCGATCACATGGTGCTTCGGATCGGTCCCGTGGGTCCGCATCAGATAATCGCAGAGCGGCTTCAACTGAGAATCCGGGACACCCGCATAAAAATCCGCCCCCAGGATCTCCGTAAATGTCTGTACATTCATACTATATCTCCTCCTGCTTCAGAATCTGCCGGTACAGTGCCTCCAGCGTCTCTTCGGTCAGAAGGACCGGATTATTTTTCAGGCGGTCCGGATTGACGGAATGCTTCAGAATCTCCAGCTCCGACCCGGACCGCATGACCGGTACGGGAAGTGCGAGCTCTTCCAGAAACGCCCTGTATCTCTCTATGGAGCCCTCCACCCCGGTGCAGCCCATGACTTTCGCCAGCCCCTGGAACATCTCCTGAAGGTATGCGCTTCCTCTGGGGTCGATGCAGTCCTCCGTATGCGCCGCCATGTATGGCCAGAGAGCCGCCACGCAGAAAGCCGCCGCATGTCCGTGAGCCAGCCCGTAGAGGGTGGTCAGCTTATAACACATAGCATGTCCTGCCGTAGTCTGCGTGATATTGATGGCGCGGCCTGCCGTATTTGCAGCCTCCAGCATTCCTTCATTTCCTTCCTGTTCATTGGCCAGGTATGCCTTCTCATACTGAAATACCTGACGAACAGCCTCTGCCGCATATGCCCTGCTCTCTTCGGTGGAATTTACCGACCACCAGGATTCCAGTGCATGACAGAGTGCATCCAGCATGGTCGCTTTCCTCTGGTATTCCGGAAGCGTCACAAGCAGGGAAGCATCCAGGAGTACATACTCCGGAATACAGGACGGATGTGATACGGACTGCTTGTTTCCCTCATAATAAATAACCGCAAAACGGGTGGCCTCGCTGCCCGTCCCCGCCGTGGTCGGTATGGCGAGGAGGGGCGTCTCATTTTCCACGATCTCCTGCTCCAGATAATTTTTATTCTGCTCCATGTTCCAGAACAGCTTGATGCATTTCGCCACATCCATGGCGCTTCCGCCGCCTGCCGCGATAATGAAATCGCAGTGCTGCGCCAGATATACCTGCACTCCTGCTTTCACCGATTCATATCCGGGATTGGGGGTAAAATCCGAGAATTCCGTAAGTCCCGCCCCCGCCTTCTCTGCCGCCTCCTGGATCCTGCCGTAAAGTGCCTGGCTCCGGAAAGAATTTCCGCACACCAGCAGCACGGAAGCAGCGCCTTTCTCCCGCAGAAGCTTCTCTATATCCTGTATCTTTTCATTTTTCATCTCTTTCATCCTTTCTGTCCGTCCAGCAGTAATCTTTATTCTTCCTCCGGAATCAGATGGAGGATCTCCTGTATCGACATACACCTGTCGTCGCATTCCTTCGCCCTGTGATATCTGAGGATCGTCTCCGCCGCCCTCTGCATGGCAGGAAATCCGGTTCTGGTCAGCTGGTTTGCATAGATCACCACATTGACCCCCCGTTCCTTAAATTCCTCTTCGGTTACTGTATGGAAAGAGGTGGGCACCACCACTACCGGAGTCGTCTGATCCGACTGCCGGAACCGCTCCACAAACGCAAAGATCTCATCCGGTTCTTTTCTCCGGCTGTGGATCATGATCCCGTCTGCCCCCGCCTTCACATAAGCCGCTGCCCTCACAAGCGCATCCTCCATCCCCTGCTCCAGGATCAGGCTCTCAATCCGGGCGATGATCATAAATTCCTTCGTCTTCTGTGCCCGCTTGCCTGCGGCTATCTTGGCGCAGAAATTTTCCACGGAATCCTGCGTCTGGGCCACTTCCGTCCCGAACAGGGAGTTTTTCTTAAGCCCTGTCTTATCCTCGATGATCACTGCTGACACTCCCATCCGCTCCAGAGACCGGACCGTATAGACAAAATGCTCCGTCAGCCCCCCGGTGTCTCCATCGAAAATGATGGGCTTTGTAGTCACTTCCATAATATCATCAATGGTCCGGAACCGGGAAGTCATATCCACCAGTTCAATATCCGGTTTCCCTTTGGCTGTGGAATCGCACAGAGAGCTGACCCACATGGCATCGAACTGTCTGGCCTCTCCGTTTTCATACGCCACTGTTTTCTCCACGATCAGGCCGGTAATCCCGCTGTGGGCCTCCAGCGCCGTGACCAGCCCCTTCATTTCAATGGCTTTCTTCAGCCTCTCCCGACGCACGTCCGGAAGGGACAGATGGACTCTGGCGCGGTTTTCCAGCTTCTGGTATTTCTCATCTCTGGAATAAGGAAATTCCACCAGCCTTCCGCCGTAGCCGGACAGCACGGACAGCACCTCTTCCCGCACCGGCTTCTGAAAACCGCTGACCCAGTCATCTCCATGTACCACATAATCCGGCCGGTAGCGTTCCAGATTTTCCCGGTAGCTCAGCGTTTTCTGCTCCACCACGCGGCTGATGCCTGAGATATTTTCAAATAATGCCCTGCGCTCTGCAAAGGGAAGAAGCGGGAAACGCTTATAGCTGATGACCGCCTCATCCGAGAGCACGCCTGCGATCACCTTCCCCAGTCTGGCCGCTCTGCGGATGATGGCGATATGCCCGCTGTGTACCATATCCGTGGAAAAACACAGATAGACGGTCCGGCTCTCCACCCGCCGCACCTTTTCCGACACTACGGCCAGGTCTTTCGGGTCGTCGATCTCCGCACAGAGATCATTCCTTACATCCAGAGGACGGATCCGGCAGCTCTCTGTCACCTCATTCAGCGCGCATTCCGCGTAGCATTTTACCTGATCCGCCTCACAGAACGCCGCAATCCGGTCAAGCCACACCAGCCAGTCTTCTTTTTTCAGCTTATACAGCGGCTGAGCAGCCATGGCATCATTAAAAAATTCCACACCTACCTTCGTGATCCGGTCCCCCTGAATCACCGCCTTGAAATCCTTCTCCGGAAGAGGAAGCGTAGAGCTGACAGTCATACAGCTGTCCGCATTCTCCAGCACCGCATCCAGTACCCGGTTTTCAAAGACCAGGTCTCCGTGCATCAGAAGAATATCGTCATTTTTTAATTCCTCTCTGGCACAATAAATGGAATAAATATAATTCGTCTCCTGATATACGGGATTTTTTATAAATGAAATGTGGAGCGGCAGTTCCAGACTCTGACAGTAGTTCACCAGCACACTGTCAAAAAGTCCCGTGGTCATGACCACTTCCCGAATACCGGCCTCCGCGAGCTGCCGGAGCTGTCGGCTCAGGATCGTCTCCCGGCTGGAAACCTCCGTCATGCATTTGGGATGCTCAGAAGTCAGAACCCCCATACGGCTTCCCATACCGGAATTTAATATCAATGCTTTCATATGACCTCCTGAAAATTCATGATTTACGTCCATTCTCCATCCGGCCGGGCAGAGCGTGCCGGCTGCATGGCTACTGCAATTTTAACATTCTATCAGGAACTTGTCGAGGGGCATACAGCGATAAAACAGTCTTCCTGAAAAGATCTTCAAAAGGCGCAGCAAAGGCTTTTTCCGCATATACTGTAAGGAAAAGCAGATTCATGAGGTACATCCATGTATCAACCTACACCCGCTTCTCATTTCCAGTATCTCCTGACCCATGCAGAGCCTTCTGCCATCGCATGGATCCAGGGGAATGCATCCCAGCCCCAGCTTGCAGGATCTGTAAGATTCTATCAGACCTCCTACGGCGGAGTCCTGATTGCGGCCGAGATCTTTGGGCTCCCCAATATCTCATCACCGGGCTCCAGCAGCTTTTACGGCATGCATATACATGAACACGGCGACTGCACCAGACCTTTCGGGCAGACCGGCGATCACTACAATCCAGGGAACATGCCCCACCCCCGGCATGCCGGAGACCTTCCTCCCCTTCTGGGCAATCAGGGGTATGCTTACCAGGTTTTCTATGACAAACGGTTTTTTGTGGAAGATATCGTTGGAAGGTCCGTAGTCATCCACAGTATGGCAGACGATTTCACCAGCCAGCCCTCCGGAAATTCCGGCGATAAAATCGGGTGCGGAATCATCCAGTCTGTGGTAAACTAAGACGGAAAGATCTGTTTTACGAAGGAAAGGAGCCACTTATGTTCATCATCTGTACCATTGCCGGGATTCTCTGTCTCATTTATTTCATACTGCTGCTCATATACAGTGGTCTTACCACTGTGTTTTACCTCATATGGCTGTTCCTGTCCGCAGGCTTTCTGCTGGCAGGATGGCTGTTCCGGATCCGGTTTTTTCAGAATCTCCCCTCCCCCGTGAAGGCGGGCATGATTCTGTTCCTTGCTGCCTGCCTTGCCTTTTTCCTGGGTGTGGAGGGAATGATCCTGAAGGGATCGCTCACCATGCCGGCAGAGACGCAGGATTATGTCATTGTGTTGGGCGCCCACGTGCGCGCATCCGGTCCCAGCAGGGCTCTGGCTCTGCGTCTTGACAGGGCGTATGAGTATGCTCTGGAACATCCGGACACTACATTCATCGTCTCCGGCGGTCAGGGCAGCAATGAGCCCTGCACGGAAAGCTCTGCCATGAAAAAATATCTGGTGGAAAAGGGAATCGATGAAAAACGGATTCTGGAGGAAGACCAGTCCACCAATACCCGGGAGAATCTGATTTTTTCCCGGGAGATGATTCCGCCGGACGTCTCTGTAGGGATCATCAGCAATGGTTTTCACATCTGCCGCGCCCTGCATCTGGCAGAGACGCTGGGCTATGAAAATGTGAACGGCATCCCGGCCAGAAGCGATCTGGCCACGCAGCCTACCAATCTGCTCAGGGAATTTTTTGCAGTCGTGAAGGATTTCTGGCTGATTCGGTAACTGATTTTATTGGCCTTTTCTATGCTGTATGTATTTTTATTTTCATTTTATGTAAATTATATGGACTTTTTGTCACATATGTGTTATACTTTGATCAGTCACCTGTAAATAAAGGCTGTGCGATAAGAAAGAAGGGAAATATGACAGACAGCGAAAAACTTGATCTGCTTCTGGCAGAGATGCAGGGGATGAAAACTGATATGCAGGAAATGAAGGCCGACATACGGGAATTAAAGGCGGATGTGAAAGAGCTGAAAGCTGATATTGAACAGCTCAAGGCTGAAGTCAAAGAGCTTAGAGCCGATGTTGAACAGCTCAAAGCTGACGTTAAGCAGCTCAAGGCTGATGTCGAGCAGCTCAAAGCTGATGTTGAGGACCTCAAAATCCGTGTGGAAAGAATGGAATCAGACCTGCTGATACTTAAGAGAAAAGTGGATGACATCGAAATACATATTGAGAATTCCACCGACCGGAATATCCGGATCCTGGCAGAGAGCTTTATTGATCTTATGACGAAGCTGAATCAGGCGATTCCCGCCGCCGACAAGAGCCAGCTCTACGAGATAAGGGTAGATTATCTAATCATCGAGGTGGAAAAGCTCAAGAAAAACGTAAAAATGCTGATGGAAAAGACAGCCTGAGCATGATACGGAATTGATCTGATCTTTCTGATCAGACAGAAAAGAGAAGCGGTTCTTCCCACAGAAAGCCGCTTCTCTTTTCTGTCCGCATTTTTTACAGAAACATCAGCCTGTTCTCCGCCTGCATGAGATACTCGTTCTCTGCCTCATGAAAAGCACCGTCTGCAAGCTTTGCCAGTTCGGGATCCACGGGCATCTTGCCCAGCACCGGCAGATCCAGTTCTTCTGACAGTGCATCAATGCCGCTTTCCCCGAAGATCTTGTATTCTTTTCCGCAGTCCGGACATACCACATAGCTGTAGTTCTCCACCAGACCCAGGACGGGAATCTTCATGGCCTCTGCCATGTTCAGCGCCTTCTTCACGATCAGACGAACCAGATCCTGCGGAGAAGTCACAACCACAATTCCTTCCACCGGGATGGACTGGAAGACCGTCAGCGGCACATCTCCGGTTCCGGGCGGCATATCCACAAACAGATAGTCCAGATCTCCCCATGCCACATCTGTCCAGAACTGCTTGACCATGTTGGCAAGGATCGGTCCCCGCCAGATCACGGGAGCCTCCTCTTCCGGAAGAAGCAGGTTAATGGACATGACCTTGATCCCGTTTTTTGCAGTCACCGGCTGGATACACTCATCCGCCATCTCTGCCGGTCCATGAAGCCCGTACATCTTCGGTATGGACGGCCCCGTAATGTCTGCATCCAGAATGCCGACACGGTATCCGTTTGCTGCCATCAGATTTGCAAGGGAAGCGGTCACCAGGGACTTACCTACGCCGCCTTTCCCGCTGACCACCCCTATGACATGTCTGATATCGGAATATGCATTCTGTTCCTCCAGCATGCTGCGGGGCTCCTGCTGCCTGCTGGGGCAGCCCTCACAGCTCTCTTTTGTACAGCTCGTACTGCTGCATTCTCTTTCTGCCATTTTCTGTCAACCTCTCTTTTTGTTAATATTCCTGCATGCGATAAGCCGCTGCCGTGCCTGTCCGGACATCCGGCCGGTACCTCATGTTTTTTACCTGCTGCCGGAAGAATCCGCGTTTATCTCAGACGATTGCACTCGAATTTTTCCATCATGGACAGACAGTTCAGGATCTCATCGTATTTTTCCTGCGTGCTCTTCTCATCCACTACCAGATCCAGGGATATGGCAATGCTGTTCAGAAGGCTGTCATCCATCTGATTCCTTCCGAAAATCATGATATGAAGCTTCTCCTCCAGTGTCTCTGCATCCAGAAATTCCAGCAGGATCGGATTCACACTGCCATCGCCGGACGGGGATTCCGGGCATCTCTTCTGGACTGCCGATTCCTCTTTGCTCTCTGCAGCGGCACCACAGGGGGCTTCCTGTACGGATCCTGTCCCCTGGTCCGGACACTCCTCTCCTGAGAGCTCCACCTGTTCAAAACGGTATCTCTGTGTCACCTGGGGATATTTCTCATGGTCCACCTCGCTGATGAACATCTCATAGGGCCGTACATACACGCGGTAATCCCCATAGAGCGCCTGATAGACCACCATGCGTTCTCCAGTCTCTGAATGTTCTGCCACCGCCATAACCTGATACAGGCGGTCTTTAAAATGTCTGTAAAATTGTCCCTGTCGAACCTCTCGCATACTTATTCACTCCCTTACCTCACATATTATAGCACCCTTTGTCCACTTATGCCACGGAAATATTCATTTCCCATACAGTCTCATTTTACCCGTCCATTTCCCCCGGAAACAGCAAAGGGAACGCTGCCTCCCGGAATCCTCCGGGAAGACAGCGTTCCGCATCCATATTTCAGCGCTGTATCCGTATCAGCAGGTCGCTCCGCCTTTGGTATGAAGCTCTGCTGCCAGAATCTCGTCCTTTCTCGCCAGAATATCATCTGACAGGAGCTGTGCCTCCACGTTCTCAAAGCCCAGACGGTCGATGGTCTGCGCCAGACGCTCACCGGTTTTGCCCTGCTCCCGGAACAGAAGGATCGTTTTCTCGATCACGGACATTGCCTCTTCCTTATCCGTAAAGATCCTGCCAAGTGCACGGCCCTGGGCCACTTTTTTGCCCCACCGTCCGCCGATATAGATTTTGTATCCGTATGTGCCGTCCTCAATGGCGTCAAACGGACATTTCTCCACGCAGCGCCCACAGTTGTTGCAGACATCCTTGTCGATTTCGAGGATGCCGTCCACCACTTTTGCAGCTCCCACCGGGCAGTTTTTCTCAATGGCACATTTCTTGCAGCCGTTGCAGGAATCCTCATCAAAATTGGGGATATACTGTCCGATGATGCCCAGATCGTTCAGATCCGGTTTCACGCAGTTATTGGGACATCCGCCCACGGCAATCTTGAATTTGTGCGGAAGGAGAACCTGCCGGTATCCTTCATAAAACCGTTCATGGATCTCCTGAGACAGGGCATAGGAGTCCAGAAGTCCATACTGGCAGGTAGTGCCCTTACAGGATACCACCGGGCGCACCCTGGAGCCCGTTCCTCCGGTCACCAGACCTTCCTTCGCGATAAACTGCTGAAATTCTTCGATCTTGTCATAGGGAATCCCCGGCACCTCCACGGTCAGACGGGTAGTAAAAACCACCTCGCCGTTTCCAAACTTTTCCGCCGCCTCTGCAATGCATTTCTGCTGGGCCGCCGTGATCTTGCCGTTCACCGTGATGATCCGTCCGTTAAAATTATCTGTGCCCTTATTGTTCAAAAAGCCCATGCCCTTGACTCTCTTCTCATCCGCTGCGCTTACTGTTAATGCTGACATATTTCCTCCTGATTAATGTTCCGCTCCGGTCCGCACTCATCCGGTGTCTGAATCAATTTCACGACGTTCACACGTCCTGAAATCGATTCGGCTTCCTCCGGACCTCCGCTGTTTTAATGTTCCGCTCCGGTCCGCACTCACCCGGTGTCCGGACCTCCGCTGTTTTTAAAGTTCCCGTGTTTTTATTCTGCCTCGACTTCGTTGAAAGCCAGTCCGCCCTCCAGGACCCGTGTCTTCGTATATCCGTAATATTTCATACGGTTCTGGGTCAGATACCCTCGCTTTCCTTTTGCGCAGACCAGAAGGATGGGCTCATCTTTCGCGAACCCTTCCACTTCCCCTTCGATTTTCGTCAGGTCCACATAAGGCGCGCCTTCGATGGAAGGCTTCAGAGATACATCCATCACTTTATAGCCCTCTGCGGCTCCTGATGCATACTCCGCAGGCGTCATGGTCTCCAATGTACCGTCCATCTTGTTCATCAGTACGTTGACCGCATGGGACAGCGGATGAATCGCTGTGGAAAACGGCGGTGCATAGGCAAAATCCATGTCTGCGATGTCGTCCACCGTCGCATGCATGGCAATAGCTGCCACACAGGTATCCACCACCTTGTCAACGGCTCCTTTTCCCAGTACCTGGACTCCCAGCAGCCTCCTGCTCCCGCGGTCAGCCACCAGCTTGATGATAAAGCTTCCTGCTCCCGGCATATAATGCGCCTTGTCATCGGTTACCATGATTACACTGACCGCGTCAAAGCCGGCTTCCTTTGCCTGAGCCTCGGACAGGCCGGTCTTCCCTGCGTTCAGCTCCGGAAGCTGACAGACCGCCGTACCCATGGCTCCATGATATGCCACATCTTTTCCTGTAAGATTACCGGCCGCCATACGTCCGGTAATATTTGCCGTGGAACCCATGGGAGACCACGCTGCTTTCCCGGTGATACGACTGGTAACCATGGCGCAGTCGCCCACTGCATAGATATCCGGATCACTGGTCTGCATGTGATCATTGACCAGAACCGTCTGATTGGGCGCCAGCTCAATCCCCGTATCCTTAAGGAATCCGGTATTGGCACGTATCCCGATGGAAAGCACCACCAGATCCGCCTTCAGAGCCCGCCTGTCCGTCTGTACCTTTTCCACCTTTCCTTCGCCTGTAACCCCTTCAAACCGGGTCCCGGTCATGGTATTGATGCCGTGTTCTGCCAGATGATTTTCCACAAAGATCTGTATTTCCTCATCAAATCCCGGAAGCACATGGGGCGCCATATCCAGTACATTGCAGCGAATCCCCATGGCAGTCAGGTTCTCCGCGATCTCAAGGCCGATAAAGCCTCCGCCCACGACCACAGCTCTTTTCATCCCTCCTGCCTCCACCGTTCTGCGAAGTTCCACAGCATCGTCGGGCGTTCTCATGAAGAACACCTGCGGCAGATCAAGCCCCGGAAGAGGCGGTTTAATGGGAGACGCGCCGGACGCAACGACCAGCCTGTCATATTCCCGGATGCTCTCCTCTCCGGCCTCATTCACGGCTGTCACCGTCTTCTTCGCCCTGTCCACTTTTGTCACTTCCATACCGGTGATAACCTTCGCGCCCGTCAGAGCTGCGAATTTCTCCGGTGTATTCACCACCAGGCTCTCCCTGTCAGGAATCACCTTTCCCACATAATAAGGAAGCCCGCACCCCGCATAAGAAATATCCTTTCCCTTTGTCAGGATCGTCACATCTGCACTTCTGTCTTCTCTCTTCAGTTTTGCTGCGACTTTGGTACCTGCCGCAACACCTCCAACAATGATCACTCTCACGTTCCCGTCTCCTTTTCCTGCAGCTGCAGTCCTGGCCTTCCAGAGACCAAAACTGTCTGTTTCTGCTATTATAGCACTTGTCATCTATTCTGAAAAATGATATTATTCTATCAAACTTATAGGTAAAACCTATAACCTTTTCCGTCGGCACAGAACCTGCCGCCTGTGAAAATCATACAAAGGAGTGAATATCATGACCATCCGGCATCTGAAAATCTTCATCGCCGTCGCAGAATACGGCTCCATGAATACCGCTGCAAGAGAGCTTTATCTCTCCCAGCCTACCATCAGTCAGGCGGTTCGGGAGATGGAAGAATACTACGGAACGCGGCTGTTCGACCGTCTGTCCAGAAAACTTCACATCACCCCTGCGGGCCAGGAGCTTCTGGACAGTGCCTATCAGGTGGTCGGACAGTTTGATCAGATGGAACAGACCATTCAGAAAAGCTATCGCAGAAGCATGATCCGCATCGGCTCCACCATTACGGTCGGCTCCTGCCTGATCTCCAATGTGCTGAACGACCTCTCCCGGTCCATGCCCGATGCAGAGACCTATACCTTTATCGGAAACACTCATATGATAGAAGAAAAGCTTCTGCGATCCGAACTGGATATCGCTCTCGTGGAAGGAGAAGTGCACCATCAGGATCTGATCATGGTTCCCTGCATCCGTGATTTCCTCGTTCTTGGCTGCAGCCGGGAGCATCCCTTTGCCTGCCGGGACGAGATCCATGTATCCGAGCTCCAGGACCAGAAATTCATCATACGGGAACCGGGAAGCGGTACAAGAGCACTATCCGACCGGTTCATCAAACGCCACAGCCTCCGTATCCGCACTTCCTGGGAAGCCACCTGTCCGGACGCCTTCCGCAATGCCATCCTGTATAATCAGTGCCTGGCCGTAGTTTCCGTACGCCTTCTGGAGCGCGATATCCGCAGCCGGCAGATCCGCATCTTTATCCCCCGCACCAATGAGCTGGAACGCTCCTTCAGTCTGGTATATCACAAGGACAAAGTCTTTACACCTGCCATGGACGCATTCCGGAACATCATCGCCCATTACCGCCAGCCGGACTGGTTGGACAATATCCCCGTGGGCACACTCATGGAATAGTATGTGTGAGCGCTGCCGCCTGCGCAGTGGCCGCATCCAGCCATTCCAGATACAGATGCCGGTCAGATACCTCTCCGAGGATGCTGTTGACTTTCTCAAGAAGCTCCGTTTCGCCCTTTACCACCCCTCCTACGACTCCGGTTGTATCCGAGGAGGGGCAGGGCAGGACTGCTTTGGAGACAGCAAGCTCATCGAATTCTTCCACGGCCGCTTCAGCCATGGCCTCTTCCAGAATCACCCCGTCCACGATCCCCAGCCGGAGCTTCAGGACGGCTTCCGATGCATCCTCTGTAAATTCCGGCCAGGAGCCCGGAAACTGTTCTGCCAGAAGCTGTGCCTGCAGACTTCCGTACTGAGCCGCCACTGTCTTTTCTTCAAAATCCTCAGGTTTTGAGAGCTTCTTTTCCTGAGTTTCTTTAATCAGAACCACCTGCTTCCCCGGCTCATAATAAATATCTGTATAATCCATCACCGTATCCCTGTCTGATGTGGGCAGCATCCCCAGCAGTACCATGTCCACACTGCCTTCTGCCACGGCTGCCAGACAGTCCTCGAACCCCATCTCACAGAATTCCGCCTCCACTCCCATCTCCTTCGCAATATACCTGCCCAGTTCAACATCTGCCCCTGCCCAGGGGAACGTCTCTCCTTCCGTCTGCACCTGGAAGGCAAAAGGTGCATAATCTGCCGAGATTCCGATCCTGAGCTCTCCCAGCTGCTGCACCGCCTCCAGACGATTCGCTGTTGTCTCCTGTACCTCCTCTCTGGTCTCGCCGGCCGCCGATACCCACGGCACACGTCCCGAGCATCCGGATGACAGGACTGCCACCATGCCGCTCAGAAAGACCAGAAAACCCTTTTTCCTCGTCATACCCTGTTACTCCTTCTTTTCATCCGTACGATCATCTGTCATCCCACATTTCTCCCAAAATAAAAGGCTCCGGAAGACTGATTCCGAAGCCTGAACAGGGACAGAAGGACTCGAACCCTCGACATTTGGTTTTGGAGACCAACGTTCTACCGACTGAACTATATCCCTGTATCTCTGACACTCGGATACTATACCACATTTTCCAACTGGTGTCAATCATTTTTTTGTGCGGCCGCCATGCAGAAAGACCTACCCGATAAAGCGCAGCGCATCTTTCACTGCCGCAACCCCCAGGATCTCAATTCCGCTGATGTTCTTCACCTGCTCCATGCTGCTCCGGGGAAGAAGCACCCTGGTAAATCCCAGCTTCTTCGCTTCCTGCACCCGCTGCTGCGCCATACTGACTGCCCGGACCTCTCCGCTCAGTCCCACCTCTCCAAAAACGATCGTCCTGCCGGACACCGGAACATCCCTGTAACTGGAGATCAGCGCCAGCACCAGTGCCAGATCCATGGCCGGCTCGCTCAGGCGCAGTCCGCCTGCGATATTTACATATGCATCATAGCTGGAAAAAGGAAGATTCAGCCGCTTTTCCAGCACAGCCAGCAGAAGATTTACCCGGTTGCAGTCGATTCCGGCAGCCGTCCTCCGGGGCAGGCCGAAATTCGTCCGGCAGACCAGCGCCTGCACTTCCAGGAGCATGGGTCTTGTGCCTTCCATGGTACACGCAACAACCGAACCGGACGCCCCCTCGGGTCTTCCGCTCAGCATATATTCAGAAGGGTTTGCAACCTCTTTCAGACCGTCCTCCTGCATCTCAAATACACCGATTTCATTGGTGGAACCGAAACGGTTTTTCACTCCCCTTAAGATCCGGTAGGAGGCATGCCGGTCTCCTTCAAAATAGAGCACGGTGTCCACCATATGTTCCAGCACCCGGGGACCGGCCACCGTTCCTTCTTTTGTCACATGACCCACGATAAGGATGGTGATCCCCTGTTCCTTGGCCAGCCGGAGGAGCACTCCGGTGGCCTCCCGTACCTGGGAAACGCTCCCGGGCGCGGAGGAAATATCTTCCTGATACATGGTCTGTATGGAGTCGATCACAGCAACCACAGGCTTCTCCCGCAGCATCACTTCCTCGATGTCCGCAAGATTCGTCTCGCACATCAGCTTCAGAGTATCCTGGAACTCTCCGATTCGGGATGCCCGAAGCCGGATCTGCTGCAGAGACTCTTCCCCGGAGATATACAGGACCCCGGAAAGCGTTACAGACAGATTTCGGCAGACCTGCAGAAGCAGCGTGGATTTTCCGATCCCGGGATCACCGCCAACCAGCACCAGCGAACCGGGAACCAGACCGCCACCCAGCACCTGATCCAGCTCTCCCATACCGGTGGAAAGCCGCTCCCCGTCGCCGGAAGCCACCTCTTTCAGACTCACCGGTCCGTTCTTCAGCCCCCCGGACCGCTTCCGGACTGCAGCACCGTTCTTTACCCGGGGCGCTGCCGGTTCCTCTGCAAAGGTGTTCCACTGTCTGCAGGCCGGACACTGACCGGACCATTTGGCAGACTCATATCCGCAGCTCTGGCAGAAGAACACTGTTCCTCCCTTCTTCATGCCTCTTCCTCCGGTCTGACCAGGATACGAACCTTTCCATTTGTGATTTTCACATCCACCTGACTGCCCTCACGGATCCTTCCGCCCAGGATCTCATCCGCCAGCTGATCTTCCAGTCTGTTCTGGATCGCCCGCTTCAGCGGCCGCGCACCGTATTTCACATCATAACCGGTATCTGCCAGCCACTTTTTCACCGAATCCTTAAAAGAGATCCGAATTCTCAGCTGGCTTTCACACCGCTTCGTCAGATCCTTCAGAAGCATACCGGCGATCTGAATGATTTCTTCTTTCTGCAGCGCATGGAACACGATCGTCTCATCGATCCGGTTCAGAAATTCCGGACGGAAGATCTGCTTCACTTCGTTCATAACGCTGTTTTTCATGAATTCATAGTCCTGTTTTGCATTTTCCAAAGAAGCGAAGCCCAGCTTCTTCGGGGAAATAATCGCACCGGCTCCTGCATTGGACGTCATGATGATAACGGTATTTTTAAAATCCACCTTTCTCCCCTGGGAATCCGTTATATGACCGTCATCCAGCACCTGCAGCAGAATATTGAACACGTCCGGATGCGCTTTCTCGATCTCGTCGAACAGGATCACCGCATAGGGATTGCGGCGCACCTTCTCGCTCAGCTGGCCGCCGTCATCATGCCCCACATAGCCGGGCGGCGAACCGATGAGTTTGGAGACGCTGTGCTTCTCCATATACTCCGACATATCCACCCGGATCATGGCGTCCTCCCTGCCGAAAAGAACCTCTGCCAGCGCCTTGGACAGCTCCGTCTTGCCCACGCCCGTGGGCCCCAGGAACAGGAAGGAACCAATGGGACGCCCCGGATCCTTCAGACCCACACGTCCGCGCTTCACAGCCCGCGCCACTGCGCTCACTGCTTCCTCCTGGCCCACGACTCTCTTATGAAGCGTCTGCTCCAGACGGCGCAGACGCGAGGACTCCGCCTCTGCCAGACGCTGTACGGGGATCTTCGCCCATCTGGAGACTGTCAGGGCGATCTGCTCCTCTGTGACTGTACTGGATGCCTTTCTGCCTCTTTTTGTCTCCCGACCCTCCAGTCTGTTCTCCAGCTTCTTCACTGTCTGACGGCAGTTCCGCGCCTGTTCCATATCTCCCGCCATAAGCGCAGACTCCAGGTCTTTTCTGGCCTGCAGAAGCTCTCCTGTCAGATCCGCACGGGAATTCCCCGGTCCGTACTGCCCCATACGGAGCCCTGCCGCCGCTTCATCCATCAGATCAATGGCTTTGTCCGGCAGATACCGGTCGCTGATATAACGTTCAGACAGCCTTGCTGCCGCTTCGAGCGCCTCATCCGTGATCTTTACCTCGTGGTGCTCCTCATAATAAGGACGCAGCCCCTTCAGGATCTCCACCGTCTGCTCCACTGTGGCTTCCTCTACGGTAATGGGCTGAAAACGCCGCTCCAGCGCCGCATCCTTCTCGATATGTTTCCGGTATTCTTCCAGCGTCGTGGCGCCGATGATCTGGATCTCTCCTCTTGCCATGGCAGGCTTCAGGATGTTGGAGGCATCCATGGCCCCCTCCGCTCCGCCGGCACCGATAATCATATGAAGTTCATCGATGAACAGGAGCACCTCCCCGGACTGGCGTACCTCCTCGATGACATTTTTGATCCGTTCTTCAAATTCTCCCCGGTACTTGGAACCTGCGACCATGGCGGTCAGATCCAGAATGCACAGCCGTTTGCCAAGGATACTGTCCGGCACCTGGCCGGAGGCGATCCGCGCCGCCAGTCCTTCCACAATAGCTGTCTTCCCCACCCCTGGCTCTCCGATGAGGCAGGGATTGTTCTTCGTCCGTCGGCTGAGCACCTGAAGAACTCTTCTGATCTCTTCTTCCCGTCCGATCACGGGATCCAGCTTCCCTTCCTCCGCCAGCTCCGTCAGATCCCGGCTGTACTGCTCCAGTGTCTGCGTACCACGGACACGTCCATCTTCCCGGTATTCATTTGCCTTCTCTCCCATGGACGTCACCAGCTCCGTGTACAGTTCCCGAAGCCGCACGCTCATGGTATTCAAAAGCCGGGAGCCCACGCATTCCCCGTCCTTTAAAATGGAGATCAGGATATGCTCCGTCCCCACCATCTGTTCATGAAACCGCTTCGCTTCCACGGCTGCATCCTCCAGGATCTTCCTGGCCCTGGGCGTATAGTCCCTGCCAGGCTCCATCAGGCTGCCGCTCTCCGGGGCGATAAGCTGGCTGATCATATCCGTCAGCGCTTCCACCGTCACGCCGGCGCCCGCGAGGACCTGCCCGGCTGCCCCGGTCTCCTCCTCCAGAAGTCCGATCAGGATATGCTCCGTCCCGATATAAGGATGTTTTAATCGGGCAGACGCTCTCTTTGCCAGCTTCAGCGCCTGCTCCGCTTTCTGCGTATAGATCATATTCTCCTCCTGATGATTCATTTACTCCCCATATTCCGCATAGATCTCATCGATCAGTTCATGAACCTCTTCTCTTGTAATATTCTTGCAGCTTCCCTTGGCAAGTATGACCAGAAGCTCCCGCTTCATTTCATCCATCGCCCTGCGTTTATCCGCATCCACCGCGATCACGGCACCGCACCGCCGGTCCAGGCGGATATAGCCCTCCTGTTTCAAAATGCTGTACGCTTTGTTTACCGTATGCATATTGATGCCGATCTCCTCCGCCAGCTGCCGGACGCTGGGAAGCGCATCCCCCTCCCGCAGCCTGGATGTGGCGATTCCTACGATGATCTGATCGCACAGCTGCACATAAAACGCCTTGTCACTGTTAAAATCAATTTCCAGATACATGATGTCACCTGTCCTTTGTAAATCCGTCCGCCAGGTCCTGTTCCTGCCGGACATGCAAGATGCGCATGTTATACATCCAGTATAACAGACTTGCACGCTCCGGTCAACGATGAATCCGCAAAAAGGGCCTCCGCGCTGTGCAGAAGCCCCATTCCGTCAATCGTCATCTTCCAGGTCATCCAGGTCGATGATCTCCAGATCGATATCCCTTTCTTCCTCGTCTTCCTCTTCCGGCTCTTCCTCCGGTTCCTGAAAATCTGTCTCATTTTCTTCCAGATTCCCGGTCACAAAAGCACCCGGCGAAGACTTTTTCCCATCCTCTATGTCTTCCTCATCCTCCGGATCCAGCATCTGCATCTTCCTCATGCGCAGATACATCAGCACAACGAGATTCAGAAGCACAACGATGAAAATCACCAGAAACAGGATGATATAGAGCCGGCGTCCCATATCTCTGTTATAACGCTCCACCTGCTCATAGCCGTCCGCCCGCAGGCCCAGCTCCTTTTCCTCCAGCTCCAGAATATAGTTCTGCTCTCCCTGATAGGCCACATCATCAAAAAGCTGCAGGGAATCCTTGTCATAGTCGTAGCAGTACCATGCCTTCTCTCCGTCCTGGTTAATCCCGTACACCAGATAATGATCTGTATCATCCGGGATCTCATCCACTCCGTCGATGATCACATGATGCAGGGCAGGAATCGTGTATTTGGGACCCCAGCCCATATCCACCCGGCTGTAGCGCACCGGTATGTGTACATCCTCGTCCGGCTCCAGGAAGATGACCGTGTCATTCCCGCTCCTCATCTGTACAAAAGGGATCACCGTTCCCTTCTCCGGGTCATAGACAAAATTATCCCGGTAGCTTCCGTTATCACTGTACAGCCGGATCACATACACGTCCAGCGAGACATGCTTCAGAACGCGGCTGTCGATCCCCTGGATGTCCATATGCACCGCGTCAAAATCCTCCAGACTCTCGGGGCTGTGGAGATAGAACGTACGTTCGTCTATAACGAAGCTGGCACGCTTTCCTTCGTCCTCGTGTTCCTCATCCTCTTCGTCTTCACCGC
Source organism: Lachnospiraceae bacterium (assembly GCA_910574805.1). Classification (GTDB taxonomy): domain Bacteria; phylum Bacillota; class Clostridia; order Lachnospirales; family Lachnospiraceae; genus Hominiventricola. The sequence goes on along the minus strand of CAJTCV010000005.1, from coordinate 143,002 downwards.
CGGACACGGCACCCCCGCTCAGCAGGTCCACCTCCGTGCCGTCCACCACAGCCGTACAGGACAGGATCTTTACCTCCGTGCTGCCCTCCTCCTTACTTTTAAATCTTACAGAGAAGGAAGCCGTCTCGCTCTGGGGCCGGCTCTGAAGGGTCACGCTCCCGTTTCCTCCGTTTCCGGAGAAATTGTCACCGCCGCTGCCGGACATGTACGTCAGCGCATCCTTATCATAAGAAAGAGTCAGGGACACACTTTCCATTGCTTCATCATTTGTAATTGTATACTCAGCAGAGACCGTCTCATCCGCCGTCACAGTCAGCTCTGTATCCCCCTGTACGGAAGGCGCCGCCAGCACGGTCATTCCCGCACACAACAGCATCCCCGCCAGGAGGATCCCTGTCATTTTGGATAAATATTTTCTGTTACTCATAAAAATCTCTCTTTCCAGGCTCTTTCGCCCTGAACCATTACAATAAAGCTTCTGCAAAGGAAAGTCAACTTATTTCACAAAACTTTCATCAAACTTTTACATTTCGCTTTTATATTTCGTCAATCGCCTTCCCGATATCACTCCTGCAATATTTATTGTCAAAATCCACCCAGCCCGCAGCTTCATAGGCATTGGCTCTGGCCTTCTTCAGATCTGCGCCCACAGCCGTCACACCCAGTACGCGCCCGCCGTTTGTCACAAGCTTCCCGTCTTTCAGGCAGCTGGCCGCATGGAACACATAGCGTCCCTCCGCTCCCCGGAAGCGCTCCAGTCCGCGGATCTCAAAGCCCTTCTCATAGTGCACCGGATATCCCTCCGAAGCCAGAACCACACACACCGCCGCATTGTCCTCAAACTCCAGTTCGATCTGATCCAGTGTTCCGTCGATGCACGCCTCGAACACCTCCACGATATCATTTTTCATGCGCGGGAGCACCACCTGCGCTTCCGGATCTCCGAAACGGGCATTGTACTCCAGGACTCTCGGCCCTTTCTCCGTCAGCATCAGGCCGAAAAAGATGATCCCCTGAAACGTCCTGCCCTCCGCTCTCATGGCATCCACCGTCTTCTGATAGATATATTCTCTGCAGAAAGCGTCCACTTCATCCGTATAAAAAGGACTGGGAGAAAAAGTTCCCATGCCTCCTGTATTCAGCCCTTGATCCCCGTCCAGCGCGCGTTTGTGATCCTGTGCGGAGGTCATGGTCCGGATGGTCTTTCCGTCCACAAAGCTTAAGACAGACACCTCGCGTCCGGTCATGAATTCCTCGATGACCATCTGATTTCCGGCCGCTCCGAATTTCTTGTCCATCATAATGGATTTCACACCTTCTCTCGCTTCCTCCGGCGTCTCGCAGATCAGCACGCCCTTTCCAAGCGCGAGACCGTCCGCCTTCAGCACGATGGGGAAAGATGCGGTCTCCAGATAAGCCAGCGCTTTCTCCGGATCGTCAAAATTCTCATACGCCGCCGTGGGAATGCCGTATTTTTTCATCAGGTCCTTGGAAAATGCCTTGGAGCCTTCCAGGATGGCCGCATTCTTACGGGGCCCGAATACCCGGATACCCTGCGCCTCGAACACATCCACGATTCCGCCCACCAGAGGATCATCCATGCCGATGACCGCCAGGTCGATCTCCTTTTCTCTGGCGAATGCCGCCAGCCGGTCAAATTCCATGACCCCGATATCCACACACTGCGCATATTCTCCAATGCCGGCATTCCCCGGCGCACAGTAGATCTTCTCTACTTTGTCACTCTGCGATACTTTCCATGCGATGGCATGCTCTCTGCCGCCGCCTCCTACAATCAATATCTTCATGCTGTTTCTCCTATTAGGGGTTCCGCATCCTGTGCCTCTGCACCGGGGTCTGGAAGGACTTCCCGACGCATAGGCGCCGGAAAATCCTTCCGGTGCTTATGCAGCAGGATGCTGTTTCAGGGTTCCGCATCCTGCGCCTCTGCACCGGGGTCTGGAAGGACTTCCCGACGCATAGGCGCCGGAAAATCCTTCCGGTACACAGGCGCCAGGATGCTGTTATGTCATCCTGTGCCGGGAAATGCCTCAGGGCATTTCCTCAGAAATTGTCACGATCCCGTCTGTTACCTGTATCCTTCCATTGGCGATCAGGTCGATGGCCCGGGGCATGATCACCCACTCTGCCTCCTCCATCACCCGCCGCTGCAGCGTCTCGGGAGTGTCTCCCTGCCGGACCTCCACCGCCTTCTGCAGGATGATGGGCCCGGTATCCGTCCCCTGATCCACAAAGTGCACGGTGGCGCCTGTCACCTTCACGCCGCGCCTCAGGACACCTTCATGGACCCGCAGCCCATAGTAGTCCTTCCCGCAGAAGGACGGGATCAGCGCCGGATGGATATTGATGATCCGGTTCTCATACCTCTCCACGATCTTCTCCGGCATCACCACCATACATCCCGCCAGTACGACCAGATCCGCCTCTGATGCCTCCAGAGCATCAAGCAGAGCATCATAAAACATATCCCGGTTCTCGTAGTTCTTCGGACTGATGCACTGTGCCGGCACTCCGGCTGACTTCGCCCGCTCCAGCGCATAAGCATGCCGGTTGTTGCTGATCACAGTCACAATTTCCGCATTGGTAATACGGCCGTCCGACAGGGAATCCAGGATCGCCTGCAGGTTCGTACCGCCTCCGGATACCAGCACCGCAAGCTTCAGCATAAGACAACACCTTTCTCCCCATTTTCAATGGAGCCCACCACATACGGAGTCTCCCCGGCCTCCCGGATGGCTGCCATGACCCGTTCGGTATCGGCGGGATCCACTGCCAGTACCATGCCAAGACCCATATTATACGTATTGTACATCATATCCTCTGCAATATTCCCCTCCTCCTGAAGCATCCGGAAGATGGGGAGCACCGGGTAACTGTCCTTCTTCACCACGGCGCGGGCTCCCTCCGGGAGCATCCGGGGAATATTTTCGTAAAAACCGCCGCCGGTGATATGGCTGCAGCCTTTGATGGTGACGCCTGCATCCTTCACCGCCTTCAGCGCCTTCACGTAGATCTTCGTGGGTACAAGCAGTGCTTCCCCAAGGGTCGTGCCCAGACAGTCATAATATGTACGCAGCGCTTCCTCCGTCATGCGGAACACCCTGCGCACCAGAGAAAATCCGTTGCTGTGCACGCCGGAGGAAGCGATACCGATCAGCGTATCGCCCGCCTTGATATCCGCTCCGGTGATCAGGTTCTTCTCATCCACAATGCCTACCGCAAAGCCCGCCAGATCGTACTCGTCTTCCGGATAGAAACCCGGCATCTCTGCCGTCTCTCCGCCGATCAGCGCCGCTCCCGCCTGGAGGCAGCCTTCTGCCACGCCGCTTACGATCGAGGCAATCTTCTCCGGATAGTTCTTCCCGCAGGCAATATAGTCCAGAAAGAACAGAGGTTCTCCTCCTGCACAGGCGATATCGTTCACACACATGGCCACACAGTCGATCCCCACTGTATCATGCCTGTCCAAAAGGAACGCCAGCTTCAGCTTTGTCCCCACTCCGTCCGTACCGGATACCAGCGTGGGTTTCTCCATGTCTTTAAATGCACTCATGGAAAATGCGCCCGAGAAACCGCCCAGGCCGCCCAGCACCTCCGGTCTCATGGTCTTCTTCACATGCTCCTTCATAAGCTCTACCGATCTGTAACCGGCCTCGATGTCAACACCTGCATTCTTATAATCCATTCCCTGCCTCCTGATTAAAGTTCCGCATCCGCCTGGACAATGCCCGGACAGATGCTGTTTTATTGTCAAAGTCGTGTATTTGCCGTTCTGTCTCTGCCGCGCCCCGCACAGGAGAGCTTTATTTCCCCATCTGTGCCAGATACTCCCGGTATCCGATCTCGTCCAGTCTTCTGGCCTTTCCCTCCACTTCTTCCTTCATCTTTTTTGAGTATGCTTTCAGTCGCTCAAGAAGCGCCCCATCCGACACAGCAAGGATCTTCGCCGCCAGGATCCCCGCGTTGGCGCCGCCGCCGATGGCCACCGTCGCCACCGGGATCCCCCCCGGCATCTGTACGATGGAATACAGCGAATCCACACCCCCCAGGTCCGACGTCTTCATGGGGACCCCGATAACCGGCATGGGAAAGATCGCCGCACACATCCCCGGCAGGTGCGCCGCCTTCCCTGCTCCCGCGATGATGACCTTAAAGCCCTTTTCCTCTGCACTTTTCGCATATTCAAAGAACACATCCGGCTCCCTGTGGGCTGAGATGATCGTCATCTCAAAATCCACCCCAAGCTCCGTGAGCACATCCGCCGCCTTGCTCATAACGGGCATGTCTGAATCGCTGCCCATGACAATTCCTACTTTTGCCATTCTCTTTCTCCTTTGCAATCTGTTTTTATAATAAAGATTTATAAGTTACGCTAATATATATGCCCTCGTATTTTATCCTGACTTATGCGCTATCATACAGGGACACACACGGCTTGTCAAGACAGAACCTCTCCTTCTGCAAAAGGCTCATTCAGCTTCTCCGTCCCCGCCAGCACGAACCGTCCGTCCCGGATCAGTACCGTGCTGCTCCCGTCTTCGTGAAGGACCGCGATCTCTCCCAGCTCTTCATAGGGAATCGTGATATCCGTATGGCAGTTGTAATACGCTCTGCTCACATCCTCTTTCCGCAGCGCGGAGCATTCATTTTCCTTGGCGATCATCTGCTTTCCGTCCGGATTACAGGTCACCACGTCCTCTTCCCAGGAAAAGCAGGTATCCCCCACTGCAAAATGGGGCCCCATTTTCTCCGCAATCAGAATCGGCAGCCTGCTGCCCATGCCGTAACGCTTCGCCGCCATGTAAGCCGTGGTGTTCGTGCCGATGGCAAATTCCCCCATGGGAAGCGTCTCATGATGCATCAGCACATTTTCCCGGATATAACGGCGGTTTTCCGCTTCCTCTTTATAGTTCCCGCATCCGTACTCCGTCACCATCCCGTCCCGGAAGGTAAGCGTCAGATCCCTGTAAAAAAGCCCGTCCAGATAGACGCCGGTCACATGGAGCACACCGCAGGTTCCCGTAAGCCGGGGCGAGGTGAACACTTCGCCCACCGGGATATTCACATCCGCCACGCAGTTTTCAAAGATCGTCTCCTTCCGGGGATCCTTCACCGGCGTCAGCGCAATCCGAAGATCGGTGCGGTTGCCGCCCCTTCCCAGCACCCGGACCGCCATCCCGGTATCCAGTACGTCGATAAGCTTCTGCTGGATCTGCTGCCAGGTCATATAGTCCAGCGTATTGATCCTGACCGTCTCCCGAAAGATCTCTTCAAACTGATCCCCGATCTCCGGCACCGGGAAGGCGATGATCGTAAAGCTCCGTTCCTCTCCCGGGATGTATTCATTGACGATCTGTCCCGTCCGGCTGTTCAGATACACCTGAACCTCCTGCTGCTTCTCATCAAGCCTCAGAGCCTCCGGCTTTCCCGCCGGCGAAAACGGAGTCTCTCCAAAGATCTCCATCACTGCGGGGCCTCCGTGCACCCCGGCCAGTTCCCTGTACTGCTCATACACGGTCTTCAGGACCCCCAGCTTCCGCTCTGCAAATGCCTTGTCCATGAAGAGGGATGCATCTCCCTTGTGGTCGTAGTCATACTGCCGGTTGGGAATCGCCCCGTAATATCCGATCCGGTTCGCCTCCCGCATATTGACCCGAAACGCCGCCGCACGGTAGATAATGCAGGAAAGCCCCATAGCCTCAAAATTCCGGACCGCCTGCCGGATGATCCGTTCAAAGCCAAGACAGTACCTTATATTGACCGTCCGCTTCTTCTCCAGCGGTTTTTTATTTACCAGAAATCCCATCCGGTAGCCTTCCGTATAGACCGATGCGATCCGCCGGATCTCTTCCTCCGGAAGTCCGGCAAGATAACGGCTGGTCCGGATCTGGGTGTCCGTGATATATTCCCCGAACCGGTACAGATAGCGCGGATCTGTAAGATCCGCCTCCATGATAATGTCCCGGGCAAAGGACAGAGAAGGATCCAGCTGCTCCCTGACCCGGCCGGCCGCCAGCACGTCGCAGTAATCGCTGACGAACCAGTACACGTCCAGGCGGAGCTGCTCTGCTGCCGGCAGGACATCTCCCTCATATTCACTGTGGATCTGCAGGAAGAGCTCCATGTAAATGAGAATCTCCTCCCTGCGGCCCTCAAAGGCACAGACGATCAACCCCCGAAGCTCTGTATAGACGAAAGACAGGATCTGTCCGTACCCGTCTCCCAGTTCTGCCGCCGCATACGCAGGGTCCGCATAACTGCGGGCATAGGCATCCCCTGTAATATCCCCGTAGAGCCTTCTGTAAAAGTCCTGGAGCTCCTGCAGGGACGCATGGCTGAACTCATCAGCCTCTGCCTTCTTAAGCGCCTCCAGGACCAGCAGGACGAATCCTGCCGTTTTCTTAAAATAATCCCCCGGCTTCCCTGCCGTCTCCGGATCCTCTGCGATCTCCCGGATCCGGCATACGGCGAGCTGCCAGCGTTCCATCCATATCTCTTCCATACGCTTTTACCATCCTGCCATATATACACAGATAAACGCCGTCAGGAGCAGCCCGTTCAGCACACATCCCACATACGGGAAAAGCCGGTAGCTGTCCTCTTCCCTGAGTCCCCGGATCCCCTGATACAGACCGACGAGCGCCAGCAGCAGGGCCAGAAATCCCAGCACGGCGATGATTCTCCCCGCCTGCCCGTAAGCCGTATAAGCCTCCATAAGCACGCCGCCTGTCAGGAACAGCGCCAGCACCCCGATGACCGTGGAGAAGATCCCCGGCCGGGACTGGTTCTTATCTGTAAATTTATACCGTCTTCTCATGATAAGACTCTTTTCTCCTTTTTTGAAACACCAGATGGTAGATGCCGTAGCCGATGCACCCTCCCAGGGTATTAAGGATCATATCATCCACATCGCAGCTTCCCACCCTTAAGACGAGCTGAGAGACTTCAATAAAAAGCGTCAGTTCAAAGCTTAACAGGGCTGTTTTAAAAAAACCCATCCTCTTCTTTCGCATGGCGGGAAGGAGCGCTCCATAGGGCACAAAGCCGATGATATTGCCCAGCAGGTTCCAGAACACCCGCTGCCAGCCGATCTGTCTGTGATATTTCAGATAACGGCTGATCTCACGAAACGGCATCAGATTGTAGCGATAGTCTCCCTCCAGCATGGTACGGCCCCATTCTTCTGCAAAGAACATCAGATATACCAGCAGCAGAAGATAGATCCCGAAGAAAATACGGCTGATGAGCCGGACATACTTTTCTGTCTCCTTTTTCACATAAAGCTCCTTTGCTGACAAGTCAAAGAGACTGCCGCAGCACATGCCGTCCCCCTTCGGACAGCTCACCCTGCGACAGTCTCATCCATATCAGAACATCAGGTCGGATCTTCCCTTCAGGAGCCGGGCGCCGTTGACGATCATCAAAGTCCCGGTCACAATTCCGGTCACCAGAACAATGATCCCAAGCGCCAGGTCACCCGCCCCGACAACTGCCATCATTTTATAGATCTTTTCATTGTTCATATGCGTCTCCTTCCTGTTTCACACCATACTGTTCATAGTATGCGTCGATGGCTGCTTTTAATGCATCATCGATGACCACTTTTCCCCTGTACAGACGGCCGTACAGATGTTCCACCACTTCTGCCATAGTCACGATGGCTGTGGTCTTCAGTCCGTAAGTCTCCCGGATCTCCTGAAGGGCGCTCCTGCTGCCCTGTCCACGCTCCATGCGGTCCACGCTCACCACCAGGCCCAGAGGCTTCACATCCCCCTGTGCGCGGATAATGGGCAGCGTCTCCTGAATGGACGTACCGGCAGTGGTCACATCCTCGATGATCACCACCCGGTCCCCGTCTCCCATGGGACTTCCCAGCAGGATCCCTTTATCTCCGTGATCCTTGACCTCCTTCCGGTTGGAACAGTAGCGGATATCCTTCCCATACTGCTCACTGATGGCCATGGTCGCCGCCACCGTCAGGGGGATCCCTTTATAGGCAGGTCCGAACAGCACGTCAAAGTCCAGTCCGAAGTGATCATGAATCGCTCTGGCATAATATCCGCCCAGTTTCCTGAGCTGCGCACCCGTACGGTAAAAGCCGGTATTTACAAAAAAGGGGGTCTTTCTGCCGCTCTTGGTCACAAAATCCCCAAACTTCAGGACCTGGCAGTCGATCATAAATTCAATAAATTCCTGTTTGTACTGTTCCATCTTCCTGTCTTCTCCTTATCACTGTGTCTCCCATATTTTAACATGTTTACGGCCCGGTTTCAATCTGTTTCTCTATCTGACCTGGCCTGTGAGCTCCCGGATATCCTCCACCTGATATTGTTCCATATAGGCCTCGATCCCTTCCGCCACCTTCTTCGCCGCGTAAGGATCTGCAAAATTTGCGGTGCCCACAGCCACTGCCGTGGCGCCCGCCAGGATAAATTCCACGGCGTCCTCCCCGTCGCAGATGCCCCCCATCCCGATGATCGGAAGCTTCACTGCCTGTGCGGTCTGGTATACCATACGGACTGCTACCGGCTTCACTGCCGGGCCGGACATGCCGCCGGTCCGGTTGGCAATGGCGAAAGTCCTCCGGTGGATATCGATCTTCATACCGGTAAGCGTATTGATCAGCGACAGCACATCCGCACCCCCGGCCTCTGCCGCCCGCGCCATCTCCGTGATATCCGTTACATTGGGACTCAGTTTCATAATAATCGGCTGTGCGGCGTATTTTTTTACCTCCCGGGTAATGTTCTCCAGTGCCCGGGGATCCTGTCCGAAGGCAATACCCCCTTCCTTCACATTGGGGCAGGATACATTGATTTCCAGAAGGTCCACCGGCTCAGCGGACAGACGTTCTGCCACCGCACAGTAGTCCTCCACGGTCCTGCCGCACACATTTACAATAATCTTTGTGTCATACTGCTTCAGAAAAGGAAGGTCCCGCTCCAGAAATACGTCGATACCGGGGTTCTGAAGTCCGATGGCATTGAGCATGCCGCTTTTTGTTTCCGCAATACGCGGAGTGGGATTCCCCGGCCAGGGCACGCTGGCCACTCCTTTGGTCACCACCGCTCCCAGCACGGAAAGATCATAAAATTCACTGTACTCCGCACCGGAGCCGAAGGTCCCGGAGGCCGTCATAACCGGATTCTTAAGCTCCACGCCTGCGAGCGTTACTTTTGTATTTCTCACAGCTCCACCTCCGTACTTAAAAATACCGGGCCGTCCTTGCATACCCTTTTATTGTGCACATGGGTATGGGGATCCACCTGGGCAGACGGACAGACACAGGCAAGGCAGGCGCCGATTCCGCATGCCATCCGTTCCTCCATGGAGAGCCAGCACTCGATTCCCTGCACCTCCGCATACGCCTTCACCGCCCGGAGCATGGGCCGCGGACCGCAGGCATAGATAATGTCTGCCGTCAGCTCCTGCTCCCGAACGACATCCAGCACATTCCCCCTGGTACCGGCGCTGCCGTCCTCCGTGGCAATATAGAGCGCACCGCCGGCTGCCAGCTCCTCCGTCAGAAAACGCTCATCCCGATATCCTGCAATTATCTGGACTTCTCCCTCCAGCTCCCGGGCCAGCTGCACCATGGGCGGTATCCCGATACCGCCACCCATGAGAAATGCTTTTTTTACGCCCCGATCCAGCGGAAAACCGTTTCCCAGCGGTCCCAGGACCCGGATCCGTTCTCCTGCTCTCAGGCGGGAAAATTCCTCTGTCCCCTTTCCCGCCACCCGGTATACCATGCGGATCCGCCCGCCGGTCCTGTCGATCTGGCAGATGCTGATGGGCCTTGGAAGCATACGGCTTTCCTCCCCCGTATACAGGGACAGAAACTGCCCCGCCTTGGCTTCCTCCGCGATCCGCTCTGTGCGGATCCACAGACTGTATATGTCCGAAGCGATCCGCTCCTGCTGGACCACCTCGGCAAATTCTTCATATTTCACGATTGTACCTCTTATTTAAGTTCCGCATCTGCCTTCTCAATGCCCTGCCTCTGGAAGGACATTCGGTCATGTTCCATGTCCGTATATCCTTCCGGCATTGTTCTGGCAGATGCTGTTTTTTAAGTTCCGCATCTGCCTTCTCAATGCCCTGACTCTGGAAGGACATTCAGCCATGTTCCATGTCCGTATATCCTTCCGGCATTGTTCTGGCAGATGCTGTTTTTTAAGTTCCGCATCTGCCTTCTCAATGCCCTGACTCTGGAAGGACATTCAGCCATGTTCCATGTCCGAATATCCTTCCGGCATTGTTCTGGCAGATGCTGTTTTTGGGTTCTGCATCCGCCTGCTTCTCACCGCGCCTCCAGCGCTCCGCGGATGTCGGCGATCATGTCCTCCACAGCGGCACGGGAAGCCTCTCCGAAGTTCTCCGCGCCGAATTTTCCATAGGCCTCCTGCTTATATGCGGCGATAATGCCCCTGGAAGAGTTCACGATGGCTCCAAGACCATCCTCGTTGAAAAAATGCACCAGATCCTTTCCTCTGCCTCCCTGGGCCCCGTAGCCGGGCACCAGAATGAAAGATTTCGGCATCACCCTGCGGAGAATCTTTCCCTGCGCCGGATAGGTGGCACCTACCACTGCGCCGACGTAGCTGTATGTATCTCCCATGTGCTCCTCTCCCCACCGGGCGACCTTCTCACCCACCAGCTCGTAGAGAGGCGTTCCGTCCACAAGCTGGTCCTGAAACTCCCCGCTGGAAGGATTAGACGTCTTCACCAGGATGAACAGGCCTTTCTTTTCTTCCTTACATACCTCGATAAAAGGCATGACCCCGTCGGACCCCAGATATGGGTTCACAGTTATAAAATCCTCATCAAATCCCGTACAGGCGGTATTTCCAACCTGTACTTTTCCCAGATGTCCCACCGCATAGGCCGCAGAAGTGGATCCGATATCCCCGCGCTTCACATCTCCGATTACGATCAGCCCTTTGGATCTGCAGTAATCCACTGTCTTTTTATATGCCGCAAGTCCTTCCACGCCGAACTGCTCATACATGGCGATCTGCGGCTTGACAGCCGGGATCAGATCACAGATATGGTCCACGATCTCCCTGTTAAACTGCCAGATCGCCTCGGCAGCGCCTCTTAAGGTCTCCCCGTATTCTGCATAAGCCCTCTTCTGCACATGCTCCGGCACATAGGACAGCATGGGATCCAGCCCCGCGACAACGGGAGCATGGGTCTTTTGAATCCTGTCGATTAATTTGTTGATCATCTTCTGTCTCCTTCATCTTCTTGAACACTGATAATATGCTGCTTTTCCACAGGCTCCGGCCGCTCACTGCCTTCCGAACAGGAACAGCCGGAACCATCTGATCTGGCTGATAATACCGATAGCGGTCGCCGTGATGAGACTCATGACTGCGAAAGCCGCAAGGCAGTACAAAAGTCCGGAAGCACTCCAGAACACGCTGCACGTCTTATACGGCGCCAGAATCGCCGCAAACTGATAATGCAGGACGTAGATCTCCAGCGTATACCGCCCAAGCCGCGCCAGCCATTTTCTGGCACGGCGGGACCTCCAGTCCAGAACAGCCTGTATGACCGCCGCACACCCGAGGAAAGACGCCAGCGTCTGGATCCCCAGCATGGTGATCCCTGTGACTGTCACCAGATCCAGAAGCACCGCCATCACGAGAAAGACGGCTCCGCCCGCATAAGCCCCGGCCCGCCGGATCTCCTCCGGCATCCATTTCCTTATAAACTCCGGATGAGAGCCGCAGAAATAAGCTGCTGTATAGTACGGCAGATAAACCACCAGCAACGACGGACTTAAAAACGTCACCCCGGCCAGATATGCCAGCAGAATCAGGGCGCCGCCGCCCAGAAACACAAGCCAGAACCCCCATTCTCTCTTCACCTTCGCCTGCATGAGCTGCGCCGTGTACACCAGCCATGTGAACAGAAACAGTACCATCAGAAACCACAGCCCGTAATCCAGCTGAAACAGTACCGTACAGACCGCCCTGGGCACATACGTAATATGCTGCACCGCCAGCCAGGAGAAAAAGGGGAGCAGATAGGCTGCCGCCCGCCGTCTCATCCGGTCACGGTACTGCGCCGGATCCAGGATCTTCGTCCCGGCTCCTGCCAGATATCCGCTGATCAGAAAGAACAGAGGCATCTGCAGAGATTTGATCACATCATAGAGATACGGGTCTGTCATCTGGTTGTGCACCTGCACATGCCCGAACATAACCAGCAGAATGGCGATCCCCTTCAGACAGTCCAGGGACTCATTTCTCACCTTCATCCATCCACCTCATTTCTGAAAGCATTTTATCACAGGATTTGACCATGGGCAAGGCATATGTTACACTGTAAGGCAGCTATACTTTGACGAAACCGGAGGAACGCCCTGTCATGACGGAACGATTACGAAAAACCCCTTTCTATCCCCTGCTCGCCCGGCTCTACCCGGCGCTTCACGGCGCCCTGATCTGGTGTGCCTGGCAGGTCTTCGGCCTGTTCCCGGTCCGGACGCACAAGATCATCTTCAGCAACTTCAACGGCGGCGGCTTCGGGGACAACCCCAGGTACATCGCGGAAGCGTGCATACGGCGGAAGATCCCCTGCCGGATGTACTGGGTATGCGGGAAGCCCGGCTGTGTCTTTCCGCCCGAACTTACGGTCATCCGGCCCAACACCCTTTCTTTCGTCTATCACATGTCCACCGCCGGCGTCTGGGTGGACAACACACGAAAGCTGTATTATTTTAAAAAGAAAAAAAATCAGACCTACATCCACACCTGGCATGCAGGCCCCGGACTGAAGCGCATCGAACGGGATGCCGGCACCGGACTGAGCCCTCAGTATATCCAGTATGCCAAAAGGGATTCCCGGCATATCGATCTGCTGCTGAGCAACTGCCGCTTCTGGACCGAATGCTTCCGGAGCTGCTTCTGGTACGACGGACCGATCCTGGAGAAAGGCCTTCCCAAAAATGACCTCTATTTTCAGGACATCTCTCCAGTTCGGCAGAGGATCCGCAGCTGTTATCAGCTTCCGCAGGATACCCGTCTCGTTCTCTATGTCCCCACCTGGCGGGAGAACCGGAAGCTCCATGTCTATCATCTGGATTTTGAGGGCTGTCTTGCCGCTTTTGAAAAACGTTTCGGCGGGAACTGGGCCATGCTGGTCCGCATGCATCCCAACGTAAATGCGGCGGATTTTGACATCCGTTACACGGACCGGATCCTCAACGCCTCTTCCTTTGACAATGCACAGGAGCTCCTGGCCGCCGGGGACGCGGTGATCACCGATTACTCCTCCTGCGGCTTCGACTATATTCAGCTGGGACGGCTCTCTTTTCTGTATGCAGAGGACTATGAAGAGATGAAACGGGACAAGGGGTATTATCTGGACCTGAAAGACCTTCCGACTCCGGCCGCCTTCTCCAATGAACAAATGATCCAGAATATTCTGGAATTCTCTCAGGAAGATTATGAAAAAAAGCGGGAAACATTCATGAAAATGATGGAGTATTACGACGACGGACACGCATCGGATGCGGTGGTGGATTATATTCTGGAAAGTTTCAAAGAGGGGAAGCGCTGAACGCCTCCCCTCTTTTCTCATACCGCACATTCCGCCAGAGCCCTTTCAGCATCTGCGCCCGGCTGTCCTCATCCTTCGCAGCCGTCCTGCTCCCGTCAGGAGGATGAGACTTCCGCCCACCAGCACCGCCTTCGTAAGCTCCTCTCCAAGCCCCGCAAGCGCTGCTCCCGCCCGCAGGAACATAAACAGAAACATATGGAAGCATAGAATTACCAGCGTCTCCTGCCCCACACATGCGATCCGCCGGGAGACCGCCGGGAGCTTTCGCTCCAGACACATGCCCGCGGCGAAGACCAGAAGGGAACCGCTCACACCGGAGATCAGCCCAAGGAGCATGCTGTGCCCGTAATCCCCGTTGGACAGATTCATGCTGCCGTTGAGCCGGGAGACCGTCAGAAAGACCACCAGCAGAAGCCCCAGGATCCACAGCTCGCAGAGAAACCGCTCTGCCTTTTTCCCTTTAAGCGCTTCGCCTGCGGCGAAAAAGCAGGCAAAATAAGGGACCGCATCCGCACTCCAGGGGAGCAGCCATCCCGTCCCCCAGTGCCAGAGCACCGACAGAAGCGCTCCCAGCGCCAGCAGCAGATATTTCTTCCGGCTGCGGCTGATAAGTCCGTACCAGGCGCAGATCAGGAACATGGCCGTCAAAAACCACAGCGGCGCGTTCAGAATATTTAAGAGCACGGGGTTCTCTCCCGCGTATGCCGCCGTATGCATCTGATTTCTGGAATACAGAATCCCCAGGACCGACAGAGGCTTCAGGTCCGAAAATCTTCCCGGCAGCACGGAATCCTTGATCCAGAAAAACAGCCACAGAAAAGCACTCGTTCCAAAATAGGGCAGAAGAAGCCGACGGGCCCTTTTCTTCAGATAAGCCCCGTAAGTCTCATCCTCCCTGCAGCGGTACGTATATCCTGCCGCAACAAAGAAGACCGGCATGTAGAACATCCCGCCATAGAACGTTACCGGTCCTCCTGTACAGCCTGCGTGGACCAGCAGCACCACCAGGATTCCCGCAGCTTTTCCAAGATCCAGCCATTCCAGGCGGACCTTTCCCTTATCTTTTTCCAAAGATGCGTCCAATCAGCCTCTCTCCTTTCTTGCCCAGAGGTTCCACAAAACGCACAGACAGCTCCGAGAGCGCCACCGTCACGCCGCTGATCAGAATCAGATTCAGAAGACAGGCAAGGTTATATCCCAGCCGCTCATGACATGTCAGCAGGAACCAGGTTCCCAGCGTGGCAGTCACGGGAAAATGGATCAGATACAGAGAATACGAGATCCGTCCCAGATATCGAAACCCCTTCCAGGCGAAAAATCTCTGAAGCGGCAGAAGTCCCGTCACTGCCGTCACAAAGCACAGGACCCCGAAAATATGATAATAATTTACATACACAAAAGGAAGGATGCCCCATATGGTCCCTTCGTATCCAAAGCCTGCAGACGGATAACTCATAAAGTAGAGCCCCACCACAAAGAGCACCCGGTTCACCGGAGGACTGCTCAAAAGCCTGTCTTTCCACGTCCATTCTGTATGCATAAAATCACAGAGTACATATCCAAGGAAAATACCGAGAAAATCCGTGCGCAGAAGCAGCACCGCCAGCCCCCCGTACAGAATCCATCGAAACCTCATCCGGCTCACAAGCAGCGCCAGGCCATAGTCCAGATAAGCCCCCAGAAACAGCATCTGAAGGGTCCACACCACCCCGTTATAATCGTTGGTTCCGAAGAGGAAACAGCCATACAGAGATTCCTTCAGCATTTCCGCGGCTGACGGAGGAAATGCGTTAAAGCCCGCAAACCACTCTTCCGAGCCCGCCAGCGCCGCTGCAGCGCCGTTCTGATAGAGTCCAAGGCGCATACACACATAGACGCACAGATTGACCGCCAGCACCACAGGCATCAGCCGGAGATACCGCCCGGCCGCGCTTCTCAGCAGGCGTTTTCTGTCCCTGTGAAGAAAATAATTCCGGCACAGCAGATATCCGCTCAGAATCAGAAACAGCCGGACCGCCGTATTGCCGTTAAACAGCAGGTTCAGCGGTGACTTTCCGATGGCAATATCCAGATTCCCGGGCAGGTGGCAGCTGGCTTCCTCATACTGGTACATTCCGTAGTAAAAAGCAAACACAAAATGTGTCAGGAATACACACACACAGCCCAGCCCCTTCAGGCCGTCCAGATAGACTAATTTTTCCTCTCGCATGGTATCCACCGCCTCAGCACGCCCATATCTCTCAAAAGTCCGATACCGATCCAGCCCATGAGCAGGAACTGGATCACGGAAAATACCGCCATGGGCATCATGGATACCCCGTTCAGACATTCCTGATACCCCGCATAGCACACAATCTGAAGCAGCACCGCCACGAAGAAGCTCTCCGGCATCCCCATGGCAAGGATCACCGCCAGCACGCTGTACAGATATCCGTAGGACTGATCCATATAGGGCAGAAAATACCCTGCCGCCAGCCCGAAGAACAAAAAGAGCCGCAGAAGCTGCACGCCCCCTTCTCCGCCCCCGGGCGCATCTCCCTGGCAGAACAGGCGCACCAGGACGACCATCAGTCCCAGCGTGAGGAAAAGCCCCACCAGCGCCACAGGATCCACAGCCTGTCCCTGTACCGCCTCCCGTCCCACAATCTCATAGATGTTGGGCCAGTGGAACGTCACCAGAGTGTATCCCGCCGCGAACCACATACGGTATGTGTAAATAAAACGCGCCGTCCCCGCCGCCAGCAGCAGAAGGAGCTGTTCAGCCCGCAGTCTCTTCTGCTTCCAGAGCACCATGCAGGCGAACAGAAGCCCCGTATACCGCACCGACCACAGAAGGAGCGCTGCCGTCACCAGAGTGAACAGCCACGGATGCCCTTCCTCCCGCTTCGGCCCCAGAAATAAAAGCGCACTCACAAAGAGCAGGGCGCCCACACCGGCGTCTCCCCGAAGCAGCGTCCCCTCCGCCGCTGTGACCGGCAGGATCATGAGCACGGCGTAAGTCAGAAGCCCCCTCCTGCCGCTCCCGGTACAGCGGAAGACCAGCACGGCCGCCGCCGCGCTCAGATACCACTCCGCCAGCAGGCAGGACCAGTGAGGAAGTCCCGTCTCAAAGGGCGTCCGCAGCAGAAAGCCGACTCCCGTGATACAGACCGCCAGAAGCGCCTCCAGAAAGTCAAACCGGAACCTTCCCAACCGGAATTCCCGGAACAGAAGCGCCCGCAGAAGCTCATCCACTGTCTTTCTGTCTCTGTCAATGGCCTTCCGCCTGCCGTCCGGCACCGGCTCCCCGGCCCCTGCTCCCGCAGGATAATGATATACATCCAGTCCGATCACCGCAAGGATGAAAAGCTGTACAAAGGCCAGCGCTCCGTAGGGAACCAGCGGCTCCGCCTTCGTCAGATACTGGGCATATCCCACCACTGCCAGAAAAGACGCCGCCGGAAACAGCAGAAAGCGCCGGAGACGGATCATCCCGTAGATCAGCAGAAATGCATCCGTCACATACAGATAGCGCTCATGCATATGGGGCAGAAAATACGTGGTCAGAAGCCCGAAGAACACCACCAGAAGGATCACATACTCCTTCGTCACCTGCACCCTCCGGTACGCCGTCCAGAACAGAATGATCATCAGGATTCCCAGGATCAGGTACATGCCCGCCCCCACATATTCATCCAGAAAATGCGCATTTCCGATGATCTGATAAATATTGGGAAATTTAATGGACAGAGACCACCGGTCCTTGCCTCCCTGAAACGCATAGATGCCCAGAAGCTCCAGAAAAGGCCTGCCCGCAGCCCATGCCGGCAGTATACCAAGAAAATACATGACCGGAATCGTCACAAAATGCTTAAGCTCCAGCTTTTTATTTACCCAGAGAATCACCAGAAACGGAAAGATAAAAAGCGTCTGCAGCTTCACCGCGAACGCGGCGCCGTAGAACCACATGCCCGTCCAGGTCCGCCCTTTCAGCAGGAAACGGACACTGCACAGAATCAGCAGCGTATAAATAATGTCGCACTGGGACCATACAGAGGCGTTCAGGATGACCGTGGGCAGAAATAAAAAGATGCCGCAGGCATACTGTGCCCGCCTGCGGCTTCCGGTGCAGTCCATGACAATCCCGCCGATGACTGCCGCCCCCAGAAGCTCCAGAAGGCAGCAGAAGCCCTTGAACGCCGTCATGGGATTCACAGGCAGCCGCGTGATCACATACAGCAGATACATGACCGGCGGCGCATAGTCATAAAAATCATCCGCAAGGGCGCCGAAGCCGCGAACCGACAGCTCAGAGAGCCAGCTGCTCCAGTAAATGCTCCAGTCATCCGCCACAAAAGAGCGCGCCAGGATACGTACTGCCGCCGCCAGGCCGGTAAGCACGGTCAGAAACAGAAGCTCTCCCCCGGAAGCCCGGTATTTCCCAAAAGAAAATTCCTTTTTCATCCATCCTCTCATATATCGATCCATGTATTCACCCTTATCTCAATACCTTTTCTATGATGTACCGGGGCCGTCTCTTGGTCTCCAGGTAGATCTTCCCGATATATTCTCCGATCACTCCGATGGCCAGAAGCTGCAGCCCGCCGATGGCCCAGATGGACACGATCAGAGAAGTCCAGCCGCTGATGGTATTTCCCAGAAAATGCTGGACCAGGGAATAACCAAGCATGACAAAACTGCACAGGAAGATAAACAGCCCCAGAAATACGATGAAGCGAATGGGCTTGATGGACAGAGAGGTGATCCCGTCCACTGCCAGCGCCAGCATCTTCTTCAGCGGATATTTGGACTCCCCTGCAAAACGCTCATGACGCTCATAGGTCACCACATCCGTCTGAAAACCGATCATGGGGACGATCCCCCGGAGGAACAGATTCACTTCCTGATATTTCTCCATCTCCTCCAGCGCCCGGCGGCTCATCAGCCGGTAATCCGCATGGTTGAAGACCACCTCGCCGCCCATGAGGTTGATCAGCTTATAAAAGCCCTCCGCCGTAAATCTTTTGAAAAATGTATCCGTATCCCGGGCGCTGCGGACGCCGTAGACGATCTCGCAGCCCTCCAGATATTTCTCCACAAACCGGTCGATTACATCGATATCGTCCTGCAGGTCCGCATCCAGAGAAATGACCATATCCGCATATTCCTTCGCCGTCATAAGCCCGCCCAGCAGGGCGTTCTGATGGCCCCGGTTCCTGGAGAGCCGGACGCCCTGATAAACCGGATCTTCCCTGTGCAGCTCCTCGATCATCTCCCAGGTGCGGTCTTTCGAGCCGTCGTTGACGAACATGATCCTGCTCTCTTCGGAGATCATCCCCTGTGCTTTCAGACTTTCCAGCTTCTCCTTCAGCCTTCTGGACGTCTCCGGCAGCACCTCCTGCTCGTTGTAGCACGGGACGACCAGATACAGGACCCTGCCTCTTTCCTCTCTCTTTTCTTCCATCTCTCTATTCCTCTTCCTGCTCTTTCTTTCCTTTTGCTCTCTGAAGCTCTCCTTCCAGCTCCTTAAGCCTTTTCTCATTCAGCGCCACCATCTGGTCCAGAGTCCGGATGCTGTTGGACATCCTGGACAGCGCCACCGTCAGCGAAAAAATGATCACCAGCGAAAAACAGAATCCAAGGAAAAAGATCATGTTCACCGGCGCATAGATGCCCAGAAAATCCGATACCACAATGAGGAGTCCGGGGGAACAGTCAAAGACAAAGAGCGCGCACAGCACTGCCATCCAGGACAGCGCGTATTTCAGCTCCAGACTCCGCCTGCGTATCATATTTACCAGAATTCCAAATACGACCAGAATCGCGAACCCGATCACGATCTGCAATTTTGCTGTCATCATTGTCTGTCTCTCCTGCTCCTATCTCCGGAGTCGCTCCATAAGGACCGCCAGCGTCACCTTAATCATATAGTAGACGGACCTCACCCCGCCGATGGATGAAGTACCCTCCTCTCTCTGCCGCATGACCACCGGGATCTCCGTCACCTTTTTCTTCATGCGCAGAATCGCCATAACGCTTTCCGGTTCCGGATAATCCTTGGGGTAGCTGGCAGCATAGATACGCATTACCTCCCGGTCCACCATCCGCATACCGGAGGTGGGATCCGTCACCCGCACGCCGGTCAGCAGCCGGATCAGCATGGAAAAATACCGGATCCCCACCCGCCGGAGCCCGGAAGACTGAAAGCCCTCCCGCTCAATGAACCGGGATCCGATGACCATGTTGCTTCCCGTCTCCACAAGCACCTGCGCCATCTGCTCCAGGTACGCGGCATCATGCTGCCCGTCTCCGTCAAACTGCACCGCCAGATCATACCCCTGCTGACAGGCATAGATATACCCCGTCTGCACGGCCCCGCCGATTCCCAGATTCACAGAAAGGTCTACATAATTCAACCCATATTCCCGGCAGACGTCCGGCGTCCCGTCTGTGGAACAGTCATTGATGACTACATAGTCAAATCCCGGCGCATGTTCCCGGATATCCTCCACCGCTTTTAAGATGCTCCCGCACTCATTATAAGCCGGGATGATCACAAGCCTTTTCATACAATACTCCTTCACCACCGGCCCCCTTCAGACCGGGCGGACCGGTATACGATGCTATATTGTATCATAAACCGGAAAAGATTGCTACTTTTTTACAAACTGAAGCAGCACCCGGACCGTCCGGCACAGGTCCGTGAACCAGGCAAAAGGCACATGATTCTCCCGGAGCGCCCGGTGTCCCTCCATCAGAGACTGCACATAGGCGCCCAGACTTCCGGTGCTCGTCCCCCCATGGGACATATAGATCAGTATCTCCGGAAGATAGGAAAGCCTTACCTTCTTCTTGTACAGAATACGCACCATAAATTCATAGTCCGCCGCGATCCGGTAGTCCGTCCTGTATACACCATACTTTTCATACACCTGCCGCCTCAGATACAGGGTGGGATGGCCCGGAAGCCAGCCGGTCCGGATACTCCCCTGCCCCTGGTGCCACCTGCGCACGATACGGTCCCCGTCCATATAGTAGAGATCTCCGTGGACCCCGTCCGTCCCCTCGTCCTCCATGGCGCGCACCATCCGGCTCAGCACGTTCTCATCCGCATACCGGTCATAGCAGCACCCGATGATATCTCCGCCGGCCAGCGCGATCCCTTTGTTCAGGGCATCATAGATCCCCCGGTCCGGCTCTGAGATACAGCGGACCTTCCCGGGCATACGCGCCTCCATCTCATGGATCAGGTCCATGGTCCCGTCCGTGGACCCGCCGTCCACGATGATATATTCCAGATTTTCATAGTCCTGTCTGGCCACCTGATCCATAATGCGCTTCAGATTGGACGCGTCATTATAGGTCGCGGTAATCACAGACACCTTTGGTAATGTATTCATTTTATCCTCTCCGGCCTGCCAGTTCATGATACAGCTCTGCGTATTCCAGAAAACGGTCTTCCTTTTTATATCGTTCCGCCCTCTGCAGGCAGGCGTCCCTGCTCTTCGGCTCCTGACGCTCCTTAAGCACCGCCCTTGTCAGCGCCTCCACATCTCCCTTCGGTACCACGCGCCCGCAGGCTTCTGTAAGGCTCTCCGGGCTTCCTCCCGTATCAAAGGTGATCACCGGCGTCCCGCAGGCCAGCGCCTCCAGATTCGTCGTGGGAAAATTATCCTCCAGCGTCCCATTGACAAACACATCTGCCATGGAATAATATTCCGCCAGCTCCTCAACAGAAGAAGTCCGCGAAATCCCCAGCATACGCTCCGGGAGTCGGCGCTTCTGTCTCCCGGTCAGGCCGATCAGAATCACCTGACAATCCTCCGGGAGACGCCTGGACAGCTCCACAAAATAATCCAGTCCCTTCCGCCGCTCCCATACGTTCGCCACGCCCAGGATCACATAGCGCCCGGTCAGGCCGAGTCGCTCCCGAAGCCCTTTTTCCACCGGATGGAACCCTGCAAGGTCGATTCCGTTGGGAATCACCTTCACCGGATAGTCTCCAAGAAACGACTGCTTCACTTCCCTTTCCAGCCACACAGATGGTACTGCCAGCGTCAGATCCGGTACGTTGGTAAATGCCGCTCTCTTTCTTATATAATTCCGCTCTGTGCGGTTTTTAAACAAAGCGTAGGGATAGGTATTTTGATACTCTCTGCAATCTCTGCAGCCGGTCTTCCATCCGCTGCACCTGTGATATTCATAAAATGCACAGTGCCCCGTATAGGCCCAGCAGTCATGCAGCGTCCACACCACCGGCTTCCCGGCAGTTTTCAGATATTCAAATAAAAGCTCCACCTGCAGCACAAAACCGTGAATATTGTGCAGGTGGATCACATCCGGATCCCACTCCCGGATCTTTGTGATCAGCCGCCTGGTCTGCCCGGCCGAGGCAAAGCCGTGTTCTCCCCGGAAAAATGTTGAGAGCACGTGCAGCGCCATATCCGCCCCTGTACCGAAGCGGTACGCCAAAAGCCCCTCCGGAGCCCTCTGCCTGCCGTAGGCGATCAGGGGGCTGTCCCCGTGCTCTTCCAGTGTATGATAAATGTCCACCATGATGCGGCCCACGCTGCCGCTGCCGCATACGGTGCTGATCTGCAATACTTTGATACCCATCTGAATTCCCATCCGTTGCCCGCAGCCCTTTTCTATGCTATACTTAACATGATTTCACTCTGCACGCACAGACTCTGCGCGCAGCCATATCCATAGTATAAGCGAGGTAACTCAATGATAATCATACAACCTTCCGGCGGTTTATGCAATAGAATGCGCGTGATTAATTCCGGCCGGCGCCTCTCTGCAGAACGTCAGGAAAAGCTTCTGGTCCTCTGGAACTGCAATCCGGAGCTGAACTGCCCCTTTGAGGCTCTGTTCCGTCCGGTGACCGAATTTAAAATCACAAATATCCATTCCGTGGCGGACCCGCGCAAACTGTTCTACCAGAAAACCGCCCGCACTTACCTGACCAACGATCATCTGATCGCCCACCGGACAGCAGAAGGTGTTCTGGACCGGGACTATGTCAGAGGCCTGAAAAGCAATCTCTATATTTTTACATGGGAATGGTTCTATCCGTCAGAAGATTATCATCTGTTCCGTCCAACAGAGACACTGGAGAAAAGAATCCAGAAGATCACGGCAGGTTTCGGTCCCTCCTGCGTGGGCGTACACATCCGCAGAACCGACAACCGGCCGGCCATCGGAAAAAGTTCCACAGATGCATTCCTTCATTCCATGCGTCAGGAGCTCAGGAAAGATCCGGACACCATGTTTTATCTGGCTACCGATGACATGGCGGAGGAAGCAGAGCTTCGGAAAGCCTTCCCCGGCCGGATCCTGTCCAATCAGGAGCGGTGCTTAAGACGCGACAGCCGGGAGGGGATGCAGGACGCCCTGCTGGACCTCTACAGCCTCGCAGCCACCCGGAAGATCATCGGCAGCTATTTCAGTTCCTTTACGGATATTGCCGCAGACATGCGGAAGATCCCCCTCGTTATCGCGGGGGAGTGAATTTCACCCGGATCGTCAGCACTCCTGCTTCCAGACTCAGATCAATGCTCCCGCCCATCTGTCCCGTCAGTGTCCGGGCGATGGACAGGCCAAGACCGGTGGAACGCCGGGCCGCCTCCACCGTGTAGTACCGGTCAAAGAGACGGCTTGCTTCCACCTCTGTCAGAGAAGAGGCGTGATTCTGGAAGAGGATCTCTCCGGTGTCCAGAAGCGTAATCTTCAGATCCCCGTCACTGTATTTGACAGCGTTGCTCAGAATATTGGCAAAGATGCGCAGAAGGGCAGTCCGGTTCAGCCTTCTTAAAATATCCTGTCCGGGCATGGACACCTTTGGCGTCATCCGGCAGCCTTTCAGAACCGCGTAATACGCAGACAGACTGTCTTCCAGAACGCGGTTCAAAGACAGCTCCTCCATTTCCCCCATCCCGCCTGCAGATACTGTCACAGAATAACAGAACAGTTCCTCCATAAGCTGTTCCAGCACTCCTGTGCGCTCCTCAATAACCGTGAGATAACGGCGGGCACGCTCCGACAGAGATTCCTCTTTCAGAAGCTCCACATATCCGCACACAGCGGTAAGCGGCGTGCGAAGATCATGGGAGATGTTCGTGACCGCATCCTTCAGCTCCAGATCTCCCTGCCGGAACCGGTGCCGCTCCAGGCGCAGACGACGAAGCCCCTCGTTGATGCCCGCCGCCAGGCTGCGCATATACGGATCATAGCTGGACGTATCCACCAGCGTGTTGGTGTCCGTCACAAGCCGGTCCAGAAAGGCCTCCTGGATCTCTTTTACCGCCCGGTGCAGCAGATGGATCTTCAGCAGCAGAAGCAGCACCAGAACTGCCAGCGCACCGGTCAGGATCCACGACCCGGTCTCCATAAAATCCCCTCCTTTTCGCAAAAGGCCTTCTTATCGAATGTCCTTTCGGGCAAATGCAGCAATTCCGCCTCCGGTACAGACCACCACAGTCAGGCAGGCGTACAGGGACATGAATCCCGCACGGTCTGTATCTCTGTTCTCGATCTGCAGCCCCTGACCGCTGGGAAGAAGATCATTCAGAACGACACAGATCTCTCTTTTCCACCCCGCCAGATAATATGGATTTTCCTCCGCCTCACGGGTGATCACATACCCCTTGTCCGTCACTTCCTCATATGCTTCATACACCTTCGGTTCGTTCAGCCGGGACTGGATATAGCCGGAGACCAGTATCAGGATCAGGGTGCCCAGGATGCTGACTGCCGTTACCGATGCCTTGTTATGATTCAGCATGGCCAGCAGAGTAAAGACCGCTGCATAAGCCATGTCCATCAGAACCGTGAGAAACGCCAGCATCAGAAGCGCGGCCGGAGCCATCCGGAAGAAACCCACCGTCGGTATTCCGAACAAAAAGATGACCGCCACATATACCGCGTTAATCAGAAGCACAGCAGCTCCGTTGACGATCAGCGCGGCCAGATAGACCTGATACCGTTCATGGCCCACCACCAGCTTGTTCCGAATCGTGCCCCCGCTGTATTCCGTGCCCTGAAACATACTCACAAAAAACGCAGTCACAAAGCCCATGAGATTCGCGTATCCGAAGCAGATATCCTCCAGCCCCGACCTGTATCCGTATCTGCACAGACTGTAATAGGCCGCATATACCATGAAACCTCCGCATACTGCCATAAATACGCAGCATTCCCGGAAATGCCGGCTCTTCCCAAGACGCATAAAATCCGCCGCCAGCAGTCTCGTCATTTCTTTCCACCTCCCACCAGATTGATATAATAGCTCTCCAGACTCTCGTCCCGCTCTTCCATGGACAAAAGCTCGCACCCTTCCTCCCAGAGCGCCAGAACCAGCTTTGTAATATTGACCTTTGCAAATATATCCCCCTCCCGGCCGGAACGGATTTCATACGCTGTCCCCATGGCCTCCAGCACACGGGCAAGTGCCTTCGTATCCGTCACCTCCACCCGAATGCATTTCCGGCAGGCGGCCTCCAGCTTTGCCGCACTGATCTCCTTCACCATACGCCCCCTGTCCAGAAAGCCGTAATGGGTGGCGAGCCGGGACAGCTCATCCAGGATATGGCTGCACAGAAGCACCGTGATCTGCCGCTCCCGGTTCAGCTTCAGGATCAGCTCCCGGATCTCCACGATCCCCTGAGGATCCAGACCGTTGGCAGGCTCATCCAATACCAGGAAATCAGGATCTCCCGCCAGCGCCACCGCGATCCCCAGCCGTTGACGCATCCCAAGGGAAAAATGCTTCACTTTCTTTTTCCCTGTATCTGAGAGGCCCACCAGGTCCAGAAGAGCCGGAATCCCCTCAAAAGACGGCAGCCCCAGGATCCGGTACTGCTCCTTCAGATTGTCCGCAGCCGTCATATCCGAATAGACGGACGGCGATTCCACCACCGCCCCCATACGCCTGCGGGCCTTTGTAATCTCTTTCGAACTGTGAGGGATCCCGTACAGACAGTACTCCCCCGAGGAAGGCCTCTGCAGGCCGCAGATCAGCCGGATCAGCGTAGTCTTGCCGGCGCCGTTTTTACCCACCAGCCCGTAGACCGCACCTTTTGGCACATGCATGGACAGCCCTTTCAGGGCGCTGCACGCTCCATAGTGCCTGCTCAGGGCACTGGTACTCAGAACATACTCCATAACTGTCATCTCCTTACGCTCCGCGGCAGGACAGCTGCCCGGGCACTGCAGACCACTGCAGGAATCCGCCGCAGTATTTTATTCCATGCAGTTATCTTATCAGAAAAGAGTTAAGAGCATGGTTAAGGATCCGGTTAAGATATGGTTAAGTTTCCCGCATCTTGAAGCCGATGCCCCATACTGCTTCAATATGGTCCTTTCCCGTGACTTCCCGAAGCTTCCGACGCAGATTGCTCACATGGACCTTCAGGGAACTCTCCACGCAGTCCGGTGTATCCTCACAGAGCCGGTCCAGAAGGACGGATCTGGTCATCACCTGAGAGGGATTCTGCATCAGAAGCTTCAGAAGCGCATATTCCGTCCGCGTCAGCTTTACCGGCTGATCCAGAGCATACGCCGTATGAGAACCGGTATCCAGTCGAATCTCCCCGTATTCCAGTGCAGCAGAGATACCGCTGGGAGCTGCATTTCGAAGCTGAACCGTGATCCTGGCCAGAAGCTCTTTCATATCAAATGGTTTCGTTACATAATCCGCCGCTCCGCCAAGGAGCAGGCCCACCTTGTCCTCCACTCCCCCTTTCGCGCTCATGACGATCACCGGGAGCCCCAGGAGACGGGGCAGCACCTCCTCCCCGGACAGGCCTGGCAGCATCAGATCCAGAAGCACCAGATCCGGCGCCCGCCCGGAGGACAGCCAGAGAAGCGCCTCCGTCCCTGAAAAGGCGCGGGATACCCCGTATCCCTCCCGCATAAGCGCTTCCTCCAGCATGTCGCCAATGTGGGGATCATCGTCAACGATCAGTATATGTTTCATGGAAAATCGACTCCTGACTTTTTCCTTAATTATAAACCGCCTCCGCCCAAAAGAAAAGGAGCTTTCCAAAACTTCGGAAAGCCCCCGCCTCTTCTCATATGTCATTCATCCTGCCAGGTCACCTCTTCCGGGCTGTCCTCCTGGCCGCAGACGGTGTCCAGCGCGTTGTCCACCAGCTTGATCAGCTCCCAGATCGAGCGGAAACAGACGGTCTTATTCCTGTCCATCCATGTAATACGTCCCTGCCAGCTGCTGTTCTGGCGGTGCTGGACACGGATGATAAAGGTCCCCAGCTCTCCATGTCTGCTCAGTAATTCCTCGTCTTTCATGATCTTCGTCCTTTCTGCGAGACTTCCGTGCGGTCTTACAGCCCGCCCGGTGCTGATAAATACCCGGTCGTTCGTACCGGGATACGGATAATTGATCCAGTTATAAAACTGTTCCAGGCGCACAAGAAGCTGTTCCACATTTCCGAATCGCGCTCCTTCCCTGCTGTATGCATGGTAAAACCGACCCTTGGGCTGATGCTCCGCCATGCGGTCCACACACATCACCACACCGTTGGGCGTACCTATATACCACTGCGACCTTTCCATATTCTGTCCTCATTTCTAGTTCATGATACGGTGTTCCATTTCCGGCGTGCATATGACGCTCTTCACCCGGTACTGCACGCCGATCCGCTGCCTCCGGATCTGAAACCGGCTGTTGATCCGCTTCTGCAGGATCTTGCAGTTCTCCCGGGTGGTATTGAACAACAGAACCAGATACTGTCCCTTGCCGTACTGATTGACCGCGTCACTGCGCCGCACGGAACACCGGATCGCTTCACAGAGCCGCACGGACAGCTGCTCCAGCACAGACCCCTCCTGCACCGGATTTCCCTTGCTGTCCACCACCGTGCAGAGCATCAGATAGACAGACTGCCCGTTGCGTTCCAGCATGCGCACCATCATCCGGTAGATACCCTCGAACACCGGATAGGTACAGACATAGCCCCCCGGAGCTTTTTCCCGGCTCTCTGACAGCTCTTCCTGTATCTCGTCAAATACTGCGTACGGGTGTCCCATCTGCCCTCCAAGCCTCTGCAGCAGCTCTGTCAGGCGTCTGGAGGGGCGCATACCCTGTTCCTGAAAATAAAAGGACACCGTATCGTCATAGAATTTTCTGGCTTCCTCGATCCGCCCGGAGGCTGCCAGGGCTTCCATGGTCACAGTCTCCCAGTCTGCCAGCGGATGAACTTTCGCCGCATAAAGCCCCAGCGCTTCCAGACCCGCATAATCCTTCTTTTTCCGCAGAAGCTTCACTGCCTCCTCCATACAGGTGCAGAACAGCTCCCGATAGCGCCGCGCTTCCCGTTCCGCCCAGTCCGCCTTCGCCTGAGCCTCCAGAAATTCCCCTCTGTAGCAGCGGCATGCCTCCAGGCACAGCTGAAGCCGCCGTTCCTCATCGCTCTGGACCGCCATCTCTCTGCACAGTCCATCCATCCGGGAGGCGTCCTCAGCCACCCGGATCTCGTCCGTCCATACATAGACGCTGCCCTGACGACGGATATATTCCGCTTCCGGCAGACAGGCGGCGCGCAGCCTCTTTCTTGCATTATAGACGATGCTCCGCATGGCATGCCCCCGGTCCTGAATCTCTCTGCCCGCAAAGAGCAGTTCCTCCAGAGCGCTCCGGTCAGTCTTCCGGTCCCTGTTATGAATCAGATACTGCAGAAGCGTGCCAAACTGCGTATCTCCGGCTCCACTCCCTCCTGTGATCCGCTTTCCATTCCACGTCACGGAAAACTCCCCGAACATCTTCACATATAAAACATTATCTGCATCTTTCCCTGTCATCATTCCACGATCCTTTTCCCTCCCGCGCTGTCTGCCGGGACCAGTTCTCCCAGAAGCACATATCTGGCATCGTCGAACACATAGGAGCAGGTGGACAGAAGTGCATAATGTCCTTCCCCTTCCGGCCCCTGTACCGGTTCAAAGTTCGATCTCTCCTGCGCATCCGCAAGATAATCGTCGAATTCCTCACAGGCTTCCGGGTAAATGGTATAGGTATCCGAATGTGCCGACACCGTATACCCGCTCTTAAGGACGATCTGATAATCCCGCTCCGGCGTCAGAAACCAGATAACCGGATGCGCCTCATAGAACTCCTGTTCGGCCCAGTTGGACAGAACTGCGAACATGGAACCGTTTTTCATATTGTGACCGTAGATGATCGTATTGCAGTCCGCAAAACCCGGCCGGTTGTTGGCATCTATGAAGATCGTACCGGCCGTGCTGTGGACCCCGTCATAGGATCGTCTCAGATAATAATCATTGTCCGGCCCCTGTACGACCAGATAGTCAAGAGGTGTGCCTTCACAGTAGATCCAGCCCACGATGTCCTCATTTTCCTCCTGCAGCAGGTCAAAATCCACCACCACCGGCGCCAGCGCTTCCCCGTCCTGCACTTCCGGCTCTTCCATCCGGACCGTATACCGGTCTGATGCCTGGCTGTACAGATCCTCACTGACCCTGTACTGATGCTTTGTGTACAGTATGACCCCCGTGGAACCAAGAAATATTACAAGAAGTATCCCCGCGGCGATCCTTCTGATTCTCCTGTCCATCTTCAGTTACCCGCACCTCCCGCCAGACACCCCGCATATTCCCTGTGCAGACACTCATGCAGCATCCGCATCAGCTCCAGAGAACTGCGAAAGGAAATCTCTTCATATCCCTGCCCCACCCGGGCAGTCAGTCTCCCCTGCATGCTCTCATGCTGGCGGTAGGAGACCTGTATGGTAAATGTCGCCCTGCCTCCGGACAGGCGGGAAGCGCCCCCCGGCTTCAGCTCCATCCGGGGATATCCAGATTCCAGAAATACATAAGGTTCCTTATAAAGATACCTGTGCCCTTTTCCCCCGTCTTCCGCAGACACTGCGTCCATAATGTCCTCCATGGTCAGGAGCATCTGATCCAGGCCGCAGAACTCATAGCTCTCCCCATAGGGAAGCATGATGAATGTTCCTTTTGGCACACACTCCCTGTAGGACCGGATCCGGACCAGTACGACAATCGAATTCATATCCACCCCTCCGTTCTCCTATGCTTCGGCCTGTCTCCGCTTTCTGCGTTCCCTGAGCCTTCCGGCCAGAATGTGAAACATACAGCCGCATGCCGCGAAACAGACCACATACACCTTCCCCACTGAACTGGTATAGAGCACCATCATCTGGCCCAGCATCGGATAATGGGCGGCCACCCTTCCGATCAGAGCCGCATACTCGATATCGTTCATATCCTCTTCCGCATTGGCATCACCCTTGGTGGTGAAGGTCCCCTCCACCAGCTTGTTCCTCAGAACCCTGTGGGCGATGACGGAATCGTTGCTCCAGAAGGCGATCACATCGCCCTCCTGTACTTCCTCCGGCGGAACCGCTTCCACATAGATGGCGCTCCCCACCGGAATCTCCGGTTCCATACTCCCGCTGACCACATTGTAGATCTCATATCCCATCAGACGCGGTACCGTGACCGGCAGACAGGACGCAATCACGCTCAGAAGGATCAGAGTCCCGGCAATGCTGCAAAGGGCGGGACCCAGCGTCCCTCCCTTTGCGGTAGATCGTTTATCCATTTTCCTGTTTCCTCCGCTTCCGGAGTACGACGAATCGTACGGAAGCTCCGGCGATCAGTACGAGCAGAGAGCAGATTCCTACCTTGGCCGACAGCGGCACCGCCATCAACTTCGCAAAATCTGTAGGCCCTTTGGCACCGCTGTCTCCCACCGCGTCGCCGTTGGCCAACGGTACCTCTTCATCGTTGATGTCCCGAATATCTTCCGGCTCTCCGGGCGTCTCGTCAGGCGTCCCTGCCGCGTCATCTCCGGCCGGTCCTGCAGGTCCTGCTGCTCCCTCATCCGCCCCGGCTCCGACAGCTCCGCCACCTGCGCCTCCGGCAACCCCGCCTGCACCGGCGGCAGCGTCTCCGCCTTCTGTCACGGTTCCCTCATCCACCGTCGTGGTCGTGGTCGTTCCGGGAGTCGTCGTCGTGGTTGTCGTGGTCGTTCCGGCACTCACACGGCTGTATACAAATGTAAAGACATTGTCCGCCGCATTTTCGCTCAGTCTGCCGATCAGGTTATATGCCTGGGGCTGATAGCCTTCGATGTACAGATAGGAAACCACCGGTCGGTCGCCCACATTTCCGTAATAGGTCTCACTGGGCGCCAGACTCCTGCCCGCCTCGTCTTCAT
The DNA here is from genome assembly GCA_910574805.1 of Lachnospiraceae bacterium. GTDB lineage: Bacteria > Bacillota > Clostridia > Lachnospirales > Lachnospiraceae > Hominiventricola. The sequence continues at coordinate 112,209 of CAJTCV010000005.1, read as the reverse complement.
AGTTGATCGTATAGGCCACGGCATCCCCCAGGATCCCGTACGCCACCACATAGTCCTTATCTCCTTCCACGGTAAATGCAGAAAAATAAACCGTATTGTTATCCTTGCCGCTCTCCCGTATGCCCTTGACATAATATTTACTGTTGTCCCTGAGAGAGATCATCCGGCTGCTGAAGTTCACCCGGTCTCCTACCTTCAGCCCCTCAAAGACCAGACACCCTCCGTCCTCCATCCTGGGAGACTGTGTCCCGTTGTTGGTCAGATTCCCGTTGGGATCAAAATCCCCCTGGGCCCCTGCCAGAAAGCGGATCCTGTAGGTATACGCATCCTTCTCTGCCGCCGTCACGGGCATCCCTGCGGAGGCGATCAGACAGAGAGAAAAGAGCAGGCAGGAAAACCTCTTTAAAAATCTCATATCACTGTCCCTCCTTCTTCTCTTCTTTCTTCCCCACTACGCCGTACATGGACAGAAGCAAAAGCAGTACACCGCTCACAGAAGAAGCGATGACAAAAGGAGTCAGGTTCGACTCATCTCCGGTGCGGACCACAGAGGTGCCTCTGGCAGACGCTCTGTCCCGTATCCGCTCTTCCTCCGTCCGGCCGGAAGTCTCTTCCCGTTCCCGCACGGCATCCGGATTCATCTCGACTGCAAAATTCATCTGCAGATCCGCCAGCGTATTCTGATAGTCATTGCCCTGGGTCTCGCCGTCCAGCGCCACCTCCAGAGTGATGCGTCCGCTCCTGCCGGTGGTCAGCGTATCCAGATAGAAATAATCCTCCAGCGCCGCCGTAGCCTCGCGGAGACCCTCCCGGTTCCCGCTGCCTTCCTCGCCGCCTACGGTATCGCTGTCAAAAAGTATGGTCTCATCGCCGTCCTTATCCGTATAGACCAGACGGTATGTATAAGCGCCGCCGCTGGTCCCGGAATTGGCGCTCCGGTCCTCCAGAGAATACAGCACCTTGTTGGTCATATACCAGTCCGTAGGCGTACTGTTCTCATTTTTCAGAGAAAGCTCGATGATGGCGTTGTCACCCGGCTGCATCCCGTAGATCGTATCATTGATATCCGCCGTATTGAAGCTGCTCTCCATCTTCTTCTCGCCGGTAAAAGTCACCTGCCAGTCAGAACCGCCGTAGGAGGTCTCTGCACATACCTCCATGGTCATGGAGGCGAGCAGACTGCCAAGGAGCAGCAGATGAAATATCTTTTTCTTCATGATCTCTCCTCCTTCTCTCACAGGCTCAGTGTGCCGTTATGAACCGTCACCCGGCGGCCCCACGCACTCCAGATGGCGTCCTCCGCGTTGTGCTCCTGCACCGCGTCCACTGTGGCTTCCAGGCAGAACCGGGCGCCGTCATAGTCATAGGTAGTCGTGATCCGGCTGCCGGCTGCCGTCTTCTCCGTGGTCTGCGTCACCTTCAGGGCCACGCTCTGGTCAATCTTCAGTCTGTCCGCGAAGGACGGACTGGTCTCTCCCGTTGACAGCACTCTGGAATAATACAGAATCGTCCGTTCCTCCGTACTGGATTCTTCATCCACCATCCAGCCGTTATCGGTGTTAAATTCCAGATCGATCAGATCCGGTGTCAATGTCTGCATCTTGTTGCCGTCCTGATCCAGCCAGTACCGGTATACGCTGACCCGGACATACTGGTTGATCGTCCCGCTGTTGCGCACCTTCAGCACTTCCGGATACCAGGCCCCGATTTTAAATTTCTCTCCTTCCGGAACCATGTCCGCCAGAAGTTCTCCCTTTTCCTCCAGCCAGCTTCCGTTGTCTCTCCTGCTGTCATAGTTACGCCAGGAGATCTCTTTCTCATTTTCCAGAAGCGTCACTCCGATGTCATACATCTGCACCCGGGACGTATACGTCTCCGAATAATAGGTCAGCGCTGCCCGCGCGCCGCCCACAGAAGAGAACATAAGCAGTGCCACTGCCAGTGCGAACATGCCCAGCGTACCGGCCGGGGAGGTGATGATCCTCCTGATCTTACCTGCCATTTACTCCCCCTCCTTCTGCCCGCTGTCCGGACTGGTGCTCCCGGTGTCCAGCACCGCGTTCCAGTCCGCATACGGTGTTCCATCCTCATTGTACATAACCGGCGTGCTCTCATAGATAACGATCACATTGAACGTCAGATTATCCTTCAGTTCTTCCTCCGGGATATTCCCGATACTCACCGACAGCTCCGTGGTCTTTCCGCCTCCCGGCACCATCCCGTCATAGTAATAATACCCGTCCGTGCCTTCAGACCAGCCCTCACCGCTGTAAGTCAGGGAATACCTGCCGCCGCCGAAAGCCTTCGCCCGGATATAGACCGGCTCTGACCCTTCCTCGCTGGTGACTGTCACGTGTTTCACCCAGCCGGAGAATCTCTCTTCGATCTCCGTCTCATCCCCCAGCTCAATGGCGATGCTGCCCTGCGCCTCTGCATAGGTGGTAAAATAAGCCCACGCTCTGCCGATCCCTGCGGTCATGATACCTGCAAGGGCAAAGAAGGCGAGGTAATATCTTATTCTCTTCATGATCATTCAGCCTCCTGTCCGCCCTGCTGTTCCGGATCCGGATACCAGCCCCATGTATCCTCTGCTTCGTGATACACGAACCTGTTCTTGATTCCGTGCCCGTGAGTCCGATGTTCGTTATATACATTTTCAAATGTCACGCTGTTGTCTGCATCCGCCACAATCACCGCGCTCTGGCTCCCGTTGTCCGGAGGGATCACCTGCGTATAGCTGATTCCCGAATATTCCTCCGTAACCGTCACCTGGGCCGTGGCGGGGATCCCCTCCAGCCTCGTGCGCCCATTCCCCTCTTCAGAGAACGTGATGCTGTCCACCTCGTTGTAGACCTCTTCTCCATCCAGCATACCCACGACCCGGAAGATAAAAGTCACCGGCTCTATGATACCCTCCACCGACTCATAATTCCGGAGCGTCTTTACAATCTCCAGAGAACCGTATCTGGGATTTCTTCCTGATTTCAGAAATACCTCCGCCCCGTATACCCAGGGGAGCGGGTTGGCCGTACTGATCTCTCCCTCATATTCTCCCTTGGTGGGCAGAGCGATCAGCTGCGGTGTAAATGCATATTCATATCTGGCAGAATTGGCGATGGTCACCAGCTTCTCCTCCGGTTCCCCCGTCTCTCCCTCCGGGACCTCCTGCTTCATCATCTTCGTATAAGCCGACGGCTCCAGATCGCCGCCCCTGGCCACTACCAGATACAGACCTGCCGACAGGCTGTCAAAGCTGGTCCCCGTCTCCGACGCCTCCCCGGTCTCCAGCGCTTTCCCATCCTGCAGCGCGGTCTCTGCCGCTTTCTGCGCCAGATCTTCCCAGTCCTCTGCCGTCAGCTCCTGCAGGACGGAGTAATCCGATATGTCCAGGCTGTATCCGGGCTCCGGAACAAAGGTATAGGTGTCGTATCCTCCCACCTTCCCGGCGCCGGCCACCTTGTACAGATCCAGCACAATATGGGCGTTCTGCATATCTTCCCAGTACTCCTGCTTCTCCGGTATGGTCAGATCCACAGGCCTGACAGTCAGACTGCATTCCGCCTCCAGGTCCACCGGATCTGCCGGAGCCGCTCCGCTGGTCACTGCGCCGGTCATACACGCGCCAGCCAGCAGGATCAGAGCGGTACACAGATAGATCCATCTCTTTCTCATGGGCGTATCCTCCTTTACATCAGGTTATTGTTTTCTCATTTCATCCAGCAGCTCTGCTTCCGTCTTCCTCGGCCCCAGCCTGCGATAATAAATCAGCATGATCACCAGCAGGATAAAGAGCAGCGGCACTCCCACTGCCGGTATCACTACATACGTCGGTATCCGGACCGCCTCCGCCACCACGACCACCTCACCGGCGATATTGTCGATCCGGCGGCCCCGCACCAGCATACGGTGAGTATTGATGCCGTAGGGCGTACAGGTGACCAGAGTACAGTAGTCTCTGCCGTCCCGGATCGCCAGCTCATCCGTCTCTTCCGGCAGTACGATACGGATCTGATCCACCATATAAGTAGTCGTCTGATCCATGATATTGACGGTAAAGGTATCTCCCTCCACCATCTGATCCAGGTCCGAGAACAGCTTTGCACTGGGAAGTCCCCGGTGGCCGGACAGAATCGCATGAGTCCGCTCGCCTCCCACCGGAAGGGAGGACCCCGGAATATGTCCGATTGCGATCTGCAAGACGCTCTCATCCACACTGTGATAGATCGGCAGGTTTACTCCGATGGCCGATATCTGGACATAGCCCATGATTCCGGTGCCGCCGATGTTCAGAAGACTCTCATATTCTTCATATTCCTCTTCTGTCAGTGTAAAATTGACACCGTTGGCAAGACGCTCATTATACGCCTTTGCCGCTTCCAGCATGGCTTCCTTCTCCTGCCCGGACATGTCTTCCACAGCCGTCACATAGCCCGCAATGGCGCGGGTGGCATGCATGGAATTCCACCAGTCGCTGACCGAGGGATAGAGCAGGATCCCCACGCCGGCCAGTAATATGATCACTAATACGATTGTCGAAATCGAAGGGCCTCTCTTCTTCTTTTTCTGCTTTCCCTTCTCTTCCCCTTGTTGTTCTTCTTTTTTCATAGGTTTCCCCACATTGGATTTATGCGGCGGCATCTCCTGCCGCCTGCCGACGTTGGCCGGATCCTGAAGATCCGTTGCTCACCGCACCCCACGCGAAGGTGCCGGCCTGTGCGGTTCCCCGGGGACGTATTGGCTGTCCCCGGGAGAAAGGTACAGACACTTTATGTATCTGCGTTATTGTATTGTAATATGATTGATTAGCGAGCGCTCATGCGTTTCTTGGTCACCAACAGGATACCTGCTGCTACCACAAGGATACCGCCGACTACGTAGAAGATCGTCGTACCGATACCACCGGTGGAGGGAAGAAGGGAACCGGACTGGTTCTGTACACTAAACGCTAATACATTAGTATTATTGTCCGTTCCAACTGTAAGCGGCTTAGTCCCCTCACCATCCTGCATATCATAGGTTCCACCCCATGTACAGGTTGTAGTATTTTCTGCCGGATCAGCATAAGTAATTGTTAAAAGAATCGGCTTAGCAAGCATATTGTATCCATTTGGAGCCATAACCTCTGTGATCGTATACTCACCTTCTGCAAGGCCTTCAATTCTCAGGATACCATCCGAACCAACTTCTGCCGTTGCTTTAACCGCCTCACCTGTTGTTACTTTACGTTCTACGTCCTCTTTTGCATACTGAACAGCGGGATTCACATATTTATCCAAAGCAGCCTGTGTTAATCCCTGCGTTTCCGGTGAAACATCAGTGTAGGAAATGTTACCATCCTCATCTTTTATCTGCCAGTATCCTCCCTCAGACTGTTCAACATACTCAATACCTGTCACTAAGGTTGTAATCAGCTTTGTTCCTTCAATCTTGAACTGTGCCCCAGAAAGTGCTGTTCCATTTTCATCTGTTTTAAGCAGTTCAACTGCAGTTACAAAAGTACGGGTTTCATCCCACGGTGTATTTCCAGAAGGATCCGTTCCATCATCCTTGAAGTCGTCCCCTTCTCCTACTTCGTTCGGATTATTCGGGTATTTCAGGCTCGCCTGGTTCGGATTGCCCACTGTGCCGATCACAGCATTCTCATTTATGGTTCCTGTATAAGTAACTACGATATCTGCACCTGTAGAATTCTTGTAAGTCTCAAAGAAATTATTGAATACAATCTTGATAGCCGTACCGCCATCATATTCTGTAGATGTTATTCCATGAGCTGTTTTATACTCTTCTGTGACAGTTTCGTTTGTTACAGTAACTGCAGCCGGCTGTCCATTAACTGTAACTACAACATCATTTCCAAAAGTCAGTCCCTTGCCCATCACATCATTAACCACAAATTTGTAGTTCTCATAATGGGACATATCCGGAACTTTAGACGTCAGCTGATAATGGACCACCTGACCAATCGCACCATTGTTAAAATCAACAGGCTGGTCATCCTCTATTATTTTTTTCTCAAGTGTCGGTTTATCTGTCTTTTTCTGAACAGTTACATTCTTTGTTGCTGCCAGCAGTGCCGCATTACGCACACTATCTGCACCGAGATCGTCTGTTGTATCAACAATCACATAATAACCAGCAGGCATTATATTCGCTCCAGCCTCTAATGCTGTGCCTTCGCCCTGCTTATTGTCATATGCAATCTGTGCCACCTTTTCAAGCACTGCCGCACTCAGTGGCGGTTCTGCGGATAAAACTTTGGCGACATCGTCTGCTGTTGTACAATCTGCGAACGGTGAATCTACCATTCCTTTTAAGTCTTCAAGGAATCCTGCAGAATCAATTTCGCTTGCCCATTCTACAGATGCCAGCTCATCCTCACCCTCTGCATCTGTCTGCGTTCCAGTAAAAATCTGATATGCGGTGAACGTATGTCCGTCCAACAGTGCATCCTCAGGTAATGTAATAGTTACATTTACTGAGTTAGCCATTGCCGGGATTGCCATCGCCAGCATCATGACTGCTGCCAGCATCAGGCTGGCAAGTTTTTTAATTCGTTTCATAACTCATCCTCCTTTTCATTTTTTCATTGTTTGAAACGATTTTTGTGTTATTGAACCCACAAATCCTCATTCTATTCAGATCTAAGAGAACCTTACACCCTCCTTTCACTGAATTTTTTGCTATATATCAGGCCAACGCCAAGTGATAACAGAAAGGCGCTTGCCATCATATACCAGATTGCTCCGGGACCGCCAGTCTCAGGAAGATTATACGGAACTTCACGGTTAATGTAATTCAGCACATCATCCCGATCCCAGTCAATGTCTCCTGTAACTGTTTTGTCTTTTTCAATCGTACCGCCCACACTGCCGGCCCCCAGTGCAGGATCATAGCCAGCATAGTCTTTCTCTTTAATGGTGTATTGTGTACCATCGGGAAGGTTGAATACTTCAATGGATTCTCCGCTTCCCAATTGGAAGCTCTCTCCGGAACGAATTTCGCCAGACTTCACAAGTTCGCCTTCATTATTTTTTATCTTATATGGATAATTGTTAAAAGCTATATTGGCCGCATTGCCTGTAAATTCAATGGTAAAATCAAATCGTTCGTCCGTGGGAGCTCCTTCCACTGTCTTGTTTAACTTCAGAGTACTCTTAACATTTCCCGTGTAGTCAATCACAGGAACCGCATTCACGGAGGGCAGAGTAAACTGCATCCAACAGGTAGAACCGGAAGCACCTCTTTCTGTGTAAAAGAACTTCAGGCTGTACTTCTGCGTATTCTGAGTTCCTTCTTCTGTTGAATCCGTACCAGGTCTGGTCGTCCTGTCACTATCCTGCGGCTTCTGAATGTAGTTCCAAAGATCCACATACTCACCTGCCGCCTGATGAACTCCGCCGATATCGCAGATCAGCTTTGAAGATCCATCCGGATACTCCAGAAATACCCACATATCGTCATCGCCGAAGAAGTAATAATTCAATGGTCCCACATAATCTTCAGTCAGCTCAAATTCAACTTCAAAGGTCATACCGAAGAAATTATTATGCTCCTTTCCATCATCTGATAGTGGTAATTCCAATTGACTGCTTTGTGCAACCGATCCAAATCTCGGATCATGCCCTTCTGCACCAAAAGTGGGGGCATTATCCATAGGCCAAAACTGATTCGTATACACATAATCTGGACTCTTCCAACCTTGACCAGCTTTTTGAAACTGATTCAAGTTTTGTGCATGCCCAGCGCTTCCTTCCACAGATATAAGCGTATAAGTATCCCCATCGCGTGCAAAATCAAGTGAATACCCGGGAATTTCTGTTTTTCCAAGGACTCGATTATTTTCCGTTTGAGGTCTGAATATATCTGGTGCATTTGCTCTGATCTTTGGGTATCCATCTTCTGACAAGCTGGATTCAACCAGTCCATACGAACACTTGCCAATAATTGTTTTATCCTCCGGCGAATTTGCCTGATTAATCTTAAACTCGCCTATTTTAGCATCCTGCAATCCTGTAAGTTTATTTGGCGCCATGGTATTGTTACCAAATCCATACACGGCTCCTGTTACATTTTTATTCGCATCTATATTCAATTTTTCCGGATAATTAGAAGGAGTGTTAATACCCTGCAGATAAATATCTGAGGCTCCATTTGTATAATCATAATCAAAAAATCTTGCGGGATAATTATGATCTTTTGTATTACTTTGACCCACCAGACGAATTACTGTATCATCTGTAATCACGATCGCTCCGTCGCTTCCATCAGTTGTACTGCTATTAAAAAAATGTAATTTGCTGATTTCCTCTTTTCCCTGATAGACTTTCCAACCTTCTTTCGTCGTACTGTCCGCTTTCGTTGCATCTTCTAACACCCAGACTTCATAAAGCTCAAAATTCATACCTTCTTTCGCAAATTTATTGATATGATCCAAGCCGCCGGCTACCTCTTTAAATTCGTAGTAGTCTGCTGTATAAAGTTTTGTCAGAGAAGCTGTACTTTCTGGATCTCTGCTCTTGTATATTGGCTCGTATATCTCCCAAGGCCTATCCTTATACATTCCATTCTGTGCATCCGAATACCATTTCTCCCCGATCTTTCTAACATACATGTTCCGTTTCGCAGGTGTCTTCCCATTTTGAGGCAGCTCTGCACGCCCCAATACACCTTCTTCCAGACAGGTATCAATGATCTTGATCGCTTCCGCATTTCCGGGATCTGTATCTTCCATGATCTGCGCATACGCATAATACTGCACCTTAAATATCGGGTTTGCCGCCGCCTGATCTGCCAGCACCATCGTATTACTGTCCATGGTAACCACCAGTTCGGTGTCCTGACTCTCCTGATTCAGCGACATCGTACCAAGTCTGCTCACGTGAAAGTCTTCGGAAACCCCCAGCACCATGACCTTGATATCCACGCCTGCTTCTGCCGAAGCCTCCAGATCCGTCGACGCCATATAAGCAGCGACTGTCTCTCCCGCGCCATTTTCTCCGGCTTCGCCTTCCTCAGGCTCTCTCCCGTCAGATTCATCTCCTTCTGTCCCGCCGTCGGACTGTCCATCCGCTGCGCCGTCACCGCTGTCAGCAGACATATCATCCGGCACCGTATCATCATCCGCCGATGGATCCGTCGTCATGCCCTCATCGGCCGCCGGTGCGTCTCCAGCCGTATTTTCATCCGCTGCTCTTTCGTCCGCCGCATCACCCGCAGACGCGTCATCTCCCTCTTCGGAGGGAGCGTCCGCCCCGTCATCGGAAGACGCCGTACCGAACGTGATCTCGGCGGTCACCGTGCAGTTGTCAAGATTCAGTTCTGTTTCGCCGTAGGACAGCGTATAGGACAGAGCGTGGAGTACGCGCTGGGTGACTGTTCCGTCCGATTCCCCGAGATATTTTGCAAGCGCTTCTTTGATCTCCGCATCGTCATCCATTGCCTCTACAGAAAATACCAGTTTCGGTTCCTGGGGGATAACTCCTGTATCCGCGCCGGTCCCGTCTTCCGAAGCGTCCGGAGTCAGGCCGGTTTTATCTGTTCCCTCGCCATTTTCTTCATTGTCTCCAGACCCGTTCCCCTCAGATGTGTCCGTTCTCTCGCCGTCTGTATCTCCTTCTGTGGAAACGTCATTCCCGTTCCCGCCGCCGGCAGTCCCGTCTTCCGGAAGGTCCGCATCCGGTTCTGCTGCGGGCTCGCCGCCTTCTGTCCCTTCCGATACATCTCCTTCCGGTTCGCTGCCTTCTGTTCCCTCAGATCCATCCTCCGAAACTGCAGCGCCGACGATCACCGGGTTGCCCTCCAGATCCGTCGGCGTACCTTCCACATGGAAGGTGATCAGAAAAGGGGACGCTTCATATTCAAAATCATCGGAGAGCTGGAGCGGCTGTCCTGCCTGCCGCTCCATTTTTTTTTCACTTTGGCCAATGGCGATCTCCGAGAAGCTCTCCATGGTAAATGTTGTACTGTTATCTTTTGCATCGCTGCCGTCCAGTTTCTCTGTACCGCCTTCTGCGAAATGGATGATCGTGATGGGACTGCCTTCCGCCAGACCGTCTTCATCCAGGAACTGTACCGCAATCGCTACAGGAGTCTTCGGCTCGATTTCTTTTTTCTCACCGTCTTCCTCCATATAGAATCCGATCTTCAGCAGTGCCTTCATGGAAGCATCCTCGTCTCCCATCAATTCTTTATACTCCGCCTCGCGGTTTACATAATGTTCCTCATCCATATCCTGCGTGATCTGCTCCGCCAGGAATTCTGCCTCTTCCGGAATCCCGGCGTCGTTGTTGTATCTGGCGACCACCACATAATCCGCACATTCAAAGATCTTACTCTGCTCATAGACCGCTCTCAGTTCATAACCGCAGACGAGATTGCCTTCCTCATCGTAGCAGCCTTCTGTATGCACATGATCCGCTGCCCCTTCATAGCCGCAGATCAGTTCACCGTAGATGTCATAGCACCGCGCATCATGTTCATGAACGTTGACACCCTCATAACCGCAGATCAGATTGCCTTCCTCATCATAGCAGGCTTCGCTGTGCTCATGATCCTTCACGCCTTCGTAACCGCAGATCAGATTGCCTTCTTCATCATAGCAGCCTGCATCATGCTCATGATCCTTCGCGTCTTCGTAACCGCAGATCAGATTGCCTTCTTCATCATAGCAGCCTGCATCATGCTCATGATCCTTCGCGTCCTCATAGCCGCAGATCAGATTGCCTTCCTCGTCGTAGCAGGCTGTACCGTGCTCGTGCGCTGTCCCCTCTCCGAAGCCGCAGATCAGATGACCTTCCTCGTCGTAGCAGTCCAGTCCGTGAATATGAGTCACCTCATGACCGCAGATGAGTTTGCCTTCTTCATCGTAGCAGTCTTCGCTGTGTACGTGGAGCACTGCTCCGCCGTTCAGTGCAGCGACTTCTTCCGGAGTCAGTTCCACGACTTTGAAGCACTCTTCCGTATGTACATGCTCTTCCAGCTGAAGCAGTCCGCAGGATACCCGGCTTCCCTCGATCAGATTGCCGTCCTCATCGAAGCAGTCCTCTGTGTAGCAGCTGTCATCATGCATGTGCAGTTCCTGCTCACCGCAGATCAGGCCTTCCTCTGTCTCATAGCATTCGTCCGTATGAGTATGGCCTTCTTCTGCCTCGCCGGATTCCTCAGACGCAGGCTCCTCCGATACCGGCTCCTCTGCTGCCGGTTCCGATTCTTCTGTCTCAGTCCCATCAGACCGGGATGCGGTCTCTGACGCCTGCTGCTCATAGCAGCCGTCTCCATGGGTGTGCTCTTCCACACCGCAGATCAGCTCGCCGGACATGCATGCTCCTGTATGGGTGTGCTCTTCTTCCGTACAGGTAAGCTCCGTGCTTACACAGCTGTCATCATGGGTATGCTCTTCCTCTGTACAGGTAAATTCTGTACTCATGCAGCTGCCGTCATGGGAGTGCTCTTCTTCTCCGCACACCAGTCCGCCTTCCTCGTCATAGCAGCCGTCATCATGGCTGTGCTCGCCCAGACCGCAGGTCTGTGTCTCCGTATAGCAGCCGTCTCCGTGGGTATGCTCGTTCAGGCCGCAGGTCTGTGTCTCCGTATAGCAGCCGTCCCCATGAGTATGCTCATTCAGGCCGCAGGACTGAGACTCCGCATAACAGCCCTCTCCATGGGTATGCTCTTCCAGTTCACAGATCTGCACCGATTCCTCTGTCTGCACCGGGCTTTCCGGCTGTACGGGCTGTTCCGTGTCCTGGCCTGCCTCTGCCGTCACAGGAGTCTCCTCCGAAGTTTCCTGATCCGCCGGAGTGTCTGTCTCAGGCTCTGTACATATGAGCGTCTGCTCTTCCCCATAGCAGTCCTCGCTGTGTTCATGGAGCTCATGCTCTTCCAGTGTACATACCAGCTCGCCTTTTTTATTAAAGCAGTCATCGTTATGTACATGGATCACATAATCCGCATATCCGCACACGAGAACTTCTGTTCCGTCCTCTGCTTCCTCATAACACTCGTCTGTATGTTCATGCACCTCGTACTGGCATTCCAGCACCTTCATTTTATGTGTCATCGCCTGCCCATACAGCTTCAGATATCCCAACGTTCCCAGGATTACGCCTCCCGCCAGACACAGGAAAATCATCATCCAGCGCCTGTGCTTTTTCTGTTCCTGCAGGAACTTTCCAGCCCGCGATAAAAACCCATATTCCATAATGCCTTCTCCTTCCTATTTATCTATATATTTATCAACGCACGATCCCAAGTCCCGACAGAGGCCAGACCCGGACCAGTATCTTGCCGATCACCATGTCATTGCTCACACAGCCGACTGCCGTATTCCGGCTGTCGATGCTGGTAGCCCTGTGGTCCCCCATGACAAAACACCTGCCGTCCGGCACCTGATAGGGCAGAGCGATGTTGCAGTCCCCCAGCGCTTTTTCACTGATATACGGTTCATCGAGCAGCTCATCATTCACATACACATTTCCGTCAGTGTCTATATTTACCCAGTCGCCCGCGGCTGCGATAACCCGTTTGACCAGGATATTGTTGTTGTAATAAAATGCGATGATATCGCCTGTTTTATATTTTTTACTGTTCAGCGCCACCACGATATCCTCATCCTGCAGGGATTCCGTCATGGACGTTCCGCTGATCTGCAGGACCGGGAGCAACAGCACGGCGATCAGCACCGAAACCGCAGCGACCACCAGCAGCGAAAAGACCGTGCTCTTCAGGACCTGCCCAAAACTATTCTTATATTGTTCTCTCTCAAGCTCCGCCTCCAGAAGACTCAGGTCCGGCAGGTCAAGCTTCTTCTCACTTTCGCTCATGTGGATCCCTCTGTATCATCATTTTTCACCTATCTGAATAAGGCACGCAGCCGGAAAAGCACTTCCGATGCCGAACCATTTTCCTCCAGTTCCTTCCACTTATCCTTCTGGAGCACTTCCATCTCTTCCTGAAGCTCCTGGATCTGGTCGTCCTTATGGTTCAGGCGTCCCTTCAGCTTCTCGATCAGGGCATCCTTTGCATCCAGCTTCGCCTTCAGGCGCTCCATACTTTCCTGAGAGCTGTTCCTCTCTTCCTCCATGAGCCGGTCTTTCTCGTCCAGACGGCCTTTCAGCTTGTCGATCATCCCGTCCTTCTCGTTCAGCTTCTCCTTCAGTCGTTCATAGCCCTCCTGAAGTGTATTTCTCTCATTCTTCTCTTCTTCAAGTTCCGTCTGCAGTCTTGCGGCCTCTTTACTCTGTGCCACCAGCATCTGCAAAAGATCCTGTCTCCGCAGCCTCCGTAAATCCTTATCTGTCATGAAAAGCCTCATCTCCGAAGACACCCATTACCACATAATGTCCGTTATGTGGTAGTTCAGCCTTCGTTCTTCCTTATTAAATCTATCATACATAAAGCCCCAGGCTGCCATATCCTGTGTTCTGAAGTAAGTATAGCAGATAAGCGGTCAAAAAATACGTCAAAAACACCCGAAAAAAGAGGTTGTTTCCAAATTTTTCATGTCGTTGTTCAGGATACACCTGCAGATTGGGGGATCCATGCTCATTCTGAGCAGCTTCATATATTATGATTTCGGCATTTCCACAGGAATTATAAGTTTTATTTCAAAAATCAGTCAGATGAATATACCACATAACGGACATTATGTGGTGTTTTTTATTTTCAAAGCAGTAATCCCAGTCCATTGATCTGGCGTTCCTGTTCCTCGCAGCTCACGATGGTATAGATCCGGGTAGTGTTGATGCTGGAGTGTCCCAGAATATCGGCCAGATGGCAGACATCTCTTTCCGCCCTGTAATAGGTGACTGCAAAGAGATGCCTGAGATTATGGGGAAATACTTTATCCCGGTCCACGCCCGCGTCCTCGCAGAGCTTTTTCATGGAGTGGAAGATGTTGCTCCTGTCCAGCGGCTTCCCGTTCCGGGTGACAAAGACGCTTCCGGAATGTATATTCTCCCCTGCCGTATATTTCTTCAGTTCCTGACACAGATCCGCCGGCAGGAGCACCGTGCGCGTCTTTCCTTTCAGGGAGACGGTAGCTCTCCGGCTGCTCAGTGCCTCCACCGTAATGAAAGGCAGTTCACTGATTCGGATCCCGGTGGCGCAGATGGTCTGTATGAGCAGACAGAGCTGCCGCTTTCCCCGGCATTCTGCCGCCTTCAAAAGCCGGATATATTCTTCTCTGGTCAGCTCCCGCTCACTGCTTCGAAATGCGCTCTTTTGTACTTTAAAAGATTTTACAACGCATTCCTCACACCCCACCGAACGCAGCAGGCCGTTCACAGATGCCAGCTTGGAATTTGCACTGGCCACGGCATACCGCTCTGTCAGCGACTGCTTATACGAGATCACCGCATCCCTGGTGAGTATGCTGCCCTCTCCCAGATCCTCCAGGAACTGTCCCGCGTCCCTCAGATATTTCTCAATGGTGGCGCGGCTCTTCTCTCCGGCTTTTAATCTTTCCTCAAACTGCAGGAGCATCTCTGCTCTGTTGATCCTTTGTTTCATGGTCATTTTCCTCCTTTTGTCACATTGCCGCATCTTTTGGATGCTCTTTCCTATTATTGCACCAGTCTGCCCAAATAACAGCAATGAATAACAACCATCTTTTCCCAGGATGCAGGATGTTCTTTCATGATCTCCCCGACTGTATGGACGGCCTCCAGAGTTTTAAGATTATCTGTTCCGTAAAGACTCTGTAAAATAATAAAATCCCCCATTTCTGGGGGATTACCTGAATATAAGGGCCGGGAATCTGCAGGCAGGCTCCCGGCCTCTGACCGTTATTTTTTAACAACTAAAATTCAAATACAGCGACTCCGTATGGCGACAGAGGATATTCCACATAGAACTTCTGCCCATCGCATTCACCTTTTTTCGCCTCATAGACTTCCGGCTTCTTCCGTCCGTTGCCGCCAAATTCCCCGGCATCTCCGTCCAGCACCAGTTTGTATTTCTTCTTCCGTGGAACGCCCACCCGGTAGTCCAGCCGTTCCATGGGCGTGAAGTTCATAACGAACAGGAGGTTCTTCCTTTTGGTCTTACTATAGCGCACGAAACTGAAGATGCTCCGGAAACAGTCGTCTGCGTTAATCCACTGGAAACCGTCCCAGCTGTCGTCCTGTTCATAGAGGCAGCGGTATTTTTTATACATATGAAGGAGCGCCTTCACATAGTTCTGCATCTGCTGATGCCGTTCCTCCTTCAGAAGGAACCAGTCCAGCTCTCTCGCTTCACTCCACTCCTGAAGCTGCGCAAATTCATTGCCCATAAACAGGAGCTTCTTGCCCGGATGCCCGAACATGAAGGTGTAGCCGGCCCGCAGGTTGGCGAACTTGTCTTCCAGATATCCCGGCATCTTGTTCAGCATGGAGCATTTCAGATGCACCACCTCATCATGAGACAGCACCAGGATATAATTCTCGCTGCATGCATAGCTCATGGCAAAGGTCATCTTGTTGTGATTGTCCTTCCGGAAATACGGATCCAGCTTCATGTATTCCAGGAAGTCGTTCATCCAGCCCATGTTCCACTTAAAGTTGAACCCAAGACCGTCTTCCTCCGGATCCTTCGTAACGCCGGGCCATGCGGTGGATTCCTCCGCGATAATCATGGAACCGTCCTTCCTGCCCCGGATGATGGAATTCAGGTGCTTGAAGAACCAGATCGCCTCCAGATTCTGATTCCCGCCGTATTTGTTGGGCAGCCACTGTCCGTCCTGCTTGCCGTAATCCAGATAGAGCATGGAAGCCACCGCATCCACCCGAAGTCCGTCGATATGATAATGATTGAGCCAGTACAGCGCATTGGCGATGAGGAAATTGCGAACCTCGGACTTCTCATAGTTGAAAATCTTGGTGCCCCAGTCCGGATGCTCTCCCCGGCGGCTGTCCGGATGCTCAAAGAGCGGCGTCCCGTCAAAATTCGCCAGTCCATAGCCGTCTCTTGGGAAATGCGCCGGCACCCAGTCCAAGATCACGCCGATGCCCTGTTTATGCAGATGATCGATGAGATACTGAAAATCTGCCGGTGTGCCATGGCGGGAGGTGGGTGCAAAATACCCGGTCACCTGATAGCCCCAGGAACCGTCAAACGGATGTTCTGCTATGCCCATGAGCTCCACATGCGTGTATCCCATATCCTTTACATATTTTGCCAGCTCCACTGCAAATTCCCGGTAATTGTAGTAGCCGTCCTCTTTCTCTTCATGGGGATGACGCTTCCAGGAACCGGGATGCACTTCATAGATGGACATGGCGGCCCTGGGACCGTCCCAGCTTTTCCTCTTCTCCATCCATTTCTCATCGTGCCAGGTGAAATGATCAATATCCGCCACAATGGACGCATTGCCCGGACGCTTCTCCGCATAGAACGCAAAGGGATCCGCTTTATAGAGATACTCCCCCGCCCTGGTCTCGATGAGATACTTGTACATGCATCCTTCCTTCAGCTCCGGAATAAATGCCTCGTAGATCCCCAGGGGCTCCAGCCGGGTCATCTTATATCCGTCCGAACCCCAGCGGTTGAATTCTCCGACCACGCGTACGTCTTTGGCATTGGGCGCCCATACTGCAAAATAGACACCTTTCTCGCCGTTTACCTCGGCCGGATGTGCGCCCAGCTTCTTATAGATCTCGTAATGTGTCCCTTCACCGAAGAGATACTGATCCATATCCGTTACCGCGCACCAGGGACGCTCTGCTGCTGATTTTTTTACTGCTTTTTTCCCCATAAGTCTTCTCCTCTGTCCGAACAATATAACCCTGCCCGAATCTTTATATGAATTAAAATGATAGAGTTATTTTATCACATTCTGCTGTATTTTTACAGTACAAAATTATATTTTGTTGTGATTTTTACCATACATCCATCCCTGCGGGATCGGGTGGCCGGAAGCTTTGCAGTCTCATCTCCGGCTCATCTCCAGCAGCTTTTCCCGCATGGCATTTTCGATCTGCACCAGCTCGGCCTCTGCTTCCCTTCTCTTTGTCCTGCCTTCCGCCTGAATCTGCATTACTTCATCCAGCGTGGCGATCAGCGTCTCATTGGTCTGCTTCAGCGTCTCAATATCCACGATCCCCCGCTCCGACTCCCGGGCAGTCTCCACCGTCGCCATCCTCAGGGTCTCCGCATTTTTCTTCAAAAGCTCGTTGGTCATGTCGGTCACCTCCCGCTGGGCTTTCGCCGCCTGGGTGGAATGCTCCACACCGATGGCCAGCACCATCTGGCTCTTCCAGAGGGGAATCGTATTCACCAGTGTAGACTGGATCTTTTCGGACATGACCGTATCATTATTCTGGATCAGACGGATCTGAGGCGCCATCTGCATGGACACGGTGCGGGTCAGCTCCAGGTCATGAACCTTTTTCTCAAAGCGGTTGCACAGCTCGGCCATATCCCGCGCCTTCTGCGTATCCTCCGGAAGCCCGCTGGCCTCCGCTTTCCGAAGAAGCTCCGGCAGCTCACGCTCCCGCACTTCTGCAAGCTTCTGTTTCCCCGCGAGGATATACATGGACAGTTCCTTGTGATAATTCATGTTCAGCTCATACATCTGGTCCAGCATGGCGGCATCTTTCATGAGCTGGATCTGGTGCCCCTCCAGCACCTTGCAGATCCGGTTCACATTCACCTCCGCCTTCGCATACCGGTTCTTCATATTGGCCAGTCGGTTGGCATTCCTCTTAAACAGCCCGAACAGGCTCTTTTCTTCTTCCTCGTCGATGCCTCTCAGCTCGGATACCACCATGGCAAGGTCCTCGCCGATCTCTCCCAGATCTCTGGTCCTCACATTGCCCAGGGCCGTCTCTGAGAAATCCGCGATCTTTTTCTGTGCGCCCGCCCCATACTGCAGCACCACCTGCGAATCCGTGATATCGATCTGTGCGGCAAAAGCCTCCACCTGCTTCTGTTCCTCCGGAGTCAGGACCGCCTTCAGCTCCTCCATGTCCCTGTTCAAAGCTGCCGGCTCCTGCGGACGATCTGTCTTCTCCTCCTGTGCAAAAGGTTCCAGCGTCAGCGACGGCGCCTCTTTTAACATTTCTTCCAGATTCTGACTCATTTGCTTCATCCCTTCTTTTCCGACTGCGCCGGAAATCCATTTTGTGTATATCCGTCCTGTGCCAGGACCGTCTTCAATACCTTCGCATCCGCAGACGCTTCAAAAGCCGCCTCCTGATACAGATCCTCCAGGAGCTTCTCAAAAGCCTCGTTGATGCTGTCCAGGGTCTTCTCGATCTCCGCCCTGGCCGACTGCACCTGCTCTCCCCGGACGCCTGCCCGGTCAAAGTCCGCATAAGACTCCACCAGCTTCAAAGTGGTGGGCAGATAATAATCCATAAATTTCTGCATCTGCGGGCATTTTTCCGGATGCTCCTGCAACACGGCGAAGATCCTCCGGAGAACGCCGTCCAGCCGATACAGCCTGTTGGAGATGGCCTCCCCGGTGATCTGCGCATTCAGTCCTCTAAGCCTGTCCACATACGCCCGTCCCTCCTGTTCCATCCGTACTTCCTCCGCCAGTTCCTGCGGCTCCGGCCCGGAAGATGCAGTCACCGAAGATTCCCTCCACTGGCTCCTGGCCGCCAGATACTGCTCCCAGGTCTCGTCGTCCAGAACAAACATATATTCGCATTCATCCATATGGCCTCTGGGAAAGATCTCCGCCTTCAGCATCCCGCGCAGGTCCTTCTGTACGATACGCAGCTCCTGACCTGTGCGTGCGGCCAGATCCTTCAGCTCCACATACCGTTCTCCCCACATGAGCCGTACATAGCGCTCCGCCCGCTTCAGACGCGCCTGCATCCTGCAGCCCGCCCACAGAAGCCCTGCGCTGCCCAGTGCTGCCACGGCAAAGAAGATCATCGCCGCCGCCACTGCCGTACCGGGCGAGATCAGAATGCTCAGAAGAAAGAGCGCCGCCACAAAGCCGAAAGCTCCGACTCCGGTTCCTCCGAACACCGTAAGAACAATGCCCGCAGCCTTTCCCTTCTTATTAATATACTGTTTCGTCAGCCGCCGGATCTCTTTCTCTCTCTGGCGCTCCGACCGCGGTCTCCCGCTCTGTCCCTGGGCCTCCCGCATACTGTGAAGCTGCTCCTGTATCTGTCCCGTCTGATAACGAAATTCCTCCAGCGCTGCACCTGCCGTATCCTTCACGATCTCACTCAGTTCTCCGAAATTCCCCGATTCCACTGCTTCCTGTACAGCGCTTAAGACCCGTTCCCCGATTCCTGATCTGTCCTGTCTTCTGTCCATCCTGCCGTTCCCATATCCGTTCTTCCGCCCCGGACGGACCCTGACAGCCTCTCCGGAGTGCGGTTTTCTCATATTTCATTCATTTTCACACACTTTACATCTTTATTAGGATACCACATCAGATGCGTCTTGACAACTGCTTCAGACAGACTGCAGCACTGACAGACAGTCATAAAAAATCCCCACCGCATAGGATGGGGATACCATTTGTCTCACTCACCAAGATAAGCTTTCTTCACCGATTCATCATTCAGAAGCTTCTCCGCTTCGCCCTCCAGCACGATCCTCCCGGTCTCCAGCACATAGCCGCGGTCCGCGATGGACAGCGCCTTTTTTGCGTTCTGCTCCACCAGCAGAACCGTTGTCCCGCCGGCGCTCACCTGCCGGATGATATCGAAAATCTCATTTACAAAAATGGGCGAAAGCCCCATGGACGGCTCATCCATCAGGATAATTCTGGGTCTGGACATCAGTGCCCGGCCCATGGCCAGCATCTGCTGCTCACCGCCCGACAAAGTACCTGCCAGCTGATTCTTGCGCTCTTCCAGTCTCGGAAACCGCGTATACACCGTCCGCAGGGACTCTTCGATCTCTTCTCTGCTGCTGCGGGTGTAGGCGCCCAGCTTCAGGTTCTGGAAGACACTTAAGGACGCAAACACACGTCTGCCCTCCGGTACATGCGCCATGCCGCAGGATACGATCCTGTGGGCCGGCGTCCTGGTGATATCCTTCCCTTCAAAGATGACGCTCCCCTTCTTGGGCGCAATCAGTCCGGATATGGTATGGAGCGTCGTCGTCTTCCCGGCACCGTTGGCTCCGATCAGTGCGATGACCTCTCCCTCATTGACTTCAAAGGAAATCCCTTTGATGGCCTGGATCATCCCATAATACACTTCCAGGTCTTTGATCTCCAGCATTGCCATATGTCTCTCCCCCTATTCTCCAAGATATGCCGTGATGACTTTTGGATCCTTCAGTACCTCGGAGGTTTCTCCGCATGCCAGGACCTGACCGAAATTCAGCACAGTCAGTTTCTCACAGATGCCCGCCACCAGTTTCATATCATGTTCGATCAGAAGGATCGTCATCTTAAATTCCTCCCGCACAAAACGGATGGTATCCATCAGTTCCTGCGTTTCGTTGGGATTCATGCCCGCTGCAGGCTCATCCAGGAGCAGAAGCTTGGGATTCGTGGCCAGGGCCCGGGCGATCTCCAGCTTCCTCTGCTTCCCGTAAGGGAGATTCGATGCCTTATACGATGCTTCGCCATCCAGATCAAACACCTTCAGAAGCTCCATGGCGCGCTCATCCATGGCGTGTTCCGCCTGATGATATCTGGGCAGCCGCAGGATCCCCGTCAGTGTGGAATAGATGTATTCTTTCTGATTGTGCAGACCCGCCTTGACATTGTCCAGCACCGTCAGATCAGCAAACAAACGTATGTTCTGGAACGTCCGGGCGATCCCCTCTTTATTAATCTCAATGGTGGGCTTTCCGGTGATGTCCTCTCCGTCCAGCAGAATCTTTCCGTCCGTAGGCTTATAAACCCCCGTCAGCATGTTAAAGATCGTGGTCTTCCCTGCGCCGTTGGGCCCGATCAGCCCATAGAGCTGTCCCTTTTCAACCTCCAGATTAAAATCATCCACTGCACGCAGGCCGCCGAAGGAGATACCCAGGTTCTTTACTTCCAATACCGCCATGCCTACTGTACCCCCTTTTCTCTCTTATGAAAAAGCTTCGCCGGAGAATACCGCTCCCGAAAACCGATGGCTGACGGGCTCCAGGTAAAGATCATCGTCGCGATCAGAACCACCGCATAGATCAGCATCCGGTACTCGTTCAGAGAACGCAGAAGCTCCGGAAGAAGCGTCAGCACCACCGCCGCAATCATGGAACCGCGGATGCTGCCGATGCCGCCCAGCACCACAAACACCAGAATCATGATGGACATATTATACCCGAAATTCTTGGGCAGCGCGGTCAGGGTGGACAGATTGTGCGCATACAGAACTCCTGCAGCCCCTGCCAGAGCCGCCGAGATACTGAATGCCAGAATCTTGTATTTTGTAATATTGATGCCGATGGATTCCGCCGCGATCCGGTTGTCGCGGATGGCCATAATCGCTCTTCCGGTCCGGGAATGCACCAGATTCGTGACAACCACCAGCGTGATCAGCACCAGCACCACACCGATAGTAAAATTGGAATCCGTCGGCGCCCCGGTGATCCCCTGAGCTCCCTTGATGATGACCAGACCATCCGGCTCCATCTGAAGGGACATGGCATCTTTCATGGATACATGGAAACCGTTGCTGTCCACGCCCAGATAGATCACATTGACCAGATTCTTGATGATCTCACCGAAAGCCAGCGTCACGATAGCCAGATAATCTCCCCGGAGCCGGAGCACCGGGATACCGATCAGCACGCCGCAGACGCCGGCGCATACTACGCCCACCAGCAGCGCCAGTGCAAAGCGCAGCGTGGGTACTGTAATCGTCTCCATCATGCATTTGGAAAATACCGCGCTGGCAAATGCTCCCACGCACATAAATCCCGCATGCCCCAGGCTCAGCTCACCCAAGATACCTACCGTCAGGTTCAGGGAAACCGCCAGGACCACATAGACGCACAGGGGGACCAGGATCCCCTTCAAAAGGCTGGACATATGTCCGGTACGCATGAATATCTCACAGAATATATAGGCAAAGACCACGATCCCATAGGTGATCAGGCTGCTTTTTGTCGTCTTTGATAATTTCTTCATCACTTCCGCCTCCACTTATACCTTTTCCTGGATCTGCTTTCCCAGAAGACCCGTAGGCTTCACCACGAGCACAATGATCAGGACTGCGAACACGATGGCATCCGCAAGCTGGGAAGAGATATAGGCCTTCCCCAGGATCTCGATCACGCCCAGAAGGATCCCGCCGATGAAAGCTCCGGGTATAGAGCCGATTCCTCCGAACACTGCAGCTACGAATGCCTTGATACCCGGCATCGCCCCTGTATAGGGCGTCAGGGAAGGATAGGCGGAGCAGAGCAGGACACCCGCGATCGCCGCCAGAGCGGACCCGATAGCGAAGGTCAGCGCGATGGTCCCGTTGACATTGATCCCCATAAGCTGTGCGGCGCCGCCGTCCTCCGACACGGCCAGCATCGCATGGCCGGCTTTGGAGTATTTCATAAATGCCATAAGGCAGATCATGATCACAATACAGGCAGCCACGGTCACGATGGTCTCACCGGTGATATTCAGCTGCCCCCCTGCAAGCTGGATGGGCTGCATCTTCACAACAGATGAGAAGGATTTGGTATTGGCGCCGAAGATCAGAAGCGCCACATTCTGCAGAAAATAGCTGGCTCCGATGGCCGTGATCAGCACCGCCAGCTTGGAGGCATGGCGCAGAGGCTTGTAGGCCACACGTTCGATGGTCACGCCAAGAAGCGTACACGCCGCCACCGAGAGCAGGATCGCCACCGGTATGGGCAGCCCCATACTGTTGATTGCCACAAAAGCCACATAACTTCCGATCATGATGACATCGCCGTGGGCAAAATTCAGCATTTTGGCGATCCCGTACACCATCGTATATCCCAACGCGATAATTGCATAAACGCTGCCCAGGCTGATGCCATTTAACAGATAGGATACGAAACTCATCTCATTCACTCCTCTTTTTCTCTTGATCTGACAGTCTTCACCAGACGGAGGATCGACCGTCCTATCCGCACAGTATATCATAAAATAAAAACCAGCACAAGCCGACATTGCCGGTTTTTGTTGCTTTTTCTCCCTGCTGCGGCGCACTTTCCCCAGGTCCGCCCGTTTTTCCGGTACAGAACATCCTTTCCGCAGAAAAAGAGACGTCCCATTCCGGAACGTCTCTGTTCTGCTCTCTGTCAGGCTTTCACCTGCAGATTTTTACATTGCTGTATATGCACCGTTGTTGATAACGACTGCCTTGGGGTCCTTGCTGGGCTCGCCATCTGCGGACCAGGTGATTCCTGCTCCGGTCAGACCGTCTACAGTAATCTCGGTCATGGCTGTCTTCATTGCCTCGCATATGTCAGATGCGCTCATGTCCGCGGTGATTCCCGCCTTCTCCGCTGCTGCCTTGATGATGTAGATCGCATCATAAGCATCTGCTGCGAACTGATTCGGGATATCTCCGAACTTCTCCTGATAAGCTGACACAAAGCTCTTGGTTGCTGCATCGTCTGCATCTGCTGCAAACGGAGTCAGGAGCATCACGCCCTCTGCCAGAGCGGTGTCAAAGTTCTCCACTGCCAGAAGTCCGTCAAGACCGTCGCATCCGAAGAATTTCGGGTCAAAGTTCATGGTGGATGCCTGCGTCAGGATGATGGATGCCTCCGTGTAATAGATCGGAAGGAATACCAGCTCAGCGCCTGCCTCATTTGCCTTCTGAAGCTGTACGGAGAAATCAGTCTTGCTGTCAGCTGTAAATGCCTCTGCTGCCACGATCTCGATTCCCTGGTTTGCTGCCTCTGCTGCGAAGGTCTCATAGATACCTGTGGAATATACATCAGAGCTGTCATAGATCACTGCCACCTTGGTTGCGATCTTGTTCTCGCCGATATACTGTGCGGATGCAGCGCCCTGGTTCGGGTCAGAGAAGCATACGCGGAACGCGTTGGGCTGCGCGATACTCTCTACTGCGGATCCGGACGGAGTAAGCTGGAATACATTGTCCCCTGCACTCTTGGCTACAACTGCTGTACAGGGAGTGGAGGTAACCGTTCCCATCAGCATCTGCATTCCCCAGTCCTTCAGGGTATTGTATGCATTTACGGATTTCTCCGCATCATGCTCATCATCTTCAAACTGGAACTCGACTTTCATGCCGTTGATCCCGCCTGCTGCGTTGATCTCGTCCACTGCCAGGTTCGCAGCGTTCATAACCGCAAGACCGTATACTGCTGCACCGCCGGTGGTCGGTCCAATGCCGCCGATCTTCAGGACTCCGCCTTCTGCCGGAGCTGCCGCCTCTGCATCCTCTGCTTCTGCTGCTTCCGGAGCTGCGTTGCTGTCGCTGGCTGCCGGTGTGTCATTGCTGCCGCATGCTGCCACGGAAAAAGCAAGCACGCCTGCCATGGCAAGACTAAGTAACTTTTTCATAAATAGTTCCTCCTCTTCTATCTTCTAAAATATCCGACACATTTTGCTGTGTCGGATATCATGATAAACATTGCAATTCTATTTGTCAATTCATTTTTTAAGGATTTCACAAATTTTATAGAATTTACACAACTCTGGGAGCTGCTACCAGTAGCGTCTGATGGCGCACACGCTTCGGGAATACATACTGCTTACGCGGATCCCGTACCGCTCGGTACTGGCATGGACGATCATGCCGTTCCCTATGTAGATCCCCACATGTCCGTAATAGCAGACCACATCTCCCGGCTGCTTGTCCGCATCGCTGACCGCCCTGCCTCCCACTGCCAGAGAGCCGGACTGCCGGGGCACGGAGATACCGAAATGGGCGTGAACCAGATTGACGAAGCCAGAACAGTCCGTACCGTTGGTCAGGCTGTTCCCTCCATATACATAAGGGCATCCGATGAACTGCTGCCCATAGGAAGCGATGGAGCCGCCCAGTCCGCTGCCACCGCCCGAAGAGCTCCCTCCTGAGGACGAAGAACCGCCCGAAGAACTACCTCCCGAAGAAGAACTGCTCCCGGAAGAACCGGAGCTGTCCGAAGAGCCTCCTGATGACCCCGAGCTGCCCGTGGAACCAGAGCTGCCGGACCCGTTGTTCTGGGAGTTCTTCGCTGCCCTTGCCGCAGCCGCGGCCGCCCTCGCCGCTTCCTCCTGCAGCCTCTTAATCTGCGCATTCTGCTCTTTGATCTTCTGCTGGTACTCATTGACTTTGGCTCTTGCGGCACTCAGCTGACTGTCAAAATCCGCGATCTGACTCCGCTTCCGGGCGATGACAGACTCCAGATTCGCCTTCTGCTCCTCCAGCTGCGCTTCCATCTCCAGAAGTTCTTCTTTCTCATCTGCCAAGCGGTTCTGCAGATCGATGACCGCCTGCTTTGCCGCTTTATATTCATCCAGGAGCCGGTTATCGTACTCCTGCAGTTCTCCTGCATAATCTACTTTATTCATAAGGTCGGCCACACTGTCCGACGTCAGAAGCATCTCCATATAGCCTGTATTGCCCGCCTCATAGAGGTACTGAATCCGAAGCTTCATGGCTTCATACTGCCGTTCCTCCGTGGCCTTCGCCTCTTCATAGGCGATCTGAGCCTCCGCGATCTGCTGCTCCTTCACCTCCAGATCATTCTCAAGCACCTGAATATTCAGCATGGTCTCCACCAGCTCGTCATTCAGGCTGTTCACCTCGCTGTTGAGCGCGCTTTTCTTCCCCTCCAGACCGCTGATCTGCGACTGTATATTCTTAAGTTCCTTCTCATTCTGCGACTTCTGGTTCTGGATACTCTTGATACTCGTAGCCGAGGTCTGGATACCCGTCACCCATACCGCAGCCGCCAGAAGCAGACACCCTGTTCTTTTCCACCTCATCCGCTTGACCTCCGATTTCAGGATAGCACAAAATGAGGCTGTTTTCAACTGCTTATTCGTTCCGAACGCCCCTTCGAACCGTATCCTGATACACGAACAGCACCTCCGTCACCTCCTGGTCCTGCAGCCACTCTGCCGCATCCGCCCGGAAATACCGGGGATCCAGGACAGTGATCTTCCCGTGGTGCCGCGTGAGAAAAGGAATCAGGCAGTTGGCAAAGGAATCCTTCAGTACCGCCAGATGACCGCCTGCCTGTCCCGTTTCGATCTGCACCACCGGATGATTCCCGTCCATGAAAAAGCGATAAGCATCCTCAGACTCCAGATGCTCCGGATGATACAGTCCCGTCAGCTCCTGACCGCCCAGATCATAGACTGCCGTACAGGAGACCCCCGGATCAAAAAGTTCTATGAAATCCATACGGCCGGCATAGTGCAGCCTCGCATAATGGGTGCCCAGAAAATCCTCTTTCACGACCCTGTACTCCATATCCTCCAGCAAAACCGGCTGTATCCCCCGTTCCCGCGCCCACGCCTCATATGCATACCAGGCGCCGCGCATGGTCCAGTGGTGGTCAGTCCGATAGTAGATATATTCCTGCCGGTGAGCATACAGGTTCTCCCATACGTGGTCCTTTTCTGAAGAAAAAGTGATCCCGTACGGAAGCTTCTCTTCCAGCACGGAGCCTGCGGACGGCGCCTGGATGCTGCTTACTTTGTCCGCCCCGTACTGCGCTGCCATCTGCTCTGTCAGGCGGTCCCAGTCCGCCGTCTTCTCATTTTCCGAGAACAGCTGACCGTCCTTCCCGATCCAGATGCCATCGATCTCCTTTTTGCCCAGCAGGAGCTCGCATCTGGTCTTCAGATTCACCCACCGGTCTCTGGCCGGGAACTGATCGGTAAGCCATTCTTCATAAGCGCGCCCATAGCTGCCGTCCAGTACCTCCGACCATGAGAACTCTGGTTTCTGCGCCAGCATGCGCTTTTCCCAGCTGGAATAGAGCCGGTCCCGGCACAGAAGGTCCGCTGCCCACAGCCCGTACAGAGCCGCAAGAAACAGAACACAGCAGAAAAGCTCTTTCTTCTTATTCATCCTGTACGCTCCTTTCCCCGCTGTCAGAATCTGAAATATAAAAACGGATTATATGCCGCATCCACGATGTAGGCAATGGACAGGA
The DNA here is from genome assembly GCA_910574805.1 of Lachnospiraceae bacterium. GTDB lineage: Bacteria > Bacillota > Clostridia > Lachnospirales > Lachnospiraceae > Hominiventricola. The sequence continues at coordinate 85,227 of CAJTCV010000005.1, read as the reverse complement.
CAAAAGACAGCATCCATACCGATGGCCGTTCCGCCAGCCGTTTCCCGAACCCGGCAGCTCCGAAGATGCAAAGCGCCAGCAGAATGCCGTGGCTGGACAAAAGCCATATGGTTTCTCCGTTCCAGAGACATCCGGTGCGCCCGAACAGCATGGCAGTCCACAGGAGTCCGTCCTTCAGGCGGTCCAGCGCAAAGACCGTCATTCCCACAAGCACTGCCGTCATGGTGTAAAGATGTCTCACAGCGGCAGGACATCGGGACAGCCACCGGAGCAGAAAGCATTTTTCCAGCAGCAGAAGTACGCCGAAATACATCCCCCACACCAGGAAATTCCAGCCCTTCCCATGCCAGATCCCGGTCAGCGCCCAGACAATCAGAATATTCCGAAGCTGAACCAGAAGCCCTTTCCGGTTGCCGCCCAGAGGAATGTATACATAATCCCGGAACCACTGTCCCAGAGAGATATGCCACCGTCTCCAGAATTCTGTGATACTGCCCGATACATAAGGATAGTCAAAATTCTCCTGCAGATGGAAGCCGATCATCTGCGCCAGCCCGATGGCCATATCAGAATAGCCGGAGAAATCAAAATAAAGCTGCAGGGCGTACGCCCCGCTCCCCAGCCAGGCCGTCAGCGTGCTCATCTGCTCCGGCGGGACAAGACGCACAGCCTCCCACAGAAGCCCGATCTGGTTCGCCAGCAGCACCTTTTTCCCCAGGCCCACACAGAAACGCCCGATCCCCGCCGCTTTATCTCGAAGATCCGACGTCCGATGTTTCAGCTCTACCGCCACATCCTTATATTTGACGATGGGGCCGGCAATCAGCTGGGGGAACATGGATACATAGGCACCAAAGGCAGTCAGGCTCTTCTGGGCCGGCACCTCCCCCCGGTACACGTCAATGGTATAGGACATGGTCTGGAACGTATAGAAAGAGATCCCCACCGGGAGTGGCAGGACACCGGAGTATTTGAACACCCCCAGCAGGGACAGATTGACAAGGACGGATTCCAGGAGCACCGCCCTGGACAGGCCCGGACGTCCGTTCTCCCTGGCATATTCCAGCACACGGCCGTTGCCGTAGTCCAGAAATGTGGAAAAGAGCATCAGGCTGATATAGACCGGCTCCCCCCAGGCATAAAAGACCAGGCTCGCCAGGAAAAGCACCAGATTCCGGCATCTGCCGGGAGCAAGCACATAGACGGTCAAAAATGCCGGAAGAAACCGGACAATAAATATAAGACTGGAAAATACCATCGTCTACTGCTTCAACTCTCCTTCGATCACAGACAGGGCACGCTCATTCATCTTCCGGCATGCCTCGATTGCTGCCTCATCGTCATCCATGATCCCCTCCATGGAACCGCCCAGCTGTACAAAGCACACGTAATTCCCGAAGGTATTGATCTGAGATGCCTGGATCTTGGGGATGTTCATGGGATACTGAAGGGTATCCTGGATCATGGATTCCCGATACGTATCCAGTGCATTCTGTACATCCTCCAGATGCTCTTCTTTGGCTTTCACGACAATCAGGGCATCCACATTGGCTGAGATCATGGGCGTCTGCCCGTAGAACTCCTCATACATCTCCGCTGAGATCCCATACCAGTCATCCAGAATCTCCTGTTCCAGCACCGCATCCGCCCAGTATTCATCCGAGAGCTCCGACGCGACCGCCTCCACAAGGCTCTTGGGGGAGATATCCTCCCGATAGCCGCTGTCCGTGTCCTCCAGAGAAGTGCGGTCCTTGTTGCAGCCTGTCAGCAGGCATACAGCCAGCAGCAGAATCATCCAGATTTTTCTCATTTTTTCACCTCATTCCATCATCTGTCTCTCATGCAGAAGCTGCGGGGGCCCTTCGGCATTCTCTGAACATCTATCTCTGATACATATGTTCCAGAAGCTCAATATCCGTCTCCAGCGCATCCAGAATTACCTCCTGGAGCTCCAGATCCTGCATCCACCCTTCTCCGGACAGGAGCCGGAAGATCATATGCCTGCAGCACTGCTTCAGCCTTTGTACGTCAAATACTGTCAGGTCACCCTTTTTCATGCTTACATGGAGTGCCCCCACTATATCATGGATTACAAAAGATTTCAACGACTCCTGCCTTATTTCCGGCACCTCCGGCTCCGCCGCAAAACAATAACACAAAAAAGGCAGGAAAAGAATCAGTCCGGCCTCCTCCAGCCTCCATGCCGAACGGTCGCTGACTCTGATATCATAGACCGGCAGCACGATCCTCTCATGTCCGGTAAATTCCAGAATCGTACAGTAGGACTCTCTCGTATTTTTCCCAAAGCAGGCATTTCCCGCCTCCCCAAGCTGCAGCGCCGAATGCTCCGCCGCATCTTCATAATGGAAACGGCATCCCATGTCCTCCGCATGGATCTGCAGACAGCCTCCCAGCCTGCGCATCTGAAATCCATAACGGTTTGCACATCCGATCGTCAGGCAGACCCGGACTGCTTTCTTTCTGCTCCATTCTTTTTGTACCGTTTCTCCATCCGTATATTCCGTTCCGAAGAGATGATTCACCATCCGGATCAGCGCACAGTCCGAGAGATGAAATATCTTCGTCATCATCCATGCATCATAATCAAGATGCATATGCATTCTCCTCTCATCTTCAAACCCGGCACACGAACCTTGTCTATTCTATTAGAATCAGGAAATATTGTCACGAAATATCGACGTATGAGAATTGATCAATTATCTTAGACATCTACAGCATATCGGATTCGCCCACCTCTGTCAAGCAAAAGAATCCCTGTTTGCATTTTTCTGCAAAAAAAGACACATCCATAAAGGATGTGCCGCGCCCTGTGTCACAAGGCTTGCAGGAAAGTTACGACCCGTTCCAGCGCCTGTACTTCATCTTCCCCATAGCATTCCACGGTCACTTCGTCTCCCGGACATACCGGAAATGCAAGCAGGCTCATGAGACTTTTGCAGTTCATTGTATGTTCGCCGCAAGTCATCATAACATGGGAACTGCATTTGTTCGCAATCGTCACCAGCTTTCCTGCCGGACGCAGGTGCAGCCCATTTTCATTCTTAATAGTCACATTTTCTCTGACCACAAAAATCACCCCTCTCCTTCTCTATGTATCGCCTTATCCGACTCACAGCCCCAATTTCTGCAGGACGGATCCAGGCCGGCAGTGACGCATTTTTGCACTGCCTACTTGGAGTATACCACAAAAAAAGGGCCGTATACACAGCCCTTTGAAAAAATTAACATATTATTTACAATTTTTCTGTTTCTATACTCTCAGTACGATTCTCATATACTTCTGCGGTATCCCAAGAAGCAGATCATTTGCCGCTTTTGCGGTTGGAAACCACGTCGAAGATAACCGCCACCAGAAGCACGCCGCCTTTTACCACATACTGCCAGGAGTCGCCGATCCCCATAATGGACATGCCCATGTTGATGACGCCCAGAAGGAGCGCACCGATGATGACGCCCGGAACCGTACCGCTGCCGCCGTAAGCGGAAGCACCGCCGATAAAGCAGGAGCCGATGGCGTCCATCTCAAAGGATGTACCGGTAGAACCTGTAACAGAACCTACCCGGGCCAGGCAGAGCAGTCCGCACAGACCTGCTAAAAGTCCCATATTGGCATAGGCGATAAAATACACTTTATTCGTATTGATGCCGGAAAGCTGGGTCGCCTTCTCATTGCCGCCCACCGCATAGAAGTAACGTCCAAACGCGGTCTTGGAGGTGATAAAGTGATAGATCAGACACACTGCCACCACCCACAGAAGCATGACAGAGACCCCTTTATACTGACTCAGCAGATAGCAGTATGCCAGGAGCACCACAGAGATCAGACCGCTGCGCCCAAAATCCGTCAGTGCACTGTTCTGACGGTACCCTTTCTTCGCCTTGTTTGCGCGGGATGAAATCGTACTGTAGAAGATAAATACCACCACCAGCGCGCCGATCACCAAAGGAGAGAGGATGCGGGTGTCCGTATCCAGCCCCGGAACCTTGATATACGCCGTAAAGATATTCAGAAATGCTGCATCCTGCACCGATACAGTCTTGCTGTCCAGAATCAGACGACCGAAACCGCGGAACACAAACATGCCGCCCAGCGTCGTGATAAAGGGCGGAATCCTCACATAGCCGATCCAGTACCCCTGCCAGACGCCTGCCAGTACGCCGATGGCAAGGCAGATCAGTATAGTCAGATAGATATTGAAACCATGGTTGGTGATCATAACTGCAGCCACGCCGCCCACCATACAGATCACGGATCCTACGGACAGGTCAATGTTGCCGCCGGTGAGAATACACAGAAGCATGCCGCATGCCATGACCAGCACATAACCGTTCTGCAAAAGCAGATTGGACATGTTCTGCGCATACAGAAGGCGTCCGTCCGTCAGGAAATAGAACAGGATAAATACGATCACAAGAGCGATGACCATACTGTATCTGGTCAGAAATCCTCCCAGATCAAAAGGCGCGCCGCCCTGATTTTCTTTGTTCGTTGACATTTACACAACACTCCTTTCGTCTTAATCGTCCGCACTGATGATAAAGCTCATGATTTTCTCCTGGGTTGCTTCCTCTGCACTCAGCTCCCCTTTGAGCTCGCCCTCGTTCATGATGTAAATCCGGTCGCACATACCAATGAGCTCCGGCATCTCCGAGGAGATCATGATCACGGATTTTCCCTCTTCCACCATCTGATTGATCAGACAGTAAATATCATACTTGGCACCCACATCAATCCCGCGGGTGGGCTCATCCAGGATCAACACCTCCGGTTCTGTGAACATCCATTTGCCAAGCAGTGCCTTCTGCTGGTTGCCGCCGGACAGGTTCCCCACCTTCTGCTCGATGGAAGGTGTCTTGGTCCCCATGGCTTCTGTCATGTCTTCTGCCACCTTCTGTTCCGCCGTTGTATCAATAACGCCGTTTCCGCAGACCTTGTCAAGCCTCGCCAGCGTCGTATTAAAACGAATGGATTCCCCAAGAATCAGTCCGTTGGTCTTTCTGTCTTCTGTCACATATGCAAGGCCGTGGCGGATCGCCTGTTCTGCACTTTTCAGTTCTGTCTTCTCTCCGTTCAGGTACAGTTCCCCGCTGATATTAAAGCCATAGCTTCTGCCGAAGATGGACATGGCAAGCTCTGTGCGTCCCGCACCCTGAAGGCCGGAGAAACCAACCACTTCGCCTTTATGCACTTTAAAGGAAATATTGTTGTCCACCACCTTTTCATGATAGAGCGGATGATAGACCGTCCAGTTCTTCACTTCCAGCCCTACTTCCGAACGGACCTTATGTTCCCTTGCCGGATAACGGTCGTCCATGGGACGCCCCACCATACCCTTGATGATCCGGTCCTCACTGAACTCATCCACACCCTTGACCAGCGTCTCGATGGTGGAACCGTCGCGGATGATGGTTGCTTTATCTGCACAGTAAATAATCTCATTCAGTTTGTGTGTGATAATGATGGAGGTCAGCCCGTTTTTCTTGAACTCCATCAGAAGATCCAAAAGCATTTTCGCATCTTCATCATTCAGCGAAGATGTGGGCTCATCCAGAATCAGGAGTTTTACATTTTTGGAAAATGCCTTTGCGATTTCCACCAGCTGCTGTTTGCCGGTCCCGATGTCCTTGATCAAAGTCTGGGCCGATTCATAAAGCCCTACCTGCTGCATATGTTTTTCTGCTTCGTTGTAGGTCCTATCCCAGTCGATATGCCCCATTTTGTTCTTTTTCTCATTTCCCAGAAACATGTTCTCACCGATAGTCAGAAGCGGAATCAGTGCCAGTTCCTGATGAATGATGACGATTCCCTTTGCCTCGCTGTCCTTCAGAGTCCTGAACTGGCAAAGCTCCCCGTTATAATAAATTTCCCCTGTGTAGCTACCCACCGGATACGTTCCGGACAGCACGTTCATCAATGTGGATTTCCCCGCGCCGTTCTCGCCGATCAGCGCATGAATCTCCCCCCGCTCCACGACCAGATTTACATTATCCAGCGCTTTCACTCCCGGGAACTCCTTGGTGATGGATTTCATCTCCAGAATAATATCAGCCAAAAGCTCCTCCTCCTTTCCCTCTCTTCTCTTAAGCCTGTATCCGGCTGAAAAGAAAGGCGGGACAGACGCCCCGCCCTTTTTAAGGTCTTACTTGCTTGTCTTGGTATGTATCAGTTTGCCGCGGACAGATATCCGTCGTCACCCATGGTGTACAGGCCGGTGTCCACCAGATCCTGCAGATTGTCCTTGGTGATGACATTGGGTACCAGCAGGAAGGACGGGCACTTGTTGCCTGCGGAAGTCTCATAGGACTCGGTGTCAAATGCACACTCGATTCCAAAGGACGGGATCAGGGACTCGTCGATGGTTTCGCCTGCCAGGATCGCTTTTGCCAGAGCCAGCGTCACGATGGACTCGTTGCTTACGTTCTTGTAAACGGTCATGGTCTGAACACCGTCCACAATGTTCTTCAGATTCGCCTCGTCGCCGTCCTGACCGGTGATCACAACGGTGTTGGAGCCAGCATAGTCAGAGGTCACAGCCTGCGTTACGCCAAGAGCGGTGGAGTCATTGGAGCAGAGCCATGCATCCAGCTGCGTTCCGTCTGCATAGTAGGAAGAAAGAACGTTCTGTGCTCTTGCCAGCGCAGTATCTGTCTTCCAGCCCGGAGTTGCAACCGCATCAAAGTCTTTCTGTCCGGATACGATGTTCAGCGCGCCGTTGTCCAGATACGGCTGAATCGCATCAATAGCACCCTGATAGAAATAGGTTGCATTGTTGTCTGCCGGGTCACCTGCGGTGATCTCGATGTTGTAGGTCTTGTCTCCTGCATTCGCAAGATCCAGAGCCTCTACTATATACTCTCCCTGAAGCTGGCCAACCGTATAGTTATCAAAAGATACATAGTAGGAAGCAGCATCATTCAGGATCAGACGGTCATAGGAGATAACCGGAATGTTCTGCTCTGCTGCACCTTCCAGTGCGGTATTGAGTGCGTTACCGTCGATGGCTGCGATGACAAGCATATCCACGCCGTCTGCCAGCATGTTCTGAATGTCGTTCACCTGCTGCTCTGTCTTGTCATCCGAGTAGGTCAGGATCGTCTCAAAGCCTGCTGCCTTGAACTGCTCATCCAGATAAGCACCGTCTCGGTTCCAGCGCTCCAGAGACTGGGTCGGCATGGAGATACCGATCTTGCCGCCGCCTGCTGCGGGAGCCTCTGCGCCCTCTGTTGCTGTGTCTTCTGCAGGTGTTGCATCCTCTGCTGCATCCTCTGCCGGAGTCTCAGTCTCAGCCGGTGCATCCGTTGCAGCACTGTCATTTCCGCCGCCGCATCCAACCACCAGAGAAGCAACCATTGCGGTACTTAAGAAAGCACCAAGTAATTTTCTTTTCATCTAAAATTCCTCCCTTAACTGTTTTTTACAGTATGAATATACCACAGATCAGGCAGGATAAACTTGTCATTTTCTGTACATTTTGTATAGCACAACCTTTACACAAACAGAAAAAACTGGATATTTTTGTGGTTTCGGAACTTGTCCTGTGCAAAAATATCCAGTCATCATATTAAAAAGCAGATAAAAAACAACATCCGACATGATTCCGCCGGCTAATGACCAGCATCTGTTAAATACCCAAAGAAATCGATACCTGTCCCATATGGTAGAACCTCTGAGTTTCAATTACTCAGACTTCCCACATCATTTTGGTGTCCTGAACGTTGAAAAAACAACTTTGCTGTTTTATACGTCCTTTATCATGCTCCAATTATCTCTGCTGCCAAACGCCCGGCTCAGTTCCGGACGTTCAGATAAATGTCGCTCTCTTCATGGTATTTCCCGGTGATCACCTCATCCATATTTTCCCTTGTGACCGCCACCGGCTCCAGACACTCGTAAGGAACCTGCCAGGTTCCGTCATGGATGGATCCCTGGACCTTTATTTCCTGCGGATCTGTACCGGAATTCCCGCTGGATGCAGGTTCCGAACCGGCCGCACCCGCTGTCGCAATCCGGCTTCCTTCTGCCAGGGCAACCGCCAGTTCCGCCGCACGCCTGGCCAGCTTTTCCACCGGTTTGTAGACCGTCATGCACTGGGTTCCTTCCACAATGCGCTGGCAGGCGTCCAGATCGGCATCCTGCCCCACCACGCACACTTTTCCTGCCATACGGCGTTCTGACAGGGCACGGACCGCATGGCCGGCGATACTGTCATTGCCGCACATAACCCCGTCCACCTCATAGTGGGTCTTCAGATAGGCACCTGTGGCGGTAAATCCGGTCTCCGCAAGCCATTCTTCTGCGTATTCGGTTTCCATGATCTCCAGATCACTGTCCTCAAGAACCTCTTCAAATCCCTCCATGACCTGAGGTACATTGTAATCCGCCATGGGACCGCACACCTGAAGCAGCTCCCCGCCTTCCCCAAGATGTTCCTGCATATGTTCTGCCATAAGCCGTCCCACCTGGACATTGTCAAAGGAGATGTAGAGATCCACATCCGCATTCAGAATCAGGCGGTCATAGGCCACCACCGGAATCCCGGCCTTCTGCGCCCGTCCCACCGCCTCGATCAGCCCGCTTTCGTCCTCATCACTGGCCACCATGACCACCACGATCACGTCCATCTCCTTCTGGATAAAATAATCCATCTGGGCGATCTGCTCTTCCATGTCTCCATTGGCATTCTGAACATTTACTTCTGCCCCCAGCTCCTGGGCAGCGGACACAAAGACATCCCGGTCTCTCTGCCATCGCTCAATAATAAAGGAATCAAAAGTGATCCCGATCTGTATGCGCTCTTCCTGTTCTGTCTCCGATGTTTCCGGAAGTCCCGACGCATTTTGGCAGCCGGACAGTCCGGCGAGGCACAGAAGTAATGCCAGACCTGTGTTCCATTTTTTGCCGGATCTTTTTCTCATGTCCGCTCACTCTCCCGGTATTCCGTAGGCGTCACGCCTGTGTTTTTCTTAAAAATGCGGCTGAAGTAATTGGGATCGCTGTATCCTACCGCCCCGCAGATCTCTTTCATGCTGCCCCCGTCTCCTGCCAGCAGCTCCTTCGCCTTTGTGATCCGCAGACTGGTCACATATTCTACAAAATTGCCGCCGGTCTCTTCCTTAAAAAGCTTGCTGAAATAATAGGGACTTAAGTCCATATGGCGGGATACCTCATCCAGGGACAGATCCCTGTGATAATTTTCCCGGATATACTCCTGCGCCCGGACCACCAGCTGATTTTCATGTTCTTCCTTCTTGGTGGTCATGTTCCTGCAGCTCTCCTTGAACCGCTCCACGAACCAGGGACGCAGATCGCTGTTTCGTTTTGCATTTACAACCAGGGGCAGATAATGTTCCCGCTCGGTAAAATGGTAGGTCATACCTCCGTTCAGATAGGCCGTATGCTCCGCATACAGGACAAACTCCAGCGTCTTTAAGCGGACGCTTAAATTTTTCTCGTCGTAGTTGTCCAGCATCCAGTCAAAATAACGTCCTGCCGCCCGTTCGCATTCCTCTGTCATGCCGCTTTCCAGACTGTCGAACAGTTCTTTTTCCAGATCAATGGGATATTCCTCGTCGTACCGGCACTGAATCGGCAGATCATCCACATGGGCCACGCTTCCGGTGGAACTGACCAGCGCCTTCAGTGCTTCCTCATAGGAATCCATACTTTTGTTCAGCCTCCGGACGGAACCAATGCCGATCCGGAACGTGATGTCCGTGGCCCGTTTTAACTTTCTCGTCAGTTCCCGGCACACATCGATCATCCCGATGCGTTCCTCATAATCCATCTTCTGTTTTTTCATAGGAAGAAAGACCGGGATCTTATTGGAAATGACCGATCCTACCACACAGTCCCAGGTTTCCTTCACTGTCTCCCGCACTTTTGCATAATTCAGCTGGGTCCGAAAGCCGGCGCCCACGGTGTTGGTCATCCGGTTGCCGTGATGGTCATCCCCCACCGCCAGCGCCAACATGCAGCCATAGTCCGCTTTCATACTCAGAAGCTGCCGGTAATTTTCCACATCCTCCAGGGAGATCTCCTGAAACATCATCGCGTAGATAAAGCCGTTTTCAATGATCGGCGTGACCGTCTCCATCTTCTCCCGGATCCGCAGGTCGTCGCTGCGTTTTTTTCTTCTGGAATCGATGGCTTTGAGTGCCTTTTCCAGCACCTCCGTGATGCTTCTGGCGCTGAAGGGCTTATTGACATATTCCAGCACGCCCAGGTTGATGGCTTCTTTGGCATAGTCGAATTTGTCATAGGCAGACAGGATGATAAATACCACAGAAGGGCTGCTTTTCTTGATCTCCCGGATGGCCTCGATCCCGTTGATCCCGGGCATCTGGATGTCCATAAACGCAATGTCCGGCCGGAAGCTCTCCGCCAGTTCGATCACGTCCCGTCCGGTTTTCGCCGTCTCCATCTGGCACTGCCCCGGAAAATGTTTCTCAATGATCATCTTCAGGGAATCCAGTACGATCCCCTCGTCGTCTGCCAGCATGATTCTGTACATAAATTCCCTCCTGATTTGAAGTTTGCTTCGCCCCGGATTTACTCTGTTTTTCAGTTCCATTTCTGCTCAGACACCGTCTGATCTTATGCTGTTTCATGGTTTTACTTTATTTCGGATGCTGTTCGGACTTGCGCTGTTTCCCAGTTTTGCTTCTTTCCGGATGCGGTCTGGTTTTGCGCTGTTTCCCAGTTTTGCTTCTTTCCGGACGCTTTCCGGACTTGCGCTGTTTTACAGTTTTACTTCATCCCGGACGCCGTCCGGTCTTACATGATCCGGAACTTTGTATCTGTGCGGGCACAGGGGCGGCTTTATGGTTCCGAATTCCCCAAAATTGTGATCAGCACCTCGGTGCCGGTGCCTTCTCCCTCGCTGAAAATCTGCAGTCTGGCCTGACCGCGGAAATACAGCTTCAGCCGCTCCATTACATTTTTCAGACCCACGCCGTTGGAGCCGGAGGACGGCTCTGCCTCCCCTGCATGACCGCAGAGTACCTGCTCAATCCGTTCCGGCTCCATGCCGGCTCCGTTGTCCCAGATACTGATGCAGATCTCTTCCTCTCTCCGGTAGACGGACAGCTCGATCCTCCCCCTCCAGCTGATATTGCGGATCCCGTAGTTGAAAGAATTCTCCACCAGAGGCTGCAGGATCATGCTGGGCACCCTCATATCCAGAAGCGACCGGTCAACCTCCTTGGAAAAGAGAATCTCACCGGAAAAACGCACATTCAGAATATAGACGTAGTTGTCCACCAGATGAATTTCCTCTTTCAGCGTGGCATCCTCGTCGTTCTTGCGCACATTGTACCGGAAAAATTCCGCCACGTTTTCCAGAAAACGCCCGGTCCTGTCTGCCTCTTCCATCATGGCCAGCTGAGCTCCTGCATTCAGGGTATTGAACAGAAAATGCGGATTGATCTGAGCCTGTAAATACTTTAACTGCGCATCTTTTAAATGGCTCTGCATCATCAGCTCCCGCTCTTTCAGCTGATTTTCCCGCTCCATGGTCTCCCTGAGCTGCTCAATATAATTCCGGATGTTTTCCACCATCTCGTTGAACGTATTGGTCACAATCCCCACCTCGTCCATGCTCTGGACCGGGATCTGTCCGATGTCAAAATTGCCTCCGGACACTTCGCCTGCCGCCCTTGCCAGCCGGTGCAGAGGCCTTGTAACGCTCCTGGTGCTTACCACGATCAGACTGATATTTCCCAGAAGAACCAGAAGCAGTACGGCGATACTGATAAACTCCATGTAGCGCAGGGAACTGAGAAGCACCTGATAATTTCTGGAGTTGTCTTTAAACTGGGCATTGTTCAGGCTGTAGATAAAGGTGTGAATCTCTTCGTACAAAATGGATAAATCTTCATAGAGCTTTCCGTATTTCTCCACATTTCTGCCCCGCTTCGCCTGGATCGCTTCTGCCGCCAGCTCCAGATAGCTCTCGGACAGTCCGCGGATATTTTTCTCTGTCAGGAGCATCTGGTTGTCTGTGGCCTGTGTATTCAGCCTGTCCAGCCGTTCCCGGTAAGCCTGTTCGCTCCGGTAATAATCCTCCATGGCATCGGAGCTTTTGGTATTCAGATATTCCTCCATGCTGTCCTGCACCCGGTCCAGGGCGCCGGACAGCTCGTTCAGGGTCACGTTACTGACATAGACCTCTTCCACTCTGCCGGTCATCTCGTTGATCAGCGTAAACATATATAAATTGACCGCCAGGACAATCACTGCCGTCAGTAAAAAGAGTGCGGTCAGCTTCTGCTGAAGGGTCAGATTCTTCCATTTTTTCCGGAGAAATGCATTCAGACGGCCGAAATGTTCCTCCTGGTCCTTCATCTTTCCACCAGCCTTCCTGCTTCCTCTGCCGTGATCAGCCGTGTGTCCACAGCCATATAGTTGTTGGTGTAGCCGGTCCTTACATACTCGTCCAGCGCCTGCACGCAGAGTCTCCCCATCTGCTCCGTGTCCAGAGCAATGGTGGAGCGGAGTATATTTTTGGACACCGCCTCCAGGATCGCATCCGAATCATAATACCCCAGCATCTGCACAATCCCCACCTTATTGTAATCCACTGCCGCCTGATAGGCGCATCTGGTATGAACCGCGCTTAAGCATACCAGAATATCCGGCAGTTTCCCGGCGTCCAGGAAAATATCCCGGATGGATTCTTCCGAGCTGAATCCCCGGCTGTTGTCCACCAGGCTGGTCTCCACAGATACACGGTCCGCATCCACCCCTGCATTTTCCAGTGTCTCCCGAATCCCCAGAAGAACCAGATTCTGGCTGGTATCCATCCGGTTCTCGTCCACCAGCACCAGGACGCGCACCGGCTCTTTCACCGCTGCACCGACCTCTTCTGTATCCTTTTCCTCTGCTAAAAGTTCCAGAATCTGCCGGCCGTAGTCCTGACCCAGATTATAGCTGTTGTTTCCCACGAAACACTGGCGGATACTCCCGGTGCTGTCCTGCAGCACATTTACCACCGGGATTCCCTGCTCCACCACTTCCTGCAGAAGCGCGATGGTCTCCTCTTCTTCATCTCCAGGAACGATGATCCCGTCCACCGACGCCTGCATAGCCAGCCTGAGAAGCTCATTTCTCCCGTATTCCACCGCCAGATCCTCGCCGAAACGCTCCACGTAAACGCTCCGTTTTTTTCCTTCCGCAAGCGCGCTTTCATAGACACGGTCCCAGAAATCACTGTCCTCCCGGCCTGTGATCATCACATAATGTCTGTCATAGATCTCATACGCTCCTTCTTCGCTCCCGTTCCATTTATGAACCCTCTGCCGGAACACCACCAGACAAAGAGTCATGCCGGTAAGGAGCATCAGAAGAAGTGCTGTCTTTTTCTGACTCATACAGCCTCCCCCAGTCAGCATCTTCGATCTGTCTTCAAAGAAGCCGATTTCTCAAAGAGGCCACCGCATGGCGGCAGCCTCTTGAAAACAGATCTTATGCAAACGGATTTTCCGTCGGATAGCGTACGCCTGCCGGCTGGTTGTAGCCGATTTCGTTCACATCCACGCCGATGTACTTGAACACTTCAAACAGTGCCTTGCCGTAATGGCCGAATGCCACCGCGCCGTGATGGGGATAATTGCCCTCGATCAGCACATGACGATAGAACCGCTTCATCTCCGGAATGGCAAAGATGCCGATGCCGCCGAAGGAACGGGTGGCAACCGGAAGGACCTCACCGTTGGCCACATAAGCCCTCAGCCTGCAGTCAGCGGTGCTCTGGAGGCGGAAGAATGTGATGTTGCCCGGGGTGATATCTCCCTCAAGGGTACCCTGAGTTACTTCCTCCGGAAGACTTCTTGCCATGATCAGCTGGTATTTCATCTGGCAGAAGGACAGCTTCTTCGTGCTGGTGTTGCCGCAGTGGAAGCCCATGAACACATCGTTGCTGGTGTAGTCATATTTGCCCTTGATGTCCTCATTGTAGAGATCGTAGGGCACCGTGTTGTTGATATCCAGAAGCGTCACCACATCATTGCTGACGCAGGTTCCGATGAACTCGCTTAAGCAGCCGTAGATATCCACCTCGCAGGATACCGGAATGCCCCGTCCGGTCAGACGGCTGTTCACATAGCAGGGAACAAAGCCGAACTGGGTCTGGAATGCCGGCCAGCATTTGCCTGCAATCGCCACATATTTCCGGTAGCCCTTGTGATCCTCAATCCAGTCAAGGAGCGTCAGCTCATACTGTGCCAGCTTTGAAAGGATCTCCGGCTTTTTGTTGCCCTCTCCAAGCTCTGCTTCCATATCTGCCACCACTTCCGGAATTCTGGGATCGCCCGCATGCTTGTTGAATGCCTCGAACAGGTCAAGCTCGGAGTTTTCCTCGATCTCCACACCCAGATTGTAAAGCTGCTTGATGGGCGCATTGCATGCCAGGAAGTTCAGCGGACGCGGTCCGAAGCTGATGATCTTCAGATCGGAAAGGCCGATGATGGCTCTTGCGACGGGAAGGAACTCATGGATCATATCCGCACACTCTTCTGCGGTTCCTACCGGATATTCCGGTATATAGGCCCGGATGTTCCGAAGAGCCAGGTTGTAGCTTGCATTCAGCATGCCGCAGTAAGCGTCCCCGCGGCCCTGGATCAGGTTGTCACCGGATTCCTCCGCCGCTGCCACGAACATCTTCGGTCCCTCAAAATGCTTTGCCAGCAGGGTCTCGGAGATTTCCGGACCAAAGTTGCCCAGGTAAACCACCAGCGCGTTGCATCCTGCCGCCTTTACGTCCTCCAGCGCCTGCACCATATGGATCTCGCTTTCCACGATACAGACCGGACATTCATAGATATCCGCTCCGTCGTATTTTGCCTGGTATGCAGCCACCAGTGCTTTTCTCCTGTTCACGGACAGAGACTCCGGGAAACAGTCGCGGCTCACTGCCACGATACCGATTTTTACTTCTGGAATGTTGTTCATGATCTTATCCTCCTGATCTGATAATCTATCCGGCTTTTCAAATCTGCCGGATATAAACATGATAAACGGCACCGGAATCAAACTTCTGCAAAAGCAGGAATTTCATGCCGTTTATGCAGTTTTATTAGTTACGTAGTCACCGAAAATCTCCGCTTCCGGTCTGACACGGAAATATTGCCGCGCATGAAGCGCGCATCACTCCCGGCAGTCCACGTTCTTTCCGATGAGACCGATATGAGACCCCTCTGGCAGTCCGCCTTCCGCATGTCCGATCAGCCACTTGTTCTGCGCGGTGATCAGCCTGTCTTCCCAGCCTTCATGTCCCTTTTTAAGCGGCAGATTCGTATCTTTCGGAAGTACGATCGCCACCTGGAAACCATTGTCTCCCACGCTGCAGGGCGCATAGTGAAGCGTTGTTGCATAGATCTCCACAGCTGTCCCCTTCGGCAGCAGAAATGCTTCTACCAGGGACGTGTCATAGGTAAAATCGTCTGTGATATCCTGCTGCGCGCCCACCAGCAGGATCGCATCGGTTCCCGCCACATTGATCTCTGAAGAGCGGTGATACTCCAGCGCATTCAGAAGATAGTTCTTTCCGTTGCAGTATCCGATCTGGATGGGCAGTTCGCCGTAAGTCTTCGTCTGAAGCTCGGCAAAAACCGGAAGCGCCTCCAGATCCGCCGCCGACGGCTCATAGACCACCTCCTCCGGAAGCGGCGTCTTCGCATTCAGCGCCTCCACCAGCCCTGAAAAGTCAATGCCCTGCACAATCTTTCCATATTTCCGAAAGGCAGGATCTGTTACTTTTTTGATCTCCATCTGTTATCTTCCTCCTTATCTATCTGCAGTTTCCAACAGTTCTTTTATTCTCTGCATGGACTTTTTTGCCGGCAGATAAAAACATACCCGCATCAAGATCTGTGCAAATGTCATCATAAAGGCGGTACTGCCAAGCACCGGCAGCGCGGAACAAAATCCCTCCGCAAATATCTGGAGAACTCCTGCCAGAAAGAAAAACAGAACACCCCACATCCAGACTACCATAAATGCCGATACCAGCGGATGCATCCGCATCCGAATACAGATCTCTGTTTTATTCCCATTGGTCAAAAGTTTTCCTTTTATCACCGGCAAAAAAGAATTCCGGTTTCTGCTGTTGCTGACAAGTCTGAATTCCGTATCATCTATGTTTCCGGTAAATTCTCCCTGGCGTGAGGCAGTGAAAGAACGGTTCCCGGAAATCGTCACAGACTTCAAAATCACTCCGATTTCCCCTGCTGTCCGCTCTGTTTGCAGTCGGCAGTCCAGCGATGGCAGCAGTTTCATTTTATAATCTCAAACAATGGCTTACATGCCGGATAAATCTCCTTGAACTGCTGATAGCGCTCTTCATATTTCGCCGCGATCTCCGGCGTCGGCTCCACGGTGTCGACAACTTTTACCAGTTTTTCCGCTGCCGCCTCCACGCTCTCATATTCGCCGCAGGCCACCGCCGCCAGCATGGCGCCGCCAAGGGCCGGTCCTTCTTCGCTCTCAATTACATCCACCTTGATGTTCATGATGTTGGCGATGATCTTCTTCCACAGGGGACTCTTCGCGCCGCCGCCGCAGATCTTTGTCCGCTCGATCCGGATTCCCAGAGACTTCGCCACCTCGAAGGAATCCCGAAGGGCAAATGCCACACCTTCCAGCACCGCCTGAGTCATATCCGCCCGGGTCGTATCCATGGTCATGCCGATAAAGGTCCCCCTTGCGTTCGGATTATTGTGAGGAGAGCGCTCTCCCATCAGATAGGGAAGGAAATACACATGATTTTCACCCAGCTTCTCAATGGCCTTCTGCTCCGCCGCGTAGTCCTTCGTCCCGATGATCTCGTCCATCCACCACTTGTTGCAGGACGCCGCGCTGAGCATGCAGCCCATCAGGTGATAATGGCCGTCCGCATGAGCAAATGCATGGAGGGCATTGTATTTGTCCACACCGAATTTTTCGGAAGAAATAAAGATCGTTCCGCTGGTCCCAAGAGAGATGTTGCACATGCCGTCGCCCACGGTACCGGTCCCCACAGCCGCCGCCGCATTGTCCCCTGCGCCTGCCACGACTTTAACGGAAGTTGGGATGTCCAGTTCTTCTGCAATCTTTGGCAGGACAGTCCCAACTGCCTCGTAGGACTCATAGATCTTCGCCAGCTGCTCCTTGCGGATGCCGCAGATGTCCAGCATCTCTTTCGACCAGCAGCGGTTCTTTACATCAAAAATCAGCATGCCGGAAGCATCGGACACATCCGTACAGTGCACGCCGGACAGCTTGTAGGCGATGTAGTCTTTGGGCAGCATGATCTTCGCAATCCTGGCAAAATTTTCCGGCTCCTTGTTTTTCACCCACAGAATCTTAGGCGCGGTAAAACCGGTAAACGATATATTGGCCGTGTATGCGGAAAGCTTTTCTTTTCCGATGACCTGATTCAGATAATCGCATTCTTCAAAGGTACGGCCGTCATTCCACAAAAGCGCAGGGCGGATCACCTGATCCTGATCATCCAGGATCACCAGCCCATGCATCTGTCCGCCGAAGCTGATTCCCGCCACCTGACTTCTGTCGCAGTCCGAAAGCAGCTTCTTCAAGCCCGCCATGGTTTCTCTGAACCAGTCTTCCGGATTCTGCTCCGACCAGCCCGGGTTCGGAAAATAGATGGGATACTCCCGGGATACGATCTTCCGGATCTTTCCCTCCCCGTCCATCAAAAGCAGCTTGACCGCGGAAGTTCCAAGGTCTACTCCTATATAGAGCATACAAACATCCTCCTTTTTGTTCTCTATCACCTTTCAGTGATAACGTGCTCGTGCACGCTCTTTTCTCTATCTTACATCTTTTGGGATGAACTTTCAACAGATTGGCGTCGTTTTTCTTTAATTTTTATGATTTTTGTTACATTCTTCTAATTTTATACCCATTTCCATCAATAAAAGCGTATATTTTCTGTCTATATTTCACAATTTTTTCCCACATCTTCTACCTTAAAACGTGCCCGTGCACGTTCCGGACAATTGACAGGCAGCGTCATTTCCTGTATTGTCAGTGTAGCAGATGACAGGTCCGTGCCCCAGGCGCAGTTCCGGCGCCCGGGCAGAGCCGCCGCACAGCCCGGGCATATCAGCGCCCGCAGACTGCCGGCAGCCGGGGACCCGTATCCGGCACGTACAAAGAATACCGACCAGGAGGCATACGATGACTACCATCAAGGATATTGCAGATCTGGCAGGGGTCTCCCGGGGAACCGTAGACAGAGTGTTGAACAACCGCGGCGCCGTAAGTCCCCGGACGGCAGAGAAGGTCATGGAGATCGTCCGTGCACTGGACTACCGGCCCAACAAGGCGGGCACCGCCCTTGCCGCCAGGAAAAAGAACTACAGGATCGGCGTGATCCTCTTCAGTGAGCATAATCCTTTTTTTGACGAAGTG
Organism: Lachnospiraceae bacterium; assembly: GCA_910574805.1. Taxonomy (GTDB): domain Bacteria; phylum Bacillota; class Clostridia; order Lachnospirales; family Lachnospiraceae; genus Hominiventricola. The sequence continues at coordinate 66,797 of CAJTCV010000005.1, read as the reverse complement.
ATGGAAGGCGTGCAGGAAAAAGCTGACGAGCTGCAGGATTACGGCTTTACTGTCGTCACCAGACGGGTGGAGTTCGATGTGGAAGCCCAGCTTCTCGCCATCCACCAGCTGAGGGAGCTGGGTATCCACGGCCTGATTCTTGCACCCTGCAATCACCCCCACATCCAGGAGAAGATTGACGAGCTGGTGGGGGCGCAGATTCCGGTGGTGACAGTCAACACCGACATCGGCGGCTCCCGGCGGATGGCCTATGTGGGAAGCGACTATTTTCAGGGGGGCTGCACCGCCGCAGGCCTCTTCGCTCTGATTACAGCCGGAGAGGTGGAGCTGGGAATCATAAGCGGTTCTTCCAACGTACTCTGTCACACGGAGCGGATCAAAGGACTCGAAGATACACTCCGGGCCTCCTATCCGCGCATCCATATTGCAGAGATTCTGGAAAATCATGACGACGAATTCAGGAGCTATACCCTCACCAGGGATCTTCTGGAACGCCGCCCCGAGCTGGAGGCGCTGTTCTTCACTGCGGCCGGCGTCCACGGAGGCTGCCGTGCGGTGGAAGAATCGGGGCGCCGGCTGAAGATCATAACCTTTGACGAAGTCCCCACCACACTGAACATGCTGAAGAAGGGCGTCATCTCCGCCACCATCAGCCAGCAGCCCTTTCAGCAGGGATCCCGCTCTCTGGATCTTCTGTTTGCCTGTCTTACTTCCGGCACGGTTCCGGAAAGAGAGCAGTATTTTGTAGAACATTCCATACGAATACGGGAAAATTACAGAACACCCCAGATCAGATAAAGAGGGCCGGCAATAGCCGACCCCCGTCCCTGCGCCGTCTCCCGCAGGTATTTTTATGCAAATATATGCAGATATCCCGCTGCAATGCCGATCAGTGCAGACGCTGCGATGTAAACCACCGGATGCCTGTTCCACTTTTTGATCGCTGCATAGAGCCCGGCCGCCAGTACGATACCGAACCAGTTCCATGCCCCGGCCGGATTCGACGGCAGCTCCGTCACGCGGACCAGCGTGGCGAGCACCACGGAAAAACCCGCTGCCGCGATAAGTCCTGTGGAAGCAGGACGCAGACCGTAGAAAATATGCTGAACCAGATCGCTCTCCTTGAACCGTTCCAGCACTTTGGATACCAGGATAATGATGATGATCGAGGGTGCGATGAGTCCCAGCGTAGCTACGATCCCGCCAACAAGTCCATAAGTATGGAAGCCGGCATAAGTGGCTGCGTTGACGCCGATGGCGCCTGGAGTGGACTCCGAGATCGCGATCAGATCCAGAAGGTCCTGCTGGGTGAACCAGCCCGTGGACTGGCTGATTTCCTGCAGAAAAGGAAGGGTGGCAAGCCCGCCGCCGATGGCGAAGAGCCCCGCTTTAAAAAATTCAAAAAAAAGCTGGATCAGTATCATTTCTCCACCTCCTTTTTCCCGTTGCCGCCGTGGAGCACGACGCCTGCCACTCCCGCGATCACCACGTAGACGATGGGGGATACGGAAAACAGGTCCGGATAAAAGCTCTGTCCCACGGCAAGTCCCGCCGACACCAGAAAGACCAGAAGGAAGATCGCCGTGGTGGGCTGATCGATCACAGATTTCTTCCAGAGCTTCTGCACCGCATTAAAGATCAGCACGCAGACACAGACACGGATGCCTTCAAACGCATACCGGATCACCAGAAGATCTGCAAAATTCGTCAGAAACGCAGCGATCATCGTGATAATCACAACCGAAGGAAATACAACTCCCAGCGTGGCAAAGATCCCGCCGATCACGCCGGCCTGCCGGTAGCCGATGAACGTCGCCGTATTGACGGCGATGACCCCCGGGGTACACTGTCCGATGGCATAATAATCCGCCAGCTCTTCTTCTGTCGCCCAGTGGTGCTTCTCCACCACCTCCCGCTGCAGCATGGGCAGCATGGCATAGCCGCCCCCGAAGGTCAGACCGCCGATCCGGGCAAAAGCCAGAAACATATCCCATAATTCTTTCATTGCTGTTCTGCTCCTTTTTCATATCATTCATTCGTGCAGAACAAGTATACTATGTTTTTATCCGAATGGCAAATGGATCTCACTGCGCGTCCAGCTCGATTTCGATATAATCCCCCAGAGCATGGGGCACCTCCATACAAAGCCACACCTTTCCGTTCGCCAGATAAGAATAGCCGTAGGGCGCGCTCCCATCCTCCGAATAGTCATAGCCTGCCAGCGAGCGCGCAAGCGCTCCTGGGCTCTCATAGATCACTTTCAGCCGCTCGGAAAAATGCGGCGCCAGAGATTCTTCCACATAGTATCCCGTCCCGGCAAACATATTTTCTGCCACCTTATCCACGGACACATGATCCGCCAGCCGGATGCTCTCTCCCGTATTCAGATCAATATTGTACGTATATTTGAAACTGCAGGGATGCGCTGCACCTTCTGCATGGAAGGATCCGTCCATCAATATGGAGAGCACATCTTTTGTCATGGTCTTTATCTCGTAAGTAACCTCATACGTGCCGCTGGCATCCCATTCGTCCATGGCGCGTTCCTCGGCTCCCAGAATAATGCGGTTCCATTTGCCCTGTATCTCCTCGTCCGGAAGGCCTTCGATCTGCGGACAGGAGATACTGATATCGCCCTCGGACAGCACCATCTCCCGGACCCGGTAGGAGGCTTCCACATAGTCATACATCTCCAGGAACTCTTCGTAGATCTCACGGCTCGTCTCCAGCACCTTTCCCTCCACCGTAATCATCAGCAGATCACACTGGTAACAGTCCAGGAAGGTATTCACAAGGCTTCCCATGACGATGCGTTCCCCTGCTCCGCTCAGCCGGTTCAGGTAATCCGCAAATGCCCGGTTCATATCCAGCATCGCCACCTTGTCCCCTCCGTGCATGCCGAAGGTAAGCCCCGCAAGTCCCACAGCCTCATCCATGCCCAGCGCTCCGGCCAGTTCCTTCATGACCACCTGCTCTGTCACTTCCTCCACATGGACCGTCTGCTGTACGATCTGTTCCGCAGCTTCATCCCCGCTGTATATATGGAGCGCAATCCCTTCCTCTGTCTGTTCTGCCGCAGGCTCCACAGCCTCCGTCACCGGCTTTACCGCCTCCTTTGTCTCTGTCAGAAGCTCTGAACCGGTCTCCTTTCTCCCGCATCCGCTTATACAGATGCCAAACGCCGCGAGCAGCAGATATCCTCTCCATCTTCTCATAGTCTTCACATCCCCCATCTTAGTATATGAATTCTGTCCCATGATTATAGCAGATAATTATTGAATATCTGTTACGAACTTTTTACTTTTTTTGTCTCATACACACCGTTTTCTGCGAAACGGCTTCTCCAGCCACCGCTTGATCACGATCTGGATCTCATCCGTGGCAGGATCCACCGGGTCTGTCAGTACGGTTCTCATCCCTGCCCGGTTCGCGCCCCAGATATCGGTAAAGATCTGGTCCCCCACGAAGAGGATCCTCCCCGGCGACAGCTTCATCTGCCGGATTGCTCTCTCGTAGCCTCTTTTCTTCGGCTTCCCGGCCTTGTGTACATACTCCGTCTGAAGCTGCCAGGCGAAGGGTTTCACCCTGGCCTCACTGTTATTGGAGATCAGCATGGTCAGAAATCCCAGCTCCCGCAGATGCCTGAACAGGCGCATGGCCCGTCCGTCCGCCCCGGCTCCGTGAGGAACCAGCGTATTGTCAATATCGAAGATTACGCCGTCATAATCTTCTGCCAGCTTCTCCCAGTCCATCTCATATACCGATGCCGTCACCTCATCCGGGTACAGTTCCTCAAGCAACATCCTGTTCCACATCCTTTCCGTCGTTCATAATTTGTTCACTCTTCTTTTAAAAAAGGTTTACTTTATGCACATGATTCCTTCATTTCTTTTCCATATAATAAAACCATCAACAACAGAGGCCAGTCAGCTAATACTTTTTAATAAACTTTTTCATAATAATGCCGGGTGAGCAGCACCCGGCATCCTCCCTTTTCAGGGATTTTTTTCATTGCAGAAGCCATATTGCCTGTCCGAAGACGATGCAGCCCCTCTGCCGCGCCGGGATAAAAAAAGGATGCCCAAGAACACATCCCGCACTTTGGCATCCCTCTGTATTGCTGTACTTTTATTTCTGCTCTGCTGTAAAGTTCACGAAGAATGTCTCTCCTGTGGAATCATCATCGAAAGCTTCCATATAGGAGATCGACAGCTCTGTCTTTCCTTCCGGTACCTCGAACACCAGAAGCCCGGTCCGGGACTCGCCCTTTGCCAGCGGATAGATTCCGGGAAGCTGATCGTCCGTCAGAGGCGTCATTCCTTCTTCCGTGCCGTCCCAGGTAATCGGTACGCTGAAATCATCGTCTCCGCTTCCGCCCCACTGTGCCTGGAAATCCGTATCGTACATCTCGATCTCTTCATCAAACGTATTTTTGATGGTCACCTCTGCTACCAGAAGCTGATTTCCTTCTGCCGGCTGATAGCCCTCAAACTCTGCGCACACATAAGCGCTGTTGACGGTATAGTTGAAAAAATACGTCTTCATGGTGGCTCCGAATCCGTCTTTTTTTCCGCATCCTGCGAAGGCGAGAGCCATTACCATGGTCATCAATACTGGAACAATTTTCTTCATATGTACCTCCTCCTGTGGTCGTTCCGAATTGATCCGGCCCGAGACAAAAGCCAGACCATATTCAGTCTACCACTTACAGGACCTAAAGTCAAACGGAAAAAATCTTGCCTGTCAGGGCTTTCAGTAGTATACTTATACATATTGTAACTGACAATATCATCATACATGGAGGATAGCACAGCGCATGCGCAAAACAGCAATACTGTCTGTTGTTCTATGCTGCACTCTTCTCTGCGGCTGTAAGAAAGCCCAGTCGGATCCGCCGGCCGGCAATCCCCAGGGGAGTTCTGCCGTCACTGCAACGGCGGGCAGCAGCGCCTCTTCCGGCGGAGACAGCCGCCCGGTCCGGGACAGTACACCCGATGTACTGGTCCCTTCCGCAGACGGAACAGACACTTATGGCACAGATACTGTATCCCTGGATGCTTCCAACACCGGACAGGGATATGTTATGGTTCGGTATACAGGCGACAACAGGAAGGTCAAGCTGCAGATTGAGACTCCGGAAGAGATTACCTACACGTATCTCCTTTCCCAGGAAAAGATCTACGAGACCTTTCCTCTTCCCGGCGGAGACGGCTCCTACACCATGACTGTCCTGGAAAATGTAGACGGAGACATGTATTCCGTCGCTTTCGAACAGGAGATACCGGTACAGATCGAGGACGAATTCCTTCCTTTTTTATATCCTAATCAGTATGTGTCCTTTACTCCCGGCTCCGCCGCCATTGCAAAAGGGCAGGAGCTTTCAGAAGGTGCGCATTCTGACCTGGAGGTCATAACAGAGATCTACCATTTTATCACCGGGACGATTGTCTATGATACGGAAAAAGCTGCCAGCGTATCCTATGGATACCTTCCGGATATTGACGAGACTCTTTCCACGAAAAAGGGGATCTGTTTCGACTATGCGGCGCTGACGGCGGCCATGCTCCGTTCCCAGAAAATCCCCACCAGACTGGAAGTCGGATATGCCGGAGAAGCCTATCATGCATGGATCAGCTGCTACGTGGAGGAAACGGGCTGGATCGACAATATCATAGAATTTGACGGCTCTTCCTGGAGCCTTATGGATCCCACCTTTGCTGCCAGTACCAACAGCCGGGACCTGAAGCAGTTCATCGGCGACGGCAGCAATTATGTGGTAAAATATTACTATTAGGACTGAAAGGAGTTTCTATGGCACAGAAAACATTTTCCCCTTTATCCAATATGGAAGTATCGGCGTTCTGTTCCCAGATGGCCATGATCCTGCGCTCCGGCATCTTTGCCATGGAGGGCATCTCCATCATGCTGGAGGATGCCGAAGATCCGGAAGAGCGGGCTCTTCTGGCACAGATCGATGAGACTCTTCAGGAGACCGGACAGCTCCATACTGCTCTGCAGGAGACATCTGCTTTCCCGGACTATCTGATACAGATGGTCCGGATCGGAGAGGAGACCGGCAAGCTGGATGATGTCATGGGTGCTCTGGCACTCTACTATGAGCGGGAGGCTTCCATTGCCCAGACCATACGCAACGCGCTGACCTATCCGCTGATCATGGTCTTCATGATGCTCCTGGTTATCCTGGTTCTGGTCACACGGATCATGCCTATCTTCAATCAGATCTTCATACAGCTGGGCAGCGAGATGACCGGGCTGTCCAGGGCTCTTCTGGATATCGGCACCGCCGTCAACCGCTATTCCGTCGTCCTCCTGGCGATCGTAGCGCTCTTCGCAGCTGCCGTGCTGTATCTCACCAGGACAAAAAAGGGGAGGGAGCAGTCCCGCAGGCTCATCATGGGATTTTCCTTCACCAGGTCCTTTGCAATGAAGCTCACCGCATGCCGGTTTGCCAGCGGCATGTCTCTGACTCTGAGCAGCGGCCTGAGCCCGGAGGAAAGCCTGCATCTCGCCTCCGGCCTCATCGACCAGGAGAGCTTCAAAGAGAAGATCGACCTGTGCCGAAGCTCTCTGGAAAGCGGCGGGGAATTACATAAAGCTCTGGCAGACGCCGGCATCTTCACCGGCATCTATGCACGCATGGCGTCCATCGGAGACAGAACGGGTGTTCTGGATGAAGTCATGCAGAATATCGCGGACCAGTATCAGGAAGAGATCGACCAGAAATTCACCGGCCTGATTGCTGCGCTGGAGCCCACCCTGGTCATCATCCTCTCTCTGATCGTCGGCATGATTCTTCTGTCTGTCATGCTGCCCCTTATGGGGATCATGTCCAGTCTGTAACAGGATGGGGGTATGCATATGAAGCATCGTTTTGAAACTGAGAAAAAGCATTCCGGTTCCGGAAATCTCATTATTTCCGTCCTCCTTTTTCTCGCAGTCACAGGGATCTTTCTTCTGGGAACTTCCACGGTGGAGCAGCGCACAGACGCCCAGGCCATGGAGCATCTGGAGCAGGCTCTTGGCCGCGGGATCATCCACTGTTATTCCATGGAGGGCGCCTATCCGGAAAGTCTCCAGTATCTGAAGGACCACTACGGACTCACCTATGACGAAGACCGGTTCTTTGTGGATTATCAGGTCCTGGGCAGCAACCTGCTTCCGGATGTCACCATCATAGACAGGAGGGAGCGGCCATGAGATTTCGAGCCCGGAGCAGACATGTCATCGACCTGATCTTTCCGATCTCCCTGTTCTTCGTCTTCGCAGTATCTGCCCTGAGCGTGCTGATTCTGGCGGGAAATATTTATGCCTCCACCAGCAGCCGGCTCAGAGTCAATGACGAGAACCGCACCGCTCTGTCCTATATTGCAGAAAAAATGCGGCAGAACGACAGAGACGGAGCCATAGATATCACATTTATCGATGGCACGAACTGCCTTGCCATGTCCGCCGTCTACAATGAGGTCTCCTGCACCACTTATATTTATGAATACGATGGCATGCTTAAAGAGCTGTTTATCAATGACGGCATTCCTGTCTCCCTGAAAAGCGGCAGAGATATCATGGAGCTTGCTTCTCTGTCCATGGATGAGCTGGAGGACCATATCTTTCACTTTACTGCTGTGGACAGCCAGGGCACCAGGAGCACTCTGACCGTATCAGAAAGGAGTACGCCATGAAGAAAGATTCTTCCAGACGTTCCAATCTGCTCCTGATGGAGATCATCCTGTCCGTCCTGTTCTTCTCCTTTGCCAGTGCCGTATGTCTGCAGATGTTCGTGCGGGCAAGCCTTCTGGGAAGAGAGACCCGGGAACTGGACATGGCAGTGCGGTACGTCAGCTCCGCTGCGGAGCTCTTCTCCCGTCCGGGGCACGCCATGGAACATCTGCAGGAGCTGTACCCCCAGGCCCGGATCAACGGAGAAGAGGCTCTGGTCTGGTTTGACGAAGACTACAGCCCCTGCGCCTGGGAGGAAGCTGCCTACTGCATGGAAATCAGCACTTCCTCCCAGGATGAACATACCACCTTCTGGTCTGTCACCCTGTACGGCGGCGAGCAGGAGCAGGAGATCTACCAGCTGGAGGGGAGCGCCTACCGGCAGCTCACCCTGCCCGACAGACAGCAGGAAGGACGGTGAGGTATGACGAAGAAGATCAAAAGACGCGCTTATCCGGTGACCAATATAGGGTCTGTTTCTCTGCTTATGACCTTTATCGTCCTGTGCCTGGCCATATTCGCGGCTCTGTCCCTGTCCGGGGCGCTCACGGAATACCGCTACAGCCAGCGGATCGCACAGCATAACACGGACTACTACCATGCATCGGATCAGGCGGTCGGCATGCTGAAAAATATCGACGGGATCCTGAAGAACGCCTATGAGCAGGACCCGGACCATTACTATGAGACAGTGGAAGAGCAGCTGTCGCCTATTGTACATACAGATACGGATTTTACAACGGAAGTGCCTTCCGTCACCTATGAGGTTCCCATAAACGATTCACAGGCTCTGAAGGTCGTGCTGGTACTGAACCCTCCCGGACAGATGGAAGAAGGCTATTATCGGATCACCTCCTGGCAGGAGACGCCTTCCTCCCGGTGGAACGGAGATGACAGCCTGAACCTTATGACCTTTTAACCGTTGTTCTCAATTATTATCACAGGAGGTATACATCCATGAACACAGCGAAAGAACTGCTGGAAAAAGCGGTCGCCCAGAAAGCTTCCGATATATTTATCGTAACGGGACTCCCCGCTTCCATGCGTGTGAACCATGCACTTTTAAGAGTCGATGACCAAAGACTCATGCCGAGAGATACCGAACAGCTCCTCCGGGAGATCTATGCACTGGCGGAGCGTCCCATGGATCAGCTTCTGCAGACCGGTGACGACGATTTTTCTTTCCCCATCCCCGGTGTATCCAGATTCCGTGCCAGCGCATACAAGCAGAGAGGCTCCCTCTCCATCGTTATCCGTCTGATCGCCACCTCTCTTCCGGATCCCTCCACCATCGGCATACCGGAGAGCATCATCTCCCTGGGCCGTTTTTCCAAGGGACTGGTACTGGTGACGGGACCGGCCGGCAGCGGAAAATCCACTACCCTCGCCTGCATCATCGACCATATCAACCGCACGCAGGAAAAGCATATTATCACCCTGGAGGATCCCCTGGAGTTTCTCCACCGTCATGACAGGAGCATCGTAAGCCAGCGGGAGATCAACACAGATACGGAAAATTATGAGACGGCTCTCCGCGCTGCCCTGCGCCAGAGTCCGGACGTAATCCTTCTGGGAGAGATGCGGGACTATGAGACCATGCAGGCCGCTGTGACCGCCGCAGAGACCGGACACCTGGTCTTCTCCACACTGCATACGACCGGGAGCGCCAAGGCCGTGGACCGTATCATCGACGTATTTCCGCCCAACCAGCAGAGACAGATCGCCGATCAGCTCTCTCTGGTGCTGCAGGCTGTAGTCTCTCAGCAGCTCGTTCCCACGATTCAGGGACCACTGACGCCCGCCTTCGAACTTATGACCGCCACGCCGGATATCCGCAGCATGATCCGCGGGAAAAAGATTCCCCAGATCGACGGCAGGATCTACTCCTCGCCGGCGACCAGCTCGGACATGTTCTCCATGGATGCCAGCCTTCTGAAGCTCTTCAACGACGGCAGGATCACCGCCGGGACTGCCATGGAATATGCCACAGTGCCAAGACTGCTGGCACCGAAGCTTCAGTAACCGCAACCGCCGGCAAAAAAGCTGCTGCAGAACATGTTCTGCAGCAGCTTCTTTTTCTGCTCCGCTTCTCTTTCACTCCTTCGGAGAAACGAGGTTATTTATTGTATTTTGCCTCGATGTCACAGATCTTCTGAACGCGCTCCGCATGTCTGCCGCCCTCAAATTCCGTGTCGAAAAACGAATCCAGGATCATCTTGGCCATCTCATTTCCCACGACCCTCGCGCCCATGGCAATGATCTGTGACGCATTGTGCTTCGCGGTCATCATGGCCGAATACGGCTCACTGCAGACTGCTGCACGGATACCCGGCACCTTGTTCGCCGCCAGAGAGATACCGATGCCTGTCCCGCAGATCAGGACACCCTTCTCTACCTCTCCTGCCCTGATCGCCTCCGCCACCTTCAGCCCCTGGTCCGGATAGTCAACCCGTACGGATGCATCATACGCACCGTAGTCCACACATTCATAACCCTTTTCCGTCATATACGCCATCAGCTCCTTCTTCAGGTCGATGGCTGTATGATCGCAGCCAAATCCAACTTTCATCTTCTCCGTCCTCCAAAAAATAAATTTGCATCTGTAACTACAGTATAACAAATATACTGCGGATTTTCCATATGAAAATACGGCGCCGCCGCGGGAACGCTTCTGTTCAGCAGCGGATCTTCAGCGCCTTCTGATGATTTCGGATCACCGCCCGGTTCCATTCGCCCCCGTACTCGCCGTCCAGCGTCCATGGAACCGCGCTGTCCGCCTCCACACAGAGCTCTGCCGTGCGGAAGGAGTACATATACCTGGAATCGATCTCTTTCCCCAGAATCGCCCCCAGGATCTCCTGCAGCTCCAGGGCATTTTTCGGCATCTTGATAAAGGTCGCCTCAAAAACCCCATCATCAAACTGTACCTTTCTGCCGATGATGCTCTTAAAGCCGCCGACCGAACGTGAGTTCGTTATCATGCCGAAGATAAAATCCCCCTCCGCCTCCAGCTCCCTGCTGCAGATACGCATATGACAGGAAGGTACATTGGTCAGCCGCTTCATGCCCTCCAGCAGATAGGCCATATGCCCCAGAACGTTCTTAATATTCTGGTTCGTGGAATATGCCACGTCCGTAAAGATGCCAAAGGCGGCAATATAGACGAAATGCTCCTCGTTAAAGGTTCCCATATCGCATGGAAAATCCGTTCCCTCTACCGCAAGCCTTGCCGCCTTCAGCATATCCCGGGGAATCTTCAGGCTCCGGGCAAAATCGTTGACCGTACCGGAGGGGATATAGCCGATGGGAATCTTCACCTCCCGGCGCATCATTCCCTGCACCACCTCATCGATGGTACCGTCTCCCCCGCTGCACACCACCAGATCATAATCATCCGGAAGCAGCTCAATACGCCTCACCGCGTCCTTTTTCTCCCTGGTGGGGCACACCGCCAGATCATATCCCGCGTCGGAGAAGATCTGAAGGATATGATACAGCTTCGTGCGTATCTGCTCCCGCCCCGAATGAGGATTATAGATGAAATACAGTTTTTTCCTCTCTTCCATGGAAGACACCTCGATTTCTCAATGACATCTGTCTCAGCGGATTAATGCTCCCAGCAGGCCATAGGAAACGATGGACATGATGACCGTAGCGATCACGATGCCCAGAAGCACCGCCGGAAATGCCTTTTTAAATTTGACTCCCAGAAGGGAGGCAATCAGGGAACCCGTCCAGGCGCCGGTTCCGGGAAGCGGGATTCCCACGAACAGCACCAGTCCCCAGAATTCGTATTTTTCGATCTGCCCGCTCTTGCCCATGGCGCTTTTCTCCAGCTTTTCCACCAGAGGCCGGAAGAGTCTGGTCTGCTTCAGCCAGTTGAAAATCGGCGTGATCAGAAGCAGGATAAAGGGCACCGGAATGATATTTCCGATCACACAGAACCAGATCGCCCGCACAATGTCAATATCCAGAAGCGATGCCACCACAAGTCCGCCCCGAAGCTCCAGGATCGGGACCATGGAAACGATAAAGACGATCATCTCTTTGGAGATCCTGCCTCCCAGCGTCTCCATAAACCAGGTTATCATACTGTCCATATTTTATCTTTCCTTTCTATGTAAGGCTTCATAACGTTCCAGGAATCCATAGAGCGCTTCCATCTGCTCATCGGTCCCGATGGTCACCCGCAGATACCGGCTGATCCTGGGCGCATCGAAATAACGCACATAGATGTCTTCCTTTTTCAGCGCCTCGTAAAGCTCCTTTGCTTCGTATTCCGGATGGGTGATGAACAGGAAATTAGCGCGGGAATCCAGCGACTGAAAGCCCAGCCCGGCAAGCCGTCTTCGGGCCGCCTCCCGGGTCCGGATGATCTTCCCCGTCGTCTCCTGAAAATACGCCTCATCCAGCACTGCCTCCACCCCCAGCCGGAGGGTGAGCTGATTCATGGTATAGGAATTAAAGGAATATTTCACATCGTTCAGATACCGGATAAGCCTGGGGCTTCCCACGGCAAAGCCGATGCGCATACCCGCCATGGAACGGGATTTGGAAAAGGTCTGAACCACCAGCAGATTATCATACCGGTCCACCAGAGGAAGGACGGATTCTCCGCCGAAATCCACGTAGGCCTCGTCCACAATGACCACCACATCCTGATTGTGCCTGAGGATGTCCTCCACCTCCGAAGCGCCCAGCGCCAGAGAGGTGGGTGCATTGGGATTGGGGAAGATGACCCCGCCGTTGTCCCGGCAGTAGTCTTCTTTTACAATATGAAACCCTTCATCCAGCGGGGGCGTCTCATAGGGGATCCGGAATTCCTCCGCCCAGACCGGATAGAAGGAATAAGTGATATCCGGGAAAAGAATCGGCTTTTCCGAGTTAAAAAAAGTCATAAACGCCATGGCAAGCACATCATCGGAGCCAACCCCGACGAACACCTGTTCTCTTTTCACATGGCAGTAATCTGCAAGTACATTTACCAGAGCAGAAGCCCCGGGATCCGGATACAGACGCAGGCAGTCCGGATCAAAGTCTCTTAACGCCTTCTCCACACCGGGAGCCGGCGGATAGGGATTCTCATTGGTATTCAGTTTGATCATCTTTGGTCGGTTGGGCTGATCTCCCGGTGTATAGGGAGTCACCCTTCGTACATTCTCTTCCCACGCGCTCATACGTTCTCTCCTTTTCGCACGGCTGTTCCCTTTTCCACCATAAAAGCCGGATGATAGGACAGCTTTGCCTTCCTGAGTCCCTCATTTCCTGTATCGTCTTCCCGGTTTACATAAGTATATCGAGACACCTCATGCTCCAGAAACTGCTGGTTGATCATGGGATAAGCGCCGCGGATATCCGCATAGGCTTTCTCAATATGCACTACAAAGGTATCCTCCGACACGGGTTCGCCCATGGTAAAAGCCACCACTTCGCCGCCTGCCCGCAGGACGCCGCCCTGAAGCTCAAGTTCCTTCTGCAGGCGCAGGGAGTTCAGCGCAACACACATCTCCTTGTTTTTCTCCGGATCTCCTTCGCAGCCGTTGAACTCTCTCCAGCGGAGCGCCATCTGGAAGCATTCCTCCACATTGTCATCTGTAAGCGGTTCATAGCTCCAGTCCGGATAAGCCGCCTTGAACTGATTGATATGATTTTTCTTGCCGTGATACTTTTTACCGGACAGCTGGATCAGCTTCTCCGTCTCGTATACATAATCCTCCACGTCCCTTGGCCAGGAGATCTCAAACTGTCCCGGAAAACACTGTTCCAGCTCTTCATATTCCTTCCTGCTGAGCCCATGGAACTGAAGAGGATACTCCTGTCCTTCTTCCCGGATCAGCCGCTCCACCGCCGCCCTCCGGTCTCCGTCTCCCGCCGGATACGTATACGAGTATTTCCCGTCAAACATGCTCCGGAAGACGATGGTCCCTTCCAGTTCGGCCCATACCAGACCGTAAAATCTCGCCCACAGATAAATATTGGCAAATGTACGTTCACAGCCACGGAACCCCTGGTTCTTCAGATGAGACAGAATCGTCTCCCGATCCGAAAGCTCCGGCTTCTTAAATGGAATCTCCGTCATTTTTCTACTCCTGTATATACAGTCGAACACGCGTACTTCCGCTCTTCAACCATGATAAATTCATGCGGGGCTGCACGATCCCGGCAGCCCCGCCCTTTTTCTTTTCGTAAGTCAGTCAAACAGTCTCTCTTTGTAGACGCCTGCTGCAATCAGTTCCCGGAAGGAACGGATCACTGCCGGCTTATCTTCTTTATAGGTGACTCCGAACCACCGGTCACTGGACTCCAGAACAGTCACATTGGCTCTCTTCTCCTGGATCAGTCCGTCCATGATGGTGGGAATCAGATACTCTCCCTTCGTCCGGTCCGAAAGACCGGAGAGGAAATCCCGGAATCCGCTCTCCAGCACCGGGAAGATCTCCGGCGTCAGTCCCCACATGTTCATGGATACCGGACAGCGGGCATCCACCGGCGTCAGAGTCCCGTCCTCCGACTTTACAGCAGCTCCCTGCTCCGTCTTCACGATATTCTTTGTCTCCGTCACCCTGGTCAGGTGCTGCTTCCCGTCCACACTGCAGATGCCTCTGGTCACGCCGCCGTTCTCGCTCAGTGTATTACCCAGCAGAAAACCTGCCATACAGAACTCCATGCGTTCTCCCTGCGTGCGCTCCTGTGCCAGGAAATCATGGACCTTGACAAATGCTTCCTTCCCATAGTAATCATCCGCATTGATCACCGCGAACGGCTCCTTCACCAGATCTTTGCAGCACAGGATCGCCTGTCCGGTCCCCCAGGGCTTCGTCCGGCCTTCCGGTTTCGCAAAACCCTCCGGAAGATCGTCAAGCTCCTGAAAGGCATAGGCTGTCTCCACGCGCCGTTCCATCCGGTCTCCGATCACCTCCCGGAAATCTCTCTCCAGATCCTTCCGGATAATGAATACCACCTTGTCAAAACCGGCTTCCATGGCATCGTGAATGGAATAATCTATGATGATCTCTCCAGACGGTCCCACCGGCTCCAGCTGTTTGATGCCGCCCCCGAACCGGCTGCCGATGCCGGCCGCCATGACCACAAGTGTTGTTTTTTTCATGATTCCCTCCTGTGTATCTACCTGTATTTATCTCTGGATCCTGCAGGATCCGGTGAATCCCTGCCGGTCTCTCCTACATGACATGCTTCATGACATCGATGACCTTTGACACATGCTCCCTGCACAGTTCCTGGGTCGTGGCTTCCACCATCACCCGGAGAACCGGCTCCGTACCGCTCTCTCTCACCAGGATCCTGCCGTCGCTGCCCAGCGCTTCCTCCACTTCATGGATGGCCGCTGTCACCGACGGATGCGTGAGCACTGCCTGCTTGTCAGTTACCCGCAGGTTCTCAAGAAGCTGCGGATAGATCTTCACCTCCGATGCCAGCGTTCCCAGCGTCGTCTTCTTCTCCAGGAGCACCTCCATGATCTTCAGAGAGGTCAGGATGCCGTCCCCCGTGGTGGCATGCTTGCTGAAGATGATATGTCCCGACTGTTCGCCGCCCAGACGATATCCGTGCTCCATCATGTTTTCAAATACATACTTGTCTCCGACCTTCGTCTTCTGGTATTTCAGACCCACCTTGTCGCAGGCTTTGTAGAGACCGATGTTGGACATAATGGTCGTCACGATCATATCGTCCTTCAGCTGCCCGATCTCTTTCATATATTTTCCGCAGATATAGAGGATCAGATCTCCGTCCACCACATTCCCATGCTCATCCACCGCAAGGCAGCGGTCTGCGTCGCCGTCATAGGCAAAACCGATATCCAGTCCCTTCTCCTTCACAAATGCCTGGAGCGCCTCGATATGGGTGGAACCGCAGTCCCTGTTGATGTTCGTCCCGTCGGGATCATTATGGATCACATAGGTCTTCGCTCCCAGCGCGTCAAAGACGCTCTTGGCAATGGCGGAAGCACTTCCGTTGGAGCAGTCCAGCCCCACCCGCATGGTCTTGAAGGACCGGGTAGGAAGGGAGATCAGATAACCGATATAGCGGTTCCTTCCTGCGGAGAAATCCACAGTGCGCCCGATATGCTCCTTCGTCGCCAGCGGAAGCTCGCCGGTCTCTCCGTCGATATATGCCTCGATCTGATCCTCCACAGCCGCTTCCATCTTATAGCCCATGCTGTTGATGATCTTGATCCCGTTGTCATAGAACGGATTATGGCTGGCAGAGATCATGATCCCGCAGTCAAAGCCCTCTGTACGCACCACATAGGAGACACTGGGCGTGGTCGTCACATGCAGAAGATATACGTCCGCACCGGAAGCCGTAAGCCCCGCCACAAGCGAATACTCAAACATGTAACTGGATCTTCTCGTATCCTTTCCGATGACGATCTGCGCCTTATGCTCTTTTCCGTAATACCAGCCCAGAAAACGTCCTACCTTGAATGCATGTTCCACCGTCAGATTTACATTGGCTTCTCCGCGGAAGCCGTCAGTCCCAAAATATTTTCCCATTTTCTATCCTCACTATCCATTAGCTTTTCAAGTATCGGTACTCTATTATACGTAAAAAGACTGGTAATTTCAACCCGGTTTCATGATTTCAGCCCTCAGACAGCCTCTTTTGGTACTTTTTCCCATAAAAATGCGGCAGATTCCCTATGCCCGTTCCTCCAGCCGGCTCAGGCGCTTTGCCTGATCCGCCGCAATGCAGGCGTCCAGGATCTCCTGAATATCCCCGTTCATGATCTTATCCAGCTTATACAGGGTCAGATTGATCCGGTGATCTGTCACACGCCCCTGGGGGAAGTTGTATGTCCTGATCTTCTCCGAGCGGTCCCCCGTACCGATCTGACTCCTTCTGGCCTCCGCCTCCGCGTCATGGGCCTTCTGACATTCCATATCATAGAGCTTTGCCCGCAGCAGTGCGAAGGCCTTCGCCTTGTTCTGAAGCTGGGACTTCTCCGTCTGGCTGTACACCACGATTCCGGTGGGATAGTGCGTCAGACGTACAGCAGAATCCGTAGTATTGACGCACTGTCCGCCGTTGCCGGACGCTCTCATGACGTCGATCCGGATGTCCTTCTCATCAATCTGCACATCCACCTCTTCCGCCTCCGGCATCACCGCCACCGTGATTGTGGAAGTATGGATACGCCCGCCGGACTCAGTCTCCGGAACTCTCTGGACCCGGTGCACGCCGGACTCATATTTCATCACGGAATAGGCGCCCTGCCCCGTGATCATGAAAGTGGCGCTCTTCATCCCGCCGATGCCGATCTCATCGGCCTCCATCATCTCCACCTTCCAGCGTCTCGCCTCTGCATAGTGGGCGTACATCCGGTAGATCTCCGCTGCAAAAAGCGCCGCCTCATCTCCGCCGGCGCCCGCCCGGATCTCCACGATTACATTTTTATCATCATTAGGATCCTTTGGCAGGAGCAGGATCTTCATCTGCTGCTCCAGCTCCCCTGTGCGCTTCCTGGCCTCGGAGAGCTCCTCCTTCAGCATCTCCCGCATCTCCTCGTCAGATTCTCCCTCCAGCATGGCAAGACTGTCCTCCGCCGTCTCCTGGCACTTCTTATACTCCACATAGGCGTCCACCAGAGGCTGCAGCTCCGCCTGCTCTTTCATCAGCTTCCGAAAGCGGTTCTGATCATTGACCACAGAAGGTTCTGTCAGTTCATTCGTGATCTCTTCATACCGCCTTACCAGATCTTCTAATCTGTCAAACATCTCTTTCCTCCATCTGTCTATGGCTTCCGGCTCCCGTATACGACCCGGCAGAGCCCTGCCAGATCCTCTGCCACACGGATGCCGGTAAAATCCTGTTCCATAAGCCCCGTGACCGCCTCTGCCTGATCATATCCGATCTCCAGATACAGCATCCCTCCGGGCTTCAGATACCGGGGACTCTGCCGGATGATCTCCCGGTAGCAGTGCAGACCGTCCGCTCCGCCGTCCAGCGCCAGCCGCGGCTCATGCTCCCGCACCTCTTCCATCAGCGTATCAATGACCCCTGATGGGATATAGGGCGGATTGGACAAAATCCGGTCATAGATTCCTGTTACCTGTTCAAACAGATCGCTTTCCCGGAACCTGGCTTCCACCCCCAGACGCTTCCGGTTCTCCTCCGCCACAAGAAGCGCTTTCTTCGACACATCGGTCCCGGTTCCTCTCACATCCGGAACCATCTTCAGGATGCTGAGCAGAATGCACCCGGATCCGGTGCACAGATCCAGGATCTCCATCCCCGGACGGATCGACCCGAGAGCCTCTTCCACCAGGATCTCCGTATCCTGTCTGGGGATCAGCACATCCTCCGTGACCAGAAAGGAATATCCCATGAACTCCTGGCTCCCGGTGAGATACTGCAGCGGAATATGACGGCCTCTTCTCCGGATCAGCTCCCTGTACTTTCGCACCTGTTCTTCTTCCACCGGCTCATCAAAATGCATATAGTAGCTGCTTTTTGTACATCCGGCAGCGTATTCCAGCAGATACCAGGCATCCAGCTCCCACTCTGCCACTTCTGCCGCCAGAAGTGCGTTCTTTCCTTCCCGGAACAGCTCCCCCAGCGTCATTCTTCACTCCCGGCTTCCGGATCCTCTTCTTCGTCCCCGTCGTCCAGCCGATACCCCTGGAATGCCCGCCAGTCGAAGACAGCCTCCACTGCTGCCATGGCCACCTCGATCATGCTGTCATCCGGTTCCTTCGTAGTGAGCATCTGCATCCCCTTTCCCGGAAGGCTTAAAATTCTCACCAGCACATTCTCGCTCCTGCCTGCCAGCCGGATGAACTCATAGGACACTCCGGCGATAACCGGAATAAGGAGAAGCCGGAACAGTATCCGCAGGGCCGGGGATTCCACCCGGATAAAGATAAAAAAGACGATGCTGATGACCATGACAATAAAAAGGAAGCTGGTGCCGCATCTGGAATGATAACGGGAGCTCTTACGTACATTTTTTACGTTCAGCTCTCTTCCCCGCTCAATGCAGTTGATACATTTATGCTCCGCACCGTGATACATGTATACTCTCTTAATGTCCTTCATGGACGAGATCAGCACCACATAGAGCACGAACAGCCCCAGCCGGATCGCACCCTCCAGGATCGCCAGCAGCGTATTGCTGACGATATAATCCCGGAAAAAGCCGGAGATAAAGTAGGGCAGCACCATGAAGATTCCCACTGCCATGACGATGGAAAATGCCACCGTGACACCCATGACGATCTTCTCTGCCCGTTCTCCAAATACGTTCAGCAGAAACCGCTCAAATGCTCCCGGCTCCTGCTCATCCTCCTCTTCATAAAAACCCGCCGAGTACGTCAGCGTCTCCATGCCCAGCACCAGCGAATCCACAAAATTCACCACGCCCCGGATCAGGGGCAGCTTTGCCAGAGCACTCCTGCTGCCGATCCCCTCATGCTCACCGGTATGGACTTCAATCTCTCCGTCCGGCTTTCTCACCGCCACCGAGTAGCGTTCTTTATTTTTCATCATGATCCCTTCGAGTACCGCCTGGCCTCCGATTCCTGATGGTTTCACTCTCTCACACCCTTCTGCTTTTGTCATTCACCGAATCAATATATTAAAAATAGGTTGAGATTAACGCGTAACCCCAACCTGTCTTTCTCTCAAGCTTATTTGCTGATACCATATTTCCGATTGAACTTATCAATACGTCCACGGGCTGCCGCTGCCTTCTGCTGTCCTGTGTAGAAAGAATGGCACTTGGAGCAGATCTCTACGTGGATGTCTTTCCTGGTAGAACCTGTCACAAAAGTGTTGCCGCAGTTGCAGGTTACAGTTGCCTGATAATAATTCGGATGGATTCCTTCCTTCATGTCTTCACCTCTTTCATTCTT
This sequence comes from Lachnospiraceae bacterium, assembly GCA_910574805.1. GTDB lineage: Bacteria > Bacillota > Clostridia > Lachnospirales > Lachnospiraceae > Hominiventricola. Next base: position 47,187 of record CAJTCV010000005.1, on the reverse strand, counting down.
CTGTGAACTTCTGGCCTTTTCCAATTCCCGGTCAATGCTGCTCCGATGATTCCACAGCAAGCTACCCCGGACTATCCCCACAAGTCCCTGTGGTTCTTCACTTCATTAGCCCTATGATTATAGCACACAGTTTCCTGCGATGCAAGTTATTCCGAAAAAAACATCAGAAAAATCTCATTTTTTTCGCGTTCTGAACGAATTCTTCATTGTTTCTGGTGCGGGCAAACAGATTCAGAATCGTCTCCACCGCATCATCCGCCTTCATGCCGTTGAGTCCCTTCCGGATGTTGTCCATCGCCTGCTGCTCATCCGGATTCAGGAGCAGATCCTCTCTCCGGGTGCTGGACTTGGGAATATCAATGGCAGGAAATACCCGTTTCTCGGCCACCTTACGGTCCAGGACAAGCTCCATATTGCCGGTACTCTTGAATTCCTCATAGACTACGTCATCCATCTTGCTGCCCGTATCCACCAGCGCCGTGGCAAGAATCGTCAGACTCCCGCCCTCCCGCATGTTCCTGGCTGCGCCGAAGAAACGCTTGGGCATATGAAGAGCCGCCGGATCCAGACCGCCGGACAGCGTACGGCCGCTGGGCGGCACGATCAGATTGTAGGCCCTTGCCAGACGGGTGATGCTGTCCAGAAGGATCGCCACGTCTTTCCCACTCTCCACCAGGCGCTTCGCCCGTTCGATAACCATCTCGGACACCCTCTTATGGCGCTCCGCCAGCTCGTCAAAGGTGGAATAAACCACTTCTACATTCCTGCCCTCGATGGCCTCCTTCACGTCCGTGACCTCCTCCGGACGCTCGTCGATCAGCAGAATGATCAGGTACATCTCCGGATTATTTTTGGTAATGGACTTTGCCACATCTTTTAACAGCGTCGTCTTCCCGGCCTTGGGCGGAGAGACGATCATTCCCCTCTGTCCCTTGCCGATGGGAGCGATCTCGTCCACGATGCGCATGGCAACGCTTCCCCCGGCCCGCTCCATCCGGATTCGCTCATTGGGGAAGATGGGGGTCAGATCTTCAAAGTTGGGCCTTTTGGCATTGGCCTCCGGATGAAGGCCGTTGACGCTCTTGACGTACAGAAGCGCGCAGAACTTCTCCTTCTCCGTCTTCACCTTCGTGTTGCCCGCCACGATATCTCCGGTCTTCAGACCGAACCTGCGGATCTGTGCCGGGGACACGTAGACGTCATTTTCTCCCGGCAGATAGTTGTCGCTCCGGATGAAGCCGAATCCGTCCGCCATGACTTCCAGAAAACCCTTCACAGTCTGTCCGCTGTCCAGCTGTTCCATATCCGATACGGACTTTCCGGTTTCTGCCGCCTGGCTCTTCACCATCTCCGCAGCAGTCGTCCGCTCATCCTCTGCCAGCATCGCCTCGATCACCGCATCCTTCCTCATACCGGATGTTCCTTTGATCCCTCGGTTCTTCGCCACATCGCGCAGCACCGAAAGTGACAGAGATTCATATTTTTCTCTCATATTATTGTCCATACATTCCTCCTGAATTTGTTCTAAAAGTGTTCATTACTGCTCTATACACTGGGGAAAGAGTCTGCCAGATCCGGCAGAATGTTCTCGAACTATCTTACAGTATACTCCATTTATCCAAAATTGAAAAGGGGAAATACCAAAGACCTGCCCTGCAGGTTTTTTAAGGACCCGAAGGCAATGCTTGATTTTTACAATCCGCTGTGATAGATTGAATCTATGATGTTATGGAACGACAAACCTTATCATTCCCTTGATTACGAATTAAAAAAGCGTTTCGGCGAGAAGGTATACCGACTGTCCCTGAACGGTGGTATGACCTGTCCCAACCGGGACGGTACGATCGGGACCGGGGGCTGCATCTTCTGCAGTGCCGGAGGCTCCGGCGATTTTGCCGCTGATCCTGCACTGTCCGTAAGCGCCCAGCTCCGGGACGCCCGGATGCGCCTTCAGAACAAACGGCCGGTGCGCCGCTACATCGCGTATTTTCAGGCTTATACCAATACCTATGCCCCGGTCCCCCGCCTTCGCTCTCTTTTTACGGAGGCCATCTCCCATCCGGAGGTCGTCCTCCTGTCCATTGCCACCAGGCCCGACTGCCTGGGACCGGAAGTCGTATCGCTTCTGGCAGAGCTGAATCAGATCAAGCCTGTATGGGTGGAGCTGGGCCTCCAGACCATCCATGAGGACACCGCCTCCTTTATCCGCAGAGGCTATCCTCTCTCCACCTTTGAGGACGCGGTACATCGTCTGCGCGCCTGCGGGATCGAGGTTATCACTCATATGATCCTCTGCCTCCCCGGGGAGGACAGAGAACGGATGCTCGCATCCATCCGGTATCTGAATGCAGTGGAGATCCAGGGCATAAAGCTCCAGCTTCTGCATATCCTGAAAGGGACAGACCTTGCCGCATTCTACGGGCAGCATCCCTTTCCCGTTCCCACCCTGGAGCAATACACAGATCTGGTTCTCTCCTGCGTGGAATGCCTGCGCCCGGACATGGTCATCCACCGTCTCACCGGAGACGGACCAGGAGACCAGCTCATCGCGCCTCTCTGGACCCGGTCCAAGCGACATGTCCTGAACACGATCCACCAGGCATTCCGGGCCCGGGACACCTGGCAGGGCAGGTATTACCAGCCACCTGCATGACTCTGTTCTGTCTGTAAAAAATCATCATTGAAGGAGGAAAAGCCCATGTCCGATCCACTGAGCCTCTACAAACTGATTGTCCTGAAGCTTCTGTCCCAGATAGATGCTCCCCTGACCAACTCTCAGATCTCCGAGTTCATCCTGAACAACGAGTATACCAGTTATTTTACCGTCCAGCAGGTCCTCTCCGAGCTGGAGGAGACCGGGCTCGTGACCATGACCAGCAGCTACAACAGCTCCATCTACCGTATTACAGACGCCGGCAGAGACACCCTGCATTATTTTGGAGACAAGGTCTCAGACGCCATCTGTCAGGATATCCTGGAGTATCTGGAGGAAAACCATCTGAAGATCCGGGACAGCCTGTCCACCACCGCAGATTATTTCCCCGGAAACGGACAGGACTACCTGGTGCGCTGTCAGGTGCGGGAGCAGGATTCCACCCTCATCGACCTTACATTATCCGTTCCTTCCCGAAAACAGGCCATCTCCGTCTGCGACCACTGGAAGGGTAAAAGCCAGGAGATCTACGCCCATGTGATGGAACAGCTCCTGTAGGGCATCTTCACTTCTCTCCTTCATTCCGCCACCGCTCCACGGCGGCGAGCAGCTCCTGCGCATTCCGGATCACATGTCCAAATGCGCCCGCCTCATAAAACTGGATCACAATAAGGCCGGCCGGCACCGCGATGATCATGCCCAGGATCCCGGAGATCCGGTATCCCACAAACAGCAGAAAGAGAGTGGTCAGCGTATCTACGCCGATGCTGTCCCCCACCATCTTGGGCTGAATCAGCTGTCTGGTAAGCTGCGTCACTCCATACAGAACCAGAAGCCCAGCCGCCCTCGGAAGCGCGTCGCTCAGAGCGCAGAAAGCCGCCCAGGGGAGCAGCACCGTACCGGTCCCCAGCATGGGCAGAAAGTCCAGAAGAGCGATCAGCGCCGCCCACAGGACCGCATATTCGATCCTCATGAGCAGAAGCCCGGCTGCCAGCAGTATTCCCACGACTCCCATGATTTTGAACTGGGCGCGGAAGTATCCGCCCACCGCATATTTCATATTGGCCCATACCAGCTTCAGCTCGCCTCTTGTCTTCTCCGGGATGAGTTTTCGTCCGATCCGGTGAACCCGCTCCCTCTGGGCAATAAAAAAGTAAGCAAACAGAAGGGAGAAGATAAAAGAGACCAGCAGCGACGGGATATTTTTCGCCATATTTCCTGCCGCAGTCACCGTACCGCCGCCTACACTGCCCACAATCTGCCCCAGAGAACCGGTGAAGCTCTCCGTAAGCCCCGCAATCTTCTCCCGCATCTCCGGCGACATCCGCACCGCCACACTCTGCAGATTCTCTGCGATCCGGTCCAGCCCCTCTACCAGCGCCTGATAATAATAAGGAAGCCTGCCCGCCAGTTCCCCGGCTTCCCGCCACACCCACATGCCGGCATAATAGCATGCCAGCACAATCAGCGCGATGGCGCCCAGGATGATTCCGAAGGAGCTGTGTTTTCTCACGATGTGCAGATGCCGCTCCAGAAAATGCACCAGCGGATTGGCGAGCTGGGCGATAAGCCAGCCTGTAATGACCGGCAGAAAGAACCGCACCAGCGCCGGTCCTGCGAAGATCAGAAGCAGAATTTCCGCTGCAAATATGCCGATATTCAGAAGATTGATGCAGACCCGGCGAAACTCAGACCGCTCGCCGCCTTTTCCTTCCGGCTCTTCTTTCATTCGGACGCCCCCTCCACATATCCGTCAATGATCTCCCAGATCTCCTCTCTCCCCTGCTTCGTCTCTGCCGAAAAGGGGATGATCTTCGTGCCGGGCCTGAGGTTCAGGCCCTCCCTTAAGATCTTCAGCTGTTTCTGTATCTGGCTCCTTTTGATTTTGTCCAGCTTGGTGGCAATGATCATGGGGTCATAACCCTGATGAACAATCCATCCATACATATCCCGGTCGTTGGCGGAGGGCTCATGCCGGATATCAACCAGCAGAAAGACTGCCTTTAACTGTTTTGAACTGTGCAGATAGTTCTCGATCATTCTGCCCCATTTTGCCTTCGTCTCCTGACTGGCTCTGGCATATCCGTAGCCTGGAAGATCTACCAGATACACTTCATGATTTACATTATAAAAATTGATGGTCTGGGTCTTGCCCGGCTGGGACGAAGTCCTCGCCAGGGACTTCCGGTTCAGAAGTCCGTTGATCAGCGAGGATTTTCCCACATTGGATCTTCCGGAAAATGCCACCTCGGGCATGGTATGCTCCGGAAGTCTGCTGGTGATCCCGCACACCGTCTCAAGCTCTGCATGTCTGATTACCATATCCACCTCTTATACAAATGCATGGGCGATCACGTCCTCCATCGCCTCTGCATAGACCAGTTCCAGTCCGCCGGTAATCTCCTCCGACAGTTCTTCCACATCCCTCTTGTTTTTCTTCGGCACGATCACCGTCTTCATACCCGCGCTTCCTGCCGCCAGCAGCTTCTCCTTCAGGCCTCCGATGGGGAGCACACGGCCCCGGAGCGTGATCTCTCCGGTCATGGCCACGTCTGCCCGGACGGGCTTCTCCAGCACGGCGGAAAGCATGGCCGTAGCCATGGTGATCCCGGCTGACGGACCGTCTTTGGGCACCGCACCCTCCGGTATATGAATATGAATGTCGTGCTCCTGAAAATAGTCCTTCTCCAGACCATATTCCGGGCTGATGGAACGGATATAGCTGATACCCGCCCGGGCGGACTCCTGCATCACGTCCCCCATCTGTCCGGTCAGTTCCAGATTGCCCTTTCCCGGCATGAGATTCACTTCGATCTCCAGGGTATCGCCTCCCACGCTGGTCCAGGCCAGCCCCCGGACAATGCCGACCTCGTCCTTCTTGTTGCGCTCCTGGAATTCATAGATGGTCCTGCCCAGATACTTTTCCAGATTCTTTTCTGTAATGCGTACCCGGGTCTTCCCTTCTTCCAGAATCTCCCGGTCCGCCTTCCGGCAGGCAGAGGCGATCCTGCGCTCCAGATTCCGCACGCCCGCCTCCCGGGTATACCGGTGGATCATCTTCTCCAGCGCCTTCTCCGTGATCTGGAGCTGGCTCTTCTTCAGCCCGTGCCGTTTCATCTGTTTGGGGAGCAGATGGTCTCTGGCAATGTGCCGTTTCTCATTCTCCGTATAGCTGCTGACCTCAATAACTTCCATCCGGTCCAGAAGCGGACGCGGAATCGTCTGGGTGTCATTTGCCGTACAGAGGAACATTACCCGGGACAGGTCCACCGGAAGCTCCACATAATGATCCCGGAACTTTACATTCTGCTCGCTGTCCAGCACCTCCAGAAGGGCGGAAAACGTATCCCCCCTGTGGTCGCTGCTCACCTTGTCGATCTCATCCAGCACCATGAGCGGATTCTTCACTCCGGCATGGCGGATACCGTCCACGATCCTGCCCGGCATCGCTCCGATATAGGTCCGTCTGTGCCCCCGGATCTCCGCCTCGTCATGCACGCCTCCCAGACAGATCCTGACGTATTTCTTATTCAGCGCATGGGCAATGGAACGGGCGACAGAGGTCTTGCCGGTTCCCGGAGGACCCACCAGACAGAGGATCGGACTCTCCCCGCCGTTCAGCATCTTCCTCACAGCCAGAAACTCCAGGATACGTTCCTTGACCTTCTCAAGACCGTAGTGCTCCTTCTCCAGGATCTTCTTCGCCGCCTTCAGGTCCAGGCGGTCTTCACTCTCCTTATTCCATGGCAGATCCAGGAGAGTCTCGATATACCCCCGGATCACTGAGGCTTCCGCAGAGTTGGACCCCGCGTTCAGGAAACGCTGAATTTCTTTTTCAATCCGTTCCTTTACCTCAGAAGAAGCCTTCAGCTCCTTCACGGACCTGCGGAACTGCTCCGCCTCGGCCCCTGGGCCTTCATCTCCCAGCTCCTCCCGGATGACCTTCATCTGTTCTCTCAGGAGATAATCCTTCTGGTTCTTATCCACACGGGCTTTTACCTTCTCCTGGATGCCCCTGCGGAACTGCTCGATCTCGATCTCGTTGTTCAGCATGATGCAGAGCATCTCATAGCGCTCCGCCAGCGACGGCGTCTCCAGAAGCTGCTGCTGCTGTTCCCAGGTAAACGGCGTGTGGATCATCACCTGCACCATCAGGCTCTCCAGACTGGCACTGTCGGTCACCTGCCGCAGCATATCCTTTCCGATCTTGTTGTTTCCCTCGCCGTAGCTCCGGAAGATCTCTTTCAGATTCCGGTACATGGCTTCTTTTCCGCTTCCGGGCAGACTGCCGAAACCCTCCGGATCAGTTCTGACCACCGTCCCTTCCAGATATTCCTCTCCCTCCAGAGAAAGCAGCTCGCCGCGATACAGTCCTTCCACCAGTACCCGAAGGATATGGTGCGGCATCTTTACGATCTGCTTGATCTCCGCTACAGTTCCCATGGCAAACAGCTTCTCCTGATCCGGCTCATCCTCCTCGGGATTCTTCTGTGCCACGATAAACAGTCTCTGCTCCTGCTTGAGAGACTGTTCTACCGCTTTTACGGAACGGCCGCGGCTCACGTCAAAATGCGTGATCATTTCCGGCAGAACCGTCATGCCTCTCAGAGCGACTACAGGTAACTTTATCTTCAGATTTTCCAATACTCTGCCTCCTATTATGGTTCCGCATCCGCGGAAAAGGCCCCCGGCGTCCGGAAGGACATCTGTCCGCCTGCGCGCTCAGACATCCTTCCCGGGCCTTTTCCCCAGATGCTGTCTGTTATGGTTCCGCATCCGCGGGAAATGCATCCCGCAGGATACCATTTCAAAAAAGGGACCCTGTATATAAGGTCCCTCATCTCCTACTTCCTCATTATAACCGGCTTGCCTTTTCCTTCCACAGCTTCCCGGGTGACCGTACAGCTTCTGATACTGTCGTCCGACGGGATCCGGAACATCAGGTCCATCATAGTCTCCTCCATGATCGACCGAAGGCCCCTTGCACCGGTCTTGCGCGAGATTGTCTTCTCTGCCACGGCTTCCACCGCATCCCGGTCAAACTTCAGCTCCACGCCGTCCAGATCAAACAGCTTCTGATACTGGCGGACGATGGAATTCTTCGGCTCCACCATGATCCGCACCATATCATCCCTGGTCAGCGGATCCAGCGATACTGCGATCGGCACACGCCCCATAAATTCCGGGATCATACCGAACTTGATAAAATCCTCCGGCAGCACATTGCGCAGAAGCTCTCCCACATTTTCACGTCTTCTGTCACGGATATCCGCATTGAATCCGATGGATCCACGGTCCATCCGGGTCTCGATGATCTTATCCAGTCCTTCAAAAGCGCCTCCGCAGATAAACAGGATATTCGTCGTATCGATTTGCAGGAGCTCCTGATGAGGATGCTTCCTCCCGCCCTGAGGCGGAACCGAAGCGATCGTCCCTTCCACGATCTTCAGAAGAGCCTGCTGTACACCCTCGCCGGACACATCCCTGGTGATGGACGGATTCTCCGATTTTCTGGTGACCTTGTCGATCTCGTCAATATAGATGATGCCTTTCTGGGCACGTTCAATGTCATAATCCGCTGCCTGAATGATCTTCAGCAGGATATTCTCCACATCCTCACCCACATAGCCCGCTTCCGTCAGCGTCGTGGCATCCGCGATGGCAAAGGGGACGTTCAGGATCTTTGCCAGCGTCTGCGCCAGCAAGGTCTTACCGGAGCCCGTGGGCCCCAGCAGAAGCACGTTGCTCTTCTGAAGCTCCACATCCAGATCCGGCTCCGCCAGGATCCTCTTATAATGATTATATACCGCAACAGACAGTGCTTTTTTCGCGTTTTCCTGTCCGATCACATAATCGTCCAGGAAATTCTTGATCTCTTCCGGTTTCAGCAGATTGATCTCATCCTCGTCAAAGACAGCCTCGTCTTCCGACAGCTCCTCCTCGATGATCTCCGAGCAGAGCTCCACGCATGCATCGCAGATATAGACCCCATTGGGTCCTTTGAGCAGCTTTAAGACCTGACTCTCTGTCTTTCCGCAAAAAGAACATCTGATTTCATTTCTAGCCATGTAATTCTCCCTTAATGCCTCGCCATGATCTCATCGATCAGCCCGTAAGCCTTCGCTTCATCTGCAGACATGTAATTATCCCGTTCCGTATCCCGCTCGATGACCTCCAGAGGCTGACCCGTGCGTTCTGCAAGGATGCCGTTCAGCTTCGCTCTGGTGCGCAGGATATGCTTTGCAGCGATCTCGATCTCGGTGGCCTGCCCTCTGGCGCCTCCCAGGGGCTGATGGATCATGATCTCCGAGTTGGGGAGTGCAAAACGCTTGCCCTTTGTCCCTCCTGCCAGAAGAAATGCTCCCATACTTGCTGCCATACCGATACAGATCGTCGACACATCGCATTTGATGTAGTTCATGGTATCATAGATCGCCATGCCTGCTGTCACAGAACCGCCCGGACTGTTGATATACACATTGATGTCCTTCCCCGGGTCCTCGGATTCCAGGAACAGAAGCTGTGCCACCACAAGGCTCGCCGTTGTCTCATTTACCTCTTCCCCGAGAAAGATGATCCTTTCCTTCAGGAGCCTGGAATATATATCGTAGCTTCGCTCTCCCCTGCTGGTCTGTTCAATGACGTAAGGTATTAATGCCATGTTATTGTCCTCCTCCTAAATATGGAACTTCCCGCTGACAAAGGGCATAGCCCTGCCATGCCCTCCTGCCCCTTCAGTGTCTCTTTCTGTACAGATCCGGGAAGATCACGCCTCGACTGCTGCGTCCCTTACCAGATCGATGGCTTTCTGAATGGCAAGATCCTTCTTCATCTCGCCCAGCTGATACTCTCCGAAGAGTTCTTTGATCCGCTCTACATTCATCTTATACATCTCTGCCATCCGCTGCATCTCAGCATCCACATCTTCCTGTGTCACTTCCAGACCTTCTGCCTGTGCTACTGCCTCAAGCACCAGTCTGCTCTGGATATTCTGCAGAGCTCTCGGACGCATCTGCTCTCTGTACTGCTCCTCCGTCATGCCGCTGAACTGGAAATACTGCTGGAGGGAGAGCCCCTGCGCCTGCATCCGCTGTGCAAAATCATCCATCAGCTGCTCCGTCTGAAAATCCACCATGGCATCCGGGATCTCCATCTGTGCTTCCCCGATGATCTTCTCAATGACAGCGTCCTCTTTGATCTTCTTTGCTTCTGCTTCTTTGTCTTTCAGAAGTCTTTCCCTGATATCTGCTTTATATTCATCCAGGGTATCGAACTCCGATACTTCCTGTGCAAATTCATCATCCACCTCCGGAAGCTCTTTCACCCGGATATTGTTCACACGGCATTTAAAGAGCGCTGCCTTTCCTGCCAGCTCCTTCGCATGATATTCCTCCGGGAAGGTCACATTCACTTCCAGATCCTTCTGCGCCTCAGCTCCCACAAGCTGCTCTTCAAAGCCCGGGATAAACGCGCCGGAACCGATGGTCAGTTCATAGTTCTCGCCCTTGCCCCCTTCAAAAGGAACGCCGTCCACAAAGCCTTCAAAATCCAGAGAGACGATATCTCCGTCAGCCACCGGCCGGTCTTCCACAGTGATGGTCCTGGCATTAGCCTCTCTCTCCTTGATGACCTCGGCTTCCACCTCTGCATCATTCACTTCGATGGGAGCCTTCTCCACCTGGACTCCCTTATAGGTCCCCAGTGTCACCTCCGGCTTCACTGCCACCTCTGCCTCGAAGATAAAAGGCTTTCCGCTCTCCATCTGCACGATATCGATCTTCGGGCGGGACACGATCTCCTCTCCGCACTCATCCACTGCATCTCCGTATGCCTTCGGCAGCATCTCATCAATAGCGTCATTATAAAACACCTCTTTGCCGTACATCTTTTCGATCAGCTGACGGGGTGCCTTGCCTTTGCGGAATCCCGCGATATTGATACTCTTTCTCATCTTCTGATAAGCTGTCTGAATCGCCTTCTCCACGCTCTCCGCAGGAACTTCAACGGTCAGCTTCGCCATGTTTTTCTCTAATTTTTCTACCTGTACGCTCATGATATGAATCTATCCTCCTTGTATTTATACCACAGTATTCCCTGTTTTACATACTCATAGACATTTTAAGAGTATAACACAAAAAAATGAGGCTGTCTAGTGTGACAGCCCCATTGTTTTTGTTATTTTTTTGGTTTTTTCGCCCTTACTGACCGGAAGACATCTGCTGTTCCTGCTTCATGATCATCTTCTTGACCATCTCGCCGCCGATGGAACCTGCCTGTCTGCTGGTCAGATCGCCGTTGTAACCGTCTTTCAGCGGAACACCAAGTTCGCTGGCAACTTCCTCTTTAAAACGGTTCATAGCTGCTTTTGCTTCCGGTACTGCCATACTGTTGGTACCGGATGTGCTGTTCTGATTTGCCATGTTAATCACCTCCATGCCCATAGTATCCGCCAAAACGGATCGGACATACTGGAAGTTTCTGTCATGCGTGACCGTAGATGATGCCCTTTTTCAGCTCTTCTGCTTTTTCTTTCGATACCAGCTGTTCCACCAGCGCAAGCGCAAAGGGAATCGCCGTGCCCATACCCCGGCTGGTGGTCACATTTCCATCCACTGCCACCTTGTCGTACGCCACATTCGCTCCATGGAGCCGCTCCTCAAAGCCCGGATAGCAGACAGCCTTTTTCCCTTTCAGGATGCCCAGATCTCCCAGCACGCCAGGAGCCGCACAGATGGCTGCCACCTTTTTCCCTTCCTTATGAAACTGCACCAGAAGCCCGGTGAGCGCATCGCACGCGCCCAGGTTCAGCGTCCCCGGCATCCCACCCGGCAGCACCAGAAGCTCCGTCCCGGAGAAATCCGCCTCTTCCATACATACATCTGCCTGTACCGGAATCTTGTGGCTCCCGGTCACCATCCGGTCGCTGCTTATGGATACCATCTGTGTGTCGACGCCCGCCCGCCGCAGGATATCCACCACCGTCAAACCTTCAATCTCTTCAAATCCATCTGCAAGAAATACACAAACTCTGCTCATAAGCCCTCCTGTCTGAATTTTTCTTCCATCATACCATTTTTATGAAAAATATGCTACACTGAACCTGTACAGAATATACATGTCGAAACTGCGGACGCCGCCTTTTATTCCCGCGGGCAACGAGCCAGGCGGCCGCCTGCAGACAGTCACACGCCGGCCTTCGGCCGGCAGAACGGAGCTGTTTTATGAAAAATTATGAGATCGAGCGTAAATACCTGGTAAGGACCCCGCCAAAGGACCTGTCTGCCTTCCCCTGCCACGACATCGAGCAGGGCTATCTCTGCACCGATCCCGTGGTGCGCATCCGTCGGCAGGACGATGAATATTTCCTGACCTACAAATCAAAAGGGCTTATGGTACGGGAGGAATACAACCTTCCCCTGACGGAGGAAGCCTACCTGCATCTTCGCACAAAAACAGACGGCCGCCTGATCAGCAAGCGCCGCTATCTGATCCCCTATGGACCATACACCATCGAGCTGGATCATTTCTCCAGTCCAAAAGAAGGCCTCTTTCTGGCCGAAGTCGAATTTGCCGACGAAAAAGAAGCCCTTGCCTTCATCCCTCCGGACTGGTTCGGAGAAGACGTGACTGCTTCTCCCATGTACCACAACAGCAGTCTAAGTAAGCTTTAACTTCTCCTTGATGGCTTTCAGCATCTCTTCCGACGTCATGGCGTCCTCCGGTACCTCCACGCGAAGGAAGAGAAGTCTTAAAAGCCTCAGCTGGATGCGAAACCAGATGTAGATCTTCCTCAGTCTTTTCTTTATCATTTTATCATCCTCCGCCTTCTATTCTACTTTATATCGTTGCAAAAAATTAACTATTATTTTCTATATTTGAACTGACAGTTATTTTATTCTCTTTTTTGTTGCATTATCACAAGAGAAACGGGGAACTTGTTATAATGTCTCCGAAAAAGAGGTGCCTTATGACCAGTTATAAAATCGGAGAAACATTAAAAGAACTCCGCAACCACCGCGGAATGACTCAGGAGGAGATCAGCCGGGAGCTGAATATCTCAAGGCAGACCTATGCCAATTATGAGACAGAACAGCGGCTTCCCAACCTGGACATGCTCTGCAGGCTTGCGGCTTATCATCATATCACGCTGGACCAGCTGGTTCTGACCGGACTGCATCCCAGGGGAATCGACCCCTTTGCCACCCTTCCGGACGGATACCGGCAGCTGGTGAAATCCTATCACCGGCTGCCTCTGGAGAAGCAGAAACACCTGATGGCATATCTGGAATTTCTAAGCAGCTGACCCGCCCGTCATGCCCGGTAGACGACCTTCCCGGCACAGATGGTATGATAAACCTTTCCAGGAAGCTCCCAGCCAAGGAACGGGCTGTTGGACGCCCTGGATGCAAAATGTTCCACCCGCCAGCATTCTCTCTCGGAAAAAATGACCAGATCCGCCGGCGCATCCTCCGTGATGCTCCCCGGGATCATCCGATAGAAGCAGGCGGGATTTTTACTCATGAGCGCCATAAGCTCCAGAAGCGTCAGATACCCGGGCTCCACCAGGGAACGGATGCCAAGGCCGAGAGAGGTCTCCAGACCTGTGATCCCGCTGGGCGCCTGCCCCAGAGGACGCGCTTTTTCCTCCGCGCTGTGGGGGGCGTGGTCGGTCACGATCATGTCAATGGTTCCGTCCTGAAGTCCCCGGATGACGGCCTGCCTGTCTTCTTCCGTGCGCACCGGCGGATTCATCCGGGCGTTGGTCCCATACTGCAGAACCGCCTCTTCTGTCAGCGTAAAATGATGCGGCGTAGCCTCTGCATGAATATCGGCCCCCAGCTGTTTCGCCGCACGCACCAGCTCCACGGAATTTCTGGAACTGATGTGCTGGATACACACCGACGCGCCCGTATGCAGCGCCAGCATACAGTCCCGCGCCACCATCACATCCTCGGATACCCGCGGCGCCCCGCCGTATCCCAGCGCTTCTGACACCCGCCCCTGATGCACGCCCGGTGCAGCAATCAGGCGCGGGTCTTCTTCGTGCAGGCTTATGGGCATGCCAAGCTCCCGCGCCTTTTCCATGGCCAAAAGGAGCAGCCTCTCATCCATCAGCGGGATCCCGTCATCTGTAAAGCCCGCTGCCCCCGCATCCGCCAGCGCTTCCATATCTGTCAGCTCTTCTCCTTTCAGTCCCCTGCTGACCGCAGCCGCCTGCAGCACATGAATATCCGCCCCTTCCCCCTTTTCCTGCACATACTGAAGCGTCGCCAGATTGTCCACCGGCGGCTTTGTATTGGCCATACAGATCACCGTTGTAAAACCGCCCCTTGCCGCTGCCCTGGCTCCGGACAGGATATCTTCCTTATAAGTAAAGCCCGGATCCCGAAAATGCACATGAGCATCTACAAGCCCCGGCGCCACCACAAGCCCCGAAGCGTCGATCACCTCTGCTTCCGCCGCCTGGATTCCCTGTCCTGTCTTCACAATTACAGAGCCATCCAGCAGCACATCCATCACCTGATCTGTCCCCGTTACCGGGTCCACAACCCTTCCATTCTGTATCAATATCATCTTCACCGCTCCTGTTCCGGCCGGCTCCTTCCGCCGTCCTGTATGTTGATACCTCCATCATATATGGTACCCCGGAAATGTGCAAGCATGTTCCGCGGCGAATCTCTTCTGTGGCATATTTCTTTTCTTCATGATATAATGTCGCCAGACATGATATCGCGCCGATCTGTGTCCGACCAGAGAGAGGACATTTTCCCCGACAGATCGGTCGCATCCCCCGGAGGGCATGTGCGCAGCACATGATATAATGTCGCCAGACATGATATCGCATTATTTTTTAAAACATACAGAAAAGGAATGAAAAACATGAAAAAAATCCATCTCTTTCTGATCCTTCTGTGCCTTCTCCTGACCGGCTGTTCCCGGCTTCCGGAAGCGGCTCCCGGCCAGGCCCCGGATTCCGGCCCGCCGGCTGTACAGGAGTCTGCAGCCCCCTCCGGCACCGGCGAAGCGCCCTCTGACACCATGCAGGAGGATGCACGGACAGAAGAGGCTCCACCGGAAAGCCCCCCGGCCGAAGACAGCCCGCAGGATCCGGATGTGGAAGCTCTGGCTTCTCTGGCGGATGACATCCTCACGCCCTCCATGACCGAATATGAGAAGGTCCGGGCGATCCATGACTATCTGGTCGTTCATGTGGATTACGACTATGACAATCTTGCGGCGGATACCCTCCCTGACACCGCTTTTACCAAAGAAGGCGCTCTCCTCCTCCACTCCGCCGTATGCGAAGGCTACGCCAGAGCTTTCTCCTGGCTGTGCGCCCGGGCAGGTATTGAAGAGCTCCTGGTGTACGGCACGGCAGACGACGGCTCCGTCGTTCAGTCCCACGCCTGGAATCAGGTCCGCATCGACGGAGAATGGTACAATGTGGATGTCACCTGGGACGATCCGCTCATGAACGGCGAAGTCATAACTGACGGCTCCAATATGATCTATGACTACTTTCTCGTGCCCGACCGGGTGCTCTCCGGCAGCCACACGGCCGATGCTCCGGAATCGCTCCATGTCTGTACATCCGACCGCTATCTGGAGGAAAACCGCAGGCTGACCATCGCGCCTTATCTTACGGAGCCCTTCTCCTTTGCCGACTCCGATGCCCGGATCCAGGAAGCCGTGGAACAGTATCTGTCGGAAAGTACCCGCGTCTTCCAGATCGTCTGCGACATGACCTCGGCCACCCCGGAAGACCGGTCTCAGATGGTCCTCGACCAGGTAAAAAATACCATGACTGCCCGGAGCGAATACGGCCAGATCTCCGTGGAAACACAGTACGGAATCGCGGACTACGCGATCATCAGCGTTACCATCACGGACTGATACCGGTCCGTTTTATGAGGCAATGTCCTTTTTCTTCAGATACCGGATACCTGCCGCCGTGAACAAAAGGAAAAACAGGCTGACGCTGATGCCAAATCCCGCCATATTTTTCACCACGTTCTCCGACCGGCTGGCATTCATCCCCATGGTCATGAGAGAATAGGGCCAGAACAGCCCCATACCGCCGTTGCTGAGCATAAGTCCCAGCACGCTCCCCAGAAGCGCCAGCGCGATGGGCACTGCAAAACTCCGGATCATCATGGAAAGCACCAGCTGCAGGGCGACAATGCCCATGCCGCCGACGCTCCCCCTCAGAAGCCACAGAAGGATCTCAAGGGGTGGTATCCCGTCAAGCCCCACCACCCTTCCGGTAATCGTGAACAGGACCCACATCCACAGCTGCAGGAACACGGTACATCCAAGGGCAAGACACAGTTTGGACAGGAACACATCTTCCACCGGCACCGGCATGGTCATAAGCCGGTTCCAGTTGTGCTCCAGGTGCTCCACTCTCCAGATGTACGCACAGTAGAGTGCGATCAGCGGTCCATAGAAGAAGCTGGAATAAAACAGGGAACACTGGGTCCACAGAGAATACCATTCTGCCTTCAGCACCCCCTGATTCTGCAGATAATTTCCCCCGCCCATAAACGCCGGAATCACCGGGATTACCAGAAATGCCAGCCACAGATGGGAATGTCTCAGTTTCTCCTGCTCCATTCGGATACATTTCCAAAGCATCTCTCATACCTCCTTTTTCAGAAAAAGCCATCTGCCTGCCCCATAGCCTGCTGCCAGAACAGCCAGGAGGATGCCAAAGGCCAGCCAGTCAAAGGGCGCATCATAGTAAGTCACGATCCGCGTCTCCGGATCCCAGTCCATTATGATAAAGCACAGCTCGGAATAATATCCCCAGAGGACGCATTTTTTCAGCATACCGTCCGAAAAGTACCAGGAAAAAAGTCCCACGAAGGAGCCAAGGATCCCGGCCGCCAGCGGAAGGATCTGATTTTCAAAATGGAACGACAGAATCACCTGCAGCAGCAGGATGCCAAGGCTTACCGTATAAATCTGCAGAACGAAATACAGAAGCTGAACCGGCTCCAGCGGCCGCACAAAGCTGTGGAATGCGCTTTCTGCAAGGATCAGTCCGACCTGGCCCGCTGTGAACAGTGTCAGATAACAGGCCCCTGTCAGCAGCTTCAGATCAAACAGGCGTCCCTTCTTCTCCAGCGTGCACAGAAGCTTCAGGGTGCTGCCCTTGACCTCTGCGTCGCACAGGCGGCTTGCAAGCATGGCGATCATGGTGGGCATCAGGATCGTGTCCATGAGCGGAATCTGCATAAACAGCATCCGGAAACCGTCCTCCGCCTGACTGCGCGGGATATCATGCAGTGCCCAGAAGCTCCAGAGCACGATCAGTCCGAAGAAAGCCAGTACGATCCAGCCGATTCCCCGGTATCTTGTCTTCATCCATTCAACCTTCCATTCTCTTACCATCACAGACTCACCTGCTTTCCCGTCAGCTTCAGAAAGATATCTTCCAGGCTTTTCTGCTGCTCTGTCACCCGCGTGACCTGTGCGCCCCGTCCTGCAAGGAAGGCAACCAGGCCCGCTGTCCGCGCCTCTCCCTGCTCTGCAAACACCAGATCCCCGTCTCTTTCCTCATACAGCTCTCCCTTTTCCTTCAGGGCCCGCACTGCCGCGGCCGGATCCAGCACATGGATATGGATACTGCCCTTCGCCTTCTCGTGAAGCTTCTGAAGGTCTCCCTGATAGATCAGCTTTCCTTTGTGGATGATCCCCACGTCCGACGCCATCTGATCGATCTCGCTCAGCAGATGACTGGATACCATGACTGTCATCCCGTAGTGCTTCGGCAGGTCGCAGATCAGCTCCCGCATCTCCTGGATACCGGCGGGATCCAGGCCGTTGGTCGGTTCGTCCAGGAGCAGAAGCTTCGGCCGGCCCAGAAGGGCTGCTGCCAGCCCCAGGCGCTGTTTCATTCCCAGGGAATATTCCTTCACCTTCTTATTCTGCTGCCCTTCCAGCCGGACGATGTCAAGGACCTCGTCGATTTCCTTCTCCGGCACCCTTTTCAGGGTCTGCACGATCTTCAGATTTTCCCTGCCGTTCAGATGCCCGTAATAAGAAGGCGCCTCGATCAGGGAACCTGTATTCTTAAGGATCTCGATCCGGTTCTTCTCCAGAATCTCCTTTCCAAAGATCCGGATACTGCCCTGGGTCGGTTTCACCAGTCCCAGGAGCATCTTCATGGTTGTGGACTTTCCCGCCCCGTTGGGACCCAGAAATCCATAGACACAGCCCGGGCGCACTTTCAGACTCACATTTTTCACAGAATACTGTCTTTTGTACTGTTTGCACAGGCCGTCTGTTTCAATCATATACTTCATTTCTTTTTCCACCTTTCCTGAATTCTGCGGAGGAAACGCCCGAAAATGCATTTCCCCGTATCCTGAGCTTAGCGTATCCTGCTTACCGGGGCATGAAGCTCTCCTTACATTTACCTTAATTTTGCATACAGACTGCTGTAATTCCGCCAAAAACCATGTATAATCATAATACCGGAACCGGCAGATCCCCTGCTGTGCACCTGCATGCGGACTTATGGCTCCGGAACCCGCAGCACATGAATCTGCAGTCTGAGATGAGGGAGGATCAAGATGAATCATATTTATGAAGCCAGGATTCTTCTGGTGGATGACAATCCGGAGATTCTGGAAATGCTTGAGAACATACTTGCCAGGCGGGGGTTTCTCTCCCTCCGGACCGCCCCCGACTGTGAGAAGGCGCGGGAACTGTTCTCCCTTTATATGCCCGAACTCGTGGTCCTGGACATCATGCTCCCGGACGGAGACGGCTTCTCCCTCATGCGGGATTTCCGTCTGGTCAGCGACGTCCCGGTGCTCTTTCTCTCCGCCAGAGACGAAGACAACGACCGGCTTCTGGGGCTGGGACTGGGAGCCGACGACTACATCACCAAGCCCTTCCTGCCCGACGAGCTCGTCCTGCGGCTTACAGCCATCCTGAAAAGAACGTATTTCTCAAGACTCCGTCAGGAGCCGGAAGACCCGCCTCTGGTCCTTGGAGACCGCACTGTCTTCCTGAAAAGCGGCATCGTCCGATACGGCACAGAAGAACGGACTCTGACCGCCAAGGAACTGGCTCTTCTGAAAAAGCTGTATGAAAACCGTGGAAACATCGTCACCTTTGACGCACTGTCCGATGCTGTCTGGGGAGAAAATTATTATGGATATGAAAATACACTGATGGTCCATGTCCGAAGGCTCCGGGAAAAGATCGAGGATCATCCGTCAGCCCCCGTATGGCTTCTGACCGTCCGGGGCCTGGGCTACCGGCTGGTCAGAGACAGAAAGGAGCTGTCATGAAAAATTTATCCCGTATTCTCTCCCGGTATCTGTTCACGGCAGTCCTTCTGCTCCTGCTCACTTTATTTCTGAATGTATTTCTCTATATCATCTGCGGCTTCCAGATCGTCCGCGCCACCAGCCGTACCGCCTCCCACGTCAGGGTCGTGGCGGAAGCGCTGGAGATCACGGATGGAAGAGTCAGCCTGTCCGGTAACGGATTTGACTGTCTCAGCCAGCACTATGTATGGGCCATGCTGCTGGACGACGACGGCTGCATCCTGTGGCAGTGGGAGCTCCCGCAGCAGCTGAACCACCCCTACACCGCGCGCCAGATCGCCGCATTCAGCAAATGGTATCTGGACGATTATCCCGTCACGGAGCGCATCACGGATTATGGACTCCTGGTCGCCGCTCAGGAGCGTTACAGTACCTGGAAGCAGAACTTCAGCGATTCCATCGGGATCGTGGACTTTATCGCCCATATGATTCCGGTCACCCTGTTCATCAATCTGCTCTTTGTATTTTTGGTGGTGCTGGTCTTCGGTCTTCGCTTTTACCGCTCTCTTCGGGTCCTGGACAAAGGAATCCAGGATCTGTCCGAGCAGAAACCGATCCGACTTCCGGAAAAGGGCATGACCGAGCTTCTGGCAAAACAGCTGAACCTGACCTCGGATCTCCTGATCCGGCAGAAAGAGCGTCTGGAGCGGCGGGATGATGCCCGCGCCTCCTGGATCCGCAGTGTCTCTCATGATATCCGCACTCCCCTCTCACTGATTATGGGATATGCCTCTGATCTGAAAGAGGATCCTTCGCTTCCGGAGGAACAGCAGCGTCTGGCAGAGCGGATCGCACACCAGAGCCTGAAGATCAAGCGTCTGATCGAAGACCTGAATCTGACCTCCAGACTGGAATATGAGATGCAGCCCCTCAGGATCACGGAGCTGAAGCCGGCCCGACTGCTGCGGACCATCGTCAGTGATTTCTACAATCAGGGGCTCTCTGATGTCCATACCATCGATCTGTACATGGACCCGGACGTAGAGCAGGTGGTTCTGTCCGGAGATGCGGCTCTCCTGACCAGATCCTTCTCCAACCTGATCGGAAACAGTATCCGTCACAATCCGGACGGCTGCACCGTCAGCGTCGCCGCCGGTCTCCAGAGCAGCGGCTCTGTCTGTTTCCAGATCTCCGATGACGGCTGCGGAATCCCGGATGCGGTTCTCCAGGCCCTCACAGCGGCTCCTGCACACACAGAAAAAGCCCCACATATTATGGGGCTTCGGATCGCATGCCAGATCTTCCGGGCACATGACTGGCAGGTGGAATTCGCCGATGCCAACACCGTCCGTATCGTAACCGGTTAAACAGCTTTCTGCACTGCCGGATGTCAGAGCAGCGTGTCCCAGAAGAACGCGGACCAGTAGGGCTGTACAAAAAACTGCTGCAGAAAGAAGGGTAGACCCACTGGCCGTGCTGCTCTTCATAGTCGTTTTCAATGCCGAAGGGAAGTCGAAGCTTCATCTTTCCTGCCGCCGCATGCACCAGCCAGTAACCGGTGCCTGCACCCAGCAGATTGGTAATCAGATCATCGATATCCGTGGTACGGAAGGTGAAGATCTGCGACACTTCGATAAATACCGTGAGAAAACAGCCGAATCCCAGCACATACTTCCAGTCCTGGTATTCATCAAAGAGCAGCGGCAACAGAAAGCCCACCGGCAGAAACATCAGCACGTTCAGCACATACTGCATGGGACTGCTGAGAATGTCCGCCATGGGAATCAGATTCAATGTAAAATCAATCCGGCAGTCTTTCACATCCGGAATCCCCGTCACCGAATAGATCCCGGCCAGCGCAGCAAGATACAGAAGCAGAAAAAAGGTGTGCAGACTCAGAAGCTTCCTGCCGGACAGCTTCAGAATCAAAAGTGCCAGAGGGGTCAGGATCAGCATACTGGACAGACAGTCCATGCCAATCCCCGGAAATCTCCACATAAACATGTTATTTCTCCTTTGTCCGTATTGGTCCGTCACCGGCAGATCCTCTGCCCGCTCCGCGACAGCCCTTTATATACCCGACTATAGCAGAAGAAACTGAAGATTTTCTGTATGATTTATGAAAAAATTTCTGAAGATGCCGGTCACGGACAGGATCAGACGCCGCGCAGCCGGTACGCACGGATGCCGTTGTACAGCGCCTGCTCCACCGCTGTGAACACTCCGGAGGTCAGATAATAAAGACTCACCGCAGCGGGCAGGGGCAGGCAGATCAGAAAGGTCATGACAGCCGATGACACCAGCATCCCTCCGGAGACCTTCGGAAGCTCCAGCTTCCGGAAGAAAGTCAGCCACGGATAGATCTGAGGGATAATCTGCACCACTGCGGACAGGGCCGGCAGGATCCCGAAGGGATCTCTGGCCAGAAGAGAGACCGCCCACGGACAGAGCCTGCTCCCCACGGAAGCACCGGTCCCTGCCAGCACTGTCCGGTACAGCCCCGTGAGCACCGGAAGAGTCAGAAGCAGGAGCAGACAGCTCCCTGCCCCCGCCTGCTTTGTTTCCATCCCCTTCCTCTGACGGATATACAACGGCAGCAGACAGAGCTTCACCACAACCGTCAGGCAGACAATGGCAGCCCCGTAGTCTCCGGTATACCGGTAAAACCACTCCAGAAGCCGTCCAAACAGCAGGATTACCTGATGCATTCTTCCGCCTCCTCTCTTTCCTTCTGACGCCGCCTCCGATACCGGCAGAAATTGACGCCAAGCCCCAGAAACCAGAACAGCCAGAAACCGATCACTGCCTGACGACCCATTGCTCCGCTGCCCCTCAGGATGACTGACGCCACCGCCGCCAGAAGAAACAGAAAAAGAAGAAGCGCCAGCATCCCTGTGCTGCCTCTTTTCCGGAAGAAACGGCCCACGTACGGATCATACCGAAAAGACGCCAGTCTGGAAAATTCTGCCATGTCCTCCAGAAATTCCTCAGCTGCTGCGAATTTCTTCCCGCTCTCTTCCTCTCTGCGGACCCAGAACAGCCATTGATCCACATCCAGTTCCTGGAGCGTTCCCTCCCCTTCCAGAATCCGGCACAGCTCCAGAGAGCCTCTGAGCATCTCCATCTGCTCCGACAGCGCCTCCCTCTGGCGCCGAAGCAGCCCCTGGTATTCCGCCTGCCCATTATATAACAGATAGATGCTCTCAATGGAAATCCCCAGTTTCCGAAGGAGCATGATTTCCTTCAGGCGCCGTACCTCTTCCTGCCCATATTCCCGATACTGGCTCTCCTCCCGTCTCCGGGGATTCAAAAGCCCTTTCTTCTCATAAAAACGGATATTGCTCACCGAAAGACCTGTCTCCTTCGCCGCCTCGCCGATTTTCATCTCTTAATGCTCTCCTTTCCGGCGCCTTTTGCGCTCCTGATATCCCTATCATGAACCATAAACCAAGGTGAGAGTCAATAGAAAAATAGATTTTTACCCGTTTTTTATTTCTTAAGATTCTCTTAATACTGTTGACAACATGATATTATATCTCATATAATATTATAAAATCAAACAGTAAGGGGAAACGGACATGGTATTTAACACAGGTGCGGCACTTCTGGATGCCATCGTGCTGGCTGTCGTATCCATGGATGCGGAAGGGACTTACGGCTACAAGATCACCCAGGATGTCCGTCAGGTCATCGAGATCTCAGAATCCACGCTGTATCCGGTCCTTAGAAGGCTACTCAGGGACGGCTGCCTGGAGGTCTACGATATGGAATATGGCGGCAGGAACCGCAGGTATTATAAGATCACCGAAGCAGGCAGGGCGCAGCTGAATCTGTACATCTCGGAATGGCAGATCTACGCAGCCAAGATCACCAGAATATTTACAGGGAGAGGGAAAGATGAATAGAGAGCAGTTTATAAGAGAACTGGAACGGCTTCTCAAAGACCTTCCGGCCGGCGAGCGGGAGGCAGCCATCCAGTATTACAATGATTATTTTGACGATGCCGGTGCAGAAAACGAGGCGCAGGTCATCCGGGAGCTGGGCAGTCCGGCACAGGTGGCCGGGACCATCCGGGACGGAATGTCTGAAAATGGTGAATACACAGAACGGGGCTACGAGAACACCCGATTCAGCGATCCGCAGGAGATATCCGCCGGGAACCGGACAGCGCCCGCAGAAGCCCCCCATCCCCGCAGAGGCGCTGATCCGTGGAAGCTTCTGGCCATTCTGCTTCTGTGCCTCCTTCTGTTTCCCATTGTCGTGCCGCTCTTTGTCACGCTTCTTGTCATCGCAGGTGCCGTCCTGCTGGGCATCGCAGGCGTGATGATCGGAGTGGCGGTGGCAGCGGTGGCGCTTCCCATTGCCGGGATCATCCTGATGGGGCTGGCTGTTTACAACCTGTTCCTCCGCCCGGGTGTAGGCATCGCGCTGGGCGGTATGGGCTGTCTGCTCCTGTCTGCAGGAATTCTCATCTTCCTTATGGCGGTCTGGATTATGAAAATCCTGATCCCGTTTTTGCTCAGGAGCATTGTGTCCATCCTCCGCTATCCACTTAGAAAGGCAGGTGTTGTAAAATGAAACCTTTTGTAAAGCTCTGCATCGCCTTAAGCGGCATCCTTTTTATCCTTGGACTGATCGGGATCGGCATCGGCATCTCCATGGGCGCAACGCCCGAACAGCTTCTGTCCGCAGGACATCTCCCCTCCAGTCTCTTTCGCGGGCACAGGACCCATCTGTCCGTCACACCGGAGTCGGATGGCATCCTGCCGGAGATGGCAGAAGATTTTTCGGAAGCAGTCGAAGAGCTGAACGATGCGGCCGGAGAACTGCAGGATGCCATACCGGACGAACTGCAGGAGCTTTCGGGAAGCAACTACACCGGAGGGGAAGAATACTATGAGTTCCGGGATATTGACAGCCTGGACATGGATTTCGGACTCTGTGAACTCCGCCTCTTCCAGCATACGGATGAGCATATCGCAGTAGTGGCCGACAACACCCGGAACTGTTTCACCTGCCGGCAGGAGGGCAGCCGCCTGATTCTTGTGGATAAACGCCCCTCTTCCACCAAAAGCAACAGCATGGACCATGCGCTTCGTCTGGATCTGTATCTTCCCGAACAGGAGTTCAAGGACATTTCGCTGGAACTGGGCTGTGGGAGCATCGAGCTCATCCGCCTGTCCGCAGATACCGTGGACCTTGACAGCGGGGTGGGAAATATCAGCATAGGGACGCTGTCCTGCCGGAGCCTGGAGGCGGACACCGGCGTGGGCGAATTTACGGCAGACTCCATCAGCGCCTCCCGGGAAGCAGACATCTCTCTTGGCACCGGAAGCGCCGTCCTCACCCGATACGAAGGCGCCGCCCTGGATCTGGACTGCGGGCTGGGAAACGTGACGGTCAACGCTGCGGGCAGAGAAACAGACTATGACTACTGTCTGGAAGCAGCTTTTGGCGGTATTTCCATCAACCATCGGAAGTACGATTCTCTGGAAGATCACCACGATTTTCACCATGAGGACAACAGCCGCCTGGATGTCCAGCATGATGCGGCACAGAAGATCCAGATCGTATGCGCCTTTGGAACAGCAGAATTAAATTTTACGGAGGAATAAATCATGGATAAAATGAATCGAAAACTTACAAAATCAGCATCCAACCGCATGGTCTGCGGTGTGTGCGCCGGCGTCGGCGAATATTTTCAGATCGACCCTACCGTCATCCGGCTTTTGTGGGCGATCCTGACCTTCTGCGGTGTCGGCAGCGGCATCCTGGTCTACATCATCGCAGCAGTCATCATGCCCGAAGGATAAAAAAACTCTTTTCTTTTCCGGAAAGCCGCATTATAATAGAGACGACTTATAATTACAGGAGGATCTTTTATGGGCGGCTTTTTTGGAGTTGCGTCAAAGAACGACTGCGTCTTTGACCTGTTTTTTGGAACAGACTACCATTCTCATCTTGGTACAAGGCGGGGCGGCATGGCTGTATATGGTAAGAATGGTTTTAACCGTGCCATTCACAATATAGAAAATGCACCTTTCCGGACCAAGTTTGACAAGGACATGAGGCAGATGAAGGGCTATCTGGGCATCGGATGTATCTCCGATTATGAACCCCAGCCCCTGATCATCCGTTCTCACCACGGAACCTACGCCATCACCACCGTGGGCAAAATCAACAACACAGAAGAGATCACGGATCTTATCTATCAAAATGGCAATACTCATTTTCTGGAAATGAGCGGGGGAGACATCAATCCCACAGAGCTGGTCGCTGCCATCATCAATCAGAAAGAAAATCTCATCGACGGTATCCGTTATGCTCAGGAGCTGATTAACGGCTCCATGACACTTATGCTCATGACCCCCAAAGGAATCTATGCGGCAAGGGACCGTATGGGCCGTACCCCTGTGGTCATCGGAAGGAAGGAAGACGCATACTGCATCACCTTTGAGAGTTATGCTTATCTGAATCTGGGCTATGAGGACCACAAAGAGCTGGGGCCCGGCGAGATCGTCGTCGTTACACCTGAAGAAGTGCGGACCCTGTCTGCCCCCGGAAAGGATATGAAGATCTGCACCTTCCTGTGGGTCTACTACGGATATCCTTCCAGCTCCTATGAAGGTGTCAACGTGGAGCAGATGCGCTACAACTGCGGAGAAAAAATGGCCCGGCGGGACGATGCCCGCCCGGATATCGTGGCCGGTATCCCGGACTCCGGCATCGCACACGCGGTAGGATATGCCAATGAATCCGGCATCCCCTTCTCCCGGCCCTTTGTAAAATATACCCCCACCTGGCCCCGTTCGTTCATGCCTACGATTCAGAACAAGCGGAACCTGATCGCCAGAATGAAGCTGATCCCGATCCACCAGCTGATCCGGGGAAAGAGCCTGCTTCTGATCGACGATTCCATTGTCAGAGGCACGCAGCTTCGGGAGACTACGGAGTTCCTCTACCAGAGCGGGGCAAAAGAGGTCCATATCCGACCGGCCTGCCCGCCGCTGATCTACGGCTGCAAATACCTGAATTTCTCACGATCCACCTCGGACATGGATCTGATCACCAGACGGATGATCTCACGCCTGGAGGGGACGGAAGACGTGCCGGATGAGGTACTTCAGGAATATGCGGATCCCAACTCCGAAAAATATCAGATTATGGTGGAGGAGATCCGCAGGGAACTGAATTTCACCTCTCTGCAGTACAACCGGCTGGACGATCTTCTGGACTCCGTGGGGATCGAGCCCTGCAAACTGTGTACTTACTGCTGGAACGGCAGAGAATAAAGAATCCGGAAAATGCTGCACTGATCAGCGATTCCGGAAAAAGAAGCGCGGACCTGTGGGATTTTTCCACACATCCGCGCTTCTGTTACCATCTCTCCTTAAAATCTGTCTCTTCCTTCAGATCAATCTTCTCTTCCTCCATCCGGCTGATCCGGATGAACCTCTGCCTGTGCAGATACAAAAGCAGATCGTCAATGATCTCCGGCTCGCCCTGCACCTCCATCTCCACACTGCCGTCATAACAGTTGCGGACCCATCCGGTCAGTCCCAGAAAACGCGCCTTGTACGTGGCATGATAGCGAAACCCCACCCCCTGCACTTTTCCGTAAAACTGTATATGCTTCCGTATACTCATATGGTCACCTCCATGCAAAACCTGACTGCTCCTGAGAATCCCCACCGGACCGCCGGCAGATGAAAGAAAAAGGTGGCTGCATGAGCGAGCCACCCTGTCATGGAGATAGCAGGACTCGAACCTGTGACCCTCTACACGTCAAGCAGATGCTCTCCCAGCTGAGCTATATCTCCATGAGCAGATTATAACACAGGGCGGCGGAAAATACAAACACTTTTTGCGGGGATTGTGCTCAATTTTATACTTACGGTTTACACCTTTTACAGGGATCATACCCCTGTGCGATCACGTCGTCCCTGCTGCCCGTATACGGCAGTTTATTGGATTCCTTCATCTGATCCACACTGCTGCAGTCCGGATAGTGGAATTTTCCGGTGTTGGTATTCAGGATATAATCCGTCCCCTGGGGTACCGGTTCTGAACCGTCCGCCGGACGGCTCTCTCCGGTGGCATAGTCTATCTCGATCCCCGGCTGAACATTGTAAACATAGACACAGAACTCAATGTCTTCGCCCTGATCCTCCACCGACTGCGCCTCCAGAAGCACCCCGGACGCCACCAGATTATCCCCTTCAAACACCGGAGTCACCCGATACATCACGTGATTTTCAGTCTCTTTTACATAATCCGCGATCATGTTCTCATAAGGCAGCATACCGTCCACATTCAGATACCGGGTACCTGTGATGAGATTTTTCTCATTGGCATTTTCGCCCGATAACTGGAAACCGATCAGATGGCACCGGTTATACAGATATTTCCCGTCTACATTGTCATATTTGACATTGATCCAGCCGGTGGGCTTCACCTGGCTGATACTCTCCCGGTCCTCCGTGGGCATCAGGTCAACACCTATGCAGGCATGAGCGACTCCGCATCTGCCCAGCTCATCCAGATCGCTGTAATACTCATAAGACTGCGCCGTCAGATCATTTTCCGAAAAATATGGTTGATTGCCGTTGACCGGAACATATGCCTGATCCGTATACGGCTCTACCCCGGACAGGGAAAAAGCCCCCTCCGATGACGGCGGCGTCTCTGACTGCTTTTCTTCCTCCGGCGTCTCTTCTTCCACCGGCGGCTGCGCCTCAGGCGCTCCCAGACCCGGGGCATTCGCCTCTGCCACCACAGACTCTTCCGGGGGTTCCGTTTCAGCACCTCCGCACGCAGACAACGCCAGCGCGATCCATGTAAGCGCTGTCAATAACCATACTCTTCTTTTTTTCATCTTCTGTAAATCTCCTTTGTGATCTTTTCATGAGAATTTCCTGCAAAATCCTCTGTTTCTTCTTTTGTCCACCCGCTGATATCCAGCGTGAAATAAGTATCTGCCGGATAAACACGATTCCATTTGAACAAGATAATCCTGTCGATCTTCTCCACATAGGGAGAAAGGTCATCGCCCTCCGCAAAGCAGAGATCCTCATCCCCGGCCTTCTCCAGATATTCTTCGTCAGCCATCACATCGATCTGACCAGTATCCGCAAACTGCTTCTTACTGTATGGACTCATCCAGAGTCTCTTCGGACCGGCCAGCTTAAGAATATGCTCCTGCAGAATCCGGTCTTTGCTCTGTCTGCGATGGTTAAAAAATGTCCCGTTCTTATCATCAACACACAGCATGACGGTCATGTGCTCACCTCCTTCCCCAACGAGCATAAACGCACGGTCCTTTGATCTTTTTCTCCATCATAAAATTTATCCAGCACCTTCCGAAACACTTCACATTCCGGCTCTGCCAGCAAAAACAATGTCATGGAAGACTGCAGTTTCAGATTGTCCGGCCAGCCCATCACAGCGGCCGCGTCACTGGAATCCACATGAAGAAGCGCCTCTGATATTTCCATAAGATTGTCTCTGAGCGTGCCGTTCTGCATATATGCTTTTGCCTCCTCCATATCCTGAATCGCATAATACTGTGCAGTTTCGCTGCGGCCAAGCCCTGTGATCTGCGGGAAGATAAACCACATCCAGCAGCTCTGCTTCCGTCCGGACTGTATTTCCTGCAGAGCTGTCCGGTAATACGCCTGCTGCGCTGTCAGGAATCGGTCTAAATTATAGTCCACTGTTATTCACCTCCAAAATCACTTCATCTGTAAATACTGCTTTGTAAGATCATTTATGCACAATATTTCTATTTGGTTCCTCAATACGTGCTTCCAACTGACTTGTTACCCATCTTCTGGAAATCAAATGCGAATGTCTCTGATGCTGCAACAACGAAATGCATTCTCTGGAACAGCACAATGCAGACACAAAGATGCTATACTTTTTCTCCGTATGGCGTTTCGGGCTCCGCTACCATCGACAGCGTTTCCTGTCTGTCAAAATCATACGTAATCTCCTTATGACTCGGTTCAATAAAAGATACTGAACCGCCAATGCCAAAATATTTTTCAAAAAATGTCTTCAGCTTATCAATAACACCCTGTTTTTTCTTCGCTCTGCCGCCACCGCCAAAGCGGGAAATTGGAGGCATGAGCCTGTCTATGTCTGTCCCGGCCGTTTTGATCTCTCCGTCCCGGAACGCATGCTCCATGAATTTCCGGGTATCTTCCGGTTTCAGTTTTTCTTCCGCAATAATCGTATTAAGGTCATGGTCACGCTGTTCCATCACATAGCTGTGCCATTCGTTCATGACATCATCCACGTCATTGATTCCTGCGATAAAAGTTTCAATAAGTTTTTTCTTACTGCGCAGTTCCGGGCTGGCGTCTATTGCTTTATGGATGGTTATCAGCACTTCCTTATCTTCACAGTGAGTATCATGGTATTTCTTTACGAGCATCAGAATATAATCAATATTGATTTCGATCTGTCGAATCAGCTCAATTTCAAAGACCACATCATTTGTAATGTCCGTGCTCTCCTGCCGTTTACGCTTCCATTCGTCACGCAAATCCTGATAGCGTCCGAGATAATCCTGCAAATCACGTTCGGAAATCAGTTCATTGCCCTTAAACTCATCAAAAGAAAGCAGGAGATTTCGCATACGAAGGATCGCGCCAAACAGTACAATAAAATCTTTCTGGCTCTGCTCTCCAACAATCTGCGGCTCTGACAGCGGAAACTTATGATTCAGGTCCTCCATCAAATCCACATACCCCGGCATCCGCCTGCCGTCTACGGATTCATAACCATAATAATAGTCCTTAAAACTCTGCATCAGAACAATGCCTCCGGCACTCTTATCTCCAAACAGGGAAATAGCACTGTCCACGCGCTTTTGCAGATTTCGGAAACAAACAATATTTCCAAAGGTCTTAATGGAATTCAGGATGCGGTTGGTACGGGAAAATGCCTGTATGAGCCCATGCATCTTCAGATTCTTATCCACCCACAACGTGTTCATGGTTGTGGCGTCAAAACCGGTAAGAAACATATTTACTACAATCAAAATATCCAGTTCTTTATTCTTCATGCGAAGGGACACATCTTTGTAGTAGTTCTGGAACTTATCACTGGAGGTATCGTAATTCGTATGGAACATTTTGTTATAGTCCTTGATAGCCTCTTCTAAAAAATCTCTGGAGGGCTGATCAAGGGCAGAAGTATCCTCAGAATTTTCTTCATCCAGAATACCGTCTGACTCTTCCTCATTTGCACCATAGCTGAATATAGTCGCAATGCGCAGTTCCCTGGCCGGATCTGCTGCCATCTGCTTCTTGAATTCCTGATAATACAGTTTTGCCATAGCTTTATGAGCCTATGGGTATCAGCCCTTGTTAAAACGTGAAGGCATGTCAAATCTCATGTACTCCCAGTAATGCTACTTTTTCAAAATGCTCACAATGGCGTCTGCTATTTCCTGCGCATCGCTCTCCCGATTATCCCTGCCAAAAGAAATACGAATTGTTCCTTCTGCATATTCTACTGGCACTGCAATCGCCTGAATCACATGGGAAATCTGTGTGTTAACGGAATCACATGCCGAGCCCGTCGATATGCAAATTCCCTTTAAATCCAGCCTGTGTAGCAACATTTCACCGCTGACATTTTTAATGGATATGCTTACATTTCCCGGAACATGGTCATCAGCTCCGTTTCGGATAAAATCAATTCCAGCCTCGTCCAGCGCTTGGATGAGGCCGTTTTCCATTTTGCGAAGTCTGCTTTCTGTTTCGTCTATATGAGCGCAGTTTTTGCGAAGCGCCTTTGCCATTGCTACAATAAATGCGACATTTTCTGTTCCTGCCCTCATCCCAAATTCCTGTGCACCGCCGTCAGCGAAAGAACGGATATCCGTGCCCTTCCTAACATAAAGAAATCCGATACCCTTTGGTCCATTAAACTTATGCGCAGACGCTGAAAGCATATCAATGCCCAAAACACCCACATTTATTGGGATATGCCCTATGGCCTGAACAGCATCCGTATGAAATAACGCTCCATGTTTATGAGCTATCTCTGCGAGCTCTTTTATCGGCTCAATCGTACCTATCTCATTATTCACCAGCATAACGGACACCAGTTTAGTGTTGTCAGTGATGGCCTTATTTAGCGTAGCAGGTGTTACCACTCCTTTTTTATCCACCGAAAGATAGGCAACTGGATACCCCAGACGCTCCACAGCAGCACAGGCATTTAATATTGCATGATGTTCAATTTGGCTGGTTAGAATGGCACGACCATCGCCATATTGCAATGTGCCTTTAATAGCCCAATTGTCACTCTCGGTACCACCAGAAGTGAAAAAAATCTCCTCCGGCTGTGCACCAATACAGTCAGCAATGGTTTTTCTGGCAACGGCCAGCGCCTTTTTTGCCGGTCTTGCAAACGAATAGGGCTGAGATGCATTTCCGTATTCTTTGAGCAAGTAAGGCTTCATCGCCTCAAATGCATCAATATCTAAAACTGTCGTAGCAGCATTATCCACATATATCACAGGCTCCGCCTCCCTTTATTATTCAAAGAGCTTACAGCCCTCTTCTTTGAATTCTTCAATCTTATCTAAAATATCCTGTGGTGTCACATCAAGGTATTCTGCAAGGCAGTCAAGGCAATAGAAATTTTCTACATCCTCGCCTAACAGCTTTTTGTTGATTCCTATCTCGTTGCGTACCAGACCTGTTTTTCCGCAGGCGACACATGTTATCGTATTCATTCGCCAATATCCTTTACGCTTAATTCCGGTACTATCTTGCCGCCAAACTCCTCCGGGTCAAGAATCCCAAGTTGAATCTTGATAATGGAGCGCATTTCGATAGCTGGCTTCAGACAAAACAAGTTGAAATCGTGGGAGGAAACATCTTCCGGGTGCTGTACGTTCGGAAACAACAGCTTCAAATAGGCTGTACAAATACGCTTAATTGCCTCCGTATCTCTCGTATCAGATTTCTCCGGAACTTCTACTCGTGCATCAACAACGGCACGGTATGTCGGGTCGTCTCGCAGTTCGTGCATAATAGAGGAGAAATACTCTGAATTCAAAGCCCAACCGCAAATCTTCAGGTCATCATTCATTCGAGGCAGTTCCCAGCCCTTCAAGAATCCGTGGAATCGGTCTATCAAAGCACTCTCGTGAAATACCTTCGGCAAGTTACTGAACATATTCAAGTATTCATTCATGGAAGCCGCAGGAATATTGCCAAGAAGGATAATACCGGAATCAGCAGCACCCTCGTGATTACCGACCGTATACTTGCCGTTTTCCATATAGCCCTTAAGGGCACCACGCATCTCATCTACATCAGTAAAGTTAATGGTCTGCACCTCATCCAATGCCACGTAATCGTGACCGAATACCAAGCCTTCTGTTCTCCGAGCAACGTCATAAAACATCTTTGCTCTGGACATAGTGCCGCCAGAAGAAAGCCAACCATAGCGACTGACTGAGCCGAACAGATAGGACTTGCCGGTACCTTTGGGGGCAAGCTCAATCAAATTCAGTCGCTTCTCTACAAAAGGAAGCAATCTCGTAATCATAGCCAGCTTCTGCTGGCGAGATTCATAACCAGCTGCATTATAATCGATGGCGCCAAGGATAATGTCAATCCACTCATCAAGGGTGAAAGACTCACGGGCATATTTATACTCATCCAAGTCGATAATATACGGACAGAAGTCTTGGAAACTCACCAGCTTGATTTTTCCGGAATCTCTGTCGCTCTCCGGGAACTGATACCCAAGCTCTACGATTCCCCAATTCTCCTCAGCCTTCAATAATGCCGCACTGCAATTTTCCCAAACATCTCTTGGAATCACAGTGTCCTTGGTGGTAAGACCGAAGTCGGGAAGCGAGAAAGAGAGTCCCTGTGTCTTGATATCGATATCAGCCGATACTTTGGCTAGGAATTTCACTTGCTCCTGATAATTGACAATACGGTTCTTGATGGATTTCCAGTCCTCTTTTTTGGGAATAAACTCACGAATAAAAGCTGTAGCCCCATCAACATCGATTTCGCCTTCGTCATCCTGAAAGCGCTTTAACACCCAATCCCGCATGAACGATGGCATCTTGAAGGAGGTAATAAAATTGCTCTTCTTCAAGTCTTTATAAACAACCATCTCATCAAAGTTGTCCTTTAATTTTTCCACCATATCGGCGGACTGTAACTCGCTCATATCTACCTCCTCTGATTAGAACAAATCTACTTCGCGGGTCTGCTTTTGTGCCTTAAACTCTAGTTTCACCGACATATTTTTCTTGCCATCATAAACATCCGCAGAGTAGTTGCCCTTCCTCTTAATCTTCGGAATTACAAACTTTGCATGCTCCTTATCCGCTACAAATTCACCATCATAGAAATCGCCATCAATGAGCAGGCGAGGCTTGCTGAGCGGAATGTTGGAATAAAGCACCAATTCCGGAGTAACACGAGGCTTTAGCGCAATGACAGGATTTACAAAGCAAAGTTCAATATTGTCCGGACGCTTTGTCAAAGTGATAATAGGCACCACCACTTCCTCGAGGGAAGCTCCGCCATGCACTTCCACATTTGCCCGACGGCCACCCTTAAAACGCTCATAGTTTGCAAGAACAGCGAATCCATCTTCATAAGCAGCAAATGACAAATTCGGGTCTTCCGCAGCCGGGCAGCATCGTCCGCTGTGTTCGCCAGACTCATCCAGCTCAATGCTGGAATCCAACTCATGGCCATAACGTACTGCCAATCTGCTGGCACCGTGGTCAGTTACAATCAACGCTTTCTCCAGCGGTCCTTGCACAAGCATGGAGTGAATCATCCGTAGTTGCTCATCGATTACATCCAGTTCTTCAAACAAATGGAGTGGGTACTCACATTTCCGATAATCGTAAATTGGGCTGTGGTGCTTCATCTCATCAAGACCATCAATCTTTCTCCATTCTCCGTCCGCAAAATGCTGTAAAAATTCTTTGTTTTTAACTGTGATGGAGGGCAGCTCGCAGTGGCCTATGGCTACTTCTGATACCAGACCATACTCCTCGCACTTTGCCATGATAAATGCAAGGTACTCCACGCCAAGTGCATCGAAGAAGAAGCATTGTGCCTTCTTCTTATCCATGTGGGAGATAATGCTGCTCCTCGGCTGCAATTTATTATAGGGCCGAGGTGACTGGGCGTAGGCGTTAACCCTTTCCAGAAACTCCGGGAAGATACGGTTTGTGAGCTTTTGAAGTTTGTAATCTCGAAAATATGTCGTCAAATCGTCCCGAAAACTACTGTCAGATTCCGGCAGCTTCGTGTTCACGGCATCAAAGACGAAATCCTGCATATACAAATGCAAAGGCTTAGACATACTGCATGTCGCACGGGCAATTTCTGCCGGTGTAAAATTATAAAGGCTGAGACACCGTACAAAGTCGTACTTTTCCTGTGTGCTACTGTCAGTCAGGTAGAACACCTCGTCTTTCTGGTGACGGCCCAGTTTATCACAATATTTCTTAATAAGCGGCAAATTCTCCGGCAACTGCTCCAACAGCCTCTTTCGTTCCGCATAATACCGTTCAAACTCCGGATGCGAAATATCTACATCTGCAAAATCCAGATATGCGTGCATCTCAAAAGAGTCGACAGTATCACAATTTCCAAGCACCAACGTCAGATAGTGGTTGTTTGCCTCACCGAAGAACTTAAATGACAGCCACAAAAGCCACTGCATCTCTTTATCTCCCGATTCCCAAACATCTGATAGATGCGATGACAGATTTGCCGTAGCACCAAATTCATCACAAACTAATGCGGAAAAGCTGCTCTTGCCAGCCATTTTAGAAACAAGCCAGCCCCATTGTGCATCTGTTCCGTATGCTTTTTCTGTAGCGCCCACAATATCCGAATATTTTTTGGTCAACGCATCATAAATGCCTTCGGAAGCTGTAACGGAATAAACAGCGTTCCGGAACAGATCAACAGGGAATGAGCTAAGTGTTATCACTACTGGGTGATTCTGACGCTTCATATCCGTCAATCTTTCAAGACAAGTGAGAAGTCTCGGAAAATCAGGGACTGGTTTAAACCCAATGCACTCTTCTACAGTTTTTGCAAACCTTATCTGTGGCAATGGCGAAGCCTCTCCGTCTACCAGAATGACTCTATTCTTCGTCCGGACATCACGATTCATAAATTTCTGAAGTGCCTGTTCACAATGGTCGAGAAGAACAATTCCATATCCATTGATAGAATAACTAAGCACCTCATCCAGTTTTGCGATCAGCGCATCAAAGCTACGAAGCATCTGTGCCTGCGACAATCCAACTAAGGCATAGTTTCCACTGCCGCTTGCGATGGAGATGGCGGTATCGACATCAGGTAGGCCGTTGGGCAGGCAATTCTTGGAAATATAAACGCATTTCTTGCTGCTATCGGCCTCAAGACGCTGGAGGATTTCCTGATAAACATCGTAATTCTCTGAGTTTACCAGCAAAAAATGACCGGTCTTTTTTCCGTCAAAATAGGCACTTATTTGATCGAAACATTCACTTGTATTACTGCAACGCATAAATGCCCTCCTCACTCATTCTTCAAAATTTCCATACCCACCGTGAGATTGTCAGCAATGAGTTCACTCAAATAACGGCGCAGCTCGGTAGCATCCATTTTATCGATAACAGCTTGTGCACGCTCACAACCACTGAGTTTGTATTGCTTTTCTGCCAGCACTTTCAGGCGGTTCTTCACTGCGGAATTATCCATCCAGTTATATGTCTTGTCCGGGATGCTTCCAATGAGGCTCTTTCTGACAAAATCCGCATCCTTCAGCATGATGGTGTAATCGCCGACAACACGCTCCATAAAGCAGCGGTCTCGCTCCTGATGGTCATTCAAACGGTCATAGAACGTGGCGGTTTCAAGATAATTGATGGCCTTGGTAATATCCGCATCTGGAGCAGCATATGCGAGAATGGTAGCAAAGACAGCTCTTGCATTTCCTCGCTCTGCGTCATCAAACATGCAGAGAATTGGCGTATCATACCGGTCAGACCAATCGGACGGGTCTTTTGTTCCGGTCTTCTCCAGCCAGAGATTCTTCAGCTGTGTCTTCCGGATGCTCTTTTTGTAGTCGCTTACGGCATTCTCAACGTACTGATAATACTCCGTGCTGGACTTTGTAAACTGACCAGCAGGAATGGTGCTGCAGAATCCTGCGACATCCTGCTCATCCAGTTCTTCTACAAACATGCCTGCAACCTGTTTGAAATATGGCAGCTGATCTTTATAAAAGCACTCAAATGCCTCACGCTGCGTTATCAGCGTATCGTAGAACTTCTGCTTATACTGTTCCTGCAGCTGGCCGCTCTGTTTCATGTAATAAAGCTGAATTAAAAACTGGCTCAAATCTCCGGTATATTTGCGCAGGACATCATGCGGCATGCGGATATTATTGGAGCGCTTGTTCCACTCCAGCACCATGTCCCGGAGACTGGTGCATTTCGGTAGACTCTTATTGCTTTCGGCTATAATGCGATACTCCAGAATGACATCCGAAATTTTCTCATCTGCAGTAACAGAGTTCCACACCCAGTTCGCAGCATCTGCATTAAATTTCAACTTCACTTGGTCAAGATAGGCTCCACCATCGCCAATTTCATTTGCCAGCTGTCGGAGCGCACCACCCTGATAAATATCAATATACGCCAGCATACCCTTGCGGCACATCTCATTTGTCAGGAGTTTTTCCAGATCATGTGTGATGGCGGCATTGTCATGGACAAGGGAACCAATCTGGTCTGCAAGGTCGCTCTCAGTGGACTTGTTGCTGTTGGCAGTATTGGCGATACCGCAGTAAGCGTCAATCACAGTGGTAATCTGGTCAACGGCCGCCTCCAACTGTACAGTGTCCAGAATATACTTTAGGCACCAAATAGGGAATGTAAGCCCCTTCATCTTAATGCGGATTTGATCACGGGCACTTTCGATAGAGCCACACTGCGACATCGGAATGTGGAACACAGTTGATGTGCACTGCAGGAAGCACCGCTGGCTTGCACTCATAGCAACGATGTATTCCTCTTTATATTTCGAAGACGGAGAGAACTTTTGATTGATTGCGTTGGCAATCATCTGCTTCATTTTCCCCGGTGTCATGTTTTCACTGGATGAGCCATTGCTCCAGAAATAATCAGCGGTAGCATATTCCTTCAGCACGAAGCCCATAACAAAAGCGGTCACATTGCTGGGCGTAAATCCGTAAGGTGCCTCTTCCAGCGCCTCATAGATGGAAAGGATGCTGATACGACCGGAAGCCTTCTCAAATCCAGCTTTTACAACTTTCTCGACCTCCTGCTTGATGCGGACAATGGGCAGACTCGTTATCGTCTGGTCTTCCCAATAACGCTCAACTTTCCATGCACCCTTCAGTGCAGTTGCAAGGCTGGTCTTTTCATTGGAAGATTTAAAGGTGGACTTCAACTCCTGTGTGATACCGCATTCAGCGCCCTGAGCCAGAGGACCTTTCAGGAACATGTTATCAATCAGATTGAACTGTTCAAGGCCGCAGAAATAAATCTGGTGGTTGAGCTTCTGCAGTTCCTCCTGCAATGCGGTAAGATTTGCCACACGGATGCCGCTCTTATGCTCCGGCGTGTACAGGATAAAGGCGCCAGCCGTGATCCTCTGCTTCCATTCGGTCAGGCACTTTTTCGCCTGCATTTCAAAGCCTATCGCACGTTGACGGTCATTCTGAGCATAATTTTTACTGTACGCCATGTTCTCTACATACTGGCTCAAAAGATCATCGCCCATTGGTGTCAGGCATTCGATATAGAATAGCTCGTTAGAAGGTTGAACGATTGCTTTCAAAATAGCAGTTTTGATGGTAGCAGCCTCTGTATCATTCAAGGCGAAGGCCACCACAGCCTTAAAACGATTCGGCTTGCTCTGTCCACTTAACTTGCTGCTGGTCAATGTGAAGTTAGAGGAAGCTGCGCCCTCCATCACAAAACGAGGACGGATTGCAACAGGAAGCTGCACTGCAGACATCAGGTCAGCAGAGACAATCAAATCCTGCGTTTTTGTGCTGTTACGGACATCGGCCTTCAGCTTGTTAATCTTGCCGATATCGCCGTCACGATTGGCAACCGTGTATTCCTTCAGGCCATTGCCCACGGGCTTTTCAAAAAGCAGTCCCTGCTGGCACAGACCAGCAGCGATATTACGAGCTTTTCCCTTTGACCAGTCAGTGCCCACAAAGGCCAGGTCAATATTCTGTTCGTTGGGGCGCAGAAGTTCCACGTCGCCCACACGCAAAGAAATGGCTTCCAGCAGCAGCACAGTTTTAAACACTCGCTCCTGGTCTGGAGTCAGGCTCCCCTTTTTCAGCAGACCGAAGGAATCCAGAATCACGCGAACATCGTCATTCAATCCGTTCTGGTCTTTCCCGGTGAAGAAATCCCAGAGCGTATCAATGGTAAGCAGGTTCATTCTATCCAGAGGGCCATACTCGTTAATAAACCACTTGAAGCCTTTTGCATCCGTCATGTCATTGCTGATAATGAAATCAAACATACTACGGGCGTTGGAATTGAATGCTACTGATATGTGTTTCAGCAGCAGCGCTGCATACGGATGAATCGGAACGATAGACTGCAACTCTGCATCAGAGATGACCGTCTTTTGACCCATCGTGGAGTGCTTTTTTGCGCTGGCAATAATGGTATTGCGAACACTGGCCAGCTCTCCATTTAAGTCACCCTTGTACTCAAGCCACTCCGGGAGGAGTACAGGGTCATCCGTGGTTTTCATGGCCTGCGCCATCAACCGGAATGCCATATTCTCCGGCATATCAATACGGACAGTTACATCGCCCACAAAACGATTCAAAATCTTCTTACGCATATCCTTATCCAGAATGAGAGAACTACTCTCGTGGGTCACAATAAGGAAATAGAACGGGTGAGACTCGCTGATTTCTGCAAGGGTTTGGAAACCGGTCAAAGCATTCTGATTGTTCTGGAAATACTCCGTAAACTCGTCCCACACGAAGAGGATAGCGGAGATGTCGTTCTCGTCAATAATGCTTTTAATCCAATCGCACATAGCCGGAACATCCAAACGCAGGGCAGTGATGCCATTGTCCTCGGCGACTTTCAGGATATTGCGCATCATTTTGGAAACAGCGTCTTCGTCCTTGGAGCTCTTCAGTACAGAGATAACCTCATTCACATGCTTGCCACCAAAATCCCACATGTACTTATCTTCCTGAATTAGGCTGTCAAAGTAGACCCGATTTGCCTCTTTATCTTCCAGCCAGCGCAGGGCGGATTCCTTCAGGGATGCCTCGCCACGATTGGTAATACCATGCACCCGCAGCGCAGCCGTGATGCTATCCTGCAAGGCCAGAATCAGGTCCTGGTCAGAACGGATAGACGCAGAGCCAATCCGGTGAATGGTAATCAATCTGCCATTGCTCTTGTCCGTAATGAGTTGCTGGCAAAGGTCATCCCGGAGACCATAATCCTTAAAGTAAGCACGGATTTCGTCATCGCTGGCCTCCAGCATAGATTTCACTGTCAGAGCCGCATGGGACTTACCGGTACCGTAGGCACCTTCCACCCACAGAGAACGAGAATCCTTACCGGAGAGCATAATATGGGTTTTCTCCAGGAGCTTTACAAAGGTTTCATGGGGATAGAATGAAGTCCATTTGACTTCGCCATTTTTTATCAGATCAGCCGTAACCGCTGCATAATACTTCGGGTCAATGTTAAAATAATCCTTGTAAATTTTGTTGCCCATCGTCTTTTCTCCTCCTTATCTCAGAATATTGCCAACACATCCTGAGAGGATTTGTCTTCACGTAAGCTGATGGTATCCAGCCCCAAAGAAAAGCTGGCCGAAATGAATTCCGAATAGTTTACGGACAGGCCATTCAGAATTGGAACCATCGCATCGTAGTCCAGACCAAAGATTCTGGTCGGGCTGATCCCGTCACGCTCAATGGAGTCATCCAGCAGCGTGGACAGCGAGAACTGGTAGTATCCGCCACACTTCTCTGCAAACTTGTAGAGGGAGTAGAGGATGACACGAGCATCTGATGTGGCCCAACTACATCTCATAAAAGAGTTAAGCGTTACCGTTTCCCTGCCAGATGCGGATGTTTTTTCATCTATATCACAGTCGGCAAAGATTCTATCTTTACCCAGAGGTGTCTTGGCCATCATGATTTTAAAGGCATCAATGACATTCCGTTTACCCTTTCCTTTGGTATCGTTCACCATCACGTCTGTCAACATCAAATTCAATAGGTCGGGCGTGTATAATGTTCCAAACTCAAGTTCAGTGACGAACCAATTGAATGCAGGAGTATAGACCAGATTGCAAAGAATCAAGGCCCATGAAGTCTGACTGTATGCGCCCTCTCTGATAATTACGTCCGCAAACGGTGTCGGCACGCATTTAGTGTACTTGTCTCCATCCGCAGTCTTATCGTAGACTGTAAGTCCTGCGTCATCAGTAAAATTCCTGAATGCATCCTTTTTCTTATTGGCGACCTGACCATCGCCGTCAGAAAGCCAGAATTCTTTTCCGCCCTCATATCGAATGAATGAATCCAGCCACTCATCCCGTGTTCCA
This sequence comes from Lachnospiraceae bacterium, assembly GCA_910574805.1. Classification (GTDB taxonomy): domain Bacteria; phylum Bacillota; class Clostridia; order Lachnospirales; family Lachnospiraceae; genus Hominiventricola. The sequence continues at coordinate 6,613 of CAJTCV010000005.1, read as the reverse complement.
AAGGTAAAATACCTATCAATACCTGCCATTCTTCTTCCCTCCGTTATCTTGTTCCGTATCGATGCATACCTCAAACAATGCTCCTTGACATCGTGGCACCTGTAACAGTGCACACAGTTATCTCTAATCACTATCCCGTTCTTCATGTTGATGCAATCATGTTTGCATTCTGCCTCGCATTCTCCACATCCCACGCAGTATAGGCTTTTGATGACTACGCTTCTCATCAACGATTGGAATTTAATATCCGACTTGGTGCTCTCGCAGTTTTCCAATATAAATGTTGTTTTGCTTTCACCCCGTACTGTTCTGACAGTGTAAGATTTTCCTTCAAACTGAATTGTATATTCATCTTCCGCCACCTGTGTTATATCACCAATTGTCTTTCCCCAATGCTGCCATTTGAGATGCGTCACAAAAGTATCTATCATAGGCGGCTTGCTTCCGCTGATGACCTCAAACTTATCCTGGCCTAAATTAAGCTCACGTCCAGATTTGCGGGTTCTCCAAAATCCGCCATCAATAAACTCTTTCATATCGGCTTCTGAGTAATTGGTTTTTCCGCTCGTAGAAGCTATTTTTCCAAGGAAAAAATCCACTTCCGACTTATATGAACAGCGCTTTATATACTCGTGTTTTCCAGTTGAATTAGGGCAGACTAAACATCCAACCCGCATATTTCCCTTTTTATAAGCCTCATTCAGGTGCAAATGCCTTGCGTAGATATAGCAATATAACTCTGCAGAAGTCCACTCAAGTATTGTATGGCAGCTCATTTGACCACTGTGCTTCTGACCATCGCTTACTGTGTCATAAGTGCTTCGTGCCAAGCTTTCTTCAGCGCGCACTCCGGTAAAGGCCATCCCAGTAAAATCTCGCTTGCCTGTTATCTCCCTGAGTAAATTAATTTGTGGCGATGTTTTATGTACGCTACAACACCAGCGATTGCTCGTTGATGGTGGTCCAAAGCACGACCATGTATTCTGTGGAAGCAACTTAGATTCTGCCTGATAAAATCGTATGCCTTCTTTTAGGCATTCTGCTTTAATTCGCTCCACCAACTCATACGTGTCAGGGAATTCCATGCGGGTATTCCCAAACAAAACCATAAAATCATCATGAGGAATCGCACGCTGTACAATGTCTAACGCAACAACGCTGTCCTTTCCTCCACTAAACGCTACATAGAAAACATCAATCTTGTCTTTATATTCCCTATAAGTGTTATAAACCGTTTGAATCGTTTCCTGAACGAGAGTTTCCAAAATAGCTTCGTTTTTTTTCGTCATTGCTTCGATATCAATGAACTGTAATGGTATTCCGTCCGGCTCAGGTGCCTCCTCGAAAACTATCTCTGGCTTGGAATAGTATGAGCCACCCTTAGTTCTGGCAACCGTTCTTCCGCGATATATGTAATTGTTTGCCTCTGACCACATGAGTGGAGCGCTGTCGTCTTTGGGACACGACCAGTATTGGTCAAATCCCAGTATTGTTAATTCTGAGGCATAGACAGGGCGTGGCTCTTTGCTGAACTTCGATTGCTCTGTGGTCAGCAGTAGCCCTCCCGTCTCCTCATCCCATAAATACTGGTACATCAGGTTTTCCTCATTTCTCCTGCTTTTCTCTCTGTTCTTTTATCAGTTTGGCCTCCTGAAGCACCATCTCGATGCCTTCATAACGTCTTCGCTGTTGGTAGCCCTTATCAACTATGTATTGTAAGGCCATCTTGGTAGAGTCCAATGCATTGGACTTCGACAGCACGTCCACCAATAAGGAACGGTAATCCAGAACATTTGCACCCTTGCGCACCATTGCACCGTATACACCGGTTTTGATGAAAGATGAGTGCAACAAACGGAATTTCTTGCTGTAGCCGAACAGATAGCTTTCCAGCAGGTAGCCGTTCCACGGATAGCCGACATTCGGGAAGTACAGGAAAAGATTAACTTCCGGAAGCGGAACATAATCGCCCGGACACATTCCTTCCAAAATCTCATCTATTGCTTCTACATCAAACTTAATCTGGTCTTTCCGTACCAGTTCCGAAGCGGAGACACGAATCATCTCGCTCAGTACCGAATCCCAGTAAATCACACTATTCATTTCATTGCTCAGATCCGACAGCTCATCAATTGACAACACCTCATGTTCTTTTGTATACTCTGCAAAAACATCTGCCATGCTCAATTCTTCACCTTTGAGAGTGATAATTGGCCCGTTAAATGCAAACTGATCTCGAAGAATATAGCCAAGGCAATTTCTTAACCCATAGGTGGTATATCCATCCGTATTGATTGCAATGCTGGGGCATTTTTCTGCAATCAGCTGCATCAGGCGAACATCTGTAATATGACTGTGATCGCTCAATTCTTCATTTATTAACAAAGACAGGTGTGCCAGCTCCTCTGCGCTGACTGGCAGATTCGGTGCATAGAAATAAGTTTCCGCCGCAACATTCACGATGGAGGCTGTTGAGGCCAGAATCGTCTTCATCCGCTCATACGGGAGAAACCATGCCTTCTCATGAATGGCGGCATAATCCTGCGGCTGGTGAAATGCCTTCATAATTCGAAGCAAGTCCTCCTGCGCATTTGCACCAGACCCGTTATTTGTCAGAAAAGAATGACGTTGGGTGTATTTTCCGTTGGCATGGGCCAGCAGAAGAGATGCCATGGCATCCTGATTGTATATATGCAAATTGTCTGCAAGCGACTGCTGGTACTTATCATAAACCGCTTCGATGTAGACGGCAGTTGCGACTGAATCAAAAGCAGACAGAATATCATCCACAATTTCCGTAATCAAGCCATTCTGACCGTTATCCTGCTTGGGAAATATTCTGTCATCACGTTTGGTTCCAACCATGCTCATGATTTCATCAATGCGCCCATCTGTTTCTGCTGGGTTACAGCTATATTTTTCAGCATAAAATCTCTTAAAACGCCCACGGAAAATTGCTCGTCCTAGCTGGTAACCATCCTCACCAAAATACTCTGAAAGAATCTCCGTATAACGGATTCTGATCTCCTCAGGGATGCCTTGCAGCTTTACAACCGGCTCTGCTACTTTTAATATCGGCGGTTTCGCTTCTGGCTGAGTGTAGGCTGTTACTGTTCCCAAACCAGAACGATAAGTGACGAGCTTGGATATTGCTGCTCGGAAGCGATTATGCTGTTGGGCATTTAGCTCCCGAAAAGCCGAGACATTCAAAAGGTTAGCCAAAATCTGTTGAAGTTTATTGGCATCCTCGATTAGGAACAAATCTGTATCACAAATGCCATATTCATTGGCAGCCTTGCTGGACTGTCCTATAGCAGTAACATAGCTGCGGATAGTGCCTGTTGCAAAACCGGTCTGCTGCATCCATCTAATAAATTGTTCCTTAATGCTTTTGGAACTTGATGCGGTGCTGTTATCTGTTCTTGGTGTTGGGATTGTGAGAGGTGCTGTAGAGCCTCGTTTTTGGTAATACACTTCCAGATTTTCATAATCCACATTACACAGGTCAAGCAGCTTTTTTATCTTTCCTGCAATGTCTGTAGCACTGATATTCGTTTCCAGATAGAAATTATCTTGCACCTTTTTAGGAGCCGTCATATTGCTCATTCCGGTCTCATCAGTGAAATCGTACCGGCCCCACCTGCCGATATTGCGGTTTATATAAGAGTGCAACACACCTGGATAATCATCCAGCAGGCAGTTGACAACCTGAACATACAGCTGCGTCCAAGAGTTGACCTTGGCCCGCTCCTCTCCGAAATATGAAAACTCCGTCGGCTGTGTAAAAGCCAAAGATTGAACATTGGTGAAATCAATCCGGTTTACGGCAGTGTCTACAGCAGAGGAAACTGCCATTTCTCTCTGCTTAACCAGTTCTGGAGTAAGCTCTGCAAGTTTTGCCTTCACAGGAGCAGATTTCCCAGCGGACTTTTCTGGTATCGCCTGATCTAGCAGCTCAGGATGCTCTTTCATAAAGCAGTAGTAGAACTGCATGGCAGATCTCATTTTACTCAAATTTCTCTTATATGTAAAACGGAAAACCTTATTAGATTCAACCATGTCCATCACCTTACGAATATCAGCAAGACAGGTTAATGCAAACAGCTTTTTCTTAATTACGCTACGATTCAGACAAAAATCTTCGATGTCAGCGTATATGACATACAATTCCGACAGTTGTGCCGGAGATACTTGTGTTGCTAGCCATGTAAAATACTGGTCTTGTACTGATTTAGTATCCGTCATATTTCTTGCCGCCCTTAATGTTTTTTCGTAGATCGCTCTGTCATTCCGATACATAGCGACAGCGTCCTGAAAAATTTGGGGCATGGGGGATTTCTTTATACCTTTTTCACCATTGGTTAGGATGTATTCCATTGTAGACATCTGTAACTTAATTCCATTTACATTGCGAAAAATATCATCCACCTCGATGCCATTTCTCTTTGCACGAGCCCGAAGCTCTGAAGATACAGATTCAATTGCATCTTTCCTAGATATTCTGCCCTCACGAGCAGCAATCAGCGCATTCAACATAATAACTGCTTCACTCATGTCCCAAGGTACTCTTTGCGCCATCTCACCACTCTTTTCTATCAGTTTTTGCATCACTCTACGTTAAAAATTTAATGTATCTTCTTTTTCCTCCAAAATAACAGCACATATATCTCCAATATCACAATGCAAATACTGGCAAATACGCATCAGAACACTCAATGCAACCTCTTCGCCCTTATTCAGCTTGGCCATTGTCCCAGAAGCCAATTTCAAATCTGTACGCAACGTAGCTTTACTAATGTCTCGTTCCAATAGCAACAGCCAAAGCTTCTTATAACTGATTCGCATATTACATACTCCTTATTCTACATGATTCGGCAAAAACTGATTATATTCTAACCGAAAAGCTCAAAAAAGGCAACGGATTTCTTCGAAAAATTAAACATAAAATTCAAGTTCTCGAATTTTATGAAAACACCTGTGTCAGTCTAAATACCAACACAGGTGAATTGCATCCTGTCATGTACTAAATCATTTCGAAGTGCTTCAACGCTTCTTTGATTGCCTTTTCTTTCTCTGGCGGGCACTACGGTTGCTTCGCATCCTCGGACTTCGATTTGTTGTAGTTTTCTCGCTCGATGATGCCGCATTTCTGCTTCACCTGAGCGATATACAAACTGCTGACTTTGAGTCCGGCATACTCAATCACATAATCTTTGATCTCCTAGTATAACGTTCGCTAATTAACTGGACTTTTTTACTGGCAATGTATCAACGATAACTTCTTCAGATACATCAATATCATCCAGGTTATACTTCCAATGAAATACAACGGGTTCTTCATTAATTTCATCAAAATACCGATAAATCCGTTCTGCCAGTTCTTCCTTGGAATTGACTCGGATTCCTCTAAGCATTTGCTTGGTCATCTTGCTAAAGAAGCCCTCAACCATGTTGAGCCAGGAACCGTGTTTGGGAGTAAATACAAATTCAAATCGGTTTGGAACTGTAGCAAGATACTTTCTGGTTTCTTCGGAAGTATGTACTTTCAGGTTGTCAAGGACTATGCGGATTTTGTCGCCCTTGGGATATTTGGCATCAAGAATATTCAAAAACGCAATATAGTCCTTGCTGTTATGTGTTTTACTCACAAGCGGTACTGCTTCTCCGGTTTGCAGGTCAATTCCAGCAAGCAGCGATATTGTACCGAGCCTTTTGTATTCATAATCCCTGCTGATACAGGTATGGTTTTTATCAGGCAAAAGGTCTTCTGATGTGGTGGCAATGGCCTGGATTCCCGGCTTTTCATCATAAGACAAAACATGGATGGTTTCATCCCTATACCACGGAATTAACGTTCCCTCTTCATCAAATTGCATAGAAAGTTGTTTATATACTAATAAAACATTATGCATCTTGTCATTGAATTCCGGGTCACGGTTCTCACAATAATATTTAATGCGGAAAGGCTTTATTTCCGCTTCGTCCAATATGACATGAACCGTACTCTTATGAATGGTTGACAATCTTGTATAGCCAGCTTCTTCCGCACTTTTATTGATATGGGAAGTCAGCTTCGCGTATGTCCATGTTTCAGCGGCATAACCGAAGTCCGTCGGTTTCTGACAGGCGATATTGATAATCCAGGCTTTTTCATCATCAGTAATCTCAGCATTACGGCCACGGCCAGGAGCATCAAAAAGGGCATTTTCAACTCCGCCCTCTGCATACTTGTGTAAGCACAACATAACGCTTTTGCGGTTCAGACCAACTTTATCAGCGATTTCGTTTATAGAATAACCATCCGCTTTCAGCAACAAGATACGAGCGCGGCTGACCGTTTGGGCTTGAATTGTACGGGCGCGTGTTTGGGTTTCAAGATATATGCGCTCTTCTGGTGCAAGGATGATGACGCTGGATTTTCTTCCCATAGTATAATGCCTCCTGTATGTAATACAGACATTATACTACGAAACATATATTTAGTCCAGTTATTTAAAAAATGTTATACTAGTGTAATGTCTGGTTGATAAATATGGTAATATATGGTATCCTAAAAATAAAAAGGTGTGGTACTATGGCAAGACCCAAAAAATATATTATCTCTTTATCCGAA
>CAJTCV010000004.1 GCA_910574805.1 Lachnospiraceae bacterium | reverse complement strand
AAGTATAGCCCGTTCATCGTCATTGAGTTTAATGATGTATGTTTTAGGTCTTGCCATAGTCGCCACCGCCGTTTCTTTTTAGTATAGCACGGAATGGCATTATATGGAATAATTATTTGGCTAAATATATATAAGCCACTACACTAGGTCGCCTGATTTGAGCATCCGTTTGAAATACTGGCGCAGAGCATTGTCATTAAGCCCATCCAGACGGATCTCGTTAATGAAAATCGGTTCGTTGTAACCATAGTTTTTTTCCAGATATTCCTTCAGCATACAAGTATCCACTCCTTCCACGCCCTCCTATACTACTATATTTATACCAAAAAGGTCAATAGATATGTCAAGATATAGTTTGTATGTTTTTGCAAAATTATATAGAGAGGATAACGGATTGGATGCCTTTAGCTATCTATAAATCTATATGTTTTCATTGTTCGTCAAGTATTATTGTCTTGGTCGTATCCGGCAGTTCCTCCAAATCTAGAACTGCCTATATTGCAATATGTATATCTGGCAACATCTTCATCCATCATCCACCCAAAATAATCTGGCAACTTCATCATTGCACTCGTCTATATCATGGCCGTCTGCAATAAATTTCTGCCCTTTCATACTTCCAAGCCTGCGTTTTGTCCCTTGCATGACAGTACTATGATCCACAGGCAGTATAAATCTCTGTATCACATCAAGAATAAAACGCAGGCTATCATCCGAAAGCCCTTCCAAAGATTGTATTATCTGATTCCGTAATGTTGACATGACAGGCACCTCCTTCTGCATAATATATAGCAGGCATTTATCTGATTAAATAGCTCCTTACTTATGCCATAGTTTTCTTCTGCTTTTTATTAAGCATAGCCAAACTAACATAATAGCACAGATGGTCACATAAAATACCTGCATCAAGAATATTACTGTAGCCCCCCTGTGATCTCCTCCCACATTTTATGCGGTATTCACAGTCTCCTGTCCATTATGATTGAGAATTCATCAAATGTTCTGCCTTAATTGCATACCCATATGCTTCTAAATTGACTTTACGCAAATATTTTAATTTTGTCATATCTGCGGTATAAAACTTTTGCGTGGAAAATTCCATAGGATCTACGATTTTCTCATAAGGCTGTCTCTTTAACAGACATGCAGCCATATACATGACTTTTGTAGCTCGTCCCACTGCCGTTTCCGGAGAATAGTTCTCTGCATAAATATGCCCCCGCAGATCACGTATCCCCTGTACATATAAAGGATACTCTTCCGAAGAAAGAGTGCCGCGGGATGCAATACAGGCTGCCGACATATATGTATCCTTAATTGCGTCCCCTACTGTTATGTTATTCCCCCGATAAGAAATTTCTTCCGCTGCCACTTTAAAATATGTATCATATACCAGATTAAAATCTGTAAATTCATCCAGCAATGTTCCGACATCATACATCTGTTTCATCACTTCCATATCTTTTTTTGCATTTAACGGAATCCCTGTTGTATGTGGCGCAAATGCCGTCAGTTTATCACCAAGAATACAGTTGATATCCGGCGTTTTTACCAGCAGATATTCTGGCTCAGTTAATAATAAATCATTCCTTATTTCACAGTCCACCACTCTGGTATAAGGATTTTCGGCAAATAAAATATCCAAAAGAATATAGATATCTTTTCCAGTGATCGGAGACTGGTAGGTAAATTTAAAATGCCTCTTTTCCATGCTGTTTCTACCAATGCGCACCTGTTCCTCACATTGTTTAAATGGAAATATTGTTGATGCTTTAGAAATATATGTGTCCACATCCGTATCCGGCTCAACAACAATATCTATATCCGTAGACAGTCTCATAGGATGCTTTAACAAAAGAATCAGACAGGTGCCTCCTTTAAAAATAAACGGCATTTCTACCCGCCTGATTGCCTCTAACAAGCCAAACGCAAATACCACCCTTTCTAAAAGCGCAGGATCTTTTTTGCTTTGTTTCTGTAACATCCGGATATGTGATTCATTAAAGTTTTCTTTCGTGAGCATAAATTTATTTCTCCGTTCTGAGTTTTATTCCTGTCTGACTCTGGATGATTTTCATAATATCATCTTTTACATGTCGTCGCTTTGCATAACGGAACATCTGGCTTTCATCAATAATATATTTTTGAAACGCCTGCTCCAGTACACCTGGATATTCTGCCTCACTAAAGGTTGTCTTTATCACTTTCTCTGCGGTCATATCAACGAGCATTTTTTCAAGACAGGTATGCCATACAGCCTTCTTTCCTTTTGGTGCTTCTGTCAGCAGCTTTCCTATAATGATAAGATCATCCTGCCAATATAGATGATATTCCTTTACAGAAGGATTTAATAAAACCTTTCCTGGAAATTTTTCTTTCAATGTTTCAAACACAAAATCACCCAAATCTGCCTCAACAGACACAAAGACTGTATTATGAGCAATCTGGTGGTTTAAAAATTCATTCATCTGTACCAGTTCAAAAATCCGGTATTCTAAAAAAGGATGTCTTTCATAAATCAATTTTTGAATAATTACTGCAAGCTCCGAATACTCATAATCATATATCGGCACCTGGTTGTCCGGAATACAATACAGATTCCTCCCAACTCTCGCAATTATCCCTGATTCCAACAAGCGCTGCATTTTCAATTTATAAGACGCCAGGCTCAGCCCTTTGTACTGCTCTTCTAAAACCCGAAAAAGCTCCTGCCTGTCAAAAGGCTCCTTATTTTTTAATAGAAATATACCGCTGTCATTGATCATAAAATCATCTCCATTAGCATATCGGCACTTTTTATTTGAAAATGCCGATTTTCTATTTATATTCTAAATCTTTCCTTTTCATTTGTCAATTAGCATATCGGCATTTTTTTTATCAAGTGCCGATATGCTAAACCTGTATTTACTATCTTTCTTTCATATATCATGCCGATTATCAATTTGATTATGCACTATGAAACAAAAGCAGCAACCTCGTCATTCCTTATCGGAACCCTCATTCCCCATTAGAAAAATAATCTCTTACATTACAACATTTCGCAAATTATCGTTCTCCATCCAGCCGGTCATATCTTAGATGCCCTTGTGACACTTTTGCATGGTTCAGAATCCGAATAAAAGACCTGTCCTGACTCTCCACCGCCTTTTTATAGCCCGCTTCTGTCAGAAACAGCCGCATCCTATGCCCTTTATCTCCTATGGGAGATTCCCCTGAAAGCACATCAAATACAATCATATGCCTCACTTCCGGGTCAAAGCGTTCCAGTGCCATGATGTCATGCCCTTCCAGCTTCTGGGCACCGGACTCCTGCCGGACCACAGCGATCATCTCCCCAACAGTCCTTGCTTTCCAGGGCAGGTGATAATTTCTCTGAATGTCACAGATCAGCTCCCTGCAGTCATCCTCTGAAAGATTACGGAATTTCTTTAACAGATTTTCTGCAGTGGCCCTTTTATCGTGGTCACGGGTATACTGGCAGAATACAGCTATCTCCTGTACTGCATCATACCTGTGGCAGCCCTCCAGCTGGAACACCATCCTCTTTTCATCCTCAGTCAATGTTATCATATATTTCCTCCATTCCGGCTTGATCGCCTGTAAATATCATATAGCTGCTTATTTCTGTTCACCGGCATCCTTATCGTCCGGAAAGAACTTCTCCAGAATGTCGATACTGTCTTTGGATGTATACCCCCACAGGATAGAGCTGAGTGCGTCAATCGCCTCCCGCCTCCTGCGGTAATAGGTGCGGAAACTAATATCCCGGATATGGGGGTGCAGTTTCTCTATGATCTCCTCCACATTTCGGAGTTGCTGCGGAGAGAGGAAGGAGTAATACAGCAGCCAGTAATAGCTTTCCCCATTTTTATGCTTGGTACGGAGCAGGTCGATGGAGGTATCCAGAAGTTTCAGCATCCGGTGGCTCCGCTCGATACATTTGGCGTGGTGTTCAATGCTGCGGTCTGACAGGTCTATCCCGGCCACATAGACAGACTCCAGAAAATCCTCGATAGAACTCCCATACTCGATCTCAAACCGGCTCCGCACCTGCTGGACGGACAGCTCCAGGCTCCACACCACATCCCTGTATTTCTTCAACAGTTTCCAGGTATCATGGTACAGCGGGTTATCGGCAATGTTCATTTCTTCCTGATCCTTTTTCATGCCCTGGCACCTCCTTCCCTGTCTTTTTCAGTGGGAGAGAGCGTCAGCTCAAAGGTGTAGACCGGCTTGTCCTCCCCACAGGATACGGTCATCCCGAACCGTACAACCCCCTTCTGTATGTGGGATATATACTCTTCCCTGCAGGCGTCAGATAAAGGATATAACTTATATATGGATTTCGGGCACCGGAAACAGGAAATGCCCTGTGCATCAAGGATCTGCGCCACTTTTGTGATGACAGCTTCCATGTTCGATTTTGAAACGCTGGATAATTCCTCTGAAACGCATATCTCATGCTCTTTAACAGCGGAATCTGCCTGCGGATCTGTTTCATCCATTTCATCCGGCAGTGTAAGATTGATCTTCAGGACCATGGCAACCTCCTCCTTGTCAACAAGGACATCTGATATCTGGAACATGGTGGAAAGATAGCTGTGCAGATAGATCACGCTACCTGTTCTTCCGGGGAATGACATTAAGGAGATATAATCCATGTCAGCGAGTTTTTTCAGCACACGCCCTGTTGTGGCTTTGGAGATGCCCCAGCGGACAGCCATTTCACTGTAAGCTGCCAGCGGAGAGCCGGTGCCGTTGCGGAAATAGACCACCGGGCCAATCTCCGAACCCTGCACCTGGCTGTCATTGTAAACAGCAGACATCCACAGATCCAGCAGGATATCCATTTCGGAGCAGCGGCCGGCGCTGACCAGTTCTGTCGCAACCACAATAGGCATAAAGAAAAAGCCCGTATCTTTTTGACAGGGGCAGTTGTAGTCCAGCACGGTATTATGTTTTTTCCAGTCCCGGACCTTATATTTAACCACCTTTCCCCGGTCAAGGAAAAGATAGGAGATCAGATGGCGTTTCTGCAGTTCATCCAGGATGGAGACTGCCTGGCACTGGAAACGGGTACGGAACCATGCAGTCAGTTCCTTCACGGTACAGATCCACTCACCGGGGTATACGGTATAGCCGATACCGTCTATGCGGAGATAAGAAGTGCGGAAATTTGCATAGTTGCAAAGCACCGTGTAATAAAAAAGACCAGAACCCCCGCTTGCGCGAATGCTCCGGTCTGCCATTAAGTTCTGGATAAAGTGCCGGTAGATCCGGCAACGTGGATAGTCCACAATCTGTTTGATCTCTAATTGATATTCTGACATAATGTTTTCCTCATTTCTAGTTTTCTGTAAAAAAATCTACAAGACAAATTTCCTATGCCTTGTAGATCATCATTTAGCTCCTATATTCTTCTTTTAAATACTTTCCACGACGAATTTTGTTCACAATTCCTATGATTCCACCCTGTTTTTCCTATCCATACAGTCCATTTGGTCCACAATATATGGTATAAATGAAACTAAATAATACTAGATGTAGTTTCAAAAACCCATTCGCTTAGTAGGACACAAAATATTCTACCGCGTTACTCGGAAAATACTCTTTGAACTCACCATAGAGCTGTGCCGCTAATGTCTTATTGTGCGCTATTACCAAAGTCGGCTTGTTCAGCTGTGCGATCACGTTCGCCATGGTAAAGGTCTTCCCGGAACCCGTAACCCCCAGTAAAGTCTGGAATTGGTTGCCTTCCTGAAACCCTTTGACCAGGGCTTCGATGGCCTGGGGCTGGTCGCCGGTGGGTTGATACTCACTGTGAAGTTTAAAGGTTTTTTGTTCACTTTGCACAAAAGCCACCTCCGATTCTATACTAAAAAGGATTACTATAAGCCAGTTTTTCGTCGTGGCACATCCTCTGTTTTTCAGGATTTTTCTTATTTTTTGCTCCACGACGAATTTCGTTCATTCATTCCCCATTTGAGGATGTCCTAAAACTGTCCATTTTTATACGGACAGAACAGCACGATGCAAGCTTTATTCCCGCGGGCAATGAGCCAGGTGACTGCCTGCAGGCATTTGGCGAATACTCTAAAGAGCATAAATGCCACGAGAATCAAAGGCTCACAGCCTGCTGTGAGCCTTTGATTAGCTTACCACAAATCCCTTCATTTGTACAGATGCAAAATCGAACTTTTGTTCTTTTTCTGTTCTCGTTATCCTTTTATCTGTTCCCATTCTTCCGGTCTGGAAAACAGACAGATCTCTACCTGATACTCTGCCCGCCCGCCCGGAGGAAGGATGGTCAGTTTCCCCTCCTCCCGCATCTTTCTGCGTCCGTCCGGATGGCAGTTGCCCGGTTCCAGTCCAAGAACATAATCCCCTGCTCCCATCATCTTCCATTCTGTGAAATACGGCAGATTCCCGGGATCGAACCGGATGGCAAGTCCTTTCCCGATCTGCGGATTGTAGATGGACGCAAGTCCTTCCCCCTCAAACCGGTGAAAATAACACTGCTCTTCAAAGCCGGCCTGAGGCTTCTCCATGCGGTCCCAGGCATGCAGACCCTCTGCCGCCCTTTCGTTTCTGGGCACGACTTCTGCAGACGGCACATACAGCTCTGCCTGCTCCGACAAAAGAGGATATCCCATATTCATATGATACAGAATCATGGCCGGATAATCTGCATCCCCTTCATTGGTTACTGTATCCCGGATCACAATCTCACTGCGCAGCAGAGAACATCGGATCGTCCGTTCCAGAACCAGCCTGTGAGAAAAGATCCCTTCATCCGGCACCACTGCATGAATCCGGATCTCGTCCTCCTTCGTCTCCCACCAGATCCTCTCCGCCGGCGTATTGGCAATGCAGCCGTGCAGCGGAAGACTCTCTCCAGCGTCTTCACAGGGTGTACCCACCCCGTTCAGCCCGCAGGTCGTCAAAAATCCGGCTGTGAAGGACTTCAGGAAGCCATCCCCCACATGGTCATAATACGCCGGAGCCACATAACCGCAGGGCGAAAAATATCCCATGTTCACTCCGTCAAGGCTCAGGCGTGAGATATCCGCGCAGCGGTCTGCAGATACCGTGAACGCAAGACCTCTTCCGTTATTAACCTGCAGGAGGCGCATACCGTCTCCCTTTCCTCCCACCAGACGGTGTTCTTCCACACCGTATAACTGGCTCTCATGTCCAATGTATGGATTTTTCATCTGCTGCTCCTTTCCCGGTTCTCACCATCTCCATCTTTTTATCCGAAACACTTTCTGCCCTCTGCATCCGGGCGTCAGTCCATGAATGCAAAGACTTTCATGGCTTCTTTTACATTTTCCTTCATGGCTTCGATGGCGATCCTGGAAGCATCGATAAAGAAGGCAGGCTGGCTCTCTGAAAGCTCTGACGCCCATTTTGCAACGGCAGTGCCCGCAGCCTTGTCCATGTAGGTAAAATAGTTAATTTTACGCACACCGGCCCGGATCGCCGCATGAAAGTCCTCTCTGCTGACACCGGAACCTCCGTGCATGACCACCGGAATTCCGCCGGTCTCTTCCCGTACCCGCTCCACCACGGTGAAATCCAGCTTCGGTTTTGTCAGATAGATTCCGTGTGTCGTCCCAAAAGAGCATGCCAGTGCATCCACACTGGTCTCTTTCACAAATATTTTTGCCTGGATGGGGTCTGTATAGATCTTCGTATCATCCTCTTCTCCGCTCCCGTCTCCGGCACCGGACTCTCTTCTTCCCATACTGCCCAGCTCAGCTTCCACGTTGGCCCCGTATTTGGCCGCCATCGCTACAGCTTTCTTCGTATTGGCCGTATTTTCCCCGCAGGGCAGGACGGATCCGTCATACATGATGGACGTAAAGCCCATCTTCAGAGCTTCTTCCAGATATTCCAGTGTCTCTCCGTGATCCAGATGCACGCATACCGGAACGCCGGCATTTTTTGCATACTGTACCATAAGCGGTCCCATGACCGCCAGCGGTGTGCACTCTTCATGACACTGAGCTGCCTGGATGATGACCGGGAGCTTCAGTTCCTCTGCCGCCTGGATCACAGCCCGCAGGCTCTCCAGATTCGGCGCGTTGAATGCGCCGACAGCAATCTGTTTTTCTTCTGCAATTTCCATAATTTCCTTCAATGTAACAATCATAATAACCTCCTGATTTACAGTTCCGCATCCGGGGAGGAAATGCCCCGGGTCTGGAAGGACGTCCGTACATCCTTCCGGGCATCTCCTTCCCGGATGCTGTTCCGTGCCCCGCCTTACATCAGCGGCCGCACGGCTTCGTACAGTTTCCGATATCTCTCATAATGCGCCTGGTACGCCTCGTGCAGGGCGGGCCGGGGCAGGTATGTCTCTTTCTCCCGGATCAGGGCGGCAGCGGCCTCATTGAGATCCTGGAACAGGCCTGCTGCCACGCCTGCAGTCATGGCACAGCCTGCAGCGCCGGCTTCTGTATTTCCCAGAGAGACAATGGGAAGACCCAGCATGTCCGCCTTCATCTGCATCCATACCCGGGAAGCCGCGCCGCCTCCTGCTGCATGGAGCTTCTCCGGACGGATTCCGGCCCCGTTCAGATACTCCATGTTCAGCATCATCTCATAGACGACCCCTTCCATCATGGCCCGGTACAGATCTTTTACGCTGTGGCACACTGTAAGACCCACCACAGCGCCTTTTGCCCCCTCGTCCATATAAGGCGTTGCCGCGCCTGCAAAATGCGGCAGCACCAGGATCCCGGTGGGCTCCTCCTTCATGCCCTCCTCCAGAATCTCGTAAACGCTTTTTTGCTGTTCTGCTGCCAGTGCTTTCTCCGCCTTTGCGCAGTTCTGGATGAACCAGGACACCAGTGCGCCTCCCGTAAAGGAAAATGCATAGGTCACATAATCTCCGGGCGTCACATAAGGAACAATGGCATATCCGCCGTCGTAGATCCTCTGATCCTGCGGAATCCCGGAAAATACCGGTGTGATGCACTCCACCGTCCCCGCGCCGTCCACTGCCTGTCCAGCCTGGAAGACGCCGGAGCCGACAGCCGCCGCCACCTGATCATGCCCTGCAGGGACCAGAAGCAGCTCGGGAGACAGCCCCAGATCCCCGGCGATCCCGGCGCGGATCCGGTATGGGCCGCTCCCGCCCGGAACAGGCTCTGAGAAAAGCCCCGGATCCATTCCGGCCGCCTCAAAGATCTCCCGGCTCCAGCACAGCTTCCGAATGTCAAAAGCCATGCTCCGGGCGGCCAGTGAATAATCGATCACTGCCTGCCCGGTGAGCAGATAGAGAATATAGTCCTCCATCATCAGGATCCGCTCTGCACGTGCATAATCCTCCGGGCAGTGTTTCCTGATCCACATCAGCTTTGGCATGCTGTACATGCTGTGGGGCGCCACTCCTGTAATCTGTTCCAGATATGCTTTCCCAAGCCGTTTTGTCAGCTCCCGGCACTCTTCGCTCCCTCTGGGATCTGTATAGAGCATCACCGGGCGGATGGGCCGGTCCTCCCGGTCCAGGAGCACGCAGCTCTCTCCAAAGCTGGTCACGCCCACCGCCCGAAGTCCTGGATACCTGGCCCCTGCATCCTTCAGCACCTCGCAGACACCCTGCCAGATATCTTCGGCCCGCACCTCATGCTCTCCCACATTTCTGGACACCGGATATTCCCGGTAGGTCCGATACAGATAGCGTCCCTTTTCGTCGTAGACCGTAACCTTGCAGCCGGTACTGCCGATATCGAGTCCTCCTGATGCCATCATACACCATCCCGCCTTTCTTATCAATCATCAACCGAGACCACATCGTACCCCAGATAATACCGGAAGGCCTCCTCCAGAATATGTTTTACATGTCCTCTGGCTACCGTTGTATGGTGCTTGAAGCCTCCTCTGGCCAGACGGATAAGCTTCCTCTGCAGATTCGGGATCCGGGCCACACCGCCGCAGCCGAAAAATTCCGCTTCAATCTCATCCTCCGTAAATTCCCCTTCGCTCACATAGACCGTGATTTTTCCATTCTCTGTCTTACAGTTGCTGTAAGTCATGGGAAATGCCCCGATTCTTCCTTCATTGGTTCCGAATCCGCTGCCCGGATCCTCCTTATCGAACATCTTGTGAGAAGTCACTTTCCCCTTTTCCTTCATCAGTTTCTGCGCCGTAGAGCCGCAGTGGAACAGGATTACCTTATCAGGATCCTCACCATAATTGTTATTCCAGTCCAGACACGCCGCAGGTCCTTCTGTGGCAAGCTGCAGCGCCCGCATGGTGATGGCAGAACACATGTCGATCTCACAGGACGCCACGATTCCTCTGTCATTCAGCTCGCTGAGCAGCACGCAGGGACACACTCTCAGATACGTCTCCATCTCATTCCAGCAACGCAGGGCAACGGCATCCAGATGATAGCTCTCTATGTATTCATCAATGACCACGCTGATCTTTGCCAGCATCTGTTTTTTCTCCTCCGGCACTCCCGAGAAGTCCGTATAGCCTTCCAGAACCTTCCGTTTCCGTTTTACAGCCTCATCCTCATCTTTTTTGGCCCGTACCAGTTCAAACAGCTCTGAAAGGTCGAAGGACTCCACATTGATGCCGTGCCTCTGCATGGTGATCTCATCAAACCGGACGGTCTTGAACGCCGTCGTCCGCGCGCCGATGCATCCGATGGTAAAACGCTTCATACCGTTCACCACCCGGCAGATGGCCGCAAAGTCATGCAGATTCTGTGCAAATGCCTCCGACAGCGGATGGACCACATGGGGCGTCATAACCGTATACGGCACCTGATACTGTTCAAATACGTCCGTCACCGAGAATTTTCCGCAGAACGCATCTCTCCGGTGAGCAAAATCCATCTTCCCGATCTCATCGGGATATGCCTGCATGAGGATCGGCACCCCCGCATCCTGCAGCGCCGTGATCGCTCCGTTCTCGTCGATAAAGATGGGCTGGCACAGGATCACTCCGTCATATTCTCCCTTATGGGACATGAGCCACCGGGCGTAGATCCGCCCTTCGTCTCTCGTCTCCACCGCGCCGTAGCGGGTCGCATCCCGATCCATGATCAGATACTCATATCCCGCCTCCGTGACCGCTTCCACCATATCCTTTCTGGCGCCCTCGATCAGCTCTGCCGGCATAAATCCCCGGTTTCCAAAATACAGTGCAAATCTCATCTCTCTTATCCCCCTGTCTGATTTATTCTTATCTCCATCATACCCTTTCTGCGTGTCCGATGATAGATAATTTCATCCAGAAAACTGTAAATTTGTCTTTTTTTCTAAATATATTTACCATTTTTGCCGTCTGCTGTATACTGTTCCCATAGCAGAACAGCGCTTATTATCATCCATCCACAGAAAGGAGTTTTCTCATGCTCACACACCTGGACACCGAAGAACTGAACGCACTGCTGAAGGATTTTCATCTCCTGACCGGAATCAAGATCGTGATCTTTGACACCGACGGCAATGAACTCATCGCCTGCCCGCCCTCCCACTGCCCCTTCTGCCAGAAGCTGCAGAATACGCCCCTCTGCCGCCAGCGATGCATGGAAAGCAACCTCCAGTCCTTCCGGCACTGTCAGAAAACCGGACGAATGATCCTCTATCACTGCCATGCCGGGCTGATCGAAGCCACAGCACCGCTCATGGATAACGGCATCCTCATGGGCTATATCATGTTCGGCCAGATCACGGACACCCGGGATGACGAAGAACTGACAGCCATGATAAAAAATACATTTGCGGACTGCGGACTGCCTGCGGATACCGATCCCTCACCCTGTCTTGACATCACCAGGAAGAGCACCGAACAGATCCGGGCCGCGGCCCGGATCCTGGAGGCCTGTACCTTTTATGTACACCTGAAACGCCTTATGTACACCCGCCGGCAGAATTTCACCAGAAATCTGGACGAGCACCTGCGTCCCCGCCTGGCAGAGGACCTGACCGCCGCACAGATCGCTGCCGGTCTTCACATCAGCCGCAGCAAACTGTATGCCTCCTGTGAGAAATATCTGGGTATGGGCATCGCTGCCTATATAAAAAAACTGCGCATGGAAAAAGCGAAAGAACTTCTGAAGCAGACCGACCTGACGATCAGCCAGGTCGCCGCGCAGACGGGTTTCTCCGACTATAACTATTTCTGCCGGGTTTTCAAAAAAGAGACGGGCATTCCGGCGAAGAAATACCGGTTGCTTGCTTCGGATCCAGTGTGATTCCATTCAGCACACATTCCACCAGACAGTCCTTTACATAGGACAGCTTCAGTGAGAAAAAAGGCGCCTCCTCTGTCAGGAGCTTTAAGAACACCCGGTCGCCTTCCCAGAGCTTCAGATCCAGGACCTGTTCTCTGGGCACCCATTGAAGGACCCCTTCCCGGCAGTCCTCCAGGAGCGTTCCCTCGAAGCCATCCGCCGTATACAGACACATATATTCTGTCAGACACGCATCTGCGGTGAAGGTCACCAGTCCCCGGAATCTCCAGGAGGTCAGTGTGAGGCCGGTCTCCTCCCTCACCTCCCTTACAAGGCATTCCTCCGGGCTCTCCCCGGGCTCAAAATGTCCTCCGACTCCGATCCACTTTCCTTCATTGATATCATGTTCCTTTTTGATTCTGTGCATCATCAGATAGCTGTTGTCCTGCTCCAGATAACACAGCGTCGTCATGGGACTTTTCATTCTCTCACCTCCCGGAATCCTCCGTACCTTCTCCTTCGCTGACCATGGTCTCCGCAAAGATCCCGTAGCCTCTTGTGGGATCGTTGACAAATACATGGGTCACTGCTCCGATCAGCTTTCCGTTCTGCAGGATCGGCGAACCGCTCATCCCCTGGATCACGCCGCCGGTCAGCTCCAGAAGCTCCGGATCCGTCACCTGAAATACCATTCCTTTGTTTACATCATCTTCATTCAGCCGGATCTCCTGGATCTGGATCTGGTATGACCTGCACTCGCCGGATACGCAGCTTCGGATCAGCGCCGGCCCCCGCCGGATCTCCTGCTTGAATCCCACCTCCACATATTCCGAATCCAGCTCGTCTCTGATCTTCTGATCGATGGAACCGAAGATCCCTGCGGAAGTATTTTTCCGGATCAGTCCTCTGACATGCCGGTCGGAATAAGTGATCATACCGCTGATCTCTCCCGGCGTCCCCCGCTCTCCCTTTATGATCTCCAGAATATTCGTATCGTACAGAGAACCGCCGGAGGTCTCCAGCAGTTCTCCGGTGTCTGTATCTGTGATTCCGTGTCCCAGGGCGCCGAACTGCAGATCATCTGTAATATAAGTAAGTGTCCCGATACCCTGGATATCATCCTTCACCCAGATGCCCAGTTTGTAATCCTCTTCTCTGGTCCGCACGGCATTCAGCCGGACCTGGATCACTTCCCGGCCCCGGAGAAGCTTCAGGATCATGATATCGGAACGGTTCGCCTGTACACAGGCAATCAGCTCATCCTTGTCATGGATCTTTCTGCCGTTGACTGCCAGGATATAGTCTCCGGTCTGCACCACCTGCCAGGCAGGTTCATAGCTCAGCCCGTCCTCAGACTCCACCTCCTGCGTCCCCACCACATAGACTCCTTCGGTCTCCAGGTAGATCCCGATGGGGATTCCTCCCGGAATCACCCTCTTTCTCTCCACCACCCGGACGGACACTTCCTTAAGGCCCAGATCCAGCGTCTGTTCATCCCCCATGCCCACTCTGACCACATCCGGAACCTGCGTCTTCATATACCATCTGACATAGAAAAACATCAGAAGGATCGAAAAAAGAAGGGCAGCGGACAGGCAGGCACGATATATTTTTAGACGGTTCATGCAGCCACACCTTTCACACTTTTTTCTTTAGTGTTTGCATAAATCCATCCAAAATTACTGTCAGGTTTTTCCTGTTTTCTTTTTAAATTCCAGCGCCAGGCGTTTCATCTCCATGGCGTTCCACCGGACCGCGTCCGTGATCCTTGCTCCGCCCAGGATCCGGGCCAGCTCTTCTGTGATCTCCTCTCCGGAGAGCTTCCGGATCCGGGTCTCGGTACTGCCGTCCACTGCCTGCTTCTCGATGCAGTAATGACTGTCCGCCATGGACGCCAGCTGCGCCAGATGGGTGATACAGATGACCTGACGGCTTCTTCCGATGAGCGACAGCTTCTCCGACACTTTCTGGGCCGTACGCCCGCTGATCCCCGCGTCGATCTCATCGAAGATCACCGTATGGATCTCATCCTGATCCGCCATCACTGTCTTGATCGCCAGCATGACTCTGGACAGCTCTCCACCGGAAGCGATCCTTCCCAGAGGCTTCAGGGGTTCCCCCGGATTGGTGGAGATCAGAAATTCCACATCGTCCCGGCCGCTTCCGGAGGGGATCCCGGTATCGTTCACCGCAATCTCAAACTGTACATCCAGGAAATTCAGCTCTCCCAGCTGCTCTTTCATGAGCACCGTCAGTCTTCCCGCGGCCTCTACCCGGAGTCTGTGAGCTTCCAAGCAGTGCCCCTCCAGCTCCCCGGACGCCTTCTCGTATTCCTTCTGGAGCTTCTCCATATGCTGTTCGTAATTTACCAGCATATCCAGGCGTTTCCGGCGTTCCTCCTGATATTCCCGGATCTCCGCCACCGTCTGCCCGTATTTGGCCTTCAGATGATTGATCAGGTTCAGCCGTTCCTCCGTCTCCCGGAACTCCTGTTCGGAAAACGGGAGACCTTCCATATAGTCCTCCAGATCTCTCACAAAATCCTGCAGCTGCCCGTCGATCTCCTGCAGCTGGCTGTTCAGGGCTTCCAGCTCCTCATCGTATCTGAGGGCATTTCCCAGCTCCCGGCAGGCCCGCCCGGTCTGCTCCGACGCGGAGATCTCCCCCCCGGCGCAGAGACTCTGTACCAGCGTGAGCGCCTCCATGATGTTCCGACTGTTCACCATCTTCCGGTAGGACTGCTCCAGGAGCTCGTCCTCTCCGTCCTTCAGCTCTGCTTCCTCGATCTCGTTTATTTCAAATTCCAGCAGTGACTGCTCTCTGGCTCTGGCGCTGTCATCCGTCCGGGACTCCTCCAGCTCTTTTGCCAGCTCCCGGCATCTGCGATAGCTTTCCTCCAGCGTAAAAAGCACCGGGGAGAGCTCTTCATGAGCATAAGCGTCCAGGATCTCCAGATGCTTCTTTTTGTTCAGAAGAGACTGATGCTCATGCTGTCCATGGATGTCGATCAGCCTGGCAGAGACCTCTCTGAGCACTGCAGTACTGACCGTCTCCCCGTTCAGCCTGCAGATACTGCGTCCCCCGGAGATCTTCCGGGACAGGACAAGCTCGCCGTCCTCCACCGGAATATCCAGCTCCTTAAGCCTCTCAAGAAGCTCCGGCTGGTCCACAGAGAAAACAAGCTCCACCAGGGCATGATCCGCGTCGTCTCTCTGCATCTCTTTTGACACCTTCCCCCCCAGCGCCATGGTCATGGAACCGATAAGGATAGATTTGCCCGCACCGGTCTCACCGGTCAGTATGTTAAGCCCCGGCGAGAAATCGATCTCCGTCTCCCGGATCAGGGCAAGATTCTTTACATGTAAATGAAGCAGCATTCTCTCACCTCAAATCAAAGATCTGTCTGTTTTTTAACAATCTTGCGCAGCTCTGCCATGACCGTCTCCGTATCCTCCGCCGTACGGATGGCACACATCACCGTGTCATCCCCGGCGATACAGCCGACGATCTCCTTCCAGCCGATGCTGTCCAGCGCCGCCCCTGCTGCCATGGCCATACCCGAGACGGTCTTCACCACCAGGATATTCTGGGCGCGGTCCATGGAGATAAACGCCTCCCGCAGAATCCCCACATATTTTTCCGCCATCTGATGCTGCTGATTGTTCAGGAGCACATATTTCTGGCGTCCTTCTCTTCCCGGCACCTTGGAGAGCTTCAGCTCCCGGATATCTCTGGACACCGTAGCCTGCGTCACCTGAAAGCCTTCCTCCACCAGATGGTCCGCCAGCTCCTCCTGTGTCTCTATGTCATACCTTTCGATCAGTTCTATGATCTTCTCGTGTCTTTTTCGTTTCATGGGCACCTCCTTTATCAGCTCCGGCTCAGCTTGTTCCTGAGTACCTCCAGGAAGCTCACCTGGTTGATCTTCAGGATCCGGGTCACTTCCGTGGACCTTTGTATCTCCACATGATCCCCGGTCTTCAGCTGCACGCAGGTATCGCCGTCAAAGGTCACGCATGCATCGTCGCTGCCGCCCCTCCTGCCTTCCCCGATCCGGATCAGGATACGGTCCTCGCCGGAGAACACGATACTTCTGGAATTCAGTGTATGGGGACAGATGGGTGTCAGCATCAGCATGGAGGCTGTGGGAGAGATAATGGGGCCACCGGCGGACAGACTGTAACCGGTAGAGCCCGTAGGCGTGGATACGATCATGCCGTCCGCCCGGAAGGAATTGAGATACTGGCCGTTGACATAGACCTCGTAGTCCACCACCCGGAGATTGCCGAAACGGTTCAGTACGATATCGTTGAGCGCCACATCCTGCTCCGTACAGCTCCCGTCCACATATACGCGCCCGGACAGCATCATCCGTTCCTCCACCGTATACTCGTCCGCAATCAGCTTCTCCAGCGCCATGGGGACATTCTGTTCCTCGATCTCTGCCAGATAGCCCAGATGTCCCATATTGATCCCCAGAAAAGGAATCCGCCGGTCCGCCAGCTCCCGGGCTGCCCGAAGGAGCGTCCCGTCGCCGCCCAGCACCAGGATTCCCTCCACCTCCTCCGTGGAGAGCTGGCTGTGCGCCTCCGACTGTTCCTGTTCCTGCCTGCGGACCATGCACTGTTTTCCCCTGGCGGTCAGATATTCCGCGATTTCATAAGAAAGCTTCAGACTCTCCGCCTTCTCCGTATTTGCGATGATATAAAATGTTTTCATATGTATCCCTGCAACGCCTCGTGCGCCCGCTCCACAACAGATGCCGGATCCATGGCTTTCTGCTCCCAGGCGGCTTCTTCCTCATGCTTCTTCAGATGGGCCAGATATTCAATATTGCCCTCAGGCCCCCGGATGGGTGAAAAATCCAGATCCAGAACCTCAAAGCCAAGCCCGCAGGCGTGCCCGAGCACGCGCTCGATCACCTCCAGATGGACCTTTTTGTCCCTCACCACGCCCTTTTTTCCCACCTGCTCTCTCCCGGCCTCAAACTGAGGCTTAATGAGCGCCACCACCTGCCCCGCAGGTGTCAGAAGCTCTTTCACCGGCTTCAATACTTTGGTCAGAGAGATAAACGCCACATCTATGGATGCGAACTCTACCGGCTCCGGGATCTGTTCCCTGGTCACATAGCGGATGTTCGTCTTCTCCATAACGACCACCCGCTCATCCTGACGGAGCTTCCAGGCCAGCTGCCCGGTGCCCACATCCACTGCGTACACCTTTGCCGCCCCGTTCTGCAGCATGCAGTCCGTAAAACCCCCGGTGGAGGACCCCACATCCATACAGACCTTTCCGGCAAGGTCCACATCAAAATGCTTCATTGCCTTCTCAAGTTTCAGCCCCCCGCGGCTTACGTATTTCAGAGGATTTCCCTTCACCTCAATCACTGCAGTCTCCGGAAAGGAAGCTCCTGCCTTGTCCTCCCGTTCTCCGTCCACAAATACATTTCCTGACATAATGACCGCCTTGGCCTTCTCCCGGGACTCTGCAAGTCCCCGCTCCACCATCAGAACGTCCAGTCTCGTCTTCATAGCTCACTTCTATCCTTATCTGATCAATATATATTTCTCAATGATCCTTCTGATCACGGATTCCGCATCGATGCCCACCTCTTCATAGAGCGCGTCCACATTGCCGTGTTCCACATATTCATCAGGAATGGAGATGTTCAGAACCTGCACCGGGAGTCCCTGCCCTGTCACATAGTCCAGAACCTTCTCCCCGTAACCTCCGCTGCGGACATTCTCCTCCATGGTCACAAACAGCTTATGCTCTCCGGCAAGTTCCTGCAGGATCCCGGTATCGACGGGCTTCACGAATCTGGCATTGACCAGACTGCAGCTGTAGCCGATCTCTTTCAGCTTCCTGCGCACCTGCTCCGCTGTCTTCACCATGCTGCCCACTGCCAGGAGCGCAATATCCTCTTCCTCATAAATCCATTCACTCTTCCCGTATACAATGGGCTTTCGGAAGTCCCGCAGCCCGTCATACGCTTCTCCTCTGGGATAGCGAAGGGCTATGGGGCCGTCAAAACCTACGGCAAATTTCAGCATATCCGAAAGCTCCCATTTATTTTTCGGAGCCATAATATGCATGTTGGGAATGCTGGACAGGTAGGACAGGTCAAAGATCCCCTGATGGGTCTCCCCGTCGCTCCCCACAAGCCCCGCCCGGTCAATGGCAAATACCACCGGGAAATTTTGAATGCACACGTCATGAAGCACCTGATCATAGGCTCTCTGGAGAAAAGAGGAATAGACTGCGAAGACAGGCCGAAGTCCTCCTGCCGCCAACCCCGCCGCAAAAGTCACCGCATGCGCCTCCGCAATGCCCACATCAAAAAAACGCTCCGGGTACAGGTTTTTAAAACGTTTTAATCCAGTCCCGTCCGGCATGGCAGCCGTGATCGCCACCACATGCTCATGGCGCTGTCCCAGTTTCACCATACAGGTGGAAAACACATCCTGATAATTGGCTTTCTTCCGCTTGTTTCTTGGAATCCCCGTCTCGATCTCAAAGGGCTCTGCTCCATGAAATCTGGCCGGATGCCGCTCCGCCGGCGCATACCCTTTGCCTTTTTTCGTCAGTACATGCACCAGAACTGCCCCCTTGACGCGCTTTGCCTTGCGGAACACATCCTGAAGACGGCCAATGTCATGCCCATCCACCGGTCCCAGATAAGTGATCCCCATATCCTCAAAAAGCATCCCCGGGATCAGAAGCTGCTTGATGCCGCTCTTGGTCTTCTTCAGCTGGTTGGCCAGATGGACGCCGCCGGGAATCCGGTTCAGCGACTGCTCCACCCCGGTCTTAAAGCTTGTATACACTTCATTGGTCCGAAGGCCGTTGAGATATTCCGACATACCGCCCACATTTTCCGCAATGGACATGTTGTTGTCATTCAGGACAATGATGAAATTCTTCGTGAGCCTGGACGCATTATTCAGCGCCTCATACGCCATGCCTCCGGTCAGCGCCCCGTCCCCGATGACCGAGATCACATATTCATCCGTGCCCAGAAGATCTCTGGCCGCCACCAGACCGATCCCTGCCGAGATGGAGGTGGAACTGTGTCCCGTATCAAAACAGTCGCAGTCGCTCTCCTTCCTCTTGGGAAAACCGCTCATGCCCCCGTATTTGCGCAGCCCGTCAAAACCGGACTTTCTGCCGGTCAGAAGCTTGTGGGTATAGGCCTGATGGCCCACATCCCATATGATCTTGTCTTTGGGAAGATCAAAACAAAGATGCAGCGCCATGGTCAGCTCTACCACCCCCAGATTGGAGGCCAGATGACCTCCGGTCCGGCTGATCTTTTCCACCAGAAAATCCCGGATCTCCAGCGCCAGAAGTTCATACTCTTCCGGAGGTATCTGCTTGATATCGTTGATCTGCTCTATCTTTTCCAGTGCCATGCTCTGTGCCCTCTACTTTTCTCTGTAAATCAAAGCCTTTATCAGTTCCGTGAGAAATTCGTTTTTATAAGGAAGAGACGAAAGACGCGCAAGGGCCCTCTCCGATATGATTTCCACCTCCCTGGAAGCCTCCTCAAGCCCTTTCAGAGTCACACAGGTGGTCTTTGCATTCCGGTCATCGCTGTTGATGGGCTTTCCCAGCTTCTCCAGGGTACTGGTCACATCCAGGATGTCGTCCCGGATCTGGAACGCTTTCCCCACATCGGATGCAATCTGCTCCACGGTGCGGATCTCTTCCTCAGCTGCTCCGGCCAGCACTGCTCCGATCATCATGGACGCCTCCAGAAGCGCCCCTGTCTTCAGCTCATAGATAAAGAGCAGCTTCTCCTCGTCAACGGCCTGTCCGCTGGACTGCACGTCCACCACCTGTCCGCCGATCATTCCGTAGACGCCTGCTTTTCCCGCCAGAATCTGAAGCGCTTTCGCCGTGCGCTTCAGAGCCGCCCCATCCTCTTCCCGGTCAAAAGCCGACAGCGCTGTCTCAAAGGCCAGGTTCAAAAGTCCGTCCCCGGCCAGAATCCCCAGGGCATGTCCGTACTTTGCGTGAGTCGTAAGCTTCCCTCTGCGGTATTTGTCGTTATCCATGGCCGGCAGGTCGTCATGCACCAGAGAATAGGTGTGGATCATCTCCATGGCCGCCATAAACGGACGGATCGTATCCCCTTTTCCGCCGAACATCCGGTAAGTCTCCCGCATGAGCAGCGGGCGGAGCCTCTTGCCGCCTGCCAGCACGCTGTAATTCATCGCTTCCATGATCACCCGCTGCTGTCCTTCCTCCGGCGGAAGCTGCTCCCTTATGATCTCTTCCGTTTGTCGTGTCCTCTCCTTCAGTTCCTCAGAAAAATTCATGGGTCTGTCCCTCCTCATCGATCTGGAGCATCTGTTTCTCCACATGATCGATCCTGTCGTTGCACTGCTTCAGCAGCACCATGCCCTTCTGATACAGTCGAAAAGATTCCTCCAGTGATACTTCCTCGTCGCCCAGACGCTCCAGAAGCTGCTCAATCTGCTCAAGTCCTTCTTCCAGGCTGAATTCTTCTTTTTTCTCTTTTCTTTCTTCCGTCATGACCGCTCTTTCCTTCTATAGTTAATCTGCTTCCAGCGCCTCCACCCGGGCACGGACCTTACCGTCTGTCACATGGATCAGCACAGGATCTCCCTCCTGCACCTGTGTAATACTGCGCAGCGCCTTTTTGTCAGAGAGTTCCGTATAGGAATACCCCTGACTCAGCTTCCTGACAGGCGACAGCCCGTCCAGTCTCCCTGCACAGAGCTGTAGCCGGTGCTTCCGGTCTGTCAGCTTCCGGTCCATCTCCTGCGCAAACCGGTCGGAAAGCTCTGACAAATACTGCTTCCGTGCATTTAACTTATACTGCGGACTTACATACATCAGCCGCAGCTTCTCATGCTGCAGCCTCTGCCGGTACCGGCTGATCTTCTGCTCCAGCCGGTCTGCCAGCTGATTCCGGAACAGCTCCATGCCGCTCATAAGCTGCCGGTAATCCGTCACCGCCAGCTCCGCAGCAGCCGAAGGAGTCGGCGCCCGCAGGTCCGCCACAAGATCCGCAATTGTCGTATCGGTCTCATGTCCCACTGCCGAGATCACCGGGGTCCGGCACGCAAAGATAGCCCTTGCCACTTCCTCTTCGTTAAATGCCCACAGATCCTCGATGGAGCCGCCTCCGCGCCCCACGATCATCACATCCACCCCGTAGGCATCCAGTGTCCGGATTCCCTTCGCAATGCTGGAAGCCGCCTGCTCTCCCTGCACCACCGCCGGATACAGGATCAGCTGCACACAGGGATTCCGCCTGGCTGTGATATTCATGATATCCCGGATCGCCGCGCCGGTGGGGGCTGTGACGACGCCGACGGTCCGGCTGTACACCGGGATCGGCTGCTTGTATTCCTGCGCAAACATCCCCATCTCTTCCAGCTCCCGTTTCAAACGGGCATACTGCTGGTACAGGGCGCCTTCTCCGTCCAGAATAATCTCCTTCGCGTAGAGCTGGTATTTCCCATCCCGCTCATAGACACTGATGCTGCCCAGAACGATGACTTTCTGTCCCTCCTGCATCCGGAAGGACAGTCCTCTCCGGTCCCCGGCGAACATCACGCAGGCGATGGCGCCGGACTCATCTTTCAGGGAAAAATAAATATGCCCGGAAGTGTGATATTTACAGTTGGAAATTTCTCCCTTTACATAGATCCGGTTCAGCATATAGTCCTGCACAAACATATTTTTGATATATGCATTGACCTGCCGGACGGTGTATACATTCTTTGCCATCTTCCCTACTTCTCCGCAAGCTTCGCCAGCACTCCGTTGACAAATGCCGGTGCCTCGTCGCCCCCGAATTTCTTCGAGAGCTCCACCGCCTCATTGATTGCCACCTTCTCCGGGATGTCTTCATCAAAACGCATCTCATAGACTGCCAGCCTCAATATCGTCAGCTCCACTTTGCCGATGCGGGAGAGCTTCCAGCCCCTGGCTGCTCCCTCCAGCAGAAGGTCGATCTCCGGAAGCATTTCCACCACTTTTTTATATTTTTCCAGAATATAGGATTCGTCCTGTTCTCCGGGCTCATATTCCTCTTTCATATTCTCCAGAAACAGCTCCGCCTGCCTGGGCATCTCCTCCTGTCCGTTGAATTCCACCCGAAACAAGAGCTGAAAGATGCATTCTCTCTGTTCTCTTCTTTTCATTCTTCCCTCCGTGATCTCCTGTAATACGAAAGGAGCCGCCGCAGATGAGATGGCTCCCGGTGCACCGGGAACTGCATCGCGCGGCAGCTCTTCCTCCACTTGTGCAGACAGCAGGCCCCTCTCCGTTATTCCAGCACCACACCGGCAACACGTACATTTACCACGGACACCTTCATGCCTGTCATACTTTCAATGGCTGATTTTACCTTTTCCTGCACTTTTCCGGATACTTCCAGGATATTGGCCTCAAAAATCAGGTTCAGCGCCAGATCCACCTTCACATCTGCATCCG
This sequence comes from Lachnospiraceae bacterium, assembly GCA_910574805.1. GTDB lineage: Bacteria > Bacillota > Clostridia > Lachnospirales > Lachnospiraceae > Hominiventricola. Next base: position 226,119 of record CAJTCV010000004.1, on the reverse strand, counting down.
TCACTTCTACCTTGACTCCTTTGGACAGATTCTTCATGCCCATCTTTGCCACCAGCTCATTCTTGATATTTCCCGCCATGGATGCGACACCCTTTACCTCCGTCGCCGCCATACCTGCGATGATCGCCACTACCTCGTCTGCGATCTGCACCTCACCCAGATCCTTGTCCGTCTGGAGTACATGCGTCGCTCTGTCCAGCTTTTCCATCCCTGATACCTCCTGATTATAGTTCCGCTCCAGCCTGCTGAACAGCCAGCGTCTGGAAATCGCTCCGGCTGCTCTGCAGGCTTTTGCTGTTTTTTCAGTTCCGCTTCGGCTTTCATTTTCTGTCAGATAATTGCTTATAGTATAACAAAACTTCCCACCTTTGAAAAGAGGAAATTTACCGTCCGTGCGACGGCGGCGGATGTCCTCCGGGGCTCCATGCTCTGCAGCGCTGTGTGGATTGGAGCGAACATCGAAGTTGTTTTGCCCGTCCGGGGCGGACTGATGCCTGTCCGATCTGGACGGACAAAACGGCTTCGATGTCCGATACATTCCATACGAGCGCAGAGCATGGAGCCCCGGAGGGCATCTGACGCCGATAAACCTTACGTTTACCGGCCGAATTCGCTGAGGATAAGCCCCTCGTTGCGGTCCAGAGTCATGCCGATGCTCCAGCTGTTGATCCACAGAAGCAGCGGACGCCCCTTCAGATCGCGGATCTTCTTCATGTCGGAGGTGCCGCTGATCCTGTCCATATCGATCTCTTCATTTTCAATCCATCGAATATGCTCATATGGTAAGTTTTCCAATCCGATCTCCACATTATACTCATTATTCAGACGATATTTCAGCACATCGAACTGCAGGACGCCCACCACGCCCACAATGATCTCCTCCATGCCCGTATTGTACTCCTGAAAGATCTGGATCGCGCCCTCCTGGGCGATCTGCTCGATGCCCTTGACGAACTGCTTGCGCTTCATGGTGTCCATCTGACGGACTCTGGCAAAATGCTCCGGCGCGAAGGTGGGGATTCCTTCATACTGGATCTTCTTCCCGGGCAGGCACACCGTATCCCCGATGGAAAAGATGCCCGGATCAAACAGGCCGATGATGTCGCCGGCGTAGGCCTCTTCCACGATCTTCCGGTCCTGGGCCATCATCTGCTGAGGCTGGGACAGGCGGATCTTCTTATTTTCCTGCACATGCATGACTTCCATGCCCGCATCGAATTTTCCGGAGCAGATGCGCATGAAGGCAATCCGGTCCCGGTGAGCCTTGTTCATATTCGCCTGAATTTTGAAGATAAAGCCGGAAAAGCCCTCTTCCATGGGATCGATGATACCCACATCAGCCTTTCTGGGGAGCGGAGACGTGGTCATTTTCAGGAAATGCTTCAGGAAGATCTCCACGCCGAAGTTGGTCAGAGCGGAACCGAAGAACACCGGCGACAGTTCGCCCTTGTCCACCAGACTCTGGTCAAATTCCGCACTGGCGCCGTCCAGAAGATCGATCTCGTCCAGCAGCTTCTCCTTCTGCCCCTCCAGCAGCACGCTGTCCGCCTCGTCCAGAGTCAGCACCTGATCTGCTCCTTCCTTCGTTCCCTTCTCCGTATCGGAAAATACATGAATCTTCTCCCCGGCGCGGTCATAGACCCCTTTAAATTCCTTACCGGAACCGATGGGCCAGTTGACGGGGCAGGTGGCGATCCCCAGTTCCTTCTCGATGTCGTCCAGCAGTTCAAAGGTGTCCATGGCATCCCGGTCCATCTTGTTAATAAATGTAAAGATCGGAATATGTCGCATGACGCATACCTTGAAAAGCTTCCGGGTCTGGGCCTCCACGCCCTTGGAGCCGTCGATGACCATGACCGCGGAATCCGCCGCCATAAGCGTCCGGTACGTATCCTCTGAGAAATCCTGATGCCCCGGCGTATCCAGGATGTTGATGCAGTAATTGTCATAGTTGAACTGAAGCACCGAAGAAGTGACGGAGATACCTCTCTCCTTCTCGATCTCCATCCAGTCCGACACCGCATGTCTGGCCGTCGCCTTACCCTTCACCGAACCGGCCAGATTGATGGCGCCTCCATATAATAAGAACTTTTCCGTCAGCGTCGTCTTACCCGCATCCGGGTGAGAGATGATCGCAAACGTCCGTCTCTTTTCGATCTCTTTTCTCATATCTGCCACAGTATTTCCTCCTGCTGATCGTCTTTTCGATTATTTCTGTAAGTATACCCGTTCCAGTATATGGCAGGAAAATTCGTGTGTCAAGGCGAAAACATACAGCCCCCGGAACGGATTTTTCCTGCCGCCAATTGCCCCAGCTTCCCCAGCAGTACATGCTTCCCGGCGCATGCATCCGTCACGAACTTCAGCGTCTTATCTGCCGCAATATATGGAAAATGAAGACACAGCCAGAACAGTTCATAGAGATCCGCGGTCTCGATCTGTTTTCTGGTCCCGCTGTTTCTCCCATATTCGCCATACAGATCCGTGAGACTGAGCACATAGACGCTTTTACTTAAAGCTTTATTTACACGTACCAGAAGCTGCTCCGCCCACGCTTCCCTGCCGCTCCTCTCCGGTTCCTGACCGGCCCTTAATTCGATCTGTCCATCCAGCAGAATCCGAAGCTCCTCCCCCTGATATCCCAATGCAAATGCGGAAAGGGCGAAAATAAAAATCATAAAATCCACATCCGGATGCTCAATCAGATGATGCAGCCTCCAGTTCCTCGTAAATTTCAGGGTCAGTGCCACTGTGAATTCATTGATACGGGCTTCCTCCTGATCCCGACTCTCGCGGATCCCTTCCCAGAAAGAGATCAGAAGGTCCACTACCCGGCTGCTGATCCTCTGAACTCCTGCACTGTCCGTCTTCAGATCCAGTGTATTTTGAACACCGGACAGGACGCCGGCAAAATACCGGGGCGGGTATTTGCGGAACAGCTCCGTTCTCTGGCTCTTATCCGCATACTGATAGATTCCCGCGTCCTTCTCCTCCCCCAGTCCCTCGTAATATGCGATCAGCCGGTCGCAGATGTTCAGCGCGGCCGCCCGGAACTGATAGTATCTCCCAAGCTCCTCCGCCGGCTCGCCCTCGATAAAGTACATCAGCTTCTCCGTATCGCCCTTATGAATCTTATTCCGCACAATCAGTCCGGTGCTTCCGATCTTATCGAAGAAGCTGCGCGCCGTCTCTTTTGCCTCCCCGGATGAGGCAGGCCGGACCTCACCGGTCTCAAGATCCTTCTCCAGCAGGTTCTGTATCGTTCTGTACGGCGCCAGATTCCGCCTCCTGGACGGCTCCGACCAGGCTTCCAGCGTCCGCAGGATATTGGCCTTCTGGGAGGGAACCTGTTCCGCCATCTCCCTTAACCGCTCGTCGCTCTTTACGTTCCTTATTTTACATTCCTTCAGGAATTCACAGATTGCCTGCTTCGCCTCTCTCTGGGAATCCTCTTCCGTCACATACGCGCTCAAAAACGCGATCCGGTCCATGGGAAATCCTCTGGCCAGAAGATACATATACAGAATGAATCCACCATATGCTCTTCCTGCTTTCTCCACATCCACCAGCCGCTCTACATCCTCTGCACAGGCTCCCTGTGCGTTCCATTCGATCCGGATATCCAGCAGGATCTTATCGCAGCAGAAAAGGCCGTCCTTCTCCAGACGGCGCAGAGCGTCGTTGATATTCCTGTAATAGAAAAGCTCCTCCTCCCACTTCTCCATTCCCCTGTATTTCCGGATGAAATCCTCTCTCGAATCGTCGTCGTTGACTACCAGAAGCCTCCGGTACCCTGCCTTCTCATCTCTCATCTGCATCCCTCCGTTTCTCTATAAATACAGCTCTGCTTCCAGATAAACGCGCGCATGGAATCGCCCGTCTGTCTCTTCCCATTCCACAAAACGGCTCCGCTCCGGATCATAACTGTTGATACGCTCCAGCATCTCCTCCGTGGATTCCAGTCCGTTTTGTCCGGAAACATAGCTTCGGTCCCCGATCACGTTCTCGGTCCAGAAGACCAGGTAGCGCCTTCCCCCCGGATCCTCCGCGGTCCCAATGGAAAAGAGAAATTCCCTCCCCTCCCCATACTCGCCGTATGTGAACAGATTGGTCAGAAGCTCTGTCATCCTCGTAAACAGAAAGGTCGTTCCCACCGCCTCTTCCCTGAAATACCGGCTGCCCAGACCGTCTTCCACCTGGAACTCCATGCGGAAAAACGCGCGCCAGAAATCGAACGCATGTTCCGTTTCCTGATCGGTTCTCCACAGCCCCTGCTCCAGATCCCCCACCGACAGTCCGGCCTTTATAAGCTTCTCCCGGATAAATTCCATCCTGCTTCTTTTGTCGTCGACGATCTGCATCACCACCTGATTCATGGCCTTATACAGCAGATCCTTCAGGGATACCACACCGACCGTGTCCGTGCCCGCCGCCTGGCATCTGCGGATGTTCTCCCGGATGGCTCCCGCGCTGGCCGACCAGTCATGGGTCATCCGCAGAAGACGGCATTCATTCTGCGTGATCACTTCGCTGAAATAGATCTGAATCAGCTTCTTATACAGATCTTTGTACTTCTCATCCTGCCGCAGGGTGTCCGCGATCTCGCTGATCAGAGAAGGCTTGATGATATTTTCCACCGAATGGGAATAATCCTCCACCATTTTCCGGTTCTTCTCGATCAATCGCTCCTTCTGGATCCGAAGTTCCAGTTCTCCGGCATAGTCCAGAAGCCGGGACGCTACAAAGGATATTCGCATGGGCAGCTTTAAATAAAATCTTCTTTCGAAGAGAGACGAGTCTCTCTCATGTTCATAAAAGTCCGTTCTCTCCAGATCAACATCCAGTATTTCCATTGCATTGATCCGGCCAAGCAGACATTTCTGGAATACCCAGTATCGCGCCGCATCCTCATCGTTACTGTATGCATTTTTCAGTCCCTCCGCCACGTCTTCCATGGATTCGATCTTCTGCATCTTTCCGTATTCCCGCAGAAACCGCAGATCCGATACCGCGGCGGAAGACAGGGCGTAAATATCGTCAAACCAGACGATACCGGGCATATATTTCCAGGCATACTGGTCCTGCAGGACGCTCCCCATCTCATGATACGGAATCCGCTGAATTTCTATATTCGCATTTATTTCCTCTGCTATATGCTTTTTCGCCTCCATCATGACATGATAAAACCAGAGGAAATCCTGTCTTGCCTCTTCCTCTTCCAGTTCCTCTCTTTCATAGAGGATCAGCTGTTCAAAGTTCATCATGTAGAGATACACAAAGGGAAGACTGAAATCAAAAATATTCATCTGAACCGCCTTCCAGAACAGCTCTTCCTCCTGCTCCAAAATCCCCCGGCGGATATATTCCAGATACTGCACGCCCTCCTCGTCCTCCAGCATCCGGTACAGGCCGGTCAGACCAAAGGCCTCCTCATCCTCCCCCAGACACTGATACATCCCCGTCAGCACATGGAAATTGCAGAACACGCCGAAGGCGGTCACGAACTCGTCGCTCCAGGAAAATTCCCGGAAAATATCCAGAAGCCCCGCTGCGGCCTGATCCCGGTCCGCCCTCACCCGGTCGTCCGGAACCCTCTGTATCCCGCAGTATTCCACACAGCCGTACGCTTCAAAGCGCTCCTTGCGAAGCGCTTCCAGACGCTCCGTATACTTTTCCACACATTGATACATCATCTGATCTCCTCATCTCTCCTGCAAACGGTTTCGACTTCCTGTTTTCTTCCAAAATCAGAGGGCCGCGGCCGGCCCTGCTTCCCTTTCCAACAGCTTTATCACATCATATATTTCCGCCCTTTGAAGACCCATAAAAATCCTCCCCATGCCCAAATTATCCTGTTTTCCTGCGGCGCCTGCCCGGATCGCCGCTTCTCTTCCCGCCTAATCGTCCAGCGCCGACAGGATCGTAAGGATCCCTCCGGCCACCTTGCAGATTCCCACAATTGCTCCGATCACATCCATCTCTCACCCCTACTAATCTGTAAAAATATCAACGACTGCTTCCACGGCGCGTGCGATGTTTTTCACAAGCTCCAGAACTTCTTTCGTATCCATACTCTCACCTCCATACGGCGTTGAAAAAAACGGCTGCATTCTGATGCGTTAATCTTCAATCCCCAGTTCTGATTTGATTCCTTTTACCAAAGCCGCAGAGAAATTGACCGACCGCTCTCTGGCCAGAAGATCCAGCCACTGAGGAATCGTCACCGATTTCTTCACATAGACTGCCCGGATACTGTTCCGGAAATACGGCATCCAGACGTGCACGAAGACAACTCCCGGCTCCGCCTCCCCAGGCTCCGGGACCGGCTCCTGCCTGTTCTCCAGATCCATAATCTTCAGCGCCAGCGCCTCCTGCGCGATACGGATCACATCTTCTCTCTTCTCTGCAAACGTTGCCAGATCCGGAAAGTCCGGAAACGTGATCACAATTCCGTCTTCTGCCGCTTCCGTCCTCACCGGATATACATAATTTTCCTTCATGTTTTCTACCTGCAATACGCATTACAATGCGCATTCCCTTATTTGATACGTATTATAATACGCATTATCCGGGCTGTCAACTATTTTTTTCTTGAAAAAACCACCGATCTGCGTTACGATAGATGCACCACAGCATATCGGTTCCTTTTTAGACAATGCGGAGGAAGAAATGGCAACCGTTCATTGTTCTAAGCGGAGGATATGTATATGGTATTTAAAGAAGTCGAGAGGATCATGAAAGCAAACGGATGGGCGCCGGTATACCGCATTGGTTTCCAATACCACTACCGGAAAGCCGGCTGCGAATCTCCCGCGCCGATCCCGGATCTGGGCGGAAGGGCTCTGCCCATTGATATTCTTGAGAATCTCCAAAAGATCACAGGGCTGTCCTTTTCCGGATAACCCTGTGATCTTTACATTTCACATCCACACCGCGATCACGAATAAGGAGTCTGCCGCCCATGAGTTACCTCGACCTGCCCCTCTGGAAACAGTTTCTGCTCACCTGTGAGGATCATCTGCTGGGTAATCTGATTCTGTTTCTCTGGCTTCGCGTTCTCTTCCATATGCCCTCGGCAAAACAGCTTTTTAAAAAGCTGCCCCTGCTCCTTTTTCTGGCACCTGCGACTGCGGCAGTCAACTGGGGCATGGCCGGAATTCTTCAGAACGTCCCTCTCATGCTGCTGCTCTATCTGCTCATCGACCTTTCCTTCACCCTCTGGAGCATGTGGGTCTGGCGCCGCCCCTTCCGGCACTGTCTGGCGGCCGTGTGCATGGCGGGGATGATGGACAGCTCGCTCTCCGTGATCTTCACCCACCTTCTGTACGCCTGCTTCCCCATGATGTCGCCGGAGCATGTTACGCCCATTATGACCGCATGTCTTCTCTGGCTCACACTTCCGCTCTTTCATTTTGCCCTCTCCGTACTTTGGCGGCGGCTGTGGCCGCAGGAGCGGTTCTGCACCTGTCTGGAGCACGCCGGCGATCCCGGCCGGACCGCTCTTCTGCTGGCGGCTCTGGCTGCTGCTTTCGTAGTTCTGAATCATATGCAGTACGGCGTCCAGCCGGCGTATCTGTCGGAATACCTTCTGGTGACCGCGGTCATGACCATACTGGTAGCTGCTCTGGTGTTCCATCTGACCATGAGGGACAGGGATTTAAAGATACTGAACCTGCAGAAGGACATGCTCGACCATCAGCAGCTCCATGCGCAGACGCTGGAGGAACTGCAGGCGGAACTTAAGACCTTCCGCCACGACTGCCGGAACCTGCTCACGGGCCTTATGGGAGAGCAGGAGGACGGCCTTTCCCGTTCTCTTCAGGAGCTGGAGACAGGTCTTGAGAAGCGTCTGGGAGAAAAGCTCCATACTGCCTCCCAGATCGGCAATCTGCACATCCCCCAGATACGGGGTCTGCTCTTAAGTAAAATCGCGCAGATGGCCCGGCAGAATATTCCCTGCCGTCTGGAAGTCCTGTATCCGGTGGACCACGCGGCTATGGAAATCTGGGACCTTGTCCGCTGTCTGGGCATCCTGACGGATAACGCTGCGGAGGCGGCACTGGACACCCCCAGGCCATGGGTGGAAATCCTCCTGCTGCAGGAGGAATCCGTGCTCACGCTCCGAATCTCCAACCCATGGACAGGGGAGGGAGATCCCGCATGCTTCCGGGAGGAAGGCTGGTCCACCAGAGGCAGCGGACGGGGAACGGGACTGTTCAGCTATCAGAGAATCCTGCGGCGATACCCCGGCGTTTCTTCGTCTACCTGCTGGAGCGGCGGCGTTTTCACGCAGGAACTTACCATAGAAGAACCAGGAGGCAGATCATGATCGATATTTATCTATGTGACGACGACGCGTCCGCCCGCAGCAGAATTCAGACCATACTGGAGAAAAAGATTCTTATTGAAGATTATGATATGCAGCTTGTGTGCAGCTCGGACAGCGCCGAAGCGCTTCTCCATGCCCTTGGGGACCGGCGGCAGAACCTCTATCTTCTGGATGTGGAGCTTCGGGACGCGCAGTGGGACGGTTTTCTGCTGGGCCGTGAGCTTCGGAGACGGGACCCCCACGGCACGCTGATCTATATCACCGGCTACGGCGATCTGGCCTTCCGGACCTTTCAGTACCATCTGGAAGCCTTCGACTATATCGTGAAGACGCCGGACCGCCTGGAAGCGTCCATACACCGCTGTCTGGAAGAGTTTCAGAACCGTCTGCTTCTGGAGCGTCCGGCCCCGGCACAGGTATACACCATACAGACGGGGACTTCTCTGCGCCACATTCCGCTCAGTGAAATTCTGTTCTTCGAGACCGCCCCCAGACCCCATCACGTCCTCCTGCACACTCCCGACAGCCGTATGGATTTTCTCGGCAGTTTAAATGAGATTGAGACCCGTCTGGGAGAAAGGTTCTTCCGCTCCCACCGGGCCTATCTGGTGGCGTTTGACAAGATCCAGCAGATCGATCTTCGGCACGGCACGCTTCAGGTGGGCGGACGGGAATGCCTGCTCTCCCGGACGGCGGCGCGGGAGCTTCGCAGACGCATGGATGCTGCATGGTAAGCGGCTTCTTATTGTTGCTGTTCGTGGGCGGAACCGGGACGCCTCCGCCGCATGAACGGCAGTTCCATTCGGGAAATGAATGCTGCCGTTTGAGAAACAGGCACCATCTTCTGTCTTTTTTCTGTTATACTTTCTTTATCTGCAGACATTTTTGCTGTATTTATAATGGCTGTAAGCTGTAAACGGCGCTGCGGATGAAATTATATTTATTTAAGGAAGAGAGCAACATGAGAAAAACAGACATCAGAACATTCATCACCGCCATAAGCCTGTCCGTCCTGCTGGCGGGATGCGCCGGGAGCACCGCTCCCGATATGGCGGCCGTGCAGACGGACTTTGACGCAATCGTCATTCCGAAGCAGGTACAGGTGGCGGCTCTGGGCGAGGCCAGCCACGGCGTCAGGGAGTATCAGGAGCTGAAGGCGGAGGTCTTCCGGACGCTGGTTCAGAACAACGGCTGCCGGACCTTTATCATTGAGGGGGATTTCGGAAATGCGCTGAAGGTAGACGACTACATCCACGGCGGAGAAGGGACGGCAAAGGAAGCGGCGGCCACCATCGGCTTTCGGATCTACCGCACGAAGGAGATGGCGGATCTGCTGGAATGGATGCGCGCTTATAATGAGACCGCGCCGGCAGGAGAGGACCTGCATTTCTATGGCATGGACATGCAGTCTGCGGACAACAGCAAGGACTACCTCTTTGACATCTTAAGGCAGGTGGATCCGGAACTGACCGCAAAGTACGAGGAAGCCCTCGCCTTCCTGAACGACGACACGATCCAGGACCTTGATACAGACGTATTTGCCGCGGGCATGCCGGATGCCGGGAGGCTCATTCAGGATGTGGATCAGCGGAAAGAACAGATCGCAGAAGCCTGTGGCAGCGAAGCGTTTGAATTTGCAAGAGAATGCGCCAACAGCATCTATAACTGCTGCGACATCCGAAAATCCAACAGTGAATATAACGAAGTCCGTGACAGCCACATGGCGGAAAAAGTGCACTGGTTCCTGGAGCACGGCGACGGAAGCCTGCTCTTTATCAACGGGCACAACGGACATATCGCAAGAACCAACACCACGTTCTACAACTGTCTGGGCAAACGTCTGGCCGACGACCTGGGAGACGGTTATTTTGCCATTGGCACCGACGCGCGGATCACCACCTTCAATTCCCAGACAGACGACGGCTTCACAGAGACCACAGCCCAGAATAAAAACAGTCTGAACGCCCTGGCCGGCAGCGTGGAGGGTGCACGGTACTACATAGATCTTAAGAAGGCCCTTGCTTATGAGGGCTGGGAGAAGCTGCTCGGACGCAGACAGCGGATCACCTCCCTGAATGTGGGGAGCCTCACGCTCCTTAAGATGTTCTATACGTCCAAAATCGTTCCGAAGGACACTTTTGACGGAATGATCATTTTCGATCAGGTAGGACCCACGACCGTGGAAATGTGACCGCGCAGCCGGCTCCCTGAATGTTCCTGTTTAAAAATTTTCCATACAGGACTGTCCTTTCTCTCCTGAACCCCGTCTATCTATACAGAAGGCTCCCGTTCAGACTTTAGCGCGGGCCATACCCGGAAAGGAGGCGCGGCATGGATCTGGATCTGCTGCTCATACAGCGAATGAAAAGCGGCGACAACACCGCCATTGAAAGCTTCATACGCAAATATTATCCGCAGATCCTTCAGTACTGCCGCCTCCACGTCCACGATCCCGGATACGCGGAAGATCTCACACAGGAAACCTTTGAGCATTTTTTCCGGTCCCTGCGGCAGTACCAGCCCTATGGAAAACCGGCGAATTATCTCTATGCCATCGCCGCCAACAGCTGCCGGGATTATTACCGCAGGAAAAAGGACGAGCTGCTGCCGGAGACGCTCCCGGAACCGGAAGACCACCGTATGGAACGCCTGGATCAGTGGATGGATCTTCAGGCCGCTTTTCAGAGTCTCTCTCCGGAATTCAAGGAGGTTGCGATCCTGTACTTTCTTCAGGGGAAAAAACAGCGGGAGATCGCCCGGATTCTGGGCATCGGACTTCCGCTGGTGAAATACCGGATCCGAATGGTCCGGGAGAAACTGAAAAGCCTGGTCTGACAGCATGGCTTCACGGTCGGCTGCGCCGCCGTCAAAAAGACGGCAGAATGGAGATAAGCATGAGACACCGTTCCGGAAAACTACAGTCTTATATCAGGCGGCATCCATTGCCGCCCTGCCGGGAAGATGCGATCCGGCAGACGATAACAAAGTCCACGCAGGCTTTCTGCGAGCATGAGGCGGAACAGCCTCTGTCCGCCGCGGAATTTTTATACGCACAGGGCCGGTATATCCGCAAACGGTGGTGGGGCCTGCAGGCGCTGCTTCTGCTCCTTCTCTGGGTATACATGAGGGGGACCGGAAGCGGTCCGCACATGCAGCGCGCCATGGGCATCCTGGTGCCGCTTTTCTCCCTGCTGATCATGCCGGAGCTGTGGAAGGACCGGATGGCGGATACCGTGGAGATCGAATGCACGACCCTCTACTCCCTGCGGCAGGCGTACGCTGCCCGCATGCTCCTTTTCGCGCTGGTGGACCTGTTCCTGATCACGGTCTTTCTGTCCATGGTCTCTGTCACCATGCAGGTGCAGGCCTCTGAACTGATCATCCAGTTCTTCCTTCCCTTCAATGTGACCTGCTGCATCTGTTTCCGCAGCCTGTACAGCCGGCAGAGACGCTCGGAACTCTCTGCGCTCTTCCTGTGCACATTCTGGGTGACCTTCTGGGTCAGGATCGTCCTGGCAGACCGCATTTACAACGCCATCACCCTGCCGGTCTGGGGCCTGCTCCTTATGGGCTCCGTCCTCTGGCTGTACGGCTGTATCCGGAAGGTGTGGAAAAACTGCGGGGTACTGCCGGTCTGCTGAACGCATCCTGTCAATTTCCCTGATATTTTTCACTTTTTCTTCTTTCAGACTATCCTTTCCTTTTCTGTCTGCGTCTATCATAGCAGAAACCATTATCGTCTTCCCGGTATGGCAAAAGCCGCTGCGAAGACTCCTCACGAAAGGAATTCAACATGCTGTTAGAGGTAACCGAACTTACGAAAGCCTTCCGGGATACCATGGCTGTGGATCACATTTCCTGCACGCTGGGAAACGGCGTCTACGGCCTTCTGGGTGTCAATGGAGCAGGCAAGACCACCTTCATGCGCATGCTCTGTACCCTGCTGCTTCCCGACTCCGGAGCTATCCGGTGGGAAGGGAGCGACATCTTTTCCATGGGCGGAGCATACCGGAAGCTCCTGGGATATCTTCCCCAGGACTTTGGATATTACCCGGATTTTACCATACAGGATTACCTTCTGTATATCGCTTCCATCAAGGGGCTGCGCCCCGCATATGCCAAAAAACACGCAGAGCAGCTTCTTCAGCAGGTGGGGCTCTGGGACATCCGGAAACAGAAGATGAAAAAGCTCTCCGGCGGCATGAAGCGCCGGGCGGGGATCGCGCAGGCCATGTTAAACGACCCGCAGATCCTGATCCTGGACGAACCCACCGCGGGACTGGACCCCAGAGAACGCATCCGCTTCCGGAATCTCATCAGCGAGATCGCGGACAAAAGGCTGGTCCTTCTGTCCACCCATATCGTTTCGGACATCGAATACATCGCCGGAGAGATCCTTCTGATGAAGGATGGGAAACTGACGCTTACCGGCACCACGCAGGAGCTGACCGCCTCCATGCCGGAACAGGTGTGGCGCTGCACCGTCCAAAGGGAGCAGCTGGATCATTATCTGCAGCATTATCAGGTGTCCAATATCCGGAATACTGCGGACGGCGTCGAACTGCGGATCCTGTCCGCATCCTGCCCCATGGCAGAAGCGGTGCCGGAACCGGCCACGCTGGAGGATGTATTTTTATATCATTTTGGAGAAAAGGCAGGTGCGGACCATGATATTCTATGAGATCAAGAAAACAGTTTCCCGGACCGGCGGCCGAATCGCACTGGGCCTGCTCCTGTTCACGCTGGCAGTCTCCTGCTTTCTGGCGGTCCGTGTATATTATGTAAACGAAGAAGGCGCCAGGGAATACGGTTATTCCGCCGTTCAGAAATTAAGGGCGGCGCAAAAGGAATGGGCGGGAGCCCTGGATGAGGAGCGGCTGCAGGCGGCCTTTCAGGAAAACATAAGGATCCGGCATTCCCCGGAAGCCCTCTCAGAAGACATTACCGAAAATAACATCGCCTTTAGCCGGCTCCAGGGAATCTTCGAGATTCGATCGCTCATCAACGAGTCCTATGCGGAAGGATTCCGGTCCTATGACTACTATCTGGCCGACCGTCTGACCTCCGTAAACGCCGCCGACTTTTACCAGAACCGGGTCCGCCTGCTTCGGGAATGGCTGGAAACCGACGCCAAAGACCAGTTCACGGAAGCAGAGAAAGCCTGGCTGATCCGGCGGTATGAAGAACTGGACACGCCCTTTTTCTATGACTATGTGAAAGGATGGCGGCGGGCCATGGAGTATTTTCCCACGCTGGTCATGCTGGCCGTCATGATCCTGGGTTATCTGGTGGCAGGTATTTTCTCCTGCGAATACCAGTCAAAAGCAGAAGCTGTCTTTTTCGCCAGCGCCTATGGACGGAGCCGCGCCGTATCCGCCAAAGTAAAGGCGGGCCTTCTGACGGTGACCGGCATCTACTGGGCGCTTGCGGGATGTTACAGCGCCTTTGTGCTGGCTTTCCTCGGCGCGGACGGCGCTTCCTGTCCGGTCCAGGCAGACCTGGGCGGCTGGAAATGCTTCTATCACCTGACCATGGGGCAGGCTTACGTCCTTGTCCTGTTGGGAGGCTACCTGGGATGCCTGTTCCTCTCCGGCCTGACCATGCTGGTATCGGCAAAAACCCGCTCTTCCGTGGCGGCGGTGATGGTGCCTTTTGGAGCGGTCTTCCTGCCCTCCTTCCTGTCTTTCATCCAGCATCCCCTGATGAACCATATCCTGGTTCTGCTCCCGAACCGGCTTCTGGATATGGGCACGACTCTGGGGTACTTCTACCTGTATCCCGTGGGCGGACAGCTTCACGGAGCGGTTCCCCTGCTCCTGATCCTGTATACGGCGCTGTCCCTGGTCCTCTATCCCATGCAGTATGTGGAATACCGGCGTTTGTCAAAAAAATAACGAACCAGGATCGATCCCGTTTTCTGCAGAAATCCGCCCGTTTACATCAGATCAGGAAACTTTTGCCCCATTTCTGCCGACATATTAATAAAGAAACGTTTTTGCAGAAAAGGCAGGTGAATCTTATGCTGTCCATCGCCGTATGCGATGATGAAGTGCTCCAGTGCTGCACGCTTTCCAATAAGATCCGGGAGATTCTGGAGCAAAGGAACCTCTCCTGTACCATCCGGCAGTTTTATAACGGAAATGCGCTCCTTCAGGAAGCAGGACATTTTGACATTCTTTTTCTGGATATCCTGATGCAGGGGCTTGACGGGCTGGAGACTGCCCGGAGGTTCCGTCGGCAGGCATCCGACCAGATCCTGATCTTCATCTCCTCCAGCCGGGATTATGTATGGAACGCTTACGATGTGGAAGCCTTTCATTATCTCCTGAAGCCGATCGACGAACGGAAACTGGCGGCAGTCCTTCTGAGAGCCGTCCAGAAGACCAGAAAACATCCCCGGGAATATCTGGTCATCCGGCGGGAACGGCAGCAGAAAAAAGTCTTCCTTGACAACATCCGGTATTTTGAAATCCGCGGCCGCATGATCGAGGTCCATGAGACAGCAGACCGTTTTGCCTATTATGAGCAGATCCGCGTCCTGGAGGACCGGCTGCAGGGCAAAGGTTTCTTCCGATGCCACAAAAGCTTTCTTGTAAACCTGAACTATGTGGACTCCTACAACCGTCAGGAGCTTCTTCTCGACAACGGGGAACGGATTCCCATCGCCAAAAGAAGATATGACGATTTCTGCGCGGAGCTGCTTGCCTGCATGAGAAAAAACGGAGGGATCCTGTGAAAGAACTTCTTTTCCTGCTGCCCTGTCTCATGGTCTCCGTATGGGCCGTCGACCGGCTCTGCCGGGAGCATCTTAAGCCCCGCTGGAACCGTCGATGGGCATTCCCGGTCTGCCTTTTCTTCAGTCAGGCCGCTCTTCATCTGCTCTGGAAGGCCTGCGCATCCGCTCAGAGTCCCTACATCCTTCCTGTCCTGCTGAAGCACCTCCTCTTTCTGGGAGCCGTCTTTCTCTTTTTCCGGTCGCATGCCGCGAAAAAACTGCTGACGGCTTCGGTGCTGATCGCCGCCGTAACGCTGACGGCAAATTTCTGCGAATCCTTTCTGTCCTGCCTTGCGCTCTTTGTCCTGCATACGGTATGGCATATCCAGGCGCCTCTTCTGGGTCAGACGGAAGCCGTCCTGATCCTCTGTCTCTGCACGGCCATGGTCCTTCTTGTTCTTCGCCGGATTCGGATCCGTCTGGACCTTGACGTCCTGTTTTTCGATAAAAGCAGGAAATGGCACGCAGTCCTGTCCGCCCCGCTCCTTGGAATCACGGCGGTGATCGACGTCGCCAACTGGAGCGCCTCCAACGGCATTCTGGTCAGAAGCAGCGCCGGCCTGGGCATCTATTACGACCAGCTTTTCAGCCACGGGGAACTGTGCGTCCTGACCGCCCTGTCCATGTTCGCGGCGGGCTGCTACCTTTTCGGAATGGAGACGATCTGCACGGAACAGCAGAAAAGCAGCCAATATCACGCACAGATCGCCGCTTTCCGGATGCAGGAACAGCAGTACCGCCAGTCGGAACGCCTGCGCCATGACATGAAAAATCACGTCATCGCCCTGTCAGGTCTGGTGGAACGCAGTGAATGGGCCAAAATCGCGGACTATCTGAAACAGATGGAGCAGTGCGCAGATCCGGGAGCCGGCGCGGAAGCCACCGGAAACAGCGCCGTAGACGCCCTTCTGTATCAGAAACGAAAGCTGGCAGAAAAAAACAGCATCCTGTGGGAATGCGACGTACAGATTCCTCCGGCATGCGGCATTCCCGAATTTGACCTGTGCGTGCTCTTCGGCAATCTGCTGGACAATGCGCTGGAAGCCTGCGGAAAGCTTTCTCCCGGGGAAGACCGGTGGATCCGCGTCCAGGCGCGGCCAATAAAAAAATGTTTTCTTCTGGAAATCAAAAACTGCACGGATCTGGAACATATGGACGCGGTCCGGTCCGCCGGAAAGCATCCCGTCCACGGACACGGGATCGGCCTTTTGAACGTGCAGGACGTGCTCCGTAAATATAACGGCACTCTGCATATGGATCTGCAGGATCATCTCTTTGTCGTCTCTGCACTGCTCCCCATGGAGCCTTCCCGCCGCATATGACAGGAAAACGGCTTTTTGAAACAAACAGATGATACCGCCATGGACGTCTGTCGCCAGGCCATACAGAAAGGGGATATTTAAAGAAAGCAGTCCTTCACCCCAACGAGCTGCGACCACCTGGCATATAACATTTCCGCGTACAGCACAGGATCCAGACCATAACACCCGATCGCAAACCCATCATTCATCTCGATCAGTAAAGTCCTTCCATCATCTGTAACGCCAAAGTCCAGCGAGCATCCAGCCGGCATCTTTTTATATTTCTGTATTGCGCACTGGATGATTTCCCGATCCGGTATCTTCTGAGGATCGCCGCTGTAATGCTGTATTCCCAATATCTCTCTGTATCGGACAAAGCATCTCCACTCAGACTGAAAACGGACCACTTCACTGCAGAGTATTTCTGCATAAGGATCCATATGACTGTATTCCCGGAGATCCTCCCTGCTGTTTACAATGATTCCTTTCGCCGCCTTTTCTTCCGCCGGCTTGATGAATACGGGAAGCCTTTCCCGCAGAAGATCGCCCAGCCTGATCTTCCAGATCCTTCTTCCCAGATAACTGCGAAGCTCTTCCGGATAGTTGTAATCGGGAAGCTGTATCCCCTGTTCCGCAAAGCTGTGATGCATGATAAGCATTCCGCCCACAACGATATCTTCCCCTGCTCTTCCATCAAGTTCTTCATTTGTTGTAAACAGAACGCATTCTATGCCAAGACCGGTAAAGCCGTCATATGCCGCCTGGCATTCTTCATTCCAGGGCCTGCCCTGAAATGCGTGGATATATGCGCGCATGGTCAGCCTCCTCTCACACCCATTCTCCCAGCATTCCCCGCACTTTATTCTCGATTTCATCTATCATTTCCTCACAGACCTGCCGTTTCAATCCTGCCTGGCCCCCAACAGCCAGCAGTTCTTTCCTCCCGGGATTTCTCCCATTGCCGTCCACGGTCGTGGTATGTTCTCCATAACAGGTTGAGCTGTAAGTAAGATCATACGCAGGACTTAAGCTCCAGGTATCCGTCTTCTCATCATACATCCAGGAAAAATTCTTGGAATGATCATCCCTGTTATGAGCGAATACATTGAAGCACATCCTTCGGAACATGCTCTCCATCTCCTGCTGATGATCTCTTGTCAAAATCTTTGTCAGCTTCATCAGGCTGTGATAATCCAGGCTTGGCTGGCGGTAGTCCAGTTCCAGCAGCGCAGCCGCCGTCAGCACATGAATCCGTTCCCCTTCCGGCCCTCTGTCAAATCTTCTGGTTCCAAAATATCCGTCGCACCGCTTTGAAGGAAACAGTTTCGTCTCTGTCATGGGAATTCCGCATTCTTTTGCGCACAGGGAATATTCGTACTCCATGCGCCCGGTTGTCTCTTTGTCCACATGTGCCGGAAATTTTATGATCCAGTCTTCTCCATCAATCCTTGTCATGATTTTCGGTCTGGCCCCGCCGCTGGTTCCGCCCAACTGATACAGCACGTCCAGATTTTCCGAATATTGTGCATGAAGTATCTTCTGACATTCCTGTTCCAGTTCATCCAAATCGCCTGGCACAGCAGCCGTTCCCATCCATAATTCCGGCTGATAGGTTAATGCACCCATGCCGGAGCTTCCGACAATTGCCAGACGATTCAAAACACTCAGTTCGTCTTTTGCAATTCCTTTCCGCTTCAATAGACGATCCAGCAGAAGATTTCCCCATGCATCCGGAAGGCTGTCTGCAAAACAGCCAAACAATCCCTGAAAATAATCTTTTACCGGCACAAATACCTGCTTTTTCAAAGGAAGAGAAAACGGGCTGATGGAAAATCCGTCCTCCAGCCAGCCGTCATCATACGCAAATGCAGCTTTATGCTCTCTGGTCATGACAAGCGTTCCAACCAGTTGTTCTTTATAAAACACCTGAAGCTTTTTATCGATTCTCACGTATAACCTCCTCAAGGGTCTGATAGGGAACTGCTGTAAACAGTCCTTTGATCTCTTCTGCACAGTCCAGCGCCATGGCGATCTTCGTCAGGGACAGCAGAGAAATCTGTCCGGATGTCTCAAATCTTTTGATGGAACCATAGCTGACTCCGCTTCTGCGGCTCAGCTCTTCCTGTGAGATTTTCCTGCGCTTTCTGATATTCCGTATACGTTTTGCAAGATCTCCATTAATTTCTTCCGCCGTCTCCCACACAAAACCAGCCACCGGGTCATGCCTCCCTTCTGAATGGGACTCTGTCACTTCTTCCCTGCTCTTCTCAAATATTTTTCACAGATAAGCAGCTAATATATTATCTATATTATAATATTTTATCCATTTTTAGATAATATATGATCCTTTACTATTTTACTGATTTTCTCTGCTTTTGTCCAGTTCCAGAACCTGTTCTGTCAGGAAAAACCAGTCTTTATTCCTGATCTGTTTCCCCATATACATAGTCCTTGAAATAGTCTGTTTCCTCCTGATGATCCAGCCATAACTCAAACCACCCAAAAAAATCCTGCCGCTCACAGCAGGGCTGGACGCCTACATCCGTAAAGTTCCAGACCTCGCCCCGGCATTTCCCGGTGATGATCAGACGATAACTCATGCAGCACCCCAGATTGATCAGTTCCATATTCCCCCGATAAACTTTATGGTCCCTTTCAGTCTCAATGATATCGGCATCCCTTTCGTCGTCCTCCCAGATCCAAAACCGGTCAAGCAGAAAGGGGGACGCCAACTCCTGACACGGACTGCTTTCCAGATCATTCAGGCGGCAGCCTTCAAACATATGTTCACAGCCATTTCCAATCTCTTTTAAAAACATGCGGTACGCCTGCGGCAGTTTAATTTTATGGCATTCTTCAAACGCCGCGATTGTTTCTTCTGAAAGGCATTCGCCCATTTTGACAGAACGTGTTTTTACCTTCTCCTGAATCCGTCTGATCACTTTTTCATATTCCTTCGGCTCGTAAACCGGCATATCTGCTTCTCCTATCGTGATTTTTCGTCCTTTGGCTGTCTGATCAGCCAAAGACTGTCTCTCTGCACTGCGACTAACACATCTTATTTTCATAATCCTGCAGCTCATGAAAAATATTGTCCACAAATACAACGTCATCCAGGATGCGGTACAGCATAAAATATCTGTGATTTAAAAAGTTAATACGACGATATTCTAATCGGTATAATCTTGGGTTATCACACAGCTTTAGACTTCCTGCCACATGCTTTAAAATTTCAATTGTTGCATCAAAATCATTCAACACATTTTCTGCCGCCTGCATACTCTTTTTCCCGACAATCAGGTATTTAATAAAACGCTCCAGATCCCCTTCTGCATCTTCTGTAATGATTACTTTATAATCCATATTTTGTCCTTAGATTACGGGAAACTTCTGTCGCATCTTTATACATCCCCTGTGCTGCGTGTTCGCGCGATTTTTCCAGTTTATCTAATATTTCATGTTCCGTTAATGTTCCATATGGATTTGCATTTACCCTTTTTAAGTCAGGAGTTTTCTCCGGCCTGATAACGAGAACGTTTTCCAGCGGCGCATAAAACGTTGCTTTCCCCCATGGTACAATGACATAAAATTCACTGCCGTTCAGATCAGAAAACGCAAATGTACCCACATCGGTCACCTCTTCTTCCCAGTCATCAGAAGGATAAACATGAATCGTATGCCTGCTCAGTTCCTGCGTTTTGATATGAAACAGATTCAGCTCCCCAAATTCATAGTACAGGTCTCCATTTTCGTCTGCTTCTGCATTCTCCTGATACCATGAGCCGGTGCGAAAGGTTTGAATCAAAATTCTCTCATCATTTACAAAGCTGTAATTGGCTTCCTCCCCATATAAATATCCAGAATCATATACCAGCTCCAACTGATGATCCTCAACTTTAAACAGACAGAATCCTTCTTCACTTTCACCTGAAAAATAAGAAAAGACCACATAGTTCTCAGATGGAGAAAGCTTAAGCCATCCTCCGCCATAACCGCCGGAAGGATAGGGAATCTCGAATCTGCTCTCTGCTTTATCATCAAAAACGAGAGACAGAATGAGATCATCATCGTCTTCTAAAACAACTTTTCTTTTATCAGATAAAAATACAGTCTTTGTTTCTTCCATAAATAAAATCCTTTTTCAATGCTGTTTTATGTTTCACCGAAAGCACAGACGGTTTTACTGCTGCTCATATCCTGTCTCTTCCGAGGCCAGACGCAGATTACTCAGGGCGTCAGGCGCATCTGCCAGAATCATTCCAACCACCTGGCAGGTTTCAAACCCCTGACAGTCTCCGCACGTTGTCACACCTTTTTGGACCGCACACCGGCGAACCGCGCAAAGGCTGTCGCAGTATATGGTCTTCATTCCGTCAACACGGCAGCCCTCACAATTGATATGCTCGGGCAGAATGGGCGCGTTATTTAACTCAGCCCACAGTTTCGCAGTTTTCTCACGCAGCGTCTGATCATTGTTGATTGTCGCAAGATAGGCATCGCATTTTTCACAGTCCAGCCCGCAGTATGCAATCATGTCCTTCATATGTATGTTCCTCCTGAAATTTTTTACTTAATTTGCTTCACTTCCTGCTATCATCGCAATCTTTGTCATTTTATCTACTTTCTCTCTTCCCTCATGATCCTTTGCCTCCTCTAAAAGTCCTTTCGCAAGATATTCTCTGTCATAATTCAAACGCTTTAACAACGCTGCATGCTGAAGTTCAAAACGTTTAAACACATCATCCCAGGTATATGCATACACTTCATAATTTTCAACCTGTATTACCAAACCTGTTTTGCCTTTATCCTTACAAAAATCATAACGACTTTTCACATCTTGATCTACTTCTTTACATACAGCAATAAATTTCCACCTGCGAAATGCACTGTTAAAATCCGGTTGTCTTCTTATAAAATCCATATAATCTTCAATCTGCCTCAAAATCTTTTTAGACAAAAGAACTTTTGGTGCTTTTAATTCAACAATGATATTTTCTTCCAATGAAGTTTCATAAGGCGTTTCCACCTCACGTGAATGACACATAAATATATCCATTCTTCGATCCTGTTCCGCATCCGGACGCAATACAGCATTAATATTATTTTCTCCATAGAGAATATTGGTATACTTTTCCAAAGCTTTCTGCATCCTCTGATCCGCACAGGCAAGATTATATTGTTCTCCAAAAAGCCAGAAATGCTGTTCAATTATCTTCTGTATATGGTCTCTCTCATTTGCAAACTTAGACAAATCATACACAATCGTTTTCAACAGTTCAATGACCTTATATCTGTTTTCTATAAATTTAATTGAATCAATAATATTTTCCAATCGTGTCTTTTTTAGTATATCAGAAAAATCTTCCCTTTGTTTTGGAGATAATTCAACTATCTGCTCTATAATAGACAGAACATTTTCTCTTTCTTCAGAGTTTAAAAGCAGATTCAAAAAACCAAGTAAGGATTTTTCTTGTACAGGTTTTAGTTTATAGAAAATTTTAGGTTCCAGTTTATATATTTCTTTTGTGACTCTTACTAAATTTTGTTTTCTCATCTTCCCATAAACATCATCTGAAAATATTGGAAACGTCTTTCTTTCGTCCATCATTTTTTTAATTTCATCTTCGGCTCTTTTTGACATATATATCCCCATTTTTTTCTCAATAAATGATGAAATATATCTCCGTAGTATTTTATAAGTTTTTTTATCTTCTTCCGAATAAAACAGACTAATTTGTACACTTTCCAACTGCGATTTTATATCATCTATATTATCAAAGAACGATGATTTAATAATCACACTATGATTAAAAGAGATTGTATTTCTATTAAAAGTAGTGGTTTCTCTACATTTCAAAGAATTATTACTGTCAAAAAAATAACAACAAAATTTTTCTTTTATTGATTCCTGCCATACAATTAAATTAATTTCAAAAATATGATTATTGATTACTTTGTATACTTTTTCGCTCAAATCTGTATTAATATATTTACTATAGTCAACAGGACTCCCATTTACAGAAATTTTAATATCGCGATTTTTATACAAATATAAAAACCAGGAAAACTCTTTCAACAATACTGGCTCTAATATTTCAAAATCCATATTTTCTACTGTAAGTGTATGTATATTGTAGAATTCTACCTTCGTACCCGTTTTTCCTGTCCTCACAATCACAGGATCTGTACAATCAATGATTTCTTTTTTATCATCTCTCAATACAATTTCATATTTTTTCAGTGTTGTACCACACTTATATGCTGTAGTCCATTTTGCAATATTTGAAAAAGAACTAAAAGAAAATCTTCCTTTTCCTTTATTCGCTTTTGATTTCATTTTTAATGATATAAGATTTTTCCTGGATGTCAAAAAAGCGCCAAAAGTATCTTTCAGTTCTTCATAATTAATCCCATCTCCATTATCCTCAATAGACAACTCGCCAATTCCAAATGCGGTATTGCTGCGATAGTTCATATCTATCTCCGTAGCATTTGCTTCCAGACCATTCCAGATAAATTCACATAATGCCTCTTTATAATCACTCGTAATTCCTGATGTCTCTATACTTTGATTTTTCACACTTAAAGGTATAATCATTGATTTTCTCCCTTTTATACAACATCTTTAAATCCTACCTGGCCATTCATCAACAGTGGTAATAGAAAATTTCGCAATGAGACAAGTGCCTGATTTTCTTTCTCATTATTTTGCATATTTGACCATATACTATCTATCTTTTCATTAAATTTTAAAATATATCTCTTTTCTGGCACTGCAAATTTTATGCTCTTCAGCGTACTTTGGCTTACATTCTGCATGATTGTGCCACCTGAAGTTGTCGCGGTTGTGTTCTCATAATCTTTTAGTTTATAAACTAAATATCTGCGATACAAATCAGATGCCAGTCTTAGACATATGATAAATCCGCAATAAATCGTGTTTTCAATATCATTATTTAAAATTCTTACAGCTCCCGGAATACCACTCCTTGCAATAAGAATATCATTTTCCTTCAACAAATAATTATCAGCAGTCCTGGCAGTTAAAACGATATCATCCATCTTTGTTTTGCTCAACAGCAGTGATGTCTCTGAAATGTTGCGGACATTCACTATTTTATAACTTTTATCTCCAACTTCGTTTTTATTATAATTAATCCCGTTATTCAGTTTCCCAAAATCATCAATTCTTTTAACTTTCCACCCTTCCGGAATCTCCCTTTTCAGTTCTTCACTCCAAACCATTTTCCCATCGGAAGATTTATATGGCTTTCCATCTTCATTCGGAAATTCAAACTGCAAGAACCAGTAATCGTAGATTGTTTTCGCCATGGATTCTAATTCTTTGTTGATCTTATTATTATTTTCAATTCTTTTCGTTATCGTCTCCAGAACAAGCGCGATTCTGTGTTGTTCCTCAATATCCTCTGGATATGAAACAGGCAAATTTTTCACTTCCCACAATGTCAAAAGAGGAACTGTACTCCCCTTATTACTTAAAGTCAATAGCCTTTGAATCCAAGGGCTTGCGAACCAATAGTATGCATATAGAACATCTATCTTATTTGAATCAATTCTTACACGTATTTGTTTGTTGGATATAACATATCTGTCAAACTTTGAATTTTCTGGTATCAATCCTACCTGCCCTATTGTTCCTGCTGCAGTAAACACTAAATCTTTCCTGTCTGCATAACAATTTAGTTCATCTGCCTTTTCCTGCGTCACAAAAACAAAACCATCATCATAAAATTTATCTAAAGACAAACTCAAATTATTGCCTCTTATTACTGGAATTCCTTCTTTAACAAAATATTTACTACTAATATTCGAACCAAATGGCCCTGAAATAATTTCCCCCTTTTCTGGACGACATACTTTTTCTAATGTAGTAGTAACAATTTTACTCATACTTCAACTCCCCCAGCCTCTCCTTTATTTCCTCCTCCAGAGCTTTCCCTTCTGCAAACAGCTGATCAAGCCGTTCCGCATACGCCCTCATCCTCTGCTGAAACGCTTCCTCGCTGAGCTCCACAAACTCAATCTTTACTTCAAAATACTGCCCCGCAGACAGGGAATAATTTTTCTCTGCAATCTGTTCATAGCTGACCGATACGCTGAAGTCTTCCACCACTTCCTGATTGATAAAAGTATCTTCTATTTTTTTGACTTCTTCCGGACGAAGTACCGTTTTCTGGTTCTTTCCCTCTTTTCTCTTCTCCCCCAGCTTGGAAGCATCAATCAGCATGATGTTTCCGTCCTGATTGGACTTGTCGATAAAGAGAACAGACACATTGGTTCCCGTATTAGCAAAGATATTGGAGGGCATGGAGATCACGCCCTTCAGCCAGTGTCTGTCGACGATGGTCTGACGGACGGTCTTCTCAATCCCGGACTGTGCTGTGATAAACCCAGTCGGAACCACAATCGCAGCTTTTCCATCCGCTTTCAGGCTCCAGAGAATATGCTGGATAAAGCACAGATACACTCCCATGGATTCTTTCTTTTTGTTGGGAATCTTCGGGACTCCTGCAAAGAATCTTCTGATTCCATCCCTTACTTCCGAATCCGCCCACTTCTGTTCAATGGCATTTCGTGTAGAGGAAAAATCCATCTTAAACGGAGGATTTGAGGTAATGTAGTCAAACTGCCTGACGCCCGAGCTTGGGTCATGCGCGATCGTATAATGAGCCGGCGTATCCAGTGTATCTCCCTCAATAATATTGTCCAGACTGTTGGTAAGCCCGTTAAGCAGCATGTTCGTTCTGAGAAATCGGGAGGATTTGCCCGAGATGTCCTGTGTATAAACCTGTGCTCTGTCTCCAAAGCTCCCTTTTCCCAACGCATTTGCAAGGTGGAGCACCAGTGACCCGGAACCGGCCGACGGATCATATACATCATAGATCTTATCTTCCACAGGCGACATTTCCACCAGAATCTTTGCGATAATGGCAGAAATCACCTGCGGCGTGAAATATTCTGCATATACGCCGCTGGCTACATTATAATCTTTGATCAGATATTCGAAAATAGCACTGTAAAAGTCAAAGTTGTTCCTGAATGCTTCCCCAAAGTCAAATTTATCCTGGCTGATGATTCCAAAGATATTCCGGGCAAAATTATTTCGTCTGGACGCTTCCACATTTTCTGTAATTCTGGTAAACAGCGGCTTTCTTCCGCCGTCAGCGGTATCAATGCTGAACTCTTCATTTTCCGGATAATTGGAGATTCTCTCCAGAGCGTCATCATAAAGCCTGTAAAACTGATCGTTTCCTACTTTGTTAATCAGGCACTCAATGGTATCCTCATACTTAAAAGCCACATCCTGCGGATAACTGTCATAAAACCCTGCAAATACATCCTCGTCCTGCAGAACTTCTTCCACACCCATATCCATATCTTTGGCAAACTCTTTCATATTTGCCATAAATTTATCGTTCAGAAATTTATAAAGGAATACAGAAGTTATCACCACTTCCTCACTCGCCTGGTTGGATAAACCATTCGTCTGGCAGAGCCCTTTCAATTCATCAATCATCTGTTTGATCTTATTCTCTAATGTAAAAATATCCGGCATCTATCGGTTCTCCTGCTATTTAAACAACTGTATATTTGTGTACAGGTCATAAAGCAACTGTACATAAAAGCTTTTGATTTTTTTGTGCAGATCCTCTTTTAACAGAGTTTTTGTAACTTTTGATTTTACGGAATCGGCAAAGTTTTTTCTGCCCTGAATCGTCACGATCTCCTTATCCAGCGCATCTCCTACCGCGCCGTATATAATAACCAGCGTTCTCTCAATCTCTGACCGGTCGGCGGGATACGTGCCTACGGCGTCCTGATATGTTTTCACAAAAGCATAGTTCCCGCCGTAAAGCTTTGACAGCCTCTCATTTTCATAATTGATATTTCTCGCTCTTTCCAGAGCCTCCAGAAGCTCATCCGTGATCGCATCCAGATCGCTTAAGTCTGAGATAGACAGATCATTAAAAATCTTCTGCAGAAGCTCGTCCAGCTTTCTGATCTTAATATCACCTTTATTTTTATTCTTCTTTATCTCATACTGAATGTCCCGAACAACCTTGGAGAATCTCTGAAATTTCGGATTGTCCTGCGTAATCTGCCCCAGGTCCATAATAATGATCTGCACTTTTATAAATTCATACAGAATTTCCACAACTTCCTCATTGGAAATCACGTCCATCATATCCACTGTATTCCTGGAGAGATTGACAAAATCAATTCTTTCCTGTGTTGCCTTCAGGAGTTTTTTGTTCTTTTCGGAATCAATCTGTGCTGCATAGTCCATTGCTCTGGAGAGTATAAATTCTGTGTGACATTCTTTGATGCCGTTTAACAGTCTCCGAATCTTCAGCAGTGTTTCTTTGCTGTAGAAGGTAAGCTGTTTTGAAAATCTTTCCAGATTATCGGTAGAAATAATATCTTCCAGCTCTTCTGTGTATTTGTGATACTTCCTGTTGATGTCCTCTTTATCAATCACCAATCCGGAAAGGGAGCCCTCATTCTCTCCGTTCTCATTCAGGTCTGCTTCCAGTTCTTTTATATAGGCTTC
Organism: Lachnospiraceae bacterium; assembly: GCA_910574805.1. Taxonomy (GTDB): domain Bacteria; phylum Bacillota; class Clostridia; order Lachnospirales; family Lachnospiraceae; genus Hominiventricola. Next base: position 199,141 of record CAJTCV010000004.1, on the reverse strand, counting down.
GATCGTTTTATCATACTCCTGTTCAATATCTACAAAATCAACGATATAGCCATATTTATATACCTTCCCGTTCGGAGATTTATATGGCCTGTTGACTCTGGATATGGTCTGCAAAAGAGACTGCGCATGAGGACCGCGCAGAAGATACATCTTTTTCAGACGTTTTACATCATAACCCGTAGTCAGCATAAAATTCACAACCAGCATATCCGGAGCAAGTGTCTCTCTGAAATCCAGCTGGTGGTTTTTATTTCTCTTCTTCTGTTTCGGATCGTCCGTGTCTGTAATGACCAGGCCTGTATTCAGTTTTGAATTTGCCCGGAACCACTCATGCACTTTTTTTGCCTGAGGGTTCGTCCTGCACACGATCATGCCCCCAATGGACGGATCAGAATTCTGCAACCGAAAATTCACAAAGTCTTTTTCGATAAAAGCTCCCAACGCGTTTACATAGGCGTCTGATTCAAATACATCTTTGTCTTCCAGCTGTTTATCTTCGATTTCCAGATTCTTTTTAATCTCTGATTTTGCTACTGTATCAATATTTTCCTTTTTAATTCTAAGCGTATATCCGTCCGCGATAGACTTGTCATAAAAATATTTATGGATATAGTCCCCAAATTTCAGATTGGAACGCTCTTTTCTCGAAAGCAGCGGTGTGCCGGTAAGTGCAATATAAACCGCATCCAGATCACAGGTCATGAGATTTTTGAAAAATTCTCCGGTAGAAGAATAGCTTCTATGCGCCTCATCCACAAAGAAAATCCGCTGTACGTTTGCTTTGTAATCATTCTTTGCTTCCGGCATCTTTCCTTCAAATTTCTGAATATTCACCACACAGATTTCACCGATTGCTTTACTGCCCACATCTGTGGAAAGCGTCTTGTTCAGTTCTTTGGTAAAGCCCGCCTTATCCTTACAGTTTACAGCCCTCAATCCTCTGTTTTTAAATTCCGTACTGGCCTGTCTAAGTAACTCAATCCTGTCCACTACAAAGAAAAATCTGGTACTGATCTCTTTCTTTGCATAGTAATCCCGGATCACCCGGTTGGAAAAGGCGGCAATTGCTGTCTTTCCAGAGCCCTGCGTATGCCAGATGATACCGCCCTTTCCGCCTGTTTCCAGTCTTTCAATGATTTTTCTTGTTGCAAAAAACTGAGGATATCGCATAATGTGCTTTTCCGGAATCCGGCCATCGATAAACATGATTCCATACTGCAGATAATACAGAATTCGTTCCTTATCAAATACAGAAGTCACAAAGCGGTTGCATGGAGTCGTCGTTTTTAAGTTTTCTGCAAACTCCGGCGTATCTGTTTCTTCTGGATTGTAACCACAGTCCTTCATCACGAATTGAATCATATTCATCTCAATTTTTTTATACGGGTATGTATCGTGGTACTGCTTATCATCTTCTCTGAAAAAAGAAAAACCAGTGTTCTTTCCATTGGGCGTCGTATAAAAGGAACCTGCCTTTACATCCTCTGCATCGTCATCCTCTTCATACTCCATATTGTTGGAAAAAGAGACAAACTGAATCAGATTAAAGAATTTCCGGTAATCCGGATTTTTCAATCTCCTGTTTATCATCCGGTCGAATTCTTTCTGAATACCGCCTTCATTATTGGGCTTTTTTACTTCCAAAAAGGCAAGGGGCATTCCATTGATCAAAATATTGATGTCTGGCCGAAAGGAGCCTTCTTCTTTGCCCTCTACAATACTGAATGGCAGTTCGTCCACAACTGCAAAATCATTCTTCGTAAGATCCTCAAAGTCAATCAGTTTCACTCTGTCCCCGGGATCAATCAGCCAGTTATAGAACTCTTTACCCATATCATTATTTTTCAGTACATTATGAATATCCGTAAGGATACCCTTTATCTCGTCATAAGTAACTTTTCTTCCATTGATCCTTTCCAGAGCAGGCTTTAATCTGTTCACAAATATCTTTGTATTAAAATCAATATCAATATCATCCGCTTTCAGCGACTGATACTCATAGCCCAGCCTGAGAAACTGAATCGTGGCGGGGATCTTCACTCTGGTATCTTCATTAAATGCCGGCATTCTTTTGTCCTCTTTATCTTTGGTATTTTCCTCGCTTCTCACTTCTTTATTCTACCTCAACTGCCTGCTTTTGTCCAATCCAACCCTTTCACTGCCGGCATGGAATTTCCCATGATTATGATATCGTCATCGGCGCCATGACAAATGATCAGATCTACAATTATATCGCCGACTATATGGACAGCATCCTCACGAGAGGTCAGTTCTGGTCTCCTGCAAGATTCAAATACCCAACACATCAAATAATTTTTTGTTCCTTGGAAGCGTTAAAATGCCTTACTTTTAGAAGCCTGCCATTCTTTTATCAGCGATAAGAGCGACGATTATAACAGCAGTTTCTATTATGACGCACCGCAGAATATCCTGAACGCCTGGCTGTATGGAAAACTGAAATAAGTCCGAAAAAAGAGGCATCTGCTTCCTGCCAATGCCCCTTTTCCTGTATCTTATAACCCCTCTCTGTAAAAGCGTCTCAAAATCCCTGTTAAAAACACAAGCGAACATGTAAGCCCGAGCTTCCGCTTCCCCCGGAATTATGATCCTGATCCGGCCTGTCTCCGCCGGGATTTTCCTCATTTCCCATATCATCGCTGCAGGCTGATCGCTTCCGGGAGTATCGTCTCCGCCGGGCTCTTCTCCTCCCGGCCTGTCTCCTTCGCCGGGCTGATCCTCTGCCTCTTCCATGCACTGGCTGCACACATACGTACAGGGGAGCCTCATCCTTCGTCATGGGCGGGATAGTGCGCGCACAGTCCCTCCGCCGGTTCACCGCCGTCCTGAGACTGCACATTCTCTTCCGCCTGGACTGGCCGGGCACAGACTGAGAACTGCAGCACAACCGCCAGCAGGAGGCAGAACACATTCCCCTTTTTCTTTTTATCGGTCATAACACTTCTGGTCCTTTCTTATTTTGTAATCATCCAAAAAATATACATCTCTTACAAATTCTTTCCACAGAAACGGCACGAATTGTTCAAATCCGGCACGAGTGGTATATCCTCCGACCGGAATCATCTGCTGAAATTATTGAACCTGCAGTTGAACCGTCTCTCCTGGCACGTTTCTGTTTCAGAATTTGACTCCGGCGGGGCTTTTTTGTCCGAAGCCTAAAGAAAACGGTTTGACCTGGCTTTTCTGGATATTTATATGGAAAATGAAAACGGGATCGATACTGCAGAAAGGCTGAGAAGAATGGACCGGGACTGCCTGCTGGTCTTTACCACCGCTTCCAGAGATCATGCCCTGGATGGTTTTCGCTTCCAGACGCTGCACTATCTGGTAAAGCCCTGCTCAGAAGAAGAGCTGACTGTCCTGTTTGATGAGATCGGGAAACGGCTCCCTGTGCAGGACCCGTATGTGGAGATAAAGACCACAGACGGTATGACCCGCCGGCGGCTCATCACCCGCCGGACCTTTCGGGAATTCTCCGGAACCTTGACCGACGAACGCTTTTTTCTGTGCGGCCGGGGGCGTGATCGTGAACCTGAAATACACTCTGGATTTTGACGGCATAGACTTTATTTTAAAAAACGGACAGCGGCTCCCGGTCAGCCGCAGTCTCTCGAAAGCGGCACGTCTTGTCTTCGGCGATTTTCTGTTCAGAAAGGGGGCGAATCTGTGAATGCATTGATTGATCCGGCACTGGAATTTCTGATCTTTATCCCCGGTCTTACGGCGGCTTATCTGCCCATGAAACAGCACCGGAAGATGAGTCCTGGGAAAATCACGCTCTGCATGCTCCCGCTGTCACTTATCCTCGCTCTGATCTGCAGCGGACTGTGTTATCTCCTCCGCATCCGGGCGCTCTGGCTCTTTTTTCCTGCCGCTGCCCTTCTGTGCCTGTTTTATGTACATACACTGGATGTTACACGCCGGAAATCCATCAGCGTCTTTCTTGCCATATGCGGAAGCTTTTCCTGTCTGGGCGGCGCAGCAGACGCCCTGAACCTGGCCCTCTGCCCGGAACAGACCTCTCAGTTCCTCTCTTTGCAGGCGGCGCTGTTTTTACACCTCATGTGCTGGGGGGCCGTTCTGCTTGCATGGTATCCGTCCACCCACGCCACCAGAGATTTTCTGTTGGATGAGGCCTTTGCCGGAACGTGGTATGTGTTCTGGATCCTGCCTGCCTCATCCTCCTGAATCTGTTCCTGCTGTCCTTCCTGGAGCTGTTCACCCATAAACGGCTTCTTCACATATACTTTGTCCTCAGCTTTGCCCTGCTGCTTCTGCTCTTTCTGTTTTATGCCATGTTCTATCACATGGCTTCCTCTCTGAACTGCAACAGCCGTCTCCAGCTGGAAAATCAGCTGCTCTCCATGCAGCAGGCGCGGCATGACAATCTGTGCGACAACAAAGCTGTCGACGCCGTGTCCGCCTGCTACGGACTGCTGTATCAGAGGCACCGGATCCCTTTCTCCATGGAACTGGACCTGCCCGTCGTCCTCCCCGTACCGGAGGTCGATCTCTGCCTGGTCCTGTCCAACTTTCTGGAAAACGCGCTGGAAGCAAGTCTCCGGACCGGCCCTGACAGACGCCAGGTTCAGGTACAGGCCTGCGTTCGCTCTCCCGTCATGGTCCTGGTCACTGTAAGTAATCCTTTTGACGGAAGCATAAAAGAAAAAAACGGCATCTTTCAGTCCTCTAAATGCAGAGGCGAAGGGATCGGTACCCGGTCCGTCCGCCACATTGCAGAAAAAAGCGGCGGGTACTGCCACTTTCTCCACGGAAACGGAACCTTCTGCGCCAACGTCATGCTGCGGGCACAGAAACAGCACGCATCAGAATAAGAGCAGCGCCATCCCCGCCGCCGGCAGAAGCAGCAGCGCCGGCAGAAGGGCAGGCACCGTACCGACCGCTCCCGCCAGAAGGAGCATGACCGCCGGAACCACATACTTTCTCGGATGATGCCACAGATCGCTCTCGATTCTCCAGTCCAGGATCGGATGATACCATTCCAGAAGAACAGAACAGACTGCACTCTGCAGCGCAAAAAAGACTGCCGCTTCCATCATAAGCCAGACGGCTCCGCCTGTCTGAAGCTGATAGCTGATGAGAAAAATACTGTTTGTCATCAGATTGCACAGAGAGAAAAACAGACAGTACGGGACGCAGAACCTCCTCCTGCCGTCCGGCAGAGAGCGGACTGCCTGCAGAAGCCCGGGATCACAGGACAGCAGAATCCCCATGGGAGTATTCAGGGACAGCACCGCAAATCCCACAGGAACTGCCCACCGGCTCTCCATCTCCCGGAAAAAGAACGGCAGCACACAGCCCCCGCCCCACAGCACCATCGTATTAATCAGGTAGTTTTTATGAGCGGTCAGATACCGGAAGAGATAACGCCACACCAGAGCATGTCTGCGGCTTTTCCGGGTACGGCTGCCCGCTTTTTCCATCCCGTAGAATGCATACCCGTCCATACGCAGCAGGAGCATCAGAGCAGACATACTGCTGCCGGCCAGCAAAGCGAATACGCACATGCTCTCCCCCAGATACAGAACCGCAGCAGTCATGACGGCAATCCACAGTACATATACGTACCAGTATTTCCTCCATCCATAGAAGCAGGCAGTCAGGAGGACGGCATGGACCGCACAGATGATGCTTCCTGAAAGCGCTGCGACGCCCCCGGCAGAGACAGCCAGCACCACCGCCAGAAGCATCGCTGTCTTCGTCAGAACCGCATAGAGCCCCAGAGCCGCCGTATAAGAGAGGACAAACTTCCGTCCGTCCAGAGGAAGCATGAGCATATTCTGCAGAAGACCGGCATTGTCCTTCGAGGACAGCGCCTGCCACATGACGCCACCCGTGAAGGTACTGACCATCAGATGCAGAATGGAGGGTGTGATCAGGACCCGGAATTCCCCAAAGCGAAGCCCGCAGAACACCAGCAGGCAGACCGGCAGCGTACGCCTGAGTCTCTCATGATTCACGCCGAACAGTTTTCTGGAAAAGGCCTTATACATCATGCAGCGCCTCCCGGATCTTCGCGGCGTCCATCTGCCCGCGCTCAAAAGTCTGCCGGATCCGCCCCTCTTCCAGGACACACACCCGGTCCGAGGTCAGAGTAATGCTTTCCAGAATATGAGAAGAAAACAGAACAGTCCCGTATTGCTTATAGCCCGCAATCAGCTCATACAGATATTCCGTACTCTGAAAGTCCAGTCCATTGACCGGTTCGTCCAGAAAGAGCAGCTCCGCCTTCAGCGCAAACGCCGTAATCAAAAATACTTTTTTACAGTTGCCGGTAGAAAGATCCTTCAAAAGAACATCCACATACGGCTCAAAATGGAAACCCTCTACCAGTCTGGACATATCCGGCTCTTTTTGGCCATAGGCGGCGAAGACATATGCCGCATACTCCCGAAAGGTAAAATATCCAAACGAACGGTCCTCGGCGAATACCGTATAGCGGGCGGTCCTGAACCCCCGGTCCCGAAATCTGACCGGTCTCCCCCGAAACAGAACCCTGTCTGCATGACAGGCGGAATGCAGGCCGGACAGCGCCTTTATAAATGTCGTCTTCCCGGCACCGTTAAGCCCGATCAGCCCTACTGCCTCATGCTCTTTAAGCTTCAGCGAAAGGCCGGACAGCACCATCTGCCCTCTGTTGTACCAGGCATCCAGGCGATGGATTTCCAGAAGCGCCTCTTCCATCCTACCGGCCTCCCTTCTGCGTTCTTTCCTTCCTGTATCCTGCCCAGGCAGACCGCAGACAAAGGCCGCACAGCAGACCATAGAATACTGCCATTCTGAAATTACCGGCCGCACCGCACACGGCTGCCGAACCCATCCAGACCATCCCCAGAATCCCGCGAATATATACATGACGCATGACATTTCCTCCTTTTACTAAAACACTTGTTTTCTGTTGTGTCTCTATTCTATCTGAAAAAAGGAGTCTGTGCCGAAATGTCCGCGATCTGCGGGTTTTTGGCCGTGAATGAATGTCATACCTGTCCTTCCGCCGATATTCCCTCATAAGACAGCGTAACGACCGTCCGGAACAGACCATCCGTATAAGAAGTCTGCACCATACCATCGTATTTTTCCGCAGCGGTCTGTACGCTTTTCAGGCCCCAGCCGTGGAGCCCGTTGTTCTCTTTTGTCGTTTTCGGCATTCCGTCTTCCATCACCGGCCGGCCCGCAAAGCTGTTCTCCAGCTTGATGACCAGCATCTGATGGATGCGGCGGATGGTCAGCCGAATGAACCGGCTCTCCGGTTCTGATACCTGTCCTGCCGCTTCCAGTGCATTATCCAGCAGATTTCCCAGAATCGCGCACAGATCCGCGCTCCCCAGGTTCGTACGGCGGGGAAATTCCACCTGAACCTTAAGATCGATCCCCCCGGCTTTCGCCCGGGCCGTCTTCTCATTGATGAGATAATCCACCGTCTCGTCCCCGGTCCACACCGCGTCCCTCATCTCCCGCACCGGTGCATGCAGCTCATCCAGATACTGCAGGGCTTCCCCATACCTCTCATGGGACAAAAACTGCCGCAGTACGCCCAGATGATTATGAAAATCATGAAACAGCCTGGCATTGACCGCATAAGCTCTGTTCAGCGTCCGATAATCCCGTTCCAGAAGCTCTGCCTGACGGGATTTCAGCGCCGCCAGTTCCTTTTCCAGCCGATACTGCCAGTTTATATGAAATACCTGAACATACATCAGCACCACTGCAGACAGGATCGTCCATGTATCCAGCCGGTCTTCTCCGATCCATGGAATCCTCTGCTCCGACAGTGTGATCACAGCCAGAAGCCCCGCCACCGCGAATGCAGACGCAGGGCGGAATGCCTCCTTCCCCATCACGGACGGATGTCTCACAACATACAGCGCCAACAGGATCAGCCCTCCGTGAAGGAGCCAGGACGCCGCCTGCCCGCTCCCGGTGGCCCGGTTCAGGAAATCTCCTGACGAGAACAGCACCCCAAGCCCCGCCCCGAGAAGAAACTGCCAGAGATATGCCGTAATCTCACAGTAGATTCCCAGAAACAGACTCATTCTTACGTCTGCCTCCTGAAAGTGCGCAGCGCATACAGCGATCCACCCCACCTCCAGCGCCCCGCGAAAAAGATCCGGAAGCTCCAGGACACATGCTGCCAGAGCTGTGGCTGCAGCGCCGGCCAGCGCCGCGCCCAGGCATTTTCGCTCCGGCTTTTTTGTCTGCAGCAGACGGAAAACAAGCAGCAGGCAGACCATGATCCTTACACCTCCGGCTGCAGCATCCAGGAGCAGAAACATCCATTCTGTCATATATGCGCCCCCCAGTAGTCGTTGATCCGTTTCTTCACTTCCTGCAGATGCGAGCGGCTGATGGGCAGCGACACGCCGTTTTTCAGCACCGCCATACTGTCTTTCACCTTCATCACATGGATCAGATTGACGATGCAGCCCCGGTCAATGTAGAGAAATTCCTCCGCATCCAGCTCTTCATAGACCTGCTGCAGACTTTTGCGCACCCTGGACACTCCGCCCGACGAGATAATACCGGCATTTTTCCCGTCCCGTTCAATATAATAGATTTCCCTGCAGGGAATCCGTTCCAGACGGCTGCTGGTCTGAATCGTGTAGACGCTTCCCGCTTCCAGTCCGATCAGCTTCACCGCATCCCTGACAGCTGCTGCCAGCCGTCCCTCCCTGTCGTCCTTGGGCACATACCGGAAAATGGACAGCTCAAATGCATCAATGGCATATTCAATATGAGATGTAATAAAGATGATCTTCACCTCCGGCAGATACGGCCGGATCTTTTCCGCGATTTCCATACCCGTATTACCCGGCATCTCGATATCCAGAAGGATCAGATCATAGAAAAAATGATCGTCGATAATATCGCAGAGCAGATTGCCGCTGGACGTATACAAACTGATTCTGCCTGCACATTTATTTTGACGGAGGCAGTCTTCTGTCACTTCTTTGTGCACCCGGACTGCCTCCGGGTCGTCATCGCAGACCGCTATCTGCAGCATGCCGCCATCGCTCCCCTCTGTACTGGTTTCAGATCGTTTACGGATCTGCTCTCCGTTCACCTGTCTGTTACCGGCCTCAGTCCGGCTGCTGCCCGTCGTGTGCTTTCCACTGGCATTCCATCATCTGCATATGGGAGAATACGGCCTTAAAAGAGGACTCCTCCGGGGAGCAGGCATAGATGCCGAAGCGGATCCTCCCTTTTCCCCTGTGCATGTGACAGACACGCATCTGGGTGAATGTGATCCCGTCCTCTGACCATTCAATGCTGTAATCGTCTTCCCTCCGGCTGAACCGGTACCACATGGATTTTATCGACGGGTCGATCGCCGTCGTCGCCCAGTCCGAATATCCCTGGTTTGTCACCACGCTCCCCAGATTCTGATACTTTTCATTTTCATATTCCACTGTCCCCTTCAGCCAGTTTTCACTGTCCAGATACATGACGATTCCGCACTGGTCATACCTGTGATGACTCTCTTCAAACTCTGTCTTTACCACAAAACTGAAATACTGTTCGTCGGTCTCCATCTGAAACACCGGCGCATTGTCATTGCGGAAATGATAATACGTTCTCTGCCACAGATCCGTATGAGGCTTCGTGACCACCTCAATGATATCTCCGTTGATCGTGCAGCTCTCCGGCTCCCTTGTCCAGCTGAATTTTGTCAGATCCATATGTCCTTTTCTCCTTTCCTCCTCTGCTGTCCTGCAGCTTTCCTTTCTGATTATTTATTATACATAAATACTCTCATTCGTCAAATCCCCTTTTCCGCCGGAAAGCGGAAGAACCCCTCCACCTTCCGGCCATTTACATAACTGTTCATTGTCAAAAGAATTTCATCATCCTGGAAAAGGCCTGAAAAAAATTTTGCTCCTGTATAATGAAGAAAAAAGGGGGGCCGCACTTGAAAACTCCTGTAAAACTGCCCATCGGCATTGAAGACAATCAAAAAACCCAAACTGCCAGGAACATCCTGTTTCCTGGCAGTCCTTTTCTTTTTTCAGACCTCACGCCAGCTCATCCCGGAGTCCGTCGATGATATGTTCTCTTCGGATCCTGCCGGTGGCATAGATCATGGTGACAAAGACGACCGCGAACACGCCCAGCATACTGACCGCCAGGGCGCCCCAGGGGAAGGAAAAGGCCATGTCCATCTCTTCCACGGACATCAACACCCTGTAGATCAGCCAGGACAGAAGTATGGACAGAGGGACTCCATACTGCAGCGTGCGCATTCCATAAAACGCACATTCAAACCGCATCATCCGGTTAAAGCTCCGGTCCGACATGCCCACTGAACGGAGCATGGCCAGCTCCCGCCGTCTCAGGCGGATGTTCGTGGAAATCGTGTTGAACACGTTGGCCACGGCAATAAGCGAGATCAGGAACACAAACAGATACGTAAATACATGGAGCACAAAACTCATATTGCGGAAAAGATCAAAGGCGACAGACAGATTATAAATCATATAATCCATTGTAACGCCCTCCTCCAGAATCGCATTCTGGAGTTCTGCCAGAGTCTGGGACGGCGTATCGGTCCAGAAGAGAATCCCCCGCTGCACCCTGCCCTGAAGCGATGGTTCCACTCCATCAAACTGTGCTTTCCTCTCCATGGGCACTGTCATTACAAACATCCAGTCCGGCACCCTTTCAAAAGTCGTATCCAGCGGATAGTGGTCTGCAAAGACAGCACAGACCTTCTTTTCCTGTCCGCCGTCCGCGGACAGAAACGTAAAATCCACGGTGCTTCCGGTTAAATACGTCACATGCTCCTGCACATCCGCCGCACACATGAGAACCTTTCCGTCCGGTCCGCTGTATTCTTTCACTGGCAGCCCCAGCTCATGGAGAAACTCATCATAGAGATCCTCTTCAATAAACTGGGTATATACGGGAATCTGCTGCCTGCTCCCGGCACTGTCCTCTCCCATCCCCTCCCGGTACTGCCTTAAAAAATCGTCCGGAAGACCGTCTGTCACGGCAGTATAGACCGGATTGATCTGCCAGGTACTTCTTTTAACCCCTTCTGTCTCCTGCAGCCTGTCATGGAGCCGGAGAAATTCCTCCTCCGGAAGATCTTTTATGATCAGAGAAATGTCGCCGTCCGCCACTTCTGTCATATGGCCTCTGGTCATCTGTTTCAGAGTCGTATTGAATGCACTGCCGGTCACGGTCAGCACCACGCTGAAGGTCAGAGAGATGATCACACCCCGGTAGCGTCTTTTATTTCTCTTAAAATTCTTCCATGCCAGCACACCTTCCAGTCCGTAAATCTTCCACAAAAGCTTCGGCGTCCGGACATCTTTTCCTTCCATGCGGATCTCGCCGGTTTGACGGATGCATTCCAGCACCGGGATGGACACCGCCTTTTTCGCCGGGATCCAGGCAGAGATCAGGATCGTGATCATGCTGATCACAGCCGCTGCCCCCAGTGCAGACACCGACACCGACAATTCCATGGACACGCCGCTGCCGGTCATTCCTCCGAACCGACCGGACACTACAGGCAGGAGCAGACGGATGCAGCCGATCCCGGCAGCGATTCCGGGTGGAATCCCCATACAGCCGATACACAGACCCTCAAAAAATACCAGCCCCTTCAGCTGTCTCGCCGTGGCCCCCACCGACATAAGAATGCCGAACTGATGGATCCGCTCGTTCAGAGAGATCTGAAAGGAATTGTAGATTAAAAATACCGACGCCGTCATGATAATCAACACCAGCATGCCGCCCACGGTATACAAGAAAGCGTTGAACAGCCGGTTATCGGAGATCCCCATAAAACGAAGCAGATTTTCATTGATGGCAAAACTGCTCCTGTCCTTTTTACTCTCTGCAAAATTCTGTGCCTTCCAGGGATCCCAAAGCTTTATATACGCGCTGCAGCTTCCGGCCAGTCCCCCCGGGTCCGGGCCGGTGATGACCGTATATCCGGGAAATTCGTGCAGCTCGAATCCGGGCCGCTCATAGATGCCGGTCACGGTAAACGTCTGTTCCCTGGTTCCTGTCAAATGTTCCCCTTCCCGATACGGGTCGCACTGGGTCAGCTTCCGACCTTCCGCTTCCCGGTCCCCCACCGCCAGCGTCAGCGTATCGCCTGTGGAAATCCGGACGCCAGCTTTGATGGCAATATGATCGGGGATCAGAATCTCCTGACTGTTCTCCGGCATCCGGCCGATGGTCAGATGGATGGGCAGGTCTTCCCATGCCTCCTCTCCCACTTCCGCGAGGAACAGATACGGTTTTGCGGCGCTCATCTCTCCAGCTCCTTCCAGCAGGGCATAGCCGATATTCTGATAAGTTGTCACGTACTCTGTCCGGGGATCCTCTTTCAGTTCCTTAAGAAGGGAAGCGTCCGCATCCGAGCACACCACATGCCAGTCCCCGCCTTTTGCAATCTCTCCCCGGACCAGATAGTCAATCAGCGAAGTGCCGAAGGTGGCGATTCCGGTAAAGAGCGCGGCGGATAACGCCACTCCGAGGATCGTCACCAGCGTCCGTGCCTGGTTGTTCTTCAGGCTCTGGACGGCAACCTTATGAAAGATATTGACGGTCATGAACGCTCCACCTTCTTTCCCTGCTTCACTCCTCTTCCGCCCGCAGTCCGTCCCGGCTCCTGCCGAATCCGGCTGTCCCGTACGATTTTCCCGTCCGCAATCGTGATGATGCGTTCCGCCTGCAGCGCGATATTTTCGTCATGGGTCACCAGGAGCAGGGTCTGTCTGTATTTCCGGTTGCTCTCTTTTAGGAGCCGGACGATCTCCTGTCCGTTGCGGCTGTCCAGAGCACCGGTAGGCACTGTTCAATTAGTACAACACAAAAGAAGCCCCGGAAAGCCTGCTGCCCTCCGGGGTCCTTTTATTTTGTTTTAATGTAATACGTCATTAACGACCAGCCACCGTTTGCCTTTATCTCTTCAATTTCCTTTTCTTCGGTTTCTTTCCTTTTGAAATTCCTTGTGATTTCCCCTTTCTTATACTCGCAATCGTCCGTCATGCTCTGCAAAGTATATTTCATATCCTTCACAATCTCAAAAGTTCCCCATTCTCCCGGTTTTTCTTTCAGGACACTTTCTATAAACTCCCTGACCGTGCAATTTCCTTCTATTCTCACATCATAATTGCAGCAGGAATCCCCGAACGGTCCCCCTGTGCATATCATTTCAAATTTCAACTTCTGCTACCTCCTGCATAAGCTCTGACACGCTGATTTTATCAGAAGTCAGAAAATATGAATAGTCGCAATAGTTCTGTCTTTCTATAATTCCCGCTACAAACTCCCCTTTGTAGATGAAACTATACCGTGTTTCCTCCTGCCCTTCTTCCGTCCTGATATTCTTTTGTATTATCAGTTCCCCGTCTTCCGGCTGCGGCTTATCATCTTTCACAATCGCCCGCCACGTCGCTTCAATTATCCTGTTTCTTGTTTCAAGCGTCCTGTCCGTCATTGCCGCAACTTCCTTCACGACTGCTGCCGCAACGTCTTCTTTCCCTCTCTGCAACATATTCAACAATTTCTTCCAGCTCCTTTTTCACATATGCTGATAACTCTTTTACTTCATCATTCCCCGGACGGGTCCCGTAATGCTTTACAATACTTTCGTTTAGAATCCTGATAACTATTGCGTGTGCGGTTTCTTCTGTGTCAGGTCTTCCGTTTACTGTTACCATGCGCCGCCCTCCTTCATACAAACTGCGTCATTGTGTCAATGGTCTTCTTCATGTCCCCGGCTTCCCAGTACCCGGCGCAAGAATCGCCGCCCCGCCTGCTCTTCCCGTCATTACTACAGAAATACTTCCACGCCCCTTTTCCCTGTTCGTTCGGCATAACAAGTCCGCAACTCTCACACTTCCCCGGTCTTTTATCCTTGTCCTTCTCCACCTGCCTGCCCCTCTCTTTCCATGCGCTGATATACGGCAGTTACAATATAATCATTCAGAGATTGCCCGGCAGCAGAAGCCGCCCTTTCAATCTTCGCTTTTTCCCCCATTTTTACAAACGGGTACAGGCGTTCATAATTCTTTCCGTTGAACGTGTTTTTTGCTTTTGTGGACGCTTTCTGCTGCCCTGTGTTCTTTGTGTCCGGCTTCTTCCCCTCTTCCTTCTTTTCCTCCATCTGTCGCCCTCCTTTCTTCGGGTATGTATCATTATATCACTTGCGCAAGTATTACGCAAGTATACAAATTATACAAATATACTTGCGTAACTTTGTATATCCTGCCTATTGAAAATATACTTGCGCAAGTATATAATAGACTTATCAAATGAAAGAGAGGAAAACACAATGAAACAATTTGAAGTAGGCAAGGAATACAGCATGACAAGCATTTGTGACCACAACTGCGTCTGGACTTATACAGTAACCGCACGGACAGCGCAAACAATTACCATTTCAGACGGGGAAAAGGTTCAGAAATGCCGGATAAACAAGAAAATTTCTGAATACTGCAACGCTGAAACAATCTACCCGTTAGGGCGTTACTCCATGTGTCCTAGTCTGACAGCGTAACCGATAATCGGGGCGGCTCCTGCTGCCCTCCCTGAAAAAGAAAGGAATCCGAACAATGATAAAGATTGAAAAAGCCGCTTACAGCCGCCTTGCGCTTAATGAGGGCATGAAGCAATTAAAATCCGTACACCTTACCGCCACCCGGAAGAACTGCTATTATCCTATTTATTCCAACCTTAATGAGATTAAAAACTGGCTTGAAGACTACGGCGGGAATCGTCACGCTTTCTACTGTTACCGCCTTGAAGAATATAGGGACCGTCTTTATAACCACTATAAAGAAACAACAAAAGCGGATTTTGCCCGCCTTGCCCGCCTGACAAAAAGGGATATGATAGAAAATATACTGTCTATCCTGCGTGAAGGTAAAGCCGGAAACGTCGATATTTTCTGAACTTCCCCCGCCCCGTTCCTCCGGGGCTTTTCTTTTTATCTTACGCAAGTATACATATTGTACAAATATACTTGCGTAACTTTGTACACTTTGCCTATTGAAATTATACTTGCGCAAGTATATAATAATAACATAAGATGAAGCAAAGGAAAGGGGCAAATAAAATGACAGTAGCAAACACAATTCTTGAACAACTCGGCGGCAATAAATTTATCGCAATGACAGGCGCAAAGAACTTCTTATCAGACGGAAACACGCTGCGCATGACACTTCCGAAAAACCGCAGCAAGGCAAACCGCCTTTACATCACGCTTGACACAACGGACACTTACACAATGTATTTCTTCAAGTTTACTGCCGGGCGGCTGAACAAAAAGACTTTCGCATGGACCCCGGATAAACAGGA
Organism: Lachnospiraceae bacterium; assembly: GCA_910574805.1. Classification (GTDB taxonomy): domain Bacteria; phylum Bacillota; class Clostridia; order Lachnospirales; family Lachnospiraceae; genus Hominiventricola. The sequence goes on along the minus strand of CAJTCV010000004.1, from coordinate 183,787 downwards.
AGATATTAAAAAGGTTTCCGGCGTATATGCTGATATGCTGCAAGATATATTCACCGCAACCACGGGAATGGCTACACACTTATAAAGACAACGGGCGGCGGTTCTGCCGCCCCTCCAGCAAAGAAAGGAAGGAAAGAAAAATGATGATAGCAGAAAATTTCAATGATTTTGTAGACAAGGTATCAGAAGCGGAAAGAAGCGCACTGAATAGCCCCGCAGGTCAGGAACTTACACAAAAGCTGCTTGAAATGAAGCTGGCGCAAAACCCGAACATGACCCCGGAAGAATGGGCGCAAACAAAGTCAGAATTTATGACTTTCATGTTTACAGTGTTTGTTCAGGAAGTCCCGGAAGCCATGCACGAACTGGGACACCACGTCTACAACGAACTACGGAAAGAAAACTAAATGACCGGGCGGCGGCTCCTGCCGCTGCCCTCCCTGAAAGGAAAGGTGAAATGATGAAATTAAAATGGACTATGAACGGCGTAACCTTCAACCGCAGCAATTACCGCCCTGTGATTGCCCGCTTTGACAATACCACCTGCTGGCTCTCCCTTGCAGCCTGCACAACCACCAGCGGCTTCCGGGCGGCTGTCCGGGAACTTGCTACCGCATACGGCGCAAAAACCGTTGAACTGAAATATTTTTATGACGACGACGACAACCAGACTGAAACAAATGTTGTTGATTTCATGAAGCTGTATTCAGAAGAACTTGACAAAAGCTATTTTATTTTCAGAAATGAATTAAAAGTGCCATCCGGCACTCCCCGGAAATTTATAAATTATACAGAAGGTCAGATTTTCACAACCGCATAAACGCCCCGTATTTGCCCCACAACGATAAAAAGCCCCGCAGGTGTATATATTACCCTGCGGGGCTTTTGGTCTGTCTGTGGGCTTGTGTGGCACGTCTGCGGGCTATTCTACTTCAATATGTGTCACGCCCTCTGCGGCGGCTGCCGCTTCCTCTGCCGTAATTGTCCCGGTTTTGTTCCCGGCTGCGTCGTATACGTTCACTTCCCCGGCTGCGCCGTCCTCCAGCGCACCTTCTGGGACTTTATCTGTCGCAACTGCGGTTTTTCCCGCCGCTGCGGGTCCCGTGTAAATATTCACCGTTGAACCCTTCGCCGCTTCCCTCTGACCGATTTTGTAATATGTCGCCAGTGCTTCCCCGGCTGCGTCCTCCGCTTCCTTCTCCCCGGCTTTCATTGCATTATAGGCAGACTGCGCTATTGCCCGCAACTGGTCTTCCGTGACTTCAATCCCGGCTTCGTCTGCAATCTCTTTCAGCTTTTCGACAACTGCCGCCATCTTCTCTTCCCCGGTCTGCTTCTTCATGAACTCTTTCGCCCATTCAACGAACTTCGCCGCCCACTGTGAAAGTGCCGTCAGCTTATCCGTTACATTCTTCGGAAGGTTCGGGAATACATATTTCCCGACGACAAACGCCGCAACCGTAATTCCCAACTGTACCGCTAAAATAATAATATCATTCATCTTCTTTTCCTCCTGTGATAGTCTTTTACGCCCCCGGCAGCTTCAATGTCTGCCCGGCGTGAATCGTGTTGCTGGTCAGCCCGTTCATGGTCTTAATCTCGTTATAGCGGGAACCGTCCCCAAGCTGCGCCGCCGCAATCGCCCACAAGCTGTCACCCTTCTTTACGGTATAGGTCTTTACCCCGCTTCCCGGAATCTTTATTTTCTGCCCGACGTTTATTTTGTTCGGGTTCGCAATCCCGTTATAGCTTGCCAGTTTCTGGTATGTAGTCCCGAACTTTGCAGCAATCTTTGAAAGCGTGTCGCCCGCTTTCACCGTGTAAACCTGTTCTGCGGAAGAAGCGGACCCGGAAGAAGAATTGCCGGAAGGAACGCTGCCTGCCTTGCTTGCATAATCAGGCAGGCAATATCCCCGGATATAACGCCCGTTTACCTGCAATTTCCTTTCCCCTACTTTGTCACTCATATTTCCTTCAATGACTGTAATTGTGTTTCCGTCTACCGCTTCCACAAGTCCGACGTGTTCAGGATAGCCCGTACAATCTCCCGCCCCGTTGTCGTCCCAGTCATACATGATAATGTCTGCGGGCTGCGGTCTGTATGCGTCGTTTTCCTGCCAGCGTCCTTTCTTCTTGTACAGTTCAATCATTGCCCCGCACCCACATTCAGTCGGCATAATGTCTGTAAGCCCGCAGACAATACCGACAAAAGAAACGAATGTTGCGCACCATGCGTCTGTATACTTCACCAGATAGCCCCGTGCCAGCGGCTTGTGTGCGTTGTACCCGTCAATAATCTTCCTGTGGCTCCCGTCCGCTTCCTTGCTTCCAAGATAGCCCCGTGCGGTCTGTACTACTTTGTTTCTTAACTCCTGTTCTGTCATAGTCTTTTTACCTCCTGACTGATTATTGTTTGCAGCCCCGGCAGCTCCCTTGAAAAGCTCCTGCGCCTTTTTATATACAAGGTTCCTGCGGCTGCTGTATTTACCCATAACACGGTCCGCAAGTGCCGCCCCGTGTATGTGGTCAAGTTTTACTTTCCCGGTTTCCCCGGCTTTCTGTGCTGCTGCGTTTCCGACACGCTTTGAAGCTCCCGCCCCTCCCTGATTCTCTAAATCAGCAAAATATACAAGGCTCTGCGGGTCTTCAATCCCCATCTTTGCCCCGTGTGTGACGTATGAAAGAATGTCTTCTTCTGCCTGTCTGTCCTGCGCCTGTCTTCCCTGAACGCTCCCCAGAACCTTTGACAGCTTCGCTTTTTCCTCTGCCGCTGCTTTCCTTCCTGACCAGTCGGAAGCTGTCATGATTTCCCGGTACAGGCTCCCGCCCAGAACCGCTTCCGCTCCTGCGCCCATATCCTGTACAATCTTTTTCAGAAGCGACAATGCCCGGTTCCCGTGCCACTGTACCTTCCCGACGCTTAACGCCCCGTTATCATCAGCATTTACAGAAGAATAATTTCCTTCATTCGCAAAGATAACCTTTGCCGCTTCCGCTGCAATCTGTCTTTTCAGCTCTTCTTTCATGTTCCCTTCCTCCCTTACTGTGAACCCATGCCGGAAAAATCAGAAAGGGAACCGCACAAGTCCGGGTTCCCCTTTTTTATCTTCTCTAAATTTTCCGCTTTACTCTTCCAGCAATAGAACGCAACCGCAAAAGCCGCAACGCCGCCCGTAAAAGTCAGCAGGCTTGAAAGCTGGTATATGTCTTTTGCAATCACTACCCACACCGCAACCGCAAAAGCGATATAGTAAGTTATCATGATTGAAAAGACAATGATTTTTGTTGCCTGTGTCTTCTTTGTCGGGTCCTTTTCTGCTTCCCGTTTTCGCCTGCGCCTTGCTGCCGCAACCCACCGCAGGTTATACAGGAAAACAATAAAACCGCAAAGGATAAACCCAAGCATAAAACACAAAATGTTCATTCTTCGTCTTCCTCCCTTTCCACAAGAAAATCATTCTTTTCACAACGGCGCATATATACATTGCTTACATACTTATAAGCCATATCTACACGCCCATTTTGCAGCTTGTTTGCTTTTATGTACTCTTCATAATCGCTGTAAGTTTCAAAGAAATTGTCAAACTCTTCCTTTGTGTGCTTCCTGCGGTTCATACATTCATTTGCAAAAGTCAAGATTTCATGCCGCCAGCTCTCCACCTTGTGCTGCTGCAAGTCCTTTCCTATCTTGTCAAGCTGTTCTTTTATATCATGGTTCATCAACGCCCCTATACGCTTTATGATATACCGCACGGGCTGAAACTTAATGCCGGGGGTCAGGTCAATTATTATCCCCGCCGCCGCAAGCCACGCCAGAATCTCCTTCGCTGTCTGCAATAGCTCCTGTGACATTTCCGCATACCTCCTTTTTATACATTTCATTCAAACTTTTTCGCAGTCCGTAACTATCAAAATGTTTTAGTATTCCCCGGTATGAAGCAACGCTTCTGTCAAGCGTGTCTTTGTCAATTTCGCCTATTGTGTAGGCATGGAACATATATTGCAGCCGTCTTTTCAGCTTCTTTGCAGTCTTCTTCCTTAACTTCCTATGTGTCGCCCACACCCGGAAGCCTACAAACTCAATACCCATACTTGTCGGGCGTATGCAGGTTTTGTTGTTTAACTGCAAATTCAGCTTCTTTCCCAGAAATACGGCTATGTCCTGTTTTATCTTTTCCAGATACTTTTTATCATCATGTAAAATTATAATGTCGTCCATGTATCGGATATAGAAGTGTAACCTTAATTTGTGCTTGCAGAACTGGTCAAGCTCATTCAAATACAGGTTCGCAAACATTTGTGAAGTCAGATTTCCTATAGGCAAGCCCACATCATCTAACATTCTGTCAAACGCAACGTCCCCTATATCTGCGCCCAGCGGCAATCCAAATTTTGTGTCTTCGCAATCAATGATTTTCGCCAGCAGGTCTAAAAGTGGCGGGTCATCAATCATCTTTGCAAGAATCTTCTTCAAAATGCCGTGGTCTATCCTGTAGAAATACTTTGATACATCTAATTTCAGATAGTAGTATTTCTTCGGCTTCCTGTTGGTCTGCTTTAGCCAGTATTGCAGGCGGTCTATTGCCTTGTGCGTCCCCTTCCCTACCCTGCAAGCGTAACTGTCGAAAATGAACTTCTTTTCAAAAATCGGGTTTACCTGTCTGTATATGGCGTGTTGTGCCACCCGGTCTTTGAATAATAGTGACATTATCAGACGTTTTTTCGGTTCGTACACATAGAAAATATTGTACCTTCCTACGCTGTACTGTCCCCATATCAATTCATTTTGCAGGATAATCAGGTTATCTTCCAGCCGGTCTGTGTACTCCATTACGTCCTGTCTGTATCTTTTGCACTTGATAGCCGCTTTGTATGCACAAAACAGATTTTCAAAGTCATAGATTTTCGGGAAAATTCCCTTTATCTTCTTCAATGGTTTTTACCTCCTGCAAACAAAAATGTGTCGGGCAAATTTACTCCGGTCCACCACTCCGTTTCAAACGTGATATATTCATTCAGTCTTTCGGCTGACTTTCGCCCTGTAAGACAAAATCCTGATTCTGTCTTACAAAGTTACTAACTATCTTCCCGACAATTCAATCTTCTTCCTACAGTCCCCGGTTTCCCAGTCGCCTTTGGAACGGAAAAGAACCCCTTTTAACCCTGTACGCACGGGACACGCTCACTTGTGAACGTGACTTCTGGCTGTAGAGGAAAAGCGGAACGGAAGGACACATTGTTGTTGACGTTAGAACGGGCGTTGTTCAAGTTCAACGCCGCCACTCCACCGTTGGAAGTGTTGTTGAAGCTCGAACCCCGGATAGGCACGGCAAGTCCTCTATAACGGTTCTTTCCCGATATGAAAAAAGCGGGGTTTCCCGCTCATTTCTTTAATGATTTATAATAGCCGCCAATCATGCAGCCGATTTCATTTATCTTGCGTGAAATATTCTCATACTTCCGCAGGGGCAGGCAGGGTTTCCGGCTCCTTGTATACTGCGGGTCAGCCGCAAGCCTTACAAGGTGGCGTAATACGTCAACTTCGTTGTCAAGTTCTCCCAGCGTCGTCTTCTTGTAGTGCTTATTCTCCAATGTCACGACAAGCCGCAAAATTTGAAGCATTGTTTCCCGTATCTCTTCCGCAAGTCTTCTTTGCGCCCGTGGAAACTGTTCAAGCTCTGGTCCCGTGTATAGTATCAGCTCATAGACTTTATTTTTCGTCTTGAAGTCGTCTGCCGTCGCATTGTCCCGTACCGGGTCAAGCTCCGGCAGCTCCTTTTCTTCTCCTGCCATGTTTCACCCCGCATTTTCTGTTTTTGGTAGAAAGGGCTTGCTGCCGCAAGCCCTCCCAGTGTATCAGTTATCAGTTTACAGTTATTCATAAAAAGCGGAACGGAAGGACACATTGCTGCTGACGTCAGAACGGGCGTAGCTCAAGTTCAACGCCGCCACTCCACCGCCGGAAGTGCTGCCGAAGCTCGAACCCCGGAAAGGCAGTCTTTCGCCGTTATTCCTTGCCCAGAAATGTCCGGGGGCTTTCTGCCCGCTGTCCGGGAAGAAGCCTGCTGCAATTAAGATTTTCGGAATACTTACGCCTGATACCGCCGCCGTTTCTCTGAAAACCACGTTTGTGTCGTTGCTGTCCGTCGTCTGCGTCGTCACTCCTGTATTGATACGCAATTTTGCGTCACTTCCGCTGGTCCTGTCAATTTTCAGCGTTCCCGCCGTCCCCGGTTCAACCAGTCTTCCGTCCGGCATGATTGCTTTCCACTCCGTACTATCTGCGCCCATGCTGCAATCGGACTTCATAGAATTTCCGTAAGGGATAATCTGAATTTCACCGTTGACAAGCCTTGCACCGCTCACCCATTCCCAACAATTTCCGCAAAGGTCAGCAATACCCGCTGCGCTGTGGTCATGGTTCCATGTTACGGGTCCGCTTCCTGTCGCTGTCCTGCCGCCACCGTGCGAACCGTCGATATAGGTATTTACGCCCCGTTCCCATGCCTTTTCATAGCTTGCGTCCCAGTTCGTGTTGCCCCTCGGAATCGTGCCGTTTTTCTCACTCCATAAAGACAGGGCAGCAAAAACGCCGTTCTGTAATAAGTGCCAGCCCTCCCCTTTGTTCCTGCTGTACCGTAAAGCGTCGTCAAAATTCACATACGCTTTCGGGTCCTTCATGGGCAGGGAATATGCTCTGTCATTTACGACACAATTCAGGTACTTTGATACCCAAATAACATTCTTTTCTACCCCTTCAACAATCCACCACGGCAAGGTTTCCTGTGTGCCGCCCGTGATAACGTCAGAATACTTCATTTTCGGAACGCCCACCATGATAGACGGTTTTCCTAAATCGTCAAGAATGACTTTGTTGTGTCCTCCAAAAGACTGAACCGCAAGGGCTAAATCATCAAAATTTCCCATCTTTATACCTCCCATAAAATAATCGTGCAAAGTGAAATGTCAAAATCAATCGGCATAGGCACTTCCCGTGGCTCTCCGTTTTCGTCCACCCCGTCTTCGATTACATCATAACGGCGGGCGGGAATGATAACCTGCGCTGCGTACTTCTGCGCCCTGCCGCCCGTCCCGATAACAACGCCGTTTTCGCTGTCAATGCAAATGTCCAGCGACACTTCAAAATCTCTTTCCCGGCTTGCCAGATTTACGGAAAGTTCATCATCACCGAAAATTATTTTCTTTCCCTTTACTTCGTACTGAATGTGATTGCCGGGCATTTTTTCAACAACCTTGATTTTTGCCATCTTATCTTCCTCCTTCTTTTACAACTTCACGGGTCCGGGCGGCTATGATTTCCGCTGCTTCCCGTTGTTCCGGGGTTCCTCTCCCCTTTACTCCAAAAGATTGCAGTACATACGCTTCATGCTGCTTTCTTTCTTCGCTCCTGATAATTACGTTAGCCCCCTTCATCAATAGAAGCCCCCTTTCACAAATACTTTCAGCTTTACTTCCTTTGCGCTTCCTGTATGTGCAATCTTGAAGCCGTTTGCCAGCTTCTCCGTGACTTCAATATCTCCGACGCAACCGCCGCTGTACTCCAGAACCTCCGCTGTCACGGTATAGTCTAAATGGTTCCTTGCGTTTTTCAGTGCAACGGTTTTCACGGAATTATTGAAGGGGTACTGCTGCCCGTTTGTCAGGGTCAGAAGAATTGTTTCCCCGGCTTCATCTTTCGCCCGCTGGTTCATGTGAATTGTTTCCGTCGCCAGAAGTGCCGCAAGCTCCCCGGCGTTCGTTATGCCGTCTTCCATGTGGTTGAAGTTCGTTGCGCTCTGCGGGGTTCCCTGCTGCAATACCTCCCCTTCCACGGCTTCATGCGTAATTGTCCCGTCGTCGTTTTCAATTTCCCTGTAGCGGTTTTCATGCTCTGTTACATGGTCCTGCCACTGCTGCCATTCGTATGCCATCTTTATACCTCCTGTTCTACAAATCGGAAGACAAAACGGTACAACGCCCCTTCCTGCACATTAGAAAGCGTTATATCCTCCGTTTTGTCTGCCCACAACTGCTTATTTTTGTTGTAAAGCTGTACCCGTTGAATTTTCGCTTCCGTCCCCGCCTGCGGCGTAATGTTCAGATAAACCGCCACCCGCCCGTCTTTCAGGCGTTCCCGCCTGTGAATCGGGATTTTCTTCGCTTCCCCGTTTACCGTAACTTTTGCGTATGCAATGTTATTGTCAAGAAAGCCTTTGAAGTCCTCTATTGCCTGTGGTGTCAGCATGGTTTTTCACCCCCTTTCAAAGTTTTCTGCGGCTCCCGCAAGGCTTGTTTGTATGCTTGAATACCTCCGCTTTCACCGTGCTTTCAATCCCTCCGCTTCCGGCTCCCTCTCCCGTGTTCCTGCCCGGCACGGTCCCGGCAGCTTTTACGGTATATAAAAAGCCGTCTGCGGCTTCTTCTGCCGCAATCCCGGCTTCGGAATTGCTCATGACAGTATTTCTTTCAGGCTTCGTTCCGGCTGCTGGCATGAAGAAGGGGAAGCCCTCTGCCTCCCCCTCTGTTTCTATATCTGCGCCGCTTCCCTGAAATACTGTGTTTCTGTCCGGGGCGGTTCCTGCTGCCGGGACTGAAAACGGCGTTCCTGCCGCTTCCGTCTGCGCTTCTATCCCTGCGCCCGTTCCTGCCCCTCTGTGGCTTCTCTGTGGCTCTTCTCCGGCGTTTATCTGTCCCGCAGGGGTATTTCTATACCCGTAAGCCGTTAAAGCCGTTTCTGCGTCAATCTGTGCGTCTGTGTGCCTGAATATCGTGTTTCTGTCCGGGGCGGTTCCTGCTGCCGGGGAAGAAAACACAAAACTTTCTTTTCCTGTCTGCGCTTCAATGCCCGTTCCTGCCTGCGCCCCTCTGTAGCTTCTCTGTGGCTCTTCTCCTGCCCTTATTCTCCCCGCAGGTGTATTTGTATGCCTGAAAGCATTTGAAGCCGTTTCTACGTCAATCTGTGCGTCTGTGTGCCTGAATATCGTGTTTCTGTATGGATATGTCCCCGCCTGTGTCGGTAAAAAGATAAACCCCGCAGCGTCTGTCCCCACTACAATCACACTTCCTGCCTGTACGCCCCGCCTTATCCTCTCCGGGTATGTTCCTGCCAGCAGGCTTCCCGTTGCCGGGTTCTTGTACATGAAAAAGTCTGTGTGTGTTTCTACTCTGATACCCACGCTTGCCTGATATACAACTTCGTCTAAATGTGAAGAAAGTCTTTTGTACATCATCACGGCGTTTATAATTTCCTGAAAGCTGGCTGTCACCCTGTTTTCCGTCACGTCGCACACAATATGAAAGTGATGGGGTTCCCCTTCGTACTGATACCATTCTTCAACTTCACTTTGCGGGTACAGTGCGCCCAGTGCCTTTTCGACGGCGTATTTTGTCCCCATCTTCTTGTGTACTTTTACGCTGCTTTTCAGAATGTCCCGTTTCACTTTCAGCGGAAAAGAATAGTCGTACCAGTCAACGTGCATATCATACGCTAGAATGTCAATCAACGCTTCCGGCAGTTCGTCTATGCGGGAATATATCAGCACATTTTCAATTTCCCCGCTGACCGTCAACGCTTCCTTTGTCACCGCTTCCGCAATCGCTTTTATTTTTGGGTCCTGTTTCAACGCCCCCGGCAGATAATCCGCAAAATTCACCGTGAATATATCCTGCCCGGCTTTTCTTATCCCTCTGGGACTAGGCATTTTCTACACCCCCATTCAATACAGTCATAGTGTTTCGCACAATCCTTGCAACGTGCGTTTCCTCTACAACCTTAAATGTCGGCTTTCTTACCTCCACCCGCTTCACTCCTGCCGCCATGATTAACTGTATCAGGTATGACGGGTTTATGTCCCTTCCCATTTTCCCGGTCTGCCACTGTATGTACTCTTCAACTGCTGCCCTTGTGTCCCGTTCTATGATACTTGTGCTTGCCTGACTGTTTCGGTTTATGTAATAGGTCAGGTCTATTTCAAACGGGTCTTCCTCCGGCATTGATACTGTGACAATATCTGTCAGCGGGCGCACGTCGGAAGCGTTCAGGGCTGCTTCTATTTCCTCCAGAACCGCCTGCGTCGGCTGTTCTCCCCCTTGTAGCAATACCCTAATATCTACCACCCCCGCTTCCGGGCTTGTCGCCGCAACGTCAGCTATTGCCGTGCTGACCGTCTTTGTGTGATAGATATAGCCGTTTATCGGACCCGCTGTTGAAAAACTCTCCATGCTCTCCCGCATACGCTCATAGTATGAAGCGTCGTCTTCTTCCCCTGCGCCGCCCTCTGTCTTTGTCACGTTTTCAGCTTTCAAATAATAGTCGTAAACGTCAACAATTTCTTTCACCTGCCCCGGCGCAAGGTCATTTCCTACAATGCCCGCTGTCTGACATTTTCCGTTTACTTCCCCGTATGTTTCCCCGGCTTTTATTTCAAGCTCTTCTGTGGTTTCAAATGTGATTTCCCCGTCAAATGTTATCCGTGTCCCCTGCGGGACAATTACGCTTTGATTCTGCGCCGCCGATATGTAGCAACGGAACTTTGCGACGGCAGGCGTGGCTGGCAATCGTTCAATATCCTTGAAAAGCTCTGCAAGGCTGTCTAAATACTCCCCTTTTGCATACCGGGGAACATTCTTTTTCGCCGTTTCGTTTATCAGGACCCTTTGTTGTACAATAATAGCGGCGCACCATGCAATAAAAAGACGCTCCGGGGAAGCCGGATAGACTTTGTATTTTTCCCGCTTTCCCTGCTTTACCAGCTCTTTGTTCACCAGCTCTTCATAAAGCGCAATCATATTGCTTTCAATCGTTTCTGTGTCCGTTTCCAGAAACTCAATGTCCGGGTATTCTCTTTCAGGTTTCTTCATCTTCCGTCTGCACCCCCTCTATCTCTATTATTGGTATCAGCTTCCCCGTGAAAGCATTTTCTTCAAAGGTTATATCCCCCAGAATCGCCCGTGGCTCGTATTCTTCAATCTGGTCATATAATTGTCCCACCATGATATTTTTTACTACGGGCAGCGGTCTTCCTATCAACTGCCCCGGAAGCCCCAATGCCCGCAGCAAAGGGCAGGTATTTTCCCATGTATCTATTATGATTGCTACATTCTGCAATACTTCCTGATATTCATTTTTCGGGGATAGGTCAATATTTTTTAAAAGTGTTCCGTCACCTCTGATAATATCCATCTTTATCACCTTTTCGGGTACTCTTTCAGGGTCACTTTTATTTTTGCCGCCCACAAATTTCCTTTGTTGTCGAACCGCTGAAAGTCAACCGTCCCTTTCTGCATTACCCACTTGTAACTGCCGTATACTTTGCCGCCGATTACAAGCCGTTCTGCATATCCTTTCCGTACCATCTTCCGCAGCTTCTTTATTTCCTTCAAAGGGTTTACCCCTAGAAATACAGATAGCACCATAGAAAATGATATACTTTCAATGCCGGGTCCCATGTATTCTAACAGGTCAGCTTTTATGTGCCTGTCGTGCGTTGCATAGTCGGCGGAAAAATCCCAATTCATGCCGTCAAATGTTTTTACCGTATTTTCCGACACGCTGAAAACAAGGTTCCCGAAACTCCCGATTTTTGCCATTACATCACCTTCCCTACAATGTACCCTTCCCCGTCGCCGTCTGGAATCATCAGGCACAAAACAAGGTCCCCTGTCTTCGGAATCCATTCTGTCAAATATGCTTCGTGAAAATGCCCTGCTTCCGTCTTTGTTTTGTTCCCCGTTTTTTCCTTTTCTCCCGGAACTATGATTCTGGGTCTAACTAATATGTGTAGTTCCCCGGACACAATGCCGCCTTTGTCCCCGAACTTCACACGGGCTTTCATGGTCCCGGCGTTCACGCTCTGCACGGTTCCTTTTCGTATTAAGTTTTTCAGTTCGTTCATATCTGCCATTAGTACCCCTCCAAAACCTGCTTTAAAGAAAGGTCTACCGTGTAGCCCCCCGTCAGGCTATGTTTTGCCTGCGTTACCTTATATTTTCTATCGAACTTCTGAAAGCCCTTTAATTTTACGGTCATTCCCGCTACAAATGAAACGTCGCCTACTACCTTTAAACTTGCTGTAAATTCCTGTGTATTCTTTTCCCGCAGACGTTTCTTTGCCAGTGTCTTTGCTTCCTCCGTGTTTCTGACTTTCTCGTTTATTTCCAGAACCTGCCCTGTCCCCGTGCTGCTGTCCGGCGTGTATGTATATTCAATGGTTTCTTTGCTGTCCGGGTCCGTATAGGAAACATGACAACTTGTGTACGCCGTATCTGTCAGGCTGGTTCCCAATTTGTAGGATATAATATTTTTATCCCCGTATTTAAAAGTCTTTGTTGCGGGTTTTGCGTCATACTCCGCAGCGTCATATATTACAATTTTCAGCGTTGTCACCTTCAACGCCATTCCTGCGGCGTGGCATAGCTCCTGTAAAAACTTAATATCCGACGTTTGCACCTGTTCTTTTCTCTTAAAAGTCGGATTGTCGCTTGCTTCATACATCAGGGAAAGCCCGCTGTCACCCGCTATTTGTTCCCCTATTGCCTTTAGCGTGATATTTTCCCACGCCCTTGACTTTTTCTCTATCCGCATTGTAGAAGTGTACGGAATAGACGTGCTTTTCACGGTTACTTTTGTGGGCGGTCCTGATACGTCTATGCCGTCTATTTCAAAAGTCCCGATATTCAAAGTTGCGTCTTTCCCCGTATCATTCCAATTCTTCTGGACAAGAACCGCCGTTACAAGTTTCGGTTTTGCCCCCTGCTTCACTTCCTCCACGGTTTCAACTGCCGTACTTTTTGCCGTGCCGCCTGTCGTTATCCTGAATACCTGCCCCGGATAAATCAAATTCGGATTCGGTATATTATTTTCTTGTGCTATTTGCGGGTATTTTGTCCCGCTCCCTAAATACTGTGAAGCAATCGCCCACAATGTGTCGCCCCGCTTCACAACATAATTTATTACCTCTTCTTTCTGAACCTCTTTTGCAACCTGCTTTGTCGTTTTTATGATTGTCGGCTTTACTTCCAGCCAGTCCCCCATCAGGTTCCGTTCCCGGTCTTCATACACAATTTGAAAATCATCTGTGCTGCCGTCTTCATTGTCTGTATAACTTGCGCTCACTAAATGCAACGCTATATTCTCTGGCACGTCTACATTTTCAAATTTCAGCTTTAGCACCACCCGCCGTGCAAGTCTTTTGTCGCTCATCAGATTAACAACCCCCTTTTCCACGGCGGCAGCTCCATACTCTGTTTTTCTTCCACCTCCGGGATAGTTAAAACTACCCCGGCAGGGAATACAAACATTGCGGCATAGTCGGCATTAGCTTTTATCAATTTGTCCGTATGAAGAACGCTTCCCATCTGCGTGTACGCTATCTGGTCCCACATATCCCCGGATATTGTTGTATAAGTCTTATTCATGCCTTGACCGCCTTTCATCATCATTTCTTTTGTCCAGAAGGTCTTCTACCTCCTGCAATAAGTTTCTATTGTTTTCCTCTAGCTTCTCTTCCAAATCACCTGCCTTGTCGCTGTCAACGTATATCGTCGGGCTGTTTGTGATTGTGATATTGTTCCCGCCGCCCGCTCCTGCGCCGCTCACTACTTCTGGCGGCTTTACTTCCGGCGCATTGTTCGTTGTATTGTAGAATACCTGTGAAGCCGTCTGCCCGGCTCCTGCTGCCTGCGCCACCTGTGCGGCTGCGTTCTGTGCGCTGAATATGTCTTTCGTCTGCTGCGCCGTGTATACCGTTCTTCCCGGCGCATTTGTTATTAGCTCCGGTCCCGCTTCTCCTGCTATGAATGTATCAGGCGTACTTTTTGAACCCTTTGCAAGCTGCGGTATTTCTGGAATGTTCATTCCCTTCCCGCCTATGCCCGGAACCCAGTCTGGTACTTTCAGGCTGTTCAGCCCTCGGATAACTACATTCACCGCCCCTGTAATGCCGTTTATTACGCCTTTGCAGATAGATAAAATGCCGTCCCATACGCCGCTGAAAATAGATTTTATTCCTTCCCATGCCTGCGACCAGTTCCCGGAAAAAACGCCCGTTATAAATTGAATTATCCCGGACAATACCTGCTGTACTGCGCTTATAATGCCGCCTATCGTGTTGAACACATTTTGAAAAATTGACAGCACCGCAGGCAGCACGGCTTGAACCGTCGTTAGAACCTGCTGCAAAATCGGCTGTATGATATTCCAAATTGTTGTGAAAACAGTCTGGACTACGGGCAAAACGGCTTGTAGAACCGTTGTAATGATTGACCCAAGCTGCTGTATGCCCTGCACAATGAACGGTAAAACCTGCTGCACAATGAAGTTGAAAACTTCGCCCACAATCGGCAAAACATACGTTTGAATAAATGTTATAACTTCGCTGATTACAGGCATAATGCCTGCAATAAAATCTCCAATAATCGGGATAATGCCGCCTATGAAGTCCGCTATTGCCTGGAATACCTCCATAACAACCGGGGCTGCCGCCTGTACTCCGCTGATAATTCCCGGAATAACCGTTGTTATCAGTACATTCAATACCTGTTCAACAACCGGGACTATATGCGTGGTCACGAACCCCACAAACTGCCCTGCTGCCGCTACGACTTTTTGAAAAACGCCTGCAAAGGTATCAAATACCGCAACGCCCTTTTCCCCGAAAATCTCTTGTATCTTGTCCCTTGCCGCACCCAGATTCCCGTCAGAAAAAACGCCCTTGATTGTTTCACCCACGCTTGTCACTACTGCAACAATCTTATCGAATATTTCAAGTCCTTTTTCTCCAAAAATCTTCCCTACGGCTTCCCGGACTTTATCAAAGTGTTTCCGCAATAGCTGTACTGCTGTAATTACCGCAGTTATCACACCTACTACGGGCAAAAATTTTCCTGCAATCCCCCCTAACGGACCCAGAAGCGTTGAACCGATTTTTCCCAATGGTCCTAACGCCTTTTTTATAATGTTTCCTACCGGGGCAATAAATGACCCGATTTTCCCAAAACTGGAAGCAACCACCCTTCCGATTGACCCAAGCGGGGAACGTGCGATAATGCCGCCTATTCCTGACAGTGCCTTTCCAAGTATGCCGCCGATACCGCTAAAAGGTTTTGTGATGAAGCCGACAACCTTTGAACCTATGCCGGAAAGTCCGATTGCCTTTATTTTGAAAAGCTCCAGAATCTTCTGTGCGTCCTTTATCCCGCTTGATATATGCAGGAACCCTAATTTTGCAGTCAGCCCGGCAACCTTCATTCCCGCAAGTGCCGCCGCTACTTTCAGGGCTGTTTGCACCAGCTTCGGGTTCGCCTGTGCAAACTCTGAAACTTTTACAACAACCGCAGCCACCTTGTCTGCAAGGTTCCCGACAATCGGCAGAAGGTTTTGACCCAGAACAATACCTAAATTTGCGATACTGTTCTTTGCTTTCTGCATTTTTGCTTCCGTCGTCTGGTCCATTTTCGCAAAGGCTTCTTCCGTCGCCCCTACGCTGTCCACCATTCCTGCCACCTGTTCGTTGAACCCTTCAACGCCCCCGGACAGAAGCGACACGGCAGCTTTCCCGGCTTCCGCAGAACCGAACATATCATTCAGACTTTTCCCGCTCTTCTCTGCTTCCTGCTGCAAAATCTGTATGACTTCGCCCAGACTCTTGCCCTCGGTCATCAGCTCTTTAAAGCTCTTCCCCGTCGTCGCCCGCAGCGTTTTTTCCGCTGTCGTGCCGGACTTTGAAAGCTCATTCAACATACTGTTCATGTATGTTGTCGTTTCCGCTGCGGCAATACCTTTGCTTGTCATGATTGCGTATCCGGCGCACAACTGTTCAAGTGCCACATTGTTTGCGTTCGCTGTCGGTATGATTTTACCCATGACGCTTGACAGCTCGCCCACGCTCACTTTACCTTTGTTCTGCGTCTGCACAAGCATATCTGAAACTTTTGATACTTCCTCCGCTTCCATACCGTAAGCGTTTAATATCGTTGTCAGAACGTCCAGCGTCTGTGCGCTTTCTGCAAAACCTGCTTTAGCCAGCTTTGTTGAGTACGAAACAAAGTTTACTGCGTCCCCTGTCTGCTGCCCGGCAGAAATGGCGTTGTACACATCATCTGCAATCTGACTGGCGGCTATGCCCGTTGTATTTGACAGCTTCATTATTTCGCTTGACATTTCTTCAATCGGGACAGCGTTTGCGTCTGCAATCGTCGAAACTTTCGCTATTGCCGTTTCGTACTCCTGCGCCGCTTGTACGGGTCCTGCGTATATTGCCGCCGTTACCGCCCCAATCGCTCCTATTGTCCCCAGAAGCTGTGTCTTCGTGGCTGCTATATTCTCTTTTATTTTTGCCTGTTCGGAATTGATACGGTTTAGGTTTTCTTGTGAACCCCGCAGCCGTTCGTATGACCGTTGTAATCTGGCGTTTGATTCTTCCAGATTGTCTGTGTCAATCCCTGCGTCCCGTAGCTCCTGCGCCATCCGTTCAAGCTGTTCTTCCTGTGAGTGTATGCTGGCAGTGGTCTGTCGTATCTGGTTTTCATTGCTTTTAAGGCGTTCGGTATTCTTTGCGACTTCGTTTTCTTCTCTCACAAGCTGCGCTGTCAGCTCTCCCGTTGCGTCGCCTGTTTCTTCGATTTTCGCCCGCAGCCGTTCAGCGTTTGTCTGGTGTGCCTGTATCTTCTGCGAAACTTTTTCATGTTCCGCTTGCAGGCGTTCCAGCTTCCCTCTCTGCTGCTCTATTGCGTTTGAAGTCCTTGTGTAGCCGTCAACCTTTGACTGCATGGAATTTACGCTTTTAATGCTGTTTTGTAGCTGCCGTTGCGTTTCAATCGCACCTTTGAAAGTGCTGTTGAAATTCCCGCCCAGTGACGCTTTCAGCTTAAAAAGAAGCTCAAATTCCTTTTGTGACCCTGCCAATCGCTTCCACCTCCTATCACTTGTTATGTGCTAGGCGTTCCCGCTCCCGTGCGTCTTCCCTTTCTACTTCATTCACGCTTTTTATCCAGCGGAAAAGTGCGGAAAGTGTAAGCTGCATAAAGAACGGTATAGGCGTATTAGAAGCCCTTGCCAGTCTGTAAGCCTGTTTTCTGATAAAATTTCCGGGGCTGCTTACTTTTAATAGCCCGATTCTATTAAAAAACTTCTTGCCTGATTCTTGATTTTCATGTACTCCCCAAGCGGAAGCCGCCTGATTTCATCAGCCCCCACGCCTGCTGCACGGGCGGCAAGCATAGTCTGGAATACAGACGACACTTCCGGGGTCAGAACGTATTTATTCTGGTCCTGCAATTCCTCTTCAATCGCTTCTACGTCTTCCCCGGTCAGTTTCTCAAAGTAGAAAGTCAACGCTTTCTGTTTCTGCCCGTTGATTTCAACCGGGGTTTTGAAAGTGTGCGTGTAGTTCAGGCTGGTTTTTTTCTCCTTCTTCTTGTCTTCCATGCTGACAATCCCGGTTTTCTGCGCTTCCTGCATTTCCTCTGCAAAGTCTTCCTGCTGCCCCTGTACGATTTTGTTATCTTCCATCTTTTACCTCCTAAAAATAGGCAGATAAAAACCAGCGGACCCTTCCGCTGGCTCTCTGCCTTTCCCTGTTTTTATTTTCCCAGTGCCTTTCTTACGTCTGCAAGATAATCTGTCCCGTTGATATAATAAATAAAGTTCAGCGGGTCAATTTCAACTACCTTCTTCCCGTCCAGATACAGTGCATAGTATGAAACGGCATATTCTCCGCTTGCGTCCGCTGCGGAAGCTGCCGCAAGTTTTCCGGGCGCAAACTTTTTCGGCACAACCTTCATAATGTGTTTTGCTGCAACCGTTTCAATTTTGCCCGTCTGTGTATTCCTTACCTGCTGCGCCGCCCGCAGGTCAATGTTATGTATTCTCGGTTCTGCCAGCCGAATTGCCGCTTTCGTGACTGTTCGGAAATTCAGCGTCAGTGTCATTGCTTCGATATGTCCCAACACTACCGCTTCAACATTCCCGGCAATCCCCGCCCCTGTAATCTCTTCCGCAAGGTTTGACACTTCCGGCAGCGTCGCTTCTGACATTCCCAGATACTCGTTTGCGTCCTCATATACTCTAAAATTTATAACAAGTTCATCAATCTTCGGCATTTTTTAGCCCTCCTTCCTTACACTGCCAGCAGGCTTGACAGATAGGAAATATCATATTCAAGCACATATTCCATAAGCCGCAAAGGTGAAGGCGGCGTAATGTAGATATGGAATTTTGCCTTGCCTGACATTAACGCTGTCAGGCTGTTTTCCTCTTCTCGCAGCTCTACACGCCCGCCCACAATCTTTTCATCTGCTGTCAGTGCCGCCAGCCAGTCGTTGATGCCCTGCAAAATTGCGTCTATAAGCCGACGTGTCAATTTACGGTCAACGTGTGACCAGTAAGAAAGCGTCACCGTCTTTGCAACCCATTTGAACATACGGGAAATACAATAGAAATAGTCAACCGGGTCTGTGTTCGCCGGGAAACACGCTGTATAATCTCCCCAACTCACAAAACCGTTAATAAAGTTCAGCCCCGTAATAATGCCGTTGTCATTCAGATAATTTGCTTTCTGCACATCAAGCACAACTTCTTCACCGTTTGCCAGTACCATGCTGTCAGCCTGCAAGCTCTTGTTTGAAGCACTTTCGCAGGGGGTCCCGTCGCCCAGTGAACCGTCGTTGTCCGTCCGTGCCATCAACCCTGCCTGCTGCGTCGAAAAATTGAAAACCCTGTCACCCAGTTTCAACTTCGGGAAGCATACTAATTCATTCGGCTTCATGAAGTTTTTTGACTGTTTCCATGCCGGAACCTCCGTGTAATACGTCGCCCCGCCCTCTGCCCTTGTGTCTACGTCCAGAAGTGCGTCCGCTTCAAAAAGCCCGTTGATATTTTCGCCTTTTGCTGACATCACCGCTGCCACCTCCGGGTCATGTGACCAATTCGGACACAAAATCAGGTCAGGAACAATCCTGTATTTCGGGAAGCAATCGTCAATCAGTTCAAGCCCTGTCGTCTTGTGTGTCGCTATGCTGTAACCGCCGATAATATCAGCTTTTGTCACCTTCGACGGGTCAACCTCCGTACATGATACCGTCATTTCTCCTGTCGTGTCCTCCACAAACTCAACAATGCAGGCTGTATCATTGTAGAACACTTCAAAGTCTGTGCCTTTTTCCTTCCCTTCAATCTCTACGCTTTCTGCAATCGTTTCAAGCGGAAGCGCAATCTGGTTTTCCGCAACTTCGTATTTCTTCCCACTTACTTCCTTTTTGTGCTTTGAAGGGTCCAGAATGTTCACGAAAAACGCCGGGGACTGCTGATATAAAACAAACTGCGTATAGACTGCTTCTGAAAGCCCGTACCCCTCCCAGTTGTCGGAATATCCCAACGCTTTCACGGCTTCTTCATAGTCATTCGCCATGATAACATCATTCACCTTCCCGCCTACCATGTGCGCCGGGGCAGCTCCTACCACAAACGGAATCCCCGTTGCTACGACTGTGGGGCTTGCAACGCTTGTTTGCTGCTTTTTCGTGTCAATCCCATGTGTAATATCAGCCATCTTTTACTCCTCCTTCCTCTCGTTTGCTGCAATAGCAGAAACAATGTCCGTGTAATATTTGTTCAGAATGTTTCCTGCCGTTGCCGCCTTTCCTTTTTTCTCTGCCAGCTTTTCAACCGGGACAAGCATTTTTCCCACAAGCGGGTACTTCTCCAGAACTGCCGCAAGCTCTTTGTCAATTTCCTCCCTTGTCCCTATCAGGATTTTATTTGTTTTCAGAAGTCCGGCAGGCAGCGACGGTCCTATATATGCAAGCGTCACCGTTTCCCCCTCCTTCTTTTCCTCCTCTGTGGCTTCGTTATTTGCCCCAGAATCGGCTTTTCCGTCCTTCGTGGTATTATTTACCGTCTTTTCCTTTTCTGCCGCTTCTGCGGCTTCTGTGGCGTTCTTCTTTACTGCCATATGTCCGTTACCTCCCTTTCTATTGTCGGTATTGACCAGTTAGTTATCATTTCACCCAAATAATAGGGCTGTGTGCTGTCCGGGTACACAATGTATTCAAGCGGATATTGCAGCACGAACCGTTCACCGACAACCCCGGCTTTTTCCAGTTCGCTCCTGATACGCAAAAGCACATTCAGCACATCAAAAGAACCTTCGCCGCCGTCCTCTGAATACGTTGCAACCACTATCCGTATTTTGCAGTCGCTTTCCTGCGGCTCCCCGTTCTCCTTGTCGTCCTTCCCTGTCAGGAATTGAAGAAGGATATACGGGACTTTCTCTGTCTGGTCTTCTTTTTTTGGAAGACGCATTTTGTAAACGTCTGCCGCCCGTTCCTTCATTTCCTGCGGGTTTAGGTTCCTTACCTTCACTTGCAGTTTAATGTCTGCGGTTTTCTCTTTCACAAACTCTTCCAGACACTCTAACAAATTTATAGCGGTCATTCCTTTAACCTCCGTAACCGTTCAAAATGCGTTCAATCTCATGTTCCAGCCGCTCATTTATGACTTCCTGCGCTTCTTCCTGTAGTTCCTGAACAATCCTTTCATTTCCTACCATCTGCGCCGCTGAAAGCCCCATCAGTTCATCTACTGGGAACCTCTGCGACGTTTCACGCTCAAAAACTCCCGTTCCGTGCCTCATGTTTGCAATGAACGCTTCTTCAAACTGTGTGCCGCCGCCTTTCATGACTGCTGCCTTTACCCGTCTTCCTACTCCGGGGGCTTTTGGTGTTACCTGAAATTTATATAGCGGTATCTTGCAGCCTGCAAAAGTCACAACGCCAGCTAAATTGCTTGTGTTTGCTTTGCTTACCTGTGTATTTGCTGCCGCTGTAAATGCGCTGCTTTGTACGGTATACACTTCTTTCACCCGTTTTGTTGCCCCGGTCTTCACCCGTGACAGTCCCCGGTTTATTGCGTTTGACAGCGCACGTTCCGCACCTTTTGGAACGCCTGCCAGAATACGCTCCACCCGTTCTATCGCTTCCGCTGATATTTCAATCATTCTGTATACGCCCCCAGTTCAAGCACAATTTCCCCGGCTTCATAGTCGCTTTTCTCAATCGTATAAAGACTTACCGCCCCGGCTTCCTCTATCTCGATTTCATGCCCTTTTTTCGGCACAATGCCCATATCTGCATGGGATATATAAAGCATTGCTTCTGCTCTATATATCCCCTCTGCATTATCGCCGCCCGGCTTCTGCCTGTCTGTCCCCGTCAGGTGGTCAAGCACGGCGGGGACTTCGTACTGCTGCCCGTCGTACCATATGCGCATTATTTCCGCAAACTCTCCGGGGTTATGGAATGTTTTCAGGTCTTCTATTATCTGCGCTTTAAAATCCATTACAGTACCTTTGCCACAAACCAACTGTCTACGTCATGCGGCACGGACAGCGGGGCAGAAGATAATTGCAGGAACCTTCTGGCGGGTTTTCTTTTTACCCATGTATCAGGCACATATTTTCCTTCTACCGTGCGGAACTCTTTTGTATTTTCATCAATCAAAGTTATTGCGCCGTAATACATGGAATAGTTTGCATTGCTGCTGATAAGTACAAGCTCACCTTCCGGGACAAGCGGCTTTTCCGTCGCTTTCTTCGGGTCCGGGTTTGTCCAGTCGTCAAGATACCATTCGTTGTATGTGTAAATGTCAAGCCCTAATTCGTGAATGGTTCCGATATAGGTTACACCGTTCGGAAGCTGCCGGGGCTGAATGACGGCAAGATGGTAGTTTTTCACGTCCAGCAGGTCTTTCACCTTTTCATGCTTTATAAATGCCGCTGCAACATCATCTGACATAATACACATATCGCAGTTTGTGAACCCTGTCTGCTGTACTTTCTTGTGCCACCTCTTTAAATCTGCTATCGGGTCCGACGCTGCATTTGTCCACTTCTTTGTTGCTGTCGTGATTTCTTCCCGGTTCGTAAACTTGAAGTCAATTACTTCGTTCAGCCCTTCCCCAATAATCGGGATTTTCCCCATAAAGATAGACTGTACGCACATCAGCTCTTCCCGGCGTGTAATCATTTCCCGCAGCTCCACAAAATCACTTGACATTTTCAGAACTGCACGTTCCGCAGGGGTCCTTCCTGAAACAATGCTTTCCCCCGGCTGCCGCTTTAGCAGATTGTCAACCGTTGTAATTTTATCAGGCGCAACTAAAGGCGGTTTATAGCTCTTTGTTTCGTACCCGGTATTTGCCACGGTCTTCCCGCCGATAAGTCTGTGTACATACGGCGCAACCTTACGGGAACCCTTTACAAAGTCCACGTCAACCTCTTCTGTTACAAAAGTTTCTTCATGTTTGAAGAAAGTGCTTCTGAAAAATGTATGCACGGGGGGCATTTTGGAAACTACACGCCCCATTGTCCGTGGTTCATAAATACTTACTGTTTCATTTGCCATCTTTTTATCCTCCCTTTTAACCTAATTTCCGCAGGAAAATTGACATTTTCCGCAGTGGTCCTTTTATGTCTTCTACTGTTACGCCATCCGGCAGGTTCAATGCTTCCTGAAAAAATTCCCCCGTCATGTAATATACAACGGGTTCATCTGCCACCGCTGCTGCTGCTGTAATTCCCACAACATTTGCCGCCGTTTCTGCCGTCACCGCAACAATCTTTCCTTCTGCGTCTTCCGCTACGGGCATATGTTCTGCAAGCTCACCACCTGCCGTCCCGCTTTCTGTTAGCGTCTGGAAGTCGCCAGCGAAAAAGTTTTTTGCTTCACACGTCCTTGTTTCAATCTCGTACATTCCCATTGTCGTCCCTCCCTTTATTTCACGTCAGGAAACAAGCGGTCAATCGCTTCATTGAAGGGGTCTTTCCCTTCGCTTCCCTTCTCGCTTGCGCCTGCGCCTACGTCAGAAACGTGGCTGTCTGTTACGTCTTCTTCCCTGTTTTGCAGGTATGCGCCGCCCTGTTTCTTTTGTTCCATTACAATCTGCAACGCCATTTCCCCGGCAGAAATAGGGTTTACAAACTTTGCGTCATGCACAATGCTTTCAAACCCTCCCACCGCTGCGTCTTCCAGTGCCTTGATACGGTTTCTTTCCTCTTTCCGGGCGTTGTCTTCTATTGCTGCCGTCAAGTCGGGATATGCCGCTTTCAATGCTTCAATCGTTGTGATTGTGTCTTTCGGTTCCATCTTTTTTTCCTCCTTTTTGGGTTTATTTTCCGGCTGTCTGCCGTTTTGTAAACCTCCCGGCGTTGCTGCCGGGCTGTTTAACAACATTTTAGGAACGGTCTTGAAACTCCCCATGTCAATCGGTACAGAATTGACAATGATTCTTCCTGCGTTTTCAATGACCGTCTTGGCTTCCTCAAACATCAATTCATCACAAAAGCCGTTTGCCACCGCTTCGTCACCCGTCCACCATGTTTCATCTGACATAAAGCCGGATATTTCATCAACCGTCTTTCCCGTTTTTACAGAATAGGCGTTTATAATTGACTGTTTTATTACTTTCAATTCCTGCGCCATCTTTTCAAAATCTTCTGCCCTGAACGTGTCCCAGACGGTCATTGCCGGGTCATGTATCATGAAAACGCCGTTTCTCGGTATCTTGATTGTGTCGCCCGCCATTGCGATAATCGTGGCGGCAGAAGCCGCCCACCCGTCAACCTTTACCGTGATTTTTGCGTCATGGTCCTTCAATCGTGTGTAGATTGCGTTTGCTGCGAACACATCACCACCGGGGCTGTTAATGCGCACTACTATTTCCGGCACATCTTCCCCCAGTGCCGCAAGCTCCCTGTTAAACTGTGCGGGCGTTACCCGGTCTTCCCACCAGCTCTGCTGGCTGCTGATAGTCCCGTACAAAAGCAATTCAGGCGGCTTTGTTGCCGTCCCCGGCACAAAGTCCCAGAATTTATTCTGTGTCACTCCGAACGGGTTTTTCTCCCTGCTGCCCGTCGCCGTCTTTCTGTTCGGCTGGCTCTCCGGGCTTTGTCCCGTTGTCGTCCTGCTGTTCGGCTGGCTCTCCGGGCTTTGTCCCGTTCCCCTGCTGCCCGGCTGCGCTTCCGGGTTTTTGTTCCCCTGCATTGACAATTTTCTTTACCTCCTTTAACTTCTTTTCTTCCTGCTTTAGCTGTTCGCAATTACTGTAAAAGTCCCCGCCAGCCATCTCCATTGTTTCTGCGCTTCTTGTAGAAAAGCCGTTTTCAACTCTCGTTACTGCTGCCCCTACTTCCTGCACCGGGTTCAGAAGCCCCCGTGCGGGTCCGTTCCACTGTGCCTTGCAGTATGCTTTCCGGCGCAACGGGTCTGTGAAGAATCCGGGGGCTTTTATCCTGCCTTTTGCTACCGCTTCCGCAAGCCATTCTTCGTATACGGGCTGGCAAAAGTCGTTCGCCATCCATGCCCGATACATTTTGAACATTTTCCACGCTTCTTCTAAAGCTCCCCGGCTTGCAGAATAGGAACTTGTAAAATGCTTTAAAAGTAGTTCATACGGAATTTCAAGTGCTGCGCCTATCTGTCGGCAGATAGCTTCCACAAAACCGCTGAAATTTTTGTTCGGTCTTCCGGGGTTTATATCATGCGCCTTTTCCCCTTCTGCAAGGTCAAGTATTGCGCCGGGTCCCAGTTCCAGACTGTTTTCGTCGTCTTCGTCAATCAGGTCTTCTTCCGCTATGCCGGACCCTACAGGCTCCCCGTCTTCGTTTGATTCTTTTTCGATAAAGACAGTGAAAAGCCCGGATATTACCGCCGCTATCAATTCAGCGTCCGTGTACCGCCCTAACTGCTTCAACGCTTCTATGACCGGGGCAAGGAAGGGAACGCCCCGCCGCTGGTCTATCCTCTCCCGGCACATCAAATGCAGCACGTTCTTTCTTCCTGTCTTTTCCCCGTATGCTGTTACCCTCTGCCACTCCATGCGCTCATTTGCGTATGACAACGGGTGGTGTTTTGAAAAGTGATATGCTACCACCTCCCCGTCTTTGTCTACCTCAACGCCCCCGACAATCTGATTGTCGAACGTGTCAAAATTATTCGGGCTTGAAAGTCGGTCAGCTTCTACAAGCTGCACCCGCAAATCATAGGGCTGGTTCTTCCGCTTCTTTGTCGGAAGCAATACAAGCGTGTCCCCGGAAGCAAGCCAATTCAAAAACGCTAACTGCTGCAACTCATAGAAATTATCTATCCTTGCCATGTCGCAATCCGGGCTTTCTGCCCACAATGCCCATTCCCTTGTTATCTCTTTTTCTAACTGCTGCGCCTGCGCCGCTGTCAGCTTCAACACTTCTGCGTCTACCGTTGGTTTCAACATCAGCCCCCGCCCGACAACATTTGTGCGCATTGTTTTTACTGCACCTGTCGCAATCGGTACACCCATGTATAAATCACGGGAACGCTGCCGCAATACAGAAAGATTGTCGTTTATATCCTCACGGGCTGAACCTCCGGCGTAATTCCACCCGATTAAGGATTTTTTTGTTGTGTTTGCGCCGTAATTGCTGTAACCGCTGTTCAAAATCTGCATTTTCTGTCTTGCAGCCGTCCTTTTCAACGCCGTCTGCGGCGCAACCGTGGCAATTACGCTGTCTATTGCCCTTGCTATCCCGTTCAATCCTTCACCTTCTCCCGTTTTATGGCATGAAAAAAGCACTGTTTCCAGTGCTTTCTTGCTGTTTTTTCAATCTTACCAGTTTATATAATATCAGCTTTTTCCGGGCAAAAAAAGGAAATAAAACGGCATTTCGGGCAATCGGGGGAAATTGCGGGCAATACCGGGCAATTTTACAAGTCCCTTATCACTCCCCGTTTTATCCTGTTTCTTCCTCCCTTCCTCTGTATGTTCTCCAGCTTCTGAACTTTCCCGTTCCAATACTCTATAGCGTTCCTGATTTCCGTTAGATTCGCCCGTGTCAGCGTCCGGGAACCGATTGTATAGCTCTGTCCTGTCGCAACCGTCATTTCCGCTTCCAGCCATACGTCTAAATGTTTTTGCGCTGCTTCAAGTGTAATTCCTGCCATTATAATATACCTCCGTTGCTTTTTCTCTTTTTTCTTCTTCTTACTGTCGCCGCTCCTGCTGCTGCCGTTTTCTTTTCTTCCGGCTTCTTCAACGGAAGCTGCGTGATTTCGATTGCCGCCGTCGCATAGTTCCGGCAGTCCAGCGGCTCATTCCTTTTGTGTTCCCCCTTGTCCTTCAGCTCCCATGCAAAGTATGGTCTTCCCATTTTGTACCGCAGAACCTTTTTTTCAGAAGTCAGCCCTTTAAAATATTTTTCGTTGTACCCCTTCCCCTGCTCTAACGGAAAATGACAGTACCCCGGACCCGGCTTTTCAAGTTTCAATCTATCCATAAGCCAGCTTTTTCCTGTGTCAACTCCTATTTCAAATACATATGCCTTTTCTCTGTTTCCCTTTTTCGGCTTCTGTATATACGCCGCTGCGCTGTTATTTGAACCCCTGATAGCAAATACTTTTCTGTGGAACCTTGCTTTGCAGAATTTCCGCACCGCATTTGTGAAGTGTCCCTGTTCGTCCATACAGGTACATATAATTTTTAACTTTGTTCCGTCTTCTTTCGTGAAGGTCTGCGCAAGAAACGTGTCAAGCTCTTCCCAAATCCTGTCCCCGTGCAAGTCCCCGTATATTGCGGCGTACTTTATGCCCCAACTTTCATATTCAGGACCCCACCCGACAACTTCAATTTCAAACCTGTCGTCCTGCGTATCAACTCCCGCTGTCAGATACAGAACTTCTTCCGGGACTTCGCAACTATAGTATTCCCTGCGGCTCAAAAGTTCTTCGTCGTCTACGCTTTCCCCGTCTTCCTCCCATGTCTGCCCCATCTCGGTATTTGTCCATACCTTCATCATCTGCACATTTCCTTTTTTGACTTCCTCGTTTGCTTCAATGAACTTTTCAACAACTTCTTTCCATGTTGTCAGAGTAGAAGCAAGCGTATTTAGGTGGAATCCCTTGACCGGGTTTTCCGGGTCCTCATGTATGAACTTTCCTTCTGCAAAGTGTTCTTTCCACTCTGCTTCGCTGGATATGACCCCGCACTTTTCGCAAACATAGCGTATTTCTGATAAATCGTTTTTATCATAATCAACATTTCCCCATACAAGCGGCTGCAATTCCCCGCAGCACGGGCAGGGCGTGTTCCATTCTCCCCGGCTGCTGTTCTCGTATTCAATTTCTATCCGGGAAGCCCCCTTGATAGTCGGCGTTGAAATGTCCACCTGCTTTTTATTCCAGTAGGTAGTCTGCCTTTTTGCTGCAAGTAAAAGTGGGTCCCCCTCTGCCCCTGCACTTGCCGGGTATCCGTCTATTTCATCAGCAAGAAGAATCCTGACTGTATGGCTCCGCAGTCCCGTTGGGCTGTTCGCTCCTGCAATCGTTACGAACCCGCCCGGAAAAATCTTGTGTGTGATTGTGTTCCCGCTGCTTCTTGATTTATCGTCTACACGCTCCGCAAGTACAGGCGTACTCCGCAGCATAGGGGACAGTTTTTCTTTTGAAAATTTTTCTGCCATGTCTATTGTCGGCTGTATAACCATTATCGGGGAAGGGTCATAATGTATATAATATCCTATCGGATTTAAAACCATTGCGTCAGTCTTTCCCACCTGCGCCGCTGACATAATCACAACTTTTTTTATTGATATGTCCGTGATTGCGTCCATAATTTCCCGCTGATACGGGGCTTTTGCAGTCTTCCACCGCCCCGGTTCCGCAGTCGTCCCGGCAGCAAGCCGCCTGAACTTGTCAGCCCATTCAGAAAGCGTCAAATCTGGCGGCGGCTGTAGTACCTTGAATAACCTGCGGAAAAGCTGCGCCGTGTTATCCCTCATTTTCCCCGCCCTCCTTCGTTATTCTGTCAAAGTCAGATAATTCTTCCAGCGTTTCATCAATCGCCGCTTTCATCAGTTTAAAAATTTCCGTCTGGTCTTTCTTCTTTGCTAAAATCGGGCTTAATTTTGCAGGGATAGCCAGAAGACGTGTCCTGAAATTTACAAGCGTATCTGTCACAATCTTTTCAATGTCTTCTGTCGTGTGAAGCTCATTCTTTCGCAACTGTAGTTCCAGCTCCTGATTCTCCCTTTTTGCTCGCACTAGCTTTGCCCGCTCCGTGTTGTAGTCCACCTTTTCTTCCGCTTCCGGGTTCTTCTTCCGCAGAAAATTTATATACTGCTTTGTCACCGTCTGCAAGTCGTACAACCCCGGCTTGTATTCGGTCAATATCCCTTTGTCCCGCAGCGTCCGCACGTTCCTTTCTGTCATATCAAGATACCGTGCAACCGCCGCCGACGTGTACAACTTCATTTTTGCATACCCCCTTTCTAAATATTTCCCGGCAGAAACGGAAGCCGTTTTTTTCATTTTGTATCTAGGCAGGTTCTGGGCGTCGCCGTACCCGCATAGCTTCCAAACGCCTGAAAGAACCTACCGCCCGTTCAGTCGCCGTCCATCAAGTCGTCAATGATTTCTTCCGTTTCATCATCAACAATGATTTCACCTGTTAATTTTTGTTTAGCAAGCTGATATTTCCGCTCTTCCAGTGACAATCTTCTTTCTTCCATCTCATATGACTTGATACTGTCTATCTGCTTTATGATACGCCCATGCAGGCGGTTCAGCTCTGCTTCTACCTTCATAGCCCTATCAAATGCGCTTGACTTAATGATAGTCTTCATTGCTGTCTTTAGCTTCTCTGTACCCCCTTCCGGGTCTTGCACCTGCCCTGTATCAATGCCGCTGTCCTGTGCTGCCTGTACCTCTTCAAGCGTCTTCGGTACTGCCATATGCACTAATTTATCAGCATAAAAAGCCCCTTCTGCTTCCGGGGCTGTGTACTGCTGCAATAGCCCTTCTAAATAGGCTTTACGCACTAACAGGCTTTGCAGCTCTTCCGTCATTTTCTCTATGCTGCCGCCCGGTTTTACCGCTTTTATTTCCTCCGCTTTCTCCGGGTCTATGTCTTCAATTCCCGCTTGTGCAAAGGCTCCGTGTGTGACGGCGTTTTTATTGCCGTCCTTTTTAGGGGTCCTGCCTGCTGCGTTTTTATTGCCCCTCTGCCCGCCCTTTTTCTTCGGGGCTTCTTTCAGCTTATCTTCCCACTTATCCTCTGATTTCCACTTGCTTATGCGGGCTTTTGGAACGCCTGCTGCCGCCGCAAGCTCTTCAATCGTCATTTTCCCGCCGCTTTCTATGTACCGCTGCAAGCTCTGGTCCCGCTCCGGGTTCCTCTTTCTTCCCATGCCCTCTTTCACTTCCCTTCGTTCGTTTTCGCAGTCCTGCCCCTCCCTGATTTCGGAAATATAAAAAAATCAGGGTTTCAAAATTCCCGGAATATGAAGCCAGCCTTGCTTCTCCTGCATTTTGAAGCCCTGTTTCTTTCGCCTTATTATACCAGCTTTTTCCGTGCAATGCCGGGCAATCCTTCATTCCTTTATTTCGTATTCAGAAAGTATGCGATTGTTTTCAAAACCTTTCAGAAGACGTTCCACCGCTCCGTCCCGGATATTTTTACACTGTCTTTCGCTGTAGTGCGTCCGCTCCGCTACCTGTTCCCACTTCATGCCGTGAAAATAATACCCGAAAACAACATTTTTTTGCTTCATTGTCAGCCGGGACACTTCTTTCAGGATTTCAACCTTTACTTTCTGCAATTCCTCTATTTCCCGCTGGTAACGCTGAATATCTCCCCGCACATAATCCGGGATATTTAATGCAAGCCGTTCTGTGGGGTCAGAATTTGCATATTTTCCCTTTGTTGTGTCGCTATAGCCTCCCCCCTGAATCGGATTGTAATATTGTTCTAAGTCTGAAATAAAGCTGCGTCTTGACTTGATTTCCCCGTCAATCTCCGGGAACAATTCAAGCAATTTCAGAACTTTGTTTTTGTTCATGGTCTTTGCCATCCCTTTTACCTCCTTCTCTCCACACGGCAAGGGCAAGCACCGTTTCCGGCGTTGCCCTCTCTCCGTTTTCTTTCATGTTTTCCATAACCTCCGCAATATCCGCAAGCAATCCCACTATGTTCAGCCTTCTTCCCTTCTTCTTAATTCCTGAACCGAAAAACCGATAATGCAATAATCATCTTCAAGCCCCGTCCAGTCTTCCCATACATACGTTATTTCTGTTACAATCTCCCGCCCTGTCATTCTTCCTGCCGTGTACTCCTGCATTACTGCTGTATCTCCTACCCTGTACCCGTCATTCTTTAACAGATAGAATGTCAGCGTTTCATTTGCGATTTCATTATACTTTGAAGCCGCCAGCGTGATTTCATGCACCTTCTTTTCCGCTTCACTCGGTAACTGCTGCATTTTTTCTTCCTGCTGCTGTTCTTTCATCTTTCTTGCCGTTTCCCGGTCAAGTGCTGCTTGCTGTTCGTCGTACCGCTGTTCATCTGTCTTGCGGGCTTCCTCCCGGTTCACATAGGCATTGCAGGAAGTGACCGTGCTTTTCTTTTCGTGGCACGTTTCGTAATTCTCGCAGGAATAGCAAAGAGAAGTGATATTTTCCGGCTGCGGGTCTTCGTATTCCTCCGGCTGGTTCATGAAGTCTTCCCGCTGCCCCTCTGTGGCTTCTCCTGCGCCCTCTGTGGGCGTTTCTTCCTCTTCTGCGGGTTCTTCTTCGCCTTCGCCCGTTTCGCCCGGCAAAATGTCTTCTGTGAAGCTCATTTGCCCCGGCATATCCTTTCCAGTTTCCTCCCTCTGCTTCATTTCCCTTGCTTCCGTCAATGAAAGCGTCCCTACTTCCTCCACCCTGTCTGCCGCTTCCTCCTGCCCCGCTGCGCTCATGCCGCACAACTCAACCGCTACAGAAACATTGATAACACTATCTTTAAAGTATTTCATCAGGCGGGCAGAAAGATTGTTGTAAATAGACTTATACCGCCCCAGTTGCGCTTCCGTCGTCCCTGTTATCTCTGCAAGGACTTCACGGGTCCTTCCGTTCAGGCTGTATTCCTTTTTCAGCTCTTTTGCCAGTTCCTCTGCCTGAATTGCTTCCATCATCTTTTCCCAGTCTGTCTTATCCCGGAAGCGGTTCGCCATAATCAACGCCAGCCGGTCCCTCACGTCCTCTTTTTTGAAGACGCAAGGCACAAACCGCATTTCCTCTTTCCCCTCTTCTAACAGGGAAAGCACCGCAAGCCGTCTTCTATGCCCCGCAATCACTCTGTATTTGCCGTTTTCCGGGCGGCTTACAAGTAACGGCTGCAATATGCCCACAAGCTCAATAGAACGCTTTAATTCGT
Organism: Lachnospiraceae bacterium; assembly: GCA_910574805.1. Lineage (GTDB taxonomy): Bacteria > Bacillota > Clostridia > Lachnospirales > Lachnospiraceae > Hominiventricola. Next base: position 152,571 of record CAJTCV010000004.1, on the reverse strand, counting down.
CGTCTACATGATAGAAATTTTCTTGCGACGGTACAAGGTCATGTACATCAATATTTACAACTGTGTTTTCCTCTGCCTGCTGCGGGGCGTTGTCCTGCTGCCCCGCTTCTCTTTTCTCCTGCTGCCCTCCGCTTACTTCCTCCAGCTCCTTTGAACGGCTGTTCAATAAGTCCGTCAGGTTGAATTTTGCTTTTGCCATCTCTTTTTCCTTCCTTTCTGTGTCCAATTCGGTCACATTTCCAGATATTCTTCAACCAGCTTTTTATAGTCCTGCGCCGCCCCGCAGCGGCTGGAATAAATCAAAATCGGCTTCCGCTCAAACGTACTGGGTTTCATTTTTGCCGTTCGTCTGATATGTGTATCAAAAAGCGGATATTTATTGCATATTTGCAGATATTGTTCCCCCTGCTGGTCTGCTTCGTTCAGTCTGTCATACTGCGTAATGAAGCACCCTCGGAAGCACAATGCCGGGTTTAAATTTTCCCGTGCGTTTTCAATTTGTTCTGTCAATTCTTCCAGCCCGTCAAGTGAAAAGTCATCAATCGTAATTGGCACAAGCACATCATCAGAAGCAGCTAGTGCATTTATTGTGCTAATGTTAATATCCGGTGCATTGTCGATTATGCAGAAATCATATTGCCCCGCCACCTGCCGCAACGCTCTTTTGAATCGGGTCTGTTGTATACAGCTTTGGTCTAATAGCACTTTTTGATTAGCCTTTGATAAATTCATATTTGCTGTGATAATGTCCAGCCCTTCATAGTCTGTATGCTGAATGACTGCTGCTGTGTCAATTTCCTTGTCCGTCATTACCTCCGCAACGCCCGCTTTGTCATAGCTGTGGCGGTTGAAGAACTTTGAAGCGTTCCCCTGCTTGTCGTTATCTACCAGCAGAACCTTCTTTTTGTGTACGGCGTTCAGGATATGCGCCATATTGACGCTTGAAGTTGTCTTCGCAACCCCGCCTTTTAGGTTGATAATTGAAATTGTCTTCATGTGCCTTTCCTCCTTGTATCTGGTATGATTTTTTATTTTCCCAGTAATGCGCCGGGCGGGAATCGGACCCGCCCCGCAGGTCTTCACACCTGCTGCCCCGTGCGGCTCCCGGCTCTAAATTTCAAAGTTGTTTGTTGCAATCGCTAAATTCTTTAACGCTTCTTTTTGCCCCTCTATCTTGTAGTATTCAGAAACTTTTTGCATTACCTGATATACCAGCCCTGCTTTGGTCAAGCTCTCGACTAACTTTTCCATGCAGCACCATCTATTCCCGTCCCCTCTTGTTGCGCTCATTTCCTGCAACTCTTCCCAGATTTCACTTTGCCGTGCGTCAAGTGCTGAAATTCCTTTGTTCCATTCTGTGTATTTCTCTTTCAATGCTTTCTTTGTCATATCCTTTATACCTCCGCTTGTTTTCTTGTTTGATTATGTCTTTATTATATACTTGCGCAAGTATATTTTCAATAGGCAAAATGCACAATCTTACGCAAGTATATTTGTCTATTTTGTATACTTGCGTAAGATATGCAGATTTTCAGACAGTCAGCCCGACTTCCTTTATGGTCATAATCCTTTCATACTTCCCGGACCCGTTCAGCTCATATGTAAAAATTATTTTCCCTGTCTTTATGTAATGAGTACAGGCAATATCCGTTATTACTCCTTCCCGCTGCGTATACATTACCCCGTTTTCATTCGTTCCCGCCACTTCAATTACCACAACCCTGTCCCCGATTTCATACGGACACTTTGCGCTAAATGCTGCCATCTGCATTGTTCTTTTCCTCCATCTTCTTTTCATTCTGTTTTCTGACATACCACGCAACCTCCCGCAGTATGATAAACACAAGCCCCGCTGCCCCTATCAGCAAAATAATAACTACCGCTGATATGAAGAAGAAAAACGCTTCCACCGCCTTTTCAAACAATATCACTTTTGCTTTCCCTCCTGTTCTTCTCCCTCATTTGCGCCCTTGCCCGGTCAATAGAAGGTTTTATGCTGTTGATTGTCTGCAACTGTCTTTTCAGAATCGGCTTGCGCTTCTCCTGCTGTTCTGCCGCCCTCTGCTGCCTGACCCTCTGCAATACTTCCTGTTTACTCTGGCAATGTCTGTTCTTTCTCTTTCCCACTTCCTTCGCCCTCCTATCTTCTTTTCTTTTTCCCGTATCTCTTTTTCTTCTTTGTCGCCCGGCGTTTTAGAAAAACGTCTTCTTTCGCCCGGATAACTTCTTTCTGTACCCGTTCATGGTTTCTGTTGTCTTCTTCCTCCTGTACAACCTCCAGAACCTCTACCGCAGGAATAGGGAATGTATAAGTACAGCCGGGGTCATAGGTTCCCGCTTCCCAGTCAGCCTTGAATCCTTCAAAATCATCTTCATAAGCGCAAAACGGGTTATATTGTTCTGCTTCATACATAGCAAGCATTACCCGTTTATCATCTTCTTTCTTCCAGTTCCATAAGTGCCAGCTTTCGTGATTGTCATAGTCCCACATACTTACCCATAGTTCTAAGCCGTCCCACAATTCATCAGCTTTCTTCATGTGCTTAAACTGATTGAAAGTAAAGCCCTGTCCCTTTAACTCCTGCTGGTAGTCCTTTACCTCTTTTCCTGCCGTATGCAGCCGCACAAGCGCAACTTTCGGAAGATACGGCGGCTTTTCTTTGTCAACCTTCACTTTTCCTTCCTCCTGTCTATCCTGTAAGCAATACGCATTATTGCTTCCATTGATTTTTTTATGTTCGTGTCCGTGTCTGCCGTAATACTTAACACGTCCGCTATATCCCGCAATTCCTCTGCGGTTTCTTCGTCCGACTTTTCAGCCAGACAGTCAGCGCATATCCCCCGCCCTTCCTCCGCCAGCGTCTTTCCGCAGATAATACATTTTTCACGGTCCATGCCCGCACCTTCTTTCACCAGTCCTGCATTTTCTTCACCTTTTCTGTCAATGCCCTTTCCCTCTCTATCAATGCCCGGACTTCATACGGGGCAAGCCCTGTTTCCTCATACTCAAACAATTTCTTCGCTGCCCGTACAACGCCCGCATTCTGCTTTAAAACAGGTTTTCCGCTGCCTGTGCTTATCTCTGTAAGCCTTTCCCGTTTCCTGCCCTTCTTGCCCCTCTGTGGCTTCTCCTGCGCCTGCTGCCGGGCGGCAATCTTCGCCCCCTGTGAAACTATGGCATTATGCGGGATATAGCCCCGCATGGCGTTATTAGAAGCCTTGACCGCCGCTTTCTGTATGTTCACTTCCTTTTCCTCCTTCAATGCAGGTCAGATAATTCATTCAGCAACGCTTCAAGCTCTTTTTTTATTTCTTCAAGTTCTTTGTCCAGAACCAGCTTTGTCGTCGCTCCTGAAATTGTTACGCCATCCCTTGAAAACCCTGCTTCCGTTGTCTGTATTTTGAAACTTGCGTTTCCTTCCTTACACCATGCCCGCACTTTCTCAACTTCTGCTTTCCTCTCCCGCAGGTGGTCTATTTGCCTTTTTATTTTAATTGCTTCCCCCAGTGTCTGTTCTGTCACGTCTGCCCCTCCTTTAATTTGTGATTCTTAAAAACTGAAACATACAGGCTTCATCATGCAGAAAAATCACTTCCCCGTCTTCGTTCAGGGTAACAACCGTTAAAAATTTCGGCTTTGCAATTCCCTTTTCCTCTGCTTCAATCTCTGGCGGTTTTTCTTCCCACCTCCAGCACATATTCAGCGCATTATATACACGCTCTTTATAAACAACCTTAAATCCCCGCATATCTATTCCCATGTTTTAGCCCTCCTTTTGTGTTTCCCGGTTCTCTATCGCAGGATAGCCCGGAAACTGCAAATACCGTGCAATTATCCTTTCCGCTTCCTCTGCCCCGTAACAAACCGCCGTAAAATACCCCTGCGCCATCAGCTCTTCCAGCCATTCCTTCTGGTTCTCCGTTGTTTTGTTCTTTCCGTATTTCATTTCGATATACAGCCCGTGGAATCCGTTTCTTGCTACAGGCAAGCACAAGTCCGGCACACCTGCTTTCACTCCCTGTCGCTTTAGGTTCGCCGCTTCCAGCGTGTTCCTGCTGCCGCCGTTCGGGATATGATAAATCAATTTCAATTCAGGATATTTGCTTTGCTGCCAGCCGCACCACTGTATCAGTGTTTCTTGCTCTGTTGCTTCGCTTCTCCTGCGGTTCTGCTGCCTTGTGTAATAGCTCATTTCCTCTATCTCCCTTCTTTCAGCTTTTTAACGTGCGAACTCTTAAACAGGTATGACTGGGGATTGATTAAGAAATAGCACTTCTGCGGTATGTACAAATTCGGGTCACTTCTGAACCGTTCTTCACCTGTTTTGTGAAGTTCCCCTGTGATAACGTCGTTGTCAAATAGCTTTATTGTGACAACTTTCCCCAGATACTGTTCTAAATCGCTTCTTTTCATTCTTTCGCTTCCTCCCGTTCGTCAAAGTGCGTCGCCATCATATCCGCAAGATGAAGCATGACTGCCAGCTTACTTTGCCGGAAAGCGTTGTCTAAATCGAACCCGCCGCCCCTTGCGTAAAAGTCATACTGCCCCATGTGCCACCTGATTGCCAGAATCTCTTCTTGTGTCAAGTGCATGAACTGTAAAATCAGGATAACGGACTTTTCCCCGTGTCCGGCAGGGAAATTCTTTGTAAGCTGATATTCCGGCTTTCCCTGCTGCCCCTCTGTCAGCCTGTATGCGTCTATTTTGCATAGGTCATGAAGAAGCCCGCATACTGCAACCGTTTCTAAATCATAATTCAAAGACTGCTGCCTTTCTGATTCTTCTGCATTTAACATAATCAGCCGTTTAAACACGTTTACTGAATGTTTCGCAAGCCCTCCGGGTTCCGCTCCGTGGTGTCGCTTGCTTGCCGGGGCTTCAAAGAAGCCGTTTGTGTCCATCCATTGCAGAAGGTCATCTGCCCCCGGTCTGTTTATGTAATTGAAATAGCCCCTGAATACCTGCATTGTTTCTTCCTGCTTCATTCCTCTTCTTCCCCCGTTTCTCCTATCAATGCCCGTGGTGGCGTTCTTTTATCTAATACCTGCCGGAACCATGCCGCCTTTTTATACTTCCGCAGTTCTTCCCCTTCCAGCTCTCTGTCTGGTCCGTCGTATTCCTGATAACAACGGGCGTTTTTATCCGGGTACAGGTTATTTCCCTGTTTAAAGGCAATCAAGAACGCTTCCAGCTCCCGCTTTAGCTCCTGCCTGTAGAAGTCGAAAAGCATTTTGATTTCCACCGCTTCAATCTCCGTACAATTACAGCCCCGCTTCTTCCTCCGGCTATAATTCCCCGTGTAATGGTGATATGAAGGGCTTCCCGTGACTTTATAGAAAATCTGTGTCAGCAAATCTTCTTCAAGTTCCGTTTTGTAGCTGAACCAGTGAAGCGTTACACGCTCTTCTAATATCTCCCCTTCGTCAATCTGGTATTTCTCCAACAATTTGTGATACAGCTTCAATGCGCTTTCACGTTCACCGCCCACGCCCCGCTCTGCAAGGGCTTTCAGCTTTTTCAGTTTGTCCGCTGCCTGTTCTTTTGTCATGCCTGCTGCCCCTTCCCTTTCCTCTGCCTTGACAGCTTTTCAAGCTGCAAGCAAAGTCTTTGTATGTTCTCATATGTCCCGCAGCTTTCGCACTCTTCCTGCCCGTAATGACCGGGGCAAGCGTCGCACTCTTCCTGCTCTGCTTTCAGCATTGTTGCTGCCGTCGCCGCCTGAAAGAGAGTGTCCCCGTCAAACGGCTTTTCCTGCTGGTTCTGCTGCTCCTGCTGCAATTCCTCTTCACTTATCCCGTATTTGCTTTTCAGCTTTTCATACAGCCGCCGTGCGTCCCGTCTTTCACCGCCCACGCCCTGTTCTGCAAGGGCTTTCAGCTTTTTCAGTTTGTCCGCTGCCTGTTCTCTTGTCATGCCTGCTGCCCTCCGTACACTTCCACAAGCCCGTCTTTCTCCTGTGCAAGCTCCGTTATTCCCTCTTCAAGTGCAATCTGTATTTCTGCAAGCATACCTTCTGAAAGTCCGTACCTGCTGCCGATAAAGATATATTTGCAATGCTTCAAAAGCTCTTTGCCTGCTGCCATTCCCTTTTCCCTTTATTCCGGGTCTTCTTCGTTTAGCACCTGCGTCAAATACAAGTGCGGCGTTATCGGCGTATATCCGCAGTCTAACGCAATCCGGGTCAGTTCCCTTGCATACTCCGTATTTCTTTTAATATCGCCCCTGTACGGGCTGCATATGTAACATAATTTACTTTGCATTTTCCTTCCCTCCTGTCAGATTAAGTCAAACAATGAAAGCTGCGCTTTCTCTGCCTGTATACGCTTGTCTGCGTCCGTGTAATATCCCTTATCAATCTCTATCGCATACCATTCAAACCGCAGGCGTTGACACGCAACTGGGCAAGAACCGCTTCCGGCGTGTGTGTCAATTATCCTGTCGCCCCGCTTTGCATAGCCATTTGTCAATATCCATTCATACAGCTTCGCTGGCTTCTGTGTCGGGTGAATTGTTCCTTCTTTCAGAAGTTCGACCCGGTTCATTGTGACAATCCTTGTCGGGCAGTCAAACGACGTGTAGGCAATTTCACAATCTGACATTGACAAGCCCCGCTGCCCTTTATCCCAGATTATCCAGCCTTTATGCCCTGCTTTTAAGTGCTTCACAAAATAATTGCCGCCCCAGATAATCTGATTTACTGATATTCTTTCAAGCTCCCGGAAGTATTCTGCCCCCGGTATGCCTTTACTGTCCCAGTCCTTCTGTTCGTGTTCCTTCCTGCTTTGTTTCGGATTGCTGCACACCTTCTTTTTCTGTCCGTCGTTGCCTATTCCATATGGCGGGTCAACTATCGCAAGTTGAAAAAATTTATCTGGTATTTCCCGCATGACGGGCAGGCAGTCCGCATTTAAAAACGTGTTCGGTTCATATCTCCACAACCTTTTTCACCTTCTTTCTGTCTTACAAATTCCTGATTTTGTCTTGCAAAATCATGTACAAGGTTCCGCAGCTTTTCCGTGAAGTTCTTCCCCCTGTACCCTTCTATTACTTCCAGCGTTTCCGGGTAAAGCCGCACTGTCTTTGATACGCTCAAATCGTCATTTGTGTATACCCCGTTGACGTGTTTATACATTCCCGCTGCTTCCTCCATTCCCGAAAATACACATTTGCTTCTTTCGCAGCTCCAGACGCTGCACCACCTTTTTTCTTTTTCGCAGAAAAACATATTATTGCTTTCCCTTGTAGACAAGTATAAATTCGCCGTCTTCATAGTCCAGCCCGTACTTCTCGCAGTCCTCTTCATCAGCGGGAATGACATTTTCAAGTGGGCAGCTCCATTGATAACAACAACCTATCCCGTTTTCTTTTGTTTCGTTTTTCGGGTTCCGGCAGTTATATCCGTTATTCGGGGAAAACTCACTGTCCGGGTCAAGTTCCGCATTGATTGTCATAATGTCCGGCACGTCTTCCCCTCTGTAATACTGCCATGACTGCGGCGGTCTTTTCAGCCCGTACAGGCTCAACGGGTGTGGCGTGTAGTATTCTTTCGCCTGCGACACATACCAGCCCCACAAGGGCTTTCCGCTCTCTCCTGCGTACTCTTTCAACTGCTGCCCGGTCAGGCAGCTTCCCTTCTGTACTTCCCTGTCCTTTATTTCCGGGATAGTCGGTATTTTCAAAAAATCTTTGCAAACAAATTCCCCCTTTATTTCCCCGGTCCCGGTCACATATACAAGAACCCTGTACGGACCCTTCCCGGCTGGGCGTGTCTTCCTGATTTCAAGCGGCTTTTCACCTGCAAGAACCTTTCCCCACCAGCGGTCATGCAAGGACAATATGATTGTGTCCGATTCGGACAACCTCTGTTTTTCAGCCATCTTTCCTTCCCTCCTATCCGTCATGAAAAGAAAGCGGCAGGCATAAGCTCGTACCCGTCAATATCTTTGTTTTCAAGCGGCTTGTCATATTCGATATATCCCCATGCTATTCTTCCGATTTCCGGCACATATTCCCGGCTATTGAAATTGTGAATCAGCATTGCCGGATTGTTTTTCGGTTTCGGATATGTCCCCGGCATTACCGGGCGTTCTAAACTGTAATACTTGTATTTCATTCTTTTTAGCTCCTTTCTTCAAACTCTGTCTTAAAATCCCGCTTTCCCCAGAACCAGCTCCCGCTCTATCTGCTTTTCTGCTTCCTCTCTGTCGAACCCGTTTTTCACAATTACTTCCGCAACGTGTTCTGTACAGTACGGGTATTTTGCAGCTATTTCAGAAGCCGCCCTTTTCATATCCGGGTCAAGCCTGTCATATATCGGATATGCGCTTTTTAATTCCCCGTATAGCATTTTCTATCCCTCCAGCACAACCTTTGTATATATTTTCATAATCAGGTCAGAAAAAGAAAATCTGCTGATACCTTCAACGGGTACTTCCTCTCCGTCCGTCGTATACTTTGCAGCTCCTACCTTCTTTTCTTCTCTCCTGTATATTTCCGTTGACAATCCATGCCGTTTTACTTCCCGGCTCCTGTCAATCTTTTTGTCATATTCCAGACAGGCTACAAAACCCCTGTAAAGCTCCCCTGTGCTATCTTCAATAATCAGCCTTTCACTGGGGACGGCTCCTTTCATGAACTCTTCAAGAATCACTTCTTTTTCCCTCCCTTTTTCTTGCCCTGCTTTTTATCCGGCTTCTTCCACATTTTCAAGTAAATATGCCAGCCTGTTTCTTCGTAGTAGACAGGTTCAATGCTTACAATTTCATAATTCGGGAATTGTTTCTTGAAGAACTCTTTCCCGCAATCGTTAGACTTCGCCAGCTTCTCTATCTGCTTTTTTGTGTATTTATAATCAGCGTTCGGAAGCTCTACCGGGCGCACAAGGTTTCTGCTACTACTCCACCGCTTCTTTCCCTGCGGGTCCTTTACTATGTACTTGCAGAGGGCTTCAATGCCGTTTTCGTTCGTCTGTATGCGGTCAGCATTGACCCACCCCATCTGCTTTATGTTCGCTCTATACTGTAAGTCCTGCGCCTTATTCCAGTTAATGCGGTCAGCCGTCCACATCAGTTCTACATCATCACGGGACAAACCGCCGTTCATGATAATGTGATGGTGAACCCGCTTTATCATCTGCCCTGCCTTGTCGAATTTATATTCTGTCACAAGGATATATTTCAGCGGGTCCAGCCCTAACTTCCCCCGCCTGTACGCTATCCGGCGCAAGTAGTTATTCACTATCTTTTCCGCTTCCTCTATGCTGCCCGGCAAGTGGTCTTTATCGTATGTACAGGAAACGTGTAAATCACCTATACCAAAATTGCCATTCCCTAACTGCACAAGATACCTTTTAGCGTTCTTTTCGTTCAGGTCCTTTTGCTTCGGTTCTGTTACCTTCTTACGCTTCCCCCTCTTCCCCTTTGCCGTCTTATCTGCCTTTTCTGTCCGGGGAATTATATCTGCTTCCCGGTACTGCCCGCAGTCCACCTTCTTCTCCCTCATGAACACTTTACCCAATGCAACCACACCTTCCTTTGCTGTCCTTATACCTGTGTGGCGTGGGTATGTTCCGGGCGGGGACTCTCCCCCCTCTCCTTCCCTCCTGCTTATTATCCATGTATTACGCAAGTATATAATATATATTATCTTACGCAAGTATATAGTTATATCTATATTACGCAAGTATATATATACTATTCGTAGGAATGTTAATACCCCATACAAGCCCGTTTTCCGGGATAAAAACCCGGCATTTTCAACGGTTTTCCCGTTGATTTTTGCTTGCTTTTACACCGCCAACATGGTATAATAAACATGACTTGATTTATTAAAAATGTTAGCGAAAAGCCTTTGTTGAATGTGTTTGCGGCACTTCTTCAAAGGCTTTTTGTTATGTCCTTTTCCTGCGGGCGTTGTCACGCCCGCCCCAGTAAGTCAGTTACCAGTTTCCAGTCTTTCAGGTATAAAGCGGAACGGAAGGACACATTGTTGTGGACGAAAGAACGGGCGTAGCTCAAGTGCAACGCCGCCACGCCACCGCCGGAAGTGTGGTAGAAGCTCGAACCCCGGATAGGCACGGCTTCTTCAAGCTCACTGTCAGCCCATATCCCCGCTTTCTCCTGCTGCCAGTCCTGCGGCAATATTCCCAGTCTATGTACAATGTCCGGGACTTCTTTCAGGCTCCCGGCAAGCTGCAATTCCCGCATATGGCAACCGTTCCAGCCCCCGGCAATCTGCCCGTCTGTCAGCACTACTTTTCCGCACTGTGCGTCAAGATACAGCGGCTTTCCGAACGGAAGCCCTTCTTCCCCCGGTTCCTCTGTCCGTGCAACTACCCACGCCGGGTCCTGCGGCTTGAAGTCCTCTGCTGCTGCGTTATTGTCCGGGATATACTCAATTACGCCTTTATGCAGGCGCAAGCCCGCTACACGCTCCCAGAAGTTCCCACAAAGTCCGAACACGCCGCCCGGCGTTCCGTCGTGGCTCCATGCAAGCGGTTCTGTCCCAGTCAAAACCGTGTAGCCGTCGTAACAATAGCCCTTTTCCTCCGGGTTATCAGCGTTTTTCCCGTAGTCCGTGTTACCGCTGATAATATGCCCTGCTGCCGCTGCGTCTTTCATCAGGTATACCCATTCAGCATTTGTCATTAAGTGCCAGCCGGGTCCTTTTCTCCGGCAAGCTGCCGCCGATTCATCATGACCCATGCTTTCAACGGGCTTCTGATACGGCAGGGAAACGGGTATTCCGTTAATTACGGTATTTGTATACTGTGAAATGAGAATAGCCGCCATAATCTCCCCGTTTACCTTGAACACTTCCGGCACGTCCTCTTCCTTGTAGGTTCCCGGCTCCATGTAAAACATTGTCATGTAGTTGGGAAGCCCGGCTTCATCATTCACGACAACCGCCGCTTTGAAAATGCCCTTTTCCTGTTCTGCTGTCATTTTTGACATTCTTCTTTTCCTCCTTGTATCTGGTATGATTTATTTATACAGCCGCCTTTTCCGGCTGCTGTTCTCCTTCTTCATGCACCGTCACTTTGATTGACAGGTTTTCTTTCCGAGAAAGAATCATTGCCAGCGTTTCAAAGAACCGCTGCACGTTGAAAGTTCCTTCCACCTGAACGCCTGCTGCCGCAATCCCTTCTTTCATGTGCGCCACCTCCTGCGTCATTCCTCCGGGTCCGGGTTATAGCAATCATGCGTTGACCCGACAAGCCAGCCTGACATATCAATATCAATGTCCCCGCCGTCCGCTCCGTCTGATATGATTTTCATATCACCGTAGAAGCCCCATGTTTCCCCGTCCGTCGTGTGTATCAGGATATAGCCTGTCTGCGGTTCCTGCCGCATTTCCCGGCTTTCCTGCGGCTCCTGCTGCCTTGCATACCTTCCCGCACCGTACCCGGCAGCGGCGCACATCAGGACTATTGCAGCCCTGACCGCCGCCCGTTTTGCTTTATTCATGTTCCTTTCCTTTCTCACGCCCGCAGCCGGGGCGGGCGTGTTATGCTGTTCTGATTGCCCCGGCAGGCAGACTTTTCATGAACTTTGCGCCCTGAATGAAAGCAAGAAATTCCCGCTTTTCGTGATTATCCAGCATTTCCATGAAGCCCATAACCTCCGCAGCTTCCTTGCCGTCTTCCTGTGCAATCATGGTTTCTGTTCTCTTATCCTCTGCCATCCGTCTTCCCTCCTTCCCTTTTTGTTTTTATTTTCAGCTATACAAGGTTGACTTCTTCAAGCACTATCCCTTCTACCTCTGCGGCAAATTGCTTGAATAAGGACAGCATTTCTAAAACCTTGCTTTCCTTCAACCCTTCAAATTTCAGCGTGATTTCAGCGTGTGTGTCCGGCTCTTTTGCCGCTATCCGCTTTTGATATGTCACGCCGCTATTTATTTGTACCTCTGACACTCCTGTACGTTCCTTTCCGCACCGCCGCTGCCGCTTTTCTCTACTAAAAAACCGCCTGCCCGGAAAACTTGCTGTCCGACTATACACTTTATAGCTGGTGTAACCGCTGCCCGCTTGACAGTGCTTTATTTTTAGGGGTCTGGCTTGCCCCTGATTGAACCGGGCGGGAATCGGACCCGCCCCGCAGGTCTTCACCTGCTGCCCCGTGCGGCTCCCGGTCCTTTATGCAATTTTGATTTTCTCTGTCGTGTGATATTTCCCGTCAAATACTTCAAGTTCTGCCGGATAACTACAGCCCCGGCACTCTCCTAAATGTTCCAGTGTGTACCGTGTATTCAGGAAGAAGCCGCCCTTGTAGGGTCCGAACCGCTCTTTGTATTCCTCTGCAAGCTCTTTCAGCTTTTCTTCTGCTTCATAGTCTGTGAAGTTGTCGCAGGTCTGCTTTAAGTGTTCCGCAATCTTCTTCATTTCCTGAATAAGTTCTTCCCGGTTCTTCAATGCAAATCTTTCTTTGCAGATAACCTTCACAAACTCCGCTTTGTTTAAGTCTGTAGCCATGTACATAGGTTCAATAATATTGTCATAGTCCGATACGCTTACTTCATATCCCGCAAGGGCTTCAAATTCATGTTTCATCATAGGGCATTACCTCCGATTTATTTATAATGCTTTTTGCTATTTTCTAGCGGTTCCCGCTGTCTATGTTGATATATTATAACAGTCCCCGCTACTTGTCAATAGTTTTTTTAATATTTCTATTGACTTTTTTAGCGGGTACTGCTATTCTTAATTTACACCGTTAGAAAGGGGGTGAAAAAATACCATGACAATCAATGAACGCTTACGGTATTTTCGTAAAGAAGTTTTGAAGATGAACCAGACGGACTTTGCCAGTGCAATCGGCATGAAACAAACCGGGCTAAGTTATATTGAGAAAGACGGCGCAACCATAAAAGAACAAGTTTTCAAATCTATCTGTATGGCGTTTAATCTCAATGAAGACTGGCTGCGGAACGGTACAGAACCCATGTACATACAGGCACCGACTTTCAGCCTTGACGACTTTGTGCGGCAGCACGGCGGGACAGAATTAGAACTTGACATTATGAAAGCGTACTTTGAACTTGAACCGGGTATTCGTGAAATGCTGGTTCAGCACTTCAAAGAACGCCTGACCGCTTCCCGTGCTGAACCTTCGGAAATGACCGTTGAAGAAGCGGAAGCGGCATATATAAAAAGTCGCTCCAAGATTGCACAAAAAGCGGGCAACTCTGCTTTGAGTACCACCGCAGGCACGGAACCCGGAAGCGAAAACGGCGATAACCTTGCTTCCGGTCAATGACAAGCCCGGCTGGGCTGCGTAAGCTCTGCCGGGCTGTTTTTCAAAAATCATGATTATAGGAGATTTCAAAAATGGGTATACGGTACAGAAAAAGTATAAAAGTGGCTCCGGGTGTCAAAATCAACCTAAACAGAAAAAGTGCAAGCGTGACAGTCGGCGGCAAGGGTTATCATAAAACCTTTAATAGCAACGGACAGACAACCACCAGCGTCAATCTTCCTGTAAAGGGCTTGTCATACACGGACAGGAAGGGCAAGAAAAGCAATTCTTCTTCCGCTCCTGCTGCCCGCTATGAGAATATGGGAAGCGTTGTTGAAGCTCCCACACCAAAAGAAAAGAAGATAACTGCAAAAGCTGTCATTCCTGACCCGCCGACTGCGGGCGTTGCCGTTCTCGGTTCCCTGATTATCGTTGCGGGCTTCTTCCTCTCCGGGTCCTCTATCCCGGCAGGAATTATTGTTGCTCTTTTCGGGGCTTATTGTATTTATGCGTATGTCGCACACAAGAAGAACCCGGACAGCGGCAAATACATTTCAGAAAGTCAGTTGACACGCTGGCGGCAGCTTCTTTCCGTTTCCTCCGGCACTTCCTCTGAACTTGTTGAAAAGTCGCTTCCTGTTCTGCTTGAATTGAAAGCCGCTGCGGAAGAATATTGCAGCCTGCTTCCTGAATCTGCGGAAGCCCTGCTGAACACACAACAAAAAATTGTTGACTTTTCAGAATTTGTTATTATCAAAGGGGACAACCCCAAAAAGGACTATGAAAGATATTCTGCTTTAATTGTAGAATCGCAGAAATGAAAACCAAAAGGGAAGCGGCGGCAATACTGGGAATATTGCCGCCGCAATGCAAAGTATATCATACCAGATACAACATACCGTCTGCAATTCTGATTATATCATCAGCGGGCGGGAAATTAAAGGAAATGCAGGTGATTTTCTATGAAAAATAAGGAATTGCCGCCGCTGGTCCGTGTCGCCCTTTATATCCGGGTATCAGGGGAAGAACAAAAAATAAAGGGACTGTCCCTTGAAGCCCAGCAAGAACGCCTTGAAGCATACGCACGGGAAAAAGGCTGGCTTATTGTCGGGGTATATATCGACGCTGCGAAAACCGCCAGAAAGAATATGCACAAGCGGGCAGAATTTCAAAAAATGATAGAATCCGTGAAGCGTGATGAAGTTGACTTGCTGCTGTTCTGCCGCCTTGACCGCTGGTTTCGTTCTGTCGCTGATTATTACAAGGTTATGGAAATACTACAGGCGCACGGCTGCGACTGGAAAACAATAGATGAAGAATACGACACGACAAGCGCAAACGGGCGTTTGTATATCAATGTCAAGTTATCCATAGCACAAAATGAAGCTGATATTTGCGGGGAAAGAATAGACGTTGTATTTGACAGCAAGATTGCCCACGGAACTGTCGTTTCCGGCTCCTGCCCTTTCGGGTACAGGGTCAACGGGGAAAAGCGGCTGGAAGTCCTGCCAGAAGAAGCCGGGATTGTGCAAGACGCTTTCAATCACTTTGAAAGCACCGTCAGCCAGCGGGGAACCGTGAAACATATCCGGGAAACTTACGGCGTGAATTGGTGTGACGCAACCTTCCGGCGTATGCTGTCGGAAACACTCTATACCGGAATCTATGACCGGGGCGGCAGGCGCAATGAAGACTTCTGCCCGGCAATCATCAGCAAAGAACAATTTGACCAGGTTCAATCCCTTCTGAAAAGAAACGCCCGCTCCGTTCCTTCCGGCAGGGTCTATATATTTACATCAATTTTGAAATGCGCTGAATGTAACCACAACATGGTGGGGCGTGTAGCAGGCGGCAACCGGGCGTATTATTATCGCTGCAACCAGCACTTTCAGCGTGGGCGTTGTTCTCACAAATCGGAAGCACGGGAAGACGTGATTGAAAAATGGCTTTTTGACAATCTGGAATCCGAACTGAACCGGGTCCGGCTTGAATGGGAAGTAAAAGCGGCAGAAAAGAAAAAAGCTGCCCTGCGGACAGATAAAGCGACCCTGAAAAGAAAGCTGACAAAATTAAAAGAATTGTATGTGAATGAACTGATTGACATTGACGAATACAAGAAGGACTATGAAATATATACGGCAGCACTCCGGCAGCTCCCGGAACCCGTAGCAGAAGCCCCGCCCGATTTTGAAGCCGTGGAAAGACTGCTGCAATCTGATTTCAAGAATATTTATAAATCGCTGACCCGTGAAGAAAAGCGTACACTGTGGCGGTCTGTTATCTCTGAAATACGCATTGACAGTGAAAATAATATCACGGGTATTTCTTTCGGGTAGTGTTGTACTAACTTTACACTACCCGTGGGCTCGTCGGCCAGCATGACGGCCGGAGCGTTCATAAGGGCCCGGCCGATAGCGACCCGCTGCTGCTGTCCGCCGGAGAGCTGATTGGGGAGATGCTTTCGCCGGTCCTTCAGCCCCAGAAGCTCCAGCAGATCATTTAAACGCTCCTGGTTGACCTTCCGCCGGTCCATCAGGATCGGCAGCGTGATATTTTCCACCACGTTCAGCGTGGGAATCAAATTGTTGAACTGATAAATCAGTCCCACCTGCCGTCTTCGGAAAATGGCCTGCTGCTCGCTGTTTCCCGCATAGATGTCCTGCCCGTCCAGAAGGATCTTCCCCCGGGTGGGGGGATCCACTCCGGCGATGGCATGGAGCAGCGTGGATTTCCCCGAACCCGAGGAACCGATGATCGCCGTAAATTCTCCCTTCTCAACGGAGAGGGACACACGGTCCAGCGCAACGACCTGGTTCGCTCCCTTTCCGTATATTTTGCATAAATTTCTCACCTCTAAAAATTCCATATCCACAACCTCTTATAAAAGTTCCGCAACTACACCCTCAAGTACCAGCGTCTGGAAGTATTTTCCGGGTTCCGTTGCTGTTATAAAAGTTCCGCAACTGCACCCGCAAGTGCCAGCGTCTGGAAGCATTTTCCGGGTTCCGTTGCTGTTTTGAAAGTTCCGCAGCTGTCTTACAATACTATCATAAAACATTTTGCTTACTTCTGGGTGACTTTCAAGTGAGAATTTTGTCACTTTTCTGCTTCTGTAATGCAGATCTTATGGAATCTCTTCTATGTGGGCCGGTCAGGAATTGCCTTTCCGTCAAAAACAGGTTATAATCCTGTTCACAGGTGTTTTTGAAGCTGCGACCATTCATTACGCGGTAGCAAAGATCTTCGGGCCGCTGCTCTTCGGACGGGGCTGGTGCGGATACGCCTGCTGGACGGCCATGATCCTCGACCTGCTCCCTTACAAAGTCCCTCAAAGACCCCGCAGAAAATGGAGTTTTATCCGGTATCTCACTTTTGCGCTGTCCTTTCTCTTTGTCAGCGCCCTGTTTCTCGCCCCGGTCCGGAATCTGGAGCGGGTCATGTTCCGGGCATTCCTGATCGGGAATGGGCTGTATTACATCACAGGAATTGCTCTTGCCTTTTTCCTCAGAGACAACCGCGCTTTCTGCAAATACCTCTGCCCGGTCACTGTATTTTTGAAGCCAATGTCTTATTTCTCCCTGCTGCGCGTCAAATGCGACAAAAGCAGATGCATTTCCTGCGGCAAATGCAAAAAGGTCTGTCCCATGGATGTGGATATGACGGACAATTCCAGAAAACGGAAAAACGGGACTGAATGTATCCTGTGCTATGAGTGCGCGAAAGCGTGTCCCCGGAACGCATTATAAACTCCCGTTTATACAGGAAAACGAATGAGGAATACCGCCCCGCCGTCCGGATGGTTGCGGGCGGTGATCGTCCCGCCCTGTCTGGTGATAACCGATTTTCCAAGGGCCAGCCCGATGCCGTATCCGGATGACTTCTCGCTCTTCCCACGATAAAACCGGTCAAACAGATGGGACAGATCCTCCTGGGCAAAACCGGCTCCGCTGTCATGAATCCGAAGCTCGGTGAACAGCGGCGTATCTTCACAGACGATCTCGATCCGTCCATGATCTCCGATGCTTTCCACACAGTTTTTGATAAGATTCTGGACCGCCTGAGACAGCCAGTCCGGATCTCCCTGAATGCAGACATGCTCCGGGATCTCTGTCTGTACGGAAATGTCATGCAGATCCATGGAGATCAAAAACGGCTGCAGCGACGCGCGGATCAGCCCCCTTACCTCCACCGGTACCTTCTGAAAGATCACAATGCCCGCATCCAGTCGTGAAAGTTTTAACAAGGAAGTGATCAGACCGTCCACCCGGGCCAGCAGTTCCTCCTCTTCCCGAAGCAGGGCCAGACGCCGCTCCTCTCCCGGATCGTTCTCCAGCAGCGACAGGATCAGGTTAACCGAGGTGAGCGGCGTGCGGATCTGATGGGCGATATCCGCCAGAGAATCTGCCAGACGCTCCTTTTCCTTCTGAAGCTCTGCGTTCTGTTCCCGAAGGCGCAGAGTCATCTTGCGGATCTCACTTTGCAGGATCGACAGCTCTCCCTCCTCTTCTCCTGACACACACAGCCGGTCCTGACCGTGGAGCACCTGATCGATCTGTCCGGACAGGTCCGCGATCCTCTCATATCTTTTTTTCGTAAATACAAAAAAGGCTGCTCCGTAACTGGCAGCCAGTACCGCGGTCCATACTCCTCCGGCCGGACCAAAGAGGACCAGACCTGCTGCCCCTGCCGCCACGGTCAGGAGCAGGAACAGCCCGGCAAAACGCCGGATTTCCTTATTTCGCAGCATCATTTCCTCCCAGCCGGTATCCGATCCCCCGGACCGTCCGGATGATCCCGGGGCTGGACGGATCGTCCTCGATCTTCTCCCGCAGCCGCTTGATATAAACCGTCAGCGTATTGTCATTGACGTACTCTCCCGCCGCGTCCCACAATTCATTCAGCAGATGCGCTCGTGTGATCACCTTTCCCGGATTCCCCGTAAATACCAGCAGCAGACGATATTCCAGCGCAGAGAGGAAGATCTCTTTTCCGCACTTTTTCACCACTCCGGTCCCGGTATCCACACAAAGTCCGCCGAACTCATACACAGAAGGAACCGCTCCCGCCTTTCGGAAGGCCGTCTGGATCCGGGCGATCAGCTCCCGGGGACGGAAGGGTTTGGTGATATAGTCGTCCGCCCCCATATTCAGTCCGGTGACCACGCTGGCCTCATCACCGGAAGCCGTCAGAAAGATCACCGGAATGTTCTGCGTCTGCCGGATCCAGGTGCAGACCGCAAAGCCGTTGCCGTCCGGTAATGAGACGTCCACCAGCGCCAGATCGTACCGGGCTCTTTCCAGCATGGCCGCCGCCTCCGCCTGACCGGACGCATGAGAGACCCCGTACCCCTCCGCCTGGAGCAGAAGAGTCAGGTTCTTCGCGATTGCTTTGTCATCTTCTACTAAAAATATTTGTTTCATCTTTTCCCTGTTTGTGCCCGGTTGTTTATACAACTGCCTCAATCAGCAACTTGTCTCCAAGCACCACTTCTTTGACTCCGATTTCTTTCTTCTTGTTAAAGTTAAAGCTGAGCATATACCCTTTCTTCAGATGAAAATAATCCAGGTAATCCGAAAGCTGCTGCTCTCCCCGCTCATGATAGGCATTTCCCCTCCATATTTTCATCTCTATAATACTTCTCTCCCCCCGATAATCAATGACCAGGTCCATCCGTTCATTATTCCTTGTTCTGGGCTCCACACTGCAGCTGCCCACGCCATTAATGATGGGTTTCAGAAACAACATAAAATATCTTCTGCCTTCATCCTCCAGAAATGACATCCCTTTTTCACCGTACAGGTCATCAAAAGTCTCTACAAATTTTTCCAACACCAGCCGGACATTCAGATGGCCCGCGGTAAAAAACTGATTTCTATGGCGGGAACCTTCTGCAAAAATCTCATTGTTTTGTTCTTTATAGCCCAGCAGATACCGATTATACAGGCGCATTTCAAAGATTCGGTTTGCGATCTGAACCGAAGAATCCCGAACTTTCACAAGTCCAAACATCTGCGCATTCCTGACGGCCATATCGTCCGCATTGTAAGGAATCCGCTCTCCCTGGAAAAGAAGGCGGGAAAGAATCCCATCCAACTCCGGAAACTGATTCAGTTTCCCGGTCAGAGAGTCAAATAACGGATTCACATCTTCCAGAAGCATCTTTACGGCCATGAGAAACCCTTCTCTGGTCCATGGAGCGCTCTGATCCGAAAATTCTTCACAACCCGACAGATCTTCATCCATGCATTTGCAAAGCCATGACACAAGATATGGATAACCGGACGTATAATCATACAGCAGATCTGCTATCAGCCGAATCTCCATGTTCGTATGATGATCCGCTTCATATTCCTCCAGCATTTCGGCAATATCTTCTGCCGAAAAGCTCATATTGACCCGGAAATCTGCCGCGATATTCCATGAACTGTTCTCTCTGCGTTCTCCGTCCGGACGTATCTTCCTCCTGATATTGCGGATATCGTGAACCCCTGCAAGGATCACGGACCAGAAAGCAGGCGTCACATCACGGTCCAGATATGCCGCTCTTAGTTGTGCAAGAAAATCGAGAAACACCTGGTTATTGGACGCCGTATCCACCTCGTCTATGATCAGGACAACCGGTTTTTCAGACTGTGCACACCACAGACTGAAGCAGTCAAACAGCTCAGCCATACGGACGTCTGCATCCGAGCGGTCCGCAAAGCGAAGAAGTTCTTTTTTTACAGGTTCCCTCATTCCTTTCATGAACGGAAACCGTTTCCCAATCTCCCGCGCAAGTCCCTGAACGAAAGAGGATTCTTTTTCAAAATCCGAACGGCTCATCCTCTGAAAATCGAGACTTACAACCGTATAATCGTCTTTCAGATTATCCCCCAACGCCCGCAGTGTCGTTGTTTTGCCATACTGCCTTGCCCTGTTTATAGTAAAGTATGCGCCGTCCTCCACCATCTTCCGGATTTTCTCCAGCCTTGGCTGCAGCGCAACCATGTAATTCCGGTCCGGCCTGCAGACACCATTTACATTAAAAACTCTTTTCAACGGATCTGTCCCCCTTTTTGCTGAAAACCGGCTGTACCACATACAGCCGGTTTTCAGCATTCTATTCGTCCCCAAAAAGCGGCGTCGAGAAATAGCGCTCCGCCGTATCCGGAAGCACCGTCACCACGGTCTTTCCTTTCCCCAGCTTCTTCGCCAGCTTCAGGGCGGCCGCCACGTTGGTGCCGCTGGAAATTCCGCACATGATTCCTTCCAGTCTGGCCAGATCCTTGGCGGTCTGGATCGCCTCCTCGTCGGTCACAATGTATACATCATCATAGATATTCTGATTCAGGTTTTCCGGAATCAGTCCGTCGCCGATCCCCATCTGCAGATGGGTACCGATGGTCCCGCCGGCCAGGATCGCCGCGTTCTCCGGCTCCACCGCCCAGATCTCAATCTCCGGGTTCTGCGCTTTCAGCACCTCTCCGATCCCGCTGATGGTGCCGCCGGTTCCGATGCCGGAACAGAAACCGTGGATCGGGCCCGCCACCTGCTCCATGATTTCCAGGCCCGTGTGATGCTTATGCACCATGGGATTGGCCGGATTTTCAAACTGCTGGGGCACATAGACTTTGGGGTCTTCCTCTGCCATCCGCATGGCAATGGCCAAACATTCATCAATGCAGTCGCCGATATTTCCGGCGTCATGAACGAGAATCACCTCCGCCCCATAGTGGCGCACCAGTTTCCTGCGCTCCTCGCTGACGGAATCCGGCATGATGATCACCGTCCGGTATCCCCGGACCGCACCGATCAGCGCCAGGCCGATGCCCTGGTTGCCGCTGGTGGGCTCCACGATGACGGTATCCTCCTTGATCAGGCCGTCCTTTTCCGCCTGAAGAATCATATTGTATGCCGTTCTGGTCTTGATGGAGCCTCCCACATTCAGCCCCTCAAATTTTACCAGCACCTCGGCGCTCTCCGGGTCTTTATTCATCCGGTTCAGACGCACCATGGGCGTGTGCCCGATAGCATCCAGTACATTTTCGTATATCATTGTAACTTTCCCCTTTCACAACTTATCCGTCATTTTCAAACTTTTATTATTGTATCATAAATCCTGCATATTTCAAACCCCCTGAAAATATTGATGCCATCCTATGCCCGCACAATCACCGCATCATATCCAGCTTTTCTTAGTACCTTCTGCATGTTTACGGCATTTTTTCTGACTGAAAATGCACCAACCTGAACCCGGTAAAACAATTTTCCCAAGTCTGCAACGGTAATAAATGCATCTATATCTTTCTCCTGCAGTTCCTTCTTCAGAGCTTCGGCATTTTTACATACAGTAAAAGCGCCGGTCTGTACCCTGTACAACATACCCGATGAAAAAAGACCCTCTGCCGGTCTGTCCGGTGTCAGAGATATATGACTGCCATGGATTCCCTCCGCAATCAGTAATGCCACATCGGTCTTCTCTGCCAGTGCACAGTCGTCAGAACTGTCGCAGAAAAACGTCTCCAGCATGACAGCCGTCGGTTTTACACGATTCAGCATATATAAATCTTCACGCCTCTGTACGCCCCTGTTTCCAAATACTGTGGTCAACCGGTCCAGAATCCTCTGCGCAACCTGCTTCCCTTTTTCAGATTTGTACAGAACTTCACACCCACGCGCATTGTGAAACCTGGATGCATTCAGATGCAGTTCACATACCAGATCATAACCGCCACTGTTAACCCTGGACAATTTATACTCTCTTTCATCCGTACTTTTACCGAACTTCAGTTCAGGACAGATCAGAATATCCGCCTGATGCCCGGCACTCTGCAGATATGCTGCCGCCTGATACACAATATTTTTATTATATGCATATTCCAGTACCCCGCCGAAAGATCGCCCGTCCGCACTGGTACAGCTTCCTGTTTTCAAAATACTGTGTCCTACTGTCAAAATAATTTTCATCTTTTCCTCCCTGTTTTCCGCTTCCCGGGGACACCCGGATCATATTACTTTTGATTATATCCTGTCCTCTGCCAGATCTCTGCTATACGCTCCCAGCCCCCGGTGGCCACCAGATATACAACAAAAGCACCCATAAAAGCCGCAAACACATAGTACCACGTCACTGAGATCCCAAAACACTGACAGCCGATCATAACTGCCAGCAGGCAGAGCCCCAGCGATACTGCCAGCGCCACTGCACTGGTCGGTAATTGTTTCAGCCAGGGCAATTCTTTGATCACCTGCACGACCGCCGCCACCAGAAAAGCAAGAATGCCGATGGCCATCAGCAAATATGTTACATATTCCATAAAAACTTCCACATGAATCATTTTTTCAATTCCTCCTGTACAATAAGATTCTGGTATGATTTACATGCCAAACTGTCTGAACACAAATCCGATAATAATTCCCGCTGTTGTAGTAAATACGTAAGCTGTCGCAGATCTCCACTTTTTCCCATCCCTGCCTTCCAGTGCCCCCAGACGCTCTCCCTGTTCCGCCTGATTTTTCAGCATGTTTTCCATATTGACAGCCAGCTTTTCCACAGAAGCAGTCAGCTCATTGAACTGTTGCACACTTTTCTCCAACAGATCAATTCTCTTATTCTGGCGATGATTTTCATCATCCAGCCGTTTCCGAAATTCCTCATGCTCTGCTCTTGTAATCGGTGTATCCATCTGTATCTTCTCCTTTCTATCAGATTATTTGATTTTTCCTGTTACTACGTATTTCTCTGCCTGCATGAACCACTTCCTTTCTGTTAACCGGCATAGTAAAAGCCATTCAGATACCGGGGAGATGGAAACTGAATGGCTGGTTTGTTAATGGTTTGTTAATAAAATGCAAATATTACAACTGTTTCCGGCAAAATCCCAACCAAATATGCCGGAAGTGCATCCGCTGGTGGTTCTGCAAACAGTGCAGTCAAACTGGATAATTCAGCCGGATCCGCTATACAACCAGTATATTTTTCTGGCGGGAAACCTGTAGCATGTACGCATACACTTGGGAAATCTGTTCCTGCTAATGCTGTTTTTACGGACACACAACCCAGTCTGATCTCCGTTTCGACCACTGTTAATACTACACTGTTTCAAAACACATATACGCCATGCTGGAAATATGGGCGAATTGGCATCATCAATTCTACTGTATCTAACAAAACTGCTTTGGCAGCAAGTACTCTGTACAGAGTAACAACTGTGGCTCAAAAACCGTCAACTGGATCTACCGGGATTGCCATAGATCGAATTACTGGTAATGGATATATGGTACAGGCAAACACTGACGGCGAAATTGTTATATATGGCGGGGGACCTGGCATACCGACCGGAAGCAGCCTGGATATTTTGATTATGGTTATTTTTTAGCGAACGCTAATCATTGTTCCTGCATTATGAACCAATATATGTTATTGCGCCAATCAAATTCACATCTTTGAACGATGCAGTTACAGTGCCATTATTGGCATTAATCGAAATATTCAGGTTATCGTTTCCAAGAAGTAATGTTTTGTTGATTTCATAGGAACCCTGAACTCCGGCTGCTAATATAAGATACAGATTATATGCATTAACAAAAATGAGTCCATGTGGCAGACCCGGTATCGATAATGTTTTCCCCCAGCTCTGTCTGACAATCCTTGCTTTTCCAGCAAGTACATTATTTATTTCTGTCTCGGTATAATACCTGTCATCATGATTGTGTCCGGATGGCGGATAAGTGCCCGGTTTCCCCGACACATTCCCCCATGCGACAGCACTGGCGGATCCGGCGGTCGTGGCATGTTTAACAGACTGCTGTCCAATATTCCCAGTTGTGATCGCTGTAGATGCATCCTGCTTTTTACCTATATTTGCATTTTGTTCACTTATTCTTTTTCTGACTGCTTGTCCATACAATGTGCCTGTGATATAATTGCTCTGCTACCACCTCCAGACTGGTACGGAAAGGGGGTGTCAACGTGGAAATGTTTGTTACGTTTTTAGTCGCTGTTGCGGCGGGTGTTGCTTGCCACATCATCTGCAAATGGTTAGATGGCGACAAATAATCGGTAGCTAACCTATGGCCTTAAGCCCTGCCATTGCCAGAATTGGGAACAGAAAAACCCCGGAGCGTCACCTCCGGGGTTTTTCGTCGTCCAACGTGGACTATTTGCTACGTTTTGCCTATCGGCATTATAGCATATGCAAACAGGCTTTGCAATATGTCCATGAATAGATTTCACAACGAAATTTTTCCTGACATAGCAAAAACACCTGACCTGTGCCAGATGAATAAAATTCATATGAGGCCCCCTAACTATGAAGCCAGATACATCTTATGCTCTGCCCGTACCTTGCTCCGGTCCACTGTACAGTAGATCATCGTCGTGTTGGGGCTCGCATGACCGGCAAGTGACTGTACATCCTGAAGAGGCATCCCCCGGTTGGCTGCATTCGTCAGTGCGGTCCTGCGGTAGCGGTGCGGATGCACATGATCCACTCCTGCATCCTTCCCCAGACGCCGCAGAATCGCCTCTATTCCGTTTTTTCCGAGCCGTTCATATGGCTGGCAGCATCCCACAAAAAGCGCCGGATTCTGATCCGTACGTCCCAGCAGATACATTTGCAGGTGATACGCCGCAGATGCGTTCAGATAGACCGGCCGCTCCTTCCCTCCCTTCCCGTGAACGATACAGCCGTTCTCCACAAAGTCAATATCACTTCTGTTCAACGCCGCCACCTCGGACACTCTGGCCGCGGTGCTGTACAGCACATCCACCAGCGCAAGGTCCCTCTCCCGTTGGCAGCTGCATCTGATCTTCTCCCGTTCCTCATCGGAATACGGTTTTTTGATTGTTTCATCATATCTGATCTGGTCAAGAAGTTCTGCCGGATTCTCCGGTATGTATTTCTTTCGTCGAAGCCAGCCAAAAAAGGACCGGAAAACAATCCTTTTCAGATTCAGATACCGGTTGCTCAGACCCCGCTGGTATTTCTGCCTGGCCAGATGAAGCATCAGATCATCATCCGTTATCTCAAAGACCGGCTTTCGGACATCCTCAAACAGCATCCGGAGATGCATCCGGTACTGTGCTATGGTCCCCTGAGCCTTTCCCGCCACCACCATCGCCTGCAGGAATCTCCTGCTGAACTCCCAGTTATCCGTCACCTCTGTGGACAGTTCCGTTTCCTCTTTCCGGATCTCCAGCCCTTCCATGCTGATCACCATTGCCATTTTAAGCGCCTGCATCTGCGTCTGATCCAGCATTCCCATCATCCTCTGCAGGACCATGTCAATCAGTTCCATTTTCAATAAAGTCGCCTCCTTTGTTCTGATGATTTCATCATACCAGAGAGAGGGGGCTTTCCGTTAATAAAATGAGAATATAGCCTTTCACACTCATGATGGCAGGTATTATACCGAAACAGAAGTCAATAACCTGTTGACAGGTAAATCCGGTACCTCCCACAGTCACGACTGGTCTAAAATTACCGGAAGGACTCCGGGAACATCAAAAGCAATTGCAGCAAATAAAAAAATATCCGTTGCCGGCGGCTGGCAGCTCAGAAATCTGATGTCTTTTAAAGTCCCTGCAGGTATCTGGCTTATATTGGTGCAGGGTTACTGGGATGGTTGCGGTCTTACAACCGTTGCGCAGAATGCACGCGGACTGTATATCAGCAATTCTACAACATCCATATCGAATCAGGCGGATGAACGGATTGCGCATGAAAGTTATTATGCCCATCAGATGTTTGGTATAGTGGGTACTAATGCAGAACAGACATTTTATATACTCGCAAGACACAATTATTCTTCTGCAGTAAATATCACTGTATTTGCAGATATGATCAGACTGGACTGATACCGGATGTATATCTGCAAACTCATATCAGCTGTATTTGATCGCTATGTAATTAGCCGTTCTGCCCTCGGAATAGGTGATCTCATCCGGAAGAACAAACCCATTGTCTGTGATGTAACCACCATGGACCCTGTAATTGTTTGTGTTCACAAAAAATGTGGTAGCACTCGGGTAATATGATAATAAACCAAGAGTGCCGATCTCATCCCAGTATACCACGATATCCGGACGAAAACCGATATTTACGGTGCCATTGTCCCACATGGTAAAAGTGCCGTTTGCAAGAGTGATACCCGCAGTTTTCGGGATCCTGATGCAGCTTTCCTCCCAGTTCCAGTTTCCCCAGTACCCCCTGCGGGGAACTACTTCAATAACGCCCCCGTTGATGCGGTAACAGGAATGAGACTGATCTCCGGCATTTATAGATGCGTTGTCAATTGTGCTGGACAGGTTTGCAATGTTTCCGGTATACTTTACCCCATTCTTCCCATAGGCGGTATAACCGGACAGCAGTCCGGCGTTATTATCCAGATTTACGTTGGAACCAACCAGCTGCGCAAGGGTCCTGCATACATGAGACCCGGTATATTTTGTACCATTCCTCCCATATGCGGTCACACCGGACAGAAGACTGGCCGCAGATGCAAGGTTCACACCTGTTCCCACAAGGGAAGCCAGAGTCGGCCCGGTTACCTTCCCGGAGCCGTTGTGGTATCCGGCAGGAACAGTAACGTTTCCTCCGGATGCGGAGATCGACCCGTTCCAGGCACCGCGGTTGACAACGTTTTTCAGTTTCGCGACGATCTGCGCCCATGTATTTGATGCGATGAGGCCCAGAGCTGTCCCAAGCCCGCTGGCCACGATTTCGGACTTGGTCTGCTCAAAAGACGTTATTTTCGTCTCCAGAGCAGTTATATTCTCATTTAGTGAACACACCTCTCCCACAACCGTTACTGCCTGCACTTTTGCAGCATCCCACGACCCGGCCGTTTTCGCTGCCGTAAATTTATACAGGACATCTTTATAGATGGCATAGTCACCCACCGCATATGACTTTTCTTCCGAAAACGCATCTCCCATGCTGCCTTCGATCGCCTCGTCTTTTGCTTTCAGACCTTTCAGTGCCGCTTTAATATTGCCAAACAGATCCGTCCATTTTCTTCCTCTTGTGATCCCCGCCACGGCTGTCTCCACAGACGGCAATTCTGCTGTACCTGTATAGTCCTCAAACTGTACTTCTTTCATTGCTGCCCGGAGCGACTGCCCGTTTTCATCAAATACCACTTTATCCTCTGTATGCAGGTAGTGTATATTTCCTTCTTTATCCTGAAGTTCTTCATAAATGACTCTTGACATTTTTATCTCTCCTTCGTTTTATAACCCTGTTTTTTGATCAAACCCTCCGAAATCATTCCTGACCTCAGAGGGCCTAAAATTAACAATAATATCCCTGATGATTTTTCCAGCTTTCTTCTGACGCCAGCAGATACCACTTATCCTCCGTCCGCTCGCTGACCGGTATATTTTGAAACATGGTCACAAACGGGCTGTAACGCTCCATCCTCCCGGACAGCGCAAGATTTGCGGCCTGCAGGCCCAGCAATGCCGCTTTCATATTCTGAAGCACCGAACCGACAGATCTGCCGGCCACAATTCCGGCAATGGCCGCCTCTGTTGTCGGCAGAGGTTCACTGCCGGAAGTGTAGTCTTCAAACGACGGAAACTCCATTTTGGCTAATTCTTCCTCGAAATGCTGCCTGTATGCATGAAATTCCCCTACCGTCAGAGATGTTGTCTCGTCGACACTTATGGTTATATTTCTGCTGTCTCCCACTTTCAGCATAAACCGAAACGAAATGCCCGTTAATGTCTCCGAACATCCCGGGAGAAACGGCCGGTTTTCCACAGATGTAATCCCATACAGAATTTCCTCTTCTCCCTGTGCTTTCGCATAGATTCCCACTGTCGAAACATAATATCCTTCTTCAGATTCCTGGTTGTTCAAGTAACAGGAGAGCACGATGGTGGTATCATCTTTCACCTCCACATTCAAAATATCCGCCTGCCGACGTACACGCTCCAGCACTTGCAGATGCTGCAGTTCCTCATCCTTATACTGCACATCTGATATTCCTATTCTGGTAAATACAGCCATCGTTTCTCCCGCAGTTATTTTTGCCAGAAGTCTCTGACCGTTGTCTGTTATCGTTATATGATTCATTTTCTATCCTTCCGCCTCCATAATCATACATGTGGACAAAATCCCCCCGATATACAGCCCTGCCTCTGCATCCGCTGTTATCTGATTGTCTGCACGCAGTACAAGATTACACGGCAACATCATATTGGTCATCCGTTCCAGCTCCTGTACCTGTCCGGACATCTCCAGCCGTACATTCAGAGCAATTTCATAAGAATCCAGCCGTTTTTCAATGGTAAAATTCTGTTCCCCGCACAGAGCCTTCAATTTCTGAAGAAACATTCTCCATGTGTAGGGAAGATCTGTAAACCATCTGGACTGAACCCTTGCCCTTCTGCTTTCCAGGGTATCTTCACGGGATGGAAGAATCTTCAGCATTTTTTCAAATCTTGAAATTCCATACTCGTCAGCCGTGGCGATAAATTCATTTTGCAGAACCCGTTCGGCAGCTTTCCACACAAGTACAAATTCCGGATCTTCTGCTTTCAACGTCCTGTTCATTTCCTCATAATCTGCCATAAACGGCGGCAGACAGGAAACAAGATTCACCTCTCTGATCATCCGCTCACACCTCCAGGCACCGGAATCTCATATTTTTCCAGGCTCAGATTGCTCATGACACCATTAATGGAAGTATTCTGCACATCCAGTACCCCCTGCACGTTCAGAAGCCGGGTATCGATCTGGCTGATCCGTACGACCAGATAAGAAGCATCTGCCCATTCTTTCCGGAGTTCCAGAAGATAATCCGACACTGCCTCTTCCAGAAGCCCCTGAAGATTGTTCCACCCGTACCCTGGTTCAAAGATCAATGAGGCTTTTACTGTGACTTTCCTTTCTTTTGCGCTTTCCACCTTCACCACATGTCCCATGGGCGCCAGACCATATCCCTCTCCAGCATTTACTTCCGGATCCATGGCCGTCTGGACTTTCTGAACAAGTGTTTCCGAAGCTGCACCAAATTCAGAATTGATGATCGTCAGAAGCACAGTTCCTCCGGTAGTCAGTTTTTTCTCCTTTGCAGCGCGAAATACAGAGTTCAGCCAGTCTCTCACTTCCCCGGACAGGGTTTCCTTTGTGCTGTCATACCACCGTTCCACACTTTCTTTCGGGATCATCTCAGCCGGAGAGATGTCCGTATTCCACACTCTCGTCACCTTGGTTCTGCCGACTCCCGGTATCGCATTTGTCTTCTCCAGATAATCCGTCCGGTTTCCGCCGAAAGCATGGTCATCAAAAGAGTCAAAATACCGGCTCCGCAATTCTTCCGTCTCTTCCTCATCCTCTCCGGGAATCAAAAGCTCCGTCAGTTCCGCGGTCTGCAGCCCCTGAATATATTCCACAGGAATCATGTTTCCCAGATACTGATTTCCCACACGTCCCGGTGACTCGCACCGCACCCGGTATTCCCCATCCGCAATCCGTTCTGTTACCACATAATTCCTGTCTCCGATATTAAATCGCTGCCCGGAAACCTCAATATCTGCCGGAACGAATACTCCCTTCAGGACAGCGTGCGTAGCCTGACGGGGAGCGATTCCCCGTTCCCTGCACCGCAGAATCAGATATTCCCTTGAGGCCGAATCACCATACGCTTCTTTTAAAATATTGTCCAGTTCCAGATACAGAATCTGTAGCTCGATCGCGGCAGGCGAATGGGTATCCCATATGACCGAACCTTCCCGCTTATCGAACCTGTCCGGCACACGAGCAAGCATCCGGTCCCGGATTGTCTCATATGTAGTATTTTCATACACTAATAGTTTACCTCTCTTTCCATTTTCATGTCCCCGAATATGGTATGGACCAGAAATTCCACATGAACAATCCCTTTTTCCGGAAAATCAAATGCAAAGTTGTCCACGCTTCTGATCCGTTCATCCCACAGCAGGGCCTCCGAGATCCGGCGTTTCAGTTCCGGACATACATAAGTAACCGGTTCCCCGAACAGATCCTGAAGCTCGATCCCATAATTCCAGCTGTACATGATATACTGATAGCGTTCTGTCATAATGATCTTGTATACCGCCTGTCTGACTGCTTCCAGTCCGTCCGTATATCCACGGATGCGGTGACTGTCCATCTCCATCTGATACGTCAGACTCGGCCGTACCTCAATCTCAAAATCTTTATCCAGGAATCCAACCGTCGAAGGAATCATCGCCTGCCTCCAATCCGGTCAGCCACAATAAATTTCTGACCTTCCTGCTGCCGAAGGATGATCACCTCATCGCCGACCTCCAGCGCATTGTGCATCAGAAAATTCTGAGTTCC
Source organism: Lachnospiraceae bacterium (assembly GCA_910574805.1). Classification (GTDB taxonomy): domain Bacteria; phylum Bacillota; class Clostridia; order Lachnospirales; family Lachnospiraceae; genus Hominiventricola. The sequence goes on along the minus strand of CAJTCV010000004.1, from coordinate 122,023 downwards.
TGTCATATCATGTACATGAGGCGGAGCGGCTGCCGTTTCTCCGTCCGGGGAAAGAACCCCTTCTTCTGTCACCCACTGTATGGTTACAGTTGTCATATAATCTGTAACATTTCTTGTCAGAATCAGCTGATTCTCCCCAAGAATCATTTTCTGTTCCACATTGATCTTCAGGGGCGCTTTTGACACGACCTCCCCAAAATATACATTGACAGGCTTGGAAGACTCCCATTCGTCTCTTGAAGCCTTTTTTACAGCTTCTACAAGTCCATTTGCATCAGCCAACAAATTCACCTCCTCTAAGTGTCAGATCCATCCAGTGCTCTCCTTCCCTGTACGTATGTCTGCAACTCTCCACCAGCATAAAGTTCCGGACTTTCATGTCCCCCAGGTTCAGATTCACTGCGATCATGCTGCCTGCCCTCACCCGATTGTCTCCCAGGACACCGGTGAGCTTCAGGCCGCGGGTTTTCCGGTTATACAGCTTCAGGAGCGCATCCGCTTTCGCCATACCGTTCTCTCCCTTTTTCAGCGTATCAAAATACTGCAGGACGCCCCATTTGTTCATGTTTCCGGAATCCTGCGCAATATATATTTCCCGGAATCCGGTTTCCTCATTGTCATAAGTCAGCTTTATCTTATTGAACGTATTATCATCAATAGAAGATGTGTACTCAAAGTTTTCACCCGTTTCCTCATCCACCATCAGATATGCGCCCGGCTCTCCCACCGCCATGGACGACAGATGCCTCAGCGTCAGCTTCCCAAAATCGTCATATAGAACAAACAGCTCCCCTGTATTCATCAGTGTCAGATCCAGGGCATTCTGGAGCATCTCAAAAAGCGAGGTATTTTCCTCAACCCTGGATTCGATCACATATCCGGCAGGCTCCAGTACACCCACATTCAGAGCATAGTCAGAAGCGATCATCCGCAACAGCTGATCCGCCGTTTTATTCTCATAGACAATCGTATCTTTATTTTTCAGATACCGCAGCTGATCATAGGCGGTAACAGTAATGATTCGATCCTTATCTCTCTGCTGTTTAAAAACAAAACCAAAAAACAGTTCACTGCCGTTTTCTTTCATCCTCACTGCACTGCCCTCTGAAAAATCAAGCACATCGTCTTTCAGAACTTTAAATGTCAGTTTTCCCGGAGTCCCCTTCCGCTCTGTTGACCACTCAATCCCTTCTTCCACTGCCGGAAAATATGCCTTTGTCCCGGTATCATTTCCAATCAAAAGTTCAATGCTCATGTGAACCAGTCCCCTTTCTAACCGGCCGGAATTGTCAGCACCTGGCCCGGATAGATCAGATTGGGATTCCCTCCGATCACACTCCGGTTGGCATTGTAGATCACGGAATATTTTGAACCGTTTCCATAGAATTTCTTCGCGATATTCCAGAGGCAGTCCCCCTTGACCACTGTATATGTCTGCGCTTCCGTCGGGGCCGGCGAAGCTCCGGTCTCCCGCTGCGGCTCCACACTGGCCTTTGGTCTGCTCATGTCAAAACTGATGTTCACTGTCTTTGTCCCGTAGTCTCTCCATTGTTTCAATTTTATGTCAACCATCAGGTCAAATCCCTCTTTTGCATCCTCTGTGATCTTGTAATCTTCCATGGATACCCTTATATTGGTATCAAACAGCCGTTTCCCGGTCGGTTTTGTTCTGCAGACTATGAACTGAAAAGGCTTCTGATTCGTCTTCAATGTTTCAAAATAATCCAGAAAATAGTCAGCGCCTTTAAATCCCGACTTATAGACCGCAAACGGATACGGCTCCTGCGGTATTCTGCATTCAAATTCCAGATCTGTAAGCTCCGCCTTTTTCAGAAGATTGATCTGCCCCTCGTTGATCAGCGTCACCGTTTTATTTGCATTATTGATCTTTACCGTCAGTTTCGGCGGTGCAACCGGCAACAGACATTTATTTAAGTAAAAATCATATCCGCTTTTTCCCATTCAGGCATGCACTCCTTCCGTTGAAATATAGATCGCTTCGTTCACTGCATCTGTCATACCGGAGATCACGCCGTCCAGATCCAGCCCGTTCCTGATCGTGTTGTGATTCGTCTGTTCAATGCTGATCTCTGCGGTGGTAAACCGGTTGATTGCTTCCTGCTCCGCAATATCCCGCAGATATTTCAGCTCTTCTCCGGTAATGTCCATTGTATCGGTCATCGCCCCGGTGTTCTCGGAAATATTTTCGATTCCGCTGCCGATACCCCCGCCCTCCAGGGAATTTGCATATTCATCCGGCGAAGGAAGAGGACTTTCTCCAAAGAGAGACGCCGGATCAAAATTCATGATTTTATCCTCGATCCCCTCCCCGAAGGAATATCCTTTATCCCATGCTTCGCTGTACTCAAACCGTCCCAGATGCCTGTCGGAGAAATCCAGCTCCTTCATGACTTCTTCGCCCTTTCCAAAGGTCTCGTCCACCCAGCCGCCAAGAGAATTACGCCATCCGGACACAGCATCCGCAAATTCGGTACCAAACATGGTATCAATGGCGCCGGCCACCGTTTCCAGCAGGCTAAGGACGTTATCCGCCAGATCGAAGAACAGACGTGCAATCGCACCCACCGGGTCGTTGAACACATTTCCGAAGAAATTCGCAAACGCCGCAATATAGTTCCAGAAAAAGGCAAACAGATCCATTCCGGAATTAATCAGCGCAACCAGAAGATTTCCGACCACAGCCAGTGCGGACATAAACACACCGCAGATAATTCCTGTTGCGGAGGCAGAAGTACCGGCAAAATGATTGACCGCCGCCACCGCTGCATAGAAAAGCGCAACCAGAGCGATGATCAGAATAATAATCCAGACGAGCGGGCAGGCTGCAAGTGCGGCGTTCAGACCATTCTGTGCCGCAATCTGTTCTGCTATTCCAGTTGTCAGTGTTTTGGTTGCCGCTGCATGAATCATCTGTGCAATTGCCATGGCAAAATGAATCACTTTACTGATTACGCCTATAATATTCACTGCCAGCTGCCATCCATAATAAACTGCCAGTGCAGCAGCTGCCCCCAAAATAATCGGCGACAGCCACGACCAGTTATCCATCAGAAGCTGTACGCCGTCCACAAGCAGGCCAAACATTCCCAGGACCGCGCCGCCGACCAGAAGCAGTCCGTTAATCGCTCCATTGGCAACAGCCCATAATCCCTGCATTCCGCCGATCCTGTTCAGCAACGGTTCTGCAGCTGCAGCCAGCAGTGCAAATGCTTCTCCTGCATGAGCAACCATCTGCTGAAAAGCTGTGCTGTTGGCAATGTCACTCAGGCTTCTCAAAAGCGGCTGCAATCCCATCAATGCCGTGTTTCCCATGGACGTCCAGATCTGTTCAAAGGTCATTGGCATACTCTCAAACTTTGCATTGGTCTCATCCGCAGCCGCAAATACGGCCGCTTTCACCGTATCGGATGTGATCTGTCCCGCAGCCGCCATATCTTCCAGCTTTTCTTCCGGCACTCCCAGATAATCCGCGATCGTCTGGATCATGTTCGGCGCCTGTTCCAGCATGCTGCTGTATTCCTCAGCTCCCATACCGCCGGAACCCATCATCTGTGCCATCTGCTCCATGGCGCCGTCACTTTCCGAAGAATCCATTCCGGCAAGCTGAAACTGCCTGCTGACCTGCTCCGTGAACGCAACGATTTCTTCCGTGCTTCCAAAAGCATCGCCGGCTGCACTCCCCATATTGGAAACTGCTCCCGCCATTGCCTGATACGACCCCCTCGCCCGTTCACTGGAGAGGTATACCATGTTCTGCAGCTCCTGTGCCGTCTGCAGGCCGTCATTTATCCTTTCCAGGCCTGCAGCGGCCGAAGTCATCTGATCCGACAGATTCAGCACTTCCGAAATGTTTTCAACTGTCACAACAGAGGAAAGCACCTCCGTGATCTTCTCTGTCATTCCACCCGACCGTCCGGTATCTCCTCCGCCTTCCGAATTCAGACGTCCCTGTTCATCTGCATGATCCCTGATCTGTCTTTCTGTATCTCCTATGATCTGCTGCAGCCTCAGATATGCTTCGTTGGCCTCCTGTACATTCATATCATTCATGGCCTGATTCAGATTCTGTTGTTCCCGAAGCGCCTGATCCAGCTGCCCTCTCAGCCTTTCCAGCTCTGCGTTTGCAGCATCCGTCCCCGCATTCAGAGGATGATTTTCCATCTGCTGAATCCGTTCCCTTACCAGATCCATCCTCACAGCCATCCGGTTTAAATCCCGAAAGCCTTCCGGAGGAAAGATACTGGTATTATATGCCTGTCTCGCAATGGAATTCTGCATATGGCTTAACCGCGCGAGCATCGCATCTGTACTCTGGACTTCCTGCCGATACCGTTCCATTCCGCTGCCGCCGAAGACCTCCGGACCCCCGGACTGCCATTGAACAGGAATACGGACCGGAGCCTGCTGAGGGATCACGGGATCGGGCAGCACCGGATGAATTCTCACATCCACTGTGGGCAGAGAAGGCAGGGAACCGGAATCAGAGATCCTGAAATTCACAGACTCTGCCATCTGATACAGCATGTTTGTGAAATCATCCCTCAGCTCAACCGCTACGCTTATACTTCCCATACCATCACCTTCCTTTCTTCCCTTTTTTCTGCCTGCGCTTCATCTCTTTTTCTCTTTTCCTGTCATGTTCCATCTTCACTTCAACAGCAGCCACTACAAAGGCTTTCTCCTGCTCATCCAGTCCGAGAAAAACAGAAGGCAGAATATGCAATTTCAGAAGGGAATAATAGGCAAAATTAGCCTCCCAATCCCCTTCTTCAATCAGTTTTTTGCTTCATCCACCTTATCACTAAAGGAGACGTCAAAGCCCTGGAACTTCTGCACAAATGCAGCAAGCTCATTATATTCGCCCGGATCATCCACCATGGCAAGCAGAAGGTCTTCCGGGGTCGCAGCACCATAAGAATCCTGCAGCTCCTTGTCGTACAGATCAGGCAGCACTACAGAGGCAGCGATCATCTTCTGAATGTAGAGACCGGATTTCAGTTTCTGGCGGAACATGTTCGGTTTTCCGGTAACCGGCACTTCCATGGTACATTCTTCCCGGAGAATTTCATTTTCTCTGGAAGTAATATGCCGAAATTCCCATTCCAGAGGACTGCCGTTCTCGTCCAGAAGCGATCTGGTCGGTGCATACATCCCGTTTTTCTTTTTGATCTTGTTCTCTCTCATAAATTTGCTGAATTTAGACATTTTTATATGCTCCTTTACTTCATTAAATTTGGAAAGAACCTCCTGTATGGATCTGCAATCACGCCGCACAGGAGGTTCATCACTGCTTTTTACACATCTGCCGGTTCCCGGTTCTGCTCACACAACCGGGAATTGCCGCTTTCTCAGTTGGTCAGAAATCCTTCCAGATCTTTGAATGCCTCCGGCATCTTGAAATCTTCAAACGTAAAATCCATTTCTTCTTCCAGATATTCTCCGTCCGCATCGAACTTGGCCAGAATCCCGCCGTCAATATTACAGTCCATCAGAATCATGGTCTGTCGGCCCACCGCGGATGTTTTGTCCTCATTGGAAATCTGGATCTCAAAATAGATATCCTCCCCGGTATCCTTATACTGGAGCATCATCTGCCGGAAAACAGACGTATTGTAATGGAAGGTCGCACTGCCTGTACCCTTCCAGCCCGATGCCTTGTTCCCTTTTCCGGTTTTGCCCAGAATAGGCACCTCCGTCTTGTTCTTCTCAAATTTTGCTTCCAGATTAATCGCCTGCATAAAGTTATACCGGCGCGTTCCGATTGTGATAAAACACTCTGCCAGAGCCGCAAACACGGTGTCTTTGGCCTTCATCGTCACATTTGACATATCATTTCACTCCTTTCCTACGCCACGGTCACCGTCATGTACAACCTGCCCATGGAATTTACCACCGTTATAAGGTCCGACACAACTACCGATTTCTTTGTATCCCCCTGCTCCACTTTCACGTCCGCATCAGAAAAATATTCGATGGCCCGGATCTCCTGAAGCTGCTCATGATGTTTGACAATATCTGACCAGAGAGAGATCCTGCCGGCCGCATCATTGGGGACCACCCCAAGATATTTCGTACGGAAAAGCACTGCAATATCATTGCCGATCTGATCAATGACCCGGATGGTCTGATTGTCTTTGAACACATCCCCCATGGTGTCTGTAACCGTGACCAGTGTATTGATATCTTCCAGAACTCGAACATCCGTTCCCGCTTTATGGAAGGTGAATTTTCCTTCCCGGATCGCTGCTTTCAGTTCGTTCTGAGTATACGGCGTATCCACTGTAAATTCGCCGTCATAGATCCGGTTCTGATTGCTCCTGTTGACCGGGCAGCCGGCACAGGCGCCTGTCACCCAGTAGACAAGACCTGCTTCTCCCCAGCCTTCATCAAGGACTTTATTATTCACGCTGATCACACCCATATCATCTGCTTTTGCGTAATCGTACAGGACAAGCTGGAACTTTATGCCCATTTCCTCACGCAGCCGCTTCACAAAAGCAGTAAAAAGGGATTTTGTAATGTCATCTGTGACCGTCGTACCCATGATGTTGAATGTATATGCTTCGATCTTGTCCAGATAATCCTGATAAGACGCTCCGCTCACCTCTCCGTTCTCTCCCCCGGTCATGGGAACCGCAGCAGCAGCTGTAAGGGTAATCCCGGATTTCCATGTTACATAATTGTTTGCTGTCAGTTCAGCCGCTGTCGAAACGGTCTGCCCGTCCACTACCTCTGTTCCCAGGAGTGTCTTCACGTCAAACAGTTCTTCATTGTCCGGATTCACCTGTACCGTAATCTTCAGATCATTCCCGCGTACTCCGCAGTACCGGGCCTCTGCCAGTTCGTTTCCTGCTTTCTTCCCGCTGCCGTTCAGCCGATATCCATAAAAAAGCTGTGTATTTAAAAACAGATCCCTGAGACCCCTGAGCCTGTCGCTGGTATATTCATACCCGAACAGCTCCATACTTCTTTTCTGAAAATCACTGTTTGTCACCTGGAATACTTCCCCGGAGACCCCCCAGTCCAGCTCAAGAGGCATCGTAACAATTCCCCTGTCAGACAGTGCCGCCGCAGCAGCCGTCCTGGACACAAAGTTGATATATGCACCCGGCAGTTCCTTATTCTGCGTTAAAAAAGTACCTCCGCCTAAAGCCATTTTATTTCACCTTACCTTTCATATAATTCTGAATATTTTCTTCCGCGGCCTTCACCGTGTATAATTCTCCTGTATCCAGAAGAGCTTTTACCAGATCTCTTCTGTTTCGGAAACGGTCAGAGGCAATCAGCTGTTCCTTTGAAAACATATGTTCTGTTTCCCCCGGGATCTCTGCCGCCTCTGAGAGTTTCTTTTTCCCTGTCATCCTGTCATCTCTCCTTTCACTGAGGTTGATGAGGATATCTCCTCCATCCATGGAACGGACTCCGCTTCTCTGTAAACGAACATATCATAATTTACAAAGAAGCGCAGAACCCCGTCAGACACTTCATACCTCATCTTCGTACCCATCACCGGATCTCCCTGAACCTCCAGCCATTTCAGACACCAGAGCAGCCGTTCTGCAGCCGCGTGGCATTCTTCATTTTCTCCGCCTGAAAGATAACGGATACAGAACTGACTTTCTCTGAAATACCGTTTGTTCGGAAACGGCCTTTCTTTTACACCGCAGCAGAGTACAAAAAAACAAGGTCCCTGCAGACCCTGCTCTGTCTCTTCTCTGTAGATTTTATATCCGTCTCCAAATTCCGCATCCAGTGACATGCAGATGGATTCCATAATAAAATGAACCAATTTCTATCCCCTCGCTTTTCTTTTCTGCGTGTGCTGCCCTTTCCGGGCGGCGCCCTGCCTGCAGGCCTGTACATTGTTCATATAACCTCCTTCCTTTTTCTTTTTCAATATGATCCTGTTCATAAAACAAAATCAGCTACCGGCCTCACGGCTTCGGTAACTGATCTTTGATGATACTATCATAGCACACCTTGCTGTAGGTTTGTGTAGGTTTGTGAAAATTCTTTCAATGCAGCTCTGTGCATTTCTCTTACATATTGATAGCTGTAGTTCATCTCATCCGCAATCTGTTCCAGCTTTCTGTTCTTCACATATTTCAGATACAGCAGCCGGATGTGATCCGGTTTCTTCATTCCCTGAATCTCGCCAATGATCTGATGCTTCAAGTCCACATATTCATCAATCAGATCGTCAATTTCTCTTTCCAGATCAATCATCCGGATGACCTTTTTTTCATATCCTGCATTTCCGGGAGAAGCCGTCTGCACCCGTTCCTTTGTATAATCCACGCCGCCTGTACTGAAGAGTCCTGCCTGAAGATCCGCCTTTTCCTGAAGCCTCTGATCAATCATCACATCCAGTCTCTGCAACTGTTGTAAATATTCTTTTGCCTTCATTCCACTCTTCCCTTCCACAACAACGACCACCTCTGTCCCCGGATCATAAATTAATGTTTTCATATGATACAGCCTCCTTTTTTCATTACCCTTTCGTATTTTTTACGCATCATCCCATGCCCGTCCTCCATGGGCTCTGAAAGAACGTATTTGTGCAGAAACTTTCTTTTACGTAAGTTTTCTATACTTTATCATTAATCCGAATTTTTTTCAATACTTACACGAAAGTTTTTTAAGGAATATTACGTATACGTATTGATTTTCAACCTGATACCTTGTAAAATAGACTGCAGAAAGGAGGTTTGCCCCATGAACTTAGGAACCAGGATCAGAGAACGCCGAAAAAGGCTTGGACTGACTTTGAAAGAAGTCTCCGCTTATGTAGGTGTGGCAGAAGCAACCGTACAGCGCTGGGAAAGCGGCAATATAAAAATGCTGAAGAGTGATAAAATGATAAAACTGTCCTCGGCCCTCCAAATATCAGTAGAAGAGCTGAGCAGCTGGGTCTCCGGCCATGCAGAACCGGGCGGATATGATCTCTCTGAGCGAGACATTATCTGTCATACGGAAAGACTGCAAAGTGAAACGGACCTGCTGAAAATGCTCCAGAAGCAGCATGGCCGGTCTGTATATGAGGCATTTTTTCTTTACACACAGCTTGATTCTGACGATCAGGGTGAGATCAGAGGCGAGATGAAACAGATGCTGAAAGCCGATAAATATTACTCCTGGGAACAGCCCGTGCTGAACGCTGCTCATGCCATACCGGGAGCATCCGAAGAAGATCAGGCGTTCGACGAAGACCTGATGGACAGCGAAGATTTTTAACAGGAGGTTTTCTTTTTGAGCACATATGAGGAATTACTGATCGAGGCTGACGATCACAATCTGATCACGAAGGAAAAGCCTCTCCGCGCAGGCAAGGGACGTATCAAGGGCAACCGGATCGCGATTCAAAAAGGTCTGACGGAAGCAGAGAAAAAATGTGTACTGGCCGAAGAACTGGGGCATTATCATACGGCTTTCGGAAACATTCTGGATCAGACTTCTGTCTCCAATCGAAAGCAGGAATTACGCGGACGAGTCATGGCATACGACCGGCTCGTAGGGCTGCTCGGCATCATACAGGCATATCAGCGCCGCTGCCGTACGCTCTCCGAGATGGCGGAGTATCTGGAGGTTACAGAAGAATTTCTGGATGATGCCTTATCCTGTTACCGGAAGAAGTACGGCATATTCACCCAGGTAGATCACTACCTGATCATCTTTGAACCATCTCTTATGGTTATGGAGCTGGTATAACTTCTGTCTCTGCCTGTCGTATCAAGCAGAATAATCAATCAAAAAACCCGCCGCGCAGACAATACCCTGTCCGCGCAGCGGGTTTTCCGCTTATCTTATCCGATTACACCAGCAAAGATTACTCCGCCCCGTAAAGCGTTTTCAGCTTGTTGAGGTAAGCGTATCTTGCCTTTGCTTCGCTTTCATTCTTGTCGAACAGCTTCGCAGCCCTCTCCGGATTTGCACGTTTCAGAGCGTTGTAACGTACCTCTCCGTCAAGGAATGCCTGATAATCTCCGGTCGGCTCCTTGGAATCCAGAGCAAACGCATCCTTGCCTTCTGCGGCAAGCGCCGGATTGTAACGGAAGCAGTGCCAGTAACCAGCCTCAACCGCCAGCTGCTCCTCGGTCTGAGCCTTGCTCATACCCTTCTTGATACCATGGTTGATACACGGAGCGTAAGCGATGATCAGGGACGGTCCCGGATATGCCTCTGCCTCTGCGATGGCCTTCACACACTGATTGAAGTCCGCACCCATGGAAATCTGCGCCACATATACATAACCGTAGCTCATGGCGATGGAAGCCAGGTCTTTCTTCTTGGTGTCTTTACCGCCGGCTGCGAACTGAGCGATCGCTCCGGTCGGAGTTGCCTTGGAGGACTGTCCGCCGGTGTTGGAGTAAACCTCGGTATCGAATACCATGACGTTGATATCCTTGCCGGAAGCCAGCACATGGTCCACGCCGCCGAATCCGATATCATATGCCCATCCGTCGCCGCCGAAGATCCACTGGGACTTCTTAGCGAGGAATTCCTTGTCTTTCAGGATCGCCTGCGCTTTGTCGCATCCGCATGCCTCCAGAGCTGCCACCAGCTTGTCCGTTGCCGCGCCGTTGGTTGCGCCGCATCCGTAAGTGTCAAGCCACTCCTGAGCCGCCGCCTTCACGTCTTCCTTCTCGGCGTTTGCAGCCAGGTCTTCCACTTTCGTCTTCAGACCGCCGCGGATCGCATTCTGCGCCAGCAGCATACCATAACCGAACTCAGCCGCATCCTCAAACAGGGAGTTGGACCATGCCGGACCCTGACCCTTCTGGTTCACGGTGTACGGTGTGGACGGTGAAGAGTTACCCCAGATAGAGGAACATCCGGTTGCGTTTGCGATATACATTCTGTCACCAAAGAGCTGGGTGATCAGTTTTGCGTAAGGTGTCTCGCCGCAGCCCGCGCACGCGCCTGAGAACTCAAGCAGCGGAGTCTTGAACTGAGATCCCTTTACGGTTGCTTCCTTGAACTTCGCGATCACATCTGCTTTCTCCGGCAGAGTCACTGCGTAGTCGAATGCCGCCTGGCAGCCTGTGTTGGCTTCCATATTTGCCATCTCGATCGCCTTTGCGCCCTTCTTGCCCGGGCAGACGTTCACACAGGAACCGCATCCGGTACAGTCGTAAGCAGATACGACGATTGCAAACTTCTTGTCCAGCATACCGGTCATATCCAGCATCTGCATTCCTTCCGGAGCCTTTGCCGCCTCGTCAGGGGTCATTGCCACCGGACGGATGACTGCGTGCGGACACACATAGGAACAACGGTTACACTGGATACAGTTCTCCGGATTCCATACCGGGATGTTCACAGCGATACCGCGCTTCTCATATGCGGAAGTACCGGAAGGAGTCGTGCCGTCCACATAATCCTTGAATGCGGATACGGGCAGAGAATTGCCTTCCTGCGCGGATACTTTTGCCTGGATGTTGTTGACGAAATCAACGGCATCCTTTCTTCCGCTCTCTGCATGGGTCATAGCCAGTCCTTCGTCCGCCGCGCTCTTCCAGCTGTCCGGAACCTGAATCTCAACGACCTGTTTTGCACCTTCGTCAATCGCAGCCCAGTTCTTGGCAACCACGTCGTCACCCTTGCGGCCGTAGGTTGCCTTTGCAGCAGCCTTCATCAGTTCGATGGCCTGAGCCTCCGGAATGATATCAGCCAGTTTAAAGAATGCAGACTGAAGGATCGTGTTGATACGGGTCGGTCCCATGCCGGTCTCGATACCGATCTTCACACCGTCGATCACATAGAACTTGATATTGTGGTTCGCGATGAATGCCTTCACCTGTCCCGGAAGATGCTTCTCAAGACCTTCCATATCCCACGGGCAGTTCAGAAGAAACGTACCGCCGTCCACCAGTTCCTGAACCATGTTGTATTTGTTTACATAAGAAGGATTATGACATGCTACAAAATTCGCCTTGTGGATCAGGTATGTAGACTTGATCGGCTTCTTTCCAAAACGAAGGTGAGACATGGTCACACCGCCGGATTTCTTGGAGTCATAATCAAAGTATGCCTGTGCATACATATCGGTGTTGTCACCGATGATCTTGATGGAGTTCTTGTTGGCGCCGACCGTACCGTCTGCACCCAGACCCCAGAACTTACAGTTGATGGTACCTTCCGGAGTCGTAACCAGAGGAGCGCCGGTCTCAAGAGACAGGTTGGTCACATCATCCACGATACCGATGGTAAATTTCTGCTTTGTTGTATTCTCATAGACTGCAGCGATCTGTGCCGGTGTGGTATCCTTGGAACCAAGGCCGTAACGTCCGGTGAAGACCGGCGTGTCGTTGAACTTCGTTCCCTTCAGGGCCGCAACTACGTCCAGATACAGCGGCTCGCCAAGTGCGCCCGGCTCTTTCGTCCGGTCAAGAACCGTGATCTGCTTCACAGTATCCGGAATTGCCTCGATCAGAGCTTCCGCGCTGAACGGGCGGTACAGACGTACTTTCACAACGCCCACCTTCTGGCCTGCTGCCATCAGATAGTCAATGGTCTCCTCGATGGTATCGCATACGGAACCCATGGCGATGATCACCTTTTCCGCATCCGGAGCACCGTAGTAGTTGAATAATTTATAATTGGTTCCGATCTTCGCATTGACCTTGTCCATGTACTCCTGAACAATTGCCGGAAGCGCATCATAGTACGGATTGCATGCCTCGCGGGCCTGGAAGAAGATATCCGGATTCTGAGCGGAACCTCTCTGGCACGGATGGTTCGGATTCAGCGCATCTTTTCTGTACGCGTCGATGGCGTCCATATCCACCATATCTTTCAGATCCTCGTAATCCCACTGCTCGATCTTCTGGATCTCATGGGAGGTACGGAATCCGTCGAAGAAGTTGATGAAAGGAAGACGTCCTTTGATCGCTGCACAGTGAGCAACCGGTGTCAGGTCCATAACCTCCTGCACGCTGGACTCACAGAGCATCGCTGCGCCGGTCTGACGGCATGCATATACGTCAGAGTGATCTCCGAAAATGGAAAGTGCATGGCTTGCCAGTGCACGTGCGGATACATTGAAGACACCCGGAAGCCGCTCGCCTGCCACTTTGTACAGGTTCGGGATCATCAGTAAGAGACCCTGAGAAGCAGTAAAGGTGGTCGTCAGAGCGCCTGCTGCCAGAGAGCCGTGTACAGCGCCTGCTGCACCTGCCTCAGACTGCATCTCGGTTACCTGTACGGTCTGTCCGAAGATATTCGTCCTTCCCTGGGTTGCCCACTCATCTGTCGCTTCTGCCATAACAGATGACGGTGTGATCGGATAGATCGCTGCAACGTCGGAATATGCATAGGATGCATGAGCCGCTGCATGGTTTCCATCCATGGTTTTCATTTTTCTGGCCATTTTGTTATTCCTCCTCATTTAAATATCAATAAGACCTTTTATTCCTAACAACTGAAAGCCCTACATCCGACCTTCAGGTGTTTTTCATAAGTTCAGTCCTTATCACACGGATTTATTTTAGCACATGTTGAGCAGATTGTCCATTTTGGATTTCAAAATTTGTGTGAATTTTTCACGGTTTATTGCCGGTCTTCCTCAGTCTTCCAGAGATTCCTTTAATTTCCCCATGAACCCTTTCTTCTTCGGCTTCGTACCGTCTTTTTTCTGATTCAGAGAATTTCCGCTCTCCATGTCGTATTCCTTCAGCGCCTCCTTCGCCGCGTGGCTTAAGCCCGTGGGCACCTGGATCACCAGCGTCACATAATGATCGCCGCGCACGTTTTTGTTGCGCAGAGACGGCATGCCCTTGCCCCGCAGACGCACAGTCGTATCCGTCTGAGTTCCGGCTTTCACATCGTACTCCACTTCTCCGTCCACGGTCTTGATCCGGATCGTCCCTCCCAGAGCCGCCAGCGGGAAGGTAATCGGCACCGTGGAATAAATATCCGTATCCCGTCTCTGGAACACCGGATGTCTGGTCACCAGGACCTCCACCAGCAGATCACCTCTGGGGCCTCCGTTCACTCCCGGTTCTCCCTTGCCCCGGATGCGGATGCTCTGTCCGTTGTCAATGCCCGCGGGGATCGTCACGGAAATCTTCTTTTTGCTGGAAATAAATCCGGTCCCATAGCAGTCCGGACATTTTTCCTTGATGATCTTGCCTGTTCCGTTACACTCCGGACAGGTCCGCACATTCTGCACCATACCAAACAGAGACTGCTGGGTATAGACCACCTGCCCCTTGCCGCCGCACTTGGTACAGGTCTGGGGATCCGTCCCCGGCTTCGCGCCGGTGCCGTGGCAGGTGCCGCATTCATCCTTCAGTGTCAGCTCCAGCTCCTTCTCACAGCCCTTTACAGAATCATCGAAGGTAATCCTCACACTGGCACGCAGATCCGCCCCCCTCATGGGACCGTTGTTCGCCCTCCGGCTCCTGCCACCTCCGAACAGATCACCGAAGATATCTCCGAAGATATCTCCCATATCCGCGCCTGTGAAATCAAAGCCGCCGAAGCCGCCTCCGCCGCCTCCCTGATCAAATGCCGCATGACCGAACTGATCATATTTTTGTCTCTTATCTGCATCGCTGAGGATGGCGTAGGCTTCCGAAGCCTCCTTGAACTTCTGCTCCGCCTCCTTGTCCCCGGGATTCATATCCGGATGATACTTCTTCGCCAGCTTTCTGTATGCGCTTTTAATGGCTGAATCATCCGCGTTTTTGTCCACTCCAAGGACCTCATAATAATCTCTCTTTGTCTCTGCCATATCTGTCATCCACCTCTCGTCAAAACCATGGGAATCATCCCTTTACAGCCGAATGCCCACGGCCAGTCATTGACCGTGGGTAATTCTTCTCTATCTGCTCCGGAGTCTGCTCCCGGTCCTGTTCTCTATACCTCGCGGTAATCTCCATCTACCACATCGTCTGCTGCCTGAGAGCTCTGTGCACTGCCCATATCCGGTCCTGCACCCTGAGCGCCTGCACCTGCCGCCTGTGCCTGCTCATACATCTTCTGGAACAGATTCTGGGATGCGGTCATCAGTTCCTCTCTGCCTGCCTTCAGCGCATCAATATCTGCATCGGAGATATCGGTCTGGTTTGCCGTACGCTCCACCACAGCCTTCAGAGAAGCGATCTTCTCCTCCACAGCCGCCTTCTCGGAGGGATCCAGATTCGCACCTGCTTCCTCCAGCGCCTTCTCGGTCTGGAATACGATGGCATCTGCGTCATTTCTCGCATCGATGCCTTCCTTGCGCTTCTTGTCCTGCGCCTCGAACTCTGCCGCTTCCTTCACAGCCTTCTCGATATCGGAATCCGACATGTTGGAACCTGCGGTGATGGTGATGTGCTGTTCCTTACCGGTTCCCATATCTTTGGCCGATACGTTTACGATACCGTTGGCATCAATATCAAAGGTAACCTCGATCTGCGGAACGCCCCGGCGTGCAGGCGGGATTCCGTCCAGACGGAACTGTCCAAGGGACTTGTTATCCTTCGCGAACTGTCTCTCACCCTGTACCACGTTGATATCAACGGCTGTCTGATTGTCCGCTGCCGTGGAGAAGATCTGGCTCTTCTTTGTCGGGATCGTGGTATTTCTCTCGATCAGGCGGGTCGCAATGCCTCCCATGGTCTCGATGGACAGGGACAGCGGCGTCACGTCCAGAAGCAGGATATCGCCTGCACCTGCATCGCCTGCCAGCTTGCCGCCCTGGATGGAAGCGCCGATAGCCACGCACTCGTCCGGATTCAGTGTCTTGCTGGGCTCATGGCCGGTGAGCTGTTTCACTTTGTCCTGTACAGCCGGGATACGGGTGGAACCGCCTACCAGCAGGACCTTGCCAAGCTCGGACGGGCTCACGCCTGCGTCTCTTAACGCCGCCTGCACCGGATTTGCCGTACGCTCCACCAGATCATGGGTCAGCTCATCGAATTTTGCTCTGGTCAGATTCATGTCAAAATGAAGCGGTCCGTCGCTGTTCATGCTGATGAACGGAAGGTTGATGTTGGTGGTCGTAGCGGAAGAGAGTTCCTTCTTCGCCTTCTCAGCCGCCTCTTTCAGTCTCTGAAGCGCCATCTTGTCGTTGGACAGATCCACGCCGTTCAGCTTTTTGAACTCTGCCAGCATCCAGTCCGTAACCTTCTGATCGAAATCATCGCCGCCCAGACGGTTGTCTCCGGCTGTAGCCAGTACCTCGATGACGCCGTCACCGATCTCAATGATGGATACATCAAAAGTACCACCGCCCAGGTCATAAACCATGATCTTCTGCTCTTTCTCATTATCCAGGCCGTAAGCAAGCGCTGCCGCCGTAGGCTCGTTGATGATACGCTTCACATCCAGACCCGCGATCTTGCCGGCATCCTTGGTTGCCTGTCTCTGTGCATCATTGAAATATGCAGGAACGGTGATGACTGCTTCCGTCACCTTTTCGCCCAGATAATTTTCTGCATCCGCCTTCATTTTCTGCAGAATCATGGCAGAGATCTCCTGGGGAGAATATCTCTTTTCGTCGATGGTCACTTTGTAATCACTGCCCATATGTCTCTTGATGGAAGAGATCGTCTTCTCCGCATTGGTCACTGCCTGACGCTTTGCCGGCTCGCCTACCAGACGCTCTCCGGTCTTGGTAAATGCCACGATGGACGGTGTGGTCCTTGCTCCTTCTGTATTGGCAATAACGGTAGGTTTTCCGCCCTCCATGACGGATACGCATGAATTTGTAGTTCCCAGGTCAATACCGATAATTTTACTCATAATGATTCCTCCTGATCTAATGTCTGCATCCACCGCTCCGTACCCGGTATCCGGAAATCTTTCCGGACCCTGTTCGGATTGATGCTGTTCCAGTCCTTACTTTTTTAATTTGCCACGGATACCATGCTGTACCGCAGCACCGCATCCTTATATTGATAACCCTTCTGGAATTCTTCTGCCACGATGTTCTCGCCCAGCTCCTCATTTTCCACATGCATGACTGCATTGTGGACGTTCGGATCAAATTCCTGGCCGACCGCTTCGATCGGGGTTACACCCAAATCTGTGAGCACCGTCATCAGCTGCTTGTAGATCATCTCCATGCCGCTGGCCACCGGCGTCTCTCTCTCTTCTTCCGGAATACTTTTAATACCCCGTTCAAAATTATCCACCACCGGAAGGATCTTCTCGATCACATCCCGTGCACCTATGGTGTACATCTGGGACTTCTCTTTCTCTGTCCGGTTTCTGAAATTCTCAAATTCCGCCAGCTGACGCTTTACCTTATCCGTCAGCTCCGCAATCTGTTCATCCTTTTTATCCTTCTTCTCTCTCTTCTTGAAAAAGCCTTTCTTCTCTCCCGGCCCGGAAGCCTGCTCCGACGCATCCTGGCCTTCTTCCGGACCCGCCTGCACCTCAGAGGACGCTCCGGCTTCTTCCTGCTCTTTATCCGTATCCCCTGTTTCCTCTGCGGGCATCTCTTCCTGCACAGCTTCCTCCTGCTCCATTTCCTGCTCGAATTCTTTCTTCTCTTCCAACTGTGTCTCCGCCTTTCTATTTGTGGAAAACGTCGTCCAGCTGATCCATCAGTGTCTTCAGCGTGCTCATGACGTTCTCATAATCCATTCGTTTTGGTCCGATGATTCCGATGGTTCCCTGCAGTCCCTGACCGAGCTCGTAGGTGGCAGTCACCACGCTGCAGTCCTTCATGCTCTGGATCGGAGATTCACTCCCGATATAGACCTGGATGCCTTTGTCTTCTTTATTCAGAGTCTCTGTGACCAGCTCCGCCAGCATCTGCTTCTCTTCCAGCGTCTGGATCAGTTCGCTGGCCTTCCCGTTGTCGCTCAGCTCCGGATAACGGAAGATGTTGGTTGCACCGCCGGTATAGATCTCCATCCCTTCATCGGAATGAATCGCCTCTGCCACCGCATCCACCACATCGCTGATGATATTACTATGGATGCCTGCCTGCTCTTTCATACTGGAAATCATCTGCAGATTGATCTCAGCAATGGTCTTTCCGTTGAGCATGGTATTCAGCAGAATATTCAGCTTCAGAATCGTCTCCGTGTCCAGCTCTTCGCACAGGGGAATCAGTTTGTTGCGGATCACATTGCCCTCCGCCACGATCACTGCCAGAATCTGATGCTCATCCACCCTGGACAGCTGGATGAATTTCAGCTTGTTCTGATGATACTGGGGCGCCGATATCATGGTGGCATAATTGGTATTGTTCGCAAGCACCTTCACCACCCGCTTCAGCACCTGTTCCAGCTTATCGGTCCTCTGGATCATCAGCTCCTTCAGCTCCGTGACTTCCCGCTCCTTCTCCTGCATCAGATGGTCCACATACAGACGATATCCTTTGTCAGAAGGAATGCGGCCCGCCGAAGTATGAGGCTGGATGATATATCCCATCTCCTCCAGATCCGACATCTCATTGCGGATCGTGGCGGAACTCAGCTTCAGATCCGAGTACTTCGATATGGTCCTGGATCCCACCGGTTCACCGGTCTCCAGATATGTCTGAATGATCGCATGGAGAATCTTCCGCTTTCTCTCATCCAGATCCACGATCTCACATCCCTTCCTTCCCTGTTAGCACTCGTTTCTTAAGAGTGCTAACATTTACTGAAATAAAGATAGCACCACAGAGGGTGCTTTGTCAATACCTTTATTGTTTTTTTATACTATTTCACCGTGTCTTCAAAAACACATACTCCCGCTGTGCTCTCTCATCCTCCGGGTAATGCTCCAGATAACTCTCCATCTTCAGTTTTGCCGTTTCAAAATCTCCCATGCGCTCGTACACCGCGATCTCATTTCCCAGAAGCTCCTGCAGAAGCGCGCCCTCTCCTGCGGCAATCCCCGCCTCCAGCATGGACAGGGCCTCGCTGTATGCCCCCTGCTCCATCTGCCAGGACGCCACCTTTGCACAGGCTTCCTGATGCACAGGCGCCTCGCCCTCCAGATACCTCTGATACAGCGGGATGGCATAATCAATGTTTCCCATCTGCCAGTACAGCTCCGCCTCCCAGTAGACCGCCTCGCTGTCGCCTTCTTTCACCGCATCCTCCAGATACGTCTTTGCCTGCTCATAGTCTTCCATATAATAAGAAAGCCTGCCCAGCATTGTCTTGTCTTTTTTGCCCGTCAGCTCCATGGCGGCAGAAAAGTCTTCCTTCGCCGCCGTCAGATTCTCCGCCTCCCGGTAGAGCAGTCCCCGCGCCATGCGGATCTCTGCACTGTCCTTCAGGTCCAGGATCGCAGTAAAAGTATCAATGGCCTTCTGGATCTCTCCTGCATGGTACAGTGCAGACGCTTTGTATGCGGCGATGTCCAGCTCCAGCGCTCCGGCCCGCAGATCCGCCAGCTCCAGCGCTTCCTCATAGGAGGCCACCGCCCCTTCATAATCCCCTTCCAGCGCCTGCTGCATCCCCTGACTCCGGAGTGCCATCTGCTGCTCCAGCGTCTCCCCGCTCTTCCCGCAGCCTGCAAGACAGAGCACCAGAAGCCCTGCTGCCGTCCATGTTCCGATCTTTCTGCGATAGTCCTGCATATGTCCCTCCTGATCTGTTCCTGTTCTCATTGTCTATATTTTATCCGGTCCTTCCCAGAATGACCGGTTCATCGTGCACAGCCGGATCACCTGCTTCGGAAGACTGCGGTAACACCGTCCCAGCCGGTAGCCCAGAAGCTTTCCTGCATTCTGTGTGACCACCCGCAGGATCAGCCATGGCTTTTTGATCTGCAGCACATGCCCCGCCGTCTTCTTCACCAGATGCATCCCCTCAGACTCCGAGCTGATACCGGCAAATACTTCCGGGTGCATCGTCTGAGAAACAGCAAGGTCAAAATACCTGCGGAACTGTTCCAGTGCGCTGTAGTCATGGGAATGGACCACCCGGGCCTCCGCACAGTAGGCGATCTTTCCTCCCGCCTGCACCAGCTTTCCCGCCAGAATCATATCCTCATTGAAGATGGTCTTCCTTTCAAATCCTCCCAGCTCCAGATAGGTCCGCCGCCTCCAGGCCGCACATACGTTGGAGCAGAAAAAGGTTTTCACTCCCAGTGTTTTCAGATCCTCACTGCTCTTGATACGGCTTTCTTCCGGATAATTAAAACTCCTGGTATACTTTTCCACTTCATTGCAGCCCTTTTTCGGCAGCTGCCTGGCATAGGCAGCTCCCACTTCCGGATCCTCAAACGCCTCCAGAAGCCTCCGGATCAGATGCCGGTCTGCCGGCACAGCATCCTGCGTCATACATACGATGATATCTGCCGACGACTTCCGGATTCCCGCATCCCGCGTACCGCCGTGATCAAACTGCGCTTTTGTCAGATGATGAACCGTCACATTCTCATACCGCCCGGTCAGCTCCTGCGGAAAGCAGGCCTCTTCCGTATTCATAAGAATAATCTTCCCTATGGGACGGCTCTGTCTCTCCAGCCGGTCCAGAAGCTCTTCCAACTCCTTTCCGGGCCGGTAGACCGGGATCAGCACATCCACTGTCAGCATGTCCGCCGCACCTCCAGTCCTTTGTCCATATGATGATACAGGGAATGCCGCGGCATTCCCTGTATTGATCAATATCCTGTATCCTTTGTGATCTGATCCGATATGGCCTGTACTTCTGCGGAAGGCACATAGTCATAATTTCCGAACAGATACTCGTGAAGCTGCCGGACATTCTCCGCCAGGTTCACCGGCACCACACAGGAGCCTTTGCCCTGGACGCTGGCCGGCACTTTGTCAAATGGGAAGCCCTGGGTATCCACGATGTCATATCCGATCATCTCAGGCGCCATCTGGATCAGCTGCTCATTGCTGTAATTGGTCGCCACTTTGGAAAATACTGCATTGATGATCTCATTGATCTTGGTAATATCCGACTTCTTGGCTGTGCTCACGATCTCCATGATGACCTCTCTCTGACGTTCGGTTCTCTTGAAATCATCTCCCGCCGTATAACGGATCCGGCAATAGGAGGTGGCCTGTACGCCGTCCAGAAGCTGGAGCCCTGTCTCTGTCAGCTTCTGGGTCTCCACACCTGTCACCTTGGAGGTCTCCACCGTGTAATTGTTCAGATGGGAGATCTCCGACTCATCCACATCAATGTAGATGCCGCCCAGAAGATCGATGGTCTCTGTCAGCGCCGCAAAATCCACGCTGATGTAATACTGGATGTCCAGATCCAGATTCTTGTTCAGCATGCCCATGGCCTGCTCCGGCCCGCCTGCGGAATAGGCGCCGTTGCATTTGTTGAACTTGCCGTTGGTCAGATCCAGATAAGTATCCCGGTAGACAGACACCAGTCTGACCTCCTTGGTGTCGTTGTTGATGCTGGCGATGATCATCGTATCGCTGCGGTTTCCTTTTCCCAACTGTCCCGGAGTCCTGGTATCCAGTCCGAAGAGCGCCACGTTCGTATATCCGGACATGGTCTGGACGGTCTCCTCCGGCATGTTCTCATTGATCTGCACCATCTCCGGATCCACCTTCGGTCTCTGAAGCCGGTCCAGCTGCCTCACCACATAGAAACCTGCCACGAGCACCAGCAGAAGGAAAATCTCCACTCCAAAAATGATAAATCTTTTTCTTTTCTTAGCCGTCTTCTTCCTGGAAGGGCCTTTGTGCCTGGAAGACGGAGAAGCCGCACCGGAAGAAGCGCTTCGCTTCGAGGAACCTGAGCCTTTGGAAGCGCTCTTTTTTGTACCTGTCTTTTTCATCGTTTCTTTTGCCATAATTCATCCTTTCTACGCCTGTCAATAAGCATTCTTATTCACAAAACCTTTAAAGAACGTCAGGAACAGAATCTTGATATCCAGCCCCAGTGTCCAGTTCTCAATGTAGTACAGGTCGTATTCAATACGTTTTTTAATCGATGTATCCCCCCGGAAACCATTCACCTGCGCCCAGCCGGTCAGCCCCGGACGCACCTGATGCTTTACCATATAGCGCGGAATCTCTTCTCTGAACTTTTCCACGAAAAAAGGACGTTCCGGGCGCGGCCCCACAAGACTCATATCGCCCTTCAGGATGTTGAACAGCTGCGGAAGCTCATCGATGCTGGTCCGGCGGATCACCCTGCCGACTCTGGTCACCCGGGGATCGTTGCGCACGGTCCATGCCTTCTTCTCTCTTCCCGGGGACTGTACCTCCATGGAACGGAACTTATACATCTGAAAAACCTGGTTGTGGAGCCCTACGCGCTCCTGTCTGTATATCAGCGGCCCTTTGGAAGTCGTCTTTACCAAAACGGCCGTGACCAGCATCACTGGTGAAAAAATAAGAATCGCCACCACAGAGCCGATGATGTCCATGATCCGTTTGCAGATCATATTAAACGTATTGGTCAGCGGCACATGGCGGATATTG
Organism: Lachnospiraceae bacterium; assembly: GCA_910574805.1. Taxonomy (GTDB): domain Bacteria; phylum Bacillota; class Clostridia; order Lachnospirales; family Lachnospiraceae; genus Hominiventricola. Next base: position 99,672 of record CAJTCV010000004.1, on the reverse strand, counting down.
ACCACCGGAAGGCCCATAAGGTCCTCCGTATAAGGTCTGGTAGGAATAATATCATTATAATCCGGAACGAATTTGGTATGAACGCCGGACTTCTCACAGGCTGCAACAATCCGCTTCAGTTTATAATACTCCTGAAGCCCCAGGGTCAGAGCGATCTCATCCAGGCGGTTGTTCTCCAGCACCTCTTCCAGCTCATCCGTGGTCCCAAGGACCTGAACCCCTTTATACATGTAGCCGATCTCTTTGTTGTCATCCAGAATTCCCTTGATCTGATAACCCCACTGGGGATTCACCCGGATCCGGTCTATGAAAGCCTCCGCAGCGCTGCTGTAGCCCACAAAGATAATGTGGCGCAGATTGAACCCGCTTCTGCGCATCCTGCGCAGTCCGATCCGGATCAGGTTGCGGACCCCGGTCTCCAGTCCGATGTTAATGACATAAAAATAGATCAGCATCGTCTTGGAATAATAATCCGCATAATCGTTGTAGCTGCGGAGCAGGAACAGCGTTCCCATGATCAGAAGAAGACCGATGGTGTTGGCTTTTATGATATTGCTGCCTTCCAGCCTGCGTCCCTGCAGCCGCTTGGACGTATACAGATTAAAAGCCAGATACAGCGTCAGATACAGGGGCACAATGGGGATCAGTACGATACAGTACTGAATAAAGCTCAGACCGTACGGACCGTCCAGTATGATAAATTTATATGCCCATGACAGCAGATATGCAACACAGATGGTAAGTGCGTCCACCACCACATGAAGCCGGTTAAAATACCGTTGATTATCCTTGATCAAAACCGCTCACCTGTTCTTTCTGCCATTACAGCCATGGTAGAAACAGCAGAATGTTCTTCCAGAGTTCCAACTGAATCTTCAAATACGCGGGAACATGTCCCATGCAGGGCCGGATCCTTCTGTCCGGATGCCCGGCGCAGAGCCGAAAGCCCCGCATGAGCCCCTGCCGGTACGCTCTTCCCAGTCCCTTTCCCGCAAAAAACAGATACTTGATCCCGAAGCCCGCCAGCAGAAGCGGCGCATTCAGAAGGATCTGCAGAAAGGGCATGTTCTTATATATCAGATAAACATTATTGCCTGCCGAATGCAGAACTTTAAAAGCATTGTGCCTGGACCCGCTGGTGGCGCTCCCTATATGAAAGACCTTCGCCTGGGGAACATACCAGTGGTAATAGCCGTGGATCTTCGCCCTCCAGGACAGATCCATATCCTCCAGATATGCAAAATGCGCCTCGTCAAAGCCGCCCAGCTCTTCCAGAAGCTCCTTCCGGTAGATGGCTGCCCCGGCGCAGGAGGAAAAGATCTCCCGCCCCACAGGATACCTGCCGGCAGGCTTTCCCCTGCCGTCTGCGATGCCCCATCCCAGGGCACAGTAAAAATCGCCCGCGTTGTCCAGAAGCGTCCGCTCCCCATACTGCAGCATCTGCGCCGCACAGGAGAACCTGTCCGCGTCCTCGCGGATTGCGTACAGAAGCTGCCGGGCAAAATCCGGCTGCACTTCCGTATCATTGTTCAAAAGTATGACATACGGGCTGTCTGCCCGTCTGATCCCTTCATTGACCGCCCGGCAGAAGCCGTAATTCCTGTCCAGGCAGATGAGCACACATTCCTGAAAATGCTCCCTTATATATTCCCGGCTGCCGTCGGTGGAACCGTTATCCACCACAATGACTTCCGCAGACACTCCCGGCTGCTCCGATACCGAACGCAGACAGGCTCCCAGACAGGAGATCCCGTTGTAATTCGGGATTACAATCGATACGTCTGACATGCGCGCCCTCTCTAACGAACTTCCCGGATCCGGCAGCTGGTATCCTCCAGGGAGAGATTCCGGTTATAGTATCTGTCCGGTTCCTTCAAAAGCTCTTTCCATTTCTTCTCAAAAGCTGCCGCCCGTCTGGACGCCTTCTTCCTGCGGGGTCCTTTTTGCTCTGTCAGGATGATCCCCGGTTCGTATATGTTCCGAAGACCCATGGCCTCCAGCTTCAGACAGAGATCCACATCCTTTGTCCGGTCCTCCACATCCTCCGAGAATCCGCCTGCACGCAGGAAATCCGCCTTCTTCACCATCATCGCCTTCCCGGATACTGCATGATAATTCTGCTGCAGCACCGCCTTGTGAAAATATCCGGTATATCCCATGGGAAGTCCTTTGAAGGCATCTCCCGCAATACCGCCCAGTCCCAGGATCTTCGCCCCGTATCTGAGCCGCCGGCTGCTGTCGTAGACGCGGCCGCCCACAGCACCGGTCTCCCTGTGCTGGGCATTTCCCAGGAACAGTTCTATAAATCCCCGGCAGACCCGCTCGATCCGGCTCTCCATAAAAAGGAAGTATTCGCCCTCCAGCTTCTCCGCCAGTCTGGAAAATGTTACAAATTTATTACAGGCACTAGTACAATATACTACTTTTATCGGTATTTGTCTATGTTCTTTTATAAAATTCAGAATTAATTTATTTTTGGATCCTTCGTCCAGCAGCACCAGAAGCTCCAGATTGCTGTAGGTCCGGTTCTGACTGACCGCCCTTACAAACTGCTTCAGCACCGGAAGTCCCGGCACATCCAGGAGGATCAGACTGACCTTCGGCGTCCCCGCCACCGGATAGTTGATCCGGTAAAAACCGGGATCCTCTGTCTTTTCCACGGTCCCTGACACGCCCAGCCGCTCCAGGTGTCCTTCCAGCGCCCGCTTCCCGGCTTCATAGGCATAGCCCTTGCTCTCCGGATTGGCCGCCGTGGAAGCCCCGTGGCAGCGCCAGTGATACAGGACCTTCGGGATATGCCCGATCTGCCCTGCCAGCTCCGTGCACCGGAGAATAAAATCATAGTCCTGAGATCCGTCGTATTCCTTCCGGTATCCTCCGGTCTGCTCCGCCAGCGTCCGCTTCACCACCAGCAGATGGCAGATATAATTGTTGCTCCTTAAGAGCTCCGGATTGTAGTCCGGCTTGAAATGAGGCTGAAAATAGACGCCCCCGTCAAAAGTTACCTTATCCTCATCCGTATAGATGAGGTCTGTATCCGGATGCAGGGCCAGCCATTTCACCACCTCGAACAGTGCATGCTCCTCCAGAAGGTCGTCATGATCCAGAAGCGCCACATACTCCCCGGAAGCCAGGGCCAGGGCCGCATTGGTATTGCCCGCGATCCCCAGATTCTCCGGAAGCTTCTCATAGCGGATCCTCTGATCCCTCTCCATATAGCCGGCGATGACCTTTTCTGCCGTGTCGTCCTCTCCGCTGCCGTCGGCGATGCACAGCTCCAGCCGGGAATAGGTCTGGGACAGGACCGACTCGACCATCTCCCGCAGAAACCCTTCCGGCGTCCGGTATACCGGCACCACCACACTGATACAGGGCGCAAAAGCAAAAAGGTGCGCTCTTTGCAGCTCCTTCTCACTCTCCGACGGACGACTTCTCTCCATCCAGTCCTGATATCCTTTTTCCAGGCGGCTCCGGTACAGATGCTCCTGTACCTTCCGGCGCAGCCTCGTCACCCCGTAGCTTTTCACATAATGATATCCGCGCTTTGCGTAACCGACATTTTTCATAGCGACCCGATCTCTCTGTTTGCTGTTAGAATGTAACCTCACCGTCGTGGGCGATCAGAGAAGCGCTGCACATGCCTTCCAGACCTGCCACCTCTTTGATCAGTCCGCTCTCATCCCTGACCCGAAGCTCCACCACCAGATCCAGACGGTCTCTGGAGAGATTTCTGGACTTCACCTTATATGCCCTGGCATATCTGCCAACCACCTCCAGAACAGCCGCCTCCCCGTCCGGCAGAGAGCTGTTCACCACCAGCATCACCGGCGCCTTTGCCACCGGCAGAAGATCCAGCACCAGGATGCACACCGTCACCGCCACAGAAGTCACCAGAGCCACCTCATAGAGCCCTGCCCCGCAGATGATGCCGATGCTGATGGACCAGAACAGGAACACCAGATCCATGGGATCCTTGATGGCAGTCCGGAAACGGATGATGGACAGGGCGCCCACCATACCCAGAGAAATGACCAGGTTGGACTGCATGGCCAGGATGATCGCCGCCGTGATCAGCGACAGAGCGGCAAGAGAGATGTTAAAGCTCTTGGAATAGAACACCTTCCTGGTCACCAGACGGTAGATCATGAACACATACAGCGCCAGGAGCGCCGTCACGAACAGCGTGGCCGCGATCTTCCCGGTGGTGATATCCATTCCGCTGAAGCCTTCCAAAAATGATTTTTTAAATACGTCCTGAAATCCCATCTTATGTAATTCTCCTTTTCTTAAATTTATAGATGAAACCTTCTGCAAAGATAATATTTGGAAAATGCCGTCGGCCGCAGATGTCCCGGTTGAAGCGTCCGGTAGATCTGGTCCGGCAGGTATTCGTCATATTTCACCTCCAGGATCTGCTGCCCGGCCGCAAGAACGGGCCGGAGGGGAATCTGCTCTTCCAGAAAGAGATCCGTCCGACTGGACGAACTGATGTTCTCATCCATGGTAATCCGCACGTTTCCCAGAGGATATACATAAGGAACCCTGTCGTACTCCACAATGACTCTGGGCGCCATAAGCCTCGTGCGCATCAGCAGACAGAGTCTGTGCAGGAGCGCCGGGGCCTCCGGCGTCAGATCCGGAATCCGGCCTTCCATCAGGATGCGGCACTGTTCCTCTGTCAGACGGCAGGACCGCTTCCTGGTCATGCCCCGTTCCTTCCGCTTCAGCTCCAGGCTGATCCGCTCCCTGCTGCCGTTGTAGATCCGGATACGGAACTTCTCTCTCGGATCCGTACCAGCTTCGTTCTCTCTCAGACAGGTGTCCTGACAGTCGTCGAAATACAGGCTCCGGATGCGGTACATGCCGTCCGTCCCCGCATGGGAATCCGGCTGCATAAGTCCGAAGAGGCGTACCCTCAGCACCGCCAGCTCTGCGCTGGAACACAGATATTTAAATTCATGCCTGTAAGGATGTTCCATCGGCCCCATTCTATCACTCCTGTCTTTTCTATATTGTCTCAATCCTGTATCCATTCATCCATATTTTTTATAATTTTTTCAAGAAATTTCATCCGGCGTTCCACAAAATCCCGCATTCCGTCATAATCTCCGTCATGATGGCTGTCCGGCCACCTTGCCGCATCCCTCTGAAATGCCCCGGAATCCTGTACCTGATGAATGCATTCCTCCAGAAGCGCCTCCATCTCTTCCGGAGACAGAGGTCCGTCCCTAAGGGTCTTATACCGCTCTTCTATAACCGAACGGATCCTCCCCACATCAAGCCGGATCACCCGGTCCATAAAAGGCCAGTGCAGATATTTCTCCGCCGCCTCCGGCATATGGACGGCGTACAGCTCTTCCGCCTGGTCCGTATATACATTTCCCCAGCTCAGATCCACATCCCATGGAATCAGATACATCCTCTCCCCGTCCGCTTCCTTCTTAAATGCGAAGAACATGTTCTTATAAATATTGTCTTCTCCGTAGAGCATCTGGAGATACAGCCATATATCTGCTGCATTTTCTATAGCCAGAAGCTTTTCCGCCTCTTCTGCAAATGCCGCGTCCCCGGCTTCCTCCATGGCAACGAATCTCCGGAAGCTCTGCCAGTCTCTGCGGGTTCCCTGACCTTCCTTCCCTTTGATCTCCATCCCCAGCACCGTCAGATAGTCCTCCGGCATGTTGAGATCCATCTGCTCTGTGGACAGTATTCTTCCCATGGTCCGCTTATACAGATACTCCTGATCCGATACGGCAAGCTGGCGGCAGTCTATCGGCTCCAGGATGCCGTAGAGCCCCCGGTATTCGCCGTTGACCACCAGTTCCGCATATTCCATATGTGTCCCGTAATGGGCGTCGTAGGGCGTCCCGGAAGCGCCGAAGGCATTCCAGAGCCCGATGCTGAATCTGTCCCGAACCTTGGTCCCGTCGCTGTAGATGGCATAGAAGATCCAGGAATCCGAATCCCGCATGCCCAGTACCTGCTGCGGATTCTTTCCTGCGACTCCGGTTCCGGTAACCGAGATCAGATTCACCCGGTATCCCCGTTTGGGAAAGGCCCGGGTCGTCTGTCCTCTCTCATGGGCCTCGAACCCGGAAGTCATGGTCCAGTCCTGCCTTCCGCAGGCCTCATAGAACACCACGCTGCCGGCAAATACCGTATCCACGTCAAGGTCCGCCCCGGTCTCCATGCGGACCACCGGAAGCCCGGTAAATATCACATGGACAGGGGCACAGGCCTCCCCCTTCCACGCCAGAAAAGGGACCTTCTCCCCCTCTGCCACCACAGACTGTTTGTCAAGTGTCGTATAGTCCGCCAGAGGAAGGATCCGGATCTCATCCCCGAAAGCGGTGAAATTCCCTTCCTCCCACCGGGGCTCCTCCATATCCACCGGAAGATACCAGACGCCGGTATCCCGGTCGCACGCCAGCTCTTCTCCCCGGAAGCACAGGCGGACCTCCCCGGTATCCAGCGTCTCAGTCAGCCGCTCCCGAAGCCTTATGGCCTGCTCCGTCTCTTCCAGAAGCGAGCCCGGTTCCAGAAATCCCGGCTCTGCCTCCCGCCTGACCGCATCCGGAACAAACAGGAAGAAAGCCGCCAGCAACAGGAGGCTTGACCACAATACTGTCCTTTTTCCCATCTTCGTCTCTCCTGTCTGCCTTCTCACGGCCTGCCATTGCCTTTCATTATAGCAGTTTTCCCTTTCATGCGCAATGTTACGTTTCCGTCTTCCGGATCTCGTACTCATCCGTCAGTCCCCAGGTCTCGGCATTACGGGTAATGATCTTCAGGCTGTCCGGCGACACCTGCACCTCTGTCACCTCCGGCGTGTCTCTTTTCTTTGAGACCGCGGCCTCCGCCTGATCCGTGGGACGGCGGTACAGACTCCCGCTGGATGAGCTCAAAGTCACATACATGGTCCCCTCCGGATTCTCCGCCGGGCTCTCATACTCCCAAAAGCTTCCGTCCTCCTGTATGAAATGTGTCCGCACATATGCATGATCATGTCCGCACAGAACCAGGTCGATGTCATGCTCCGCCGTAAATTCCAGAAAATACGGCCGGAGATTTTGGGCATTTTCCAGATAGCTCTCATAACCGTTATAAGGTGAGAAGTGCGAGAATACGATCCTCCACTTCGCATCCGGATTCGCCTCCACCGCCGACGCGATAAACTCCTTATGCTCTCCCCATTTTGCCGTATCCATGGTATTCAGCACCAGAAACAGGGCGTTTCCTCTGGTAAACCAGTAATCGCCGTCCCCGTCGTCATCACAGGTCCCAAGCTCTGACTGCTCCGGCAGGGTAAAGTGCCCGGAGAACTGAGGACCTCCCACATCGTGATTTCCCTTTACCGGCGCCAGAGCGAGGCTGTAGAGCGCTCCCTGGTCCAGAAACGCGCTGTATTCCTCTCCATCGTCAAAATCATTCACCTGATCTCCCAGAGAGACCAGAAAGGCAGCATCCGGAAAATGATGCATCACCTTGCTCAACAGCCGGTGCCAGTTACTCTTCTGCCTGTTCAGCTCTTCCACCGGCTTTCCGAGCTGCGCGTCCCCCACCGCCGCGAAACGGAAGGTATCCGAAAAAGCAGGCGTCGTATAAGGATACGCCGGCGACACGGCTTCTCCTCCCCCCACACGGTACAGATATTCCGTCTCCGGAAGCAGTCCGGTAACCGTCGCGCGGTTGACATAATATCCCGTTGTAACCTCCGACGCGGATACAGACGCTTCAAAGGTTACCGCCTTCTCAAATTCCGTATCCTCTGCCGTCGTCCAATATACCTGTCCCGCTTCCTCCGCAGGAGAGAACCAGGTGAGATTCACCTCTTCCTCCGTCCTGCCCACATTCACGGACAGGGAGCGGACGGGTGTACTGGTGATCATGGGAGCCGTAAAGTCCGGCGCAGTCCCCCAGTTCTCTTCTCCGGGAGCCGGCGGCTCCTTTACCTCTTCCACTTCTGTCTGCCCGTCCTCCGGCGCTTCTGTTTTCTTCCCGCATCCGGAGAGCACCGCCAGGCTCAGCAGGATTACCGGTAATATCAGACGTCTTTTCATATGGTATGATCTCCTTTAGTTCTTTTTCTCTATAAATATCTTCCGGCTGATGAAGTTATATACCATCACCACGCCGGTGGCCCCGATCTTGGACAGCTTGTAGTGGATTCCCAGAAATTCCACCGACAGCCACATACAGGCTTCATTAATCGCAAGACCGATGAGACTCAGCACCACGAATATGACAAACTCTCCGGACCGGTTCTTCTTTTTATCTGTCTCGAACACAAATGTGACGCTTAAGATATAGTTGACGATCACGGATACAGTAAATGAAATTCCACAGGAAACGCGGTAATCCATGCCAAACCGGTCCGTCAGAAGCACCATGATCCCATAGTCGATAAAGAAGCATAAAAATCCCACAAATCCGAATTTTATGATCTGTTCCATCAGTTTTTTCATCTGTTATCTCTCCCATCCCGCTTTCGTGCCGCAGATCACGCTGTACAGGCAGTCCGCGATCTGCCGGTATCCGGCCCGGCCCGGATGAATCGCATCCAGCGGGACTTCCGCCATTTTCTCCGAATGCGGATTGATCGGCACCGTCTCCGTCTCGAAATTACCGGCGCTGTCCTGACAGATGCCCGCCGGAACAAAATACAGCTGTTCCTCTTCCTTCAGGCCTGCCTCCAGATACAGCATAAGATCAAAGACCTTCTGATCCTCTTCGTATTTACAGCGGTCACCGTAGAGGGCGTATCCCTCTTTGCTGCTCCAGGAACCGATCCCGTCCTGACTGGCGGGATACAGGGTGTGAACCAGATAAACCGGAAGCTCCGGATCATGTTCATGGATATTTTTTACAATCTGTATAATATTGTCTCCATTCTCCACCGGATCCGTATCCAGTCCGTTGGTCCCCAGAAATACTTCCACCGCATCCGGGTCAAAGCCCGTGGTTTCCTTATAGTATGCCCAGTCAAAGGAGCCTGTTTCTTCATTATAAAAAGGATGAACCTCTTCTTCCGGTTCCTCCAGCGTATATCCGGTTTCGGACAGATAATCCGCCGCCGAATACCCTCTTCTGGCCTCTGTCAGCGATCCGCCCACTCCTCTGGTCCCCATATAGACAATCTGACCATCGGTCAGTTCATTCAGTCTCTCATAGGTCTCTGTATGGCAGGACAGGCTGTCTCCAATGGTCAGCAGGGAGAAAGAATCCGTCATGGCCGGCACGATCTTCAGCTCCGTGGACGCCTTCGCCACCTGAGTACCGTTGTCATCGAAGATGGTAAAGAGCAGCGGATAACTGCCGATCAGCTCCTCCCGCCCGGTAATAGAGAATTTACGCTGCATGTTTTTTCCCACTGCGCAGGTCCATTTGACATTATAGTTCTGGATCCGGCTTCCCAGGGAAGAGACCTGGGCATTGTAAAGCTCCAGCGTCACACCCGAAGCCACATAGATTTCTTCCGGCAGGAAGAGCTGCACGCCGGCAAACAGGCCCTCATCATTCTGGACCACGCCCTTTGCCTCCAGCTCTCTCTCCAGCACCTTCACCTCATATTCCCTTGCGGTCTCATGGATCACCAGCACAGTCCCCAGAAAGAAACAGCAGGCGGTCAGCGCCAGGATCGTGCTCCGATAGGCATTTCTTATGACCTTTTCGCGTTCGATTCTTTTCATGCCACTCCTCCCTCACTAAAAGCGAAGGGTAAAATCCGAATAATCCAGAGAGAAATTCGGATTGTAATAGGGGTCTCCCGCCTCCAGCTCTGCTTTCCATTTCTCCCGGAAACGGGCGCATTCCTGCTCATAGCGGCGCAGCTTCTCCCCTTCCTCCAGCCCTCTGGTCTTCGATTCATAGTGATACAGCTCCGCAAAGGGCGTAAAGATGTTCAGATATCCAAGCCTGCGGATCTTCAGGCAGAAATCCACATCATTCAGAGAAATGGTAAAGGTCTCATCCAGGCCGCCTGCTTCCTCGTAGACCCTGCGTTTCACCAGAAGGCAGGCCGCCGTCACCGCCGTCATATCCTGGGCATAGCAGAGCCGGCCCATATAGCCCAGATGCTCTTTGGGCATCCTGTAATGGGTATGGCCCGCGGAGCGATGGGCCCCCAGCCCGATGACCACGCCTGCATGCTGGATTGTGCCGTCTGCATAGTAGAGCTTCGCTCCCACAGCGCCCACATCCTCTCTCTGGGCATACATGAGCATCTGCTCCATCCAGTCCGGCGTGATCACCTCCGTGTCGTTATTCAGAAACAGGAGATAGTCTCCCTTCGTAAATGTAACGCCGTAGTTGTTGATCTTTGAATAGTTAAATTCCTCTGCATACGTGACCACCCGGATCTTCGGGTTCTTTTCCAGTTCCTCATAATAATCCCGGATGCTCTGCTCCCGGCTGTTGTTTTCCACCACGACAATCTCATAATTCTGCCAGGTGGATTTTGTACAGATGGAATCGATGCACCTTCTTAGATCTGATACATGATCCTTGTTGGGGATCACGATGCTGATGAGAGGGGCGCCCTCTATGGGGTATTTCACCTGGAAAATAGTAGGAAACGCCCGGGTGCTCTCCACCTCCACCTCAATCCCGTAATGATCCCGCATATGGTCGTGCACCGCGCGTTTGGCTGCGTCGATGGCGTAGGTCTTGGCATTGATATCTGCCGCCACCGAATTGGGATGGGACCGCCAGTAATAGAGTATCTTCGGGATATGCTGTACGTTTTTTGCCGCTTCCGTCAGCCGCAGGATCATGTCGTGGTCCTGGCTTCCGTCATATTCCGGCCGGAACAGCCCCGTCTTCTCCAGAAGCTTTTCATCAAATATGGAAAAATGGCAGATATAGTTATTGGCGCGCAGATTATCCGGAGAGTAATCCGGCTTAAAATGCAGCACGATCAGGTCATTCAGATCCGGAGAAGTGAAGGTCGCCTCATCCGTATAGACATAATCTGCATCCTTTTCGCAGATCACCTTCATACACTCATACAGAAGGCTGGGATGCATCACGTCATCGTGGTCAAACAGCCCGATATAATCACCGGTGGCCATGGAAAAGCACACGTTGGTATTTCCGGAGATGCCCAGGTTCTGCTCAATCTTCTCATAGCGGATCCTTTTATCGTCTCTTTGATATCCAGAACATATGTTCTCTACTTCCATATGTCTGTCATCGCTGCCGTCCGCCAGACACAGCTCCCAGTTTTTATAAGTCTGTGCTCTCACGGAATCGATCATCTCCCGGAGAAATTTTTCCGGCGTGTTGTAGAGGGGGACCAGGATGCTGATCTTCAGATCCCGGGGAAATACGGTCTCTTCCTCCAGCCTGCGCCTGGCTTCATCCGGAAAGCTCTTCGTTCCGAAGTCCACACGTTTGACGGCTTCGCCCCGCTTCTGGCGCCAGCGCCGGTACATGCCCCTCAGACCGCCGTAATGGATATATGCATTTTTCATGCGCAGGAAAAAATGAACAATGACGCGCAGGGGCTTGCTGGCTTTCCAGTACCAGGTATCGCGTACGCGGTCAAAACGCTTGTCTCTGTGGGCAGGTAACTCTGCCGGGGTGTGTTCTTTACTCATACTCTTCCTTATTACAGTTCCGCATCTGCCTGACGCCGCCCGATGCCTGGAATGGTTTTGGGCCGCCCGGCAGATGCTGGTTGCCGGTTTCCGGGATACTTTGTCAGATTTTTCACATTCTTCAGCGCCGGAGCAGACGCCTTACTTTCTTCATCAGCCGGAAGAGGCCCGTATCATAGAGCCTCTCAGCGGCGCGCACACGGTTCAGCAGATTCATACAGGCATACGCCGTATCCGGATACAGCTCCTGAACCGTAAATTCCGCATAGACGCGGCCGGTGCCCGGAACCACTTCCGGGACAGTAATCTGCGGATCCGTGGTCGTATACAGGATGCCCTGCTCCTCCAGTTCCCGCCCGTTGTGAACCCAGGCGAGAGGATAGGAGCCCCCCAGCTCTCCCAGGAGGCGTCTGACCTTCAGAAGGCAGGGCGTCTCGGCAGGGTCCAGCCGCAGGGCGCGCACGCCCTCCGGAAGAAGCAGCTCCAGGTGGACAATACCCTGCTTGTCCGGTTCGGTCCAGACCCGGAAGCTCTCCGATTCCCGGAAGCCGCTGCCGGTATCCACATACACCTGGATCTGATCCTTTTCCGCGCGCCCGGTCATCTCCGGCAGGCCGATGGTGCGGCCGGCCGTGGCCAGATAGCGGGCGCCGATGGTCACGGTGCCGTCCAGAAGCCACATCTGAAAATGATGCTCCATCCCTGCAAAGATCTCTTCCTCCCGGGGACTGATCCCCATCTGCGCCATAAGCCCCAGATGCTCCAGATCCTCCCTGCTGTGAAGGTAAAGGGACAGGGCGCGCCACAGCAGATACTCCACCGGAACCTGCACCGGAAAGGTCCACTCATAGTCGATGATCTGGATTCCTGCTTCCGTTTCCATCAGATTCCCGAAGATCCAGTCCAGATTGTTCACGTCCGCACCCTCATATGCTTTTTCAAAAGAAGGGCTTCCAAACATCTCAAGAAAGGTCTCTGTCACCTTGAAAGGCTTCACCTCCGGCTTCAGCGTCTCCGTCAGAAGCTCCCGGAACCAGAACAGCCTGGATAAAAGTCCGCTGTAGTCCTTCCGGCTGCGCAGTTCGTCCAGCTCCGCTTCCAGAGTCCGCCCCTTCAGAAATTCAAAACAGGCAGTGCCGCTTCTCAGCTCACACCGATTAGCACTAATATGATTCTTTTTATACGATCTGTCAAGTATTTCTTCCCAGGATTTCATGTTCCTGACATGCTTTTCCGCCGCTTTTGTCAGAGGAACCTTCCGCACCTCATAACCTGCTGCATTTTTCACAATATCTGTACGCAGCATAAAGCGTTCCGCCCGGTCATTGGAATATTTACAGTAAATGACCCGTTCCTCTGCCTCCGGACCGACAACGCACACATAGGCATTGGCAAATTCCGGATATCTTCCGTCTGCAATCAGACGGTCATAGACCTTTTTTTCATCAAATAAAAGAAGACGTTCCCCCTCAAAATTCCGGAGATTCTGATCCAGCTCCCCGGCCTTTGGAAGCCATTCATCTGAATAGACCGCCGTAGGAAACCATCGTTCCGGGTAAGGGTAGTAGAAGGCCGCAGTCCCGCAGCCGCTCTCCCGCAGGATCTGCTCCAGCTCCTTTCTGGAAAAAGAGACGCCGTTCCCCTCCAGACTGTCAAAATACCTTCCGGTATGAGGTTCCATCGCACCGGCCCAGTATTTCAGCCCGAACCGGTTGTCCGATACCAGCACCAGACGGCCCCTGGATTTCAGATATTTTATAAGCCGGCGGACCGCCTCCGCCTCCGGCGCTTCCCCTGCAAAATATCTCCGGGCCTCCGCCAGCACGCCGGGCGCCAGGATCCAGTCAAAAAGCCGGCCGGTCCGCTCCAGATTCTCCCAGGGATCGCCCGCCCATACTTCCAGATTCTCCGCCTTCTCATACCGCATGGCCAGAATCCGGCAGCGGCTTATACTCTCTTCCATGCAGATCACCCGTCCGGCCTTCGCAAGATATCCCCCTGTGAGCTGTCCCGTGTCCGCACCGAACTCCAGCACCGTATCCTGCGCTCCTATGGGCAGCCATCCGGTCAGATTGCCCCGCAGATGGGACAAATGGTAGAGGACCTCCCAGGAGTTCTCCCCTCCCCGACGGCAGTCATATCCGGCTTCCACCAGCCTTCGGAGCTTCTCATCCTCCGGCCGTGCCGTCTGCAGCCTGTCCAGGCCCTCCTTATTCATCCGGACCTCAACCTTCCCATATCTCTCCATCTCTTCCATTTTCTCTGATCCGCTTCCGCCCATCTGTCTATCCCTTTTCCACCGTGATCACCGTATTCATATCATAGAAACCCACCGTGTCCTTGTCCGAGAGCACCGTCATCCCCACCAGATCGTAGAGCCGGTGGTACACCCGGAACTCATCCCCCACATATCCCGTACATCCGAGAGACAGAAGATAGTCTCCCCCCTGCAGGTCGATCCGCTGGGTATAGGTCACGATCCGCGTCTCTCCCGCCTCCACCGTCCCCGTCTCCACCCGCTCGAACATGCTGTTGGTTCCGGTAATGTCCGTCCCCTGCCTGTTCCTTATGGTAATGGTAAATATGGGGTCCTTCACCCGCTCATGAAAATAAAGCCGCACCTTTACCTGACACACAGAGCCCTTCTCAATGATACTGGAAAACTGTCCGTACTGATCGATGATTCCAAAATCCACGATCTCTGCCTGCTTCTCTCCATAATCCAGAATCGACGGATTGACCTCAAAATGGTCCTTCCACGCCCTGCCATCCTCCGTATGTTCATGGATCCCGCTCTTCCCGCTCACATCCTCCAGCGTCTCCTCATCCAGCTGATGGACCAGAAGCTTCTTATACATATTGACCATATCTTTGGGAGACCCCTCCGCCAGCTTCACACCCCTGTGAAGGAGAACCACCCGGTCGCAGTATTTGGCAATGCTGGTCAGATCATGGCTGACGAACAGAATCGTCTTCCCCAGCTTCTTAAATTCTTCAAATTTGTGATAGCATTTTGCCTGAAAAAAGACATCCCCCACCGACAGCGCCTCATCCACGATCAGAATCTCCGGATCGATATTGATCGCCACCGCAAAAGCCAGCCGCACGAACATGCCGCTGGAATAGGTCTTCACCGGCTGATGGATAAATTCCCCGATATCCGCGAAATCCAGGATATCCTGCAGCCGCTCCTCTATCTCTTTTTCTGTAAAGCCCAGCATGGTTCCGTTCAGATACACATTTTCCAGGCCCGTATACTCCATATTGAATCCGGCGCCCAGCTCCAGAAGCGCCGAGATCCGCCCGTCAATCTCCATCGTACCGCCGGTGGCGCTTAAGACCCCGGTAATGATCTTCAAAATCGTCGATTTGCCGGAACCGTTGACTCCGATGATCCCCACCGTCTCCCCCCGGCGGATTGTCATGCTCACATCCTTCAGCGCATAGTGCTCGCTGTAGCATTTCTTCTTCGTCAGCCCCAGGGAGTCCTTCAGACGGTCCCGGTTCCGGCTGTATAATTTATATACCTTCGTGATATGTTCCAGTTTGATCGCTTCGCCGTCCATAGCCACCTCTTTATCCTCTACTTTTTCACATCCCCGTCAGGTAAAACATTAGAGCACATCCGCAAAATGCACCTTCAGCTTCCGGAATACACTGCTCCCCACCGCCCAGACCAGGACCGTGACTGCCCAGAAATACACATTCATCCATCCAAGCCCCCCGATGCTGTCCGTCTGAAAGAGCGCCCCCCGGTAGCCGTACACAATATAGCACAGAGGATTCAGCTTCAGCACAGCCAGAAACGGATATTTCACCAGCAGATCCTCCAGAGACCACATGATCGGCGTCATCCAGATCCCCACCTGGAGGAAAATATTGATGATCTGGCTCAGGTCCCGGAAAAACACCACCAGAGCGCTGGTAAGCATGCACACGCCTGTGACGAAGATCATGAGCGCCGCGCTGAAATAAATCACCTTCAGCGTATGCAGCCCCGGATAATACCCGTACAGGGCGAACAGAAGCACCATGAACACTACGAAAAAAGCATGAATAAACAATGCCGCCATGGTCTTCACCAGCGGCAGAATATTGATATTGAACACTACCTTTTTTACCAGATAATTATATTCCAGGAGCGCACTGGTCCCGTTGCTCAGACTCTCTGAGAAATAAAACCAGGGCACGATGCCGCTGACCAGCCAAAGAACAAAAGGAACCTTAATTCCCTGTTTCAATTCCGCAGTCGCATTGTTCAGTCCTATCTGGAATACAAACCAGTACACCAGTACGATGACCACCGGCTGGACCATGGCCCAGACCACACCAAAATAAGATCCGGCATACCGGGTCTTAAAATCATTTTTTGAAAGCTTCCAGATCAGCCTTCTGTTCCTCCAGAAATCCAGAAACATCCGGTCCCCTCCTTACCTCTTCAGTTCCCGGATGCCGCCCCATTTCTGGTCCTTCTCAGAGATGATCAGCTCCATCCCCTCCGGTATGGGCCAGTCCACACCGATGTCCGGATCGTTCCAGGCAAGCCCGCCCTCATCATTGGGATGATAAAAATCCGTACACTTATAGGCGAATTCCGCCTGATCCGACAGCACCAGGAAGCCATGCGCAAAATTTCTCGGGATAAAAAACTGCTTCTTGTTCTCCGCCGAAAGCAGCACGCCATGCCATTTTCCATAAGTGGAAGAGCCGGGGCGAAGGTCCACCGCCACATCAAACACCTCGCCGCTGACCACCCGCACCAGCTTGTCCTGGGGATGGTTGATCTGAAAATGCAGCCCCCTCAGTACGCCCTTTCTGGATGAAGACTGGTTGTCCTGTACGAACTCCTGCCAAATCCCGGCCGCCTCATAATCCCTGTAATTGTAGGTCTCCATAAAATACCCGCGCTCGTCTCCGAATACCGCCGGAGTGATGATCTTCAGTCCCTCGATCCCGCAGGTCTCCACCGTGATCTTTCCCATATCTGTTTCCTCTCTTCCCCTGATCTTCGTCCTCCGTGCCTGCAGTCCTTTACAGCCCGCCTGCCACTTCCACCAGATACTGTCCGTATGCCGTCTTCATCAGCGGCTCCGCCAGCTTCAGAAGCTGTTCCTTGTCAATGAATTTCCTCCGGAAGGCGATCTCCTCGATGCAGGAGATGTAAAGCCCCTGCCGCTTCTGAAATGCCGCCACGAAATCCGCCGCATCCAGAAGCGCATCGTGATTTCCCGTGTCCAGCCACGCGAAGCCCCTGCCCAGAGTCTCCACCCGCAGACAGCCCCGTCTCAGATATTCATTGTTGATACTGGTGATCTCGATCTCACCTCTTGCAGAGGGCTTTACATTCCGCGCGATCTCCACCACGTCGTTGTCATAGAAATACAGCCCCGGCACCGCATAATTGGACTTTGGATGCTCCGGCTTTTCTTCGATGGATACCGCCATCCCGTTCTCGTCAAATTCCACCACGCCGTATTCTCTCGGATCCCGCACATAATATCCGAAGATCGTCGCTCCGCTCTCATGAGAGACCACCCGTTTCAACACCTGAGAGAAGCTCTGTCCATAGAAAATATTGTCTCCCAGAATCAGCGCCACGCTGTCCTTCCCGATGAAATCCGCTCCGATGATAAATGCGTCCGCCAGACCTCTGGGCTGCTCCTGCACCGCATAGGCAAACCGCATCCCCAGCTGACTTCCGTCTCCCAGCAGCTCTTCAAATACAGGAAGATCCCTGGGGGTGGAGATGATCAGCACCTCCCGGATGCCCGCCAGCATCAGAATGGATAATGGATAATAGATCATGGGCTTGTCGTAGACCGGCATGATCTGCTTGGATACTGCTTTGGTAAGCGGGTACAGTCTCGTTCCGGAGCCGCCCGCAAGTATGATACCTTTCATAATCAATCATTCTCCTGTTTAAAATTCCACATCTGTCCGGAAAAAACCTCACAAATGCCTTTTTATGGTTCCGCGTCCAGAGTACGCAGCAGCAGGTCACAGTCCGTCAGGAAATTCCTGGCAAAGAGGAAGCAGAGCTGTCCGCCGATCTCCTTTACCTCATAGAGGCGCACACTCTGGTTGTCCGGCATGGCCGAAAGCTGATACGTGCGGACCGGTGCAAAATCCCTGGTGTAATCCGCATAGTAGACGGAAGCCCCCTGGTAGCTCTCTCCCACGCAGGCATAGTCACTGCTCACATACAGCCTCCATCCGCCCTCTGTGGGCTCGCAGGACGCCATCTCGTGATCCGCCACGGCGGGGAGAAGCTCCCAGGGCCCTTCCCATGTCCTGCCGCCGTCCTGTGAGGTCATGGCACAGATCGCGGACGGCCCCTTGTCATACTGCTCCATTTCAAAAAAATAACAGAGTCTCCCGTCCGCATACCGGAGATCTCCGTCCTCCAGATTCTGCTTCCGGCTGATGACATCCGTCACGTATTCCCATTCCTCCAGGTCCTCCGAGCGGTACAGCTTCACCGTATAAGTGCCGTTCTCTCCCTCCGGGTCCGGATTGTTGATCGTACCCTCGATCCAGGTGTGGGTCAGGAACCAGGTGTCCCCCGCTCTCAGAAGAACAGGATCGATGGCAAGAGTATCCGTCTCCAACACTACCCGGTCATCCACCACTTCTTCCTCTTCCGTCAACCGGAGGATATGCGTCTCGTTGGCGTGATTGCTGTAGGCAACCGCGTATTTCGCCGCCTTCGGACCGGCTCCGCCCGCTCCTTCCCCTGAATCCGGAATTTCCTGCACATAGAGCCAGGAAGCATACAGCCCGTCATATTGACGCACTGTATTCCCCTCAAGATCCAGCACCTTAAGCCCCTCATCCACACTGGTCATAATATGCGCTCCCATAAATTTGGCATCCGCATTGTGATACGCCGGGAGGGTAAATCCATTTTCCATTCTCGCGCTCCAGCCCGCCGCCAGCGCCAGAAGCGCGATCAGCACGCCCGCTGCCGGGATGCGCAACTGTCTGTCCATAAAATACAACTCTTCCCTGTCAGCCCTTCTTTATCTGGATTATGCTCCGCATTTTGGATGATTATAACATTATTACAGAATTATTACAAGTACCATGGATTTTTGCCCGGAAAGAACACCAGAAAGAAAACAGATTCCGGATAAAAACTGCTTGTAAAAACACATGTTTCTATATAAAATAAACCCGAAGGGAAATATAACCACCCGGAAATTGATCCTGTTTATCATGGAGGCTCTATGAGACGATATTATGACGGTCTTCTGAAACTGACCGAGCGATACTACTGGATATGTTTTTTACTGCTCTGCTCCCTGACTGCTTTTCTATGCTTCCGCTGTCTGGGCATCGGAGCCATTGACTCCTGGGACGAGGCGCGCCACGGAATCTCCGCCTACGAGATGATGCAGCGGGGAGACTGGCTGGTCAACACTTTCTGCGGCGAAGCCGATTACTGGAATGTGAAGCCGCCGCTCTCCTTTCTGTCCGTTATGGCGGGATTCTCCCTGTTGGGATATACTGCAGCGGGACTCCGGTTCTTCTCCGCCCTGTCCTACCTGCTGACATCCGTCCTGACCGGACTCTTTGCCAGACGCTATGGAAGCCTGGCCTCGCTTCTTACCATGGCTTTTCTGGCGGCAAATTATTATCCGTTCAAGGCGCATCTGGTGCGCGCCGGAGACGCGGACAGCCTGTATCTTCTCCTCTTCACCCTTGCCATGCTCGCCATGCTGCGGCTTACGGAGGACCGGCGCATGCTCTGTGTATGCGGTCTGTGTTTCTCACTGGCCTTTCTGACCAAAAGCTTTCACGCAGGCATGATCGCCGCCGTGGGCGGACTGTTCCTCCTGCTCACCGGAGAGCTTAAGCGGATGCGCTCCCGGGAATGGGCGGGATTCCTGCTCTGCGCCCTGCTGCCGGTCCTTCTGTGGGCCGTCTGCCGGTATCAGTACGACGGGCTGACCTTTTTCAGACACATGTACGAGGCCGACATCGCAGGCCGGACCGCTTCCGGCGGACTGGAAGGACACGGTTTTCCGTTTACCTTCTATCTCACCTCCATCTTCTGGAACTTTGACCTGATCTACGGCTTTCTGAGTCTGACCGTCCTGGCAGGCCTTCTCTGCCTGTGGATCCGGCCCCTTCGGAAGAAGGATACACCCCTGCCCGCCTCAGACCTGACCGGGATCCTCCTGTGGCTCCTGGTGCCCCTGTGCGGCTTCTCTCTCGTATCCACCAAGCTCATGTGGTACGTCTACCCCTGCATCGTCCCCCTCTGCCTGCTGGCCGCGGTCTTCCTGTCCGCATTTCTGCAGACAGAAAAAGCTCCCGCATGGCTTCTGGCGCTTGGCCTTCTGATCACCGGTGCGGGAACTCCTGCTTTCGTATGGAATAATTACGCAGACAATGTACGGGGAGCCCGTTCCAATGACCTGCAGACCTTTGTCATGGAGCAGTTCGACAGGGACGGTGACCTGACCGGCTCTGCTGTGTATCTGGACGCATATGACCCCTTTCTGTACGTCAACACGGACGGCTGGGAACAGAACATGCGCCTGCTGGCCATGCTGGAAGGCGATCTGGACTGCCGGGACGGGGGCGCCGATGTCTTTTTAAGAGACCCGGAGCCCTGCCTCCTGATCCTCTCCATTCCCTTCCTTGCGGATCATCCGGAGCTTGCGGCGTATGAGATACTGGCGGATAACGAGCAGTATCTGCTGATCAGAAAACCCTGAGTCAGCGCCGCATACCCTCACCGCTCGTCGTACTGCTTCACTTCCACGCTCTTCTTCTCAAAATCCAGGAAGAGCTGGAACGCATATCCGTCATCACTGGTGTCCCAGATCTCCACGAATTTCGGCGTGATCTCAATGAGAATCTCCGTATCCTCATGGCTGTACTTGTTGTAGCTCTCCCACAGATGCTTCTTATAGCCCTCTGCAAACCGCTGGCCCGGTTCGTCCACCACCAGCCCTTTGTTTGCAGCGATGCCTTCCACCTGCACGCCGCTCCAGCAGACAGCCACCTGAGGATTGGCAAAAAGCTGCTGCGTCTTCCGGAAATTCTTATCCGTTTTGAAATAGATTTTCTCATCATAAAACAGGCAGCTTACATTGCGTACCATGACATAGTCATTCACACTGGAAGCCAGCGCCATGATCCTGCTGTCCCCCAGCATCTCGAACATCCGGTCTACGGCTTCCTGATAAGTAATCCCCTTATTTAATGTAAATTTCATAGGTTCCTCCTGGTTCTAATCCCGCTGCCGCCGTCCGGCACTGCGGCCGGTCAGCTGTTGATGATCCCCCGGATCACCCCGCTCAGCCTCTTGTAAATAAAAAATGTAACTGCAGATGTCACACCGTATTTGATCAGATTAAACGGCAGAATTCCCAGAATGACCATGGATGCCGCATCCTTCATTGCCGGATTGACCGCTGTACACATGGCCACAATATCTCCCATCGTCATTCCCGCAAGCCTTGCATAGAACGGAATAATCAGATACAGATTGGTAAATACCGCCGTTACCGAAACCACGACCGTACTCACAGCCATGCCGGTGATTGCTGTCTTCTTCGATTTCTTCCAGTGGTAGATGGCGATGGCAGGCATCACATAGGCACAGCTGAGAATCAGCCCCTGTATCTCACCCGTCCCGAAGGACAGACTCCCCTGTATGACCATCTGCAGAAGAATCTTTACAATGATCACAAAAAATGCTGCCACCGGCCCGAACATATACCCGCCCATGATCTCCATGACCCCCGACAGATCAAAGGACATAAAAGGCGGCAGGAACGGGAGCGGAAAGCGAAGGAGCATGAGCACCGTGCTTACGGCACCCATCAGTCCCACAAAAGCAATCTGCTTTACCTGTACATGGACGGCATGATTCACCTGTCTTCCTGATTCCAGTACGTCTGCTGTTTCATTTGTTCGATTCATCCTGAATCCTCCTTCCAGAAAATAAAAGTCTGCACCGTTTCCCCTGATTCAAAGGACTTTTTCCATCTCCGGGAAGAGCCGGCAGCCCTTTCCATGACATAAAAAAGCCCGGAACCATGGTCTCCGGGCGCATTTCTCGCAGAAAATGTCTTTTCTCATCCGGACTTTAACCGTCGGTTCCGGAATTCCTTCCCATACAGGAGGTCACCGGATCAGCCGCTTTCGCGGGTCATGGACTGTACCATCGGTAGGGACTTTCACCCTGCCACAAAGACTTTCGGTATTCAGTTATGAATGAAGTGATTGCAGTTACATTTCTCTGCTGTAAAGTATTATACTCCCATGCATTCCCGTTGTAAATACCCCAATGAAAGATTCTTCTGAATCTTCTGAATTCTCAAATATTCTTATCGCCGCTCCATTCTGCGCAGCATTTCCTTCTGCTCTGTGTTTAAATGATCACCGATCAATTCCCCCACCCGCAGGTACAGATTCTCCAGATATCCGGCCGACCATTCCGTCTCATTCCTGAAAGGAATCATATCTGCCTTGTAATATGCAGCTTCCTTTATTACTGCATCGCCCCCGAACACCCGGACCGCCTGGAAAGCTCCGTCGATCACAATCAGTTTTTCTCCCAGTATGTGGCGATCCGGGAGATTCTCTATGATATTTCTTATCTGTTCAGAAAACGCATCCGACAGGCGCTTCATTCCCACAATGATCCTGCCATCAAATCCAGGATGTTTCTGAACTTCCCTGCTCGTCAAAAAACGATACATCTTAACAGGTTCCGCATACATATTCGCGTAAATCTGCGGCTTGGCATATACCATTTTCAGTCCGCCGCTGCACTCATAAATTATGGCGTAATACGTCTGAAAATTATGGGATGGAAGGGCGTAAAGATCACACAGGATCGTTTCCGACGGATACAGTTTCCTGCTTTTCATTTCACTGCGGGCGATTTTGACATCTTCAATATATTCCTCGTATCGTTCTTTATCCCAGGTTGAAGGTTCCATCAGATTTGTACTCCTTTTCTCAGGTTCATCCAGCCGGTTCTGCCGCCGGCTTTTATCTACTCTTCCAGCATAACAGAAAAAGACCCGGTTATCAATCAGATTTCAGGCCGAAAAACGGTGCAGAAAAACATCCCCCGGATCTGTTACCGCATAACAGCTCCGGGAGATGTTCTCAGCTTACTGCATGATCACAGTCTTCTGATACGACAGCCTTCCCTACAGCATGGACTCCGGTTTAAACAGGGATTTCACATGCTCCACCTCTTCCTTCGTCGCTTTGGAAGCCGGTACATAATAAGACTTTTCTCTTGCGATCTGATACAGCTGCTCCTGTGCGGTCTCTGCCTTGTTCCGCATCTGCTTGAGCGTCTGTTTCAGCTGCGGGTTTTCACTCTGGGTAATATACTCCGCATACATTTTCAGTTCTCCGTTGATGCCCACCAGTGCATCGCTGACCATCGTCTTCTCATCCATCTTTCATCGCCCTCCTATTTCAAGAATCCCATCAACTGCTGCTTGTTCTCTTTTGCCGACTGCGCTGCCTGCTCAAAATACTGCTTTACCTGCTGGTCTGAAGCCTGTGCAGCATAAGCGCTGAATTTTGCATGGCAGGTCTCGCTTCCGCCGATCAGGTGGCGAAGGTTCTGTACATCAAGCTCTGATAATTCTGACATAAAAAATTCCTCCTTATTTTCCATACTTGCAACTGTAGTATGTGAAGATAAAGAGGAATTATTCTTCCGAATCTTTACCAGTCGTCAGCCTTTTTCCGGAGACAGACGATCGTAAAGCGCTTCGTATTGTTTTGCTGAACTCTTCCAGGAAAAATCGGCTTTCATTGCACGTTCTGCCATTTTATTCCAGGAACGTTTTTTATCATAATAAACGGACTCTGCATAACGGATTGCGGACAGCATCTCATGGGCGTTATAATTGGTAAAGCTGAACCCGGTGCCCGTCTCCTCGAACTCGTTGTACGGCTCCACCGTATCCTTAAGCCCGCCGGTCTCCCGAACGATGGGAAGCGTACCGTACCGAAGGCTCATGAGCTGGCTGAGACCGCAGGGCTCGAACCGGGACGGCATCAGGAATGCATCGCCGGCAGCGTAGATCTTATGAGACAGCTCATTGGAATAATAGATGCATGCCGCCACTTTTCCGCCGTATTTCCAGGCAAAATGCCGGAACATGTTCTCATAGCGGTCCTCCCCTGTCCCAAGGACGACGATCTGTACCTCGTCCTGGCACAATTCATCCATAATGCAGTCGATCAGGTCAAAGCCTTTCTGATCTGTGAGCCGGGACACGATGCCGATGAGCATCTTTTTTTTGTCCACTTCCAGCCCCAGCTCCTTCTGCAGAGCAAGTTTATTTTTTACTTTATCCGTGCGGAAGGTGTCTTCCGTGTAATTTTTCGGAATCATCGGATCCGTCGCAGGATCCCACTCCCGATGGTCCAGACCGTTCACGATCCCGCACAGGCAGTTGGATCTTGCCCGCATCAGGCCGTCCAGATGCTCGCCGTAATGCGGGGTTTTGATCTCTTCCGCATAAGTGCGGCTCACCGTCGTCACATAGTCTGCGTATACGATTCCTCCCTTCAGATAATTGGCGTCACCAAATGCTTCCAATTTATCTGATGTAAAATAAGACATGTCAAGCCCCGTGGCATCCTGCACTGCCGGTATGTTCCAGATCCCCTGAAATTTCAGATTGTGAATCGTCATAATGGACTTCATATCCGCGTAAAACTCGCCTTTGTGAAAACTGTCCTTCAGATATACCGGAACCAGTCCCGTCTGCCAGTCATGGCAATGTACGATATCCGGCCGGAAACCAATAACCGGCAGAATCGATAAGGCCGCCTTTGAGAAAAATGCAAATTTCTCCACGTCTTCATGAATATATCCATACGGCCTGTCTCCGGCAAAATAATATTCATTGTCAATGAAATAATACCGGATCCCCTCATGCTCCATCTCCAGCACACCTACATACTGGCTTCTCCATGCCATGTCCATGTAAAAATTCGTCACGAACTCCATCTTTTCCTTCCATTCGGGAGCGATACATATGTAATTCGGAACGATCACGCGCACTTCGTATCTTTCTTTGTCAAAATACCCTGGCAAAGACCCCACAACATCCGCCAGACCGCCTGTCTTGATGAACGGTACACACTCGGATGCAATAAATAAAACTTTTGTCTTCATGCTTCTCCTCCGGTCAATATAATCTGTTATGATTATAACAAAAATGACGGGGCATTAAAAGTTTTTTTCACGAATCACGCATGTTTTTTATAATCCAGACGAATCTTATCGGCGATCAGCGCAATAAATTCTGAATTTGTCGGTTTTCCTTTGCCAACACTGACAGTATAACCGAACAGTTCATCGATCGTATCCATCTTGCCCCTGCTCCATGCCACCTCGATCGCATGTCTGATCGCGCGCTCTACCCTGCTCGGAGTCGTCTGGTGATTTTTCGCGATCGTCGGATAGAGGATCTTGGTGATCGAATTGAGCATGTTCATATCCTCCACCGCCATCATGATCGCGTCTCTTAGATACTGATAGCCCTTGATGTGAGCAGGCACACCAATCTCATGAATCATATTCGTTACATCCGTCTCCAGGTTACGCTCAATGTAAGCCATACGCGTCTCATACGGCGCCACTCTGCGGATCTCTGCCCGTTTTTTCTGCCTGTCGGCTTTCAGGCTCTGAATACGACTCAGCAGCATTTCATGATCAAATGGTTTCATGATGTAATAGCTGGCCCCCAGCAGAAATGCGTCTTCTGTGATCCGCTCCTGACCGATCGCAGATATGACGACAAATTCCGGTTTCTTCTGGATCTGAATATCCTGTCCGATCTTTTCCATGACGGTAAGCCCGTCCAGCTTCGGCATGATGATATCCAGAAGGACGATGTCCGGAGATTTCTCACGGATGATCTGGCATGCCTCTTCCCCATTTCTGGCGACTCCCACAATCTGAAGCTCTTCGTCCTGGCGCAGGATCCCGTCCAGGATCTCCACCATTCTCTCGTTGTCGTCTGCGATGGCGATACTCCATTTGCTCATGCAGTATCCTCCTTAATTCCCATTATTTCTGTCTCCTTTCTACAGCTTCATACAAAAGGTTTCAACGTCCATAGACAGAATTATAGGGAAAATGGTAGTTCCTTACAAGCAAATCGTGTCGAGAGAATTCGGGAGAAATCGACAATATTTTACAAAGAGCTGCTTATAAAAAGCAGCCCTTTCTCTACAGTTTAAAAGTACTTTCAGAATCCTCTTTTTTCCAGAAATAAAACCTCTGCCGGCGCTCTCTGCGCTCCTTTTTGCTCCTGCCGTATACCAGCAGATAGAAGACCGGCATAAGCACCAGGATCAGGATCGTGGAGGCCACGAGACCGCCGATGATGATGATCGCCATACCTGACATCATCTCTGTACCGCTCCCAAGACCCATGGCCATGGGGATCATGGAGATGACCGTCGTCAGAGTGGTCATGAGGATGGGGCGGAGTCTCGTCTGTCCGCTCTTCACCAGAGCATCCTCTATGGGCATCCGCATCCGCAGCTCGTTCACACCGTCCACGTAGAGGATACCGTTATTTACCACGATACCCACCAGCATCAGAATACCCATGAGAGAAGTCATGCTGATCGCTTCTCCCGTGAGGAACAGAAGTCCCAGAGAACCGATCAGGCTGAAAGGAATACTGAGCATGACCATGAGCGAATATTTGGGTGACTCAAACTGCATGGCCATGACCAGGAAGACCAGGAAAACCGCCGCTGCAATGGCCTTGCCCAGCGCGGTAAAGGACTCGATCATCATCTCGTCCATGGAATTCTGCACGATCTCCACCGTCCCCGCAAAATCCATCTCTTCCGCAAGGCCGTCCAGCCGCTCCTGCACCCGGCTCACATCGTCCGAGAGACAGGTGGCAGTGATGGTCAGGGTATATTTTCCGTCTGTCTTCATGACCGTCTGCTGAGAATCTGTATATTGCAGCGTGGCAAGCTCTGACAGCGGGATCCCGGAGATGGAGGCCCCCAGAAGCCTGCTGGCATCATCATAGGTCCCTTCCGGATATTCCAGATATACGCTGTATTCCTCCCCGTTGGAGGTCACCGTCATGGCCTCGGTCCCGCTGATCATGCTGTACATGGCTCCGGCCACCTGCGCAGGCGCCATGCCGTGTCCCATGGCCTCCAGCGGATCCACCACCACCCGGATCTGCGTAGAGGTCTCGCCTGCACTGTTGGAGACGTTCAGCACTCCGGGAACGGTCCATGCCGCCTCCTGCATCATGGAAGCTGCTTCTTTGATATCGTCAAGATCCGTGGATTCCAGTGTCACTGACGCACCTGCTCCGGACGCCATCATGGTGGACATCTGGCTGCTCACTTCGATTTCCAGCTGCATATCCACAATATCACTGGTCTCTTCCATCCACTGGTCCGCCACCTCCTGGCTGGACATCTTCCGGTCATCCTTCAGATTGACAGAGATGGAAGCGGAACCCTTCTGAGCTGTCAGCGTATAATTTTCCACATCCTCATGGGAGGCAACCATATCCTCCAGCCGCTGCATCCGTTCATCCACCTCGGACACTTTCGTGCCGGAACGGAAGGTGGCGCTGATGCTTACCATACCTTCATCCATGGACGGCATCAGCTCCGTCTCCATAAAGGAAGTCAGGAAGAACGACAGGACCAGAAGGAGTACGGACACCAGAACACACAGCTTCTTGTGATGAAGCAGCTTTCTCTCCATGGTGTCATAGCCTGCCCGCATGCCGTCCAGAAGATCGTTGATCTTAAGCTCCTTCTTTTCCTTCGGCTTGAACAGATGAAAGAACAGGGGCACCAGTGTCATGGCAGAGATCAGGGATGCAAGCATGGCAAAGATAATGGTATACCCGAGCTGCCCGAAGATCTGGCCGCTTAAGCCCTCCTGCAGGCAGAGGGGCAGATATACGACCACCGTCGTAATGGTGGAGGCAATGATCGAACCTACCACACCTCTTGCCCCCTGCAGCGCCGCTTCTTTAAAATCCGGCATCCGGTCCTTGGAACGGAAACAGCTCTCCAGCACGACGATGGAGCTGTCCACCATCATACCGATGGCGATCACCAGCGCCCCCAGGGTGATCATGTTCAGCGAAAAGCCCGCCACCGCCATGACGATGATCGTCACCAGCAGAGAGATGGGCATGGAGCTGCCCACGATCAGGCTGGCCTTCCAGTCTCCGAAAAAGAGAAAGAGGATGATCATGGACAGGACCACGCCCATGAGAAGCGTGCTGGCCACAGAGCCCACTGCTTCCTTGATCTGATCAGACATATCCATGGAAATGTCCATCATCAGATTGCTGTTCTCCTCCAGCATCCGGTTCATGACCCTCTTTACATCATTTACCATCCCGATGGTGCTGGCTGTCTGGTTCTTGGTCACCGATACCGTGATGGTATCCTCTCCGTTAAAACGGCTGATGCTGTCCTGATCCTTCTGGGACCAGCTCACCTCTGCAATGTCGGAAAGCTGGATCAGACTGCCCACTCCCGTAAACAGGGGGATCCGCCGCAGCTCCTGCACCGTCTGATTCTCAGAGGTGCTGATGGCACTGATGGACTGGCTGCCCTGCTCCAGCGATCCCAGAGGAATCGTAAAATCCGTTGCCGCGATGCTCTGAGCCACCTGACTCATGCTCATCCCGTACTGATTCAGAGCCTCCTCGTCCAGAAGGACCCGGATATAGTGTTCCCGTCCGCCGCTTATCTGCACATCCGCCACTGTACTGATGGCTTCCAGCTCCGGTACGATGGTATCGTTAACCAGAGAATAGGCATCGCTTCCATCCGTGGTGCTCACCGAGTACATGATGCTGGGCATGGCGTTGATATCCATCTGGATCACCATGGGCTCCTGGCATTCCTCCGGAAGCGTGGACGCCGTAATATCCAGCGCCGCCCGCAGATCCAGATACGCGTCATTGGTATCCACACTGTAGTCGTACTGAAGAAGGACCATGGACATATTTTCCTGGGAGTAGGACATGACGGAATCCACACCGCTCAGGCTCGCCACCTGTCCTTCGATCTCGCCGCTCACCAGCGCTTCCACCGACTCCGGGTCTGCCCCCGGATACACGGTCATGACCATCATAATGGGCATATCCATATCCGGCATCAGCTCCAGACGCAGGGTTGTCAGGGAAGAAAACCCGAACACCACCAGCGCCAGTACCAGGAGCAGCGTGGAGACCGGCCTCTTTAATGACAGTCTCGTCAAACCCATACTATTCTGCCTCCTCTGTCATCTCTTCATCAGCGCCGGACGCGCCTTCTGCCGCATCTTCTTCCCCCGCAGTCTCCGGATCCGTCTCCTCTGCGCCGGCCTCTCCTGCAGTCTCCTGAGACGCTCCCGCCTCATGGGAAAGGGGTTCACTGTCCACTGCTTCTCCGTCTCTGGATACAATCTGCGCCTCCACGCCGTTTCGCAGCTTGGAAGACCAGTTGCTGACCACCTGACTGTCTGCGGTCAGTCCTTCCTCAATCACCGCTTCCGTATCGCTCATAAGCCCCACCGTCACATCCGTCTTCACGATCCGTCCGTTCTCCACACAGTACACATACGCATCCCCTGCCGAGAAATAGATGGCATCATAAGGAAGAATCAATTTTCCGGCATCTCTCTCCGTGGTGGCGTACACCTTCACGGATACCCCGTTGGGAAGGGAAGCGCCTGCACCCGCCACAGAAGCCTTCACCTGAAACAGCTTTGTCTGGGGATTGGTCATGGTCCCGATCTCCGTGATGACCCCGTCATACTCCGTTCCTTCCCGCTCCACCGTCACATGATCGCCTGTGGAAAGGACGTTCTTCGCCTTCTCCGCCACATGGAAGGTAACGGTCATGGATTCTTTATTGGAAATTATGTAGGCCGGATTGCCTGCCGCCGCCATCCCGTTCTTCTCCACGCTGACCGACTCCACAATCCCGCTGATGGGCGAAGTCACCGTACAGAAATCAAGCTGCATCTGCGCGGAATCAATGCCGATGGCGGCGGAGCCAAGCTGCGCTGCGCTCACGGCATCCGTCTGCGGATAGATTTCGCTCTGTGTGATGGAATAGGCCTGCTCCGCCATGTTCAGATTGTCGCGGATGGTGTCCTGGCTGTTCTCGATCTGGTCGATGCCGGATTTGAGCTGGGTCTTGCTGGCGTCGATGGAGGCTATCTGGGAGTTGATCTGATCCAGACCTGCCTGGGCCTGGTCTTTTAATGCTTTACTTCCTGCCAGTTCACCACTTAATCTTCCCATTTCAGTCTGATATTGAACCAATTCAGCTTCAAGAACCGATGTATCCGTTCCTGCGGTTTCTAAATCGTTTATTTTATCCTCTGTCTCTTGTATCTTTTTTTCTACCGCATCAATCTGTGGTCTTAGCCTCTCTTCCATTGCCGCATACGCCGCAACCGCCTGATCCACGCCTGCCTGCGCCTGCTCTTTCGCCGCCGCCAGCGCTCCGCCTGCATCCCGCAGATCCCCCAGATTATCCTCCATCTCGTCGATCTGGTCGTCGGTCTTCCACAGACTGTCCTTCAGCTGCCGGATCTGCTCCTCCGTCTGATAGTTCTGCAGGTCTCTCGCCCCGCCGTTCTGGGCCGTCACGCCTGCCTGTGCCGACTCATAGGCAGCCCTGGCACTGGCCATCTGAAGCTGTGCCGCCTCATCATCGATCTTGAACAGCACGTCTCCCTCCTGCACCGTATCCCCCACCTCAAAAAAGGTCTCCGTCACAGTTCCGGAAGTCTTCGGAATCACATACACCTGTTCCTGGGGAGCAACCGTTCCTATATATGCGGTATCTACCGTAAGCTCGCCCGTTCTGGGCGTCTGCACTTCCACCGCCACTGCCTCGGCTCCGGCTTCCTCCGGCTCCCCGGTACCGCCGCACGCCGCAGCAGATACGCTCAGAGTCACTGCCAGCCCGACAGCTGCGAGTTTTTTCCTGTTCATATACGTTTCTTCCTCCTCATACTCATTCTAAGTCTCGTTCAGATTATTCGATGAATTTAAACAGAATATAAATTTCACACCGGAATTTTCTCATTCCATGTTAAGATTCTGTAAAATCTGCTCAGCCGGGACCAGATCACCTGTCCGCATATATTTTTACAGGAACTTCATACTCCGTTCATAATCATTATATATGATAACAGGCAGAAAATAAATCAGAATTCATAACGGTCCACATACCTGTTTATCCGTCAGACTGTCGCAGTACCGCCCTGTTTTCATGGGCGCCCATGGTAAATATGCCGGACCTTTCATGAATACCGCAGACCGAGGTGTACGATATGTTTCATATTTTAGTAGTAGAAGACGACCATGCCCTGAACAAGCTTATCTGCAGGGTACTCACCAAGAACAATTACGAAGTGACCGCTGCTTTTGACGGTGCGGAAGCGCTCGCATTTCTGGACCAGACCTATATCGACCTGATCATCACCGACCTGATGATGCCCCGAATGGACGGCTATGACCTGACCCGGGAGCTCAGAGAGAGCGGCTACCAGCTTCCCATACTGGTCGTCACTGCCAGAGATGCCTTTCCGGACAAGCTCAAGGGCTTTAAGCTGGGCATCGATGACTATATGGTAAAGCCCATCGATGTGAACGAACTTCTCCTCCGGGTGGAAGCCCTCCTCCGGCGCGCCCGGATCATCTATGAGAAGAAACTGGAGTTCGATCACGTCTGTCTGGACTATATCAATCTAACCGTGACCATAGATGGCAGCTCTCAGATCCTGCCCCAGAAGGAGTTCCAGCTTCTGTACAAGCTTTTGTCCTTTCCCAACCATACCTTTACGAGGCAGCAGATCATGGACGAGCTGTGGGGCTACGACTCGGAGACGGATGTGCGCACAGTGGATGTGCACATCAACCGACTGAGAGACCGGTTCCGGGATATTCCTTATTTTCAGATCCTCACGGTACGGGGGCTGGGCTATAAAGGAATGATTGAACGATGAAAATGAAAAGCCACTTTTATTCCATCTGGTTCCGGATCGTCGTTGCCTTCTTCTGGACCATGGTCATCACCATGGCCACCATCGGCTTTACGGTCCATCTGTTCAACCGGTTCAATGTGTGGGGCCTTTTATCCTACCCCATGACCAGCCTGCACATCCTTACGCTGCTGGCTCTCATCAGTGTCGTCTTCGGCTCCCTGGTCAGCATGTTTGCCCTGCATCATGTCCTGAATCCCGTCATGGAGCTGTCCAGAGCCATGCAGAAAGTGGCA
Source organism: Lachnospiraceae bacterium (assembly GCA_910574805.1). Taxonomy (GTDB): domain Bacteria; phylum Bacillota; class Clostridia; order Lachnospirales; family Lachnospiraceae; genus Hominiventricola. The sequence goes on along the minus strand of CAJTCV010000004.1, from coordinate 67,786 downwards.
AAGGGAGACTATACCATCCGGCTGGAGCCCCCGCCCCACGGTCCCAAAAACGAGATGTACGACCTCTGGAACAGCTTTAACCAGATGGTCCGGGAACTGAACAGTACAGAGACCCTTCACTCGGATTTTATCGCCAATGTGTCCCATGAGTTCAAGACCCCGCTGGCGACCATCAGCGGCTACGCGACGCTGCTGCAGGACGACACCCTGACCGACGAAGAGAAGAGCGAATATATCAACATCATCATTCAGAGCACCCGGGAGCTCTCCCGGATGACCCGGAACATCCTGAGCCTGTCGCGTCTGGAGAATCAGACCATCATCAGCGAGAAGGAATCCTTCCGGGTGGACGAACAGATCCGGCAGTGCATCCTGCGGCTGGAGCCTGTGTGGTCAGCCAGAGACCTGAATATCTATCCGGATCTGGAACCCATCGTCTGGGAAGGCAACATGGAGCTGACTGCCCATATATGGACGAATTTTCTGGAAAATGCCGTGAAATTCACTCCGGACGGCGGAGAGATCACCATAACGGCACAGAAAAAAGAGCCCTGGCTCGTCATCACGTTTCAGGACTCCGGTATCGGCATGCCGCCTGAGGTACAGGCGCATATTTTTGACAAATTTTATCAGGGGGATACATCGCATAAGAAAAAGGGCAACGGCCTGGGACTGGCACTGGTCCGCAGGATCGTCACCCTCTATAACGGTTCCATCGAGGTGGACAGCCTGCCGGGGGCAGGCAGCACTTTCCGGATCTTCCTACCCCTTTGACTTTTTCTCCGTTTTTTTCACCGGTTTCCGGATCTTCATCACCTTGAAGATCCGGGCACAGAAGGGCGGCAGATCCACCAGCAGCGTATGCGGCCTTTCTTTGTGAGGCTCGTCCTCCACCCGCCAGGTCTCATCGGTCTCTTTTGTATTTCCCCCGTACCGTTCCCAGTCCGTGTGCAGCAGCTCTGTGAGCTCATACAGCATGGGAATCCCTACTTTGAAGTCCTTCCAGAACTGGTCGGACAGATTCATAACCATGAGAATCGTCTCTCCGGACGCACGCCGCTCATAGGCATAGGTCACATAATCCGCCGCATCTACCTCCAGCCATTCAAAACATTCGGAATTATATTCCCCGTCATGGAGCGCCGGTTCGCTCAGGTACAGCCCCGCAAGCCTCTCATAGAAATGATGAAACGCATCGTGCAGCGGATATTTCAGCAGCTCCCAGTCCTGTTCCCGGTTCTCATCCCACTCCCGGAACTGACCGAACTCATTTCCCATAAAATTCAACTTCTTGCCCGGATGGGTGTAGAGATACGTGTAGAACGCCTTCGCCTGCGGGAATTTGTACTCATAATCCCCCCACATCTTCTGAATGATCGTCGCCTTTCCGTGGACCACCTCGTCATGGGAGAAGGGGAGCAGGAACAGATCACTGTAGAAATACATCATGGAAAAGCTGAGCTTATGATAGTCATAGGGGCGGTACACCGGTGCAGTCTGGAAGAAACGCAGCGTATCATTCATAAAACCCATATCCCATTTGTAGTCAAAGCCAAGTCCATCATATTCCGTGGGTGCCGTCACCTTCGGAAAATCTGTAGAGTCCTCTGCCATAAGCATGACGGAGGGATGCCGCCTGTGTAAACCCGCGTTCATATTTCTCAGAAATTCCACCGCCCGCTCATTTACGCCTCTGGCCGGATCCCCGTTCCAGTAGATGGCGCGGCTGATGGCGTCCATGCGGATCCCGTCAAAATGAAACTCTGTCAGCCAGTAGTCCGCCGCAGACTGCAGGAAGCTCCTGACCTCCCCCCGGCTGTGCATGAAATTCATGGTCCCCCACTCGCTGTAGGCCGTATCCGGATGGGGAAACTCATAAAGCGGCGTCCCGTCAAAATTCAGAAGGCCATAGTCGTCCGTGGCAAAATGCACCGGCACAAAATCCGTGATCACGCCGATCCCGTTCTGATGGCAGCAGTCCACCAGCATCTTCAGCTGCTGCGGACTCCCATATCTGGAAGTGGGTGCAAAAAATCCGGTATTCTGATAGCCCCAGGAGCAGTCCGCCGGATGCTCGGACAGGGGCAGAAGCTCAATATAGTTAAATCCCGTCTTCTTCAGGTATGGGACCAGAAGGTCCGCCAGTTCTTCGTACGTATACCAGGAACCGTCTTCCCTGCGGCGCCAGGAGCCTGCATGGAGCTCATAAATATTCATGGGCCGGTTGTAGTTTTTATCCCTTCCGGCCATCCACTCCTGATCCTGAAACCGGTACGTCCGGTCCACGATCCTGGAAGCAAAACCGGGCCGCAGCTCCATGAGCATCCCATAAGGATCGCAGTGCATGGTCCCTCTTCCCTGACGGTCCGTAATGCAGTATTTATAATACATTCCTGCAGACGCCCCCGGAACTGTACACGTGTACACGCCCGGATCCGTCCCCTTATCCAGCTCCTCCAGTTTCCAGCCGTTAAAATCTCCCTGGAGCTCCACCTTCTGTGCATTGGGCGCGTAGATCCGGAAAGTCACGCCCGCTTTCCCCATATGTGCTCCAAAATACTCATACGCGTCGAACACTCCGCCTGACAAAAATTTCTGAAAATCCATACAGATCCCCCCATATTCCTGCTTTTTCTCTATCTTATATGAATCCTGAAAAATATGCAAGAGATCCGGATGAAAAAAATGAACATTGGACAGTTTTTAATTCCGCCTTCTCAGATGCACCCGTTTCTCCACTTCTCCGGCCAGGATCCCGATGACTGCTCCCGTGACAAGGCCCGCGGCCAGGAGCACCGGTCCGTAGTAGATCAGGCTCTTCGTCTCCAGCACCGCCATTGCCACCAGAAGCTGCCCCACATTATGCGTCACGCCGCCGACGATGCTGACCCCGAGGATCGTAAAGGCTCCGCTCTTCTTCGCCAGATACATGCATACGAAGCTCATGGCAGCTCCCGCAAGACTGTACAGGATCATGGACAGATTCCCGAAGAGAAAGCCGGACAGCAGGATCCGCATCCCGTTTACCGCCAGCGCCTCATACGGCCCCAGGGCATACAGGGCCCATACGACCACCAGATTGGCCAGCCCCGGCTTCACCCCCGGGATCCCCACCGGCATGGGGATCAGGAGCTCTATATACCCTGCAATCAGCGCCAGCGCCGTCAGAAGTCCAAGCTGTGCGGTCTTCTCTGTCTTTTTCCTCATCCTCTGCCTCCTTCCCTGCCGCGACCCGCCGCCGGGCGCACCGTTCAGAAAAGGGCCGGCGCTGCAGGCACCGACCCTTCGTATCTGTAATTATCTGTCTGTACGCGCTTTATTTGCGGCCCGCTCTCCAGCGAAGTCCCCATCCGAATGCCCGGTCCAGATCTTCGTGTCCCTGATAGAACTGAACGATCTTCTCCACGCTGAACGTCTCGTCGTTCACATTCTCCAGAAGCACCAGGCCGCACATCTTATTGGAGGAATTGAAGGTATCCATCTTCACAACCAGATCCTCCGCACCCGGATATTTCAGCGTAACCGTCGCATCCGCCTGCTTCCAGTTCGCCACGCCCTCATAGATAAATGTATATACCAGGATCCTCTGGATATTCTTGATCTCATTTCCATTGATCCTCAGATTCTCTCCCGCTGCCGCCGCTCCGGTCCGGTCATCTCCGTCCAGTGCGATAAAAGGCGGCCGGTTCAGACAGCCGAATGCGTTGCCCAGCGCCTGTACTGCGCCCTTGTTTCCGTCCTTCAGTTCAAAAAGACAGCCCAGATCCAGGTCGATCCCGGAAGACAGAAGACCAGCCAGGAATCCCTTCGGCTTCGCATTCCAGTTCAGATTCACGAGAATCTCACCAAGTCCTGCAGAGCCTCCCTTCTTCAGACTGACTTTCTGTCCCTTTTGTAGATTGATTGCCATGTTGTCCTACCTCCTCAGTACCTGTTCATTTTATATTTATTCATCACATATCCCAGGCCTGCGCCCACGAGCCCGCCCAGTATATGAGTCAGATTCGATACATTGTCCTGTACAAAGATCCCCTGATACACCTGCTCTCCCAGGTAAATCAGTGCCACCAGCACAAAAGTCAGCGGGATCTCTCCCTCCCGGATACTGGTGAACGACGACAGGAGAATCAGTGCAAATACGACTCCGCTGGCGCCCAGGAGCTGGACCCGCGGGAAAAATACGAAGTTCACGATCCCTGTCATCAGCGCGGTCGCCAGAATCACAAACAGCATATTGGAGGAACCATATTTTTCTTCCAGAAGCGGTCCCACCACCAGGATCAGCGTGATATTTCCCAGAAAATGATCCCACCCTGCATGACCGAACACATGCCCGGCAAACCGGACATAAGTAACCGGACTCAGAAGCGAGGAACGATAGACGCTGAAGAACATGTCCGTAGTCTTCCCCTTTGTGGCAAGCCCCAGCAGAAGCGATATCAGGCAGATGATCGCAAAGGTCAGGATCACCGGGGAATTAAAAGATATTTTTACTTTGGACGAACCCGTCTTCATCATGCAGCACCTCCACTTTCGACACCCATTATACCATTTTTTTACGCTTTCCGCAACCGGAGTTTTACCGTCTTCTCTTCCGTTTCCTGCGCCGTTTCTGTCACGCCGGCCTGCCTTATGATCCTGCGCCTGCAGTAGAAAAAGGCCGGTATCAGGAACACATCCGCGAACACCCAGGCCATGGGATGCGCCAGACAGATCCCCGCAAAGCCAAGGCCTCCCGCAGCCGCAGCCGCCACCAGGATCCGGGCGATCATCTCCATCACGCCCGAGATGATCGCGAACACGGAAAAGCCCATGCCCTGGATCGTGAAACGCACTGTATTGACCAGAGTCAGCAGGCAGTATCCTCCCGTACAGCACAGAAGGAACCGGTAAGCATAGTCAATGATCTGTACCTCACCCGCATCGAGGAACAAAAGCACCAGATCTTTTCCTGCTGCAAATGCGGTCAGAAAGCAGAGTGCGGATACTCCGAAGCCCACCAGAGACGCCTGCAGAAGCCCTCTGCCGATCCGCTCCGGCTTCCCGGCTCCCATGTTCTGTCCGGTGTAGGGTGCCATGGTCTGCCCCAGCGCTTCCACCGGGCAGGCGATAAAGGCGTTGATCTTCTGCGCTGCCGTCACTCCGGCGACGACCGAAGCGCCCATGCCGTTGATGGCCGTCTGCAGCACCAGTGTCCCGATGGCCGTGACAGAATACTGCAGCCCCATGGGGATCCCCATAAAGCAGAGCCGCCTCATATATTTCCCGTCCGGTCTCCATTCCTCCCCGGATGCCTTCAGGATGGGGTATTTCCTTCCCATATACCAGAGACAGATGAGCCCGGAGACGCCCTGAGCGATAACGGTTGCCAGTGCGGGGCCTTCCACGCCCATATGAAGTCCCAGGATGGAGACAAGGTCCAGCACGATGTTCAGAACAGACGATACCGCCAGGAACACCACCGGCGTCCTGCTGTCCCCCAGGGCGCGGATGACCGCCGCCAGAAGATTGTACAGCAGGGTACACGGAATCCCCCAGAAAATAATCACAATATACAGATACGCATAGTCAAAGATCTCTGCCGGCGTATTCATCAGCTGCAGTACAGGCCTGCACAGAAATACTACCAGCAGCGTCAAAAACAACGAAAATGCAATGCAAAGCCATGCACTGTTGGTCACAAACCGGCGCAGCCTGCTCTCTTCTCCCGCCCCGAACATCTGTGCCACCGGAATGGCGAAGCCGTTGCACACTCCGGTACAGAATCCGATGACCATAAAGTTCAGAGAAGATGTACTCCCCACGCCTGCCAGGGGATCCACCCCCAGATACTGCCCTACGATAATCGTGTCCACCATGCTGTAGAACTGCTGGAACAGCATCCCCAGGAACATGGGGATGGCAAAGCCGATGATCAGTCTGACCGGAGAACCGGCCGTCATATTTTTTGTCATATATCCATACCTCTTTCAACCAAAATCGAAAGAGATTATAAGGCCCGGCCCCTGTGTTTGTCAATCCGGAAACAGCACAGTCTTACCGGACAGTTCCGGCATTTTCTGAGCAATCCGCCCAAGACAGGCGCATAGTCTGTTTTTTCAGATCGGCCTTGTGCAGTTCCGAAGCCATGCCTGCTCTTCTTCCGACATATACGGCGCCAGTTCCTCATAGACTCTCTGGTGGTAGGCATTGAGCCAGCCCCGTTCCTGCTCCGTCATCTCCTCCGGCAGGATTCCGTCCAGATCCACCGGGGTCAGCGTCAGGATCTCAAACTCCATAAACTGTCCGTACTGGTTTTCTGTACCTTTTCTGCACACCAGCTCATTTTCCGTGCGGATCCCGTACTTTCCTTCTATATAGATACCCGGCTCATCCGTCGTCACCATCCCCGCTTCCAGCACCGCAGGCTCTCTCCCGCCCTCCGGCTGTTTCCAGCGGAAGGCATTGGGCCCTTCATGAACATTCAGAAGATATCCGACTCCGTGCCCGGTGCCGTGCCGGTAATCTGCCTCCATCTGCCACAGAGGAGCTCTGCAGAGCACATCCAGACTGTTTCCCGTACAGCCGTACAGGAACCGCGCAAAAGCCAGCTGCAGGTTGCCCCGGCATACGGCGGTGAACATCTGTTTCTGTTCTCTGCTCACCTCCCCCAGAACAAATGTTCTTGTTGTGTCCGTGGTCCCTTCCAGATAATGCCCGCCCGCATCAACCAGGAACATCCCCTGCTGTCCGATCTGCGCGTCGCTCTCTTCGGTAGCCGTATAGTGCACGATCGCCGCATGCGCTCCAAAGGCGCAGATGGGTGCAAAGCTGGATTCCAGATAATTTCCCAGCTCCCTCCGGCACCCTTCCAGATATGCCGCCGCCGACCGCTCTGTGAGCGCTTCCTCCCCTCCATGGATCTTCACCCGGCGCATCAGCCTTGTGAACGCCAGTCCTTCCTTCCGGTGGGCCTCACGGAGGTTTTGAAGCTCGGTCTCATTTTTCACCGCCTTCAGAAGCTCGGAAGGATTGCTCCTGTCCAGCACCCGCACAGATGCCTTCAGGCAGAAGAGCAGCCGGCTGTTCACATTTTTCTTATCCAGCAGTACGGTCCTCCCCTCCGGAATCTGCTCCAGATCCCCGTAGATCTGCTCATATTCCCGGATCTGAACCCCTTCTGCCTGAAGTTCCTTTCGGATCTTCTCCGTCACCACCCGGCCCCGTACGTACCAGACGCACCTTTCCTTCGTCAGAAGCAGAAAGGACAGCACCACCGGCACGCCTGGGATGTCCCTGCCCCTGAGATTCAGGATCCACGCAATATCACACAGGGACGCCAGCACATGGATATCCGCGCCTGCCTTCTCCATCTCCGCCCGCACCCGGACAAGCTTCTGCTTCGTCTCCTCTCCTGTACAGTGCAGCCCGAGGCGGAAGAGCTCCGTATCCGGGATCCCGGGACGGTCTTCCCAGATCTCCCCCACCAGATCCTCTGTCATCCGCACTTCCGCGCCCTTTTCCCGGGCCGCCTGTATCAGGCCTTCCGCCCGGGAAGCGCCCATGACCCTGCCGTCGAATCCCAGCCTCCCGCCTTCTGTGAGCTTCTCTCCCACATAGTCTTTCAGCTTCGGCACCCCCGGCTCCCCCATCCGGAACAGACGGATCCCCGTCCCCGCCAGCTGCTGTTCTGCCTGCAGGAAATACCGTCCGTCCGTAAAGAGGCCCGCTTCCTCCTGCGTCACCGCCAGCGTCCCCGCCGAACCGGTGAATCCCGACATATATTCCCGGGCCCGGTAGTGGGCGCACACATACTCCGATTCATGACAGTCCGAGGACGGGACCACATACACCGTCACGCCCCTTTTTCGCATCTCCTCCCGCAGCCTTCCGATCCTTTCCGCGATCTCCATATCCCCGTTCCTTTCTCAGGCCTCTTCCTGCCAGCCCGCCTGCAGAAACGCCCGGTATCCTTTATATGCTTCATAGATGTCCGCCTTGCTGGACACCTCCCAGGGGCTGTGCATGTTCAGAAGCGCCACTCCGCTGTCAATCACGTCCATACCGTAATTGGCCGTAATATACGCGATGGTTCCGCCGCCGCCCTGGTCTACTTTTCCAAGCTCCGCGGTCTGCCAGCACACACCGGCCCCGTCCATGATCCGCCTCAGCGCTCCCATATACTCCGCACATGCATCGTTGGATCCGGATTTTCCCCGGGAACCCGTATATTTGTTAAATACCATACCTCTGCCCAGATAAGCGGCATTCTTCTTCTCGAAGGCAGACGCGTAGTTGGGATCAAATGCCGCGCTCACATCTGAAGAGAGCATATGGGAACGCTGCAGGCATCTCTTAAGCGCCAGCTCTGAATATCCGCCTGCCAGCTCCATTACCTCCGCCGTGATATTTTCAAAATAACGGGACTGCATGCCGGTAGCTCCCATACTCCCGATCTCTTCCTTATCGGTCAGAAGGCAGACGGAGGTATAAAGGGGCGTCTCCGCCTCCAGAAATGCCAGAAGCGACGTGAAGGCGCAGATCCTGTCATCCTGTCCGTACCCCATGACCATGCTGCCGTCCAGTCCGAAGTCTCTGGCAGGGCCGGCCGGAACCGCTTCCAGTTCCGCGGACAGAAAATCCTCTTCCTCCACGCCGTACCGCTCCTTCAGAAGTTTCAGAAGCGCCGCCTTGATTTTTTCTTTTTCCTTTTTCTCCGGATCTTCCCCGTCTGTCTCCACATCGCTCAGCGGGCGGCTGCCGGCGATGATGTTCAGGTTCTCCCCCTCCACCACAACAGCCGCTTTTTTCTGCATCTGCTCTGCGGACAGATGGATCAGAAGATCCGAGATGCCTACCACCGGATCCTCCGGCCTCTCTCCCACGGACAGCTCCACAGAAGTCCCGTCCTTCTTCACTATCACGCCATGCAGCGCCAGCGGGATCGCCGCCCACTGATATTTCTTGATTCCTCCGTAATAATGGGTGTCCAGAAGCGCCATCTCTCCTTCTTCATACAGAGGATTCTGTTTCAGATCCAGTCTGGGGGAATCTATATGGGCTCCCAGGATGTTCAGCCCTTCCTCCATGGTCCTTTCTCCCATATAATATAAGACCACCAGCTTCTTCTTGTGCACGGCATACACCTTGTCTCCGGCCCTCAGAGTCCTGCCCTCCTTCTGAATCGCTTCCAGAGAACGGTATCCCTTCTTTTCTGCCATCTTCACCGCCAGCGCCGCGCACTCCCGCTCCGTCTTGGCCTCAGACAGAAAACGCTTATAATCCTCCGTCACCTCTGCAAGCCTCCGTAATTCCTTCCCGTCATACGTATTCCATGCATTCTTTCTTTCCATATCAAATATTCTCCTTTATCTCCGGATCCGTCCGGCACCTCCAGTATATGCCATCCCCGGGTCCCCGTCAATGCGCATTCCCGCCTGCGGGCCCTCTGACGGACAAGAGACAGCGCCGGAGCCATTCATGCTCCGGCGCTGCCTTTGTCTTCTTTTTCGTCCCCTACCCAAGGATCGCTTTATCGCTGGTGAATTCCTCCCCGCTGACCTCCTCGAACTTATGGAGCAGATCTTCCACGGTCAGGCTCTTCTTCTCTCCGCCTCTGATATCCAGAATGATATTGCCGTCCATCATCATGATCAGCCGGTTGCCGTGGATGATGGCGTCCTTCATATTGTGTGTGATCATCAGTGTCGTCAGCCGGTCCCGGTTTACGATCATTTCTGTCGTCTCCAGCACCTTTGCAGCCGTCTTCGGATCCAGCGCCGCCGTATGCTCATCCAGGAGCAGAAGCTTTGGCTTTTTCAGTGTCGCCATCAGGAGCGTCAGCGCCTGCCTCTGGCCGCCGGAGAGCAGCCCCACCTTGGAGGTCAGCCGGTCCTCCAGGCCCAGTCCCAGTGTGGAGAGAAGCCGTCTGTACACCTCTCTCTCCTGATTCCTGATCCCGGCCCGCAGTGTTCTGCTCTGTCCCCTCCTGAGTGCCAGCGCCAGGTTCTCTTCAATGCCCATGGTCGCCGCCGTGCCGTTCATGGGATCCTGGAACACTCTGCCCAGAAACGCCGCCCGCTTATATTCCGGCAGCTTCGTCACATCCTTCCCGTCGATGAGGATCTGTCCCTGATCCACCGGCCATACGCCGGCGATGGCATTGAGCATGGTGGATTTCCCGGCCCCGTTGCCTCCGATGACCGTGACAAAATCTCCGTCCTCCAGGGTCAGGTTCACATTCCTGAGGGCCCGTTTTTCATTCACCGTCCCCGGATTGAATGTCTTGGAAATATTTCTGATTTCCAGCATACTACACACCTCCCTTACCGGCAGTCCTTGAGAAATACCTGCTCTTCCAGGTGGGGATCGCCAGGAAGACCGCCACCACTGCTGCGGACAGAAGTTTCAGAAGGTCTGTATCGACCCCCAGCCAGATCACGATCTGCAGCACAAAATAATAAATGATCGAGCCAAACGCCACTGCAAGCAGCCGGAAACCAAAGTTCCGGAACACTCTGCCGAAGACCGCCTCGCCGATAATCACCGCCGCCAGACCGATGACAATGGCTCCCCGGCCCATATTCACATCGGCAAATCCCTGATACTGCCCCAGCAGTGCGCCTGAAACCGCCACGAGGCCGTTGGAGATCATAAGGCCAAGGACCCGGTTCAGGTCCGTATTGATGCCCTGCGCCCGCGCCATCCTGTCATTGCAGCCTGTCGCGCGCAGGGAACAACCCAGCTCCGTACCGAAAAACCAGTACAGGATCAGGATCAGGACCACGATGACAGATGCCACAATCAGAATCGTATTTTTATAAAAGGGAACGCCCTTTATGTAGCGGAGAGAGACCATCAGGTCAAATTTATCCACATTGATGGCCTGATTTGCCTTCCCCATGATTTTGAGATTGACAGAATACAGCCCAAGCTGCGTCAGGATTCCCGCCAGAATTGCCGGGATCCCCATGAAGGTATGCAAAAGTCCGGTAGCCATGCCTGCCAGCATGCCCGCTGCCAGCGCACCTGCCATGGCCACCCACACATTCTGTCCGCTCTGCATGAGCATGATACAGACTGCTCCGCCGGTACAGAGTGTACCGTCCACTGTCAGGTCCGCAATATCCAGGATACGAAAGGTGATGTAGACACCGATCGCCATGATCCCCCATATCAGTCCCTGCGCCACTGCGCCGGGCAGCGCGTTGATCAAATTCATAATATTCATATTTTCATCACCTCAGTAAACTGCTTTATGCAACGACAACAGCGAGAGAGGATCCCTCCAGTCTCGCTGCCGTCAACAGGCCATGCTGTCCTGTAGCTTTTGATTTATTCTCCGATGGCTACATAGTCATCCGGAACTGTAATGCCAAGCGCCTCACAGAGCGGTGCATTGTATTTCTTTGTGAACTGCGGCGCATACTCGATCGGCATGGTAGAGATATCCGCTTCGCCCTTCAGGATCTTTGCAGCCATCCTGCCGGTGCCAACACCCAGATCATAATAGCTGATCGACAGTGTCGCCACTCCGCAGCCCGAACAGATCCCTTCCTCTCCTGCAATCACCGGAACCTTTGCCGGCTGCGCGATATTATTCAGAAGTTCCGCGTTGGATGCCACCGTATTGTCTGTGGGAACATAAAGCACGTCGTTTTCGGATACTGCAGTGGTAGCCACAGCAGACAGGTCATTGGAATCAGAGAAACCGTACTGTTTGCACGTATATCCCATCTCCGTAAGGAACTTCTCCACCTCATCCACCTGATACTGAGAGTTCGCCTCGGTAGTACAGTAGATCAGTCCCACATTCTTCGCATCCGGAAACAGCTCCTGAAGCATTGCCGCCTGCTCGTCAAGGGGAGCCAGGTCAGAAGTACCGGAGATGTTGCCGCCTACAGTCCCGTCAAACCCGTCAATATCCAGCGCCACGCCATACTCGGTAACGGAAGTGCCAAGGATCGGGATCTCATTGGTGCCCGCCTGCGCTGCCTGGAGCGCCGGTGTCGCGTTGGCAAGGATCAGATCCACATTACCGGAGACAAATCCGTTGATAATCGTGGAACAGGTGTTGGAATCGTTCTGCGCGTTCTGCTCGTCAAACTTTACAGTTCCTTCCCCAAGCTCTTCATTCAGCGCATCTATAAAGCCTTCGGTCGCCGCATCCAGTGCCTCATGCTGCACCAGCTGGCAGATACCTACCGTATATTCTGCCTCTCCTGCACCAGTGCTCTCATCCTCTGCAGATGTCTCTGCAGGAGCTTCCGTATCTGCTCCTTCCTCAGTTCCTGCATCCGGTGCCTGCGCAGTGGAATCCGCCGTTTTGTCACCGCCGCCGCATGCCACAAGGCCGAGGCCCATCGTCATGGCCATGGCGATCGCCAATATCTTTTTCATGTCTTTTCCTCCATTTTCCCTGTATCTAAAAATTTGCTATCCTTTAATAGCTTTTTCGATTATACCGCTTTAACGCGAAAAAGTCAACCACTTATTTTACTGATTTCGACGGCCGGTTTCAGCGCCATATTACGGAGATTCAGAAGCTGCAGTCCTGAAAGCCGGCGCCCTCCCGTGGCAGTCCCTCCACGTCCTGAAGGGCGCAGCCGCGGAATCGGACCTTCTTCATCTCTGTCTCTTCCATACGGCACCCATCCAGAATACACCTTTGAAATACAGTCCTGTGGAAATGTACATTTACAAACCCCATGCCCCGAAAGATGCAGTTCTGAAAGACTCCGCCCTCCAGAACCGTCTCCGTCCACACGCTTCCGGAAAAGCTGCAGTCGCAGAACCGCACATCCTCCAGCCGGACGTCCTGAAAATCTGTACTGCCCATGCTGCATCCCTGGAACCGGTCCATTTCCACAGTTACCCCCTTCAGCGCCATACCGAACAGATTGCAGCGCTCCCATCCATTTCCCAGAAAACGCCCTCCATCCTCCACCTGCATGTCGGCCAGGTTCATCCCCAGCAGGGAACAGAATTCCAGAATGGCCCGGTTACAGACCCTCTTCCGAAGATCTCCATTCCTGAGCACTGCATTTTTATAAATCAGCTCCTGCATCCGTAATACTCCTTTCCTCTCCAGACAAAGCGACAGAATCCCACAATAAAAGGCGTCCACACTCTGGTGAACACCTCTATTCCCGCAGGCAACGGGCCCGATGGCTGCCTGCAGACATCGGGCGGCGGCAGCGGGGATCAACTTCCCTGCTGCTCTGCCACGTTACAGGCCTGATCTCCCGTTGCCTGCAACGGAGACTCTGCTTCTTCCTCACGCTCCGGATAAGGCTCCCGCTCTTCGGTCAGATCCAGCAGATAGTCCACGCTGGTTCCGTAAAATCTGGAAAGCTCAATCAGGACATCCGTCGGTATGCGTGTCCTGCCGTTTTCATAATCACTGTACGAACGCTGACTGCATTTCAGATGCTCTGCCACCTCCCGCTGTCTCAGGTCAAAATCTTCCCGCAGATCCCGTATATGTCTGTACATGTCTCTCACCTCTGTCCTAAGATAACTTAAAACCATTCGACATATGCATTTTTAGCAGGATTTCCAGTAAAATTTTTCAGGGGCTTCTCTCTCTGCAGCGGAATCTCCCGGCAGCAGCGCAAAAAAATCCCCTGCAGGCTGCATGCCCGCAGGGGACTTCTGTTCTTCTGTACTGCTTTATAATACCTTGCTCAGGAAATCGATGGTACGGGGCTCCTTCGGATGCAGGATCAGCTCCTCCGGCGTGCCTTCTTCCACGATATATCCGCCTTCCATGAAGATTACCCGGTCTGACACCTCTCTGGCAAACCCGATCTCATGGGTAACCACCACCATCGTCATGCCCTCTCTTGCCAGCTCCTTCATGACCGCCAGCACCTCTCCTACCATCTCGGGGTCCAGCGCGCTGGTGGGCTCGTCAAAGAGCATGATATCCGGCTTCATGGCAAGGGCGCGGGCGATGGCCACACGCTGCTTCTGTCCGCCTGAGAGCTGGCTGGGATACGCCTGCGCCTTATCCTCCAGCCCCACCCTCTGAAGGAGCTGCTCCGCCCTCCGGCGCGCCTCCTCCTTCGTGGCCAGCTTCAGATGCACCGGCGCCAGGGTCATGTTGTCCATGACCGTCAGGTGATTGAACAGATTAAAATGCTGGAACACCATACCGATGTTTTCCCGCACTTTATTGATATCTGTATGACGATCCGTCACATCATGTCCGTCAATAATGATCTGGCCGCTGGTAGCCGTCTCCAGCTGGTTCAGGCAGCGCAGGAGCGTGGACTTGCCGCTTCCGGAAGGCCCAAGAAGCACCACCACTTCGCCTTCCGCCACATCCAGACTGATATCCTTTAATACTTCCAGCTTCCCGAAATTCTTCTTCAGGTTTGTCACATGGATCTTGCAGGAGCTGTCCATGATAGACTTGCTCTGATGCTTATCTGCCACGGTTCACCCTCCTCTCGATCCTCTTGGCGACCTTACTGAGAGTAACGATCACCACCATGTACATGACGCCGATGATCGCCCAGGTCTCCAGATTCTTGAATGTATTTCCCATGATCGTCTTACCCACATTGGTCAGCTCCGGGAAACCGATCACGGAAAGGATGGAAGTATCCTTCAGAGTGATGATGAACTGGTTGATGATGGAAGGGATCATGGTACGCACCGCCTGGGGCACGACAATCAGAGCCATGCAGGAGCCGTAGGAGAGCCCCAGGCTCCTGCCCGCCTCCATCTGTCCCCGGTCCACACTCTCAATACCTGCTCTTATGATCTCTGCCATATACGCACCGCAGTTCATGGAAAGCGCAATGGTACCCGCCTGGAGCGCATCCAGACGAAAGCCGGAAAAACCCAGCCCCTGGATTCCTGCCGGTACGCCGAAATAGATAAAATACGCCAGTACGATCAGCGGGACTCCCCGGACCGCGTCCACATAGACTGTGCCGACGAGGTTCAGGATCCGGTTGTGCCCCACATTCATGAGTCCGAAGATCATGCCGATCACCATGGCAAACACCAGGGACAGCAGAGTCATCAGAAGGGTCCTTCCCAGCGCCGACAAAAGCATGGTGCCGTATACTTGAATGATAGATAGCATAAGTCAGGTTCTCCTTACTGTCTTTTCAGAAAGTGCCTGAAAGGAGCGCTTATTCTCCAAGGTACTTCGCGATGATTTCGTCATAGGTTCCGTTTTCTCTGATGTTCGCAAGGCCTGCGTTGAACATGTCAAGAAGCTCCTGATTTGCCTCGTTCATGATGGCGAATCCGTAGGGAGCTCCGTCACTCTCCATGCCCTCCGGGATCTTGAGCGCCAGGTTGCCCACCTTGATGGAGTCAGCCATGATGGGCGTATCTTCCACGCATGCCGCACTGTTGCCCAGGATTACATCCTGATACATGGTCGGAGAATCCTCAAACACGGTAACAGTAAATCCATACTCATCTTTCAGGCTGTTGGCAAAATCTGCACCTGCGGTACCGTTCTTCACTGCCACGTTCTTGCCGGACAGATCTTCATAACTGGCGATATCGCTGTCCGCCGGCACCACGAAAGTCTGGGTGGCATTGTAATACCCTTCTGAGAAGATCCAGCCGGAAGCCTTTCTCTCATCCGTAATGGAAGCGCCCGCAATCAGGCCGTCTGCCTGACCCGCCTGGACTGCTGCCACTGCCGCATCCCATCCAAGACTCTCGATGGCATAGTTGAAACCCTGATCCTTTGCCACTGCATCCAGCACATCCACATCAATTCCCACAAAATTGCCGTTCTCATCCGTGAACTCAAAAGGACGGAATACGGTATCCATGGCGATGATCCACTCCTTGTCTTCCGGTGCAGCCGCATCCTCAGCCGGTTCGGTTCCTTCTGTGCTCTCTGCCGGAGCCTCGGTCCCTTCCTCTGCAGGCGCCTGTGCCGGCGCTTCCTCTTTGGATCCGCAGGCAGTCATGGAAAATGCCATACATGCGATCATAGACATTACAACCAACTTTTTCATAATTTATGTACTCTCCTTTTCCCCCGGCGTTGTCCGCCGGCTATTTTAAACAGAAAGGCGATGTATTCTGCTACACCGCCTCTGATGTTCATGCTAAGTATAAAATTTTCTCACGTTCTTGTCAAGAAAAAACTGTATCATTGTATACAATTTACTCTGATCTGCTCTGATCCGCAACGCATTTCACCCCTGTGCCGTCCGGATGCCCGGTACCGTCAGATCGTCTCCGCCGCCGTCAGGATCAGCCGGACCGCCTGTTCGATTCCCAGCTTCTCCGTATTTACCGTCAGATCAAAGTTCCGGGCATCTCCGTAGGTCTTGCCTGTATAGTACGCACAGTATTTTTTCCGCGCCTTGTCAGCCGCCTTCACGTCCAGTACCACCTGCTCCATGGGCGTATCCGGCATCATCCCCGACATCCTCCGGACCCGCCACTGGAACCCTGCATGGACGAACACATTCAGGCAGTGATCAAATTCCCTCAGGATATAATCGCCGTTCCTGCCCACGATGACGCAGCTCTCCTTGTTGGCAAGCTCCCGGATCGCGTCCTTCTGCGCCCGCCAGAGCTCCTCGTCCAGCGGCCGGTTGTAAAAATCAAACAGACTCTGAGCAAAACCGAAGCTGCTGGGCACCTTTTCATCCCACCTGCGCACCTGCTCCGGATTCAGCCTCCGGTTCGCCATGGCCGTCTTCAGGATGATATCCTTGTCGTAAAACGGGATCCCAAGCTCTTTTGACAGCCGTTTGCCGATCTCTCCCCCGCCTGCGCCGAATTCACGGCCGATGGTAATAATTTTCCTCATAAGCGCATCCTCCACTTTCCGTCTGTATTCAGGCTATCTTCATTATAAAAGTTCTCCGGCCCGGGGGCAACTGTTTTTTCAGAAATCTGTATCTCTCTACCCCAGATCAAACAGTGACAGCTGATTGGACTCCGGCAGCCCCTCCAGAAGACCCAGATCTCCCATCAGGTCGATGACGGTCTTGCTGAGCCTGCTCCGCTGCCGCAGATCGTCCCGGGACAGGAAGGGGCCCTGAGCCGCCGCCTCCACCAGAAGATCCGCTGCCTTGTCCCCCAGCCCGTCGATGGTGGAGAGGGCCGGCATAAGCTTCCCGTCGATGATCTGGAACTTGTGTGCCTCCGCCCGGTAGATGTCCACCTTCATAAACTCAATCCCTCTGGCATACATCTCCTGGACGCTCTTCATATCCTTCAGGGTATCCTGCTCCTTTTTGGACAGCGTATCGCTGCGTCTTTTATAATCCTCCATATAATATTCCAGCCGTTCCCTTCCCTGACACATGATCTCATAGTTAAAAGCCGATGCACGGATACTGAAATAGGCCGCATAATAGGCCAGCGGATAGTTGATCTTGCAGTAGGCGATGCGCCACGCCATCATTACATAGGCAGCTGCATGCGCCTTGGGGAACATATACTTGATCTTCTTACAGGACCAGATGTACCAGTCCGGCACCCCATGAGCAGTCATGGCCTCCTCCCATTCCGGCTTCAGGCCCTTTCCCTTTCGGACGCTCTCCATAATCGTGAACGACTGCTCGCTGTCCATGCCCATGCCGATGAGATAGACCATGATATCGTCACGGGTGCAGATTGCCGTGGAAATGGTCGCCTTCCCCTCTTGGATCAGCGTCTGGGCATTCCCAAGCCACACGTCCGTCCCGTGGGCGAGCCCTGCGATCCGGACCAGATCAGAAAAATGCGTCGGATGGGTGTCGATGAGCATCTGCATGGCAAATTCCGTACCGAATTCCGGAATACCAAGAGAGCCCAGCTTCGTCCCGCCGATATCCTCCGGCCTGATCCCCAGAGCTTCCGTACTCTGAAAGAGCGTCATGACCTGCGGGTCATCCAGAGGAATCGCCGTGGCGTCGATCCCGGTCAGGTCCTCCAGCATCCGGATCATGGTAGGATCATCATGCCCCAGAATGTCCAGCTTCAGAAGGTTGTGATCAATGGAATGGTAATCAAAATGCGTGGTCACGATATCTGTGGTCATATCATTGGCCGGATGCTGCACCGGTGTAAAGGAATAGATGGTCTCCCCCAGAGGCAGGACGATGATGCCGCCCGGATGCTGACCGGTGGTCCTGCGGATTCCGGTACAGCCGGCAACGATCCGGTCGATCTCACAGTTCCGCTTACTGGTTCCCCGTTCTTCATAGTATCTTTTTACATAACCGAACGCTGTTTTATCCGCCAGAGTACCCACTGTACCGGCCCGGTAGGTCTGTCCGGCACCGAAGATGACCTCCGTATATTTATGTGCCTTGGACTGATAATCTCCTGAAAAGTTCAGATCAATATCCGGCTCCTTGTTGCCCTTGAACCCAAGGAACGTCTCAAAGGGAATATCAAACCCTTCTTTTTTCAGCCTGGTCCCGCACACCGGACAGTCCTTATCCGGCATGTCGCAGCCGGCCATGCCCGCAAATTGCTTCACCTCATCCGAATCAAATTCACTGTAATGACAGGAGGGACAGATATAGTGCGGGCTTAAGGGATTCACCTCCGTGATCCCCGCCATGGTCGCCACAAAGGAGGAACCCACAGAACCCCGGGAGCCCACCAGATACCCGTCGTCCACCGACTTCCATACCAGCTTCTGAGCGATGATGTACATGACTGCGAAGCCGTTGCCGATAATGGACTTCAGTTCCCGCTCCAGACGCTCCGTCACGATCCGGGGCAGCTCTTCCCCGTAGATCTCGTGGGCTTTCTCATAGCAGATCTTCCGAAGCGTCTTGTCCGAATCCGGAATCACCGGCGGACATTTATCCGGGCGGACCGGAGACAGATGCTCGCACATATCCGCAATCCGGTTCGTGTTGGTAATCACCACTTCCTCCGCCTTTTCCGCCCCCAGGAACTGGAATTCCTTCAGCATCTCCTCGGTGGTGCGCAGAAACAGCGGCGCCTGCTGGTCCGCATCCGAGAAGCCCTTGCCCGCCATGATGATCCGCCGGTACACCTCATCCGCCGGATCGATAAAGTGCACGTCGCAGGTGGCGACCACCGGCTTCTGGAATTCCTCCCCCAGCCGGACAATCTTCCGGACGTTTTCCTTCAGGTCTTCCTCCGACTTCACCGGATTCTTCTCATCCCGAAGCATGAAGGCATTATTTCCCAGCGGCTGGATCTCCAGATAGTCATAAAATTTCACAATCCGGGCAATGTCCTGTCTGGGCGCCCCCCTCAGGATCGCCTGATACAGCTCTCCGGCTTCGCAGGCGGAACCGATGATCAGCCCCTCCCGGTACCGCTCCAGCTCACTTCTGGGGATCCTGGGCCGCCTGGCAAAATATTCCAGATGGGACATGGACACCAGCCGGTACAGATTCACCCGCCCGATGTCATTTTTGGCCAGCAGAATGATATGGTAGGTGGGGAGCTTTTTGATTGCTGCCGCATTCGCCCGTCCCAGTTCATTGACCTGATCCAGATTCCATACATCTCTCACCTGGAACATCTCCAGAAATTTCACAAAAATCTCCGCCGTACACGCAGCGTCATCCACCGCCCGGTGATGGTGTTCCAGCGGGATGTTCAGCGCCTTTGCCACATTGTCCAGCTTAAACTTCCCCAGGTTCGGCAGGAGAATCCGTGCCATGGCCACCGTGTCGCCCACCGTAAAGCCGGTGGGAATCCCCAGCCTCCTGCAGTTTTCTTCCACAAAACCCGCATCAAAGGAGGCATTGTGGGCGATGAGCACGCAGCCCTCACAGAAATCCAGAAATTCCGGAAGCACCTTCTCGATCCCGGGAGCGCCAAGAACCATCTCGTCGCTGATGCCTGTGAGCTGTTCGATCTCGAAAGGAATGGGCTTCTCCGGATTTACGAATGTACTGAACCGGTCCGTGATCTTCCCGTCCTCCACCTTCACAGCCCCGATCTCAATGATCTGGTCGTTCACCGCGCTCAGACCTGTAGTCTCCAGGTCAAAGACTACACAGGTGCCGTTAAGACTCTGCCCTCTGGAATTTTCCACCACTTCCTTCAGATCATCCACCAGATAACCTTCCACCCCGTAGATAACCTTAAAATCCTCATCCTTGGAAATGGTGTGGCTGGCTTCTGTAAATGCCTGCACGCAGCCGTGGTCCGTGATGGCCAGCGCCGGCATTCCCCATTCCTTCGCCCGCTTCAGAAGCACAGACGCATCGGTCACGCCGTCCATATCGCTCATCTTCGTATGGCAGTGGAGCTCCACTCTCTTTTTGCAGGAATAATCCATGCGTTTTGTTGTAAAATCAGCGGTCTTCCGAATGCCCGCCACGGAGCTGATGGTCAGCTCGTGATCGAAACGGTCCAGCGTCGTCAGACCCTTGATCTTCACAAAGCTCCCGGCCGACACCCGTTCCTTAAGCTCCGGCAGATCGTCATTTTTCGTAAACATCTTCACGTGAATCGTGTCCGTAAAATCAGACAGGGTCAGGGTGACGATGGTGCGCTCCCCCCGGATCTCCCGTTCCTCCATGTTCAGGATCTTTCCCCGGACCGTGACCTCGCCCATCTCCTCTACAATCTGATCCAGCGCAATGGGCTCGTCTTCAAAATTCCTGCCGTAGAGCAGCTCCGGATCGTCGCTTCTGCGAAGCCCGAAACCTCTGCCCCCTTCCGCCGGTCTGCGTTCGCCGGACAGCCTTCTGGACCCGGTATGCTTCCGGCCCTTCTGCCTGGCGGCAGCGCCTTTTTCCGCGGTTCCCTTCTCCTCCTGTCCGGGCGTCTCTTTTACACTCTCTGTCTTTGCCGCCTTCGTCTTCTGCAGATTCTCGGTGAGATAACGGATGCGCTGTCTCAGCTCTGCCTCGCTCTTCTCTCTTGCACTGTGATCCCTGCTCTCCACATATTCCACATCTACCTTCACCCGGAACCCGCACCGCTCGTTGAATACCCGGTCCAGAATCCTTACAATATCGTCCACCGCTTCCCGGTCATAGATCCTGTCCGGAACCCCGATCAGCACCGTTCCTTCATCCGGAAAATCCACCCGGGCATTTTTCATAATGCTTCTTTTATATGGGCTGTACGCTTCCAGTTCCGTCAGAACACTCTCCTCGTAGACATCCCACAGCTTCTTCGGCGTATACTGCTCCGACAGAAGAAATTTTTCAAAAATATGTACCTGCACCCTGCGGTATCCGAAGACCTGCCGGCGGATCTGTCCCGCCAAGTGAAAAAGCTGATCCTTGGCAATCAGCTTTTTACTCGTAATATAGATCCGCAACACCCCCTGATCCGGCGTTGTGGACACTTTCGTGACCACGACCTGCTCAAAAAGTGCATGCAGCGGCGCTTCCAGCTCCAGGTTCCGGAATACGTCAAAAAAAGGTTTTTCATTCATGCTTCCAGTTCTCCAGCTCCTGCCTGAGCGCTTCCAGAAGTTCTCCCTCCGGCAGTTTCTTCACCACTTCCCCATGCCGGATCAGAAGACCTTCTCCGATCCCGCCGGCAATGCCGATGTCCGCCTCCTTCGCCTCTCCCGGCCCGTTGACCACGCAGCCCATGACTGCCACCTTGATATCCAGCGGATATTCCGCTGCCATGGTCTCCACCTGGTTGGCCAGACGGATCAAATCAATCTTCGTTCTGCCGCAGGTGGGACAGGACACCACCTCGATGCCGCCCCTGCGAAGGCCCAGTGTCTTAAGAATCAGCTTCGCGGACTTGATCTCCTCCACCGGATCTCCGGTCAGAGACACCCGGATCGTATCCCCGATGCCCTGGCTTAAGATGATGCCCAGTCCCACTGCGGATTTGATGTTGCCCGAAAACAGGGTCCCGGCCTCCGTGATACCCACGTGGAGGGGATAGTCCGTCTGTCCGGCGATCAGCTCATGAGCTCTGGCACACATCATCACATCCGAGGATTTGATGCTGATGACCAGGTTGTCATAGCCCAGCTCTTCGATGATCCGCACCTTGTCAAGAGCGCTCTCCACAAGTCCCTCCGCCGTAACGCCATGATATTTTTCCACCAGCTCCTTCTCCAGAGAACCGCTGTTGACGCCCACCCGGATGGGGATCCCCCGTTCCCTGGCCGTGTCCACCACCGCACGGATCCGTTCCGTGCCCCCGATGTTTCCCGGATTGATACGGATCTTGTCCGCTCCGTTCTCCATGGCGGCGATGGCCATCTTATAGTCAAAATGAATATCCGCCACCAGCGGAATATGGATCTTTTTTTTGATTTCCTTCAGAGCCAGCGCCGCTTCCATGGTCGGCACCGTACACCGGACGATCTCGCACCCCGCCTTCTCCAGTCTCAGGATCTGGGCCGTTGTAGCCTCCGCGTCCTCCGTCCTCGTGTTCGTCATGGACTGAATCAGCACCGGATTGCCGCCTCCGATGATCCGGTCCCCGATTTTCACTGTCCTTGTATGCTCTCTGTGCATGCCCGACCTCCTGATTAAAGTTCCGCTCCAGCACGGAGGACGCCCAGCGTCTGGAAGAATTTTCCGCCACACCTGTGTCCGAAAATCCTTCCGGGCGTCCTCCCGGCTTCCGCTGTTTTGATTAAAGTTCCGCTCCAGCCCGGCTTCCGCTGTTTTTTTATCCTCAGTACCGAAGCCCCCGCTCCCTGAGAGCCTCCAGCCTCTTCTCCACACTGTATTTATTCACGTTCAGCACGACGCCGATCTCGATCAGCAAAAATACCGACGCCGTTCCGCCGGAGCTGAAGAATGGCAGCGTCACTCCCGTGGTGGGAAAAAGATTCGTCACCACCATAAGATTCAGGATCACCTGCAGCGCGATATGGGACAGAACCCCGATGGCAAGCATCCGTCCCAGCAGATCGTGCGCCGTCTGAGAGATCGTATAGAGCCGGTAGAGCAGATAGATAAAGAGAAGGATGATCAGTCCTGCCCCGAAGATCCCCAGCTCTTCGCAGATGATGGCAAATATGTAATCATTATAGGGCTCCGGAATCTTTCCAAGCTTCTGGATGCTGTTGCCCAGTCCCTTGCCCCACAGTCCGCCGGAACCGATGGCATACAGTCCCTGCAGGGACTGATACGCCTTGCCCTGCTCATATTCATAGGGAAAGAGCCAGGCCCGGATACGCACCAGACGGAAATTGATCTCGTTCATCTCCGCAGGGTCCAGATTTTTCACATAGTACAGGACGCCTGCCACCAGCGCCGCGGTTCCCGCCGCGCACAGGAAGAATTTCCACTGCTCCGGGTGTACCACATAGATCATGAACACCGCCGTTCCCAGAAGGATTGCCGCCGTACTCATATTGTCGCTGATGACCAGGATCAGGGCGGATACGATGGCCGTGGGGATGATCATACGGATCATGGACATCCAGCTCCTCAGCTTCTTCCGCCTCACCACAATCAGAGTCGCCATAAAGATAATCATGATCAGCTTGATGGGCTCCGCCACCTGGAACTGTATGGGACCGATCCTCAGCCATCTGGTGGCTCCCTTTACTGTCACTCCCAGGGACGGTACTTTCAGAAGCAGCACCAGGGCGCAGCAGAAGACATAGCCCGGCAGCACCAGAAGGCTCCACACATGATAATTGATACAGGACACCACCAGCATGGCTGCAATTCCCAGAAGGCTGTAAGTGATCTGCGTCTTCAGAAGATACATGGAATCATAATTGTAAGCCTTGCTGAGCCCGGCCGTATAATAACTGGCGCTGTAAAGCATGATAAAGCCGAAGATCATGAGGAAGAACAGCACTACCAGAAGATTCGTGTCCAGTCCCCGGAGGCTGAAGTGAAAGAGGCGCTCCCTCTTCTTTCCCGCCATTCTCAGGCCTCCCGTCTCTCATAACGGCAGAACCGGAATTCCAGATCAAAGTACGTCTTCTCCTCGCTCTCCCCGGTGAGGACCCACTCCGGCATCCGGTCGATATCCGGAAAATATGCGTCCGCTTCGTAGGCATGATCGATCTTCGTCACATGGATCACATCGCACCAGGGCAGAAACTGCTCATAGATACTGTCGCCGCCGATGATGTATACATCTTCCGTGGGATACGCCTTCAGCTCCTCCAGCACCTCTTCCACCGAATGCAGCACCCGCGCACCCTTTGCCTCATACCCGGGATTCCTTGTCAGCACAATGTTCGTGCGGTTTTTCAGCGGCATCCCCCCGGGAAAGCTCTCCAGCGTCTTCCTTCCCATGACCACCACCTTCCCGCCGGTCTCGCTGCGGAAAAATTTCATATCCTCCGGAATGCTCACCAGAAGCCTGTTCTGATGCCCGATCCCCCAGTTTTTATCTGCTGCCACGATCATATTCATATCGTCATCTCCTCCTACACTGCGATGGGAATATTCCTGACCTGCGGCCCTGCCTGATAACCCTCCACCCACAGGTCCTCTGTCGTAAATGCATAAAAATCCCGGACACCGGGATCCAGCGTCACCCTGGGCGCCGGGTATGTCTCTCTGGTAATCAGCTCCTCCACAATGTCCCTGTGGCGGTCATAAATATGGGCATCCGCAATCACATGCAGAAGCTCTCCCGGCACCATATCGCACACCTGCGCCACCATCATCAGAAGGATCGCATACTGGCATACATTCCAGTTGTTGGCTGCCAGCACATCCTGTGAGCGCTGGTTCAGAACCATGTTCAGCGTAAGCCTGTCCGCTCCCTTTTCCTGCGTCACATTGTAGGTGACTCCATAGGCGCAGGGATAGAGATGCATCTCGCTCAGATCCTCATGCACATAAGTATTGGTGATGATCCGGCGGCTGAACGGATTGTTCCGAAGGTCGTAGAGCACCCGGTCCATCTGGTCCATCAGCCCTTCCCTGTACCGGCTTCTGACTCCGATCTGATAACCGTATGCCTTTCCGATGGAACCGGTCTCATCCGCCCACTGATCCCATATATGGCTGTTCAGGTCATGGATATTGGCGGATTTTCTCTGATAGATCCACAGGATCTCATCCATGCAGCTCTTAAGCGCTGTCTTCCGGAGGGTAAGCGCCGGAAATTCCCGGCGAAGATCATAGCGGCTGACCACGCCGAAACGCTTGATGGTGTAGGCGGGCGTGCCGTCTTCCCATCTGGGACGGACCTTCTCACCCTCTGTGCTGGTTCCGTTGTCCAGGATATCCCGGCACATATTGATAAATAACTGATCGGCATAGCTCATAGCTCTGAATCCTTTCCTGCTCCGGCTCCGGCCGCTCCCGCGGCTGTCATAAGGTATGTGACTTATTATAAATCATTTTGTCCGGAGTAGCAAATAAAACTTATCGCCTTTCTCTTCTGTTTTCTGTCATGGCTCATCCCACCGGTCGAACCAGAGCGTGATCCTTGTCCCTTCTCCTTCCCTGCTTTCCAGAGTCAGCTCCGCGTGATGCCGCGCCGCAATATGCTTTACAATGGCAAGCCCCAGCCCCGTCCCCCCGGTCGCTTTGGATCGGCTCTTGTCCACCCGGTAAAACCTCTCGAACACACGTTCTGCATGTTCCTCCGGAATCCCGATACCTGTATCCTCCACGCAGAGACGCACCCGGTCCCCCTTCGGCTCCGCAGTGACGAAGACGCTCCCGCCTTCCCTGTTGTAGCGGATGGCATTGTCGCACAGATTATAGAGGACCTCCTCCACCATCTCTTTGTTTCCCCGGATAATACACGGAGCCCCATGCAGAAAAAGCTTTACTCCATGTTTTTCTCCGTTGATTCTCAGCATGTCCACACTGACCTCCGCCAGTTCATAGAGCGGCACGCGCTCCAGTACCGGCGACTCTGTCTCCATCACGTCCAGTTCTGACAGACGGATGATGTCGTCAATCATCCGCAGAAGCCGCACGGCGCTCCTGTGAATCTCTCCCCCGAATCTTCCGACATCCTCCTCCCGCGCCATATGATGTTCGATCAGCTCCGCATAGCCGGAGATAGCCGTAAGCGGCGTCTTCAGCTCATGAGACACATTGGCGGTGAACTCCTGTCTGAGCCTGACCGTTCCCATAAGATCCTCGTGCTGCTGCCGGATCCGCCGGACAAAGGGCTGCAGCTCCTGATAGACCAGACGGTCGTCGCAGGCGTCCAGATCCTCTGCAAGCTGCCAGATGGGGCGCATTAACGTCCTGGCTGCACGGGCTGCCAGCCCGCAACACAGCAAAAGAACTCCTGCCGCCATCGTCAGAACCGCCGGCAGGGAATCCCGGAAAATCCCCCACATGCTGGAAGACTCCCTGGCCACCCGAAGGATGCTCCCGTCTGACAGCCGCACCGCATAATAAAACGCATTTTTATCCAGCGTATCCGACCTGCGGACCGCCTGGCCGCTGCTGCTCTCCCTGGCCGACGCCACCTCCGGCCGGTCCCCGTGATTGTCCAGATCCCCCGCTTCGGCCCCATTGTCATACAGAACGCTTCCGTCGCTGCCGATCAGTGTGATCCTTATCCCCTGGATTTTCAGACTGTCATACGCGCCTCCGGGCTTCTCCAGAGCGGCAGAAACCCCTATGCTCTCCAGCATACGGGCACTGTTTCCCAGTTCCTCCATGATCTCCGCGCGGAAACATCCGTAAAACACCGCCGTAACCAGTACAGCCGTCAGAAAGATAGATGTAAGCGCCACAAGGACAAACTCCCGGTGTATTCTTTTTTTCACATTTTTTCCTCTTTTACTGTCTGATTCAGTCGATGGTGTAGCCCACATTCCGGACCGTCCGGATCAGCGTCCCTGCGCTTCCCAGCTTCTGACGCAGCGTCTTGATATGCACATCCAGCGTTCTTGACTCCCCTTCAAAGCTGATATCCCAGATCCGCTCCATGATCACATCTCTGGAGAGCACGATCCCCCTGTTCTGCAGCAGAAGCTTCAGGAGCTCGTATTCCTTGTAGGTCAGTCCGCAGGGCTGTCCCTGCACGCATACCTGACGGCGGACGCCGTCCAGCGTCACCGTTCCGGCAGACAGGCAGGCTTCCTCCTCCATGCCCGAACACCGCCGCAGCAGCGCCTTCACCCTGGAGATCAGCTCCATCACACCGAAGGGCTTGGTGATATAATCATCCGCGCCCTTATCCAGTCCCTTTACTTTATCCAGCTCCGTGGTCCTGGCCGTCACCATCATCACAGGGACCCTTCTCATCTCCGGATCGGCCCGCAGCTTTTCCAGAATCTCCAGTCCGTCCTCGTCCGGCAGCATGATATCCAGAAGGACACAGTCCGGCGTCCTTTTTCTGATCTGCCGGTAAAAATCCCGGGCACAGGCGAACTCTTCCACCTGGTAGCCGCTGTTTTGCAGCGCAAACCGCTGGATCTCCCGGATATTCTGATCGTCCTCCACAATATAGATCAACGCCATATCATCTCTTCCTCACTCTCCTCTGGCCCGCAGGCTACGGCAGCCGGTACCGCTCTCTGTACGCCTCATATTCCTTCTGGAACCACGGATCTTCCCCTCTGTGAAGGCCCGCTGCATATTCGTGCGCTTCCTGCTCTTTTGCCTCCGACTGAATCAGCGCGATGGCCACATTGGAACAATGGTCCGAGATCCGCTCATAGTCCGTGATCAGATCTGACAGCACGAATCCCAGTTCTATGGTACATTCCCCGGCCCGCAGACGCTCCACATGCCGCTTTCTCAGCTTCCTGCTCAGGACATCGATGGTCTCCTCCAGGGGCTCGATACACACCGCCGAAGAGCAATCCTCCCGTTCAAATACATCCACCGACCGGTCCATGATCTCCAGGAGCGCTTTTGTAAAGATCTCCAGCTCTTCCCTGGCCTTTCTGGAAAATACCAGCTTCTTCTGCTGCAGTTCCTGCGCCGCCTCCATAATATTGACCGCATGGTCGCTGATCCGTTCAAAATCCCCGATACAGTGCAGAATCATGGAGATGGTATGACTGTCCCGCTCCGACAGGTCCCGGCTCCCAAGCTTCACGAGATAATTTCCCAGACCGTCCTCATACCGGTCCACCAGCTCCTCCAGACGTTCCACTTCCTCCGCCTGCTCCTTCTGATAATCAGTCAAAAGCCCCGCTGCCCGGATCAGCGCCTCCCTGGAAAGTCCGGCCATTTTCACCGCCGCCATCCGGCACTGTTCCACCGCATAGCCCGGTGTATCCAGAAAGCGCACATCCAGATAGGCAAGTTCTCTCATATCCTCCTGCTTCTGTCCGTTCTTTTTCCCGGAATCCGGAATCGTCAGACAGACCAGCTTCACCAGAACCCCCGAGAACGGAAGCAGCACCACAGTGGCAGCCACATTAAAAGCCGAATGCACCGCTGCGATCCCCGCCGCATTCACCGGTTCATTCAGGAAATCAAACTGTAAAAAAGCATGCAGTCCATAAAATACCAGCATGAACACCGTCGTGCCGATCAGGTTAAAATAAAGATGCAGAAGCGCCGTCCGCCTGGCATTTCTGTGGGCGCCGATGCCGGAGAGCATGGCCGTCACGCATGTACCGATATTCTGCCCCAGGATAATGGGCACCGCCGCCCCGAAAGAGACCGCGCCTGTAGCACACAGCGCCTGCAGGATTCCCACGGAAGCAGAAGAGCTCTGGATTACCGCTGTCAGCGCCGCGCCGCTTAACATCCCCAGGACCGGATTGGAGAACATGGTGAGAATACCGGTAAACTCCGGCACATCCGCCAGCGGTTTCACTGCACCGCTCATGGTGTCCATCCCCGTCATCAGGATGGCAAAGCCCACCAGAATCGTTCCCAGATCCTTCTGCTTTTCCCTTCGGGCAAACATAAGAAGACAGACTCCTGCCAGCGCCAGAGCCGGGGAGAAGGAGGACGGCTTCAGCAGACGCAGGAAAAAATTACTGCTCTCAATACCGGACAGGCTTAAGATCCACGAGGTGATGGTCGTGCCTATGTTCGCCCCCATGATAATTCCCACTGCCTGCGTCAGCTTCATAATCCCGGAATTGACAAATCCCACCACCATCACCGTCGTGGCAGAGGACGACTGAATCACCGCCGTCACGCCCGCTCCCAGGAGCACTGCTTTCAGCGGACTGGACGTAAGCCGCTCCAGAATCCGTTCCAGTTTTCCGCCGGAGATCTGCGAGAGTCCCTTTCCCATTGTCTCCATTCCATAGAGAAACAGCGCCAGTCCGCCCAGCATCGTAAGTACACCGAAAAAGTCCATATTTGATCCTCCTGTGCTCTTCATCATCATTAATATTCCCGTTTTCATCTGTCATATTAATGCGGCTGTGTAAAGGACAGGAGATGTCTGTGTAAAATTCAGGTAAAATCAAAGACCCTCGCGGCAGCTCCCCGGCTCGCTGCCCGCGGGAATAACCGGAGAACTCTCTTTCCCGTGCAGCAAAAAACATGGCTCTTGTGAAACCCGCTTCTGCATGCTATGATCTGTTTATACAGATTCCACGCAAAGGAGTTTTTACCATGTATCAGATCACCGACTGGTGCCGGCATTTCATCTCGCTGCAGGTGAAGCCCGGCGACTGCTGTATCGACGCCACCATGGGAAACGGGCATGACACGGTGCTGCTCTGCCGGTGTGCGGGCGGGACCGGCCGGGTGCTCGCCTTCGACATCCAGCCCCAGGCGCTCAAAAATACAAAAAAACGGCTGTCGGAGGCAGGTGTACCGGACAACTGCCGGCTGATCCTGGATTCCCACAGCCATATGGAACAATATGCTGACGCAGGCACCATAAGCTGCATCACCTTCAATCTGGGCTATCTGCCCGGCGGGGATCACTCCCTCTCCACCCGGGCCGATACCACCCTTTCGGCAGTCCGTCAGGGGCTCACCCTCCTGCAAAAAGACGGCCTTATGGTTCTGTGCATCTACAGCGGAGGCGACACCGGCTTTGAAGAAAGAGAGGCGCTGCTCCCGTTTCTAAAGGCGCTGGATCCCCAAAAATACCTGGTAATCCTTTCTACCTATTATAACCGTCCGAACCATCCGCCCATGCCGGTCCTGATCCGCAGACTGTCAGGACTCTGACAGTTGGGAGGTGCAGTGAGGGCATCCGGTGGCTTAGATATCGATCTCCGACATGCAGTAAGGACATCACTTTCTGTTCCCGTGCTCTGTCTCCTGCGCGCAGTCCCCTCTGCTTTCGGATGCCCGGGCAAACGCCTCTTTGCAGATCAGACATGCGCTGCTGTTGGGACATTTTTCATAGTTACAGTCAAATTCCGTCAGCGTCAGAGCCCCGTCCGCCCCGCGCTCATACTCGCACGCCACCGTCCGCGTCTCGTTGCTGGTCCTGCAGAAACCGCTGATAAAGGCTTCCTCGATCACACCCATGCAGTTCTCCTTTCCAACATAAAAACGGCTTCCGGCGGCAGCACCGCCTTATACAGGCACTGTCGAAAGCCGGAAGCCGCAGGTCGCTCTTTTCTCTTACATGCAGAGCGGATACCGCTCTGTCAGGCCCTGGATCAGCGCTTTCGCTTTCGGCGCTGCAGCCTCTCCCTCTTTCAGCATCATGGCAATGGCATCCGCGATGATATCCATATCCGCTTCCTTCAGGCCGCGGCTGGTCACGGCTGCCGTACCGAGACGGACTCCGCTGGTCACGAAGGCCGAACGGGGATCGTTGGGAATCGTGTTCTTGTTGGCGGTAATATTCGCCAGATCCAGCAGGTTTTCCGCATCCTTGCCGGAGATGTCAAGGTTGGTCAGATCCATAAGCATCAGATGATTATCCGTACCGCCGGATACGATCCGGATCCCCCGGTCCATCAGTCCTCTGCAAAGGGCTTTTGCATTTTTCACGATGCCCCGCTGATACTCTTTATATGCCTCCGTCTGGCACTCCTTCAGGCAGACGGCCTTGGCTGCGATCACATGCATCAGAGGGCCTCCCTGGATGCCCGGGAAAACTGCCTTGTTAAAATGAAACTTCTCCGCAGTAGCCGCATCGGACATGATCATCCCGCCTCTGGGTCCCCGAAGCGTCTTGTGTGTCGTAGTCGTCGTCACATGCGCATAGGGAATGGGGCTTGGATGCACACCGGCTGCCACAAGCCCGGCGATGTGCGCGATATCCACCATCAGATACGCTCCCGCCTCATCCGCGATCTCCCGGAATTTTTTGAAATCGATGGTCCGGGCATAGGCGCTGGCGCCTGCCACGATCAGCTTCGGACGGCACTCCAGTGCAATCCGGCGCACCTCGTCATAATCGATAAACCCCTGGTCATTGACCCCATACTGGTGCACTTCAAAATATTTTCCGGACATGTTAGCGGGGCTTCCGTGGGACAGATGACCGCCGTGCGCCAGATTCATGCCCAGCACCCTGTCTCCCGGCTCCAGCATGGCAAAAAAGACTGCCATATTTGCCTGTGCGCCGGAATGGGGCTGTACATTCACATACTCGCAGCCGAACACTTCCTTCGCTCTCGCGATGGCAAGGTCCTCCACCACATCCACGCATTCACATCCGCCGTAATATCTCTTACCGGAATATCCTTCCGCATACTTATTCGTTAAAGGGCTGCCCATGGCCGCCATCACTGCTTTACTCACCCAGTTCTCTGATGCGATCAGTTCAATATGGCTGTTCTGTCTTGCCATCTCATCGGTGATGGCCTCTGCCACCTCAGGGTCCACTGCTCTGACTTCATCCAATGAATACATACATTCCTCCTGTAATTTAGATGTTTTTCTCTCAAAGACACTTGTATTTGTCACAACCATCACTTTAACATGGTTACTCCTATTTTTCAACATGAAAATAAAAAATATTCTTCCTTTCCCACCTGATTTCTGCTATGATGGAAAAAGAACTCCGTCCGGTCAGACTTTCAAAGGGGGCGAAATATTTATGTCAACTCTTTTTTATCTGATTTTTACCTATCTGTTTTTTATAAATATCCTTGGATTTTCCCTCATGGGCATGGACAAGCGACGAGCGCGCCGGCATCAGTGGCGGATTCCGGAGAAGACCCTGTTTGCCGCTGCCGTCCTGGGAGGCTCTGGGGGGGCCTGGCTGGGCATGTACGTCTTCCGTCACAAGACGAGACACTGGTACTTTGCCGTCGGCATGCCTCTGATCCTGACTCTGCAGGCGGGGCTGGCCGTTTATCTTCTGTACCGCATGATTTCGTAATGCAAAGGAGCGTGAACAGGACCAGATGGATATCAATTACGAATTATACAAAGTGTTTTATCACGTCGCCGTGTCTCTAAGCTTCTCGGAAGCCTCCAAGAAGCTCTACATCTCCCAGTCCGCAGTCAGCCAGTCCATCAAGGTCCTGGAGCAGAAGCTGAATCAGCCTCTCTTTATCCGCAGCATGAAAAAGGTGCAGCTCACGCCGGAGGGAGAGATCCTCCTGCGCCATGTGGAACCTGCCATGAACCTGATCCGGCGCGGAGAGGCGCAGATCATGGAAGCCCACGCCCTGGGCGGCGGACAGCTCCGCATGGGCGCCAGCGATACCATCTGCCGGTATTTTCTCGTGCCCTACCTGAACCGCTTCCACCGGGAATACCCCGGCGTTCATATTAAGGTAACCAACCGGACCTCCATCAAATGCGTGGACCTGTTAGAGAGCGGTTCCGTGGATCTGATTTTCACAAATTATCCCAACTCCCGTCTGGGACACGGCCTGCACATCCGGCATATCAGAAAATTCCATGACTGCTTCATCGCCAGTCGGAAATACTACGGAGAGCTGGAGCAGAAAACACTCTCTTTAAAAGAACTTCTGGAGTACCCCATCCTGATGCTGGGACGAAACAGCACCACCAGCGAATTCGTCCATTCCATGTTTCAGCAGCACCAGCTGGATCTGGTGCCGGAGATCGAACTAAGCTCCAATGACCTGCTTCTGGATCTGGCCAGTATCGGCCTTGGCATCGCCTTTGTCCCGGATTTCTGTGTGACCCAGAAGCTGGAAGAGCTGTTTCCCATCCAGCTGGAATCCACACTCCCCGAAAGACTGCTCTCCATCGTGCACAAAGAGCAGCTTCCCCTCAGCAATGCCGCCAGACAGTTCATGGACTATTTTCCGGAAGTACCGCTTCCCAGAAATCCTTAAGCCGGCCATGGACCGAATCCACCCTACAGTATCCGTGCTGTTCCCATTCTCTCGGGAACAGCCGCTGATAGGCATTGCTCTGAAAGCGTTCATCCAGCAGGAGAATAACTCCCCGGTCCTCATCCGTCCGGATAACCCGTCCGGCCGCCTGCAGGACTTTATTCATGCCCGGATACTGATAGGCGTACGCAAAACCGTCCATCCCCTTCCGGTCAAAATAGTCCTTCAGAATCTCCCGTTCCCGGCAGACCTGCGGAAGACCGGTTCCTATGACCAGCGCTCCGATCAGCTTTTCCCTGACCAGATCGATCCCCTCCGAGAAGATCCCGCCCATGACACAGAAAGCCGCCATGCTCTGTTCCTGCTCTTCTTCAAATCTCTCCAGGAACTGCTCCCTCTCTTCTTCGTCCATCCCGGTCTCCTGGCGGACACAGAGAAAATCCTTCTCTCCCCGGCATCGGTCATACACCTCCTTCAGCATCTGATAGGAGGGAAAAAAGATCAGATAATTTCCCCTGCGGCTTCTGACCGTTCGGCATACATATTCCGCCATTCTTCGGTACTCTGCTTCCCCCCGCCTCGTATACCGGCTGCTCACATCCGTGCCGATGAGCAGAAGCCGCTTCTGTTCATCAAAGGGCGAACGGGCATAGACCGCATAATCCTCCGGATCTCCGGTGAGCAGGTCCTTGTAATAGTTCACCGGCAGCAGGGTGGCCGAGAAAAAGACTGTACTGATCCCCTTATCCAGACACAGCCTCAGATTCACAGCAGGACGGACGCAGAACAGATGCATCCGGAACTTTCCCTCCTGATCAAGCTCCGTATAGATCTCATAATTTTCATCCACCCGGTCGCAGATATTCAGAAAATCCCGCACCTGAAAATAAAAATCGGTCAGGCCCCTGCGCAGCTCCTCCGGCACCGGACGCTCCAGAAAATGATCCAGCTCCGACATCAGATGCATCAGATGAATCGTAAAACCACCCACCTGTTCCATGCGCTGATAACCGCCCTCGCATTCCCGCTTCAGCGTCAGCAGATGCCGGTTGCACCGTTCCAGCGCCCGGACCAGCCCCTCATCCTTTCCCCGGACCAGCCGCTTCATCTCCAGAAAGTCTTCTTTTACCAGGCAGGCGCTGTACATATTCCGCCCCCGCTCCACCAGATTGTGCGCCTCATCCACCAGAAAAAGCCAGGCGCCTTTGACGCTCTCCCCGAAAAAACGCTTCAGATATACATTGGGATCAAACACATAGTTGTAATCACAGACGATCACATCCATCCACGTGGAGAGATCCAGATTCAGTTCAAACGGGCAGACCCTGTACTTATGCGCCTGCTCAAGGATTACTTCTCTGGTAAGCGAATCCGGCCCGCTGGTCCACAGATCATAGACCGCCTCATTGATCCGGTCAAAATGTCCTTTGGCATATGGGCAGTGATCCGGGTCGCACGCAGTCTCTTCGCAGATACACAGCTTCTCCTTCGCCGTGAGGACCACAGACTTCAGCCGCATCCCCTGCTCTCTCAGGATATCCAGCGCATCCCTTGCCACCGTCCGGGTGACCGTCCGGGCAGTCAGATAAAAGATCTTGTCGCTGATCCCCTCTCCCATGGCTTTCAGCGAAGGAAACAGGGCGGACAATGTCTTCCCCACTCCCGTAGGTGCTTGGATAAACAGCCGCTTCTTCCGGAGGACAGTCCGGTACACACTCACGATCAGCTCTCTCTGTCCCTTCCTGTATGCATATGGAAAGGACAGCGCCTGCAGCGATATCCCCCGTTCCTGTTTCCATCGGCACTCAAAGGACACCCATCGCTCATACTCCTTCATAAGCGCCCAAAACCATTCACTCAGCTCCCCGACCGTATATTCTTCCGTAAACGTTCTTGTTTCCTCCGTGTCCAGGTTGGCATAGACCATGCGGACCCGGATCCGTTCCAGATGATTCTGCTCCAGCCAGATCCAGGCGTAGCACTTTGCCTGTGCCAGATGAACCGGTACGGCTTCCTCCATCTGCATGACATTGCCGTAGGTTCCCTTGATCTCATCCACCGTCACTATATCCTGGTCAGACCAGATACCGTCCGCACGTCCCTCCACACTGACACACAGCCCTTCCATCGTCACCAGATGCTTCAGAGATACTTCTGCCTGATAACCGGATCCCATGCGCTTCTGGAGCTTCCGGTGCAGTCTGCTCCCCGCCTGCATTGCTTCTGCTTCTTTTCGCCCGCCGTACCGGTTGTCCAGATCTCCGCTCCTGAGCAGAAATTCCACCAGATTCCGTACAGATATCCGTATCACTGTCTGTTCCATGGCCGCTCCCTCCCTGTAATCCCCGTTCCCGTGCCCGTCCATACGGCTGCCGGAACTTCTGACCCATATTATAGCAATTCTGCCTGCGGATTACAATGCGCCCGGCAAGCCCCGGAAAATGTTTTCCTGTACAGGCCAGGCCTTTCTGCATAGCAAGGAAAAAGACAGCTCCGCATGGGAACTGTCTTTAAAGGGGGTATTTATAGGGTACAAAACATAGAAACTGGCACGTCAGGCGACTGCGTATTTCTTCAGAAAGCTCTCAAACCGGTCGCTTTCTCCGTAATACTTTACAGTCAGTACATTGTTCAGATCCATACTCATAACGCCGAGGATGGATTTTGCGTCAACCAGAATTCTGTTGTAGTTCACATCCACATCGAACTCACATTCTGCTGCCGCTCTTACAAAGTCACTTACATCTTCCACAGTGAGTTTAATCTTTGCTTCTCTCATTGTAATCATGCTCCTTCATAGATCAAAGAATACGTCGGTTACAAATCGTGTCTGTTAACTTGACCATTTATGAACTTGTTTGTGAGACTAATTATACTCATCTTTCCGGATCTGTCAAATTTTTGATTGTTTTTACGGGTTCCATTTTTCTGTATAAAATGCATAATTTTCCACAAAACCTTCCCTTTTCTTTTTATAGAATAAGCCGGCACCCCAAAAATGCTCCCGTTTTTTTCTTCACAACCTATGCATTGCAACGCCTTTTACCGGCTTTTTCTTTTTTGCATTTTATACAAAATTCCTGGATTTTGTCATATTTTTCTCTCTTATTATGTCAACCTTCTGACAGACGGAAGACCGCGGTATTCACGGCCGGTCAGCTCTTCCTTCCGGGCAGGAAAATTCATTCATGAACTGCCGGAATTTCCTGGGCAGCAGCGACATCTGCAGCCTTCCATTGGTTCTCTCCTGAATACCGATGGCACGGTGGAAGACCTTCCAGAGGGCCTCATATTCTGCCTCCTGCGCCGAAGCCCCAGGCTCCAGAAGCTGCTCCTTGTCCACATCTTCCAGTATCATCCAGCCCTTCCCGGAGATATGGACCGCCGCCTTCTGCCTGCGATGGTCGTAGACCGCCCAGTTCTCCAGGGGAAGCCGGTCCGCAAAATGCGGCGCAATCAGTGCCAGCACATCCGCCTCCCCGTCAATCTCGGAGAAAAGCACCCCGTTTTCCAGCTCCCGAAAGCGCACAAATCCCATGTACCGGTGCGCGATGTGCCAGGCCTTCCTCCGAAGCTCGAATACCAGCCTCACCTGGGGATGGGTCAGCATACCTGTGATCTGCCTGCCATCCGGCAGATGCAGGCCCGTTACAATCATCCGGTAAATTGCGTCCGCCTTCTGATCGTCCGGATAAGAGGCAGCATAGGCGATCATCTCAAACGCTTCCTCCCCCATGCGCCTCTTTATGGTCCGGATCACCTTCTCCGCCTTCTCCGTATCCGGTTCCGTCTGCACATACTCGCAGAACAGCTCCAGGTTCCCGTCACAGACCGTCGAAAGTCTCACATGCTCATGTCCCAGCCGGCTGTCCCAGGCGTCATAGACACCGGTCAGGATGCCCGTGAGCGTATCCTCACACTGAAAAACGCGGATCATCGAACAATGACAGCTGCTCATAGCCGGAAGTATCCCGGGCCCCAGCCGGCAGCTTCTCCTTTCCATCCATAAGATTCCTCAGGATATAATCCTCCTGAAGCTTCACCGGATACATCTGTTTTCCTCCGCAGGTGATAAAATACACCGCCCGCTTCAGCACCACGCCCATTTTCTTCAGATTCTCATAGTCCAGCGTCCCCAGTCTTCTCGCCCTTACAATCCGCCCGGCAGACCGGTATCCGATACCCGGCACCCGCAGAAGGGTATGGTAGTCCGCCCGCATGACCTCCACCGGAAACTGCTCCAGATGCCGCAGCGCCCAGTCGCACTTGGGATCCAGCAGCAGATTAAAATCAGGCCTGTCCTCCGACAGAAGCTCTTCGGTCCCGAACCCGTAAAACCGCAGCAGCCAGTCCGCCTGATAAAGCCGGTGCTCCCGCAGAAGCGGCGGCCCTCCCGGAAGCACCGGAAGAAGACGGTCCTCATTGACCCGCAGAAAAGCCGAGTAAAACACCCGCTTCATCTCATATTTCCGATACATATGCTCTGCCACCTTCATAATCTGCCAGTCGCTCTCTCCCGAAGCGCCGATGATCATCTGCGTGGACTGACCCGCCGGCACGAACTTCGGCGCATGCCGGTACAGCGCAAGCTCCTGCCTGTTCTGCTGCCGTTCTGAATATACCTGCCGGATGGGAGCAAGCATCTTCGGCCGCTGCTTCTGAGGGGCCAGCGCCCGCAGCCCTTCCGCAGTCGGAAGCTCCAGATTCACGCTCATCCGGTCCGCCAGATAGCCTGTGCGCTCTATGAGCACCGGGTCCGCTCCCGGTATCGCCTTCACATGGATATACCCCTGAAAATGATATTCCCGCCGCAGCTTATAAAGGGTCTGATACAAAAGCTCCATGGTCGCATCCGGACTGACAAGGATCCCGGAACTCAGAAACAGTCCTTCAATATAATTCCTCCGGTAAAACCCCATGACCAGATCGCATACTTCCTGAGGGGTAAAAGAAGCTCTGGGCACATCATTGCTCCGGCGGTTGATACAGTACTTACAGTCAAAGATGCATTCATTGGTAAACAGAATCTTCAGAAGGGAAATGCATCTGCCGTCCGCACTGAAGCTGTGGCAGATCCCCGGCGCGATGCAGTTGCCCACTCCATACCCTGTATTCTTCCTCTCCACCCCGCTGGAGGTGCATGCCACATCATACTTCGCCGCATCCGCCAGGATCCCCAGCTTCTCCCTCAGATCCATCTGCTGTTCTATCCGATATTTCATGTCCTCTTCTCCTTTGCAGTAGAACATTTGTTCTTCTCATTATACCGAACTTATGTTCTTTTGTAAAGAGGTAATTTATGGATCTGTTTACAGTTTGCCGGACCCGTATACCAGCTCCCTCAGAAACTCCTCCGCCCCGCGAAGATCCAGCACATCCTCCCCAAGCTGCAGATACTTCAATTCCTCCGGCAGCACTTCAAAATATTTTCCTTCCACCCGCTCCTTCCGAAGCAGAAGGCGCCGGTCCACCCTGCATCCGCCATCCAGCATCCGTATGGTCATCTGCCGCAGCCCCTGCCTGCTGATGGAACACAGTCGAAGCCCGTACAGAAATCCCCGGAGAACCACCTTTTCGCAGACGACCCCGCCGGAATTCCACAGATAATACAGCGTCTGGATGGTGTCGGTTCCCAGCACCGGAAAGAGCAGCAGGTTATCAGTCCCCGGTTCCTCTGTCAAAAGCTCTCCAAGTCCGAACACTCCCGCCGCCCTGCGGATCTCCTTAAGGATCTCCGCGGCTTCCTCATCCAGATAAGACCAGACTGTCTTTGACTCCAGCACCTCATGGATCTTCTCCATGGTCCTCTGATCTGTATACAGCGCCCCTTTTCCATTGAAATGAATGTCCGCTCCGGCAGTTCCCGGCTCCACATCCATGCGCCTGCGCTTCAGGTCGCATCCCTGCACCCGCCAGGTCCTTCCTGCCAGAAAGAAATGTTCGTCCGTCTTATATGCCCGGTCCACCGTTCCGATCTCCTGCCCGTTGTACCGGACACTGAACGTATCATCCGCTTCAAAGACCGCGTAGAAATCCAGACTGGTACAGATCCGCTCTCCCGCATCTCCCAGACCAACCGCACCGTCCTCATACAGCTTCAGATATCCTTTCTGCAGCATGGCACGGAGCACGCTCCGGAACGCCTCCTGGGAGACGCGCCGGAAGATGAACAGTTCCAGAACAGCCCCGGCAAGCTGCGGGGGATACAGGCAGCCCCGTTCGCACAGAACGGCCAGCACTTCATGAACCAGCAGATTCATGGGATATTCCGGGAGCCTTGCATTCTCCAGATATTTCTCCCGAAAATACAGCTCCACCATGGCAATGGTCCTCACAAGCCCCAGATCCAGATTCTCCACCATACCGTCCGCCGCTTCAAAATAACGCAGATGAAAGGCGATACTGGACCGGAGGGTCTTTCTCCCGCTGCGTCCTATCCGCTGGACCATGCTGGAGATGCGCAGAGGCTGCACCGCCTGGATCACTTCATCCAGATCCCCGATATCAATCCCCAGCTCCAGCGTCAGCGTAGTTCCCGTAAAAACCGGCCCCTCTGCCGTCTTCATCTGAAATTCCGTCTCTTCTCTCAGACTTTTTGAGATGCTCCCATGGTGGATATGATAGCAGTCCGGATATCCCGCACGTATGGCAAGTCCCCGGATCTGAGACACCAGAATCTCACATTCCCGTCTGGAATTGGTAAACAGAAGGACCCGCTTTCCAAGAGACTGTGCCAGTATTTTTTTTCCATAAGAAGAAGGATGCTCCGTCTCTCCGATCCGGGTGGCCGTCACGGATACCAGATACTGCCTTTGTTCCTCCTCATAGCCGATCACCGAGCCGCGCCTTCTGCTCCCCGCATTCAGCCAGGCGAGCGCACTTTCCGTATCCTGGATGGTGGCAGACAGACCCAGCCGCACCGGATCCTGCTTTATGATCCTCCGGATCCGCTCCAGAACCGCCAGCAGCTGCAGCCCCCTCTGATTTCCCATAAAATAATGAATCTCGTCGATCACGACATACTGCAGCTGGGAAAACAGAATCCGTACATTCTCCGGATGGCGGCACAGCATGGCCTCCAGGGATTCCGGCGTCGTCTGCAGGACCCCGCACGGACAGACCAGAAGCTTCTCCTTTCCGGAAGCCGGTGCGTCTCCATGCCATCTGGTAATCCGAAGGCCGGTCCCCGCCAGCATCTCCTCGATCCGGTAAAACTGATCATTGATCAGCGCTTTCAAAGGGCTGATATAGAGGATGCCTGCGCTTTCCACCGGATGTTCATAGATATCCGTCAGCGCAGGCATCAGTGCAGCCTCTGTCTTTCCCATGGCAGTTCCGGCCGTGAAGAGCAGATTTTCTTTCTTCTCCAGCACCTTCTCAACTGCCCGGATCTGCATGGGATTCAAATGTTCCCAGTCTTTGTCATATATATAATCCTGAATAAAATCAGAAAGTCTCTCATACGCTTCTCTCTCTGTCATAGTGTAAATCCTTCATATTTTCCGGAGATCTCCGGCGGCTCCGCATCCTGTGCACCAATCATGGACCCGGTCATCGTCATCTTCTTCTGACCGCTCAGGAAATCCTTCATGCCGTCTCCTGCCCGCACAGTGCTCTTCAAATCCAGAATCGTCAGAAAATCCCGGATAAATTCCCTTGGAGTCAGATGATCTGTCGCCGCGATCCGCCGATATTCATAATTGACAAACAAAATCCGCTCTTCCTCCGTAAAATACCGCTCCCGGTCATTCAGTATGGCATGCATATCCTCCAGCCGTTCCAGAAGTGTTACAAATTCCTCGGCTGTAAGCATTGTAAGTCGGATGATGGGCGCATGGTAGATCTCGTCTCCCTGCAGCGCAGAATTGGACAGACGGCTCTTCAGCGCCTCATAGGAAAAGATGCCCCTCTTCCTGTCATGAATCGAGGACGGAATCCCGCACAGAATGATTCCCATATATCTGGCCTCATTGCCGTAGCAGTCATTGTACATGGACAACAGCCGTTCAAAATTATGCTCTCTGGTGATGGAGCTTACGATATTTCTGGTGATCTGCGTCAGCTCATCCAGGAGCACATAGATCCCGGCGTATCCAATCTCCCGTACCAGAACAGCCCACAGCTTCAGATAGGAAAACCAGTCCCCGTCCCCGATGACCGCATTGACCTTCAGGGCCGCCTTTGCCTCTGTCCGGTTCCGGTACTCCCCACGCATCCAGCGGAGCGCACAGTCCTTCTGACCCTGATCCCCTCTTAAATAACTCCTGATATACTGCCGGAACACTTCATAAAAATCAAATCCGTGGGGCAGCGCTTCCAGCTTCTTCTTAAGCGGCAGTCCGGATGCCAGCACCTCTTCCGCCAGCTCCTCCGGATCCGTCAGTCCTTTTTCTCTGGCATGCTCCTGGCAGTCATAGAGCCAGGTGTCCAGCACCTCCTCCAGCGCGTTGCCACCGGGACAGGTCCGGGTGCTCATGCGTGCCAGCAGGCACCGGTAGGTCTCCAGCCCCTCTCTCCTGGTGCCGCACAGCTTCCTCTCCGGCGCCAGCTCGCATTCCATCACCACAAATCCCCGCAGAAGCGCTTCATTTTTCACCAGCTTCGCCATAAAGCTTTTGCCGGTCCCGTAGGCGCCTTCCAGAAGCCGAAACGTGGAATAACCCTCCGCCACCTGCGTCATATCCTGCGTAATGGCAGCCACCTCATCCTTACGTCCCACGGCAATATACTGCAGCCCATTATCCGGAACTGTCCCGCCGGCCAGCGCATGCAGCACCGTCTTCGCGATCCTTTTATTGATCCTGTATTCCATCACGGTCTCTCCCCCAGTATCCTGTCCATTTCTTCCTTATAGTCTTCGATGATACAGACCTGTCCGCCGAACCGCTCCAGAAGGACGTCGCCCAGAGACTCCAGCGCTTTTTCATTGATCCGCCTGATCATGATATTTTCCGGCATCTGCAGAGTGTCCGCCTGCTTTGCGGCCGCTTTTCCGTCACCCGTCCTCAGCGCACGCAGATACTCCCGTTCTTCCGGGGTCAGCAGAAGGTCCGTTCCGGAAGAAACGGCAGTCTCTGCTGCCCCGGGCGCATCATATACCCGCTCCGGAAGATCTGCCCTCCCCGCTATTCCAGACACGCCGGCTTCCGGCTCCTGCAGACTGGCCTCTTCATAGCCAATTTCCCCTTCGCTCAGCATGTCAAGGACCAAATCCGCATCCTCACGCGCCTGTCTCAGCTTATCCGCATCCACCACCGGGGCCGGAGTCGTCTCTCCATAGTCCATATTCTGCGGCTCCCGCGGTACTCTTTTTCTCCTTTTGCGCTCCGGAAGCGGGATCTCATGTTCCCGCAGAAACGTACACACGCCCTCCTGCACCGCAGCTTCAAACCGCGGATCCGCTGCCATTTCTTTCAGGTGTTCCACATCCTGCAGCTGCTCTGTATCGCCCATATAATTCTTCTTCAGCAATCTGACCGCCGTACATTTGCCGCCGGACAGCCTCAGATGCTGCCGAACACAGGCCCGCGTATACTGACGGATCACATTCAGAAGATCCTGCACACTTTCACACAGTGCATAATACCAGAATCTCCAGTAATCCGAATACTCCTGATACTCATAGTACAAATATTTGGACATGGCCACCTGTTTTCGCCTGTTACCGGATGCATTTTTCACCGGGTAATCTCCGATATATACGGACGCATAGAAACCATTCATGATCACATGCCGGAAACCATAGTCTGAAAGCTTCTCCTCCAGCGCCCGGAACACATACGGCATAGCCGACCAGGTATACCGGACATACTGCGCATCCGACTGGATCTCTTCCGTTTTCAGCAGGCGGGCATTCTGCTGTACAAACCGTGCCGCCTCTCTGTAGTCCCCCTGCTCCACCTGAACAAACAACTGACCGGTCCAGTCCCTGCCGCTCCTGGCCTCCAGCTCCCGGACCATATCCGGCATCAGTTCCTGATGGGCCAGCATGAAAAGCTGGCAGATCTGATAGAAATATTCCGTACATTCGGCGCTTACTTTCTTTTTCCCGTTCAGAGCATCCCAGAAGGAAAACAGTACCTTATACGCCTCTTCCGGCGTCTCCTGGTAGATCAGATTCACCACTTCCAGCATGTAATATCTGGCATACGCCATGCTTACCCGTTCCATGACATTATTCCGGAAACACTTCACCAGCGTATAATAGCACAGGATCTGCTCATCTGTCATCTCTTCCAGACAGCGGATCTCTTTTGTAAGCCGGATACCCGTATCCGCTTCCGCATCCAGGTCCTTCATATACAGCGCCTCTTCCCGAAACAACGACACATCCACCTGAAAATAATCCCGGTAATTCAGATCTCTTCCATAGCTTTTCTGCTGCTTTAATTTGATCACAAATCTCCGAAATGCCTCCACCTTCCGTTCCGGCGTCAGCTTCAGCTTATAGATCTGCTTCAGATTCAAAGCCTTTTCGTCCAATCCCATCTCTTCCTTATTTTTCCGCGCACAGATCATAACTCTCCGCAATCATCCGCCGGATGTCATCCTCCGGGATCTTCCCGTCCAGGATCAAAGAGTTCCAGTGCTTCTTATTCATATGGTAGCCCGGCACCACCGACTCATAGGTTTTCCGCCACAGATCCCTCCACTGGGGATCGCATTTCACATTGACCCAGATATGTCCGTCCCGCTCATAGATCCAGGCAAAGATCCGGTTGGTGGTCCGGATCCGCATGCAGGTCCAGTTGGAATCATGGAAAGGATAATCCTCATAGGTGTAAGGGAAGGTGAGGCAGTAGGTGATCGCCTGTTTTCTGGTTTTCATGGGTTTTCCCTTCTTCTTCCTTTTTTCTCATTACAGCGCTTCGAACTGCAGTTCTTCGTTATCATACGAGAGCCTTCAACTTCTCCACAACCTTCACATCCGCCGGCAGCCAGTCCACACTGTCCAGTTCCGCTCTGGTCAGCCACTTCGCCGCTTCGTGTTCTTTTAACACCAGTTCACCGGAGCGGATCGTACACAGAAAACAGTGCA
This sequence comes from Lachnospiraceae bacterium, assembly GCA_910574805.1. Classification (GTDB taxonomy): domain Bacteria; phylum Bacillota; class Clostridia; order Lachnospirales; family Lachnospiraceae; genus Hominiventricola. Next base: position 23,774 of record CAJTCV010000004.1, on the reverse strand, counting down.
TGGTCAGGTGGAAGTTCGGATAATCATATTCTACCGTCTCCACCAGGCTTCCTACCTCGATCTCGGTGTCCAGTTCTTCCCGGATCTCCCGCACCAGTGCCTGCTGCGGCGTCTCTCCCGGCTCCATCTTTCCTCCGGGAAACTCCCAGCCGTCCTTGAACTCGCCGTACCCGCGCTGAGTGGCAAAGATCTGGTCGTTGTGGGTGATAATGGCGGCGACAACTTCTATGGTTTTCATATTTTATTCTCCTCTGATATAGTCATAAATATCTTCCCGTACAGGCACATCCAGATGGTATGTAATCTCAAAAGCATCGTCATTGGTTGTCTCCATATGGATTGGAAACGGTTCGCCAACCGCAAAAATCTCTCCTAAGAAATAAAATTCTTTTGCCTCTTTATCATCTTTGTTCTTTCGGACAAACAGATAGATTTTATTATCTGCATTTTCAATTCCTTTTTTATAGATTCGTTCCGCATCACTGGAAGTAATCTTTCTTGGATGTTTTGACAATGCAATCAACTCGCTGGAAGAAACAAAACGGTCTTCATATGCAATCGCATCCTCTGCCTTTTCATAGTTGATAAAGACTGGCAGCGTTTTTGTCTCTATATCATAAAAATAACCGCCGATATTCTGCGCATTCATATTTTTCTTCCAATTTAAAAGGCGGCACACATCCTCATAAGTATATTTCTGATACAACTGGAAATTCGTTTCTTTATAGCGGTCGGCATAATTTTCCTCATACTGACAAATCCCATAGTCTAACAGCTCATCTACCATCTGGAAAAACTCCGGATTTGCCAATAACTTCTGGAACTCTGGCGCAATTCGATATTCTTCATATCCATCCTTTTGAAGAAAAATACAGTTTTTAAACTTTTTCTTTTCCTCTTCTTTGGGAAATTCATTGGTCAAATTTAAAATAACGGACTCTTCTTCTTTTTCAGAGGGCTGTATCTCATATAATTGCTTCATTCTTCCCCGCCAATAATTCAGTATTCTGTTCTGCTGACGAATCAACCCTCTCAACACCTCCAGCTCATGGACGCGTTTCCCTTTTACCACTTTTCTGGATAAATATTCGATCATCTGTTCTTCATCCGGAGACAGCCGGATGGAATATTCTTTCTCATATTTTACCAAAAATGCATAATAAGAGCCACATTTTTCGAAAATTTTATTAACGTCGATAGAGCCATGCTCTCCAAAATCCTGGATCGATGGAATTCTCCCCAGCTTATATTTCAAATTTTTGTAAGAATCCCGAAGCAGCTTCATATCATTGGTTTTTGCCAAATCAATGGAAGTATAGATTCTTTTTCTGGCGATTTCATCAAAATGAATGCTGGAACTGCCCGGTATAATTTTTGTCCCGCCAGACACATATTTACGCATATTATCCTTATTGTAAGAACGATCTCCTGACAATGCAACCGGAATCATAAAATTATTCATGTAGTTGCCAATAAAATCCAGAATCACTACATATTTTTTCCTGTCTGCCTTTCGCAATCCTCGCCCCAGCTGTTGAATAAATACAACAGGACTTTCTGTCGGACGAAGCATAATAACCTGATTGATCTCCGGAATATCTACCCCTTCATTAAAAATATCAATTGTAAAAATATAATCTAAATAATCCGTACTATCGTCGGATGTCAAACGTTCTATACAGCGTTCTCGCTCTTCCTGAGAGTGCTCTCCGCATAAAAATGCCGTCTGATAACCTTTTTCATTAAATTTTCTGGACAGCTCTTTTGCCTCTTCTTTTCTGCTGCAAAACATCAAACCTTTTACACGATCTCCGCTATATCCATAATACTTCGCTTTTTCCAGAATATACTCCACCCGCTCATCGCAGATCAAATAGGAAAAATTTCTCATACCTATGGTATCATCAAAAACCTCTCCATCAACCTCCATCTCTGTAATACCAAAATAATGAAATGGACATAACAAATCTTCTTCTAACGCCTGTTGAAGCCGGATTTCGTAAGCAATGTTATGGTCAAACAAATGATAGATATCAAATCCATCCGTTCTCTCCGGGCTTGCAGTCATTCCAAGCCAAAACTGCGGTTCAAAATATCCCATGATTCTTTGATAGCTGGATGCGCCTGCCCGATGTACTTCGTCAATAATAATGACATCAAACTCCGTCTTTTGATATCTAGAAAGCGTCTCCTCTTTCGCCATCATCTGCATGGTGGCAAATAGATACTCTTCATCGTACCTTTTGGAATTTCCAGAAAGCAGTCCGAAGGTTTTTGTTCTTCCAAATACCCGGCGAAAGCTTTCGATTGCCTGTTTTGCAATCTGCTCTCTATGTACCAAAAACAAGACACGTTTAGGGTCTGCTTCCCTCAATGCAAAAGCAGATGCATAGGTTTTTCCTGTGCCTGTTGCCGAAATCAAAAGTGCCCGCTGCTCCCCAGCCTGACGAATCTTCTGCAGGCTTTCAATAAATCCTACCTGCATTTTATTGGGCTTCAAACGATATTGTTCTACGGATGGAATTTTTTCTTGTCTGGCAATGGCTTTTTGTTTCTTAACTACCTCATAGGTGGTCCGATAGCTCCGGATAAATTCCTCGTAATTTTTCGAAAACTCAGAATCCCATAGCTGCTGAAATTCCCCAACCATCTGCAGCGCATATTCACCCTGAACCGTCGAAATAATTTTCGTATTCCATTCTTTATTTCGCGTCAATGCGCTAAGCGTCATATTCGAGCTACCCACAATCATTCGGTAAATTTCGTCAGACTTGAAAATATATCCTTTTGTATGAAACCCTTCTCCTGCCTCATTAGCACAATACATCTTAAGCTCTATATTTTTCAACTGAGCCAGCTTGTCCAACGCCTTAGGTTCACTAAAAGTCAGATAATCTGTGGTCAAAATACGCCCCGGTATCCCCTTGTTTTCCAACTCCTTCAGCGTCTGCAAAAGCGGCGTAATTCCGCTCATGGTAATAAACCCCACACTAATAGAAAACTGTTCGCAGGATAAAAGCTCATCCTCAATAGAAGATAAAACTTTCCGCCCTTCCCGATAATTATTGGAGATAAATTGTGGCTTATACGCAAGATTTGAGAGAGTTGTATGATTGATGAAGGCGGTCTCTTGTCCTTGTTTTATTTTTTCGATTGTTTGGTTGTTCATTTTTCTCTTACCTTCTCCCTCCTTAGCAAAGATCCATTACAAAAGTATTATTTGCTTCCCATTTCTGCTGCATCCACACTACAAAATTATGATTCCATATCTACTCTGGATGCATCAAATGACAGTATAATGTCAATCAACACATCCAAAAACAAATGATTTAATCTTTGGAGAATAACTCTTCCCGCATCATTTAAAATATACAATTTGTGAACCAGAAGACAACGTACCTGATAAAGGTCCTCCGCTACCTTTTGGGATGATCTTTTTCCACAGCTGCTAAGCAATTCCACACAGGCATGACTTAATGCATTTTTCTTATCTGTTCTTATATTTACATAATTTGAAAATAACCATTTAATTCTGTTCTTTTCGGAAGCAATATCGTTTAATTCTTCACGCTTGTCAAATAAGTTATCCGCATCTTCATTCAAATCAACCAATATTTGTTTAAATTTAATTTCAAAAACAACAGATATTAGTATTTCTATAACCTGATAATATGTATAGAACATGGCAAACGCTTCGCGTTCTGCTGGTATTTGTTTTTTAAATAACTCAACAATATATGGTATACCACTTAATTCTTTTGATTGTGCTAACAACTTTATTGCCTTATCGGGCAGATCAATTTCTGAGTATAGATTGCCCTGACCTGTAAACGAATACCCATTTTTGTATAGACTAACCACATAATCATCTAAATTAAAGTCCTGAATTTTACTGCAGTTATCGTTATCTAAAACTAAAACGTTGTCAGAACTCTCATAAAAATCTTCAAGATAAAAAGCCCCATCAAAAGCCCCCCTGTTTTTATCTTCTATCTGTTCCAGAAGAAGACATATTGCCACATACGCATATTTTAAGAAAAAGCTGTTCTTTGCGTAATCATGATCCCTCGATAACAGGGCCTGTACCGGAAAAATCCATCCAATTCTTTGATTTTTTACCAGCACCTGATAGATACTGTTTTCCGTACAGTCTTCCCTTTTATTGTATAACATAACCAGTTTAAAATTATCAGGGTTGTATTCTGCATCTAAAACAAGTACCGGATCATACTCGCTAATTTTTTCTTTATCATTTGAAAAAATTTCAAATACATTGTTGCCTTTGTTGTACTTCCAGGAAGTAACTATCTCTCCTGTTTCATTGTATTTAATAAGCATCTAATTTACCTGACTGTTATATTTTTTGTACCCATTTTCCACAGCCTCCTCAAGGTCCAGATAGGAGTCACTTTCTTTATTAAACAATTCTCTGAAAAAATAATGAAAAAACATTCTTTGCGCATTTCCTATTTTCTTAGAAGATTCCTTTATCCTGTCAAATTTAAGCAGCATCTCTAAAAACCACTCGTATCCATCATTCTTCTGGATTAGCCTGCGCAGCATGCCCGTAATGTCTTTGATATCCGTGATTACCCCATTATCCTTCATTTTCCCAATTGCAGCTCCATATCCTGTCAAAGCCTGTGAAGTAGAGAACACCTTACTTACCTTCTTTCCAAACGGAGACTCACTAATCTCATACTCCTGTGCATCTTCTTTGATCAGAACATATTCATTTGTTATTTTTCGCAATGCATTAAATACTTTAATATATCCTTCTAAAAACTCCTTAAATAAATCATCCGTAACATTTTCTTCAGACATATTTTCCATCATTTTAATATTATCTAATAAATCCTGTCTGTCAATTGGAAGTTCATTACGACCCATATAAGAATTAAAACCTTCCACTGCATTCTTAAATACAAATTCTCCTTCATCAGGATCTGCTTTTCCTTCATTATCCGGTATCAGTATTACTCCTTCAATCTCTGTATCCAGCATATCGCTATACAGCATCTCTAATTGATGTCTCAAAGACATAGGCGTTTGCCCTGTGTTAAGCGTCAGCATTCGGTACAAAACTCCAAATCTGTTAATCTCCACATATATTTCAAGGCGTAATGAATATCCAAGAAACTGTTGCATCTTTTTTTTACCTGCTTTTTCCATCTCACTTCTGGCATCCAATAGCGTATACGTTCTCTGCAGCCCATCTAAAATTAGAACATCATCCGTATTTTCTTTTATATATTCTAACAATTCCTCCTCATCAATTTCATCTGCATCAATTACGTCTGTCTTTGTTACCGCCAAAACAAGTGGTGGCATCACACAGCCCTTTTTTAAGTCATCTTTTAAAAGTGAATATACACTTTTAGATGTCTTCACTCTTTTTCTTTGCAGTTCATTATTTTTAATTATTTGATCAGCAAAGCTTAAATACTCTCCAAAAGTGGTTTCTACATACAAATTAATACTGTTAATTCTATAATCTTTAATTCTGGACATGATCTCCATTCCTTTTTTCCTCTTTTCTTTATATTTTATCTGATTGTATCTTGCATATTCTTTGACTTGTATATTTTAAGTAACAGACTACCTTCATTACAGCATATTCTTTACCCAATCACATACCGCCTCCGCCAGCCTCCCATGCCCCTCCGCATCCAGATGCAGGCCGTCGATCCCGCTGACCTGCGTCACCTTCGTCCCGTCCAGAAAATCGCATCCGCACTTTTTGGCCAGCGATCCGTACACTCCCGCCAGCTCCTTTGACACCTCTATCGACCGCTGATCGAATTCCGCTCCGAAGCCGCTGTGCATAATTCGTTCCGTCATGACTGCAGGAGCGACCAGAAGGACGCGGAAGTCTGCTGCTCCGCCCTCTTTCGCCTTTTCCATCACCTGCCGGAGTCCTTCCGCAATCTCCGCTGCCGATGCCCCGAACTGCGCCTTGCAGTCGTTGCTCCCCAGCATGATGATCAGAAGATCCAGCGGCAGGCTTCGCTCCACCGCTTCCCGGATCCGGTCCAGGCCGTTCCTGCCCGGCTCCGTCACATCCTCGAACGCAGTCGTCCTGCCGCACAGTCCCTCTTCTCTTACCTGATATTCACTGCCCAGAAGCTCCTGCAGGCGGCCGGGCCAGCGGGTATGGCGGTCGTACCTGCCTCCCCTTCCCGGAATGTAACCGAATGTATTAGAATCACCAAAACATAAAATCCTGAACTTTTTCTCCATCTTTTTCTCCTGTCACATATGCATTAACATTTTATATGATCCTGTAATACAGGCGGGCAGAGCCGGCTCAGTTTCTCCCGGCTCAGAAAATCAACTCCTGCTGCTCCGCCACCTGGATCTGTGACACGACCATGGTCTCAGGCTCGCCGCCTCTGAGATGTTCGGCTCTCAGATACTGCGTCCCGCTCCGCAGACTGGCCGCGATCAGATTCAGCACATAGATATTGTCAAACCGGCTGTAGATGGACTCGCCCCCAAGCCCGGTCAGACAGATGAGCTGGGTATTGGTCTTCTTCGCCACCTCCATCAGAGGCTTCAGCAGATGGGCCGCATTGGTCTGTGCAAAAGGATTGTCCATCAGGAGTACCTTGCCCTCATTCCGGTCCGCAAAGAGATCCGTCTCATCTTTCCGCATGTAGTAAAGGAGGCTGGACAGGATCACAAAAGCCGACAGGAATCCTTCGCCGCCGGAATTTTTCGCCACCTCTGCCCAGGTAATGGGATATTCCCGCTGGGCCTCGATCTTATACAGGCGGATCTGCACATTTCCGATGCCGATCACCGCATCGTACAGATTTCTCGTGGTGAGCTGCGTCCCGAAATATTCCTGGGCGTTTCCGTTCTGCTCCAGGATCTGAAGTCCTTTTTTCGTTACCTCATCGATCATATCCTGCAGCCGCAGATGATAAAGATTCTCATTTTCTTCCCATTGGGGAAGCTGGATCTTCAGCATCTTTACCGGACGCTCCCGGATGCTGATGGTGGAGTTGGCATCGATCCGATCCATATTCTGGTGAACTTCCTTCACATAATCCTCCAGAAGCTCCACGATCTTCTCCTTTTCCTTCTCCACCAGCGAAATATCCACCTCCAGCTTTTCCATCAGGCTCTCGTAGGACAAAAGCGTCGTGGAAAGCTGCCGCAGGACCTGACCTGCCTCATCCGTCAGCTCCAGCATGGCCTCCAGGGGCTTCCGGTAGAAATCCTCCTGAAATACATCCATACGCACCACCCGGTTCAGCACCTGATCCAGCCTGCTCCTTGCCTGCTGCCTGTTCTGCGTGCTCCGGCGGTAATCCCGGATCAGGATTCCCTGAAACTCCCGCAGCTCCTGCCGGTCCATTTCCGCAGGATCCCTCTCCCACTCCACCGGTTTCCCCGGAGAGAAATCGCGGTATTCGGACAGAGCCGTCAGATTTTCCTCATAGCCCTGCAGACGTTCCTTCAGCTTCTCCTCCTGCTTTTTCAGCTCTTTTCTCTCATACTCCAGTTCTTTTTTCCGGGTTTCGTGATCCTGTTCCTGGATCTCATTTTTCGGAAGGGGCTCTTCCTTTCCGCATGTCTCCTGCATCCGGCGGATGCAGTCCTTCTTCTGCTGTTCGGCCGCCGCAATGTATTTTACCTCCTCGGTCCAGAGGCCCTGCTTACGCTCCTGCTTCTTCCGGCAATCCTCCAGAAGCGCTTCCTGATGAAGCTCTTCCTTCTTATTGTAGGGTGTTTCTTTCCATGCCTCCGGCTCCAGATGATAACGCAGTCTTGCATGCTCCAGATCCTCCGCTGCGGACTCGTATCTCTTCGCGGTGCGGCTCTCCTGTTCTTCCATACTGCGAAGCTCCCGGGACAGACTGCTGGTGATGGCGAGATACCGGGCTTCCAGAAGCTCTACGTCTTCCGGACCGCTGTCCGCCTGTACATCCGGCTCTCCCTCTCCCGCATACGTTTCATAGATATGCTGTTTTTCCTTTAATTGTCTGCTTTCCATCTCCAGACGGTTCGCTTCCAGATCCAGCGACTTCTGTTCCTCATTCAGCCGCTCCATACTGGCCTGTGCCAGCGACTTCTGTTCTTCCAGACGTTTGATTCTGCGCCCGCACCGTTCCAACTCCTGCCGGTTCTGTTCGTACTGCTCATAATCTCTGCAGAGCTGTTCCAGATCCTCCTGCCGCCTCTGCAGGCGGGTCATCTCTTTTTCCGAATTCTTCAGCTCCTGCTCCAGAGACTTCAGTTCCTGCTCCAGCCCGCTTTGTTCCTCCCGTCCGGCCCGGATCTTCTCTGCCGCCGCTTCCATTTCCTGGGAAAGCTCCTGCAGACACCGTTCATTTTCGTCCCAGCGTTCTCTGCTGACGGACTGATTCCTCACCAGCTCCTGCCGCCCGTAGTATTCGTCATACTCTCTTTTACGGATCTCAATGGCTTCCTGCACCTTCCGAATCTCCCCTGCCTTTTCCTCCACCAGCAGACGCAGCTTTTCTTCATTTAAGAGATTCTCATTAAACAACAGATAAAAATGAACTCCTGGCAGGTGCAGAACACTGCCGGCTTCGCCCGGAGAGCTCTTCTCCAGCTCTTCCCGCACCACAATGGGCACCGGAAAAGAAGTGCAGACCTCTCCCTTACTGCTCATAAGTCTGTCAAGCTCCTTTCCTGACATCATCAGCGCATAGGGAAGAAACGGATGGCTGTGCACCAGTTCCCGGTTCTGCGCTTCTGTGTACCCGTTTTTCTGCAGCCACTCCATACCGTAGACAATGGGCATGCCCAGCTCCAGAAGTTCCGCCTCCAGAGCCTCCGGCAGCTCGAGCGCCCGTCCTTCCGTCAGCTGCCGGTGCTCCTTCTTCTGCTGCTCCTCCTCCCGGTGCAGGTTCTGCAGCAGACCGTCCAGTTCCTTTAATTTCCTGCCGGAAGCCTGCAGGATCTCCCCGGTCTCAAAGAGCGCCTCTTCCGGAAGCCCCAAGTACTGAAGCACCACTCTCCGGGCTTTCAGTTCCTCCTCATAGCCCGCTTTCAGCGCCTCCTGCTGTTCTTTTGCCGCCTCTCTGCGCACCTGCTCCGTATGCAGGTCCTGCAGGCTCCGCTCCAGACTTTTCAGCCGCTCCGCTCCGGCTTCCTGCTGTTTTTTCTTTCTCTGACGGCTGCGGACGCACTCCTCCAGCTCCTTTTTCGCCCCCTGCCTGCGGATGTCCAGTGTCCCCGGCTCGTATTCCCCCAGAATATTCCTGGCAAGCTGCTCCCCATAGATACGGTTATACTGCTCCTCCTGCCGGTCATACGATTCCGCCTTACTTTTCAGGGCTCCCTGTCTGGATGCCTCTTCCCTGAGAGACTGCTCATACCCGGACAGCTTCTCCTTTTCTGCCGCCGCCTGCGCACTCATGGCCCTGTACTGCTCCCGGTTTTCCCGGTGAGCGGTATCATTCTCTGTAAACGCCCGTTCATAATATCTGTACAGCGTTCTGCCGATCCGGTTCCGCTCCGGCGCAAGATCCGCTTCCTCCTGCCTGGATACCTGGATCCTCTGCCGGATCTCCAGAAGCTCCGTCCGGATCTCTGACAGCACCTCCTGCTGCCTGGCACACGCCAGCAGATGAAGTCTGTGCTCCACCTCCTCTGCTTCCCGCTTCAGGGCGTCCTGTTCCGCCTCGATCATATCCCGGTTGCTCATATGGTACCGAAGCTTTTCCTCCAGTGCGTACAGCTCCCCGGACAGCTTCTCGTACTCGATCCTGGCGATCTGTTCCAGGATCGCATCCATCTTCCCGAGAACTGCCCTGTATGTTTCCTCCGACTGCCCTTTCAGGCAGTTCAGCTCCTCGATCAGACGGGCCAGCAGATGCATCTGCTCCTTTTCCTTCTCCTCCTCCGCCCGATACTGCTCTGCCTGCTCCCGGATGGGACCTGCCTCCTCCCGGAAGAGGCGGATCCTGTCCCTGCGCCGGATCTTCACCTGGTTGTCCTGATACTGGGCCACATATTTCTCCAGCAGGTTCTGAAATTCCTTCATCCGGCTCTTCTCCCGGTTCAGCCTGCTCTCCACCGCGTCCAGAAACCATTTCTCCACCAGCCCCTTCTCGTCCCTGCAGTCGGAGAAGAGCTCCGACAGACCGGACTCCTTCAGGTTCACCTTCTTGATGATGGACTCCCACTCCTTATAATTGATCTGGTACTCCATCAGCTTGTCAAAATACTGCCTGGACTGGGCGGCATTTGTACAGTCATAACAGAAAAAGCGAAGGGAAGCGTCCTTTTTCCAGGCGTCAAACAACTGCCTGCACGCCGCAAAATTTTTCAGTACCATCTCCTTCGCCCCTTTTTCCACCACCGGCAGATGATGGATATCCTGCAGACACGGCTCCCGGTATTCGCTGATGAATGTCACCATGTCCAGCCCCTCGTCGTTCTCCGTCTCCGCCTCCTGGCTCCTGCGGACCATCATCCCGGTCAGTACATATCCCGCCCCCTGGTCCAGCACCCATTCCACCAGGATAAACGACGGCCTGCCGGTGGTAAAATAGCTCTCAAAAGGCCGGTCTTTGGCATCCCGATACCGCTTGTGTACAAAGGGCGCCGTTATCATCTGCACCAGCACTGATTTCCCGCCGCCGTTCCGAAGAGACAGGAGCGTGCTCTCCCCCTGAAAATGAAAAGTTTCATCGCTGATGCGGATGGCATTGTTATTGTAATTGACGTTGATCAGCCGGACCGCATTGATCTTACTCATCCCTCTTTACCCCCAGTATCTTCAGGACTCTCCCATAGTTGTTCTGATTCAGGAGATTCCAGTCCATAAAATTGTCAAGCTTTTTCGTTGTCTTGATCATCTCATCCTGCTCCACGTATTCCACCAGTCCCTGCTTTTCCAGAAAGAGCAGAATATAGTGGAGAAAACCTTCCTTGGTCGTCTTCGCCCTGGATCCCTTTTCGTCGGATCGCAGCGCCTCATATGCCTGCAGCATGTCCGAAAACGCAATGCCGCAGCGTTCTTCCTCCTCCTCATCCATCTGCTCCGCACCCTCCTTCAGGCGGGCGGAGATGCAGTTCTGCAGCTCCCCGGTGCGAATGTACTCCCGTGCCTTACTGCTGCTCCCCTGGCCGTCATAAAATTCCACCAGAAGCGTCAGGATCACAAACTGAGACAGATAATAGTCCTTGTCCGTAGCCCCGGAACGGCAGAGTATACTCTTCAGCTGCCCTTTGGAAAATCCCAGATAATCATTTTCTTCCCTGGGAATCAGATAGATCACATCTCCGTACCGCTCAATGCTGCTGTCTGCGATCTCTCCCTGGGATTTCACCAGATTCTGCACATCCTCCTGCTCCGTATACGCCCGGTAGAGTGATTCCTCCTCTTCCTCCCTCAGCTCATGGTGCTCCAGCAGATAGTAAAAGATCTCCTGACTCTTTTTAACCGTATCAATTTCATATGCCATAGCTTTTATTCCTCTCTGAACACCCGAAGCCGCACATTGGAGCATCGGATCTCCCGTCTCTTTCCCTCTTTGTCCGGGATCCCGGAGAAGACCACCGTACTCCCGTCCTCGATCCGGGATACATGAATCCTCCGGATCCGCTTTCTCCCGGCCTCCGCTTCCGCATCCGCCAGCTTCAGGAGCATGTCATTCAGCTGAAAATCCTCTGTACTGTCCTGGATATATTCGCTGCGTTCCTTTGTAAGAACGGTCAGATCGATCTCCCGGTTCTTAATCAGCTCCACCATCACTTCCTTGAAGATCTCCACATCCGGAATCAGCTCTGCACATTCCTCTTCCCCCATCTGACTGCCAAGCTCCATCAAAGAGATGCCGTCCTTCCCGGATGCATGACGGATCAGGCACCCCAGACTTCCCTCGTATTTCTTCAGCTTCTCCTGACGGAGCCGCTCCTTTTCCTGTCTCCAGCTCTCTTCATCAAAATCCAGTTCTTCCTCGCTGTCCGCCTCGGCTCTTCTGCGGACCGGCCGCTGAAGCTGGAACGCCTTGTTCAGGTTATAGGCCTTCTCCGCATTCTGATTGAACAGCGGCCGCAGGAAATAATCCAGTCTGGTGAGGGTATCCGCATCCTTCAGAACTTCATCATACAGCCCCGTCCGCAGAGGAAACCGCTGGATCAGCGACATCTGGGAGATCTGCTCCAGTTCCCTTGTGTAGAGCGCCTTCAGATCAAAATGGCTGCTCAGGATCTTCTGGTGCTCATCGATGGTGCGGTTCAGATAAGACTCAATCTCCCGCAGATGGTTCAGCTTCTCTTCCTCTTTGGGAAGAAGCTGCTGCACGTTAATGTTCTTATCCTCCAGCTCTCTTGCCCTGCTCTTCACCATCTCCCGGTAGTTCTGAAACTTCTGCTTGGTATCCTGAATCGTATCCAGATTTTCCAGAAGGATCGTCTCATAATCCCGCACGGAATAATTCAGCGCGTTCCGGCGAATCTTGCCGCAGGCGTCCTGGATCTTCTGCAGCTGAACCCGCATCAGATTGAAGACATTTTTGATCTCGTCCACAGCTTTGTCATAGCTCTGCTTTTCCAGATGCATCTGGAAGATCATCTCATGGACCGTAAGCTTCATGTTATTTTCAATTTCCAGAGTGGAGAGCAGAAGATTGTACCCGTCGTCGGTGAGATAATAAGATGTGCGCCGAAATTCCTGATCCACATAGACGATGCGGTTGGCCACATAGCTGATGTGCATGTTCTGATAGTCGTTCTCTTCAAAATCGAAGCCTTCAAAGTACATGGCCTTTCCTTCGTTGGAGAGGATTACATTGACGATGAAATCTCCCAGCTGTTTGCACTGGTCATAATTCAGGCTTTTCCGGAAATGCTGCACGTTGACGGTATCGATATAGGCGCCGATATCATCCATGGTACAGATTTCTTCCCTGAGCGACTGCTCCATAATATAGAGAAGAACCGCATAGATGATATTGATCTGTTCCGCGCCCGAAGTAAAGCCATACTGCTTCCAGGTCGTCTTCTGGATGCTGTTCTGGATCAGCATAAAATGAAGCCCGACGCTTTTCATGCGGCGGGGAAAATGGTTCAGAAAATCGTACTGCATATGGGGTCCTTTCAAAAATCCATAATATTTAAAATCTCCTGCGGAATATAGGTATCCTTTTCCAGAATCCGCTTCATCCGTTCCGCCGTCTCTTTCGGAAAATATCCAAAGAATCCCTCCCCGATCCTTCGGTTTTGCTGCTCCTTCGTAGCCGGCAGGTTCTTTACCCGCTCCGCCTTTTGAAGCATAACCTCATAAGCAGGACAGAACGGACGGATCTCTCTCTGCGGTTGACATAACTCGGCAAGTCTCTCCCAGATACCGATCCCTTCGTAGTCCAGATCGCCGAAATACCAGATCCGGTTGCGTTCATCCGTCATATAGGGTTCCACACAGAGGTCAAAATCCTGAAAAGAACGCAGGATTCCTTTGCCGGCGCCGTAGATCAGCGTCCCCATGGGCACGCCAAAGATCCTCTCCTTCCCGTCCAGAAGATGGCGCCGCATGCTGTAGAAGGTATCCTTGTTCTCCAGGATCAGCAGATTCTGCGGAACGGTCCTGGTATGGGCATAATAAGAAAGCGGTTCTGTCGTCTCATAGATTCCAAGCATCTCCATGGATATGCCGCAGTGCTTCAGGATCTTCTTTCCCTGCTCTTTTGTCAGGAACTTCTCCCGTCCCCAGATCTCGAAACTGCGCTCGTTGACAGATTCCGGATACAGTGATCCGTCCCTCTTCTCCCGAAGCCACGCATCCAGCAGACGCACCCAGGGACGCTCCTCATCGTAGACCTCCGGATGAGCCAGATAATAATCAATGGAAATGGACGGCACGAGCCGATACCGCAGCTCTTCCAGCAGCGGACTTACGTCCTTCTTCTCTTCCTCCAGCCAGTATTCCCGGTACAGCGCCGGCTTCTTGCCGTTTTTGCCGGACGCCTTCAGGGGCCTGATCCGGCCTGTCTCCAGAAGTCCGGTGATATAGGTATACTGCTGCCGGTAGTCAAGCTGCCGCTTCCCGGCAAGAAGGGCCTCGAGGGTTGTACGCTTCATGGCTCTGTTGCTCCTGTCCGAACCGCGCTTTTCCTGCGCCGGTCATGCCGGTCATGTCTCTTCCCGCGCGGTATCTTTCACTCATTTCAGTATACTATTAAGGCGCCCTGTTTTCAAGGAAAAAGTCCCGTCAAAAAAAGAACCTCTGAAGCCCGGGGCCCGAAGGTTCTTTTCTCTTATCTTTTTATTTTCTGTATATTCACCGCTTTTTCATCATCAAATATACAGCTTATCCGCAGGTATGCTCCCCACAGCCATGGTTTCCGCAGCTTCCGCCGTGGTGCTCTCCATGGTGATCGCAGTGTACGTCGGGATCATAATCCAGATTGCCTTTTAAGAGCGCTTCCACTGCCGCATCTGCATCTCCGGACACACCGCCGTACAGTTTGATTCCAGCCGCTGCCAGCGCATTCTGCGCGCCTGCTCCGATGCCGCCGCAGATCAGCGTTTCCACCTGATATTCCTGCAGAAATCCTGCCAGCGCTCCGTGTCCGCTTCCGTTGGTATCCACCACCTGAGAAGACACTACCCTGCCGTCCTGTACCTCGTACACCTTGAACTGCTCCGTATGACCAAAATGCTGAAAAATCTGTCCGTTTTCGTAAGTTACTCCGATCTTCATCGTCCGATCTCCTCCTTTTTCTTCTCCGGCAACCTCCATACAATGCCTGCGGCAGCACCCCCTGCGCGCTTCGCACAGTGTATAATTGCCTCCCGCAATGAAAAGTTCCCTTCCCTGCACCAGGCATTGCGCCAGCTTCTCTCTGGCGCTGCTGTAGATCGCCTGCACGGTCGTCCGCGCCACTTTCATCTGCGACGCACACTGCTCCTGCGTCAGGTGTTCCAGATCCATCAGCCGGATGCATTCAAATTCGTCCAGCGTCATGGTGATCCCTTCTCCCTGCGCTTTGCCGCCCACCGGACCAAAACGCTCACAGTCGGGTCTGGCACAGATGCGCCTTCTTTTGCATGGTCTTGGCATCCTCATACCTCCGATTGCCTGCAGCAATCCGGCGATCTGCTCCGCAGCCGGCCAGAATCTCCCGGACCCCTGCCTGTACCTCTATTATACCTCTTTTCTGACATATGTCAATAACTTTTCTTCCGGCTGCTGATACTATCCCTTCAAAGTTTCCTCCTGAAGCTTCCGCGCGATCTTCTCATAGACCGGCAGCTCCACTCCATACTGCCGCCCCATGCGCACCACCTCAAAGATCAGCCCGTCCATCTCCGACGCCTTTCCTTTCTTCACATCCCGCTGCATGGATGTAGATGCCTCCGGCGTCAGGCTGTCCAGAATGTCCAGGTTCGTCTGTACGATATCCGCCTCAAAACAGATCCCCATGGCGTTCGCCAGCACATCAATCTCATGGATCAGCGCTGCGAACGTATCACGGATCTCTCCCTGCTTCTGCATATCCCCCGCCATGGCGTCATAATACTGTCCACAGGCCGCCGCCGGAGACACATAGGAAAATTTCTGCAGGGCATCCCGTCGGATATGCTCAGACAGCACTGCTGTGATGCCGCTGTCCTCCAGATCCTTTTTCACTTCCGCCAGAACTTCCCGATACTCCGAAGGTTCCCGGACGCCGAACACTACCCGGAAAATATCTCCGTTCTGCCACAGACACCCCGGCTCTTTGATCTCTCCTGCGATATAGATACATCCGTCTGTCACCAGAAGTTCCGGCATCTGCTCCTGAAGTCTGCCGCCGGTGCCGTAGATATTCAATATCGGTATGACCACCGTCTCCGGCTTCGCAACTCTGCGGATAAAGGGCACCGTCTCTTCCAGAGAATAACCTTTGACGCAGACAAAGATGATATCCGGATGCCCGTCATAATGTTCCATATCCGATGCTTTCACGGGATATACCGTGTAATTTCCCTTTTTCGTCGTCTCCATACGAAGGCCGTTCTCCTGCATGGCTTTCAGATGCGCGCCTCTTGCGATCAGCGTCACATCCTTCCCCGCTTCTGTCATATATGCTCCGATACAGCCTCCGGTCCCTCCGGCTCCAATGACCAGATATTCCATAAAATGCCTCCCTCTCCTACCAGTTGCCGAACAGGAACCGCCGCTCCTGCTTCATGCCAAGATAACAGATGTGATAATGAGCCTCACCCTCCCGGTCCAGTTCCATCAGGATATAGCTGGGCTTATGCCCGTCCTGCCTTGGAAGCGCCAGACTGCCCGGATTGAGGATCGTAAGCCCCTCCGTATGTACCAGACAGGGATAATGAGTATGCCCGTACATGACAATATCCACCTTTTTCAAAGTGGCCTGTTCCATAAGTCCCTCATGCCCCGCTCCCACATAATAATGATGTCCATGGGTAAGAAGCGCCCGGTAACGGCCGATGGTCAGAATCTCTTCTCCCGGAAGGTCGCTGTACCAGTCATTATTCCCCGCCACCATGCTCACCGGCGCATCCGTCAGCGTGCGGATATATTCCTCCGCGCCTTCCACATCTCCCAGATGAATCAGCCGGTCAATATGCCCGCTCTTATCCAGCGCCTTTTTCAGATTTTCCTCTCTGCCATGGGTATCACTGACGATCAGTATCTTCATCACAGTTCCTCTTTCAGCTTTCTCAATTCTTCTTTCATCAAACGAAGGGCCTTCCCTCTGTGGCTGAGGCTGTTTTTCACCTCCAGTGGAAGTTCACCGGAATAACACCCGTATTCCGGAAGATAAAAGATCGGATCATAGCCAAATCCATTTTCCCCCCGCTCTTCATAGCCGATCTCACCTTCCATGGTTCCTCTGGTGGTCAGCACCCTTCCGTCCGGAAATGCCGCGGCGATGGCACAGACAAACCGGGCGCTCCGCTCCTTCCCGGTCTTTCCTTCCAGACGCCGGATCAGATTCTGGTTCTTTATATGATAGGACGTATCATATCCCATATATCTGGCCGAATAGATCCCCGGTTCTTTATTCAGAGCATCCACCTCCAGCCCCGAGTCATCTGCCAGTACAATCTCTCCCGAGCGCTTCATGATCTCCGCCGCTTTGATCTTCGCATTCTCCTCAAAGGTGGCCCCGTTTTCTTCCGCCTCAGCCTCGATTCCCGCTTCCTTCAGAGAGAGCACCTCCACATCCAGATCCGCGAGGATCATCCGCACCTCTTTCATCTTCCCTTCATTTCCTGTGGCAAATATGAGCTTTTTCATGATCCTCCCTGTCTCCTTCCGTCTCCCTGATGGTCCTGTCCGGGCATTCCCTGCCTTCTCCTGGGCGGCTTCGGCCCCAGAAACTGATAGTAATAGGTCTTCAGCATTCCGTTGTAGATCTTCCGGTTCTTATCCGCCTTTCTTCCTATATATTTCTCCGCGTCCTCGTAACCGGTGATCAGATACATGGACCAGCTGTCCAGGCTCTGAAAACGCGCCCCGATCTCTCTGTAGAGCTCCGGCAGATGTTCCTTTTCCTCCAGGCGCTCTCCATACGGCGGATTGCTGATGAGAAAGCCGTATTTTTTCGGATGGCTCAGCGCACTGACCGGCCGGGGCTGAAAATGAATCAGATGATCCACCCCCGCCGCGGCTGCATTCTGCCTCGCCGCCTTTATGATCTCCGCATCCATGTCATATCCCTGAATGTCCGTCTCCACCTTTGGATCCATCCGGTCGTTGGCCTCATCCACCGCCTGATACCAGTATTTCCTGCCCAGAATGTTTGTCCAGTTTTCTGCTGTAAAAGAACGATTCATACCCGGCGCCATATCCGCAGCGATCATGGCCGCCTCTATGGGAAATGTTCCGCTTCCGCAGAAAGGATCCACCAGAATGCGGTCCTTTTTCCATGGGGTGAGCAGGATCAGGGCAGCCGCCAGCGTCTCCTTAATGGGCGCCTTGCTGACCATCGTCCGATAGCCTCTCTTATGTAGAGACAGGCCTGTGGTATCCAGGCAGATCGTCGCCTCATCCTTCATAAAGGAGACGCGAATCGGATACTCAGCCCCTGTCTCGGGAAACCATTCCACATGATATACGGTCTTCAGCCGCTCTACAATCGCCTTTTTGACGATCGACTGGATATCAGACGGGCTGAACAGCCTGCTTTTCACGGAAGAAGCCTTTGCGACCCAGAATCTGCCATCGGAAGGAATATACGCTTCCCATGGAAGATCCTTTACTTTATCAAAAAGCTCTTCAAAGGTAACTGCCCTGATCTTTCCCACCTTCAGAAGAACCCGTTCCGCCGTCCGCAGAAACACATTGGCCCTGCTGACTGCGTCTTCCTCTCCTCCAAAGGTGATCCTTCCATCCTCCACCTGAATGATCTCATAGCCCAGATCCGTGATCTCTTTCTTCAAGACCGCTTCCAGTCCAAAATGACATGGAGCGATCAGCTCTGTTCTGCTCATCTGCTGCCCTCTCCGGTATTTTATATTGATCTGTTTGCAATTTAATAAATATATCTTATCCGCACCGCATGATAATGTCAATCATTTCCTGCCACATCCTCTATCTGGAATCCCTTTCCAGATATCTTCCGCGATAGGCCTGAATCCCGCCCACCACGGATATGGCCCGGTATCCCTGTTCCTGCAGTTCCCGCGCCGCCTGCATGCTCAGGCCGCCCCGGTCGCAGTACAGGATCGGGATCACGCCGCCCAGTCCTCTGACCCGCTGCAGAAGATACTCATGGGGAATACAGACCGCGCCTTTGATATGCATCTTCCGATACTCTGCCGGCATCCTCACATCCACCAGCAGATATGTTTTGTCAAAAATATAACGATCGATTTCTTTTGCAGAGATTGTTTCAATATCTGACATGATCTTTTCCTTTTTTCTCTTATTAGTTAGTATATGCATCATGGGAAGAGCCGGGCACACGAAAACGGGGCGCAGAAAATCTCACGCCCCGTCTCCGTATATTCATTCTTAGTAGTTGCTGTTGTCAGAGCTTTCGTTCTTGGAAGAAGAGCTCTTGGAAGTGGAACTCTTGCTGCTCTTGGAGCTGCTGTTCTTCGCATTGTTTGCATTGTTTGCATTTGTCATGTTGGTAGAATTGTTTGTGTTGTTAGAACTCATGATCTATGACCTCCTGTAATAAATATTTACAGGAGTAGTATGAGACCTGCAGGCCAAAATTATACCTGCATTTTCTTAAAATCACAAATTCATGGAGCCTGATCCCGGATCCGCCTGATCACCCACACGATCACGCTGATTACGATCAACGCAGGCAGAAGCGCCGCCAGAATATGAAAAAGCAGCACCAGCAAAAGAAAAACCACAGCCAGGACAGCCGCCATCGCAGCCTTTGCCTGCCATCCGTTCAGATGGCGGATCCGGTATTCCGGCTGCGAATCCGCCTCTCCTTCCTCAGACACGGTGTACTCCCTGCAGGCAGTCTTCGCACCGGATGTCTCTATGATCGTCCGCGCGATCAGTCTGGGATCCCCCAGATCATTCAGAACCTCCTGCTCGCTCTTCCCCTGCTGTATTTCCTGAGAAATATATTCATCATAATATCTCATGTGTCCGGCCAGATCACTCTCATCGATCTTCCCATACAATGCTCTTCTAAGATTCTCCAAAAATATCTGTCTGTCCATTCTGCCTCCTGATCCAGGATCGTGATAGAAAGCCGGCCCGTCTCTGATACGCTCAAAAAAACATCCGGCTCCCGGGCCCCTTCACATCCTTCCGCCCGGCTGTGTGTAACGCTGCATAACCAAAATAAAACCATCTGCATTCTACAGATGGTCTCAAGCGTGCGCGAGAAGATTCGAACTCCCGACCTTCTGATCCGTAGTCAGACGCTCTATCCAGCTGAGCTACGCGCACATATTTTTTATAAAACACAAATGCCGGCGACCGGAATCGAACCGGTACGGGAGATTAGTCCCGCAGGATTTTAAGTCCTGTGCGTCTGCCAGTTCCGCCACGCCGGCACGATACAGACAGCGCTGTAATGGGACCTATAGGGCTCGAACCTATGACCCTCTGCTTGTAAGGCAGATGCTCTCCCAGCTGAGCTAAGATCCCATATGTAATTATTTATCCAAAGGCTTACGCCTCAACGACCCGGATGGGGTTCGAACCCACGACCTCCGCCGTGACAGGGCGGCGCTCTAACCAGCTGAGCCACCGGGCCAGAATCTATGCTGTTTTAAAGTGGACCCACAGGGACTCGAACCCGGGACCATCCGGTTATGAGCCGGAAGCTCTAACCAACTGAGCTATGGGTCCAGGAAGCCGATGATCGGACTCGAACCGATAACCTGCTGATTACAAATCAGCTGCTCTGCCAATTGAGCCACATCGGCGTATGCTGCTTCCTGTAGCAAATGACTCCAAGGGGATTTGAACCCCTGTTACCGCCGTGAAAGGGCGGTGTCTTAACCGCTTGACCATGGAGCCGTCTCTTTTACTGATTATGACCGCCAACTGCGACCGGCGGTCTCAACATTGACCATAATATCACACTTTTTTATATTTGGCAAGAGAAATTTTCACTTTTTTCAACTTTTTTATCATATTTTTGAAGCTGTCCGGACAGCGGCCCTGCACTCTGCAGAACCGCCCCGGATCCGCTCTTATTCACTCGTCGCTTTTTGATCACAATCGATGGGAGAGATTGCGGAAAGGGTATCGTTCATAGAGTCTTCATAGAACTTATACTGTCCGCGCCCTCCGCGTTTTGCCGCATACAGCGCCTGATCCGCGCAGTGGAACAACGTCTCATAATCTCCCAGATCTCCATTGGTCCGGGCAATACCCATACTGACGGACATCCTGAATCCCTCATACTCTCCCCGGAGCGTATGGAAGATACGGTCCACCGCCATCTCAAATCCATCCTTGTATTCTAGGAAGATCAGGAACTCATCCCCGCCGACCCTTGCCACAATATCGCCGCTCCGGACGCTCTGCTGCAGCTTCTCCGCCAGATGCTGCAGTACACGATCGCCGAAAATATGTCCGTACTGATCATTTGCCGTCTTAAAATAATCAAGATCGATAATAAACAGTGCATAATTCCCCCCCGGACGCTCGGTAAGACGCTCCCGGATCATCTTTTCTGCCTTGGACCGGTTTAAAAGCCCTGTAAGCCCGTCATGGGACGCCCTGCGTTCCAGATCGCTCATCCTTGTATGCTCCGTGTGCACATCCACCGCTTTTCCGATGGTGCCCATATATTCCGCCGGTTCATCCGAAGACCAGGTAGCGCGGCATATGACACGATACCAGCGGACCTCATCTCCCAGATGCAGTTTGCACGTATGTTCGATCACCGGATTCTCCGGAGTGGTGGCATGAAGCTTCTTTGACAGTTCTCCCTGCCCTTCTTCTCCGATGATCCGCAGGAGCTCTTCGTCATGGAGCGGGTCCATGATGATTTCCTTGATCCCCAGCTGCTGCGCCCCCCATTCGGAAACGGTAACCATGGGAGGATCCACAGAATATTCAAACTGAATCTCGTTGGACATGGAGGCGAAAAAGGCATATTTCGCACGTTCATGCTCCAGAAGACGGAAGGTTCTCTCTGAAGTCGTCAGGTCTTTATGCTGCAGGATCTCATCTGTAATGTTCCGTACCTCGATCTGGTCGATCCCCTTCCGGTCCGCTCTGGATTTCAGTTCCATTCTCATCTCATCAGCCACATCCCGGAAACAGCCCAGCAGTTCCTCGCTGAAAGCACCGCATTCCCCGTTCAGAATCATCTCCATGGCTTTTTCATGGGAAAATGCCTTCTTATACGCCCGTTCACTGGTCAGCGCGTCATACACATCCGCCAGCGCCACAATCTGCGCCGATATGGGGATCTGCTCTCCCCTCAGCCCGTCCGGATAGCCTCTGCCGTCATACCGCTCATGATGCCAGCGGCAGATCTCCCGTGCCGCCTTCACCAGTGCTTCATCCTGATAAAAGGGAATCTGCTCCAGCATGGCATCTCCCACTGCTGAATGCGTCTTCATAATGGCATATTCCTCATCCGTCAGCTTCCCCGGTTTATTCAGGATCTCCGACGGAATCGCAATCTTCCCGATGTCGTGCAGCGCAGAAGCCGTGCTGATCACAGAAATCTCTTCATGGGAAAACTGGTATTTATCCGACATCTGTCCCAGACGCCGGAGCAGGAGCTCTGTAATTGTATGAATATTGCGGGTATGCAGTCCGCTTTCACCATTCCGAAATTCCACAATATGGCTCAGTATGTCGATCATCAGGCTGCTCTGCTTCTCCTTCTCCAGGATCTGATCCGCTACCAGCCCCATGAGACGCTTCTGCTTTGCGTAGAGCAGTATGGTGTTGATGACCCTTCGATGCACGATCAGATCATCAAAAGGACGACTGATATAATCCGTGACGCCCGCCTCATACGCACGTTCCAGATATGTGGAGGAACTTTCAGAAGAAATGATGATGACAGGAACGTCATCGATCCAATGATACTTGTTCATCATGGTCAATACTTCAAAGCCATCCATCTCCGGCATTACGATATCAAGCAGAAGCAACGCGATCTCCGACCCCATCTGCTGAAGCTTTGCCACTGCTTCTTTTCCGTTTTCCGCTTCCAGGATCTCGTACTCATTTTCCAGCATATCCTGCAAAATAGCACGGTTCATCTCTGAGTCATCTGCGATTAAAATTTTTGGTTTGTTACTGCCTTCCATACTCATACCACCTCTGATCTTCCTGTATCTGTATTTTTGCATAATAGCGACAAAAACCCTGCTTTTCTTCTACAGAAAGGCAAGGCTGCAAAAACGGGAACTTCTGTCTGCATCAGACAATCATATAAATTTACAAAAACTCCCCGAGTAGGGCTCGAACCTACAACAACTCGGTTAACAGCCGAGTGCTCTACCATTGAGCTATCGAGGATTATCAAAGGCATATACCTTCAAAATCACATACAGTTCAAAAAGATACTCACTTTCTCACTTCTCTACTTTCCATCCTCACCTTCCAAACCTTCTGGATAAGCCCTCGACCGATTAGTGACAGTCAGCTCCATACATTACTGCACTTCCACCTCTGCCCTATCTACCTCGTCGTCTTCAAGGGGTCTTACTTCCTAAAAGAATGGGATATCTCATCTTGAGGGGGGCTTCACGCTTAGATGCCTTCAGCGTTTATCCCTTCCCGACTTGGCTACCCGGCCATGCGATTGGTATCACAACCGGTACACCAGAGGTCAGTCCATCCCGGTCCTCTCGTACTGAGGACAGCTCCTCTCAAATATCCTNCGCCCACGCCGGATAGGGACCGAACTGTCTCACGACGTTCTGAACCCAGCTCGCGTACCGCTTTAATGGGCGAACAGCCCAACCCTTGGGACCTGCTACAGCCCCAGGATGCGATGAGCCGACATCGAGGTGCCAAACCACTCCGTCGATGTGAACTCTTGGGAGTGATAAGCCTGTTATCCCCAGGGTAGCTTTTATCCGTTGAGCGATGGCATTCCCACTTAATACCACCGGATCACTAAGCCCTACTTTCGTACCTGCTCCACCCGTCGGTGTCACAGTCAAGCTCCCTTCTGCCTTTGCACTCTGCGGATGGTTTCCAACCATCCTGAGGGAACCTTTGGGCGCCTCCGATACCCTTTCGGAGGCGACCGCCCCAGTCAAACTCCCCGCCTGGCATTGTCCACTGCCCGGGTCACGGGCACATGTTAGAAACCCAATACTGCAAGGGTGGTATCCCAACAATGACTCCATGGCAACTGGCGTCACCA